>NZ_JBWKUF010000003.1:0-767290 GCF_059420685.1 Sphingomonas sp. GW821-FHT03E12
CACTTCGTGCCCGAAATCCGAGAAACACGCCCCCGATACCAGACCCACATAGCCCGTGCCGATCATCGCTATTCGCACGCCAAAGCCCTTTCGCTGAACGTCAGCGCGCTCTTAGCGCAACAGGGTGGGACGGCAAGGGGCGGCTGCCGGTGCGGGCCCGCGGCTGCTGCGGTGCTTCAGGCGCAAAAAAGGCGCGATCCGCAAGGATGCGCGCCGCCTTCAGCGTTTTCATCGTCGAGAAGAGAGCCCGGACGGGTCGAGGACCGCGGACCATCCGCGGCGCCGCCCACCCGGGCTATCCGGGATTACCAGGGGCGAAGCGACTCGCCGTAGCCTTCCCGAAACAGGAAATCGAACATTCATTTTCTCCCATCGTGCGCATTACGCGCACAATCGGATGCTTAATAGAATTTTAACTCTAAATCAAGATTCTCTGACAGCGGTGGACAGGAGGGGCGCCCCGCGGCGATCGTTTCGTCCTTAAGAGTTCCTTCAAGAGTGGGAGTTATTCGCGGATCCGATGTCCGAGCGTGTCGAACCCGCCGAAGTCACGAATTCGCCATTCCTGGCGGATGACGCCGCGTCGTCAGGACTGCCGGCGCGGCTGGATGTGCCCATGCCGATGGCGCTTTCGCGCAAGCATGGCGCGGTTGTCCGCCGGGACGGGGTCAATGGTCCGGCTGCGGGGCTATGGCGGGCGCTATCGCTTTGCGAAATCTCGAATTTTCAGTCACTCCGCCGGCATCTCGGCCGGCCCCGTGCGGACACGCTGGTGCGCGATCTGGCCGACCATATCGGACGGATAGAGCCCGATGTCCGGATTGCCGCGGCCGGCCGCTCGCTGCTCGAAATGTCGTTCGAAGCCGATTCGGCCGAATCCGCGACCGCCGTGATCGAACGGCTGGCGCGCGAATTCACCCGCACCATCGATCTGGATGGCGAGCGGCATGTGATTCAGCTCCGCTGGGGCATCGCGGTGGCACCGGCGGTCGAGGATGACGAGGTCCGGCTGACCGAGGCTGCGGAATCGGCGCTGGCACAGGCGCGCGCCGAATCGCGGATCGTGACGCTTGATCTCTCGCAGACCGACATCGCCTTCGACCGGCTGGCGCTGATCCGCGAATTGCCCCGCGCGATCAGCTCGGGGCAGCTGTTCCTGCAATATCAGCCCAAGGTCCATGTCCGGAAGGAAGCCGTCACCGGCGCCGAGGCGCTGGTGCGCTGGCGGCATCCGGTGCGCGGGCTGATCCTGCCCGGCGACTTCATCTCCGCCGCCGAAGAAGGGGGCGAGATCGCCGGCCTCACGCTGTGGACGCTGCGCCAGGTGATTGCCGATCAGCAGGTGCTGGCCGCGCACGGGTACGACATGCCCGTGTTCATCAATATTTCGGGCGTGCTCCTGGCCGATGCCGCATTCGTGACCGAGGCGTGCCGGATCATCCGCGAGACCGGCGCCAAGATCGGGTTCGAGATCACCGAGACCGCGGTGATCCGCGATCCGGACAGCGCGATCCGTCACCTCCAGTCCTTCTCGGAGATCGGCATCCCGCTGGCCATCGACGATTATGGCGCGGGGCTTTCCTCGCTCGCCTATCTGAAACAGCTCCCCGCGACCGAGCTCAAGATCGACAAGATGTTCGTGATGCAGCTGACCAGCAGCAACCGCGATCCGCTGATCGTCCGCTCGACCATCGACCTTGCGCACGCGCTGGAGATGGAAGTGACTGCGGAAGGCGTGGAGACGCCGGCCGCATTGGCGCTGCTGAGCGTGATGGGCTGCGACATGGTTCAGGGCTTCCTGATCAGCCGTCCGGTCGCGCTCGACGCCTTCATCCGGTTCCTCGACGAGGAAGGGCACAAGGCGGCGTCGGCGATCCGGCCCACCTTTGCGCGGCCGGAGGGCTTTTGGCGCAAGAGCGGCTGATGCGCCGGCTTCTTTCCATCCTTGCGGCGCTGACGCTGGGGCTGTCGGTCCCGGCGGCTGCGCAGCAGAGCGCGGCGGACACGCTGAACGACCGGGCCAAGGCGGCGATGATGGCAGAGCCGGACGAGGCGTTGAAGCTTGCCGGCGAAGCCGAGCAGCGTGCAGCCGCGATCGCCGATCCGCGCGCAAAGGCGACCGCGACCGCCACCGCGCTGTGGCTCCAGAGCGAAGCATCGATCCGCACGCGCAATGCCGATGCGGCGGCGCCGCGAATCACCCGCGCGCTCCGGCTGATCAGCGCCTATCCCGAACCCAGCAAGCTTCGTGGCGATTTGCTCATCGCCCGCGCGGGCGTTCAGCAGGACCAGCTGCGGCCGGCCGAGGCGCTGGCGTCGCTCCAGGAAGCGTTCAACATCTTCGGCGCGGTGGGTGAGAAAAGGAGCCAGTCGATCGTCCTGCAGACGATCGCGAACCTCTATACCGAGGCCAATGATTTCGCGAGCGCCGACAAGTATTTCCGGCAGGCGGCCGAGATCTACGAGGGCGATCCGCGCCTTTCGCTGTTCCTCTACAACAATCGCGGCAACGTGCTGCTGCGGCTGGAGAAACCGGCCGAGGCGGTGGCGCAGTACCGGCGTGCGCTCGCGACGGCACGGTCGTTGAACAGCGCGACGCTGCTGCCGCCGATCCTGATCAACCTGGCGCGCGCGCTCAATCACGACAAGAAGATCGACGAGGCCGAAACCGTCATCGCCGAGGCGCAGCGGCTGATCGCACAGGGCGCGTCGCCCAATTCGGAACCCCTGCTGCTGGCGGTATCCGCGCAGCTTGCCTTTGACCGGCACAATCTCGACCGGGCGAAGAGCCTGATCCAGCGGAGCTTTGCCGGCGTCGATCTGGCCACCACGCCGATCGCGATGCGCGACGCGCATCTGATCGCCTATGACATCTACAGCGCCCGCGGCGAGAGCCAGATGGCGCTCACCCACCTCGAGCGCGTGCGCAAGCTGGGCGACGAGGCGGCGCAGCTCGCAACCTCGACCAGCACCGCGCTGATGGCCGCGCGCTTCGACTATGCCAATCAGGAACTGCGCATCGCGAACCTGAAGGCGGACGAGGCGCGGCGCGAGGCCGAGTTCCAGCGCACCCTGTTGTTCGGGGTGGGCGGTGCGACGCTGATCATCATCACCTTGCTGAGCATCGGCCTGTTCACGATCCGCCGCAGCCGCAACCAGGTGCGCGCCGCGAACGTCGAACTGGGCGAGACCAACGTCGCGCTCGAAAAGGCATTGAAGGCCAAGACCGAGTTCCTCGCGACGACCAGCCACGAGATCCGCACCCCGCTCAACGGCATCCTCGGCATGACCCAGATCATGCTGCGCGACCCGACCGTGCCGGCACAGACGCGCGACCGGCTGGGGATCGTGCACGGCGCGGGCATGACGATGCGCGCGCTGGTCGACGACATTCTCGACGTGGCGAAGATGGAGACCGGCAACCTGACGGTCGAGCTGGCCGCCGCCGATCTGCACGCGATGCTGCGCGACGTGACGCGGATGTGGGAAGAGCAGGCGCGCGGCAAGGGGCTCGACTTCAGGCTCGAGACCGACGGCGCGCCGGTCTGGGTCGAGACCGATGCCGGACGGCTGCGGCAGATGCTGTTCAACCTGCTCTCGAACGCGCTCAAATTCACCGAGAAGGGAACGGTCGCGGTCAAGGCTTTGGCGGCGGACGGGCGGTTGCGCATCGCGGTGTCCGACAGCGGGATCGGCATCCCGGCGGAGAAGCATGAGGAGATCTTCGAATCCTTCCGCCAGGTCGATGCGGGCACCACGCGCAAGTTCGGCGGGACCGGGCTGGGGCTGGCGATCGTGCGCAATCTGGCGCGCGCGCTTGACGGTGAGGTGTCGGTCGCGAGCGTGGAAGGCGAAGGGACGACCTTCACCATCGACCTGCCGCTGATCGAGGCCGCGGCGCCGGACGGTGCGGGCGCAGCGGACGGGCCGGGCGAACCGGTTGTGGTGCTGGACCGCAACCCGATCGCGCGCGGCATGCTGCGCACCTTGCTCGAACCGCATTTCTCCGCGGTCCAGTTCGCCGCGACTCCCGACGAAGCGCTGGCGATGCTGCCCGGCACCGGACCGGTGCTGCTGCTCGGCGAGGAAGCGACGCTCAAGGCGGCCGGGGAGGATGCGGTCGCGATTCTGGCCGACCTCAACAAGGCGGCGAAGGAAAAGGGCGCACGGACCGCGGTGCTCTGGGTCAAGCCGGACGACGCGATGCTCGCGGCGCTGGCGGAGGCCGGCGCCGACACCGTGGTTGCCAAGCCCGTTGCCGGCGCAGCGCTGATCGAGGCGCTTGTCGCAGGACGCCCACAAAATTCTGGGCCATCCGCCGCAACCCGGCTTGTGTCACAAGCGGCTTAAGACGATAGCACACATATGATATCCTCAGCTCGCGACGCCAACGAGATGGGCACGGCCCGCACATGAATATCCTGTTTATCGAAGATGACCCGATGAACCGCCGTGTCGTTCGCGACATGCTCGACGTGGCCGGCGCGTCGATGGCCGAGGCGGAGCATGCCGAAGAAGGGCTGCGGCGCATCGGCGCGGAGGATTTCGACGTCGTGCTGGTCGATCTGCGCATGCCGGGGATGGACGGGATCGAGGCGATCGAGCGCATCCGCGCGCGCGACGACGCCAAGGCCGAGCTGCCGATCATCGTGGTCACCGCCGATACCGCGATCGACCTGCGCGAGCGCTGCCTGACCGCGGGTGCGGACGAAGTGCTGTTCAAGCCGGTGGCGATGGACGCGCTGTTCGATACGATCGGCCGCGTGCTTGCGCTGCGCAGCGGCGGCGACGGGATGCTGCTTTAGGCCGTAGACTCAATAAGAGCGGGTTGTCCGGAAGCGACCCCATTGCGGACATGGATGACGGTATCATACCAAATGGCAGCCAGCCTTCTTGCTGCTGCCATAGGAAGGGCCACCCGTGACCGAACGATCAACACTCATGTTCGTCCTAATAGCGCTCTATCTCGGATCGATCGTTCCAGACGAAATGGGAGCGCGCGCATTCTACGCGCTTCTGGGCGTGGGCTGGGCGACGTACTTAATTTGGACAGCCGTCGCGTGGCGTCGCGGTGAGAAAATCTTTATCTGGCAGCATTGAGGCGAGTGAGGCTCGTTTGTCCGCTCTTCACCCACGGACTGACCGTTTCCCACCCAATCTCGGACGTTTAGTCCTTGTGCCGAAAGCGGTCGTTATGGGCTCACGACCTGGTTTGATTGCGGTTCAGCGACGCTGAACACAGCGCAACTGCCCGATCAGTACGTCTTGATCGGCATGTTGATCCAGGGAAACTCCCGGAACCATTTGGTGATGATGTATTTGGTGCCCTTCACCACCGGGCTGCCCTCGTGCAGCGTGCCGGGGTTGGGGGAGCCGTCGGGCTTCATGTTGTTCCAGGCGAGCAACAGGCCGCGCTTGGGCATCACGCGGATTCCGGCCTGGGGGAACCAGGTCGCGCCGCCTTCCTCGACTTCGTTGAGGTAGATCATCGCCGTCCAGGTGCGCTGGCCGCCCGAAGCCTTCATCGCGGTCCAATATTCCTGATTCTCGCTGAACCAGTCGTAATGCGGACGGAATTGCTGGCCGGGGGCGTAGCGCTGGCCCTGCATCGTCTCGCCATGTTCGGGGGGGACGCCCAGCAGGTTCGCCATCCGCTCGTCCAGCGGGCGCACCTCGGGCGACCAGCGGTTGAGATCGCAGCTCTCGCTGGTGCGGAACTCGGGGTCTTCCGAAGCCGCGAGCAGCGTCGAGGGACGGCGATTGGCGTCGATCAGCCGCATCAGCGTGTCGCACTCGGCATCGCTGAGGAAGCCGGGATAATAGTAGATTTGCGCGGCATCGACCTTGGCCTTGCGGATCGCCGGATTGGCTTCGAGCCGGGTCGTGACCTGTTGCCCGGCGCGCGCGCGCGTCATCGAGGCGCCGCCCTGTTTCGGTTTCGGTTTGGCGAAGATGCTCATCATCGCCAACTTGCCGAGGGCGCCGCGAAACGCAAGAGGCCCGGCCGTTGCCGGCCGGGCCTCCGCGCGTGACGATCGATAAGGGGCTTACCAGAAGATGTCGTATTCCACGTCGACGACCTCGCCGGTGTAGATGTCCACCAGCAGCGCGTCGTTATAGTAGCGCACCCAGCGATACGGGCCATAGGCCGGGGGCAGGCGATAGTAGAACGGATCGTTGATCCAGTAGCTGGACGAGTACAGCATCGCGCCCAGCGTCAGCCCGATCGAGAAGCGCTGATAGCCGTAATTATAGCCGCGGGGAGCATAATAGCGCGGCAGCCGGTAGATGTTCCGGTTGCGGGTGCGATAGTCGCCCCAGTCATAGCGGCGGTCCTGCCGCCAGCCGCGATTCCAGTTGCCGCCACGGTCGCCCCGCCAGTCGCGGCGGTCGTCCCGGCGGTCGTTGCGCCAGTCGCGCCGGTCGTCCCGGCGATCCCCGCGCCAGTCGCGGCGGTCGTCCCGGCGATCGTCGCGCCAGTCACGGCGGTCGTCACGGCGGTCATCCCGGCGATCCTGACGCCAGTCGCGCTGACCCTCGGGCCGGTCCGGACGGACTTCAGGGCGAGTCTCGCGACGGTCCTGACGCCAGTCGCGCTGGCCGTCGGGGCGCTGCTGACGCCATTGCGGCGTTGTGCCTTCCGGCCGCTCGGGGCGCTGGAACTGCGGCTGCTGCGCACGCTGCTGCTCGCGCTGGGCACGAAACTGCTCGCGCTGCGCCTGGAACTGCTCGCGCTGCTGCGGCGTGCGCTCGGCACGGAACTGCTCCCGCTGAGCGCGGAACTGCTCGCGCTGCTGCTGCCGCTGTTCGCCGCCGCCGTCGCGGCCGCGCCACTGGCCACGCTCTTGTGCGACCGCCATGGTGGGGGTCAGGATGGTCGCGCCGATCAGGGCGGCCAGAACAAACTTCTTCATCTCGGTCCTCCGCTCCGGCAGAGCGCCGGCGTTCAGAATAACCCGCTAATGCACCGAGTCGGCTGACACGCGTCTGAATTGCGCTGACAGCATTGCGAAAGGATTCAGGTTTCGGGCTCGACGGTCGTCTGCTGATCGTCGGGTTCCTCCGGGGAGCTGTCATCCTCGCCGCGGGCAAGCCGTGCCGCGCGTCCCACGGCTTCGACCAGCCGGGGATAGATACCGCAGCGGCAAAGGTTGGTGATCGCGGCCGCGATATCCTCGTCCGACGGATTGCGATTCTTCCGCAGCAGTGCGGACGCCGCCATCACCATGCCGGGAATGCAGTAACCGCACTGGCCGACATTGGCGGCCAGGAAGGCGCGCTGAACCGGATGCGCGCGATTCTCCGCCAGCCCTTCGATGGTGGTGACGAAACTGCCCTCGATCGCGCCGATCGTGACCTGGCACGACCGCACGGCAGCGCCATCGATATCGACCGTGCAGGCGCCGCAATCGCCGGTGCCGCAGCCATATTTGGTGCCGGTCAGGTTCGATGCGTCGCGCAGCGCCCAGAGCAAGGGGGTGCTGGCGTCGAGCTTGTACTGGACGGGCTGGTTGTTGACGGTGAACCGGGTCATGCGGCGCATACCCTAGCGGATGCCGCACGAAACCCAAGCCCGGGCGGCATGGCTCGCTCAGCCGGGGAAGAGCAGCTCGAGCATGCGCCGCAGCAACGCCGTCAGCGAACGCGGTCTGGTTCCCGCCTTGGCCGCGAGCAGCTCGGCGACCATGTCGTAATGTTCGGCCATTTCGGCATGCACCTGCCGCTCCCGATCGGAGTCGGCGTGGCGGATGCGCCGCCGCTCCTCGCGTGCGCGCTCGCGGAAGAAGCGGATGTCGCACGGATAGGCGCGGTCGAGCGTGAGATGCTCCATCTTCTCCCCCTCGCTCATACCATCAGCACCGGCTTGCCGCAGCGATAGCCATCGACGCGCACCTGCGCCGTGCCGATGCTGAGGCCTGCGACCCCCAGCAGCTGGAACAGGGTGGTCTCAAGCAACGGGGCGGACTGGAGCAGCTTCGCCACGATCTGGTTCTCGCCGGGAAGGCCCAGCCCGAGGCCGAGTCCGAGCACGTTCACATCGATATCGGTCGACGCCAGCATCGTGCCGAGCAAGGTCGAGACGCCGTCGGTCGTCGCGATCGACTTGGCCTGATGGGCGGCGATCTCGGCCTTGGTGAAGGTCATGTTCTGCCAGCTCGACGATTCGAGTGCGCCGTACGCCTTGGCATCGACCGAGATCAGCGGCGCGCGGATCAGCGGGGCGGGGGTGAGCGCGGCGGCGCTGGACGGGATCGAGTCGGTGACGGCGAGGTCGGCGATGGCGAGCTTCGCCACACCGGCCTTGGCCCGCACCGCGGCGGTATCGCGCGGTGCACAGGGCAGCGCGTCGAGGACCGCGCGCGCGGGCGCGACTTCGGCGGCGAGCGGCAGCTTGACCCCCAGGCCAAGCAGCGGCCCGACTTCGGCAACCAGATTGATCCGCGCCTGCGCGGTGTTCACCTCGATCCCGCCCTGGTCGTCGACCGCCATCCACGGGCTCGACTGCATCGATTCGCCGACCTTGATCTCGGCGCGCAGCGAGGCGAGGCCGGGCACGCTGCCGGCAAGGTCGAGCGAGACGACATGATCGCGATTGACCACCGAAAGCAGGCCGCCCAGCAGTTCGTTGGCCTTCACCTTCGCGAGCAGCGCCGAAGCGCCTCCGCTGCCGGCCGTTCCCGCGCCGGCCATGTCGAGCCCGATCAGGTCGCCGAGCTTGATCGACCGTGGCGCCCCGTTGATCCCGGCGGCGACCGCGCCCAGCCCCTGACCGCTGCTCACATCGTCGAGCGCGCGCAGCAGGGCGGGGAGCTCGATCGTCTGCGTCAGCATCTGGTCATAGCTGATCGCGCCGAGATTGGCGCGCACCGCGACCGCATCGAGAAAGGTGAACAAATTGACGTCGACATTGGCCAGTCCCTGGTAGCTGACCAGCGACAGGCCGACGGTGGATCCGGTAAGTCCGCGCGTCAGGCTGTTGACCAGCCCGTTATCAAAGGAAGCCACGCCCGACCCGATCGAGATCGCGCCAAGATTGCGGCGGCCTGCGACCGCGCTGACCCGAGAGTCGTTGAAATGCAGGCCCAGCGCGCGGAGGAAGTAGCTGGGATTGGGATAGGTCGTGGTGACGCGCACCGCTTCCCCCATTGCGCCGGGGGTGAAGGTGCGTGCGGTGCCGCTGCCCGCGACCGCGCCGGTCGCCACCTGGGTGGATGCCGATGGCTCGACCCGGTTTGCGGTCAGCACGTTGCGTGCGCGCGTATCGGCGCTGGACAGATCCTGCACGGCGGAGAGCGCAGCCGCGTCGACCGCGCCCTGCATCCGCCGCCGCTCCAGCGCGACCGCGCCGACATCGATGGCGGCAGCGGTGGCGGCCAGCAGAAACGGGAAGGCGCCGGCCGCGAGCATCGCGGCGGTCCCGCGGTGATCGCGCCGGAGCGAGCGGGTCACGTCTCGTCCCCCAGAATTACGCAGTCGCGCGTGATGGTCGCGGGCGGCAGCGGCAAGAGCTTCGAGAAGCCGAAGATCGGAAGCCAGGTCGCGTCATAGGAAATCCGGACGCGCAGCCGCCCGCCGGCCTGCTCGGTCGCGCTGACTTCGCTCAGTCGTTCGGCACGGACGAGGAAGTAGGACGGGCCGTTCGTATTGACATAGCCAGTAACCAGCGTCCGGCGTTCAGTCAGCGTTGCGCCGGCAATACTATGCCGCGCGGCGTCCGCTGCCAGTTGCTGAACAGAATGCGCCGCGCCAAAGTAAAGGCCGTAGCAGATCATTCCCATCAGCAATGATATAAGCACAGGCAGCAAGATCGCGAATTCTATGATCGCAGTGCCGCGGCGTTCCGAAACCAGGCGCATAGTACTGCTCCCTGTTTACAGGGATGTATATACGCCGATTAGGTTAACGAATTATCGTTCTGGGTAATGGGGTATCTCTGAAACGGAAGGCGTTATCTTCCGAAACGGAGGATATATACTCAACCACGCGCCTGTAGCAGGGCGCTGCGCAGGCAGGTGCAGACCGCCTCGTCGCGCTGGTTCAGCATGATATGCCGGAAGGTGACGATGCCCTGTCCCGGCCGCGATTTCGACGGGCGAAGCTCGACCACTTCGGTCTCGGCGCGCAGCGTGTCGCCAATGAAGACGGGTTTGGGCATCCGCACTTCGTCATAGCCCAGATTGGCGACCAGCGTGCCCAGCGTCGTATCGCCGACCGAAATGCCGATCAGCAGCGCGAAGGTGAAGGTGCCGTTGACGACGATCCGGCCGAATTCGGTCGCGCCGGCATATTCGGCGTCGAGATGCAGCGGCTGCGGATTGTGGGTGAGGGTGGAGACGAGCAGGTTGTCGGTCTCGGTCACCGTGCGGCGCAGGTCGTGCACGATCCGGTCGCCCACCTGCCACTCGTCGAAATAGCGCCCGGCCATATGCTGCTCTCCCTTGATTTGCGCCTCACATAGCGCTGCTTCGTCGCCTGTCAGCCCCCGAATTGGGTGCGCAACGCATCCGTGACCGGCGCCGAAGCCTCGCGGATCGCGGCGGTGTCGTCGCCCCAGGTCAGCGCCAGCGTGCGCGTGGCGCCAAAACCGAGCAGCGCGGGACTCGCGACGCCGGGGTGCCGGTGCGACTCGGGAATCACCGTCGCGCCCAGGCCTGCTGCGACCATCTCCAGCGCGCGGTCGTCATTGGTCGTGCGCAGCGCGAAGAAGGGGCGGATGCCGCGCCGGGTGAAATAGCGGCTGGTCTCCGACAGCGCCTCGCAATTGCGGCGGACGATCATTGTCTCCCCCGCCAGGGCTTCTCCCGGAATCGCGGCCTCGCCGGCGAGCGGATGCGAAGCGGGCAGGGCGAGGACAAAGGCTTCGGTCCGCAGCGGCTCCATCTCCGCCCCCGGCTCGCTTTGTGTCGCGGTGAGCGCGAGGTCGATCCGCCCGCGCGACAAATGCTGCGACAGCGCTGCGGCATTGCCCTCGACCAGCTCGACCGCCAGTTCGGCGCGGCCGGCCAGCGCGACGAAGGCGGCCAGTTCCGCACTGGCGATCGTGTTCAGCACCCCCAGCCGCAGCGTGCCGCCTGGCGCCAGCCCGTCGATCGAGGCCTGTGCCAGGTTGAACTCGCGCTCGATTCGCCGCGCATGCACGGCAAAGCGCGCGCCGGCCTCGGTCAGCTCGACGCGCTGGCTGTTGCGGCGGAACAGCTTCGCCCCGGTTTCGCGCTCCAGCTTGGCGATGCCGGCAGAGAGGGTGGGCTGCGAGACATTGGCCTGCGCGGCAGCCGCCGTGAACGTCCCGCTATCGATGACGGCAAGGAAATAGCGCAGCAGATAGCGGTCGATCATAGATGTCATCTATGCTGTTGCGCGTTGCCTTTCAATTTTTCTCCGTCGCATTCACCCGCTAAGCTGCGGCAAAAGTCCCAGGAGAGCCTGATGAGCCTGCCCCAGATGGATTTCGCGCTGAGCGAGACCGCGGAGATGATCCGCGACACCACCCAGCGTTTCGCGAAGGAGCGGATCGAGCCGCTCGCCGCGAAGATCGACGCCGACGACTGGTTCCCGCGCGACGAGCTGTGGACCGCGATGGGTGAGCTCGGCCTGCACGGCATCACCGTCGACGAGGAATTTGGCGGCCTCGGTCTCGGCTATCTCGAACATGTCATCGCGTGCGAGGAAGTATCGCGCGCCTCGGCCTCGATCGGCCTCAGCTATGGCGCGCACTCCAACCTCTGCGTCAACCAGATCAGCCGCTGGGCCTCGCCCGCGCAGAAGGCGAAATATCTGCCCAAGCTGATCTCGGGCGAGCATGTCGGCAGCCTCGCCATGTCCGAAGCGGGCGCGGGGTCGGACGTCGTCAGCATGAAGCTGCGCGCCGAGCATAAGGGCGACCGCTACGTCCTCAACGGCACCAAATTCTGGATCACCAACGCGGCCTATGCCGACACGCTCGTCGTCTATGCCAAGACCGGCGAAGGCTCGCGCGGGATCACCACCTTCCTGATCGAGAAGGACATGCCCGGCTTCAGCATCGGGCAGAAGATCGACAAGATGGGCATGCGCGGTTCGCCCACCGCCGAACTGGTGTTCGACGATTGCGAAGTGCCCGAGGAGAATGTCATGGGGCCGCTCAACGGCGGCGTCGGCGTGCTCATGTCGGGCCTTGACTATGAGCGCACCGTGCTCGCCGGTATCCAGCTCGGCATCATGCAGGCGTGCCTCGACGTCGTCCTGCCGTATCTGCGCGAGCGCAAGCAGTTCGGCCAGGCGATCGGCAGCTTCCAGCTGATGCAGGCCAAGGTCGCCGACATGTACGTCGCGCTCAATTCGGCGCGTGCCTATGTCTATGCGGTGGCGCAGGCATGCGACGCAGGCAAGACCACGCGCTTCGATGCCGCGGGCGCGATCCTTCTGGCCAGCGAGAACGCCTTCAAGGTCGCGGGCGAGGCGGTTCAGGCGCTGGGCGGTGCGGGCTATACCAAGGACTGGCCGGTCGAGCGCTTCCTGCGCGACGCCAAGCTGCTCGACATCGGCGCGGGGACGAACGAGATCCGCCGCATGCTGATCGGCCGCGAGCTGATCGGCGCGGCGTGATCTGGCTCTGGGCCTCTGCAGCGTTGATGGTTGCGACGGGGATCACCCATTCGATCCTCGGCGAGGCGAAGCTGATCGGCCCGATGCTGCGTGCCCGTCACGGCGTGCTGGCCGGCGGCTTTGCCCGCACGATCATCCGCTATGCCTGGCACGTCACCAGCGTCTTGATGGCCGCCACTGCGATCGCCGTCGTCTGGCCCGGCACACCGGTTGCGCTGATCCGGGCGATCGGCGCGATCTGGCTCGCGCTCGGTCTGGTGAGTCTCGTCTGGACGCGCGGCAAGCATGTCGGCTGGCCGGTGCTGAGCGCCGCGGGCATTTGCGCGCTGGCCGGCGCGGCGTGAGCTATTTCCCGACGAACAGGAAGGCGACGCCGCCCATGATGCACACGAACGCCGCGGCGTGGCGCCAGTGCAGCGCTTCACCCAGCACCACGACCATGAACACCCCGAACACGGTGAGCGCGATGGCTTCCTGGGCGATCTTGAGCTGGCCCGGCGTCCAGCCCGCCAGATATCCGACGCGATTGGCGGGTACTGCAAAGCAATATTCGGCTCCGGCGATTGCCCAGGAGATCAGAATGACGGTCAGAAGGGGCTTGTCGAGGCCCGCTTTTCCCAGATGCCAATACCAGGCGATGGTCATGAGGATGTTGGATGCGATGAGCAGCAGGATGGTCGCCATGAAGTCCCCCTTTGCGCCGCTGTGCGCTGCCCGTGCGGAGTGCGCAAGATGAGCGCGCCCGTCCTCAAATCCGCACTCTCCCCTGAGGATGAAGGCTTCCGCGCCAATGCCGCGCATAATCGCGCGCTGGTGGAGCGGCTCCACGCCGATGTCGCTCAGGCTGCACTTGGCGGGAACGAGAAGTCGCGTGAGCGCCACACCTCGCGCGGCAAGCTGCTCCCGCGCGAGCGCGTCGAGCGGCTGCTCGATCCCGGCTCGCCTTTTCTCGAGATCGGCCAGCTCGTCGCGTGCGACATGTACGAAGGCGAAGTCCCCGGTGCGGGCATGATCGCGGGCATCGGCCGCGTCTCGGGCCGGCAGGTCATGATCGTGTGCAACGACGCGACGGTGAAGGGCGGCACCTACTACCCGATGACGGTCAAGAAGCATCTCCGCGCGCAGGAGATTGCCGAGGCCAACCGGCTGCCGTGCATCTACCTCGTCGACAGTGGCGGCGCGAACCTGCCGCATCAGGCGGAGGTGTTCCCTGACAAGGAGCATTTCGGCCGCATCTTCTTCAACCAGGCCAACATGTCGGCCAAGGGCATCCCGCAGATCGCCTGCGTGATGGGCAGCTGCACCGCGGGCGGCGCCTATGTTCCGGCGATGTCGGACGAGAGCGTGATCGTGCGCAATCAGGGCACGATCTTCCTCGCCGGTCCGCCGCTGGTGAAGGCCGCGACGGGCGAGGAGATCTCGGCCGAGGATCTGGGCGGCGGCGACCTCCACGGCCGCAAGTCGGGCGTGGTCGATCATGTCGCCGAGAATGACGAGCATGCGCTGACCATCGTCCGCGACATCGTCAGCCATCTCCCGCGCGACCGTACCCCGGATGTCGCGATCCTCGACCCGCGTCCGCCCAAATTCGACGCCGAGGAGCTCTACGGCATCGTCCCCACTGACGTTCGCGCGCCGTACGATGTGCACGAAGTGATCGCGCGCCTCGTCGACGGCTCGGAGTTCCACGAGTTCAAATCGCTCTACGGCTCCACTTTGGTGTGCGGCTTCGCGCACATCTGGGGCATGCCGGTCGCGATCCTCGCCAATAACGGCGTGTTGTTCAGCGAGAGTGCCGTGAAAGGCGCCCACTTCATCGAGCTCGCCTGCCAGCGCCGTATCCCGCTGCTGTTCCTCCAGAACATCTCGGGCTTCATGGTCGGCGGCAAGTATGAGGCGGAGGGCATCGCCAAGCATGGCGCCAAGCTCGTCACCGCCGTCGCCACCGCCAGCGTGCCCAAGATCACCGTGCTGATCGGCGGCAGCTTCGGCGCGGGCAATTACGGCATGTGCGGCCGCGCCTATTCGCCGCGCTTCCTGTTTAGCTGGCCCAACAGCCGCATCAGCGTGATGGGCGGCGAACAGGCCGCCTCGGTCCTCGCCACGGTCCATCGCGACGCCGACAAATGGTCGGCCGAGGAAGCCGAAGCCTTCAAGGCGCCGATCCGCCAGAAATACGAGGATGAAGGCAATCCCTGGCACGCCACCGCGCGCCTGTGGGACGACGGCATCATCGACCCGGCCCAGACCCGTGACGTCCTCGGCCTCGCCTTCGCCGCGACGCTCAACGCGCCGGTGGAGGAGGGAACCCGCTTCGGCGTGTTCCGGATGTGAGGGAAGCAGCCATCCCTGAAAATCCTCCCCGGAACGGGGAGGGGGACCGCTCGCCGCAGGCGAGGGGTGGAGGGGGCCCCGCTGTCCTCAAGCAGCCCGTTCGCCAGGTGAAGCGCGCCCGCAAACTCCGGAAGGAAATGAGCCTGCCCGAGGTAGTGTTGTGGAAGCAGCTTCGAGCGCGCCCGGCGGGTTATCGCTTCCGCAGACAATTCCCGATCACGCCCTACACCGCGGACTTTGCTTGCCTCTCCGCACGGCTGTTGATCGAGGTTGACGGTGAGGCGCACGAGCGCGGCGATCAGCCGCAACAGGATAGCGCGCGTGACCATTTCACTGCAGATCAGGGGTTTCGCACGCTGCGGCTCCCTGCCGCTGAAGTCCTGAGCAATATGGAAGGCTGCGTCACCGCAATCGTGATCGCGTGCCGTGAGGCGGGGCCCCCTCCACCGTCGCTTCGCGACGGTCCCCCTCCCCGTGCCGGGGAGGATTCTATATGACCCCCATCAACGCCCCCGACGCCCCGCAACCCGGTGGCAGCTATGCCCAGGCGATGCTGGTCGATCCGGGCGCATCGCTGCTGTTCGTCAGCGGCCAGATCCCCGTCGACACCGCCGGAGAAGTCCCCGCCGACTTCGCCGCGCAATGCCGCCTCGTCTGGCGCAACGTCGAAGCCCAACTCGCCGCGGCAGGCATGGGCTTCTCCAACCTCGTCAAGGTCACCACCTTCCTGAGCGATCGCGGCTATCGCGAAGAAAACTCCGTGATCCGCCGCGACATCCTCGGCGATCATGCCCCTGCGCTCACCGTGATCGTCTGTGACATCTACGATCCCGCCTGGCTGCTCGAGATCGAAGCGGTAGCGGCGAAATGATCGCGGGAAAGGGCCTCGCCGCAGCCGCGCTGCTGCTCACCGGTGCCTCTACCGCGCCGCAAGCGCCTGTGCGCTGGACGCCCGACGCGATCTCCACCCCCGGCTACGAGGCCAGTCCGGCTTTCTCCCCCGATGGCCGCGAACTGATCTACCTCGCCGCCGATGCCAGTTTCCGCGGCTGGCACCTCCTCATGACACGATGCATCGACGGCGCCTGGAGCAAACCCGTCCCGCCGTCCTTCGCCGGTCCCGCCGGGACCTTCGACGCCGACGCAGGCTACACGCCCGACGGCAAGGGCGTTTATTTCGTCTCGACCCGCCACGATCCGAAGGGCGAGGATTTCGACATCTACCATGCCGCGCGCAGCCCGGATGGCAGCTTCGCCGCCCCCGTGCGCCTGCCCGCGCCGGTCAACTCGCCCCAGTCCGAGCTGCTCCCGCGCATCGACGCTGCCGGCAACCTCTATTTCGGCTCCTCGCGCCCCGGCGGGCACGGCCAGAGCGACATCTATGTTGCGCAGCAACAGGCCGGCGCGTGGCAGGTCCGCAACCTCGGCGCGCCCGTCAGCACCGCCGCCAACGAATATGAGGCGGAAGTCTCGGGCGACGGCAGCACGCTGATCCTCGTCGCCGACCGTGGCGACCGTTCGCACCTCTATCAGTTCCGCAAGCAGGGCGGGGTCTGGCGCGAAACCGGCCGCATCCCCGCGCGCGCCGACGTGTTCCAGGTCGGCCCGCTGCTCTCGCCCGATGCGGAAAAGCTGCTCTTCGCCCAGGCATCGCAAGACCGTTCGGGCGAACTCTACCTCACCGATCTCAAGCCCGGGAGCCGCGAAGCCTGGCCCCCGCCATGCGGCGCACCAGCAGGAAGCAAGCCATGATCAACTCCCTCCTCATCGCCAATCGCGGCGAGATTGCCTGTCGCATTATCCGCACCGCGCGCCGGCTCGGCATCCGCACCGTCGCGGTCTATTCGGACGCCGACGCCCACGCACTCCACGTCCGCAGCGCCGATCAGGCCGTCCACATCGGCGGCTCGCAGGCACGCGAATCCTACCTAATCGGCGAGCGGATCATCGCCGCGGCAAAGGACACCGGCGCCGAGGCGATCCACCCCGGCTACGGCTTCCTCTCGGAGAATGCCGACTTCGCCGAAGCGGTGGTCGCCGCCGGGCTGATCTGGGTCGGCCCGCATCCCGACAGCATCCGCGCCATGGGCCTCAAGGACGCCGCCAAGAAACTGATGCAGGACGCCCGCGTCCCGGTCACCCCCGGCTATCTGGGGGAGGATCAGTCGCTCGACCGCCTCCAGCGCGAAGCCGACAAGATCGGCTATCCCGTCCTCATCAAGGCGGTCGCGGGCGGTGGCGGCAAGGGCATGCGCCGCGTCGATGCCGCCGGGGACTTCGCCGACGCGCTCGCATCGTGCCAGCGTGAGGCTGCCTCGTCCTTCGGCGACGATCGCGTGCTGATCGAGAAATACATCCTCGCCCCGCGCCATATCGAGGTGCAGGTGTTCGGCGACACCCATGGCAACATCGTCCATCTGTTCGAACGCGACTGCTCGATGCAGCGCCGCCACCAGAAGGTGATCGAGGAAGCGCCGGCGCCCGGCATGGACAAGTCGGCGCGCTTCGCTGTGTGCGAGGCGGCGGTGAAGGCGGCGCGCGCGGTCAACTATGTCGGCGCAGGCACGATCGAGTTCATCGCCGACGCCTCGCAGGGCCTCCATGCCGACCGCATCTGGTTCATGGAGATGAACACCCGGCTTCAGGTCGAGCATCCGGTGACCGAGGCGATCACCGGCGTCGACCTCGTCGAATGGCAGCTCCGCGTCGCCAGCGGCGAGCCGATCCCGCTCAGGCAGGAGCAACTGTCGATCAATGGCCACGCGATCGAGGCGCGGCTTTATGCCGAGGATCCCGCGCGCGGCTTCCTGCCCAGTACCGGCAAGCTCGAAGTGCTCGATTTCCCGGTCAATGCACGCGTCGATACCGGGGTCGAGGCGGGATCGGTAATCTCGCCCTTCTACGATCCGATGATCGCCAAGCTGATCGTCCACAGCGACACGCGGGAGGAGGCGATCGCCGCGCTGCGGTCCGAGCTCAGCTACCTCACCGTCTGGCCGGTGCGCACCAATGCCGGCTTCCTGTTCCGCCTGCTCGGCGATGGCGATTTCGAGCAGGCCCGGCTCGATACCGGGTTGATCGAGCGCCGCGGCGAAGCACTGACGATCGATCCGCTGCCGACCGCTGCCGATCTCACGCGCGCAATCTACTGGCTCGAGCAGGATGTACCCGACGACACGCTGCTCATGGCACATGGCCTTGAGGGCTTCCGCCTCAACCGCGGCCCGGCAACCGGACGTGCGGTCAGCGTCAATGGCGAGCGTGTGGCGTTCGAAGCCGATCACGGCGACATCGCCTCGCATTTCTACGGCCATGAGCGCGACGGTGCCGCACTGCTCGTCCATGGCGGCGCCACCTTCCGTGTCACCGCCGATCGCACCGACGGCGCCGCGGGCGCAGCCGCGGGTGACGGCTCGATCCTCGCCCCGATGCCCGGCCGCATCGTCTCGGTCGAGGTTGCCGAGGGACAGGCGGTCACTGCCGGCCAGAAGCTGCTGGTGCTCGAAGCGATGAAGATGGAACAGGCGCTCACCGCCCCGTTCGACGGCACGATCGAAACCCTCAACGCCGTCGCCGGTGCGCAGGTTCAGGTCGACGCGCTGCTGGTGAAGGTCGCGAAGGGGGAGTGAAGGGCGGCCTGTCCGGCCCCCGCGTGCGTACCATGCGTAACCCGTCCTTCTTCGATCGCTACGTCGATACCCCGGCCGGTCGCCTCTTCACCCGGGAGTGGCGCGCGGCGCCGGTCTCTGCAGTTGCGCCGTTCATACTGTTTCACGACAGCCTCGGATCGGTCGATCAGTGGCGCGATTTCCCCGCGCGGATCGCGTCGGTAACCGGCCGGAGCGTGATTGCGTACGACCGTCTAGGCTTCGGCCGCTCGGACCCGCACCCGGGCCTGCTCCAGCACGACTTCGTCCAGGACGAGGCGCGCTCGGGCCTTTCCCCGATCCGCGCCGCGTTCGCGATCGATCGAATGATCCTGTTCGGCCACAGCGTCGGCGGCGGCATGGCCATCGCGAGCGGCGCGGCGTTCCCCGCCGAGACGGATGCGGTGATCACGCTGGCGGCGCAGGCCTTTACCGAGGACCGGACCCTTGCGGGTATCGAGGCTGCCCGGATCGCGTTCCAGTCGGAAGGCCAGGTCGATCGCGTCGCGAAATATCATGGCGACAAGGCGCGCTGGGTGCTCGACGCCTGGATCGAGACCTGGCGGACGCCCGCCTTCGCGACCTGGTCGCTGGACGACGAACTCCGCCGGCTACGCAGCCCGGTGATGGCGCTGCATGGCGACCATGACGAATATGGCTCGAACGCGCACCCCGAACGCATCGCCGCGCTGACGGGCGGCCGCGCCGTGATCCTTCAGGACTGCCACCACATGCCGCATCGCGAAATGCCCGACGCCGTGCTGAACCTGATCCGCGATTTCGTGCAGACGGTCTAGCAGCCCAAGAGACCTATTTGCCGCCCGCTCGCCGTTGCAATTCCTCGATGGGAACCACCTGGATCGGGTTCGTCTCGAGTTCGCGGTCCATCCGCTTGCGCTCAAGCTCCGAATAGCGCTGCGTGATCTGCTCACAGAGCTGCCTTGCGCTGGCCATGACGGGGGAGGGGGGATAAGGGGCGCCCGCCACGTCCCTCCAAGCCACACCCTCGACGACACAGGCGGGATAGCCTTGCGTCGCAGCGGAGGAGTCATGAAACCCCACAAAGCTGCGCCCGCTTCGCGTCGTAACGTGCGCAATCGGGGAATTGTAGGAACCGGCGGCGGTCGCCCGAACGACCGTGTCTCCGCGCTCGATGAGCGAGTTGACCGCGCCGCTCGCGTCGAAGGTATGATTGACCTCGGATTGTTCGACCAGCCACCCGCGTAACGTGCCGGAACTGGCCTCGCCAAGGGTCGTATAGACCGCCTTGCCGCGATCGCTCCGCCACCGCGCGATGCGCTCCACCTCCACCTGAAGCGGTGCCGCGCACTCGGGTTTGATCACGGCGGCTGGACCGGTCGGTTCAGCCAGCGCAAACCAGCTATGCGTGGGGGTGAGTGGGTCGATGGCCGGGCCGTCGAAGGAAAGGGTGAATCGGCATACCGACAGGTCGCGCCGGGCTTCGAGCATCTTGCCCGATCCATAGACGTCATAGGGACCCGTCAGCACCCAATAGAATACGCCCCGGCGCGGTGTGATGGCGCTGACCAGCGTCCAGCGCCCGTCCTTGAGCTGTTCGTGGCTGACAACGGGCTCATAGTCGCGGTCGCGCGCCTCCCGCGCGGCGCGCTGGCCAAGTTCGGCATAGAGTTGCCGGAACGCATCCATCGGGTTTCGCGCATCGGGCGAGAAGTCGAACGGAACGGTGATGATCTGCCGGTCGCCCTGCTGCGCGGCGGGCTGGGCCGAACACGCTGTGGTGCCGCACAGCGCGGCCAGTGCGGTCGCGCACCATCGATAGGCCATTCTCACAACACTCCCCCAATTGTCGGTTTCTGCCGGGAACCCCCACCCGATCTGCGCGCCTAGCTCGCCGGATCGTACCCGAACTCGCGCAACTCCTGCGCGCAGCGGCACGCGATGGCGATCCGGCGCGCCCAGTCGACCGCTTCTTCGCGCGTCGGCACCTCCAGCACCAGGAACCCGCCATTGAGGCGGCTGCCCGGATAGGTCTCGCTGGACACTGATCCGTCGCCGGAGACCCGCACCGGCGCGACGCCCTCGTCGATCCCGCCGCCGAAGACATAGACGCCGGCTGCCTTCGCCTCCTCGACTACCGCATGCGAGTCGACGGAGACGGCCGGCAGTTCCTCGTCAGTGACCTGCATGGCCTCGGCGGGAAAGGAGATGAGGTACTTGGTCATGCCGCGATGATGCATCGGCGGCCGGGCAGCGGCAAGGCCATCAACAGGCACGCGATCATCGCGCTGCCGCCTCGATCCAGTTCGGGAAATCGACCGCCAGATGCCAGCAATGCTGGGTGATCATGCGGCCGGGAACGCTGGCGGGAAACTCGACGGTCAGCAGCGCGCGAAAGCCTTCGCCTTCCTGGCGGAACTGGTGGCGAACCCCGCCGATCGCCAGGCCGTCGGTCAGCCGCGCGATCCCGGCGACCTGATGGGTGTAGCCGGGGCGATGCGGCATCCGGTCTGCGCCGACGTCTCGCATGTGGACAATCAGGCACGGGACGGGGTTGCCGACCTGTCGACACTCCTGTCGATATTTTCGCTGTCCGGTCTGCGCAAAGTGGAATTGCGAAAAGCGCATCCGCCAACATCGGCACCGACATGTTCCACGATGCCTTCGTCCGCACCGCCCGCACCGTCACGTCCTCGCTTATGCCCGGCGATTTCCGCCCTTCATGCAAGCCATGGATTAACCAGATTAAATCTGGTTTATTTTCCTACATGATCCAAATGGGTTATAATTGAGTCCATGACCTGCTGGCGAAAAGGCGAAGGAGAACAACGTCACCCGATGCGAAAAGCGTGTGAACCTTGGCGGTCCGCGACGCGCTATTCGCGCCAGCTCTTGTCGGTCCGGTCGACCAGCCGGACCATCGCGGCGAAGTCGGCCGCGCCGGGCGCGATCGATGCCTGCGCCATGTGCAGGTCGCGCTGATGGACCGCGATCACGTCTTCGGACACGACCAGCGGCTTGCCCATCGACAGGGTGGCGAGCTGGATCTCGCAGGCGCGCTGGAGCGCCCAATGCTTGACGAACGCCTCGGGCAGGGTGCGGCCCATTGCGACGATGCCGTGGTTGCGCAGCAGCAGCATGCGCTTGTCGCCAAGGTTCTCGATCAGCCGGTCGCCTTCCTCGTCGCGCACCGTCACGCCCTCGAAGTCGTGATAGGCGATCTGCCCGGCGAAGTTGCAGGCGTAGAAGTTGATCGGCTGAAGCCCGCCCTCCAGGCTGCTCACTGCCATCCCCGCGGTGGTGTGGGTGTGCATGATGCAGTGCACGTCGGGCAGGTTGCGGTGGAACACCGAATGCTGGACGAAGCCGGCGCGGTTGACGAGGTAGGGGCTGCCGTCGAGCTTGTTGCCGTCGATGTCGATCTTGACCAGGTTCGACGCCTTCACCTCGCTGAAGTGCAGCCCGAACGGGTTGATCAGGAAGGCGTGATCCTCGCCCGGCACCTTCAGTGTGATGTGGTTGTAGATCATCTCGGACCAGCCGAGCATGTCGAACACCCGGTAGACGGCGGCGAGCTGCTGGCGCGCCTCCCATTCGGCGTCGGTCATGACGCGGGTGGTCTCGGCGGCGGCGGTGGCCATGATACCCTCTCCATTTTTCGTGGTTGCGGTATGTATGCCATGACTGGACGGGGCAGGGCAACTTGCGTTCTGCCGGTGAAGCAGCTAGGGGCCGCCACAGTCATCTGGGGAGTAGCCAGCCGTCTTCGGACGGGCCTCCGCGTCAACATACTTGGTCGAGAGACCATGGCGCGAAGGGAGCAGGGACTTCGGTCCCGTTCGGGCGAGACCAATGGCGCCATGCTTTCCGCTCAGGCCGGGCGGGAGGGTATGGTGTCGTTGGAGTTTCGCACCGCCCGGCCCGGAGACCTGTCTTGGAAGCCTTCCTCACCTCCACCGCGCTGGTCGCGCTCGCCGAGATCGGCGACAAGACCCAGCTGCTCGCGATCGTCCTCGCCACCCGCTTCAAGCGGCCGGTGCCGATCATCCTCGGCATCCTCGTCGCGACGCTCGCCAACCATTTCCTCGCGGCGCTGGTCGGTCAGCAGGCGGCGGCCTGGCTCGAAGGGGCGTGGTTCCGCTACCTGATTGCCGCCTCCTTCATCGCGATGGCGGCCTGGACGCTGATCCCCGACAAGCTCGACGATCTGGAGGACAAGCCGGCGAAGTTCGGCGCCTTCGTCACCACCGTCATCGCCTTCTTCCTGGTCGAGATGGGCGACAAGACCCAGGTCACGACGATCGCGCTCGGCGCCCGCTTCGCGGAGGTCGGCTGGGTCACCGCCGGCACGACGCTCGGCATGATGATCGCCAACGTCCCGGCGGTCTTCCTCGGCAACGAACTGGTCAAGCGCGTGCCGCTCCGCACCGTTCGCATCGTCGCGGCCCTCATGTTCCTCGCCATCGGCATCTGGATGCTCGCGCAGACCGCTTTGGCCGGATAGGCTGGCGCGCATGAGCGACATGCGAACCTGGCTGGCGATCGAGACCGGCGGCACCAAGCTTCTGGCGCGGCTGGTGCAGGGCGATGCGATCGTGGCCGAGCAACGCTGGGCCACGACCACACCGGAAGCGGCGGAGGCGGAACTGCTCGCCTTTGCCGGGCATACGCCGCTTGCGGGGGTGGGGATCGCTGCGTTCGGTCCGATCGTGGTCGACCCGGGGGCGTCGAACTTTGGCGAGGTGCTGGCGACGCCCAAGCCCGGCTGGACTGGCGCCAATCTGCGGGCTGGGCTCGAACGGGCATTGGACGTGCCGGTCGCGGTCGATACCGACGTCAATGCCGCCGCACTGGCCGAGGCGGCGATGGGGGCGGGGCAGGGATGTGCCAGTCTTGGCTATGTCACCGTCGGCACGGGTATCGGCGCGGGGCTGGCACGCGAGGGCCGGACGCTCACCGGTGCGCTTCACCCCGAAATGGGCCACGTTCCGGTGCTGCGGTTCGAGGGGGACGCAACCCCCAGCGCCTGCCCCTTCCATCCGAGCTGCGTCGAGGGGATGGCCGCCGGCCCCGCCCTGCAACGGCGGCTCGGTGGGAAGGCGCTCGAAAACTCGCCCGCCGATTTCGCCGCAGTGGCCGACTATATCGGTCAGTTCTTCGCGACGATCGTCCTCGTCTGGTCGCCGCACCGCATCGTCGCGGGCGGCGGGGTTATGGACGTGCCGGGCCTGAGGGAGGCGGCGGCCGGTCGGATGCGCCTCGCGCTGGGCGGCTATGGCGTGGGAAGCGCGGCCGGCGAGCCCGGCTTCATCCGGCCCGCTGCCCTCGAGCACGCTGGGCTCGAGGGTGCGCTGATCCTTGCCCGTCAGGCCGCGGCGCGCACTGGCTAGCGCGCCGCGAACGAGATCACTCGCCGTCGCGGTCGAGTGGCATCACGTCGATGAAGCGGTTGCGCGCGTCGAAGCGGCAACGGAAGCGCTTGATGCCCTCGCGGCCCTTGTCCGCGGTTCCTTCGATCCGCGTGCCGCCGCCCGGTGCGGCGACCGGCCGCCCGGTGCGGACATAGGCCGGGCGCAGGCCGTACAGCCCCGCAGCCTCGCCGCGGCAATAGGCGCCCATATTGCCGGCGGAGATCGGCGGACCCGATCCGTTGCCCATGCCGGGACCACCCGGTCCACCCGGGCCGCCCATCTGGCCGCTGACGTCGACATCGAGCGCGTAGGTCGCGCTTTCCCCGCGCCGCGCGGCATTGCGCATCAGATAGACACGGATGCGGTAATCGCCCGTCTGCGGAAGCCGCCCGCTGAAGCTGTTCCCGCCATTGGAGCCGATGAACATCGCGCTCTGCGCGCCCGGCGCGATGACGTTGAAATAGGCTGACGCGTTGCTGCTGCGCATGTTCACGCGCATCGTCTGCCCGGCGCGCGCGCCGACGATATAGTCGAGGGTCGAATAGCCGCGGATCGTCCCGCGCACGACCTGTGAAGATGCACCGCGCGGGAATTGTACACGCTCGCTGCGCGTCGGCGACTGGGCGACGGCCGGTGCGACGATGCACAGGCTGGCCGCGGCAAGCATCAATGGCTTTTGCATCTGAAGTCTCCTCGGCGGGAACGCCGCCGGAAGAACGCTATCACTGCGCCTTTGTTGCGCGAAGCCAACAATTTACCGCGGCTATGCCTGCGCCGGCATGACCCAGTCGGACTTGAGACCCGTCTCGGAGAGATATTTGGTCGTCGCCCAGCCGCCATCGACCAGGATGGTCTGGCCGTTGATCATCTCCGACGCGGGTGAACAGAGAAAGGCGATGACGTTGGCGATGTCCTCCGCCCGGCCAAGCCGCGGATAGGGCGTCATATGGACATTCATCTTGATGAAGCCCGGATCATCCAGCCGCCCCTCGGTCATCGGCGTCGGCACCACGCCCGGCGCGACGGCGTTGCAGCGGATGCCGCGCGCGCCATAATGTGCTGCCATATGCAGCGTGAGGCCGGTCAGCCCCGCCTTCGCCGCCGAATAAGGGCCGCCGCGCAGACCGCCCACCACCGCGAAGGTCGAGGTGACATTGACGATCGACGCGCCCTGCTTGAGGTGCGGCAGCGCCTCGCGCATCAGCCGGAACGGCGCGCGCAGCATCAGTGCCAGGACATAGTCGAGGGTCGCGTCGTCAGTCTCGCCGACCGGCGTGGGACGCCCGATCCCGGCATTGTTGACCAGATGATCGATCCGCCCCCAGCGGTCGATCGCGGCGTTGACCACGCGGCACGGTGCAGCGTCCTCGGTGAGGTCGGCGGACAGGGTGGCGAGCAGCGACAGGTCCGGCACGACATCCGCCAGCGCAGCGAGCTTGTCGATATCGCGGCCTACGCCGAGCACGGCGATACCCGCTTCGGTCAGCTTCCTGACGGTCTCCCGCCCGATGCCGCTCCCGGCGCCGGTGACGATCGCGACCCGCATATCCCCTCCTTGGCATTTTTGCTGGCTTGATTATAGAAGATGTCCAGACATGTTTCATCATAAAACTGGCAGCGGGAGAGGCGGGTGGCGAGCGCAGGGCGTATATCGGAGCGGATCATCGCGGGGCGGCGGCTCCGCTGGGATGATATGCGTGCGGCCGAAGCCTGCGCGCAGGGCTGGTGGAGCCGTGCCACGCTCGGTGACGAACTTGAGCGCGCCGCGCGCGAAACGCCCGGCCGGGTACTGGTCGAGGATGGCGCGTGTCGGCTGGACTGTGCAACCCTGTTGCGCGATGCGCGCGCGCTTGCCACGGCAATGCTGGAATTCTGCGCGCCGGGCAGTGTGATCTCGATGATGTTGCCCAATTGGGCGGAGGCGGCGATCGTCTATCACGCCGCGACGCTGGCGGGGATGGTGGTGCATCCGATCCTCCCCTCGATGGGCGAGCGCGAGATCGCGTTCATGCTCGACGATGTGCAAAGCCAGATGGTGTTCGTGCCGCATGCCTTTCGCGGGCGCGACTATCTGGCGATGCTCGAAGCCGTGTGCGTGGGGCTGACAGATCCGCCCCGGATCGTGGCCGTTCGCGACGAGTCGTCTGGTCAAATTTCGTTTGAATCCTTGCTTGCCACCCAGGCGGCGCAAACGCTCCCCCAGGTCGATCCGGATGGGGTGCGGATGATCATGTATACGTCAGGCACCACCGGGCGGCCCAAGGGGGTGATGCACAGCCAGAACTCGATCGGTGCGCTGATCCGCCAGCTCGGCGCGCACTGGCTGATCGCGCCCGGCGACCGGTTCCTGGTGCCGTCGCCGATCAGCCATATCGGCGGGTCGATCTACGCGTTCGAGATGCCGGTGATGCTCGGCACATCCGCGGTGCTGATGGATCAATGGGATGCGGCTGGCGGCCTCGCGCTGATGCGCGAACGGGGTGTGACCCATATGGCGGGTGCCACGCCCTTTCTTGAGCAGTTGCTTGCGACTGCCAAGGCGGAGGGAGAGCGGCTCCCCGCGCTCAAGCTGTTCGTGTGTGGAGGCGCAGGCGTACCGCCCCGGCTGATCGAGGAGGCGGCGGCGCAATTCTCCGGCGCGGTGGTAACGCGGGTCTATGGATCCACCGAAGTGCCGGTGGTGACGATCGGGACGATCGACCGGTCGGATACCCGTCGCGCCGCGCAGACCGATGGCCGCACTGGGATCGCACAGGTGAAGCTCGCGATCGGTGACGTGCCCGGTGGGCAGGAGGTCGTCGCGCGCGGTCCGCAGATGCTGGTCGGCTATCATCGCATCGAGGACGAGGTCGCTGCCTTCGATGCCGAAGGTTATTTCCGTACCGGCGACCTCGGGCATTTCGTGGACGATGCCTATCTTGTCATATCCGGGCGAGCGAAGGACATCATCATCCGCAATGGTGAGAATATCGCGCCCAAGGAGATCGAGGATCTGCTTGCGGCGCACCCGGCAGTTGCGGAGGTTGCGATCGTCGGGCTGCCCGATGCCAGGACGGGCGAGAGCGCCTGCGCGATCGTAGTTCCGCGGGGCGATGCGGTTCCGGACCTTGCGGACCTTACCGGCTTTCTGCGTTCCGCGGGCGTCGCGCGCTTCAAATGGCCCGAACGGCTCGAATTGTGGGATGCGCTCCCCAAAAATGCCACCGGCAAGGTGGTGAAGCATGAAATCCGCGCCACATTGATGGCGCAGGCGTGAAAGGACGATCGATGCAGGATGTGGCGGAGGGGCTGAAGGCGGCGATGCGGCGGATGCCTGGCCCGGTGGCGCTGGTGACCACCACCGATCCCGACGGCGGTGGCTATGCAGGGCTGGCCGCGTCGGCGGTGATTCCCGTGTCGATGGAGCCGCCCTCGATGCTGGTCGCGATCAACCGCGGCGCCAGCGCGCATGCGACGGTCGCGCGCGCCGGGCGGTTCTGCATCAACCTGCTCTGCATCGGGCAGACCGATCTGGTCCGGGTCTTTTCGAGCCCGGCGCGCCGGGCGGAGCGCTTCACGGGAGAGGGGTGGGCCGCACACGACGGGCTGCCCTATCTCCCCGCTGCCTGTGCGAGCATCTTCTGCACCGTCGGGACGACGCAGCATTTCGGCACGCACGAGCTGTTCGTCGGCGCGGTCGATGATGTGATCGCGGGCGCCGGTACCGAGCCGATGGGCTGGATCGAGGGCGATTTTGCACGGATGCTGGGCCTTCAGACGCAGTTGACGTAAAATGTTACGGACATGTTTGTCGGCTTGATGAGCTTGACAGGCTGAATTGTGCAGGATTAGTCTGGACAAAAGATAAGTTCCGCGACTCATCGAAGGGCGCGGACGGATTTAGGACTCGCCGGCGGCGTGCATGCCGGCGAATGAGGAGACGGTCCATGAAGGTCAATATCGGCATCGGTTGTCACAATTCGCGCGACTGGGACCGCTTTCTCGCGGGCGCCTGGGACAAGCCGATGGAGACCCCGGACCACGACATCGTCATGGCGGCAATCGAGATGGGCGACATGGCGGAGAAGCTGGGCTTCGACGGCATCTGGGCGCCCGAGCACAACGGCACGCCCTATGGCATGACGCCCAACCCGATCCAGCTGCTGACCTATTTCGCCGGACGGACCGAGCGTGTGAATCTGGGCACGATGGTCGCAGTGACGCCGTGGTGGCATCCGACGCGCCTCGCGCACCAGATCGCCTATCTCGACATCATCTCGAACGGCCGGTTCGATACGATCGGCCTTGGCCGCGGCGTCGCCAAGTCGGAATTCGAGGCGGTCGGGGTTCCGCGCGACGAGGCTCGCCAGCGCTTCGATGAGACGATCGATATCCTCAAGCTCGCCTTCACGCAGGAGCGCTTCTCCTATGATGGCGAGATCTTCAAGCTGCCCGAAATGTCGATCCGGCCGCAGTACAAGACCAAGGATCTGGCCGAGCGCTTCTACGGCGCGTCCTCGACCGGGCCGTCGCTGGAGATCAACGCGCGCCGGGGGCTGAAGCCGCTGTTCGTGGGCAACAAGTCGATCCAGGCCGCGGGCGAGGAGGTGAAGCTGGTCAACACCTTCCGTCAGGAAATGGGCCTGCCGCCGTGCCAGCCCAAGAATGTGCTGTTCATGTACTGCTCGATGGACGCCGACGCGGCCGAAAAGGCGGCGGAGTTCATCAACGACGCCAATCGCGACGTGACGGCGCATTACGGGTTCGGCGATCCCAAGAATTTCGAGGGCGTGAAGGGCTATGAATCCTACGCCGCACGGCAGGCCTATGCCACCGCGCCGCAGCAGGGCGCCGGTCAGCCGGCCGTCGCGGAAGAGGCGCAGGGCCAGAAGAAGAGCCCGGGCTATGACGAGACCAATCTGCTGATCGGCCGGCCGGAGACGATCATCGAGCGGATCATGGCCGGGCAGAAGGAAGCGTCCTTCTCCGAAGTGACGATCCTGCCCAATTTCGGTTCGATGCCGATGGACGAAGCGCACAAGAGTCTGCGCCTGTTCGCGCAGGAGGTGCTGCCGGTGATCCACAAGATGGAAGCGCCGCTCCAGCCGCATGTGCTTCCCGATCCGCAGGCGGTTGCTGCCGCCTGAGGGGCCGGGCGCGGCGCTTTGGGGAAGGCGCCGCGCCCCCAAAATTCCAGCTGAGACGATCCGGGCGGCGGGCATGTGCCTGCCGCGCCGCGCAATCCTGCGCGCAGCATTCGACGAGGAGAGGGGCGATGGCGAGCGATGTGACCTATGAGATCGGGGGCCGCAGCTACACCGGCTATCTGGCGGACGGATCGGGCGGCAAGCCGTCGCCCGGCGTGCTGGTGATCCATGAGGCCAACGGTCTGGGCGATCATGCGCGCAGAAAGGCGGATATGCTGGCCGAGGCAGGCTATGTCGCCTTTGCGGCCGATCTCTATGGCGAGGTTGCGGATACGCTCGACGATGCGAAGAAGCTCGCCGGGCCGCTGATGACCGATCCCGACGAACTGCGTACCCGTTGCAAGGGCGCGCTCGACGTGTTGCGGCGTCAGTCGAATGTTGATTCGAACAGGCTCGCGGCGATCGGTTTCTGCTTTGGCGGCAGCGCGGCGCTGGAACTGGGGCGGTCGGGGGCTGATCTGCGTGCCATCGTCGGCTTCCATTCGGGCCTCAAGACCTCGCGTCCCGACGATACGGCGGCGATCCGGGCGAAGCTACTGGTCTGTCTGGGCGATGCCGATCCGCTGATCCCGGGTGAGGTACGCGACGCCTTCATGGACAATGTGCGCGCGGCGAAGCTCGACGCGCAGATGATCCTCTATTCGGGTGTCGGGCACAGCTTCACCAACCCCGATGCCGCGCGTTTCGGCGTCGCCGGCTGCCACTATGACGCGACCGCCGATCGCCGGAGCTGGGCGGCGATGCATGCGCTGTTCGATGAGATGTTCGCCTGAGGAGGCTGTAATGGACTTTCCGAAACTCTCGAAAGGCGACCTGAACCCGGAACAGGCCCGGCTGTGGAACGAGCTTACGATCGGCCCGCGTGGCTTCTACACCGGCGGGCCGGATACGAAGGCACTGCCCGAGCTCTATAATGCCTGGCTCCAATTCCCCGAATTCGGCCAGCTGATGCTCAAGCTTGCCGACGCGATCCGTGCCCAGCCCGATCTGAGCGCGAAGCGGCGTGAGATCCTCGTGCTGACCACGTCAGTTCAGCTTGGCTGCCGGATCGAATATGATTTCCACGCGGTGTTCGCGCGGCATCAGGGGTTGAGCGACACCGTGATTGCGGCGATCGGCGAGGGCGTGGATCCGCGCTTTGACGATGCCGGCGACCGTGCGGTCTACGACGCCAATGTCGAGCTGGTGAAGACCGGCACGCTGACCGATGCGACGCGCGATGCGGTGGCGGCAGCGATCGGGCTGCCGGGCCTGATGCAGCTTATCGCTGCGGTCGGGCTCTATACCGTGGTCGCCTATTCCTCGAACGTTGCGCGTGTCGAGATGGCGAAGGACTTCAAGGCCAATGGCGACCAGCTCAAACGCTTCTTCGAGAATAATGCTGCGGGCGGCTGAGCCGCCCGCGCCTCAGCGGTTCCAATGCTCGGCCGGGGCCTGCGCATATTCGAGGAAATGGCCCAAAGTCGCGCGGGCATCTACATAGATGAACTTCGCGAGCTTGTAGCCGCCCGCCATCACGACCCGGCGTCCGGCCGCTTCATGCGCCGCGCGAACCGCTTCGATATCGTCGGTGCGCATGCCGATGTGGTGCAGGCATAGCGGCTGACCCGGCAGCAGCAGGTCGGTGAAGATCTCGGTCGCACCGGACACCGGCTGCAGCACTTCCAGCGTCAGATGACCGACGGTCGCGATCGCCACACGCATCCCGATGTCGCGATCCCCCTGTGGCGTCCAGACGGTGTTCTCGACGAAATTGTCGCCGCCCAGCCCCTTGAAGGCGGGTACGCCGAATTGCCGCTCCAGGATCGCGATTCCCTGATCCAGATCGGGGGTGACATAGGCGAGCTGATACTGGTTCTCGTAGAACATGGGCCTCTCCCGTCAGATGACGCCGTGGTTGATGCAGGCGGTCTTGGTTTCGGTGAAGAATTCGGCGGTCGCGGCACCCTGTTCGCGCGCGCCATACCCCGAAGGCGCTCGGCCGCCGAAGGGGACATGATATTCCGCACCCGATGTTGGCGCGTTGACCACCACCATGCCTGCGCGGACGGTCCGCCGGAATTTCTCCGCAGCCGACAGGTTCGTCGTGCAGATCGCGGAAGACAGTGCGAATTCGCTGTCGTTCGCGATGGCGAGCGCTTCGTCCAGATCCTCGGCCTTCAGCACCGCGGCGACCGGCCCGAACACCTCTTCCTGCGCAAGCCGCATCTTCGCCGTGACGCCCGCGAACAGGGCAGGGGCGAAGTAATGGCCCTCGGTCGGCCGCTCGAGCCGCTCGCCGCCGCACATCAGCTCGCCGCCCTCGGCGCGCGCGATATCGACATAGGAAAGATCCTTGGCGAGCTGAGCTTCGGTCGCGACCGGCCCGATCTCGCTTTCCGCGTCGAGTGCGTGGCCGACGCGCAGTGCCTTTGCCCGTGCCGTCAGCTTCTCGACAAAGGCGTCATGCACGCCATGCGTCACGATCAGCCGGCTCGACGCGGTGCAGCGCTGGCCGGTCTGGAAGAAGGCGCCGTCGAGTGCGACCTGAACCGCCTGGTCCAGATCGGCATCGTCCAGCAACACCAGCGGGCTCTTGCCCCCCAGCTCGAGCTGCACCTTCTTCATGCCGCGTGCGGCATGCTGGAGGACATGGCGCCCGGTCGGCGTCGACCCGGTGAAGCTCACCGCATCGGTCGCATCGATCAGCGCATCGCCAAGCTCGGCGCCCGATCCGTGGAGCAGATTGAATACGCCCGCCGGGACGCCTGCATCGGCCAGGATCTGCGCCAGCGCTGCGCCGCAGCCGGGGGTGAATTCGCTCGGCTTGAACAGCACCGAGTTGCCATAGGCGAGCGCCGCGGCGATTTTCCACGCGGCGGTGGCGAAGGGGAAGTTCCAGGGCGTGATCAGCGCGACGACGCCGACCGGCTCATGCGCGACGACGATGTCGAACCCGTCGCGCAGGCTGGGGAAATGTCCGCCCGCGTGCCGCACTGTCTCGCCCGAGTAGAAGTGGAAGATCTGCCCGGTGCGGATCACCTCGCCATATGCGTCCTTGCGCACCTTACCCTCCTCGCGCGCGAGCAGTTCGGCGAGCGTATCGGCACTGGCGTAGATCGCGTTGGCTGCGCGCAGCAGCAGGTCGGCGCGCATCTGGACGTTCGATCGGCCCCAGCGCGCCTGCGCGCGCCGGGCGGCAGCGACCGCCTCTTCGACCTCCGCCATACCCGCCCAGCAATAGTCGCCGATCGTGTCGGAAAGATCGGAGGGGTTGACGCTCGGCTCACGCCGCCCGGTCTCCCGCCACTGCCCGTCGATCAGCAGGCGATGCTCGAGTCCGTAGCTCATCGGCGGGCGCTTTCGATCAGTTCGACCTCATAGCCGTCGCCGTCCCGGACAAAGGCGCGCAGCGGCGCGCCAGGATGCGTCAGCCGCGGCGTCTCGGTGCAGGCAAAGCCCAGTGCGGTCAGCCGCTCGACCGCCGCGGCGACATCGGCGACGCCGATCGCGACATGGCCATATCCGGTGCCGCGCGTGTAGGGCTCACCGGGTTCGCGATAGCAGGCCAGCTCGATGCTGCGTCCGGCATCGCCGCTGTCATAGCCGACGAACAACGCCGTCACGCCGCCGCGAAAGTCGATCTCGACCCGCTCGCGCTCGGCCATGCCCAGCCCGTCGAGATAGAAGCGCCGCGCGCGATCGAGATCCGCGATGCGCAACATGGTGTGCAGGATGCGCGGCCGTCCGTCATCGGGGCCCAGGATCACGCCATTCGCGTCGAAGGGCGGCACATCTTCAGCCTGCGGAGCCCGGCGCGTCTGCACCAGCTCGATCGCATAGTCGTCCGGGTCGCGTATGAATGCGCAGCGCGGCCCGCCCGGTGCGATCACGCCGGGCGCGAGCATCTCCGCTGCGCCGTGTTCGATCGCATGGGCAAAGGCGGTATCGACGTCGGGAACGCCGATCGCGACATGGCCATAGCCGGTGCCATGCGCAGGGGATTCCGCCTGGCGATACCGGACCAGTTCGAGCAGCGCGCCGCGATCCGCGCCTTCATACCCCAGGAACAGCGCGGTTGCGGCCTTCTCGGGAACCTCGATCCGCTCGATCACCGCCATGCCGAGCCCGCTTGTGTAGAAATCGGCCGCTCGGCCAATGTCTGCGATCCGCAGCATCGTGTGCAGTATGCGCGGCCGTCCATCATGGGGACCAAGCAGCATGCCGCGCGGATCGAACGTCTTGCTTTCGGCAAGATGCATCGCCTCTCTCCCAAAATACGGACGGCGGGCGGGGCGACCCTGCTCCGCCCGCCGTCGCCGGAGCGCCGAAGCGTTCCGGGGGTGCCCCTCCCGGCCGCCTAGCGCCCGCCGAAGATCGCGCCGGGCTTGAGCTTCAGGCGCAGCCACACCTCGCGGCCGCGGTCGAGCGAGCAGGCCGCTTCGTCGCTGCCCGCCGGCCCCTTGGTCGCGGCGCCCGCCACCAGTCCGCCCAGGATGGTGCCGTTCTGTGCATTGGTGTTGAAGCAGATCGCCCGGGTGATCTTGTCGCCGATATTGTTGCCGACGAGCGAGACTTCCCAGCTGTCATCGTCCGCGCCGATCGCAAGGTTGGCGTTGAACTTGGTGAAGGCCTCCTGCCGGAAGTTGGGCAGGTCCACCAGCGTGGTCACATAGGACGATGTGTAGTTCAGGTCGCCGCCGAACCGGACCTTCACCCCGCCGCCGACGGAAGTCTCATAGTTGAAGCCTGCGGTGCCGGTCCATTCGGGCGCACGCACCAGTTGGCGACCGGTCAGGTCCTGCGCATTGTAGCGGCCGAGCGCGGCGTTGAAGAGCTTGTTGCATCCTTCGGCGATCGTCTGGCCATTGCCGCACGGTGCGTTCGGGAAGCTGCTGTAGCGCGCGTCATTATAGGCGATTGCTGCGCGCAGCGAGAGGCCGGGCGCACCGCGCGGGAGGAAGCTCAGATCCGCTTCCACGCCCCTGACGTCCGCCGAGGCCGCGTTGAGCGTGCGCTGGGCGAAGGTGAAGCCGGTGCCGCCAGGGATGGCGCTCAGTTCCAGCGCGCCGACCTGCAGGTCCGAATAGTCATAGCTATAGGCGGCAAGGTTGAACTGGAGTTGCCGGTCGAACAGCCGCGATTTGAGACCGGCCTCGAACCCTTTGACCTGCTCGTCGCCGAAGGAGGCGAGCGTGTTGGCGGGGACGAAGTTGATCGAGTTGAACGATCCCGATTTGAAGCCCTGCTTGTAGTTGACGAACAGCGTCAGGTCTTCGGTCGGCTTGTAGGTCAGCGAGATCTCGGGCGAGATGTTCGCGGCGCGGATCTTGGGATCGGGGCGGGTGAGGGGACCGACCGGCCCGTTGCCGGGGTTCAGGTTCACCTCCAGATGGCGGCGCGTCTCGTCGGTCCAGCGGGCGCCGGCGGCGAGCTCCAGCTTGTCGGTCACGTCCCACAACAGCTGGCCGAAGACCGAGAAGGATTCGATCCACACATCGTGATCGACATTCTGGATCACCGCGGGCAGGCCGACGCGGCTGTTGCCCATGATCTTCACCAGATTCTGCTGGTGCCCGTCCTGGTAGAAGGCGCCCATCATGAAGTTGACCGGGCTGTCCTTGAAGTCGGAGGTGATGCGCAGCTCCTGGGTGAACTGCTTGTTCGACCAGGTGTAGTCCTGAACGAACGGCGTGATCGCCGCGGTGGTCGCGCCGTGCATCAGCGAGTCATAGTCGTTCTTGTAATAGCCGGTGACCGACGCGACCGAGAGGCCGGGAACGACGTCGAGATTCTGCTCCAGCGTGCCGAAGATCTGGCGCGAGTCACTGAAGAAGATGCCGCCGTTGCGCGGGTTGCCCGGGAAGGATGCCGGATCGGCCCAGGGGAAGCGGAAATAGCGGTCCTGCTTGCAATCCTCGCCCGTCAGGAAGGGGATGTTGCCCGGCGCGACCGGCCCCAGGCCATCGGGGCAATAGACGAGCTGGGTCATCGAGATCGCACCGTCGATGCGATCCTTGGTGTAGTTGAACTTGAGGCGGGCGTTATAGCTTGCACTCGGCTTCCACACCGCGGTGCCGCGCAGGATCCAGCCTTCGATCTTCTGATCGTCATAGCTGGGGGTGATGCTGCCCCAGTTGGGGAGGGCCACGCCCTTGTTCTTGAAATAGCCCTGCGAGCTTGAATATTTGCCCGCGAAGCGCAGGCCGAGCGTGTCGGAGACCGGTCCGGAGACGATCAGCTCGCCGATCACCTCGTCCGCCTCGAATTCATAGCCGGTGCGCGCGATCAGCTCGAATTCGTTGCCGGGATCGGCGGTGCGCAGCGAGATGACGCCGCCAGGGCTGTTCTTGCCGTAGAAGAGCGACTGCGGCCCCTTCAGCACCTCGATCTGGGCGAGGTCGAACATGCCCGCCTGGTAGGCGACGCCCTGGCTCAGGCCGAGGCCGTCGATGTTGAGCGAGATCGACTGGTCCATCGTCGCGTTCTGCGCGGTGGTGCCGACGCCGCGCAGCGTGACCTGAAGACCCACCGAATTGGTGTGCTGGCCGACGAGCATGCTGGGGACATAGGATTTCATCGACGACAGGTCGTCGATCGCGGTCTCTTCGATCAGCGATTCCGACAGCACGGTCGCGACCACGGGAACGTTGAGGATCGATTCCTGACGCTTGCGCGCCGTGATGATCACCTCGTCGCGTTGCGCATCGGCGGTGGAGGTGTCTTCCTGCTGGCCGGCTGCGGGCGGTGGCGCGGCGGGCGCTTCCTCTGCGGCGGCGGGCGCTGCCCAGGACATCAGGCCGATCACGGCGATCGACGACAGCAGAACGGTCTTGGAACGCATTCCTTCCTCTCCCCTCCATAGCCCTTGTACCGGGCATTTTTTTGCTTCTGAAGCGTTGGACCCGTCGCCGCATCGATGATGTTGCCCGGACCAATTGCTATCTTCGTAGGCGTCAATGATCTATTTTGTCCAGACTATAACAGAGGCTACTCACGAGTAAACCCCTCTGAATCTCTCATCTTGTCCGTACTTAAATGGCTAATTTCTCGCATTTATGACCGGTTGGATGGGCGTGACCGTGAATCGAGGTTCGCTGCCGAGTCGCGTTGAAAGCGATCGCGATGCCGCGACCAGATCCCGGCGCAATGCGGCGAGTCCGTCGCGCATCGCGGTGCCGATGCCGATCGCGACCAACGCGTGGCTCGGTGGCTGCGCCGCCTGCCGGACCGGGGCGGCGGCCACGGTCACGCCTGCGATGTAATTGCCGGTATCGACGGCCCAGCCCCGGCTGCGCGTCTCGGCGACCTCTCGCAACCAGTCTTCATATCGGGGTGGGGTGTCCCAGCGCAGGCGATGGAATCGCGCTTCGATCTCGGTGTCGGCGTGACCGCCAAATGCAGCGACGCAGCGGCCAGTGGCGCTGATCAGTGCCGGGAAGCGGCTGCCGATCCGGGTGCTCAATTGCAGTGTTCGTCCCGATTGCGCCATCGCGACGACGACGATCGGGTCGAGGCCGGCGATGCGTACGCCCAGTGTCGTGACCTGGTGCTGTTGACTGATCCGGTCGAGCAGCGGCTGGGCGAGGTTGCTGAACGTGTCGCGCTCCAGCCAGTGGCGCGCGAGGGTGAGGATCCCTGCGTCGAGTGCGTAGCGCTTGGTTTCCGGATCGAACGCCACCAGCTCCTCGGCTGCCAGCGCGCGCAATGCGTAAAGGCAGGTGCTGGGCACGAGTCCCAGCTCGCGCGCGATCGGGTGGACGCCCAGCGGAGTCTCGCTGCGTCCCAGCAGGCGGAGAATGGCCGCGGCACGTGCGATGGCGGGCGCCTTTGTCGATGTATCCGGACTAATTGACTTGCCCATGGCGTGATCCCTTGCGGCAGCGATCTCAATTAAAGTGCTGATTTAACTAATTTATATGTCTGATATGTTCGATATATCGAACACTATTCGATATTTACAACGTTGATATCCATATGTCATTTGTCCGGTCATATCTAGGGCGGTCGCTGAATCGCTCGTGACGGGGGCGGATTGCCGATGGCCAGGCTTACGGACTTCACCAGCTATGCGGATGCGCAGGCGCATGCCGGAATGGACGCGCTCTGGGCGCTGTTCGACGGGGATCGCGATGCGTTGAACATCGCGCATGAATGTGTCCTGCGGCACGCCGACGGCACGGGCCGTGCCGCGGTTCGCATCGCCTATGCCGACGGTCACGATGAAGTCCTGAGCTTTGATACGCTGGCGGCGGGCGCGATGCGCTTCGCCAACTGGCTCGATGCAAGGGGCGTGCAGCCCGGCGAGCGCATCGCCTTTATGCTCGAACCGTCGCTGCCCTTCTATGTCTGTCTGTTCGGGGCGATGTTGACCGGGGCGATCTCGGTGCCGCTGTTCACGCTGTTCGGCCCCGACGCGCTGCGGTTGCGTGTGGACGATTGCTCGCCGCGGCTGCTTGTCACCAACGCGGAGAAGGCGCCGCTCGCCCGGGCGATCGACGGGCTTGACGTGGTCGTCGCCGACAACCGCCTGCTCGCCGAGATCGCGACCTATCCGGCGAGCTATGCCCCGCGCACCAGCGCGAACGACCTTGCGGTGTTCCAGTACACTTCGGGCACTACGCGCGCGCTGCCAGAAGCGGTCAGGCATACGCACAAGGCGATCGTCACGCTGATGTTCGCCGCCCTCTACGGCACCGGCATCCGCCCGGGCGATGAGTTCTTCTGCCCGTCATCGCCCGCCTGGGGGCACGGGCTGTGGCACGGTACGCTCGCCCCGCTTGCGCTCGGGGTTACCACCGGGACCTTCGCCGGGCGCTTCGACCCGGTGCGACTGATGCAGGCGCTCGACACGCACGGCATCACCAACATGTCCGCCGCGGCGACCCATTATCGCATGATGAAGAACAGCGGTGCGGCGGGCGATCACCGCTTCCGCTTTGCCAAGCTCTCTTACACCGGCGAGCCGATCGATCCTGCGACGCTCGATTTCATCGACGCGCAGTTCGGCGTGCCTGCCTGCTCGATGTACGGGACGACCGAGATCGGCGTGGTGCTGGTCAATTATCCCGGCGCGGCGGACTTCATGGTGAGGCGCGGATCGCTGGGCAAGCCGGTCCCTGGCCAGAAGCTTGAGGTGCAGCGTCCCGATGGAAATGCCTGCGCGCCCGATGAGATCGGGGAGTTGATGCTGTGGCGGCCAAAGAGCGGGCAGGGTGCCGGCTGGCTATCGACCAAGGACCGGGCGAAGACCGACGCCGACGGCTATTTCTACCATTGCGGCCGCGCCGACGACGTCATCATCTCCGCCGGCTGGACGATGAGCGCGGTCGAGATCGAGAATACGATGCTCAACCATCCCGATGTCCGCGAGTGCGCGGTGATCGGCGTTCCCGATGCACAGCGCGGGCAGGTGGTGAAGGCCTTCGTCGTCTCCGGCCGCGACGCCGGCGACGCGTTCGCCCGAGAGCTTCAGGACTTCACCCGTAACCGGCTCGCCCAGCACGAATTCCCGCGCATCGTCGCGTTCGTCGACGAGCTCCCCAAAACCCCGGCCGGCAAGGTCAACCGCAAGGTGCTGCGCGACCGCGAGGCCGCGCGCGCCGCCGAGATTGCTTGAATTCAGGAGAGAAACGAATGGCAACGACACTCGAAAAGACCGAAGCCCGGTTTCCCAAGATCACCGAAGAGGGGCTGGCCGATCTGCGCAAGCGTATCGGCGTCAGGATCACCGATACGGTCGAGCCGTGGAACTATGAGGCAAGCCGCGACGCGATCCGCCACTATGCGCACGGCATCGGCGACGACAACCCGCTCTGGTGCGACCCTGAATATGCTGCCACGACGAAGTATGGCGACGTGGTCGCGCTGCCGAGCTTCCTGTTTACCACCAGCCGGATCATCTCGGGCTATTGCGGCGGCCTGCCGGGCGTGCATGCGATGTGGGCGGGCGCGAACTGGAAATGGCACAAGCCGGTCCTGCGCAACGACACGATCACGACCGAAGCCTATCTCAAGGACCTGATCGAGCATCAGACCCGCTTCGCCGGCCGTTCGTTCCAGCAGATCTACCATGTCGATTTCTTCAATCAGCATGGCGACAAGGTCGCCGAAGCCGATAGCTGGGTGTTCCGCACCGACCGCGACGAGGCGCGCGAGAAGGGGACGAAATACACTGAAGCGCGCGGCCGGGTGGAGCAGCTCTCCGACGAGCAGCTCGCCGAATGGGGCAAACTCTATGCGAGCGAGGAAATCCGAGGTGCGACCCCGCGCTATTGGGATGAGGTTGCCGAAGGCGACAGGCTGCCGCGGATGATGAAGGGGCCGATGACCGTCACCGGCTTCATCTGCTACGCGCAGGGCTGGGGCGGGCTTTACATCCGTGCCAACAAGATCGCCTGGCAGATGCAGCAGAAGCATCCGGGCCTTGGCATCAAGAACCGCTTCAACGTCCCAGACTGCCCCGAGCGGGTGCATTGGGACGAGGCATTCGCGCTTGAGGTCGGCGCACCCGGCGCCTATGACTATGGTCCCGAGCGGACGTCATGGCTGACGCATCACCTCACCAACTGGATGGGCGATGACGGTTTCCTGCGCCAGTCCGATTGCCAGATCCGCCGCCACAATCCCGATGGCGACGTGATCTTCATCGACGGTCAGGTGGTCCGCAAGTTCGTGGATGAAGAGGGGCGCCATCTGGTCGAGATCCAGCAGCGCGCGGAAACGCATCGCGGCGAACTGTCGGCGATCGGGACGGCGATCGTCGAGTTGCCGAGCAGGGGGTGATCCGGCCTGGCGGGTGAGGGTTACGCCTTCACCCGCCGCATCGTCATCGAATGCTTGTAGCGCGAGGCAGGATGGATGTTCAGCGTCACCTGCGCGATGCCGCCATCGGTCATGCGATAGCTGCGGAGGATCTCCAGCGCCGCCGACTTCTTCTCGACGTCGAGCTTCGCGGCGAGCGCCGGGGAGACCAGTGTCGCGGAGACGACATGCTCGACCTCCGCGATCGTCACCCCGAACAGATCCTCGATCAGCGGGAAGATCGGCCCCTTGTTGCGCGGGAGCAGGCGGCCGACGCTCGCGAAGTTGCGGTTGATGTAATATTCGATCCAGCACATCGGCACGTCATTGTCGTCGCGCAGGCGCATGCCGCGGACCATCAGCCATTCCTCGCCCGCCGGGATGCCGATCCGCGCGGCGAGCTTGTTGTCCACGGTGATCATCTTGATCGATTCGATCTCGAACCGCGTGTCGTTGGCCCAGGCGAGCAGATCGTTGATCGAGGTGGCGTGGAACACTTCGGTCTCGGACGGGCCGGGGACCACCACCGTGCCGGCACCCTGGCGCGACGCAACCAGACCGTCCTCGCGCAGCCGGCGCAGCGCCTCGCGCACCGTGAACCGGCTCACCGAAAAGCGCGCACGCAGTTCTTCCTCTGTCGGAAGCTGGCTGCCGATCGGGTAGATGCCGTTGACGATCTCGTCGCGTAGCGTCCGTGCAACTTGCAGGTAGAGCGGGCCGGCTGCTTGTCCGGTCGTCTCTGCGCTATCGTCGCTCGTCTTTGCCACGCCTGACTGTTGCCCCATCGTTCGATCCTCACCCCTGTCGCGGGTCGATGCTGCGTCCGCTTCGGGGATCGCGGCTTACCCGGCAAGCGGCATCCTTATAGATTATGGCGGTTTCAACAAGGCTTGTGCCCGGTTGTTAGCGCTGCGCCGACGCGGTCTGGCGACGTCGGTGTTTGTTCGGATTGGATGTCCGTACATAAATCGCACTGTTTGACCCAGAAACCGCCTTGACCGCTAGGTTGATCCCTGTATCTGTCTGGACATATTCTGCATGGACCGAAGTTCGTGCGCTGCTGGAGAGGACGGGATGAGGAGCGGTGATCCGCGTATTACGGTCGAGTTGCGCGACCGCGTCGCCTTTGTGACGATCAATCGGCCGGAGGCGAAGAACGCGCTGTGCAAGTCGATGTATGCCGCGATTCGCGATGCGGCGGCGGCGGCGGATGCCGATCCCGAAGTCGATCTGATGGTGATCCAGGGGGCGAACGGCGCCTTCGCATCGGGCGGGGATCTCAAGGAAATCCTCGACGTCCTCGAGAATGATCCGCCCGCGATCCTCGACTATGAGGAATATCTACCGTTCGAAGCGGTGCGGACGATGAAGAAGCCGACGATCGCGGCGATCGATGGGCTGTGCATCGGCGGTGGGCTCTCGCTCGCGTTGATGTGCGACATGCTGATCGCGACCGACCGTTCGCGCTTCGCGATCCCGGAGGCGAAGGTCGGGATCGTCGACGGGCATCTGCCGCGCTTCCTGCGCGACATCGTGCCGCACGCGACGTTGCGCTACTGGATGTACAGCGGGGTGATCTTCCCGGCCGCGGAAGCACAGGCGGCCGGGCTGCTGACCAAGCTGGTGACGCCCGACGAACTGCCCGCCGCGCTCGACAAGATGATCGCCGGAGTGAAGACCGGGTCGCCGGTCGCGCTCCGGATGCTCAAGCACATCTTCAACGAGAAGCGACCGCTTTCGGCGATGACCGATGCCTATCTGATGATGCTTCAGCCTGAGGTGCTGAAGCGCCTTCAGGCCTTTCGCGACAAATAGGCGGGCGGCGTGACGACCTTCCATCAGCTTCTTCGTGACCGGGCAGCGGAACATGGTGCGCGCACCGCGCTGCTGTTCGACGCGGAGACAGTGAGCTACGCGGAACTGCTCGAACGGTCGGAACGGGTCGCGGTGGGACTGCGGGGCTTCGGCATCGGCGCGGACGATCATGTCGCGCTGCTGATGGACAATTCGCTCGACTGTGTATTCGCCTGGCTGGCGTCCAGCCTGCTCGGCTGCACCGAAGTACCGATCAACCCGCAATATCGCGGACAATTGTTGCACTATCTGCTGCAGGACGCGGACGTGACCGCAGTGATCTGCGACACCGCCTATGTCACGCAACTCGCCGAGGTGGCGGGGGCGCTGCCTAAGCTGAAACTCGTGCTGGTTTGCGGCGATGAAGCGTTCTCCGATCCGGGTGCCATCCGCGTCGAGCGTTTTGCCGATTGCCATGACGCAACTGGCGCGTTCGATCCGGTGGACGGCGCGCCGGAGCGGGTGATCCTGTACACGTCAGGCACCACCGGCCCGTCCAAGGGTGTCACCCATACCCAGCGCTCGTGCCTGACCCTGTCGCGCTACAATGCGGAGATGATGGAGTATGGCCGCGACGACCGGCTGCTCAACTTCTTCCCGCTCTATCACCAGAATGCGCGCTACACCGGCGTGATCCCGGCGATCTGGGCCGGGGCAAGCATCCGGCTTGAGCGCAAGCTCAGCACCAGCAGTTTCTGGAAGACGGTCGATGCCGACGGGATCACCGCGTTCAACTATCTGGGGTCGGTGCTGCGGCTGATCCTCAACGTCACGGGTGAGGATCGTGTGACGGGGTCGCATACGCTGCGCACTGCTTTCGGTGCGGGCGCGCCGCCGGCGGTGTGGGAAGCGTTCGAGCAGCGGCTGGGCGTGCGGCTGGTCGAGACTTATGGCCTCAGCGAAGCGCCGATGGCCGCGCTCAACGTGCGCAAGGGCGCGCGATCGTCGCAGATCGGATCGGCGGGGCGGGGGACCGACCTGTTCGAACTTGCGGTCGCGGATGCGGACGACAGGCTGCTGCCCGCTGGCGAGATCGGCGAGATCGTGCTGCGCCCGCGCGTGCCCGACGCGATGATGGCGGGCTATTACAACAAGGACGCGGCGACCGTCCGCGCCTTTCGCAACCTCTGGTTCCATTCGGGCGATCGCGGGCGGTTGTCCGAGCAGGGCGACCTGTTCTTCGAGGCGCGCGAGAAGGACGCGATCCGGCGGCGTGGCGAGAATATCTCGGCATGGGAGGTTGAAAGCGTGCTCGACGCGCATCCTGATGTCGCGGAGTCCGCGGTGTTCGGGGTCGCCTGCGACGAGGCGGATGAGGAGGTCGCCGTGGCGATCGTGCTGCGGACCGGTGCGTCCGATCTGCGCGCGGTGCTCGATCATGCGGCGAAGAACCTGCCTGCCTATGCGGTGCCGACCCTGTTGCGCGTGATGGCGGACTTGCCGCGCACTCCGACCGAGAAGGTGCAGAAGGCCGAGCTGCGTGCCGCGCCGCGCGCCGCCTACCTCACCCGATCCGAAATTCTGGAGGCCGCGCGTGCGTGAGCCCAATCGAGGAGATCAACCGATGACCGAAGCGGTCGAATATACCGTCCCCAGCCATGCCGAGCGGCTCGCCGCCTTTGCACCCGACACGCTCTACTCGCTCGCGGGCAAGACGGTGCTGGTCACCGGGGCATCGTCCGGCATGGGTGAGGCGATCGCGCTTGCCGCCGCGGCGGCCGGAGCGAAGGTGATCGGCGTCGCGCGCCGCGCCGAGCGGCTTCAGTCGCTCGCCGACGCGCATCCCGCGATCGTCCCGATGGCGTGCGATCTCTCGACCGCCGAAGCCCGTAGCGAGCTGGCGGCGAAAGCCGGGCGTGTCGATGTGCTCGTGAACGTCGCGGGCACGGTGCAGGACGTGGTGCCGGCCGAACAGGAATCGGCGGCGCAGATCGCCGCGACGCTCGAGCTCAACCTGCTCGCGCCCTTCCACCTCGCCCAGTTGTTCGAACCGGGGATGCGCGAGGCAGGCGGCGGGTCGATCGTCAACATCGCCTCGATCAGCGGCGTGGTCGGCATCGGGCGTATCCCTCAGGCGGCCTATGTGGCGAGCAAGTCGGGGCTGGTCGGTCTCACACGCGAGCTGGCGGGGCAGTGGGGACGCTGGGGCGTGCGGGTCAATTCGATCGCGGCCGGCTTCTTCCGCAGCGATATGACCACCGACATGTTCGCGCACCCCAAGATGTCGGAATGGGTGCGCAAGGGGCAGCCGATGCCGTTCACCGCGGTGCCCGACGATTTCGTCGGCACGGTGCTGCTGCTCTCGTCCGATGCGGGCCGCTTCATCACTGGCCAGACCTATGCCGTCGATGGCGGCTGGACCTGCCTCTAGGCATGATGGGGTCCCGAGCATGAGGAGAGGTTGCGCGTGATCACCAATGTCTTTGGCCGCCGCGGCCTGCTGGCGATCTTTGTCCTGTTGCTGATCAACACGCTCAACGTGCTCGATCGGGTGCTCCCGTTCGTGTTGGTCGACGCGATCCGCAAGGATCTGGGCCTCACCGACAGCGAGATCGGGCTGATGACCGGGGTCGGGTTCGGGCTGATCTACGCGGTCGCGGCGCTGCCGCTGGCACGGGTGGCGGACCGGCACAGTTCGCGTGTCGTGCTTTCGCTCACGCTTGCCTTCTGGAGTCTGATGACGGCGCTGAGCGGTTTCGCGCAGAACTTCATGCATCTGCTGCTCGCGCGCGGGGGCGTTGCGGCGGCGGAGGCCGGGAGCGCACCCGCGGGCCATGCGCTGGTCGCGCGCGCCTTCCCGGCGGAACGGCGCGCGCTGGTGCTCGCGATCGTGTCGCTGGGCTTTCCGCTGGGGAGCATGCTGGGACTGATGCTGGGCGGGTGGATCGCCGATGTCGCCAACTGGCGCGCGGCCTTCTTCTTCGTCGGTGCGCCGGGGCTCCTCGTCGCGCTGATGGCGTGGTTCCTGCTGCCCGAGCCGGGCAAGGTGGTGCTGGCCGACAATGCCGAGCCGGCGCCCTTCTGGGACACGCTCAAATTCCTGTTTTCGCGCCGGTCGTACCGCCACATGGCGATGGCAGGGTCGCTCTACACGATCGCCGGGTTCGGCATCACCGTCTGGTCGCCGGCGTTCCTGATGCGCACCTATCACATGACCGCAGGCGAGGTCGGGATGCAGCTTGGCCTTGCGACCGGGATCGGCGGGCTGATCGGCCTGTTTGCGAGCGGATGGATCTCGGACTGGCTCGGCGGGCGTGATGTGCGCTGGCGGCAATGGGTGCCGGCGATCGCGATGGCGCTGGGGGCGGTGTCGGCGTTCGCAGCGATCAGCGTGCCGGGTGTCGGTCTCGCGATCCTGTTTCTCGCCTTCGTCCAGGGGCTTGGCTACGCCTATCTCGCGCCGACCTTTGCCGCGGTACAGTCGCTGGTGGCGGATGATGCGCGCGCGACCGCATCGGCGGTGCTGCTGTTCTGCATGAACTTGCTCGGTCCGACGATCGGCCCGTTCCTGGTCGGATCGATCAGCGACCGGATGGCGCCCAGCGTCGGCGAACTGTCGCTGCAATATGCGCTGCTGGTGGTGCCGGTGCTGTTCGCCTGGGCCGCCTTGCACTTCGCGCTCGCGGGGCGTGCGCTGCCTGGCGACATGCCGCGCGCGCAGCTGGCGGCTACCCGGGATGATGGAGAAATCGCGCATGCCTAGCGCAGCGAAGGATCGGACGGGGCCGCTTGCGGGGATCCGCGTCGTCGATCTGACGACGATGGTGATGGGCCCCTATTGCACGCAGATCATGGCCGACATGGGCGCCGATGTGATCAAGGTCGAGCCGCCGGGCGGGGACAATACGCGCTTCATCTCGCAAGGGCCGGCTGCGGGGATGAGCGGGGTGTTCATCAACGTCAACCGCGGCAAGCGCAGCATCGTGCTCGACCTGCGGTCGGCCGGGGACAAGGCGGTGCTGACCAAGCTGATCGAGGGAGCGGACGTCTTCATCCATTCGATGCGCGCCAAGGCGATTGCGGGACTGGGGTTCGACTATGATGCGGTGAAGGCGATCAATGCGAACATCGTCTACACCAACTGCTACGGTTTCGGCCGGCGCGGACCGGACCGCGACCGCACCGCCTATGACGACACGATCCAGGCCGAATGCGGGCTGCCCGCGGTGCAGCAGATGCTGACCGGCGAGCCGAGCTATGTCGGGACGATCATCGCGGACAAGGTGGCGGGCCTCACCACGCTCTATGCGACGATGATGGCGCTGTTTTACCGTGAACGGACCGGCGAGGGACAGGAGGTCGAGGTCGGTATGTTCGAGACGATGGCCTCGTTCATGCTGGTCGAGCACGCCAATGGTGCGATGTTCACGCCGCCGCTCGGCCCGGCTCGATACCCGCGCGCGGTTGCGCCGAACCGCAAGCCCTACAAGACTCGCGACGGGCACATTGCGGTGCTGATCTACAACGACAAGCAGTGGAACGCGTTCGTCGAGGGCGCCAAGCCCGATTGGGCCAATGACCCGCGCTTCGCGACGCTGGAATCGCGGGCGAAGCATATCGACACCATCTATGCCCGGCTCGCCGAGACGCTGGCCGAGCGGACCACGGCGGAGTGGATCAAGCTGTTCCGCGCGCTGGAAATCCCGTCGGCGCCATTGCGCACGCCGGGCGAGTTGTTCGATGATCCGCACCTCAACGCGGTGGGCCTGTTCGAGACGATCGAGACCGCGCACGGTCCGGTGCGTTTCCCGGGCGTGCCGACCTGGTTCTCGCAGACCCCCGGAGCTGTCGCAGGCTATGCCCCGACCACCGGCGAGCATGGCGAGCAGATCCTTGCCGAGATCGGACTGGGCACGGATCAAGACGGCGCACGGAGGGCCTGACGATGGATTTCCAGCTCACCGCGGACCAGCAGAACATTCGCGACGCAATCCTTAAGGCGTGCGGACAGTTCTCCGACGAATACTGGCTCGAGAAGGACCGTGAGGGCGTGTTTCCGTTCGAGTTCCACCGGTCGATGGCGGAGGCCGGGTGGCTGGGCGTCGCGATGCCGGAGGAGGTCGGCGGCGCGGGGCTGGGGATCACCGAGGCCGCGATCATGATGCAGGCGGTGGCCGAGGCCGGCGGGGGCATGACCGCCGCCTCGTCGATCCATGGTCCCGTCTTCAGTCTCGAGCCGGTCGAGCAGTTCGGCACGGCGGAACAGAAGCAGCGAATGATCCCGCCGATCCTGACGGGCGCGGAGAAGATGTGCTTTGCGGTGACCGAGCCGAATACCGGCCTCGACACGACGCAGCTCAGGACCTTCGCGAAAAAGGTCGATGGCGGTTATCTGGTCAACGGCGAGAAGATCTGGATCACCAACGCGCATATCGCGGACCGGATGATGCTGCTCGCGCGCACCACGCCGCTGGACGGCGTGACGCGCAAGACCGACGGGCTGTCGCTATTCTACACAAGGCTTGACCGTGACCATGTCGAGCATCGCATCATCCCCAAGATGGGGCGCCATGCGGTGGGATCGAACATGGTCTTCATCAACGACCTGTTCGTGCCCGAGGAAGACCGGATCGGCGCTGAGGGTCAGGGATTCCGCATCATCCTCAAGGGCCTCAACCCCGAGCGTATCCTGCTGGGGGCAGAGGCGGTGGGGATCGGCCGCAACGCGATCGCGCGGGCGGCGCGCTACGCGCGCGAGCGGGTGGTGTTCGGGCGGCCGATCGGGATGAACCAGGGCATCCAGCACCCGCTCGCCAAATGCTGGGCGCAGCTCGAAGCCGCGAACCTGATGGTGATGAAGGCCGCGACCCTGTTCGACAAAGGCGAGGAATGCGGGGTCGAGGCCAATGCCGGAAAGTATCTGGCCGCGGAGGCGGCGTTCGAGGCGTGCCACACCGCGATGCTGACGCTGGGCGGCATGGGCTACGCGCAGGAATATCATGTCGAGCGGCTGCTGCGCGAGGTGCTGATCCCGCGCACCGCGCCGGTCAGCCCGCACATGATCCTCAATTTCCTGGCCGAGAAGGTGCTGGAGCTTCCGCGCTCCTATTGAGGACACGACGATGACGACGGGGTTCAACGCGCGCTCCTGGCTGTTCGCACCGGGCGACAGCGCGAAGAAGATGACTAAGGCGATGGAGGGCGATGCCGATATCGTCCTGATCGACCTGGAGGATGCGGTCGCGGAGGAGGCCAAGCCCGCCGCGCGCGCGATGGTGCGCGATTTCCTGAACGCCAATGCTGCGCAGCATGAGCGGCTCTGGGTGCGGGTCAATCCGATGGATGGACCACATACGCTGGCGGACCTCGCGGCAGTGATGCCGGGGCGCCCGGGCGGGATCATGCTGCCCAAGGCAAACGGGCGCGCGGATGTCGAGCGGCTCGACCACTATCTCCGCGCGTTCGAGGCGGCGAACGGGACTGAAATTGGGGCAACCAAGGTGATCGTTCTGGTCACCGAGACCGCCGAAGCGATGTTCCATACCGGTGACTATAAGGGCGCGCCGCGTGTGGTGGCGCTGACCTGGGGCGCCGAGGATCTGGCGGATTCGATCGGTGCGAGCAGCAACCGCAACCCCGATGGCAGCTATGGCTTCACCTATGAACTCGCGCGGACCCTGTGCCTGCTGGGTGCGGCGACCGCAGGGGTGGCGGCGGTCGAGACGATCCAGGGCGATTTCCGCGATCTCGACGGGCTGAAGGCGCGTGCGGAGAAGGTGCGGCGCGACGGTTATCGCGGGATGCTGGCGATCCATCCGGCGCAAGTCCCGGTGATCAACGCCGCCTTTGCACCGAACGCGGACGAGATTGCCGAGGCGGAGGAGATCGTTGCGCTGTTCGCTGCCAATCCCGGCGTTGGCGCGATCGGCTGGAAGGGCGGGATGCTCGACCGGCCCTATCTTTCGCGCGCGCAGAATGTGCTGCGGCAGGCGGGGCGGGGATGATCATCGATCTTGCCCGCCATCTGCAGCGCGGCGACCGGATCGTCATCGGTCAGGCGTGCGGCGAGCCGGTGACGCTGGTCGAGGCGCTGATCGCGCAGGGGACCGGGATCGGCGACCTGTCGGCGTTCATTGCGACCAGCTTTTCCGGGTTGTTCACGCCCGAGACTGCGGACGCCTTTGCGCTGTCGAGCATGGGTGCGATCGGCGCGCTGCGCGGAATGGCGAAGGCGAACCGGCTGGGCATCGTGCCGTGCCATGTCAGCCAGATCGGGCCGATGATCGAGGCCGGACTCATCGGCTGCGACGTGGCGATGGTGCAGGTCAGCCCGGCGGACGCGGATGGCAATCACAGCCTGGGCCTGATCGGCGATTATGTGCCGGCCGCGGTTTCCAAGGCACGGGTGGTGATTGCCGAGGTCAATGACCGGGTGCCGTTCGTGCCGGGCGAGATGCTGCACAGCTCGCGCATCGATGTCGCGGTGCAGGTGTCGCGCGATCCGGTGGAAGTGGCGGCGGCGAGCGTGACGCCGACCGACGAGGCGATCGCGCGCCACGCCGCAACCTTTGTCGACGACGGATCGGTGCTGCAGGTGGGGGTGGGCGGCGTGCCCGACGCGATCCTGCGGCTGCTGCGCGACCGCAAGGATCTGGGCGTGCATTCGGGGATGCTGGGCGATGGCGTGGTCGATCTGATCGAGGCCGGCGTCGTCACCAATGCGCGCAAGGCGATCGATACCGGCGTGTCGGTCAACGGCGCCTTTATCGGCACGCGGCGGCTGTACGATTGGGCGCACCGCAATGCTGCGGTCCGGCTGTGCAGCACGGCCTATACCCATGATGCCGCGGTGCTGGTGCGGCTCGAGCGGCTGGTGACGATCAATTCGGCGCTTGAGGTCGATCTGACCGGGCAGGTCAATGCCGAGCAATCCGGCGTGACCTATCTGGGCGGGACCGGAGGCCAGGTCGATTTCGTGCGTGCCGGGGCGCGGTCGCCGGGCGGTCATTCGATCATCGCACTGCCCGCAACGGCCAAGGGCGGAGCGGTGAGCAGGATCGTGCCCGCGCTGTCCGGGCCGGTGACGACCGCGCGCAGCGACGTCGATGTCATCGTGACTGAGTTTGGCGCCGCAGAACTCAAGGGCCAGACGCTGGCCGAACGCGCGCGGCGGCTGGTCGCAATCGCGCATCCTGATTTCCGTGAGCCACTGGATCGCTCCGCCCACGCGATCCGCCAGCGAGGATTCTGACATGACCGATCCCGTCCTGTTCGATGCGCGCGCTGACGGTATCGCGATCATCACGCTCAACCGGCCCGAGCAGCGTAACGCGCTGGGCCGCGAGATCCGCGAGGGACTGTTCGCCGCATGGGACCGGTTCGAGCGTGATCCGGCGCTGCGTGTCGCGATCCTGACCGGCGCAGGGGAGCGAGCATTTTGCGCTGGCGGCGACCTGAAGGAGATGGTCGAGACCGGCATGGCGATCCCGCCGCGCGACATGTTCCCGGTACCGGGCGACAATATCGAGCTGAGCAAGCCGACGATCGCAGCGGTCAATGGTGCGGCGTTCGCGGGCGGATGGATGATCGCGCAGGCGTGCGACCTGTGCGTCGCCAGCACCGCGGCACAATTCGCGATCACAGAGGTCAAGGTCGGCCGCAGCTCACCCTGGGCGGCGCCGCTGATCCATATGATCCCGCAACGGATCATGATGGAGATCATTCTGACCGGAAAGCCGATCACCGCGCGGCGCGCCTACGAGATCGGGCTGGTCAACCGGCTGGCCGAGCCCGCCGCGGTGATGGATGTGGCGCTGGAACTGGCGGGCGAGATTCTGGCGGGGGCACCGCTGTCGGTCCAGGCCGGACGCCAGACCGTGATGCTGGCGACCGAAATGGGCCGTGCGGCAGCACTTCAGGCGGCGCGGCGGGCATCCGACCTCAGCTATGAAAGTCAGGACGCGCAGGAAGGGCCGCGCGCCTTTGCCGGGAAGCGCAAGCCGGTATGGACGGGGCGATAGGGAGTATGGACGAGTGAGCGACTATCTGGCCCTGGCCGAGGAGATCATCGAGGAGGCACGCGCCGGTCGCGTGTTCATCCTGGTGGAGGATGGCGGAGCGGCCAATGTCGGCATGGCCGCGATCCCCGCCAGCTTTGCGGGTGCTGAGGCAGTGACCTTCATGGCGGTCCATTGCCGCGGCGTCGTCTGCCTCGCGCTCACGCCGGGGCGGGTGGCACAGCTCAACCTGCCGCCGATGGTCGCGCAGAATAGTTCGCCGCGGCAATCGGCCTTCACCGTCTCGATCGAGGCACGAGAGGGGGTTTCGACCGGCATCTCGGCGGCGGATCGCGCGCGGACGATCGAGGTCGCGATTGATCCCGGTGCGAACGACCGCGATCTGGTGTCGCCGGGGCATATCTTCCCGGTCGCGGCGCGCGACGGCGGGGTGCTGGTCCGTGCGGGCTTCTCTGAGGCTGCGGTCGATATGGCCCGGATCGCGGGGCTCAATCCCAGCGCCGCGCTGTGCGCGATCATTGGCGAGGATGGCGAGCTTTCGACGCTCGATGAACTGATCGCGTTCGCACGCAGACACGATCTCAAGATCGGGACGATCCGCGACCTTGTCGCCTATCGCCATGCGACCGAGGTGTTGATCGAGCGCGTCTCGTCCGAGATGATCGACAGCGAGCATGGCGGCGAATGGCGGATGCATGTCTATCGCAACCGCGTGGACGGGACCGAGCATTGTGCGCTGGTCAAAGGAGCGGCCGGCGCGGGCAGCACGCTGGTGCGGATGCATGCCTTTGCGGTGCAGGACGATGTGCTCGGCCGCAAGGGCGGCCGCGCCGGGCTGATTCCGCAGGCGATGGAGACGATCGCGGCGGAGGGAGCGGGCGTGGTGGTGCTGATCCGCGGGCCGATCGTCCACAAGTCCGACGGCAGCGTGCCGATCCGGGCGGGTCGCGACGACAAAAGCGCGCTGCGTGAATATGGCGTGGGCGCGCAGATATTGCGCGACCTGGGCATCACGCGGATCGAACTGCTGAGCGGCAGCCTGCGCGCGCCGATCCCGGGGATCGGCGGCTATGGGCTTGAGGTTGTGGGCATCCGGCCCTTCGGCAGCGCGTTGCGCTAGATCGCCGCCGGGAGCGCATCGCGATCGGCGATGCGTTCCAGTGCGGTCTCGATCCCGCCGCCTGCCGCGATCAGCAGGCGCGCGCGCTTGATGAAGAGATGCGGGTCGGCTTCGTCCGAGAAGCCGATGCCGCCATGGATCTGGATGTTGGTGGCGGCATTGCCGAGCGCTGCCTGCGCTGCCGCGATCCATGCGGCCTCGACCTGTGCGGCGGCGTCGGCGCGGTCATTGTCGAGTGCCACTGCCGCGAAGGTGACGAGATCGCCCGCCGACTGCGCGGCGATCGCCATGTTGGCGCAGAAGTGCTTCACCGCCTGATAGCTGCCGATCGCGCGGCCGAACTGTTCGCGCACTTGCGCATAGCCGACCGCCATGGCGCAGGCGCCGTCGGCAAGGCCCGCCAGCGCTGCGGCTTCGATCAGGCGGAGGCGCAGCAAGCTGGTGGCGTCGAAGCTGCCCAGACGCTCGCCCCTCTTGACCGGGGCGAGATCGGACAGCCAGTGGTTCGCCTGCTGCGCTGCGCCGATCGAATGCGTGGCAAAAATCCCCGTCGCTTCATTGTCGTGGAGCAGGATCGCGGCGCCAGAGGGGCAATCGACCGCGAAACCGTCAAAGGCCGCAAATACCCGGCGCGGGCGCTCTCCGGCATAGCCTGCGTGCGCCGCCCCAAGCGTCGCGAGCACCGAAGGTGAGGCGAGGTAGCGGCCGAGCGCGGTGACGACCAGCACTTCCTCGACCGCGCCGAGGCCGAGGCCGCCGGCATCCTCGTCCACACCCATCTCGAACAGACCGAGCGCGTCGAGCGCGGCCCAGGTCGCGGCGTCCTCATCGACAGTGCGGTGAAGCCGTTCGACCGGAAGCAGCGGCGCGAGCGAGTCGATGAAGGAGTCGGCGAGCGTGCGCTGATCGCGGCTGGGCTGGTAGATGGCGGTCATGGGATCCTCTCAATCCTGTCCGTGACTAGTGGTCGGCGGAACGGGCGTATTGACGCCGGGGGACGCAGCGCCGACGCCAGCCGACACGCTCATGCGGCCTCGGCCCGCGCCGCGCGACGGCGCAGCTGGATCGGTGAGAGGGCGAACCAGCGATAGCAGCTGCGCGACAGTACCGAGGCTTCGGAATAGCCGAGCTTCTCCGCTACCTGCATCAGCGGCAGGTCCGACTGGCTGAGATAGCGCAGCGCCACCGCACGCCGGACCTCGTCCTTGATGCCTTCGAACGACATGCCTTCGGCGCGCAGGCGGCGCTGGAGCGTGCGCGGGTGGAGGCAGAGTTCGCTCGCGATATGCTCGCTGGTGCAACGGCTCGATCCGAGAAGGCTCACCACCAGACTGCGCACGCGCGCGTGCAGCGGCGGCATCGCGGCGGGATAATGGGTGTCGATGAACGCAGTCGCCATTTCATAGACCTGCTCGTCGGGGTCGCCGATCTTGCAGAGCAGGTCGTCCTCGGTGAGGACAAAGCCGTCCATTTCCTGCCCGAACCGCACCTCGCAGCCGAACGCATCGCGATAGACCCTGAGCGGGGCCTGCGGCTCATGCCGGAAATATACCTGGCGTGCGCGTGCTGCGCCGCCCGAAATATCGGTGACGTTCAGGTGGGCGAGCATCACCGCATGCTCGATGACCTGCCGCGTGTCGGCCGGGCGATCGAGCAGGATATCGAGCCCGACGAACAGGATGTGCCGCGCTCGATCGGGCCGGAAACGGACGCGCGTGGCGAGGCTGTAGGCGTGGATATGCCGGGCGCAGTAGCCCAGCGCCTGGCCAACGGTCTGCGAGTTCTTCATCACGACGCCGACCGGGCCGATCACCTTGCCGCCGCGCTGACGCTGCGCGAGACGGATGCCGAAATCGGGCGCGCCGAGCCGGTCGGCGCTGCGTGCAAGAAGCTGGACGAAGGTGCGATATTCCAGAACGGGGCCGCGCCCTCCGGCTTCGGCTGAAGCGACTCCGAATTCCGCCAATAATTCATCCGGACTATTTTCAAGATCACGTACGAGCTCGGGAAAGCCGGCGAGCGCCTGCGAATGAATGGCGTCGAAGCCCGCACCTCGTAACTTTGTCCCTTCATCGGTTTCTGACTGGGGGATGGCGGTCATCGCGTCCATCGCTCTCTCCGCTTCGGTAGGTTTGAATAGTTGTCCGTATAATGCAACCATGCAACAAGGATCGCAAGTCGGTTGCGGCGCGGCGCTTGTCGCGCGCCATCAAGACGGCGCCGCAAGACGCGGCGTAGCGGGAGAGGGTGATGAGGATGCTTGCAGATCGTGCGCCGCGAGGGCGGAGCTAGGCGATGGAGTTTGGCTGGAACCCCGAACAGGAGGCGCACCGTGCGCGCATCCGTGATTTGCTGCGCGACACGCTGCCATCGGACTGGGAGGAATTGTCGGTCCACGGGCCGGGCAGCGACTATCAGACCGATTATTCGCGCACCTTCTGCAAGCTGCTGGCCGATCAGGGGCTGCTCGTCCCGCACTGGCCCGCGTCGCAGGGCGGTGAGAACATGCCGGTGTGGCACCAGTTCATCCTGGGCGAGGAGATGTGGGCCGCAGGCGAACCGCGCGGTGCGCAATATATGAACGTCAACTGGGTCGGTCCGGTGCTGATGAACTATGGCACGCCCGACCAGATCGACCGCTATCTGGCGCCGGTGCGTGCGGGGGAGGCGATCTGGTGTCAGGGGTTTTCGGAGCCGTCGGCCGGATCCGACCTTGCAGCGCTGCGCACCGCTGCGGTGCCGGTCGCGGGCGGGTATCGCGTCAGCGGCGCGAAGATCTGGACCAGCTATGCCGGCAAGGCGGACACCTGCTTCCTGCTCGCCCGCGTGCCCGCCAGCGAGGGCGGTGCGGCGGGGAAGGGGGGCATCGTCATCCTGCTCACCGACATGGCCTCGCCCGGCATCCAGGTGAAGCAGATCCCCGCGCTGGTCGGCGAGGGGGACATCCATGAGGTCTTCTTCGACGACGTGTTCGTGCCGGTCGGGAACCGGCTCGGCGAGGAGGGGCAGGCGTGGGAGATCATCAACTTCGCGCTGGCCAATGAACGCACCGGCATTGCGCGCTACGAGTTTTCGCGCCGCATCCTCGACCGCGCGGTCGCGAAGCTGAAGGCGGAGGGGCGTTGGACCGATCCGGTGGTACAGGACCGCGCCGCGCGTGCGCTGATGCTGTGCGAAGCGGCACGGATGCTTGTCTATCGCGTGGTCGATGCCAAGGCGCAGAGGCTGCCCGCCGACGCCTATCCCAGCGTCGCGCGCTGGGCGGTGGTGCAGGCGGACAATGGCGTCAATGACTTTCTGACCGAATTCCTGCCCGACGGACTGCTGGGCGGCGATCCGGTGCAACAGGCGCATCACCAGCGCGCGATCGCCGCGGGCGTTGCATCGGGCGCGGCGGAGATCCAGCTCAACCTGATTGCGCGCCGCTGGCTCGAGCTGCCGGGGGAGGCGCGGCGATGAACTATGAGCTGAACGAGGATCAGGCGGGCATTCTGGCCGGGCTGGATCAGCTGATCGCCGCGCACGCGCAGGCAGCGAGCGGGGAGCCGGAGCATTTCCTCTACAGTACCGCGCTCGACGCTGCGCTGGCGGAATCGGGGTTTCTCGACATCGCGCGCATCGACGGGTTCGGGCCGCTCGATGCGGGGCTGGCGGTCGAGCGGCTGGCACGGCTGCCTCAGGTGGTGGAGGCGGGGGCCTCGGCGCTGATCGCGCCGCTGCTGCCGCTGGAGCCGGGTGAACGGCCGCTGGCGCTGGTCAGCGGCGACGCGACGCGGCCCGCGCGCTTCCTGCCCATGGCGAAGCATCTGCTGGCGCTGCGCGAGGATGATGCGTTGCTGGTGTCGCTGGCGGATGCGGCGATCGAACCGGTCGAGAGCCTGATGGCGTATCCCTATGGCAGGCTCGCCTCGCTCGATGGCTTGCCGGTGCGGACGCTGGATAACGCGGCGGACATCCGCCGCCGCTGGCGGGTCGCGATCGCTGCGGAGGCAGCGGGCTGCATGGCCGCGGCGCTCGCGACCGTGATCGAGCATGTCCGCACGCGACAGGCGTTCGGCCGCCCGCTCGGTGCATTTCAGGCGATCCAGCACCGGTTGGCGATGGCCGAGGAAACCGCGCAGTCTGCCAAATGGCTCGCCTTTCGCGCAGCCTGGTCAGACGCCGAGGCGGATGCGGCCATCGCGGCGGGCTTCGTGCAGGATCGCATCGCACGCTTCACTTACGACCTTCACCAATTTTCGGGAGCGATGGGTTTGACGCTGGAATTTCCCCTGCACCTCTGGACCTATCGTCTGCGCGCGCTCGCCGGCGAGCTTGGCGGGGCGAGTGCGCAGGCGCGCGCTGCGGCGCAGGCCGTGTGGGGTGCGGCATGAGCGAGAGCATCGGCGCCTTCCGTACCCGCGCGCGCAGCTGGCTCGAAGCCAATGTGCCCGCGGAAAGGACCCCGCTCGAGGGGCAGCCGCTGCGCGACTATGTGCTTGCCTGGCAACAGATTCAGGCCAAAGGCGGCTGGGCGGGGCTTGCCTGGCCGAAGGAGCATGGCGGCTGCGGGCTTTCGGTACTCGAGCTGATCGTGTGGTTCGAGGAATATGCGCGGGCCAAGGCGCCGCCGGTGCTCGACGCGTCGTTCGTGGGGTTGAACCACGCCGGGCCGACGCTGATCGCGTGCGGGACGGAGGCGCAGAAGGCCCTCCACCTTCCGCAATTGCTGGAGGGCAGGGCGATCTGGTGCCAGGGCTTTTCCGAGCCGGGATCGGGGTCGGACCTTGCCTCGCTGCGTACGCGCGGCGTGGTCGATGGCGATCATCTGGTGGTGAACGGGCAGAAGATCTGGACGAGCTTCGCCGATATCGCCGACTGGCAGGAATTGCTGGTGCGCACCGATTCCGACGCCAAGACTTCGGGCGCGCTGAGCTGGGTGATCTGCCCGATGGATACGCCGGGCATCACCGTACGGCCGATCCAGACGATGGCCGGCGCGCATAAATATTGCGAGGTGTTCTATGACGATGTTCGCATCCCGCTGGCGAACGTCGTCGGTGGCCTCAACAATGGCTGGGCGACTGCGATGGCGACCTTGGGGTTCGAGCGCGGCACCGCAAGTCTTGGCATCATCATCGCCAACACGCTGAAGGTGGACGAGATGCTGGGCGACTGCCCGATCAGCCGTCCGCAGATGCGCGCGCGGCTGGCGCAACTGCGTGTCGAGGCGGCGGCGGTGCGCGCGATGTCCTACCGGCTGGCGCTCGATTCCGAGGAAGGTGTGCCTGACGCGCGCGGATCGATGGTGCGCCTCGCCTTTGCCGAGCTGGCGCAGCGGATCGGCGCGGCGGCGATCGACCTCTACGGCATCGCGTCGCCAGAGGTCGCCGGGACCCATGGCTGGGGCCATGAATATCTCGACGCCTTTTCGGAGACGATCGCGGGCGGCACTGCCGAGATCCAGCGCAACATCATCGGCGAACGCGTGCTGGGGCTGCCGCGCGGGCCGCGATAGCTCAGCGCGCGTTCGGGTCGGGGTTCCACACCGGCTTGCGCTTCTCCCCGAACGCCTTGGGGCCTTCGGTAAAGTCTGGGTGCGCCCAGTGGGACTTCAACAACTCCCAGCCATAGTCCGCTGCGATGGGGTCGCTGAGCTCGGTCGTCGCCCAGATCGCGCGTTTGGACAGCGCCATCGCCTGAGGCGAATTCTCCCGGATCGCGGCGGCAAGTTCGCGCGCCTTGGTCAGCGTGGCGGCAGGGGTGGGTTCGAGCAGGTCGACCATGCCCAGCATCCACGCACGCTGCGCATTCATTCGGTAACTGCGCCCCGCAAGCCCCATCAGCAGCGCCGCGCCGAGGCCCGCGCGGCGCGCGATCCCCTGACTCTCCAGCCCTGAGACCTGACCGACCGAGACATGGCTGTCCATGAACTCAGCGGTTTCGCTCGCCACGACGATGTCGCAATCGGCGACGAAGTGCAGCCCGCCGCCATTGACCAGGCCGTTCACGGCGCAGATCACCGGCTTGGTCATGTGCATCATCCGCGGCGTGAAGCGGTTGGCGACGGCATAGGGCTGGTTGTTGAGGCCGCCCACGCCGACCTCGAGCGCGCTGACATCGGCGCCGGTGCAGAAATGCCGCTCGCCTGCGGCGGTGAGCAGCACGACGCGGACGTCGCGATCCTGCTCCAACGCCCCCCAGGCTTCCTCGAGAGCCTTCATCATCGCCGGGCTGATCGAATTGCCGCGATCGGGCCGGTTGAGCGTCACTTCGGCAATGCCGTCCGCAATCGCGATCAGCAACGGCGGCGGAGCATCCGCCGCCTGTTCATACGCCTGGGTCATCGCCACTCTCCCGAAACTGTTTCGGAAGGTCTATCGCGCAGCCGCCGAGGTGGCTTGACCGCACGCGACAGCTTTACCCACTTCGTCGCCCCGGCCCTGTGCCGGGGTGACGGTGAAGAGGCATCAGGGCTGTGAGTACCCTAGATCCCCGCCATGCAGAGATATTTGATCTCCAGATAATCCTCGATTCCGTGGCGCGACCCTTCGCGGCCCATGCCGGATTCCTTGATGCCGCCGAACGGCGCGACCTCGGTCGAGATCAGGCCGGTGTTGATGCCGACCATGCCCACCTCCAGCGCCTCACCGACGCGCCAGGCGCGGGAGAGGTCGCGCGTGTAGAAATAGCCGGCAAGGCCCACCTCGGTGTCGTTGGCGAGCGCGAGTGCCTCTTCCTCGCTATCGAACACGAACAATGGCGCGAGCGGACCGAACGTCTCCTCCTTCGCCAGCATCATGTCCGCCGTCGCCCCACCGATCACGGTGGGCTCGAAGAAACTATGACCGAGCGGATGGCGCTTGCCTCCGGCAACGATGCGGCCGCCCTTCGCCAGCGCATCGGCGATATGCTCCTCGACCTTCTCGACGGCCTTCTCGTCGATCAGCGGTCCCTGGGTGGTGTCTTCGGTGATGCCGGGGCCAACCTTGAGCGCCTTGACCGCCGCCGCCAGCCGTTCCTCGAACGCGTCTGCCACGTCGCGCTGCACAAGGATCCGGTTGACGCAGACGCAGGTCTGGCCGCTGTTGCGGTATTTCGATGCGATCGCGCCGCCGACCGCGGCGTCCAGATCTGCATCGTCGAAGACGATGAAGGGGGCGTTGCCGCCCAGCTCCATCGACAGCTTCTTCATCGTCGGTGCACATTGCGCCATCAGCGTCTTGCCGACCTCGGTCGAGCCGGTGAAGCTGAGTTTGCGTACCGCCGGATTGCCGGTGAGCTCGCCGCCGATTGTGCGCGAGGAGCCGGTCACGACATTGAACACGCCTGCGGGGATGCCCGCGCGTTCGGCCAGTGCAGCCAGCGCGAGTGCCGTGAGCGGGGTTTGGGTCGCGGGTTTCAGGACCATCGTGCAGCCGGCGGCGAGCGCAGGCGCGGCCTTGCGCGTGATCATCGCGGCCGGGAAGTTCCATGGTGTGATCGCCGCGACAACGCCCACCGGCTGGCGGATCACGACGATGCGGCTGTCCGTGCGATGCGCCGGGATAGTCTCGCCATAGACACGCTTGGCCTCTTCCGCGAACCATTCAATGAAGGATGCAGCATAGGCGATCTCGCCCTTGGCTTCGGCAAGCGGCTTGCCCTGTTCGCGCGTCAGGATCATCGCGAGATCGTCCTGATGCTGCATCACCAGATTGAACCAGCGGCGCAGCAACCGGGATCGCTCGCCTGCGAGTTTCGCACGCCATGCGGGCAGGGCTGCCTCCGCGGCGGCGATTGCAGCGCGCGTTTCGGCCACGCCCAGATCGGGTACATGGCCGAGGGTCTCGCCGCTGGCCGGATCGGTGACGGCGATCGATCCCGTGCCCGTCCATGCGCCGTCGATGAAGCATTGTTCGCGCAGCAGCGCCGCGTCGGTGAGGGCAATCCCCGCCATCGTCATTCCCCCTGGTTCAGTCGCGCGGCTCGATGCCGGCGCAAAGGATTTCGACCATCTCCGCCGCCAGATCGGCAGCCGGTCGCGCGCCGTCGGGCCGGTGCCAGCGTGCGGGCCAGTTGAGTGCGCCCGCAAAGGTCATTGCGGTGGTGCGCACGTCGCGGATCGAGGCCGATCCGTCCGCCGCCGCCTCGCCGATCATCGCGCGCAGCGCATCGTCGATCTCGCGCTTGAGTGCGCGGAACTTCACGCGCGCCTCGGGCGAGAGCACCTCGTCGCCCGTGCGGATCACGCAGCGTCCGAAATCGCCCATGATCGTTTCGGCATAGCGGCGCAGGAAGGCGCGGAGCCGGTCGAGCCCGGTGCCGGGCGTGGCCTTGGCCAGTTCGGCCGCGTCCTGCAGTTCGTGCAGTCCGATGCGCACGCATTCGAACAGCACCTGATCCTTGTTGCCGAGATGGTGGTAGATCACCGGCTTGGTCACGCCGAGGGTTGCCGCGACATCCTCGAGCGAGGTCGCGTGAAAGCCGCGTTCGTTGAACATCCGCACCGCGGCGAGCAGCAACGCGGCGCGCTTCTCCTGCCGTTCGGTGTCGCTCGTACGCGTCGAGCGAAAGGGGGATGTGATCTCATTCACGCCGCTCATCTTCACACCTGTCATCGATCACCTTGACTCCGGCTGCGGACTCGTACAGCTACTCATCAGTAGCTTTATTCCAATGAGTATAAAAGATGCTACTTGATGAGACCCAGGGAGAAATTCGCGACACCGTTCGTGCTTATGCGCAGGAACGGCTGAAGCCGCTGTCGGCGTCGTTCGAAGCGGAGGGCGGCTATCACGACTGGGTGTTCCGCGAGCTGGCGGAGCTGGGACTGCTCGGGATGACGGCGCCGGAGGCGCTGGGCGGGGCGGGGGCGGACACCGTCACTTACGTCCTCGCGCTGATCGAGATCGCGGCGGCCGACGGTGCGCTCTCGACGATCCTGTCGATCCAGAACAGCCTGATGATCTCAGGCCTGATCCGCTACGGCAGTGAGATTCAGCAAAGGCGTTACCTGCCTTCGCTGATCGACGGATCGATGATCGGTGCGTTCGCGCTGACCGAAACCGATGCCGGGTCGGACGCATCCGCGATCCGGACGCGCGCCGTGCGCGAGACGGGCGGGTGGCGGATCGACGGCGCAAAGCAGTTCATCACATCAGGCCGGATCGGCGGAATCGCGATGATCTTTGCCGTCACCGATCCCGATGCGGGGAAGAAGGGCATCTCCGCCTTCCTCGTCCCCACCGACACGCCCGGCTATGCGGTGGACAAGGTCGAGCACAAGCTGGGTCAGGGCGCGTCGGACACCTGCGCGCTGCGCTTCGATGACATGTTCGTGCCCGATGCCGCGCTGCTGGGCGAGGAGGGAGCCGGCTATCGCATCGCGCTGTCCAACCTCGAAGCCGGCCGGATCGGGATTGCCGCGCAATGCGTCGGCATGGCGCAGGCGGCGCTGGAGATCGCAGTGGGGTACGCGAAGGACCGCAAATCGATGGGCAAGCCGATCATCGAGCATCAGGCGGTCGGTTTCCGTCTCGCCGATCTCGCCTCGCGGCTGGAAGCGGCGCGTCAGCTCGTGCTGCACGCCGCGGCGGTCAAGGACAGCGGCGCGCCATGCCTGACCGAAGCGTCGATGGCGAAGCTGATCGCGTCCGAGACCGCCGAGGCGGTGGTGTCCGGCGCGATCCAGACGCTCGGCGGCTATGGCTATCTCGAGGAATTCGGGGTGGCGAAGATCTATCGCGATGTGCGGGTGTGCCAGATCTACGAGGGCACATCGGACATCCAGCGCATGGTGATTGCCCGCGCGCTGTGACGCCGGGCTTCAAGAACGGGAGAGGGACATGAAGGTTGAGGGATTGGGCGCGATCGTCACGGGCGGCGCATCGGGGCTGGGCGCGGCGACCGCGCGGATGCTGGCCAGGAACGGCGCGAGAGTCGCGATCTTCGACCTGAACGAGGATGCGGGCAATGCGCTGGCCGCGGAGATCGGCGGGGCCTTCTTCAAGGTCAATGTCGCGGACGAAGCCAATGTGATCGCGGCGATGGATGCAGCGCAGGCGGCGCATGGCGTGGCGCGGGTGCTGGTCAACTGTGCGGGCATCGCCACCGCGACGCGCATCGTCGACAAGGAAGGGAACGCCCATTCGCTCGATGCCTATCGCCGGACGATCGAGGTCAATCTGGTCGGCACCTTCAACATGATCTCGAAGTTCGCGGCACGGCTGATCGCGGCGGGGGTAGAAGGCGAGGAAGCCGGCGTCATCGTCAATACCGCCTCGGTCGCCGCCTATGACGGGCAGATCGGGCAGGCGGCCTATGCATCGTCCAAGGGCGGGGTCGTGGGTCTCACCCTGCCCGCCGCGCGCGATCTGGCGCAGCATCGCATCCGCGTCGTCTCGATCGCGCCGGGTATCTTCCTGACGCCGATGCTGATGGGGCTGCCGCCTGCCGCGCAGGAGTCGCTGGGCCAACAGGTGCCGCACCCCAGCCGCCTTGGCCACCCCGATGAATATGCGCAGCTGGTCGAGAGCATCGTCGCCAATCCGATGCTCAATGGCGAGGTGATCCGCCTGGACGGCGCGATCCGCATGGCGCCGCGCTGAGATGGGCGCCGGGGTTCTCGTCGAACGCGAGGGTGCGGTCGCGCGGATCACGCTCAACCGGCCCGACGTCGGCAACGCGATCGACATCCCGATGGCGCGCGCGCTGCTGGAGGCGGCGATCGGGGTGGACGAGGATGATGGCGTGCGCTGTGTCGTGCTGGCTGGTGCGGGGAAGCTGTTCTGCGCGGGCGGCGATGTCGGCGCCTTTGCCGGGGCCGGCGACCAACTGCCCGCCTTCCTCAAGGAGATCACTGCCTATCTCCATACCGCGCTGCTCAGGCTCGCGCGGATGGACAAGCCGCTGGTCACCGCGATCAACGGATCGGTCGCCGGGGCGGGCCTGGGGCTGGCGGTCCTGGGTGACATCGCGCTGGCGAGTCCGAAGGCGAGCTTCACGCTGGCTTATACCGGCCTCGGTCTCTCGCCCGATGCCGGCGCCACTTGGCTGCTGCCGCGCCTGATCGGGATGCGGCAGGCGCAGGAATTGTGCCTGCGCAACCGCCGCGTCGGGGCGGAGGAGGCCGCAGCGCTGGGTCTTGTCACGCGGGTGGTCGATGGCGACCTGCTCGCCGAAGCAATGGGGATCGCGCACGAGCTTGCCGAAGCGGCCACCCCGGCACTCGGTGCCACCCGCCGCCTGTTGCTCGATGGCGCCGCCGTCAGTTTCGACACGCAGCTCGATGCCGAAGCGCGCAGCATCGCCGCGCTCTCTCGCACGCCCGAAGGGAAGGAAGGCGTCGCCGCCTTCGCCGCCAAACGTGCCCCCGATTTCACCGGAGTTCGCTCACATGCCTGAAGCCTATATCGTTGAATCGCTCCGGACCGCGGGCGGCCGCGCGCGCAAGGGCGCGCTGGTGGGGGTTCACCCCGCCGACCTCGGGGCCACCATCCTCGATGCACTGGTCGATCGCACCGGAGTCGATCCCGCCGCGATCGACGACGTGATCGTCGGCTGCGTGACGCAGGCGGGCGAGCAGGCCTTCGCCTTCGGACGCAACCTCGTCCTCGCCTCGAAACTGCCCGACAGCGTGCCTGCCGTGACGATCGATCGCCAGTGCGGCTCCTCGCAACAGGCGCTGCATTTCGCGGCACAGGCGGTGATGTCGGGCACGCAGGATCTGGTGATCGCGGCGGGCGCTGAAAGCATGACGCGGGTGCCGATGGGCTCCAACTTCACGCTCCACCAGCAGTCCGGGATTGGCGAAGGCCCGTGGCCGCAGAGCATCCGTGAACGCTATGGCGTGTCGGCGTTCAGCCAGTTCGCCGGGGCGCAGATGATCGCCGACAAGCATGGCTTCAGCCGCGAGGCGATGGACCAGTTCGCGCTGGACAGCCACCGCAAGGCCGCCGCTGCGATCGAAAGCGGCGCGTTCAAGGCCGAAATCGTGCCGGTCCAGACCGCGGACGGCCCGTTCGTGCAGGACGAGGGCGTGCGCTTCGACGCTTCCGCAGAGGGTATGGCGTCGGTCAAGACGCTTACCGAAGGCGGCACGATCACCGCTGCCAACGCCAGCCAGATGACCGACGGCGCGTCGGGCGCGCTGGTTGCGAGCGCCGAGGCGGTGAAGCGCTTCGGCCTCTCGCCCATAGCGCGGATCGTCAACCTGACGGTTACCGCGGGCGATCCCGTCATCATGCTCGAGGAGCCGATCCGCGCCACGCAGCGCGCGCTCGAACGCTCGGGTATCAAGCTCGACGAGATCGATCTGTTCGAGGTGAACGAAGCCTTCGCATCGGTACCGATGGCGTGGCTCAAGGTTCTGGGCGCCGACCCGGCGAAGCTCAACGTCAATGGCGGCGCGATCGCGCTCGGCCATCCGCTGGGCGGGACGGGGACCAAGCTGATGGCGACGCTGATTCACGCGCTGCGGGCGCGGGGCGGGCGCTATGGCCTGCAGACGATGTGCGAGGGCGGCGGGATCGCCAATGTCACGATCGTGGAGCGGTTGTAATGGCGATCCGGACGCGTTTCACCGAACTCGTCGGGATCGAGTATCCGATCGTCCAGGGCGGAATGATGTGGGTCGGCCGCGCCGAACTGGCTGCGGCGGTTTCCAATGCCGGCGGGCTCGGCATCCTCACTGCGCTGACCCAGCCGACGCCCGGCGATCTGCGGCGCGAGATCGACCGGTGCCGGGCGATGACCGACAAACCGTTCGGGGTGAACCTCACCATTCTCCCCTCGGTCTCGCCACCGCCCTATGCGGAATATCGCCGCGCGATCATCGAGAGCGGGGTCACGATCGTCGAGACGGCGGGACATAATCCGCAGGAGCATGTTGCCGATTTCAAGGCGCACGGCATCACCGTGATCCACAAATGCACCGCGGTGCGCCACGCACTGTCGGCGGAGCGGATGGGGGTCGATGTCATCTCGATCGACGGGTTCGAATGCGCCGGACACCCGGGGGAGGATGATATCCCCGGTCTGGTGCTGATCCCCGCCGCTGCCGACAAGGTGAAGATCCCGATGATCGCCAGCGGCGGTTTCGGTGACGGGCGGGGCCTGGTGGCGGCACTCGCGCTCGGTGCCGAGGGGATTAACATGGGCACGCGCTTCTGCGCCACCAGAGAAGCGCCGATCCATGATGCGGTGAAGCAGTTCCTGGTTGCCAATGACGAGCGGGCGACCAACCTCATCTTCCGCAAGTTCCGCAACACCGGCCGTGTCGCGCGCAACAGCATTTCGGACAAGGTGGTCGAGATCGCGGCGCAGCCCGACGCGGTGTTCGAGGATGTCCGTGCGCTGGTCGGCGGCGCCCATGGCCGCCGCGCGCTGGAGACGGGCGATCTCGACGCCGGGCTGATCTGGGCGGGGCAGGTGCAGGGGCTGATCCACGACATCCCGAGCTGCGCCGAGCTGATCGGGCGTATCGTCGCCGATGCCGAAGCGATCATCGAACAGCGCCTCGCGCGGATTGCCGCATGAGCTACGGAACGATCCGCGTCGAGCAGCGCGGCCGGGTGACGATCATCACTATCGACCGCCAGCCCCAGCGCAACGCGCTCGACAAAGAGGCGCAGGATGAGTTGCAGCACGCCTTCGACGCCTTCGCCGCGGACGAGGATCAATGGGTCGCGATCCTGACCGGGGCAGGGGACATCTTCTCCGCGGGCCACGACCTGCGCACGCCCGCGCCCGATGGGCCGCAAGGACTGCCACGGAACGGCTTCGGCGGGATCACTGCGCGCTTCGATCTCGACAAGCCGGTGATCGCCGCGGTCAATGGACCGGCGGTCGGCGGCGGGTTCGAAATGGTGCTGGCCTGCGACATCGTGATCGCCGCGGAACGCGCGAGCTTTGCCTTGCCGGAAGTAAGGGTGGGGCTCACCGCGCTTGCGGGCGGCATTCTCCGGTTGCCGAGGCTGATCGGGCAGCAGCGCGCGCTGGGAATGATGCTCACCGGCCGGCGCGTGAGCGCGGCGGAAGGGCACGCACTGGGCTTCGTCACCGAGGTTGCGCCCGATGGCGCCGCGCTTGAGACTGCGCTGCGCTGGGCGGACGAACTGCTCGCCGCCGCCCCGCTCGCGGTGCGCGCGACCAAGCGCGTCGCGCTCGACTATGCAACTACATCGCTCTCGGACGCGATGAACCCGCAATGGGATCTGCCACAGGTGCGCCGCGCCCAGACTTCGCACGACGCGATCGAGGGGCCGCGCGCATTCGTCGAGCGCCGCGCGCCGGAGTGGACCGGCCATTGACCGGCATCGACGCGGGCCTCCATGGGCCAGCCGCTTGAATCTTTAATCTTCGGGTAACCATCCTTCGCCATTGTCGATGAAGCGAAACGGGGGCGGGCTTCGTCGGTCCGGCATTTGGAAGCGGTCTATCAATGACAGGTCTTGGACTCGCCCCTGCGCCTGCAGGGTTCAGCGGCAGAACGTTTCTTCGCGCGGGATCTGCCTGGGACTGGACCTGCGTTGCGCCGCTGCTGATCCTGACGGTCCTGTTGTTCGTCCGGCCGAGCTTCCCGCTCGATGACGCCTATATCACGCTTCACAATGCGCGCACGCTCCTCGCCGGGGGTGCGGATCCGGTCTATGCCGGCTCGACCGCACTGACGGGCGCGACCAGCGCAGTACACCTCGTCCTGATCGCGATCCTCGGATTGGTGATGCCGCTCGAGCTTGCGTCCAAGCTCGTCACGCTCGCGGCGATCCTGCTCTATGCAGCCGGCCTGGTCGTGTTGCTGCGCCGCCTGCAATGTCCGCCGGTCGCGCGCGCGGTGCTGCTCGTTACCGGCCTGATGGTGGGCTATATGCCCTATCATCTGCTCAACGGCTTGGAGAGCGGGCTGGCGGTTGCGGTGATCGTCTGGGGGTTCGTGCTGATCGACAGCAAGTGGCTGCCGCTGCTCTGCGGGACGATGCCCTTCGTACGCCCGGAACTCGCCTTTCTTGCCGCGCCGCTGTTCTTCTATCGCTGTTGGCTGGATCGGCGCGATCTGCGCCGGCTGGTCTTCAACGGAGCGCTCGCGCTGGCTGCAGCGTCGCCATGGCTGATCCTCTACACCGTCTATACCGGCTGGCCGATTCCCAATACCGGCGGCGCCAAGGCGGCCTTCTTCACCGAAGCGGCGCTCGACTGGCGCGCGCGGTGGGAAATCCTGCTGTGGGCCGTCATCTCGGGCCTCTTCGGTCCGCTCTGGCTGTCGATACCGGTGCTCGCCCGCCGGCCCGCAGGACTCTGCGCGCTCGTCTTCCTGATTTGCTGGCTCGGACTGACCGCGTTCGTCTTTCCGGGCGGGCTCCATCACAACTGGTTCCGCTATGTGAGCATGGTCCTGCCCGCTTTGCTGCTTGGCTGGGGACTCGTCTTTGCGCGCAAGTCGGCCTGGCACCTGCCGATGCTCGTGCTGCTGCTGGGCTGGACCCTTGTCACCGGCGCGACCGGCGTGCGAACCTATCTTGATCGGTCGCATGCCGAGGCGCTCGACCGCGCCGCGCAGTTCATCGGTGCGAAGCTGCCGCGCGACTCTGTCATCCTGGTTCACGACGCGGGGTATCTCGCCTGGGCCTTGCCCGATCGCCGGCTGGTCGATGTGGTGGGCCTCAAGAGCGCGGCGAGCATGGCGTGGCATCGTCGCTACACCGCACAGACCGGGAATCGCGATGTGGCGCTGAACGGGATCGCGACCGGCGCGAAGGCGCAATATCTTGTCGCGCTGGTCGATCCTCCGCGCTTCTGGGGCGAGATGCCGGCGGCGCTGGAGCGGTCCGGCTGGACGGTGAAGCCCCTCTCGCCGGTCAAAGACTATGAGTATGTGGTGTACAGCATCGATCCGCCGGGGCGGAGCGTGCCGGACAATGGGAACGCTGCGCCGCAGCGCGCGCGATAGGGGCTATCGATGTACGCTTCGCACGACACCCGCCAGCCATCTGCGACCGGCACGCAATCCGCGCAGGCGCGCGTGGAGCCTTCCGGCACTGCGGCGCTGCCGCTGTGGTTGTACCTGATCTTCTGCGCGCTCAGCGTCGTTCCGTTCATCGCCGTCGCGAATCCGCCGATCGTCGATTTTCCGAACCACGCGGCCCGGCTGAGCCTGCAATGCGCGATGGGCGATCCTGTCGTCAGCGCAATGTACACCTTCAAGCTGGGCCTCATTCCCAATCTGGCGGTCGATCTGATCAACGCGCCCTTGTGCGGGATCGCTGCACCCGCGCTGGTGCTGAAGGGGACGATCGTCGCGGCACTGGCGATCCTCTACTGCGCGTGCTGGCAGATCCAGCGCCGCCTCTACGGGGCCGCGAACCCGTTCCTCCTGTTCGTGCCCGCGGTGAGCCTGAACGTGGTCACCACGATCGGCTACATCAATTTCCTGTCCGGTGTCGCGATCGCGGCGGCAATGATCGCGTTTGCGCTCGCGCGGCCCCGGATGCGGTCTCTTGTGCTGATCGGCAATGCGGGCGGTATGCTGCTCTTTTTCGCGCATATCTTTGCGCTGGCCTTTGCGGTCGTCTTCTTCTTCGGCTGGTTCCTGAAATGGCCGCTGCGGCTGCGCGGCGTGGTCGAGGCCGGGCTGCGGACGCTCGCGATGTTCGCGGTGCCGCTTGCATTGATTCCGTTCGTGCCCAGCGAGAGCGCCGAACTTTCGATCAGCTATTTCGCCAAGCTCAGGGCATTGTTCGCGCCGTTCCTCGTTCATTCGGGCGCGCAGGCGATCCTGATCCCTGTGGCGCTGATCGTGCCCTTCTATCTTCTGTGGCGGCACGGCCGGGTCGCGCTGCATCCCCGGATGCGACTGCCGCTGCTGATGGTCGCGATCTACATTGCGATCGTCCCGTCTCAGTTGCAGGACGCGGTCGATATCGATTCCCGGACGTCGGTCGCGCTGGCCTATCTGCTGTTCGCTTCGCTGGCGCCGGCGGGCGTCGGGCGGCCGGTCGCAAAGCTGCTTTCGCTGCTGGCGGCGGTCCCGCTGGTTGCGCACCTGGTCACCGTGGTGACGGTGTGGGCGCCGTTCAGCCGGCAAGTGGACGAATTCCGCGGGGCGATCGCGATGCTGCCTGCGCATGCCACGATCCTCAGCGTTGGTACCGGGGAGGGCGAGCCTCGCACCGATACCGCGCCGCCGGTGGCGTACAGCCATCTCGCCAGCTACGCGACCGCCGACCGGCGGGTCTTCAACCCGCTGGAGTTCACCGGGATCGGTATGCAGCCGCTGCGGGCAACGGCGCGCTTCGCAAGCTATGACGTGCCGGCGTCGATGCCGTTGCCCGTCGAAGCGGCGGCCGCGCTCAAATTGCCCGACGCGCTGACCCGTTATCCGGTGCTGTCCAAACAGGTCAGCTATGCGCATCTTTGGCCCGAGCGGTTCGATTACGTGATCTATTATCATTTCGGGACCAATCCGAACTTCGATCCCCAGGCGCTGCGCATGGTCAGGCAGGGCAGCTTCTTCTCGCTGCTGGAGGTCAGGCGCCCGCACTAGAAAAGCAGCCGGATCGGGGCAGGTTTAGCGTTTCATTAACCACAGCCGTGGGATTGCCTTCTGAGCTTGATGAGGGGGCTGAACGGTGAGCGTTGCAACTGCAATTCGGCCAGAGGAAGCCGGGGAGGTCCCGGCTTCGGAAATCCGGGGTTTCTATCCGCTGGTCCTCGACCTCGACGGGACGCTTCTTCGTACCGACCTGCTTCTTGAGTGTGCGCTGCAATTTGTGCGCACGCGCCCGTTGCGGGTCTTCCTGCTCGTCTGGTGGGCGCTCCACGGCATCGCCTGTTTGAAGCAACGGCTCGCCGAGCGCGCCGAACTCGCCATCGATCTGCTCCCGGTGAACGAAGCGCTCGTCGCCTATGCCCAGACAGCGGCCGACAACGGGCGCGAAGTCATCATCGCGACCGCAGCGAACGAAATTCTCGCACAGCATGTGTGCAACCGCTTCGGCTTTGCGCGCGAGGCGCTGGCATCAACTGCCGAGCTGAATCTCAAGGGCCGGCGGAAGGCCGAGGCACTGATGCAACGGTATCCGGACGGGTTCGTCTATGCGGGCGACGCCGCGGCGGATCTGCATGTCTGGCGCGCTGCCCGCTTTGCGATCTTTGCCGGGGACGACGCCGGTGTCTTCAAGCGGGTCAAGGCGCTGGTTCCGGTCGAGGCGCATTTCAGGCGCGAGCGCGCCGGTCTGTTCGACTGGATGAAGGCGCTCCGCGTCCACCAATGGGCAAAGAACGGACTGATCTTCCTGCCGATGCTGCTGGCCGGCGTGCTGCTCGATCTCAACGCCTGGCTGGCCTGCACGCTGGGCTTCATCGCGATGGGGATCACCGCTTCGGCGACCTATCTCCTCAACGACCTGATGGATCTGCAGGAGGATCGCCGGCATTGGAGCAAGCGCAACCGTGCGCTCGCCTCCGGCAAGATCGGTATTCCTGCCGCGACACTGGCCTCGATCGTCCTCCTGGGAGCAGGCCTTGGCCTCGCCATGCTGGCGGGGGGATCCCCTACGCTGGGCCTTGTCCTGCTCTATTGCGCCGCCACGCTGACCTATTCGCTCTATCTCAAGCGGGTGCCGCTGCTCGACGTCACCGTGCTTGCCGGGCTCTTCACGCTGCGACTGGCGGTCGGCGCGGTGATCGTCGATGTCCGGCTTTCGGCGTGGCTGATGGTGTTCTCGATGTTTCTGTTCTTCTCGCTGGCGCTTGCCAAGCGCTCGATCGAGCTCACCCGGACGATCAGCCGGGGGTCGGCGATCACGGCGATGCACGGCCGGGGCTATGTTCCGGCGGATGCGCCGTTCGTCTCGACGCTCGGCGTGTCCTCGGCACTAACCGCGGTCGCGATCATGGTCCTCTACCTGATCCACGAAGCCTTCCCGAGTGCGCTCTATGGCCATCCCGAACTGCTCTGGGCCGCGCCGGTGCTGATCGGGCTATGGCTCGGCCGGATCTGGCTGCTCTGCACGCGTGGTCAACTCAACGACGACCCCGTGCAGTTCACGGTGCATGACCGGGTCAGCATCCTTCTCGGTGCCGGCGTGCTGTGCAGCTTTGCCGGCGCGGCCCTGTTGCGGTGAGCATGGCGTTCCACCGCGATAGCGGGGTTTCGTCATGGAGCCGTGTCGGGAAGCGCGAACAGCAGGTCGCCCGGCCGCGTTTCGCGGCGGAGCTGGCGGCGTGGAACCGGAGCAGCCGCGACACGCGCCTCGCGATCGGCAACGGCCGTTCCTACAGCGATGTCGGGCTTTGCGATCAGGGCAATCTGATCGCGATGGGCGGCCTCGACCGTTTTCGCAGCTTCGATCCCGATACCGGAATCCTGGTCGCCGAGGCCGGGGTGATGCTGGACGCGATCCTGGAGGCGTTCGTTCCGCGCGGCTTCTTCCTGCCGGTCACGCCCGGCACGCGGTTCGTGACGCTGGGCGGCGCGGTCGCGAATGATGTCCACGGCAAGAACCATCATCGTGCGGGTACCTTTGGCCGTCACGTTCGCAGCATCGTGCTCGAGCGATCGGATCAGGGCTGCATGCGTGTTTCGCCGGACGAGAATCCGCAGCTCTTTGCCGCGACGATCGGCGGGCTGGGGCTGACCGGTATCATCGTCGAGGTCGAGCTTCAGCTTCAGCGGATCGCTTCGTCCCAGCTGGACGTCGAGACCATCGCCTGCGCCGACCTGGATGCACTGTGCGACACGCTGGAGCAGAGCGAAGCCGGTTTCGAGCACAGCGTCGCCTGGATCGATTGCACCGCGCGCAACGGCCGTGGCATCGTCAGCCGCGCCAACTGGACCGAGACGGGACCGCTTTCCGTTCACGCGCCGCCGGGGCGTTCGGTGCCCGGGATCGATTTGCCGACGCCACTCAATCCGCTGACGCTCAAGCTGTTTAACAGCGTCTATTTCGCGATGGGGCGCATGCGGGCGGGCCGCGCACAGGTCCATTATGCGCCGTTCTTCTATCCGCTGGATGCCATCCTCAACTGGAACCGGCTCTACGGAAAGCAGGGGTTTTTCCAGTATCAGTGCGTGATCCCGGCGGCGGCCGGACGGGCGCCGCTGGCGGCCCTGCTCGCGGAGATCGCTGCGACGGGCGAGGGGTCGCTGCTTGCGGTGCTCAAGACGTTCGGCGACGTCCCGAGCCCCGGCATGCTGTCCTTCCCGATGAAGGGGCTGACGCTGGCGCTCGACTTCCGCAATCGGGGTGCGGCGACCCTGGCGCTGTTCGACCGGCTCGACCGCATCGTCCTCGAAGCGGGCGGGCGGCTCTATCCGGCCAAGGATCTGCGTATGCCGGCGGAGATGTTCCGGGCAGGCTATCCCCAATCGAAACAATTTGAAGCGATGATCGACCCGTGCTGTCGATCCGACTTCTGGACGCGAGTGACACAATGACGAAGCGGATTCTTGTTCTGGGTGCCACTTCCGAGATCGCGGAGGCGACGGCGCGGCTCTATGCAGCGGAGGGTGCACGCTTCGTTCTTGTGGCGCGCGATCCCGCGCGGCTTACCGACATTGCCGCCGATCTTCGCGCGCGCGGCGCCAGCCTGGCGGAGGTCGATGCGGTCGATCTTGCCACGGCGGATGCGGAGGCATGCACGCGGCGGTGGATCGGCATCCTGGGCGGCCTGGATCTGGTCCTGCTCGCTTATGGCGTTCTGGGCGACCAGCGGACCGCGGAGGCCGACCTTTCGCAGGCGGCGGCGATGATCGACACCAACTTCCGTTCGGCCAGCCTGTGGTGCCTCGCTACGGCTCGCCATCTGGAAGCAGCCGGGAGCGGAACGCTGGTAGTGATCGGATCGGTCGCGGGGGATCGTGGCCGTCAGTCCAACTATCTCTATGGCGCGACCAAGGCGGGTCTGGCGGCGCTGGTCGAAGGGATTGCCCACCGGCTCGCACCCACGGGCGCGCGGGCGGTGCTGATCAAGCCGGGCTTCGTCGACACTGCCATGACCGCGCATATCGAGCCCAAGGGCGCGTTGTGGAGCTCACCGGTGAAGATCGCGGCACGGATCCGCAAGGCAGCGGAAGGGAAGGGGACGATCGTCTACGCGCCTGGCTATTGGCGTCTGATCATGACGATCGTCCGGTCGGTGCCGACGCCGATCTTCCATCGCACGAAGCTCTGATATGGCGTTCGCGGCGCCCGCGATCGATCGCATACCGGTCTTCGTCCGGTTCCTCGCCTGCGGGGGCATCGCAGCCCTGGCGAATTGGGGATCGCGTTTTCTGTGGAGCATGATCCTGCCGTTCAGCCTGGCGGTGGTCGCTGCCTATGGCGTCGGCATGATCGTGGCGTTCTACCTGTTCCGCGCCTTCGTCTTCGATTCAGCACGGCCGATCGGCGGGCAAGCGCGGGACTTCTGCTTGGTCAACCTGTTCGGGATGGCAGCGACGGTCTGCGTCGCCTGGCTGCTGGTCGAAATACTGTTCCCCGCTATCGGCATGACCTTTCACGCCGAAGCGATCGGGCATGCGATCGCGATCGCGACCCCTGTCGCGACAAGCTGGGTCGGCCATCGCATCATCACCTTCCGCTGAGCCGTTTCAGGCTGACGGGGTCATGCGACCCATTGGCTGAGATCGTCCTGCTCGCCGACCAGCGCCAGCCCGTGCGCGATTGAGGTCAACTCGCCGCCCGTGGCGATCCGCTCGGTGCCGAAGCGGCGTTCGAACAGCGCGCGGATCGCCGGGATCAGTGATGATCCGCCGGTCAGGAAGACGCGGTCGATCCCTTCGACCGGTGTCTCGGCCTGGACAAGTGCGAGATCGAGCGCGGCTTCGATCCGGCGGAGGTCCTCGGCGATCCATCGCTCGAAGTCGGCACGGCGCACCGGTTCGGCGATCGTCACGCCGCCGCCTTCGAAACGGAACTGCGCCTCGGTCTCGCTCGACAAGGCGCGCTTGAGCTTGCCCACTGCGTCGTAGAGCGGAAATCCTTGCTCATGTTCGATCAGCGCGATCATCCGGCCGATCGGTTCGGGATCGATCGCGTCGCGCTGAAGCCGGCGCAGCTCTTCAAGCGTGCGGCGGTTGCGCATCAGCGCGAGCCGCGACCAGTCGGCGAATTCGGTGAAATAGCCACCCGGGATCGGCAGCAGCTTGCCGAAGGAACGGTAGTTTCCGCCCTTGCCGAGCAGCGGGAGCACGAGATGATCGACGATACGCTGGTCAAACCGGTCGCCGGCGATGCCGATGCCGGCCGAACCCAGCGGTTCGCAGCGGCGCGCGGCCCCCGGTTCGGCGACGCGAACGATCGAGAAGTCCGTGGTGCCGCCGCCGAAGTCCGCGACGAGGATGGTGGCCGGTTCGGTCAGTTGCGATGCATAGCTATAGGCGGCACCGAGCGGCTCGTAGACATAGTGAAGCTCGATCCCGAACCCGTCGAGCATCGCGTCGTAGCGTTGGCGGGCGAGGGCGGGATCGGGACGTGCGCCGGCATATTCCACCGGACGGCCGACGATCACACGGCTCGGGCGATCGTCGAGCGCGCCGTTGGCATGGGTGACCAGTTTGGCGAGGAACTTCTGGCCCAGATCCTCGAACCGGAAGGGCTTGCCGAAGATCTGTGCGCGCTCGAACAGCGGGCTGGCCGCGACGCTCTTGAATGACTGGACGAAACGGCTGTCGAGCGGCGACTGGAGGAATTCCTCGATTGCCCAGGGGCCTGCCTCGTGTGCGATCCCGTTCCAGCCGCGTTCTTCTTCCCAGAAGCAGAGCGCGGTGCGGAACACCGCGCCGGCATCGCCCGCAAACTCGACCAGCCGGGAATCGCCCCGGCCATCGGCCAATGCGACGACCGTGTTGGTCGTGCCGAAATCGAGCCCGAGCGCGCTCGGGCGGGTGGCGCTGTCCACGCGCTTCTCCTGTTCTGGTTCGGAGGCTCGACGGCACCGCGGCAATGCGCGAATCACGCCAAGCGGCGGTCCACCTAGCTGAAATTGCCGGCGGTCCCTACGAGAATCCGCCGCCGTTCGTTGACGGAATACGACTGACGAGGGCGCGGCGGTCGATGCCTTGGAATCGCGCCGCGCATGGTCCATCTATCGGTGGCCGCCCGCCAGAGGCGGAGCAGGAAAGGAACGAGGATGCTTAGATGGATGGCAGCGCCGGCGATCGTCGGCGCCTTGGGATGTGCGCTGACGCCTGCCGTGGCGCGTACCAACATGCTCGGAACGGAGATGACGGTGACCGGCGCGATGCGCGGGATCACCCGAACGCAGACCGTTTCACTCGCCGATCTCGACCTTCGCCGCGATCCCCATGTCGCGCGCGCCGAAAGCCGCCTCCGCTTCGCTTCGAAGCAGGTTTGCGACACGAGCACGACGCAGGATCTGTATCAGAAGCGCGACTATCGTCTCTGCTTCGATCAGGCGCTGACCAGCGCCCGCGGCGAACTTGATCGCCACGTGGCGCTGGTGCGGGGCACCTGACAAGGGCTTAGCCGAGCGGCGGCCCCGGGGGCATCGGGAAGCGCGAGCGCGGCCCCTTGCCCCATTCGGGCGCCAGCTTCTTGGGTGCGTGCGCGGCCGGGTCCTCCAGATAGCCGGCGATGCGCTTCGCACTCTGGCGGTAGAAGGCTGCAGTCACCGGATCGGCATCGCTGCGGCGGCCGATGCTGGTGCTCAGGCCTGACAGGGTTTCGAGGATGAACGCGCGCGCTTCGGGCGACGCGGCTTCGTCGGCGCCCAGCATCATCATCGCATCGAGCAACACGCCTTGGCTCACCCGGCGCAGCGCCCGGGCGGAGACGCCGCCGTCGCGCGGCGCGTTCCAGGTCCGTGCAAGCGCCGCATCGACCATCTGCGGCAGTGTCAGCGTGTCCGGCTTGCGGGCCTCGAGTGCGAGCATCCGGTTGGCGCGCGCGGCGTCGAACATCGGTTCGAACACCAAAGCGGCAAGGATACGCGCGGCCTTGAGCTGATCGAAGGTCGCGTCGCTCGACAGATCCTCAAGATTGTCGCCAGGATCGGGTGTCAGTTGCGCGAGCAGGCTTTCGGGCAGTTCCAGACTGGCGGGTTCGATCGCGTCGAGCAGCAGACCGAGCACGTCGCGCTGCATATTGGCGGGGATGAATTCGGTCGGCGCAATCGTGTCGCCCTTGACGACGATGTTCTGATACTGGCCGCCGACATATTTGAGCGCGCTTTCGATCGCGTAGCGATGGTGGAGATAGGCCATCCACAGCCGCGCGTCGCGCAGTGCGCCCACCGGCTCGCCGGGCGTCAATGCGGTCTGGCCGTAACCCGCCAGCATGATCCGGCGCGCCGCCATCGCCTCACGCATATTCTCGCCCGGCGTGGCGCGGTCGTCATACCAGGTCCAGCGCGGATCGGTGTCGGGGACATAGAGCAGTCCCTGCGCGCGCATGTCGGCGATCACGCCGTCGAGGCTCGCCTTCTCCGCCGCGGGAGCGAAGGGCGTATAGGCATAGCGCACCATCATCGTGTCATAGGCGCCGATCGCTTTCATGAAGCTCTCGGACAGGTCGAGCTTGCCGTCCTTCACCTTCACCCGTGGGGTGGGATACTCCATCACCGACCCGCGATCGTTGAGGCTCGACGCGAAGTTGTGGCCGAAGCCCAGCGAGTGGCCATATTCGTGCGCCATCAGCAGCGCCTGACGCAGCAACGCCATGTCGCGCTGTCCCGCCGGCATGTTCGCGAACGCGCCTTCGGTCAGCAGGCCGGGATCGGCCATCGTCACGCCTCCGCCGTCGCCAGGCAGCCCTGCCTGATAGGCGTCCCAGTAATTGCCGATGGTGCGGATACGGTGCGTGTCCATCCGCACCTTGGCGCCCAGGATTTCGCCCGTGCGCGGATCGCGATAGGTTCCGCCCGACGAAAAGCCGCGCTCGTCGCGATTGATCCACAGGATATAGGCGTAGCGGATATCCATCGGGTCCATGTCGATCGGGGCGTCGATCGCCTCGATCGCGTTGCTGAACCCGGCTGCTTCGAACGACTTGTTCCACCAGAGCAGGCCCTGCTTCATCGCCGTGCGGATCGGCGCCGGGATTGCCGGGTCGAAATAGACGCGGATCGGCTTGACCGGATCGCTCATCGCGGCGCCGGGGTTCTTCTTCTCGAGCCGCCAGCGGGTGATCCAGGCGGTCTCGGTGCGGTCGCTGAACGGCTTGGAGTAATCGCGGAAGCGCAACTCGCTCACCCCGATACGCGGATCCGCTGCACGGGGGGCGTAGCCGGTCGGAGGGCGGAGAAAGCTGTGGCGGACCCGCATCGTCAGCGCGCGGGCGTCGGGCGCGACGTTGCGCACCAGTGCGCCCGGCGTATCGGCGGCGAAGGTGAGGATCGTCTCGACCTCGCTATTCTCGGGAAACGCCTTGATCCGCGGCGCGTAAAAGGTGCTGCGCGCGGGATCGAGCTTGAAGCTGCCCTGATTGGCGCGGCGCAGCGTCCCCTCGATATTTGCGGCATCGCGCATGAACAGCGCGGTCGCATCGACCGTCACCTTGCCGCCCGCGCTCGATTCGATCGGCAGGCTGGCGAGGATTGAGGTGGGGAAGGAGTCGGCGACGCCCTGCGCATGCGCCGCATCGCCGCGGGTCGAACGATAGCTTGTGTTGGTCTCCACGACGAGCACACGGTTGCCGGCGCGCTGGAAACGGATGACGGCGCTTTCCATCACGCCGCGATCGAACGGCAATTCCACCGATCCGCCGCCGGTCGCCGCCGAGACGTAGTACAGGACGTCGGTGTCGAAAGCGGGCACCTGAAGCAGCAGCTTGCCGCGCGCCGTGTCCCATGTCACCGGAATGTAGCCGTCTGCCGGCGCAAGTGCGGTGGCCTGAACCGGCGCGGCGTGAAGCGAGTGCGGAAGCAGCATCCCTGCCGCAGCCGCCAGCGAGATGGCGGCGACGCCCAGCAGCGTCCGCGCCCGTGAACGCCGCAGGACTGGCCTGCGCGAATCGATCTTGGTCATCACTTCCCCTGACAGATGGGGCTTGCCGCGATCAGCGGCGTGGCCCGGTTGTACCTGCCTTTCCGCGTTCGAAGATGATCGGCACGTTCGAACGGCGGGCAACCTCCCTAAGCACGAAGCTGCTCCGGATCCGCGACACGTGCGGAAGGTTGGACAGCTCTTCTCGATAGATCTTGTCGTATTCGTCCAGCGAACTGACGTGGATCAGGATCATGAAATCGGTGTCGCCGGAGACGAATCCGCAGAAGGACACCGACGGGCATTTGACGACTTCGCGCTCGAACTCGACCAGGATCTTCTCCGCCTGGGAGCCGAGCTCGACCATCACCACCACGGTTCCGGCAAGGCCGAGCGCGCTGAGGGAGAGCTTGGCGGTATAGCCCTCGATCACACCGGTTTCTTCCAGAATGCGGCGGCGACGTGCCACCGCCGTACTCGACAGGTTGATCATCTCCCCCAACGCGACGTCGGAGATCCGGCCGTCTTCCGACAGCGCTTTCAAGATTCGATAATCGATCGCGTCGAGCGACTCAGGTTCGATATTCATCACGTGAATCCATAATTGTGTAGAAAATTGAATCAATACCCTTGTTCGCGCCGTGATTTTAGGCACTATCGTCCCGGCGAATCTGTTAAGCTTCATGCCGATCACAGATCGCCGAATGGCTGCGCCGGCACTCGTGCCGGAAGATGGCCGGACAATTTCCGCAGAAGCCCGAACACCAGAACAGTACAGAGAGGATTCCTGGCTGGCCCAATCCAATGAAGATTTGGAGGGCTGTAATGGCTGCGAACAACAATAGAATTCAGGGCGGAAGTAACGGATTTTCACGAAAGTCGCTGATGGGAACCGCTGCGATCCTTGCGATCGCGATGCTCCCCGGTTCGGCATTTGCACAGGACGTGCCGCAGACTGAGGAGGCGGAGCCGGAGGCGTCTACCCCGGAGATCACCGTCACAGGATCGCGCATCGTGCGCGACGGCTATGACGCGCCGACCCCGGTCAGCGTCATCAGCACCAAGGAGCTCAAGGCCGAAGCGCCCGCCAACATCTCCGATTTCGTCAATACGCTTCCTGCGGTGCGCGGCTCGGGTACGGCGGCGAGTTCCAACGGATCGCTGTCGAACGGCGCTGCCGGCATCAACAGCGTGAACTTGCGCAACCTTGGCGCAGCGCGCACGCTGGTGCTGTTCGACGGCCAGCGTTCGGTCGCATCGACCACTACCGGGTCGGTCGACGTCAACACCTTTCCCCAGGCGCTGATTCAACGGGTCGAGGTGGTGACCGGCGGCGCATCCTCCGCCTATGGCTCCGATGCGGTCTCCGGTGTCGTCAACTTCATCCTCGACAAGACCTTCACCGGCTTCAAGACCGAGTATGAGCATGGCGTCACTACCTATGGCGACGGACCGAACCACAAATTCTCCGCAACCGGCGGCGCGAGCTTCGCGGATGGCAAGGGGCATATCCTGCTGTCAGGCGAGTATTTCACGCAGAAGGGCATCCAGTCGATCGATCGCGACTGGAACGACAGCGGTTTCTTCCTGATCAACAACCCGGCCTACAGCACGGCGGTGGGCGGCAATTGCCGGGCGCCCGCGGGCTATGTCGCGGGGACCCCGATCACGGGCTGCGGACCTGAATATTGGGTCGGCGCCAACACCGGCACCGGCCAGTTCACTCCGGGCGGCCTGATCTCGACCGGACCGCTCCGCGGCACCTATTTCGGATCGATCAACCCGGCGACGGGCAAGGCTAGCGTCGGTCAGCTCAACTTCGGCACCACGAGCGGCCAGTGGATGCTGGGCGGCGATCTGGACATCACCACCGCCGGGCACCGCAGCAGCGCGACATTGCTTCCTGCGGAGAAGCGCGTCAGCGGCTTCGGGCGGATCAGCTATGAATTCTCCCCCGCGATCGAGTTGTTCGCGCAGGCGGCGATCAGCCATTATCGCGGCCAGAGCTATTATCAGCAGACGCCGACCGTGGGCGTGACCATCCAGCGCGACAATGCCTTCCTGCCCGATTCAGTGCGCGCGGCGATGGTCACGAACAATCTGCAGACCATCCAGATCGGCACCAGCAACATCTTCCTGCCGCCACAGGGCAGCGACAATGGCCGTCAGGTCCAGCGCTATGTCGTCGGGGGCAGCGGCGAGTTCGCCACCGGCGGGATCACTTGGGACTGGGACGGCTATTATCAGTTCGGCAAGACCGACACGACCGAACTGCTGACCAATGCCTGGCACATCCAGCGCATGGCGAACGCCACTGACGCGGTGGTCGCCGCGGCCGGCAATCCGGGCGGCTATGCGGCGGGGACGATCGTCTGCCGCATCAACGTGGATACCAACGCCGCCAATGACGATCGCGCGTGCGTCCCGCTCAACCGGATCGGCACCGACGGCGCTTCGCCCGAGGCGATCCAGTATGTGCTCTACAACGGGCTTCAGCCGCTGCGCCGCCAGCACCTGAAGCAGCAGGTCGCGGCGCTGAGCTTCTCGACCAACAACCTGTTCCGGCTTCCTGCGGGGCCGGTCAGCCTCGCCTTTGGCGGTGAGTGGCGAAAGGAGGAGGTGACCGGCACCGTTGACGCGCTGTTCCGGCCGATGGTGTCAGGCGGCGTCACCACGGGTACGTGGATCTATGGCAACTATCTGCCGACCGTCGGCAGCTACAATGTGAAGGAGGCGTTCGTCGAAACCATCATCCCGATCTTCAAGGGGATGGATTTCAACGGCGCGGCACGGATCACCGACTATTCGACCTCGGGCAGCGTGGTGACGTGGAAGACCGGCCTGACCTGGCAGATCATCGACGACATCAAGTTCCGCGGCACCATCTCCCGCGACATCCGCGCACCCAATCTGTCCGAACTGTTCGCGCCGGGCACGGGGCGTACCAATACCGTCAACGTGCCTCAGCCGAACGGCACCGTCGCGGCGAACCAGTTCAATGAATCGACAGTGGGCAACTCCGCGCTCGTCCCGGAAGAGGCGTTGACCTACGGTGCGGGCGTGGTGCTGACGCCCAGCTTCATCCCGGGCTTCGCTTTCTCGGCCGACTATTACAAGATCGACCTGAGCGGTGCGATCGACTCGCTGACGGCGCAGACCCTGGTCGATCAATGCTATCTGCAGAACATCGCGACGGCCTGCTCGGCGATCTCGACCACGGGCGGGCGCGGGGTCGTCACGCCAGGCCTTGCGGTGACGAGCATCGAGATCAAGCCGATGAACTTCGTCAGCGTGAAGACGAGCGGCATCGACTTGGAGGCGAGCTATCGCCGCGAGGTCGGGCCGGGCAACCTGACGTTGCGCGCGCTGGCCAGCTATGCCTTTGAGCTGAAGACCGAGAATGGCGTGACGCTGGCGACCGACGCTGCCGGGCAGAATACCGGCGGCCTGCCCGACTGGACCTATCGCTTCTCCGCCGGGTACGACATGGAAAGCGGCTTCTCGGTCCAGGCGATCGCGCGCGGTGTTTCGGGGGGCGTGTACAACAACAACTACATCGTCTGCACCACCAGCTGCCCCCTCTCCACCGCGGACCGGCGGACGGTGAACACCAACTCGATCCCGGGTGCCTTCTACTTCGACCTCAATTTCAACTACCGGTTCGAGGTTTCGAACGCGAAGGCGGAAGTGTTCCTTGCGATCCGCAACATCACCGGCCGTGATCCGGTGCTGGTCGGCAACGGCCCGACCGGCAACAATACGCCCGCCTATCCGCAGACCAACCGCGCACTCTACGACGTGCTCGGCCGCGTGTTCCGCATGGGGTTCAGACTTGCGATCTGAACTTCCCCTTCCACGGGAGGTGCAGCCCTGTGCCTCCCGTGGATTTGTTTCCATAACGTCGATTCAGAACCATCGTTCGATCAGGGAGAATGCCATGTCAGACCTTATGATGTCCAAACTTGCGTTGAAGTCGTTCGTCGCCGCGTTGCTCGTCACCACGCCGATCGCCGGCGCGCACGCCAAGGCATCGGGCGCGCTCAAGAAGGAGGTCGCCGCCGGCGTCGATGCCCGCGCCAAGCTGGTGCAGGAAATGGTCGATTCCGTGTTCAGCTTTCAGGAGCCGGGTTTCCAGGAATTCCAGACGATGGAATATCTGACCGCGATCCTCGAGAAGAACGGCTTCAAGATCGAGAAGGGTGTCGCCGGCATCCCCAGCGCATGGACCGCGACCTGGAGCAATGGTGACGGACCGGTGGTGGCGCTGGGATCGGACGTGGACGGCCTGCTCGGCCTGTCGCAGGTCCCGGGCGTTCCCCAGATCAAGCCGATCATTCCCGGCGCTCCAGGCCATGGCGAGGGACATAATGCCGGCATGTCGCTGATCATCGCCGCGGCGCTCGCCACCAAGGACGTGATGATCAAGAACAACATCAAGGGCAAGCTGATGCTGTGGCCGGGGGTCGCGGAGGAACTGCTGGCGACCAAGGCCTATTATGTCCGCGCGGGGCTGTTCAAGGACGTTGATGTCTCGATCTTCACCCATGTCGCGTCGAGCTTCGGCACCAGCTGGGGCGATTCCGGCAATAACGGCATGGTCTCGGTCGAGTACAACTTCAAAGGCCTGACCAGCCATTCCGCGGGCGCACCCTGGGCCGGGCGCAGCGCGCTCGACGGGGTCGAGCTGATGAATATCGGCTGGAACATGCGGCGTGAGCATCTCCCGCTCACCCAGCGCTCGCACTATGTCATCACCAATGGCGGCAGCCAGCCCAACATCGTGCCGGGCGAAGCGACGGTCTGGTATTATTTCCGCGAGCAGAATTTCGATTCGATTCGCAAGCTGTTCGAAACCGGCAACGAGATTTCGGAGGCCGCGGCCAAGGCAACCGGCACCACCGTTACCCGCCGCATCCTGGGCTATGCCGCGCCCAACCACGCCAACCGGCCGCTGGCCGAGGCGGCGCAGGCGAATATCGAGCTGGTCGGCATGCCCAAATGGTCGGCCGACGACCAGGCCTTCACCAAGGCGGTGCAGGAGGGGCTGAAGTTCAAGGTCGAACCGCTCAAGACCACGGTCGATACGCTTTCCACCCCCGAAACGCGCGGCCGCTCGCTCGGCGGTGGATCGGACGATATCGGCGATATCATGTGGACCGTACCGACGATCACGATCCGCTTCCCGTCGAACATCCCCAGCATGATCGGTCACAACGTCACCGCGGCGATCGCGATGGCGACGCCGGTCGCGCACAAGGGCGCGGTTGCGGGCGCCAAGGCGGTGGCGATGACGGTGCTCGATGCGATGACCACGCCCAAGCTCATCTCCGACGCCAAGGCCTATTTCCGCGACGTCCAGACCAAGGATCAGAAATATGATCCGGTGCTGACCGCTACGGACATGCCGGCGATCCATCTCAACAAGGAGGTGATGGAACGGATGCGGCCTGAGCTCAGCAAATATTATTACGATCCGGCCAAATACCCGACCTATCTCGACCAACTGGGTATCAAGTATCCGACGCTGACGCCGGTCAAGGAATAGGCGCTCTCCGGGTGATCTCATCCCCCCGGCCCGCCGATGCGGGCCGGGGGGCGCTGCCCCGGAGCTCCCCGCTCAATACATCGCCCGGCCGCAATTATAGGCCGGAACCCGGCCGGTGCCCGACCCGATGAAGCCCGAATAGCGCACATCGTCCTGCGCCAGGGCGTTCAGATACTCTTCGATATTGGGATAGCCGTCGCCATCGGCATCGGCATTGGCATCCCAGACATTGGGGTTGGTGTTGGTGAAGCGGCGCTCCCACTCGTCGGGCATGCCGTCATTGTCGGTATCGGTCTTGGCGGCGCCCTGGGTCAGGTTCGCCCAGCCACCGGACTGCGCCACCGTCGAAGTCCAGCTCGACGCGAAGAGATAGGGCGCGCTGTCGCAGGTGCGCAGATCATCGACATAGAGCGCATCGACATTGTCGCGGCACCCGCCGTCGCGGCACAGATCCGCGCCGGCATAGGCCATGACGTCGCGCATCGCCTGTTCGGGGGAGGTGATCTGGCCGGGGTCGAACATCAGCGATCGTCCGGGCGCGATCGCAAAGCTGCTGTCCTGCACGACGCTGAGCCCGCTGCGCGAGCAATCGGCGACGCCCGCGGGCGTGACGGCGCAGATCGTGGTCGGCACGACGTGGGTGATGAAGCCCGCCGCATTGACGAAGGGATCGGTCACGGTCGATCCGAACTGCCCCGCGATACGCGTGCGCGGCGTCACATTGTCGCGCGCATAGACGTTGAAGCCGAAATTGAGCGCGCCGCCGGGCGTGTAGAGGCCGATCAGATAGTTACCGTCGCTGGCGTTGTAGCGCGGCCCGCGCAGGCTGACGTTACCGACATAATTGGCATAGACGCTGCCGAACTGGTTGGAGAGCAGCCCGCTCTCGGCGATGAAATGATAGAGCACATTGTTGAAGATATCGGCCTGGCCGGTGTTGCCCGCCGTTGACGGATTGGTCCCAGCCGCGAGGTTGATCCCGCGCTGCTCGCCATGCTGCGACAGATTGTGCGCAACGGTGACGTTGTTGGCCGGCTTCAGGAAGAAGGTCTTGCAGTGCAACGACGAGCTGTGCCCGGCATTCAGGCAGATATTGGGGCCGATGATCGACCACTGGATCGTGCAGTTGTTGCAGGCGGTATCGAGGCTCTCGTCGGTGCCGAACATCGTCGAGACGTGATCGATGATCTGGTAGCTGGTGTCCTGCAGCCGGATCGGATCGCCATTGTCCGAAGACCGCCCGGGATGCTCGCCCAGCCGGGTGCGGACATGGCGCAGGATCATGTGATCGCCGCCGCGCCGCGTGTCGATCAGTGAATCCACCGGATTGTAGTTGGCGCCGAGCCGGAACTCGATCCCGCCCGGTGAGGTCTGGCCGGCGATATAGATTTTGGGCGTGGTGATCTGCGCCGGTGATTGCAGGATGATCGCGCCGGCTACGTCGAACACGCAATAGCGCGGCCGCCCGGCGGGGATCGCGTAGGGCGTATTTACGGCCAACGCGAGCGCGCACTCGCGATAGCTGATCTTCCCGTCGTTCGGGTTGGCGACGTCGTCGAGCGTGTCGATCTTGTAGACGACGGCATTGGCTGCACGGACCGAGGTATTGCGACCGAATCCGATCGCAGTGGGGAAGGCGAGTGGGTGCAGGGCGCGGTCGGGAATTGCGCCATTGTCGGGATTGGCGAAGGCGGCGGCGGCGCCAGCGGACGGCTGCGAACCCTGTACCGTCACGGTCGCCGAACCTGCGGCCGCGCCCGAGGCGAAGGTGCAGCTCAGCACGTAGTTGGTTGTTGCGCCCGGGCTGACCGTGACGCTTCCGCTGGCGGGCTGGGTGCCGCTGAACGACGCGCCGCCGCTGGCGGTGCAGCTGGTCGCGCCGGAAGAGCTGGTCCAGCTGAGCGTGGTCGATGCGCCTGGCGCGACCGTCGTGGGCGACGCAGTAAGCGTGACGGTTGCCGTCGGGGAAGGCGAGGTTACGGGAGGAGGGGTGGGCGAGGGCGTCACGACGCCGCCGGTGCCGCCGCTTCCGCCTCCGCCGTCACAGCCGGCCAGAAGCAGGACGAGTGTCAGCGCCGCTTGCAACCGAACGGGCCGAACCCGTCGCAGATCGGATCCTGCCATTTTACTTACCCACAACTCTCCGATGCCCCAAAATTGGAGTGCTTCTAAAAGAGCAGCCGGGGCGCCACTAGTTGGCCAAAGGGACAGGGCAGTGTCGCTGCACCTGACTGCAGATGCGCGCGGCGGCGAGTACGCAGAGTCTTCTTTGAGCAAATTCCGGGATTTGGGTCGTCCGATCGTCGGGCAATGCACAACGATCTGCCGGCCATGAAACCCGCAATTCGCGATGAACCGCCCGTTGCGGCGGACAGTCGGCATTGTCTTCGGCAGATACGGGCGCGGGCTGCTACGTATTATTCCTAGTCGCGCGGCCGTGATGGCGGCTTAGAGTGGGCGTGCGATTGCAGTGATCAGCAACGGAACAGATGTGCGGTCGGGGGGCTCCCCTCAACTCTGCATTGTCTGCACTTCGATGCTGGTCCTGCCGCCACCGGGAGCATCCAACTCGAATCCAGGCGTGGTCGATCGCTTTCGGCCACCCGCAGCTGAGGGACGGTCCGGTTGTCTTTGGAGCGTGCGGAAACCGGTTACTTAAGCAACTGAAGGCCTTACACCCTATGGACTCGATCGCCCGGCGCGCGTCTGCGCCGCGTCTTCTGTTAGTCGAGGGCAATGATACCCTGCGGCGCGGCCTGCAATTACTGCTGACCGGGCAGGGGTATCAGGTCCAGGCCTTTTCCAGCGCGGCTCGCGCATTCGCCGACCCTCTGGCGCTCAGCGCGAGCCACCTCGTCATCGATTATATCCTGCCCGAGACCGACGGCGTCGAGACGCTGAACCTTCTTCAACTCTATGGATGGAGCGGTCGAGCGGTGTTGATCACTGCTAGCTATTCGCAAAAACTGCGTCGGGCTGCACTTCGTGCCGGATTTGCTGCAATCCTTCCCAAGCCGTTTCCCGACGCCAATCTACTCGAGGCACTGCACGGTACCCGCGCGGGGAAGTAAATGATCGATTCCGAGACAGATTGGTCTTGTCACGGAATTTGCTCGATTCCGGACATATGTTATGGGGTAGTTGCTGGCCGGTGAACTGGCGCGGACGCGACTATCGTGGCGCCGGTTCCCGACTGTCCGGCGGGGGCCGCATGAAAGCTGAAGGGAAGTCCATCAGCGATCGCATCTGGTTCGGCTACGGATTGGCGATCGTTGCCGTGGCCGCTGCTGCACTCGTGCGTCTTGCGTTCGACCCCTGGGTGCCCGGACGGGGATATTTCCTGTTCTTCGGTGTCGCGGTCCTTGCCACCGGTGCATTTGCCGGGCGCGGACCGGCGGTTGTTTCCGCTGTGCTCTCGATTGCCACCGTGCGGGCATTGGGGTGGTTCTCAGACGAGCTCTTGTCGCCGACGCTGCTGGTCTTCGCACTTGCATCCGGCCTGATCATCTGGATCACGGGGCATGTCCGCTCCCTCCATCGCAAGTCGCAGGAGAGCGAGAAACGGGCCGAACTCCGTGCCGCGCGTGCGGATCAACTGGCCGAGGAACTCAACCTGCTGATCGACGGGGCCAGCGGTTACGGCATCTACATGCTCGATCCACACGGGAATGTGACGATCTGGAACAAGGCGGCCGAGCGCCTGCTGGGCTGGAACGAGGCGGAAGTCGTCGGCCGGCACTTTGCGCTGTTCTACCCCGAGGAGACGGTCGCGGTTGGCCGGCCGCAACTCGATCTTGCCAGTGCGCGCGAGGAGGGGCGGCTTGAGAAGGAAGACTGGCGCGTCCGCAAGAACGGCTCGGAGTTCCTCGCGCACATCACCCTCACCGCGCTCCACGACAAGCGGGGCAAGCTCAAGGGATTTGGCAAGGTCATCCGCGACGTGACCGAGCAGCGTGCCGCCGAGCAGAAGCTGGCTGCCAGCGCTTCGCACCTTCGCTCGATCCTTGCGACCGTCCCCGATGCGATGGTGGTCATCAACGAGACAGGCAAGATCCTCTGGTTCAGCGCTGCCGCCGAACGGCTGTTCGGCTTTACGGAGGCAGAGGTCATCGGCGTAGATGTCAGCTGCCTGATGCCTCCGCACGAGAGCGAGCATCACGGTGACTATATCAGGCGCCACATCACGACGGGCGAGAAGCGCATCATCGGGATTGGACGGACGGTGACCGGACAACGGCGCGACGGCACCATTTTCCCGATCGAACTCGCCGTCGGCGAGGCGATCTCGGACGGCGCGCGCGTGTTCACCGGGTTCATTCGCGATCTGTCCGAGAAGCAGGCGGCCGAGCAGCGGGTCAACGAGCTGCGCTCTGAGCTCGTTCACGCCGGCCGTGTCAGCGTAATGGGAACCATGGCCTCGACGCTTGCCCATGAGCTGAACCAGCCGATCACCGCGGTCGCCACCTTTGTTCGTGGCGTCCGGAACCTGGTGCACGAAGGCAAGGCCGGCGACCGCGCCATGATCGAGAAGGGACTGGACGGCGCCTATGAGGAAGTGCTGCGCGCGGGAGCGATCATCCGGCGCCTGCGCGAATTCGTCGCGCGCGGCGATGTCGACAAGTCGGTCGTCGATCTGGTCAAGCTGGCCGACGAGGCCTCGAAGCTTGCTCTGATCGATGCCCGCGAGAAGGGGATTCGGGCTCAGTTCGAGCTCGACCGGACGGTGCGCCGGGTGCTGGTCGACAAGATCCAGATCCAGCAGGTGCTTATCAACCTGATGCGTAACGCGATGGAAGCGATGAGCCAGTCGCCGGCACGCCTGCTCACCGTTTCGAGCAAACCCGACGAGGACGGCTTTCTGCGGGTGACCGTGGCCGATACGGGACCAGGGGTTGCCCCGGAGATCGCCGCAAATCTGTTTAGCGCTTTCAACAGCACCAAGTGCGACGGCCTGGGTCTCGGCCTGTCGATCTGCCGCACCATTGTCGAGGCGAATGGAGGACGGATCTGGATGGAGCAACGGCCCGAGGGAGGCGCGCGCTTCCACTTTACGCTGATCCGCGCGGATAAGGAGACATCCGAATGACCGACCGGCCTCTGGTTCACGTCATCGATGACGAGGAAAGCATCCGCCGCGGCGCAAGTTTCTTCCTCACGACATCAGGTTATGCCGTGCGCACCTGGGACTCGGGAGTCGGGTTTCTCAAGCACATCGGTCATATCGAGACGGGTTGCATCCTGCTCGACATCGGCATGCCCGAGATGGACGGGCTGGAGGTTCAGCAGAAGCTCAATGCGCGCGGTGTGACGATGCCGGTCATCATGCTGACCGGCCATGGCGATATCGCCATGGCGGTGAAGGCGATGAAGGCGGGCGCCATCGACTTTCTCGAGAAACCGTTCGAGACCGATACGCTGGTGGACGCAATCCGCCGCGCGTTCGAGCGGATTGCCGCGGACAACAAGGTCGCGGATCGGGCGGCCGATGCCGAGACGGTGATCGGCGTGCTGAGCGAGCGGGAGCGCGAGGTGCTGGAGGGGCTTGCGCAAGGTCATCCGAACAAGACCATCGCCTATTATCTCGGCATCTCGCCTCGCACCGTCGAGGTTCACCGGGCCAATATCATGGTGAAACTGCAGACGCGCAGTCTGTCCGGAGCGCTGCGCATCGCCTTCGCGGCAGGCATGGGCGAGGAGCGCGCCTGAACGCGCGCGTGCCGGCGATCGTTCAGGCAAACAGGCCGGCCAGTATCCGGTCGGCGGCTTCGTCTGCGGAACATTGCGTTGTGTCCAGATGCAGTTCGGGCATCAGAGGAGGCTCGTACGGGCTATCGATACCGGTGAAGTTGACGAGCTCGCCGCGTCGGGCCTTCCGATAGAGTCCCTTGACGTCGCGTGCTTCGGCATCGGCAAGCGGCGTATCGACGAAGATCTCCACGAACTCGCCCTCCGGAACCATCGCACGCACCATTTCGCGCTCGGCGCGGAAGGGCGAGATGAACGCGGCGAGCACGATGAGGCCCGCATCCGCCATCAGGGCCGCGACCTCTCCGACACGGCGGATATTCTCGACGCGATCTGCATCGGTAAAGCCGAGGTCCCCGTTCAGCCGGTGCCGCACATTGTCCCCGTCCAGCAGGAAGGTGTGATAGCCGAGCGCATGCAGCTTCTTCTCGACCAGATTGGCGATGGTCGATTTGCCCGCACCCGAAACGCCGGTGAACCACAGAACCCTTGGGGCCTGGGCCTTCATGGCGGCGCGTTGCTCACGGCGGATCTCGAGCGGCTGCCAGTGGACATTGTCAGCGCGGCGCAGCGAGAAATGGAACATTCCGCCCGCCAGGGTACGATGATGCTCGCGATCGATCAGGATGAAGCTGCCGAGCGTGTGACATTCGGCATAGGTGGTGAAGGGAATGGCGCGCTCGAGCCGCAGCGTGACCACCGCGATCTGGTTGCAGTCCAGCGTGCGTGCGCAGGCATTGCCCAGCGTTTCGAGTTCGACCGCATGCTTGATCTGGGTCACTGTCGCTCCGACAGCAGCGCTCGCGGTTTGCAGCAGATAGCGACGCCCCGGGAGCAGGGGAGCCTCATCGAGCCAGACGAGCGACGCTTCGAACTGGTCGGAAACCTGTAGAGGCGTGTCTGCCGCGGCGAGGACATCACCGCGGGCGCAGTCGATATCGTCCGACAGTGTGATCGTCACCGACTGTCCGGCGCGGGCAAGCTCAAGATCGCCGTCCAACGTCACGATTCGTTGAACGCGGGACGTCTTCCCCGAGGGCAGGACGCGGACCCGGTCGTTCGGGCGGACGGTGCCGCTGGGGATCGTGCCGGCCAGCCCGCGGAAGTCCTGATCGGCGCGGTTGACCCATTGCACCGGCATGCGGAACGGCTTCGCCGCATCGGTTTCGACATCGACCTCCACGGTCTCAAGATGCTCGATCAGGGTGGGGCCAGCGTACCAGGGCATCGCTTCGGATCTGGTGACGATATTGTCTCCGTTGCGGCCGGAGATGGGGATGGCCGTGAAGTCGGGGATACCCATCCGCCGTGCGAAGTCGGCATAGTCCGTCATCACGGCTTCGAACTTGCCTTGTTCGTAACCGACCAGATCCATCTTGTTCACCGCGAGCGCGATGTGGCGGATGCCGAGCAGGTGGGCGATGTAGCTATGGCGGCGTGTCTGGGTCAGCACGCCCTTGCGGGCATCGATCAGGATCACGGCGAGGTCGGCGGTCGATGCGCCGGTGACCATGTTGCGGGTATATTGTTCGTGCCCCGGGGTATCCGCGACGATGAACTTGCGTTTCTCGGTCGCGAAGAAGCGATAGGCGACGTCGATGGTGATGCCTTGCTCGCGCTCCGCAGCGAGACCGTCGAGGAGGCTGGCGAAATCGATCCGCTTGCCCCCTGACGCGGTGTCATGCGCTTCGGCTTCCAGGGTAGCGCGCTGGTCCTCGAGCAGCAGCTTCGCATCATAGAGCAGGCGGCCGATCAGCGTGGACTTGCCATCGTCCACCGAGCCGCACGTCAGAAAGCGCAGCAGCGACCGCTCGTGGCGGCGGGCAAGGCAGTCTTCAAGGTTCGACGCGATTACCCGATAGGGCTCGGCCATCAGAAATATCCTTCCTGCTTCTTGCGCTCCATGCTCATGCTGCTCTCCCGGTCGATCGCGCGGCCCTGGCGCTCGCTGGTCGTCGCCGACAGCGTTTCCTGAAGCAGTTCGGCAAGCGTCGTCGCGCTACTCTCCACCGCGCCGGTGAGCGGGTAGCAGCCAAGCGTGCGGAAGCGGATCGAACGCATCACCGGCACCTCGCGATCGGCGAGGGGAAAGCGCGCATCGTCCACCATCAGCAACATGCCGTCGCGCACAACGGTCGGACGGGGAGCCGCGAAATAGAGGGGAACGATCTCGATATTTTCAGCGAGGATATATTGCCAGATGTCGAGTTCGGTCCAGTTGGACAAGGGGAAGATGCGCAGGCTCTGACCCTTGCCGATCCTGGCATTGTACAGCCGCCACAGCTCGGGGCGCTGGTCCCGCGGGTTCCAGCGATGGTCGCGGTCGCGGAAGCTGAAGATCCGTTCCTTGGCCCGGCTCTTTTCCTCGTCGCGGCGAGCGCCGCCGAACGCGGCGTCGAACCCGTGCGCGTCGAGCGCCTGTTTCAGCCCCTGCGTCTTCCACATCTCGGTGTGGAGCTCGCCATGGTCGAACGGGTTGATCCCCCGCGCGAGCGCTTCAGGGTTCCGGTGGACGATCAGCTTCATGCCCGCCGCGGCGGCCGCACGATCCCGGTAGGCGTACATGGCCTGGAACTTCCAGGTCGTGTCGACATGCAGGAGCGGGAAGGGCGGGGTGGCCGGGTAGAAGGCCTTGCGCGCCAGATGCAGCATGACCGCCGAATCCTTGCCCGCCGAGTAGAGCATGACGGGACGCTCCGTCTGGGCAACGACCTCGCGCAGGATATGGATGCTCTCGGCCTCAAGCCGCTCGAGATGCGAGAGTGTTGGCAGCAGCGGCGGCGTAGGACGCATGATATCTTCCGTTGGACGGCTCTGTGTTCGTGACCAGCATGGCGGTTCCGGAGGGCGCTGAGAATTGCCAAGCCCGCTGAGCGGGCGGGGAAGGCGGGGTAGTCCGGAAGTAGCGACACGCCGAAATCGCCGGCCGCGGGAACACTGCTGCGCTGTGCGCCCCTGCTCACCAACAAGGGTCAGCCATTCCCTCCAATGCGCCCCGCACGTGCAGGCTGCGATCCGCTACGCATCGGCCGGGATCGAGTCGCAATCGGAGTCTTGAAATGACTCAATTCCTGATCACGGGCAGCGCCGGCTTTATCGGTTTCCACCTGGCACGGCGGTTGCTCGCCGACGGCCATCGCGTGGTCGGCTTCGATGCGCTCACCAGCTATTACGACCCGGCGCTCAAGCACGCGCGCAACGCCATCCTTCGGGCCTTTCCGGGCTATCATTTCGTCGAGGCTCGGCTTGAGGACCGCGACGCGCTGATGCGCGCGGCCGAGACACGGCCGCCCGCGGTGATCCTGCACCTCGCGGCACAGGCCGGGGTGCGCTACTCGATCGAGGAGCCCGAAACCTATGTGTCGAGCAATTTGACCGGCTCCTGGGCGGTCCTGGAGCTGGCGCGCGCAGTGCGGCCGAGGCATCTGCTGATGGCATCGACCTCGTCGATCTATGGCGCGAACGAGACGATCCCGTTCGGCGAGACTGACCGCGCCGATCATCCGGTGAGCCTCTATGCCGCGACCAAGAAGGGCATGGAGGCGATGGCGCACGCCTATGCCCATCTCTTCGCGATCCCGAGCACGCTGTTCCGTTTCTTCACCGTCTATGGGCCATGGGGACGCCCCGATATGGCGCTGTTCAGGTTCACCAGCGCCATTCGCGCCGGCCGCCCGATCGAGGTCTATGGCAACGGCCAGATGGTGCGGGACTTCACCTATGTCGAAGATCTGGTCGAAGCGATCGTCAGGCTGATCGACGCCGTGCCGGCACAGGGGATGCCGATCAGGGAAAGAGGGGTGGTCGACAGCCTCTCGCCCGTCGCTCCCTACCGCACGGTGAACATCGCGGGGGGGCATCCGGTCGAACTCATGGAGTTCATTCGAACCGTCGAGACCTGTGTCGGGAAGCGCGCGCGGCTGAACTTGCTGCCGATGCAGCCTGGGGATGTGCCGCTGACCAGCGCGGACCCGTCGCTCCTGCGTGCCTTGACCGATTATGTACCGAACACCGGGATCGCAAAGGGCGTTGCTGCCTTTGTGGACTGGTATTGCAGCTATCACGACCTGCCCAGAACCGGTGCGGCGCAGGCAGCCGCGCCGGTCGTTGCCGCTATCTGAACAAGGGCAGATCGCGATCCTCGGGCGCGGGGGGCGTGTCCGCCTCTGGCCCCGGATCGCAACGCGATGCCAGCAACGCGCTGTCCGGGCCGAGCTCGAGATAGTGCGGCCGGAACATCGCGATGCGGGAGAGGCGCGGCAGATCGGAAATCTCGACCACGCGGCGGCGCCATTCGAGCAATCCCGCCGATCGCAGCAACTGTACCGTCCGGTTGACCTGCACGGTGCTGAGGCCCCGCGCATCGCCGAGGTCGCGCTGTCCCATCGGCATGTCGAACGTCGTCCCTCGTGCCAGCCCGGCGCGTGCGGCGCGATAGAGCAATTCGCAGAACAAATGCGCGATCCGCTGGGTTGCACTCAGTCTTCCGAGCGACCGGATCCATTGGCGGTGGATCGCCGCAGTGACCGAGGAGTCCCAGAGCAGCGCTTGCCCGATCGCCGGGAATTGCCGGGCCACTGCGTCGAGTTCGTTCCGGGGTATCAGGGCATAGGAGAGCGCCGAGATCGAGCAGGCGGAATGATCCTGGCGTTCCACGAACTGGCAATCCTGACCCAGGATGTCGCCGGGGAGGAAGAGTTCGACGATCTGCCTCCGGCCATCGGCGAGTTGGTCGTACCGGCATGCCCAGCCGTCAAGGATGATGCGGATCGGCGAAATGGCGTCGCCTTCGACATAGAGATCCTGCCGCGCGGGCAGTCGGCGTGCTTTGCTCTGTACCAACCCGGCAAGCGCTGCCCGTTCCTCCTGCCCCAGTGGCATTTTACAAGCGAACTTGGTGAGGAGCGGATTGAGCACGATAACCTTCGATACAGAATCGCCATAGTGGAACGACCGGACACAGGATCGGGATTTTAACGAATGCTACCAAGCTGTTAATAAGTACTAATCCGTACTATCCTTGTTGCTCTTGCGACCTATTTGCCCAAAGGGCGTCCGGACTTTGTCCGTGCCACGCGCTTCTTTGGAACTTGCCGGAACTTGCCGGTCCTGGCCGGGCGAAGCCGCCGGGGCGCTTGCGCGTGGCGCCCCGGCCGGGGTCAGAACATCGCTCTTCCGCAATTATAGGCTGGCACGTGCCCCGTTCCGAAGCCGACCATGCCGTAGTAGCGGACATCGTCCTGGGCGAGCGCGTTCAGATATTCCTCGATGTTCGGATAGCCGTCGCCATCCGCGTCGTTGTTCGCGTCCCAGACATTGGGGTTGGTGTTGGTGAACCGGCTTTCCCAGTCGTCGGGCATGCCGTCATTGTCGCTGTCGCGTCTGGCGGCACCGGGAGTGATCTGTGCCCAGCCGCCTGCCTCAGCGACGGTCGACGGCCAGTTCGTGGCGAAGAGGTAGGGAGCGGTGTCGCAGCTGCGCACATCCTCCACATACATCTGGTCGACATTGTCGCGGCAGATGCCGTCGCGACAGAGATCGGCGCCGGCGAAGGTGAGGACATCCCTGAGGGCCTGTTCGGCCGATGCGATACGCGTCGGGTCGAACGAGGGCTCGGTCATGCCGGGCATCAGCGCATAGGCGGCGTTCTGCACCGTGGCGAGACCGGTGCGGCTGCAATCCTGTGCGCCGGTGCTGGTGACGCCGCAGATTGAGCCGGGGGTCACGTGCGTGATGAAGCCGGCGGCGTTCTGAAACGGATCCGTCGTCGTCGATCCGAACTGGCCGGCGATCCGGGTACGCGGCGTCACGTTGCCGGAGGAATAGATGTTGAATCCGAACGGATAGCGGGCGCCGTTTCCGTAGAGTCCGATCAGATAGTTGCCGTCGCTGGCATTGTAGCGCGGGCCGCGGAGGTAGGTGTTATTGACATAGTTGGCGTAGACGCTGCCGAACTGGTTCGAGACCAGCCCTGCTTCCGCGATGAAATCGTACAGGATGTTGTTGACCACATCCGCCTGGCCGGTCGCCCCCGCCGTCGCCGGATTGGTGCCGACCGCGATGTTGATGCCGCGCTGCTCGCCATGCTGGGAGAGATTGTGCGCGATCGTCACGCGCGACGCGGGCTTGAGGAAGAAGGTCTTGCAATGCAGCGACGAGGTGTGGCCGGCATTGCGGCAGATGTTCGGTCCGATGATCGACCATTGCACGGTGCAGTCGACGCAGGCCATGTCGAGGCTTTCGTCGGTGCCGAACATCGTCGAGACGTGATCGATGATCTGGTTCCGCGTGCCGGACATGCGGATCGGATCGCCATTCTCCGACGTCCGGCCGACATGCGGACCGGTGCGCGTGCGGACATGGCGCAAGATCATGTTGTTGCCGCCATTGCGGGTGTCGATCAGCGAATCCACCGGGTTGTAGAGGTCGCCGAGCCTGAACTCGATTCCGCCCGGTGACGTCTGCCCGGCGATGTAGATCTGTGGCTGGGTGATGAACGCCGACGACTGGAGAATGATCGCACCCGCGACGTCGAAGACGCAGTAGCGCGGGCGGTTTGCCGGAATATTGTAGGGGCTGGTGACCGGCAGCGCGAGCGCGCATTCCCGGTAGCTGATCTTGCCGTCGCCTGGATTGGCGACGTCCTCCAGCGTGTTGATCTTGTACACCACGGCATTGGGGCTGCGGACGCTGGTGTGTTTTCCGAAACCCGTCGCGGTCGGGAAGGCGAGGGGGTGGCGCGCCCGGTCGGGGATGCCGCCATTGTCGGGGTTCGCGAACGCGCCGGCCGCGCCTGTCGAGGGCGGCGGCGTAGGAGTCGGCGTGACGACTGGCGGCGGCGTCGGGGCCGGCGTCGGACTTGGTGTGATGATGATCCCACCGGTCGTCCGCAGGAGCGATTCATTCACCCAGCCATCGACGCCCTGGCCGAAATCGACTTTCCACCAGCGCTTTCCAAGGCGGATCACCGGCCCCTCGACGATCGTGCCGATGGCACCTCCCTCCTGCATGCCAACGCCCGTCTGAAGATCGCTGCCCATGACGCGGAACTTTGCGGTCAGCTCTACGCCGGCCCCAAGCGTGATCGGGTTGGCGCGCGCGGCGACCATCGCGGTGGCCGCCAATGCGATGGCGGCTACCGTGCCCAGCCCGGCTCCGCGCCTGGAGAAGAATTTCATGATTTGCGCCCCTTGTTGATCAACATTGGGCGCGACTCTGCAGTTTGAATACTGGAAGTATTCAATATATATCTGCCGGTTGCGACCCGATGTTCAGTAAATAGTCATATGTATTTGAGATTGAGATCGTGGCGCTGTCGTCTACCGTGATATCGATTTAAAAAAAATGAATCCTAACCCGAATTTGCCTCTATTCGGCTCGGTGTGGGTTATTTGGATATGGGATATTGTTCTAAAGTGCATGTACTTTAGTTCATGTCGGGGCGATGATTACTTGGTTGCAAGGCAGCGGGCGATCGATTCCGCCTAGGGATAGGCGTTCGCGATTGCGACGACCTGGGTTCGATTGCTCGCGCCGAGTCGGCGCATGAGTTCCTTCACATGCGCTTTCACGGTGCGCTCGGTGACCATCAGGCTCTTCGCGATCTGCCGGTTGGTCATGCCGCGGGAAAGGCCATCAAGGACCTGTCGCTGGCGTCCGGTGAGCATCTCCTCATGGCCGCGATGGGCGCCCGCCGATCGGGTGATCGCCTCGATAAAGGATGGGTCCAACACCGACCCGGGGTAGGTGATCCAGCCGCGGCTGACGATCCGGATCGCATCGAGGGTCAGGTCGAACGACATTTCGGTGCTCAGCAGGCCGGCGACCCCCAGGCGCAGCGCGGTTCGGGCATGCTCGGCGTCGATATGCGTGGTGAGGATCAGGAGGCTGCCTGGCGCCAGCTCGCGCAGCGGCGCGATCATGCTCGAAAGCGTCTGGTGGTCGAAGGCGTCCGAAGCAAGATTCAGCAGCGCCGCCGTGCGCCCGTCGATGCTGCGCAGGATCGTCGCGGCTTCCTCAATGCTTCCGGTGGCGGTCACCGAAGCGACGCCCTGCGCACCCTCCAGCGCCGCCACCAGACAGTCGCGGGTCAGGGATCGGGGATCGATCACCAGCAGATGCAATTCGTCCGAACTGCTCCTGCCCTGGTTCCGCTCTCCGCCTATCGCACGCAGGTTTGCGGTCAACGGTCTGCCTCGTCACACAGGGGTTCTTGGTCTTTGTCTGGCCATTGCGCGGGCGATCCGTCTCAGGCCAACTCGGTACGGCGGCCGCGCAGCCGCAAGAGCGGGTGGCGCAGCAGGGCGTAGGACTGATCGTCGCGCGCATAGCGGTGGTACTGACGGATGCCGTCTCCGTAATCGAGCCGCGCGTGCTTCCGGTAGCGTACCCGGTTGAAGACCACACCGGTCAATGCTTCGCCGAACTGCAGGATCGCCGACCGCAGCAGATCCGGCGTGGTCCGGCCCCACCTCAGGACGAGCAGGCTCTGCTCTGCGAAGCGCGCGAGTTGTTGCGCATCGCTCACCGCCAGCACGGGCGGGGTGTTGATAACGATGAGGTCGTAGCGGTCGCGCAGGATCGCGAACAGGGTCTCGACGCGCGGCGACGCGATCGCGGCTCCCGGGTCCGGGGCCGGCCGGTTCGCCTTGACGCCGTGCACGGCCGGAGTGGAGCTGCTGGTGAAGATGACGTCGTCGATCTCGGCGTCGCCGCGGATATAGTCGAGCAGATCCTTCTCGCCCGATGTGTCTTCGAGCAGGCCGGCAAGTCCCGGCCGGCGCAGGTCGAAGTCGGCGACGATGGCACGGCGACCGCGGGCGACGGCCGCTGCCGCCAGCCCGATCGACACGCTGGTCTTGCCTTCGTCGGGAAGCGGGGAGGTGACGAGCACGATATTGCCCGTCGCACGGGTCGCATCGCGCCCCATCCGCGTCTCGACCGACCGGATCGCCTCGGCGAAGACCGAATAGGGTTGCCCGATCACCCGAAGATGGGTCGGCATCCGGCGGCGGCCCTTTGCGAGCTCGGGTATCATGCCGAGCGTCGGCAGTCCGCTGATCGCCCAGACCTGCGCCGCGCTTCGTACCTGGGTGTCGAGCGCTTCGCTCAGCATGACGATGATCAAGCCGAAAATGAGCGCAGCGGCGGCGGCGGCGCCCATGATCTGGGCGCGCCGCGGGAAGCTCGGTTGCGTCGGTTGAAGCGCCGGCGATGCGATCTCGGCGTCGGCCTTGACGGTCTTCTCGTTGCGGGTGATCTCCTTCAGCCGGCCGAGCAGCGCGAGATAGACGGTCTGCGTCGCCTGCGCGTTGCGCTCCAGGTCGGCCAGCGGCACGCCCTCTGAAATGTCGTTGAGTGACCGGGCGCGAAGCGACGCCAGGTCTCCCGCCAGTTGCGCCTCGCGTGAGCGTTGCGCGGAGGCCTCGTTGGCGAGCTGCGCGCCGACCCGGCCCGATTCCCGGCTGATGCTGGCGTCGAGTTGCGCGAGTTCGGCCCGAATCTTGAGAACATCGGGGTGCGCGTTGCCATAGAGGGTGGTCAGCTCGCCCAGGCGGCGTTGCGCCGTCGTTTGCTGGCTGCGCAGGTCCGCGAGCAGCGGCGACATGATCTGACCCGCCGATCCGCTGCGCCGTTCGCTTTCGGCGCGCTGCCCGCGGATTGCGGCAAGTTCGGCCGCGGCGCGTCCCATCTGCGCCGCATCGGCCTGGCTGCCTGCACCGGCGTCGAGTCCGTGCGAGCGGCGATAGGATGCGATCGTCTGTTCGGTGGAGACCAGCTGGTCGCGAAGTTCATCGACGCGCTCTCCCAATGCCTGGATGCGCCGCCGGATCGCGGCCTGGCGTTCCTCGACCTGCGTCTTCACATAGACCCGTGTGATCTTGTTCGCGATCAGCGCGGCCTTGTCGGGGTGCCGCGATGTCACGGTCACGTCGATGAAGCTGGATTGGCCGTCCTGACCGACATCGAGAACCTCGAGCAGCCGGTCGGTGGTACGTTCGACGAGCTGCGGGGAGACGGCTCCGGCCGGCGTGGGGGTCGTCTTCACCGTGTCGTCCCTCCAGAATCGCAGGCGATCCAGGAAGCGGCCCCATCTGGTCTTCTTGTCGGGATTTGCATCAGGGTTGAATTCGGCGTCGTCATGCAGGGCAAGGTCGCGCACCACCTGCCGGGCGACCGGGCGCGACTGGAGCAGCTGGATCTGCGTTTCGATCTGGTGCTCGCGCCGAAGTTCCGCGTCACGGATCGAGGCGGCGGTTTCATCCTCGGTCTGCAGCACCGACTCTTCGACATCGACGCGCATCACGGCAGTCGCCTGATAGCGCGGCTCGATGAACAGCAGTGCCAGCGCCGCAAGCACGATCACGACCAGGACGGTGATGATCAGCCGGCGCTGGTGCCGGCGCAGGACGCGCAGGAAATCGACACCCGACGCTTGTTGCGGCACGGCGACCTCAGCCGGACGCATCTCCATCAAAGCCCGTTCCTGCATGTTCATCAGCTCAACTCCCCGGCACAGCGGCTGGCGGACGAGCTTAGGCTGCCTGCGCTCCACGGATATTGGTCAGAAGGGGGAAGCGGAGCGATTGCGGGTATGCGCCGGTGCGGGAAACTCGTCTCGGGTATCGCCGGGGGGACATGCACTACCCCAGTGGGGCTATTCCGCTTGCTCGCCTAGAAATCACTTTCACCGAAAGGCAGACCCGCGACATCGATTGCGCTGGTAAGGGAATTGTAGCTCCCATGGAAACGAGCAGTCGCACGGGGCGGGCGCGCATCGGCTGGACATTGCGGCAGATCGCGCACCTTGCCTCCGGCAACGCTGCAGCCATCGGGATCGGCATGGTGACGCTTGCGCTGACGGCGCACATGCTGGGCCCCGCGCTGCTCGGTCTGCTCGCCATGGTCGAAGCCTATGGCCGGTTCATGGATCAGGTCATTCGTCTCGAGACCTGGCAGGCCGTGATCCGCTACGGCGCCGCCGCGCTCGAAGCGGGGGACGAGGCGCGTTTTGCCGAACTGGTCGGGTTCGGGATCGCGCTCGACATCATTGGGGCGCTTGCCGCCGGCGCGATCGCACTGCTTGCCATTCCGATCGTCGGCGGCTGGATCGGGTGGGGCGGCGAGGCGCGGGCAATGGCCGGTTTCTACACCATCGCCGTCGCGTTCGGCATTTCGTCGACGCCGACGGGCGTCCTGCGCCTGTTCGATCGCTTTGCGCTCATCGCCTGGGTCGATCCCGCGCTTGCGGTGCTTCGGCTGGTTGCGGTGGCGCTGGTCTGGGCGTTGGGCGGTTCGATATCCGAACTGCTGGTGATCGCGATCGCGGTGCCGTGTCTCCAGCGCGTGACCCTCGCGGCCATGGCGTGGCGTGAGCTCCTCCGCCGCGGGTACCGGGTCCGCCCGCGTTTCCGTGCACTCGTCGACACCGGCAGTTTCGAAGGGATCTGGGCGTTCATCCTTTCCGCCAACGGTGCGGTGCTGGTGCGCAAGAGTACGCAGGAGCTTGATATCCTGGCTGTCGGCGCCGTTGCCGGACCGATCGGCGCGGGCATCTACCAGCTCGTGCGCAAGTTCACGCTCGCCGCGATGAAGGCCGGTGCGATGCTGCAGCAGGTCGTCTTTCCCGACCTCGCCCGGCTATGGGCGCGGCGCGACCTCCATGGCTTCGTGACCGCGATCCGGCAGCTTGAGCTGCTGACGCTCTGTGTGGGTGTCGCCTTCGTCGTCGGCACGGTCTTCGCAGGCGATCTCGCCATTCGCCTTATCGCGGGACCCGAGTTCGAAGACGCGGCCACCCCGCTGATTGTCCAGTCCATTGCGGCGCTGCTGTTCCTCGCGGGCAGCGCGCTGCGGCCGGCGCTGATGACGATGGGATTGCAGCCAAAGGTACTGGGGGTCGCGATCGTGGCGGGTATCGCCTTCTTCGTCGCGCTCTATCTGGCGATCCCGGCGGTAGGCGTGAGCGGCGCCGGAATCGCCCACATCATCTTCAATTCGCTCTGGCTAGTTGCATGTCTGCTACTCTTTGCGGGGGCAATGCGCCGGGAACGGGCAGCGGTGTCCGCAGAGCCGTGTCCGCCGGTGCTTCGCCCGCCAGTCCGCGGCTGACTGCCCAGATCGCTGCCTGGGTGCGATTGCGGACGCGCAGCTTGCGCAGGATCGCCTTGATATGAACCTTGACCGTCGCATCGGCGATGTTCAGCCGGCGCGAGATCACCTTGTTGGGCTCACCATCCACCAGGCATCGCAGGATATCCACCTCGCGCGCGGACAGGTTGGTTCCGCTGGCGCCGGTATCCCAGCAGCGCGAGATCGCGCCAGCGGGCGCACTCGCGAGCGAGCTCGCGATCTGCGACGGCAATACCTTTTCGCCAAGGGCGGTCAGGCGCAATGCGCCGGCCAGCGGATCGCACGAAATCTCCTTCACGAGATATCCGTCGACATCCCCGGTCGCGAACGCCCGGGAAACATCCTCCATGCTGTATCCATCGGTCATGATCACAATGCGCGGTCCAGGACAGCGCTCGCGTACGTCGGCACATACGCACAGACCCTCATCGATGTCATTCACGTCGACAATAATGACGGACGGTTCATTCTCCATATCCAGGTCGTCGACGCAGGATACAGCACAATCTACGTAGAAGTCCTGATCCGCAAGAATGCGCTTCAGCCCTTCCCGGACAATTTCATTCCTGCCGATGATATTGACGTGAATGGGATCGCTTAGCATGGGACTCCTCCTACCGCTCTCTTTGGTAGTCGAATTCTTCTCGACCTTTTGGACGAGTGGACTACTTCGCATTAATAGGGGCGACCCTAAAGTGGGGGTATATATTCAAATCCGGAACAGAAAATATCATAGTTTAAAATGTATGAAGATGTTGTCGATGACGACGTTGTCATATTCCGGAATGAGACAGTTCTGTGCCAGGAATATCAGAATACTGCCCGCTTGGAAGAACGACAAACATGTCGTTTCGGTTCGGTAATGGATCAATGTAACATATGTTCCAGTGATGCTGGATTGATATGAATCTGCAGGTTGGTGTGTGCGCATCGGCAGTCAACCTGTCACTTAATGGTATTAGTAGAATCCCGCAGTTTGAATAGCATTCGATCGAGCTAGAGTCGTCGTTGCGACCTGAACACTGTGCGAGGCAGTGTTCTGCACTCGGATGGCGGCTTTATCAGAGGCCGCCATTCCTTTACGTGCCGCTGCTGCTCAACCCCGGCGGCGATTCTTCCCCGAAAAGATGGAGTTGAAGGGGCGAACGGCTACCGGCTCGCCCTGCGTAACGGCGGATATTGTCGCCTCCTCGTTTTCGTTCCCGCAGGCGAATTTGCGTTCGCATCGCTGATCACATCCAGCCAGCTGTCGAGAATGGCGCGTTCGTCGAATAGCCGGGCGCGCCGGACGGCGTTGGCGCCCAATTGCAACCGTTTCCCCTCGCTGGACATGACCTCGCTCAGTGCGGCGGCGAGCTGTTCCACATCCTCGGGCGGCACCAGCAGCCCGCTTATATCAGGCTCGATCATGTCGGCAGGGCCGAAGTCGCAATCGCTCGCCACGACGGGCAGTCCCGCCTGCATGGCTTCCCCGACGACGTTGGCAAACCCTTCATAGCGGGAGGAAAGGACGAACACGCTGGCCGCGCTGATCCATTCGCCGTGCTGACCGGTATTGCCGGGAAGGAAGACTCGATCCCGCAACCCGTCTCGCGCGATCATGGCCTCCAGCCGCGGCCGTTCCGGACCTTCGCCGAAAATGAGGAGATTCCAGTCGGGAAAGCGCTCGGCGATCCTGCCAAAGGCCTCGATCAGCAGATCGAACCCCTTCTGCTCGCTCAATCGCCCGACCGCCACCAGTTGCGGCGCACCTTGCTGCCGGGGGCGGAACGGCAGCGAATGGACCGGGTTCGGGATGACCTTCACTCGTGACCTGTCCGCGATCGGCAGCCGAGCCTTGCCGCGTTCGGTCAACATCACGATCGCTGCGGCACGGGGATAGAGGCGGCGCAGCATGACGTGCCAGAGCGGATGCGCAGGCTGCCGGTCGGGGTTGTTGCGTTCGGAGACAATGACCGGGGTGCGCCTGCCCAGCATCGCGATCAAGGTCAGCACATTGATCTTGGTCAGGAAGGACACGACCACGTCGAACTGCTTGTCTGCAACGGTGCGGCGGAGCGCGTGGAGGCGGCGAACGCCTGTCACGAACGGAGCGATGCCGCGGCCTCCGGGCGGCAGCGCAAGGCGGATGAGTTCGACGCGCGGATCGATGGGGTGAAAGACCGGGTCTCCGGGAGCGTCGAAGGTGATGATGCTGATCTTCCACCCCCGGGCGGCGCCCGCTTGGGCGAGCCAGCTGATGACGCGCTCCGCGCCGCCCGCGCCGAGCGCCGAAAGGACGAACGCGACGTTCATGCGCGGAGCCTCAGCAGGGCCGGGTGGAACAGATCCGCAATACGTTGCGGCGTCAGGTCGTGCAGCGAACGGATCTGCACGGCGGCGCGATGTTGCGGGCTTGGCGGTATCCGGGAATGAACCGCATCGGCCCGGTCGATCTGTACCGTCGCCCAGCCGAGGGCGCGGGGCGCGAGAAAGTCCTTGGCCGGATTGTCCGCCACATAGACGAAGCGGTCCGATCGTCCGCGATACGCTGCCTCGACGGTTTCGAACGCGCGCCGGTGCGGCTTCCAATATGCCGCGCCCCAATCGTCGGTGTAGACGACGGGATCGAAGGCGTAGCTGGACAGGCCGAGTGCGGCCACCTTGCGCCGCTGGGCGATGCCGGAGCCGTCGGTGATCAGCGCGAGGGAGAAACCGTGATCGCGCATGAGGAAGGCGCGCGCGTCGGATGCGAGCCGGATGCGGGGAACATGATCGCGATAGACGGCGACCATCGCCGCGATTGTTGCCGGATCGACGGTCACGCCGAGTTCGGCCAGCGTCGCGTCGAAGAGCTTCGCGCGCCGCCCTTCGTTCCAGAGACGGGTGGCTGTCATGCCGAAGCCGTGTACGCCGAGCCGCCATTCTACCCATATGTCGACCGCACGGATTCCGCTGCGCACATAGTCACGCTCGCGATACAGCGTGTCGTCGAGGTCGAAGACGATGGTGATGGTCATAGCGTCACGAAGATCGCCGCATCGAACCGCAGCATCGCGACGCCCGCGGCCCATGTGTCGGTGGCCGTGTCCGGCAATCCCAGCCGCTCTTCGATGAGCCATTGTGCGAAGCTCGCGCCGGCATAGTCCGCGAGCGGATAGCCGCCGCCGAAGCGCGCGTTGATCTCGAACACCTTTGCGGAACCGTCGGCGGCCGTGATCGCCTGAAAGCAGAGCGCGCCGCGCGGACCGGGCAGGCAGGCTGCGATCCGCTCGGCAATCTCCATCAGCTGTGCCTGTCGCCCGGTGACACCTTTCTCGACTTCCCCGGCGCGCACCTGAATCCGGTGATGCGGCACGACCGAACGCAGGGCGCCGGCTTCGTCGAAATAGAGGTTGACCGTCCACTCTTCGCCCTCGAGCAGTTCCTGGACGACCATCGGTTCGGTCCCGGCATCGGGCAGGGCATCGAGGCTGGCGATCCGGGTGATCGCACGACCGGCGCTGCCGTGCCGCGGCTTGACGATTGCCGGGCCGTTCCACGCCTTTGGATCCGCCGATGCCAGGTCCATCGTCCTCGGGACCGGAACCGCGTGCGCCGCGAGAAACTCGGCGGTCCGGAGCTTGTCGCGGCAGATATCGACCACCGGAAGCGCGCTCACCGCGACCGCCGTACCGGACGCCGCGAACCGCTCGCGCGCCTCGGCCAGTGGCAGCAACTCCGGGTCGATCGTCGGGACGACGAGCCCGACATGATATTCGCGGCAAACCGCCTCGATCGCCGCGACATAGCCGGGGTCGTTCGCAAAGGGCACACGCACCGCCAGATCGGCCAGCCGGCACGCCGCGCTCCATTCGGGTTGCGCGTCGCACGCAATGACGCGCAGATCGATGTGCAGGTTGGCGGCGGCGCGCCGGAATGCCCGCAACAGCCCGACGCGCCGCCCGGCCGAGCAGAGCAGCATGGTCAGCTGCCGGTCGCGGCCGGTCGCGGGCGCTCTCCCGAGAAAATGATCGGCGACGAGCTGGTGCATCACATTACCTCCCGGATCAGCAGGAACGCCTCTGCCGCGCGCCGGTGCACCGTGGCGCCGCGAAGCATCGCCAGCGCGCGCAGGGCCTCGGGCGAGCGTTCGTTGGGGAAGGCGCGGCACTGTGATCGATAGCAGGCAAAGGCGTCGAGCTTGCGTTCGAGCGTCTCATGGATGTCGACGAAGACATTCGGCGCGAAGCAGGGCTCGACATAGGGCGCCGACCAGTTGGTCTCCGACAGTGTCTCATAGGTGTAGAGCCGGGTGGGGTAGCGCCAGTCCCGCGGCCGCGCGGCGACGAGCGCGGAGCGGAAGATCAGCTGATGATCGAGATGGATGTCCCCGGCAAACGGGAGGAAGAGCGTATCCGGCTTCACTGCCTCGAACAGCGCGTCCATCGATGCGTTGAGTTCCGCATGAGGGACGCGGTCGAGTTCGGCGGCGGGGTGGTCGAGCCAATGCGTCCGTGTGACGCCCAACAGCGCGTGCGCGGCCGCGGCCTCTTGCCGGACGCGTTCGACATCCTCCGCCTTGTAGCGCGGGGGCGTTCCGCGCGTGGCAATCGCGACATGGACGTCGTTCCCGTCCGCGGTGAGGCGTGCGATCGTGCCCCCGCATCCCAGAATCTCGTCATCGGGATGCGGGGCGACGACCAGCACTGCCCCCATATTGGCCAGCGCGCCGGTCATCGTCCGCTCCCCAGCACGCTATGGAGCGCAGGCGCGCGGGCTGTCGTTTCGAAGTCGAGCACGTGGAGCGCGCGCCCGTCTCCGCACCGCACCGCAAATCCCTCCGCATCGCGCTGGACCACCTGGCCGGGGCTCGCATGCTGGCGCTCGGCGCAGCCGCAGGCGCGCGCGGACCAGATGGTGATGCGATCGCCGCCCGTGTCGGTGAATGCGCCCGGATAGGGATGACCGACCGCGCGCACCAGCCGCTCGACCTGCTCCGCCGGCTCGCGCCAGTCGATCCGCCCGTCGCCCGGGCGGCGGCGCGTTGCCCAGGTCGCGACGCGCTCGTCCTGCGGCTCGCCGGGGACCGGGCCCTGCGCCAGGTGCGGCAGCAGCGTGCGCAGCATCGTATCGAGCGCAGCCATATGCTTGGCGTAGAGTGTGCCGGCGGTTTCGTCGTGCGCAACGTGGAAGAAGCGCTGGGCGAGCAAGGGCCCGCTATCGACCCCGTCGTCGATCCAGAACAGGCTCGATGCAGTGATCTTCTCGTCGAGCAGGATCGTCCAAGGGATCACCGCCCGCCCGCGCAGACGGGGCAAAGGGGCGGGGTGGTACCCCAGCACGCGACCGCCCGCGGCGCTGCGGAATTCGGGACCGCAGATCTGCGACCAGCCGATGACGAAGACGATGTCGGCAGCAATGGCCTGCATCCTCTCCAGAAATTCCGGTGCGTTGCATTGCGTGACGGATAGCAGTGCAGCACCGTGGCGGGCTGCAACCGGGGCCAGATCGACGAAGTCGGAATGGCGCGCGGCGAGTTCCGCCGGGAGGGTCGCGATCGCCGCGAGCTCCCAGCCCGGAGTTTGCGCGATCGCATCGGCCGCGACGCGCGTGCCCTCAACCGCGCCGATCAGCAATGCGCGCATAAGCCCTCCCGATATTGGCGGGGCTCACCCGTTCCCCTCCGGTCAGCATGACGAAGGTGCGCAGGATGATCTTGGCGTCGCGCACGAGCGAGCGGTTGTCGATGTACCAGAGGTCCAGGGCGAGCTTGTCGGAATCGTTCAGCAGCGCATTGCCGTTGATTTGCGCCCAGCCGGTCAGTCCCGGCCGCACCTCGCCGCGCCGTGCGCCGGCCCGGCCCATCGCCTCCACGGTTTCGGGCAGCAGCGGGCGGGGGCCGACAAAGCTCATCTCGCCGCGCGCGATGTTCCACAACTCGGGCAGCTCATCCAGCCGGGTGCGCCGCAGCAGGCGTCCGAAAGATGTGACGCGGGCTTCATCGGGGAGCAGTTGGCCCTCCGCCGCAGCCATCGAGCGGAATTTGACGAGCTGGAAGCTCTGCCCGCCATGGCCGGCACGCCACTGGCGGAACAGCAGCGGCCGCCCCAGTGCGATCGCGACGGCCCCCGCGGTCAGCAGCAGCAGCGGGAGCGTGGCCACCAGCACCAGCACGGCCAGCGTGCGCTCGGCAAGCCGGTGATCGCCGAGCGCGCGGTGCCGGGGCGGCTGCGGCGGCGTCCCGATCAGGCCCATTTCCGTCAGCAGCTGTTCGTTGACCCGATCGACGCGGAAACGCTGTTGCGCCAGCTGTCGCGAATGTGCGCCCATCGATCGAACGCGTTCCGGATCGCCGGCAAGCTGCTCCATCGCGCGGGCGAGCGCGGGGGCGTTGCGCGGCGGCACGAGCAGCCCGTTCTCGCCCGGCACGACGGTTTCGCGGCAGCCCGGTGTATCGGTGGTGATGATCGGGCGGCCCGTCGCCAGTGCTTCGAGGATCGTGCGCGGGAGTCCCTCGCGATAGCAGCTGGGCAGCACGAATACGCTCGATTGCGCGAGATGTGGACGCACGTCGCGCGTCGCGCCGAGATAGTCGATGCCCTGCGCGCGCCACGCGCCGATCTCCTCGATGGTGAAACCGGCCGGTCCCGGTTCCGGCGGGCCGAGGATCTGAAAGCGCGCCTCGGGATATCGCGCCTGGACGCAAGCCGCAGCCTCGATGAACTCGCCGATCCCCTTGTTGCGCATCAGCCGGGCGATGAGGAGGAAGACGGGTGAGCCATCGGGAATGGGGACATGCGGGAACTTGACCGTGTCGATGCCCGAGCCGGGAACCTGGATGATCCGGCGGCCCGGACTCACGATTCCGTGACGGCGCATCTCGCCCGCATCGTCGGCGTTGAAGACGAAGATCCCGGCGGCACGCGCGACTGCGCCGCGATAGAGGATGGAGGTCAGCCATCGCAGCATCAGACGTGGCCAGGTGGCCGGGCGGTCGTCGGAATAGACGTGCCCCAGTCCGCTCACCATCGCGAAGAAACGGGCGCCCCTGCCGATGACCCGTGTGGCGATGCCGCCATAGATGATCGGTTTCTGTGTATAGGCGAGGCAGACGTCGGGCGCCTCACGCCGGATCGTCCGGATCAGGGCGCGCAGGGTCACGAGATCGCGCAGCGGGTTGGTCCCGGCCCGATCCATCGGCACCGGGATGAAACGGACGCCCATCGCCGACAGTTCGGCGCGGACCGCCAGATCCTCATCCGGCGCGCAGGCAACGACCTCATGACCCGCGGCGACCATCTCACGCAGCAACGCTGCCCGGAAGTTGACCAGCGAATAGGCGAGGCTGGCGAGGACCAGGACTTTCATAGCCGGCTCACCCCGGCGTCGCTGGCCAGCGTGCTCGCGCTGGCAGGCTCGGTGTCCCTTGTCGCCCGCTGGACCGCGCTGGCGTAGAGTCGGCGGTACTGGACGGCGATGTCGTTGATGTCGAAATGCGCGATCGCGCGTGCACGTCCCGCAGCTCCCAGATTCCGCCGGGCGGCGGTATCGAGCCCTGCCATGCGCTCCAGCGCTGCCCCCATCGCTTCGGCATCGCGCGGCGGGACGATCAGGCCACTTTCGCCGATCACCCAGGCGCTGTCGCCGATATCGGTGGCGATGCAGGGTACGCCGCACGCCATCGCCTCGCCCAGAATGTTGGGAAATGCCTCGCCCCAGGCAGAGGAGAGCGCCAGTAGATCGAGGCCGGGCAGCCATCTGGCGACATCGGTCCGCTCCCCTGCGAGCGTGACGGTCCCCGGCGGCAGGGACTCTGCGATCGCGCGTTTCAGGGCTGCATCGGGCCGTTCCATTCCCGGGCCGACGAGGAGCAGGCGCAGATCATGTCCCACCGCGCGCGCGCGGGCGAGCCCGCGGATCAGCATCGCGTGATCCTTCATCGGGTGATTGCGGGCGATCATGCCGACCAGGGTTCCACCGGCGGGGAGGTTGAACAGCGCCTCCAGCCGTTCGCGGGCCGAAGGGTCCGGATGATAGTCCGACAGATCGAACCCGTTGGGGATGTGAATCGCGCGCGAGGGATCGAAGCCGATCGCCGCATGCTCCTTCGCCGCGGTGCGCGAATTGTAGATGATGCCCTGTACCGACCGCGACAAGCGCGCGCTGAGCGCGAACAGGGCCCGGCTGCTGCGCTTCTCGACCATCGGATCGGCCAGCGAGTGACGTACGTTCCAGAACACCGGAACCTTCCGCCCGGCGGAGAGGCTCGCGACGCTTGCGGCGAGATTGCCGTGATACATCCAGCCCTGGAGGATGTCGGGCCGAAGCATCGCCGTGATCCGGAGCAGCCGGAGCATCGCGACCGGGCCGGGGAGGCCGCGCGACATGCCGAGCGTATAGGTGGGGCAGCCCGTCTGCCGGATGCGCTGCGCGAAAGTGCCCGGCCGCATCAGCGAAAGCACCGCGGGCCGCGCGCATTTGCGCTTGGCGCAATTGGCTTCGAGCAGCTTCACGAGCATCGCCTGCGCGCCGCCGATATCGAGGCTGGTGGTGACGTGTTGCACGAGACCCGGCATTGCCGACGTTGCGTGACAGGCGGGATCAGTCATCCTGCAAGCACCTCCCGATAGATGGCCGTGACCTTCTTGACGTGATGTTCGACGCTGAACTTCGCCAACGCCTCCTGCCGCGCGCGATGCGCGATCGTTTCCGCCAGCTGCGGGTGATCGATCAGATCGAGGATATGCGCGGCCAGGTCGGCGGGATCGTCGACGCGCGAGAGAATGCCGGTGCCGCGATTCCGGATTGCCTCGACATTGCCTCCCGAGGCCGCCGCGATCACCGGGGTGCCGACCAGCATCGCTTCGATCAGCGTCCGTCCGAAGGGTTCCTCGACCGCCGGAACCACCAGCATGTCGCTGGCCGCGAGCCAGGGCTCGACCGGGCGGACGAAGCCCATCATCCGGACGAGATCTCCGACACCGAGTTCCTCGATCCGCGCACGGATCTGCGCTTCGATACCCGGCTCGAATTCTTCGCCGAACATGAGTGCGATCATGCGCAGGTCCGGCCGCGCCCGGCGCAGTGCGGCGATCGTCTCGACGAAGACGAGCGGGCGCTTGCGCGCCGCGAACTGGCCGAGAAATGCCAGCACGACCGTATCTGGGCCGATACGGAGCCGGGCATCGAGCGTGGCCCGCGCCGCATCGCGGTCGATCTGCGCGATCGAGGTATCGAACGGGCTGTAGACTGCGGCGGATTTGTGGTGCGCCGACCAGAGCCCCGCCTTGGGAGTGGCGAATTTGGAGACGCAGAGAACGCGGCTTGCGAGCAAAGGCGCCTGGATGCGCAGTGCCCGGGCACGGGGATTGCCGCGGTGATGCCAGATATGTCCGGCTCCGGCGAGCCGCGCGGGCAGCGACCAGGTCGCGTGCATCGGCCCCTCGTTGGTATGCACGATGCGGATGTCCCTTTCCTGCAGGAACGTGCGCATGCGCAGTACGTCCGGCAGCGCGCGGGCGACCTTGCCGATCGCCAGACGATCGCCGGACCGCCAGACATGAACCGGGGGCGCAAGCTCGAACCGGACGCCGGCGCCCTCGATGAAGTCGCGGAGCGGACCTTCCAGGCTATGGAGGATGACGACGGGTTCGAACTCGGTCGTATCGAGCGACTGGACGAGCTTCAGGGCCGAGACATGGCTTCCCCCGATCAACCCGCCGGCAAAGGGGAAGCAGATCCGGGTCCGCCGTGGAAGCACCGGATGGGGCCTGACCGGATACGGGCCGGCATGATCGCGCGCGCCGGGGCCGAACCTGACGATATGTTCCGACATGGCTGTGGTTCGTCGTTCGATCTGCATCGACCGGGGTGCCCCTATTCAAACAGGCAGGTGTTCAAACACGCGGGGAATGTCGCGCATCGAACACCCGCCCACCACGGCAACTTCGGACACTGCCCAAAGGAATCAGCGCCGCTGGCCGAAAGATTTTCCCGGCTCCCCAGATCGGTTCCGGACGGTGCCGGGGGCTTGGCCGGCGATCGCGCGATGCCCCCCATTTTCCTGCACAAGATCGAGAAGGGGTAGCCGGCGAACCAAAAGGTGACCGCCCTGTCCTTTAGAACGCAATCTCTATGCCCGGCTTATTGGCCCTTCGCTTCGCCGCTACCTTCGCTTGGTCAAGGGCATCCCGGGCGCGGCCGTGCAACCGCCGCCGCTTCGGGACGGAGCAGCGGAATGACCATCACATTGGAAAGCCGATCATCGTCTCTGATCCGCGCGTCGCTCATCTATCTGATCGACGGCATGCTTGCGGCCGTTTCGCTGGTGGCCGCGATCAGCCTGCGCGTCGGTTCGCTGCGCGCCGGCGAGGTTCTGAAGGAACATCTCGTCGCGACGCCGATGTTCGTTGCGGTCGCGGTCGCCACCTTTGCGGCGATGCGGCTGCACCGGCGGGTGTGGCGCTACAGCTCGACCGAGGAGGTCTTTGAAATCTTGAAGGCGGCGACCGCCGCGATCCTGGCCTATGTCGTGCTGCTGATCCTGATCGGCGGGGCAGGGTGGTTGCCGCGGTCGATCCCGGTCATCCAGTGGTTCGTGCTCGTCGTGCTGATGGGCGGGGTACGCATGGCGCGCCGCCTGGCCGCTGAATATCTGGGCGGGCGGTTTCATCCGCCTGCTTCGGCCGCCAATCCTGAACATCCCAAGCGCACCGCGCTGCTCTTCGGATCGAACGACGATATCGAGCAGCTGCTGCGCCAGCTCGAAGGCGAGCCGAACGCGGCCTTCCGTCCAGTAGGAATTCTCGACGAAACCGGCGCGCACACCGGGGCGCGGGTACGTGGCGTGCCGGTGGTCGGGCGGCCCGCGGACCTGGTCCGCGTGATCGGAAGCCTTACCGCCAGGAATGCGCGTCCGGCCTGCCTCATCTTCGCCGGCCCGGTCGAGCGGCTGCAGCGGCTGGCGATGGTCGATATCGTCGCGCAGGCGCAGAGCCTGGACCTGGAGATCGCCTATCGGCCGGGGTTCATCGGCTTCGCGCCCGAACCGGGCGCCAGCCTCGACTTCCGTTTCCTCAATGTCGCGGACCTGCTCGGGCGGCCGCAAGCCGCACTCGAAGACCGCGCCGTCACGGACATGATCGGCGGACGCCGTATCCTGGTCACCGGGGCGGGCGGCACGATCGGGCGCGAACTGGCGCGGCAGATCGCCGAGTGCGGACCGGCGCAGCTGATCCTGCTCGATGCCAACGAATTCAACCTCTACGACGCCGATCTCGAGATGCGCGAGAGCCACCCGCAGGTCGCGTGCACGCCGGTGCTCTGTTCGATCCGCCAGCGCCGGCAGCTCATGCAGGTCTTCGCCGAACATCGTCCCGAGCTCGTGTTCCATGCCGCGGCGCTGAAGCATGTGCCGCTGGTCGAGATGCATCCGGCCGCCGGCATCCAGACCAACGTGCTGGGGACGCGCAATGTGGCCGACGCCGCGCGCCTCCACGGGGCGAAGGCGATGGTGCAGGTATCGACCGACAAGGCGGTCAACCCGGTCGGCTTCATGGGCGTGACCAAGCGGCTGGGCGAATTCTATTGCCAGGCGCTGGATCTGGCGGGCAGGAGCGACCCCGCCGCGCCGCGGTTCATCACCGTGCGGTTCGGCAACGTGCTGGGATCGAGCGGCTCGCTGATCCCGCTGTTCCAGCGGCAGTTGAGCCGGGGCGGGCCGCTCACGGTCACCCATCCGGAGATCGAGCGCTTCTTCATGACGGTGCATGAAGCGGTGCAGCTGATTTTGCAGAGCGCGTCGCGGGGCTTGCGTGACGGCATGCGGCATGGACGGATCTTCGTGCTCGACATGGGGGAGCCGATCCGCGTGATCGACATCGCGCGCCGCATGATCCGGCTCGCAGGTCTCGATCCGGAGATCGATGTCGGCATCAACATCATCGGGCTGCGGCCGGGCGAGAAGCTCTACGAGGAGCTGTTCGATACCGAGGAGGCGCGGCTGCCGTCGTCTATCCCCGGCGTGTTCGAGGCGGAGCCGCGCCCGATCCCGCTACGGACACTGAACAAGACGTTCGATGCGCTTGAGCGGGCCAGCGACGACGCCGACGATGCGGCGTGCCTTGCCATCGCGACCGGCCTGCTCGATCGACGGCGTGCGCTGGCGGGCGAAATGGCGCTGGTCGCCGCGAGCCGCCCGGCGATCTTGGCTCAGGCGGGCTGAGATGGCGACCGCACCCGCCCGGCCGCCCGACCTGACAGTCCGGCACGCCGCATCCGCTTCCGGTGGCGAGATCCGTTCGTACTGGCCCGTCTATGAAGAAGACGAGATCGCCGCGGTCACGGCGGTCCTGCGCAGCGGCAGGGTAAATGCGCTGCATCATGGCGAGCAGACACGCGCGTTCGAACAGGCCTTTGCCGAGCGCTCGCAAGCCTCGCACGCAATCGCGCTGGCAAACGGGACGCTGGCGCTGGAGCTGGCGCTGCGTGCGCTGGGCGTGGGAGCGGGAGACGAGGTCGTCGTACCTGCGCGAAGCTTCATGGCATCGGCGAGCTGTGTCGCCGCGGTGGGCGCGATCCCCGTCTTCGCCGATGTCGATCCCGACACCCAGACCCTGACCGCGAACACGATCGCAAGCGCGCTCACGCCGCGGACGCGCGCGATCATCGTCGTGCATCTCGCCGGGTGGCCCGCGGCGATGCAGGAGATCATGGTTCTCGCGCGCGCGATGGGGGTGTTCGTGATCGAGGACTGTGCACAGGCGCATGGCGCGATGCACGACGACCTTCCGGTCGGCGCGTGCAGCGACGCCGCCGCCTACTCCTTCTGCACCGACAAGATCATCTCGACCGGCGGCGAGGGCGGCATGCTGGTGCTGCACGACCATGCGATATGGGAACGGGCCTGGGCCTATAAGGACCATGGCAAGTCTCCGCATGTCGATGCGGCGATCGGTGCGCCGGGCACGTTCCGGTGGCTGCACGGCAGCCTGGGCAGCAATTATCGCGCGACCGAGATGCAGTCCGCCATCGGCCTTTGCCAGCTCGCGAAGCTGGACGGATGGATCGAGGCGCGGCAGCGCAATGCGCGCATCCTGAACGCCGCGCTGGCGCCGCTGCGGGCAGTGCGGCTGACGCTGCCGCCGTCGAACGTCCGGCATGCCTATTACAAATATTACGCCTTCGTGCAGCCCGAGCGGCTGGCGCCGGGCTGGACCCGGGATCGTATCGTCGGCGAATGCATCGCGGCCGGGGTGCCGTGCGGCACCGGCAGCTGCCCCGAAATCTACCGTGAGCAAGCCTTTGTCGGTAGCCCGTCCGTACCGTTGAATCCGCTGCCGGTTTCCCGAACCTTGGGCGAGACCAGCCTGATGCTGCCGGTCGATCCGACGCTCGACAGCGCAATGGCCGAGCGGATGGGCGCGATCGTCGCATCGGTGATCGAACGCGCCACCGCCTGACGAGAGGCATGCATGGATTCACCGCCGCTCCCAACGCTGATCGTGATCGGAGCCGCCAAGGCGGCCACCACCTGGATCGCCCACCAGCTCCGCACCCGGCCGGACGTCTGTATGCCGGGACCGGAGCCCCATTATTTCAGCCGCGAGTTCCATCGCGGGGAGCAATGGTATCGATCGCTGTTCGCCGGCGCCCGGCCGGGGCAACTCGTGGCGGAGAAGTCCGCGGACTATCTGGCGCATCCCGAGGCACCGGCCCGCATCGCCGCCTTGCTCCCTTCGGTCCGCTTGATCGCGCAGCTGCGCAATCCGGTCGAGCGGGCCTATTCGGACTATTGCATGTTGTTCCGGCGCGGCCGGGTCGATGGCGATGTGGACCGCCATCTCGACGGCGCGCGCGCGTCCGAACGGCGCTTCCTGGAGGACGGTCTGTACGGCCGCCACCTCCGCCGCTTCCTCGACTATTTCCCGGCCGGGCAGATCAAGGTCATCCTGCATGACGAGATCAAGCACGATCCGGCTGAGGTCACGGCGGACGTGTTGCACATGCTCGATCTGCCGCCACTCGCGGGCGACGACATGCGGATCGCGCAGCGCATGAATGATGGTGCGTCGGCCATCGTCCCGCTCGCGCTGCGGCGGCTGCCCGCACCGGTGAAGCGGCTCGCCACGCCGCTGCGCGGGACGCGCCTGTTCGAAGGCGCGCGCAGTCTGATCGCGCGGCCGGTCCGCTATCCGCCTCTGTCGGACGACACGCGCAAGCGGCTGGCAGACTTCTATCGCGACGATGTCGAGCAACTAGGCCGGACCCTGGGGCGCGATCTTGGCGCCTGGACCAATCCGGCATCGGCCGCGCCATGAGCTATAGCGACATCGCTTCGTCCGTCTGGGTGGCCGAGGATCAGGACCGGACGCCCTATCACCATGCGATGCTGCGGCTGGCGGCACCGGTGCTGCTGACCGCGGTGTTCCTTGCCCCCTATGTAGTCTGGCGCGTGGTGCCGCCCTATCTGTTTACCGTCAGCGACGCGCTCTTCTGCGTCGCTGCGGTGCTGTTGCTCGCAGGACGCGGGGTCGCCGTCCGTCCGCTGCAGGACTGGTGGGCGCTGTGGATACTGGGTCTTGCGGGGCTGCTGCTCGGCTTCTTCATCGGCAGCGTGGTCAATGGCGATGCACTGCGCTGGATCGTCGTCGCGGGCCAGTACGGCTTCGCCTTCGCCCTGTTGCCGGCTCTGCTCCTGCGCGAGCGGCGGCGATCGCTCGTCCTTGCCGCGATGGCGCTGGTTGCAGGCGTGGCCGCGATGGAGCTGTTCGGGTCCATCGTCTACTACGCAACCGACGGCTCCTACCAACAGGCGAAGCGCTTCGGGTTCGAGTTCGTCACCGGTACGCATCGGCTGGGCGCGTTCATGGCCGATGCGAACTGGAACGCGGCGATGATCGCAATGACGACGCCCTTCGTCCTCTATCTTGCGCGGATCGGGCGGATGAAACTGACCACCGCCTTCGTGATTCTGGGCATCCTCTGCTCGGGCCTGCTGCTGTCGGGCTCCTTCACCGGCTTCTCCAGCGCCGCAGTGGGAGTCCTCGCCTTCCTGATCCTTGACTGGGGAAGGAGGTCGATCGGCATGCTGCTCGGTATCGCCGCGCTCGCCGGCGCGATGACGCTCACCGGGGTCGCTCTGCCTCCCGCCTTCCAGAACCGGGTGGCGACCGCGCTCGTCCAGGGCGACATCAGCCAGGCGGGAACCTTTGCAGGGCGGATGGAGCTTGTGCGTGAAGCGTGGGAGATTGTCGGCGACACGACGTTCGTAGGCCTCGGTGTCGATCAGTACCGCGTCGTCAGCGCCGATCGCGCGCCCGTCCACAACATCTACCTGCTTGCCTGGGCCGAGGGCGGGCTGCTGTCGCTCTTTGGCTGGCTGGTCATGATGTTCGTGCCGCTGTCGATCGCGGTGCGGCGCTTCGCCGCCGACCGGGCGGCGGCTGCGCTTCTCATCGCGGTGATGCTGACCTTTGTGATCGTCTCCAACGCCGCACCGCATATGTACGCGCGCAGCTGGGTGGTACCGCTGATCCTGGCGATGGGCATTGCCCTGACGCAGCCCATGGCCGCGAGCCGGCCAGTCCGACAGAGCTAATCCCTTTGGGGCGCGTGCTGCCCACCATGCGTTCACCAACGGACAGGTTCAGCCGGTAAACTCATGCTGCATCTTGAGGGGAACTGACGTGAACCGCCGAATGCTATTGAGTGGGATGCTCGCGCTGCCCCTGGCCGCATGCGCGAACGGCTATTCCGGTCTGCCGATCGCTGCAGCCGGATCGAGCGACCGCTACACATTGGGGCCTGGAGATTCGATCAAGGTCGCGGTCTATGGCTTTGAGGCGATGGCCGGAAGCTACACCGTCAGCGACGCCGGAACCATCTCGCTCCCGATGCTGAGCACGATCCGGGTCTCCGGCAAGTCCGCGCCCGAACTCGAGACCGAAATCGCCAGCGTGCTGCGCGCCCGCGATCTGGCACCGAACGCGAATGTCAGCGTGCAGGTCGAGAAATACCGGCCCTTCTTCATCCTCGGGCAGGTCGAGCGGCCTGGCCAATATCCCTATGTACCGGGGATGACCGTGCTGACGGCCGTAGCGATCGCCGGCGGGTACACGTTCCGCGCCAACAAACGCGCCGTCGTCGTCAACCGGTCGAATAGCGGTGTTGCGGCGAAGGGACGGCTCAGCGCCGATTCGGTGATCATGCCCGGTGACACCATCGAAATTCCGGAAGCCTGGTTCTGAGGCGCGGGGGGTGGCGAAGCGCCGATCCGCTTCGACAGGACGGCCAGGCCGGATGTGCTTCCGTGCGCCGCCGCTGATTGCCATCCTGCTGGCCGCCGTTCCGGTCGCCGATGCGCAGCAGGCCCGGCGCGGTGCGTCGCCGCTTGATCTGCCGCGGCCGGGATATGAACGCCGCACGACCCGCGTCGGTTCTGCGGAGGTCCGGATCGATGTCGAAGTTGCGGCGCTGTACGACAGCAATGTCTACGCGACCTCGACGGCCGCGACCGGCGACGCTGCAGTGATCGCACGCCCGCGGGTCGAGATCGACTGGCGCAGCGCCAATGCCGAACTGCACGGGGAGGCCTATGCCGCCACGCGGCGTTATCTCGATCAGGGAAGGGAAAGCGCGACCAGCTTTGGTGCCGCGGTGTCCGGCCAGGCCACGCTGGCGCGCGAGCATGTCCTTTCCGGAGAGATGCGGTTCGATCGCGATATCGAGAGCAGGGCCGATCCCGAAGCGCGGGCGAGCCGCTTGCTCCCCCCGCGCAAGATCAACATTCTGGCCGGCGAGCTCGGCTATGCGCTGAACGGATCGCGCTTGCGTCTCGATCTGACCGGAGGTGTCCAGAAATTCGATTTCCTCGATCCAAACGAACAGGATCGCGACTTCACGAGCTGGCGCGGTTCGGCGCGCGCTACCTGGCGGCCGGCAGCGCCGGTCGCGTTCTTCGCCGAAGCCTATGTCAACCGCCGCAACTTCCGCACGTCGGTCGATCTGAGCGGCATCAACCGCGATGCGATCACCTACGGGTTTCTCGCTGGCGTAAGCCGGGAGGTGAGTCCGCGGCTGCGTGGCCGGATCGGCGCCGGCGTCTTTCGCTTCGATCCCGACGACGGTGCACTCAACGGCTATTCCGGCTTCGCGCTGAGCGGCGATGTCACCTGGAACCCGCGCGCGCGGACTGCGCTGACGGCGCAACTTTTCCGCGGCGACGTCGGTACCGCGCGCGCCGGGGCGAGCGGGCGGACCGACACGCGTGTCGCGCTGACCATCGATCAGGAAGCCTATCACAATGTCCTGCTCCATGGCCGCGCGGGCTGGACGCAGAGCAAATATCGCGGCGTCGGTTCCGATACGCTGAACACGTGGAGCCTGGCGGTGGAGGGGGAGTATCTGGTCAATCGCACCTATTCGCTCTTCGTCGGTGCGAATTATGCGCGGCGCACCGCCAGCGATCGTCTGGATCGATTCTCCCGTGCCCAGATCCAGGCCGGGATCCGCGCCCGCTTTTGAAGACGATCGTGAGAACGCCCATGCATCCGTTGAATCGCCGCCATCGCATTCCGGGCAGCAGGCATGCCGGGGTGGTGATGTTGATGGTCGCCTTGTCCTGCTCGACCACCGCGGCGTGTCAGGAGGCCGCCGATGACGAACCGGTCGTCGAGCGGCCGCTGGCGCCGATCGCGCGCGAGAATCGGCCGGCGTTTCCGGGTGCGGAGGGGCATGGCCGCTTCGCCCGCGGGGGGCGCGACGGGCGGATCATCCCGGTCACGACGCTGGCCGACGAGGGCGAAGGGTCGCTTCGCGCGTGTATCGAGGCGGCGGGGCCGCGCGTCTGCGTGTTCCGCGTGGCGGGGGTGATCCGCTACGTCCGCAAACGTCCGATTATCGCGAACCCGTATCTCACCATCGCCGGCGAGACCGCACCGGGCGACGGCATCCTGCTCACCCATTCGGGGGGCAAGGATGCGTTCACGCCCCTGGTCATCAAGAATACGCATGATGTCGTGATCCGCCATATCCGCGTCCGCACCGATCTTCGTGGCGAACAACGCGGCTCGAACAGCGGGTTCATCATCGAGAACAGCCGCAACGTGATTCTCGATCACGTCAGCGCGTCCTGGGCGCTGGATGAGAATGTCGGCGGCTATGGGTCCAACGATACGATCACCATTTCCTGGTCGATCTTCGCCGAGGGTGTGCCGCGCCACGACAAATGCGCCTTGCTGTCGAGCGACCCCACGGGGCCGCAGCGGCTGAGCTTCGTGCGGAACCTTTGTGCGCATAATGGCGATCGCAATCCGGACGTGAATTTTCCGCCGGGCTCGTGCGTCGAGGTGATCAACAACGTGCTCTATGATGCGAGCTCGCAGTTCACCGAGGTGTGGGAAAGCTATGGGGGCACCCCGGCGAACATCGTCGGCAATTATTACCGTCAGGGCCCGAGTACGGCGGGGCGTGCCTATGCCATCGACCGGCCGCTGGTCGCATCCACGGGCAAGGCACGCATCTATCAGACGGGGAATGTGATCGATGGCGATCGGGTGACCTTCGCGCCCATCGCCACAGAGGCATTCGTGGACAAGCCCGTCTGTCCGCTCGAGAGCGCGGTACTGGATGCGCGCACGGCTTATGCGCGGGTGCTGGACGGGGCAGGGGCCTTTCCACATGATTCGGTCGATACGCGGATCGTCGAGGAAGTCCGCACCCGCAAAGGCAAGATCGGCCGCGACAACCGCGTGCTCCCGGTCCTGCGCGGCGGCACACCTTATGTCGACACGGACGGCGACGGCATGTCCGACGCCTGGGAGCGCCGGCGCGGCCTCGACCCAAAGCGGAACGATGCCTGGGGGGATGTCGACGGCAATGGCTGGTCCAATCTCGAAGAGTTTCTGAACCACGCGCACGAGATGCGGATGGCGGGGCGGCGCGAACGATAACGCCGCGTCGTGCGATCAGCCGCCGAGTTCCAGGACGATGTCCTCGACCTCTGACCCCGCGCCGTAGCGCTCGACGACCGACAGCCGCATGGCGTCGTCCATCCGGAACAAGGTGCCGCGATGATCGGACGCGCCATGCGTCCGCAGGACCAGCAGCCAGGCACCCGGGCCGGACAGGTAGGCGATGGCGTTGGCGACCGCATCGCGCAGCGCTGGCGGCTCGAAATAATGCCGGTTGAGCAGGTTGGCCGCGCGCACCAGATCGAAACGCCCGGTCAGGGACTCGCGACGGTGCGTGATGTCGTCCTCAACCCATCGAAAGGCATTCGATCGCCCCAGGCGCGGGGTGAGGAGCGCGACTTCCTCGCCCGCACCGGATGCGGCGCGCGCCATCGCGGGTTCGCGCAGCCGCCACTCGACCAGCGCGCGCGCCAGCGTCATTCCGGTCCAGCGGTCGAGCCGCCGTTTCCACGGACGGATGGCGCGGCCCCACACTTCATATTGCAGCACATGGCCGCCGGACTCGACCAGCGCGCGGCACCCGTGCGGAAGCGGGACGAGCCGCGCTCGCACCGACCGGTCAGTGCCTGTCACCCGCGCGTGATGGCCCGCGGCACGCAGCGCGGTCATCAGTTCGAGCGTGGTGACGCCGGAGGAAATCCCGAGGTCGAGCACGGTGTCGATGCGGCAGCGATAGGCCGCGAGCGAGGCGATCAGCGCGGCGTCGATTCGCTCCAGGCGGGATGGCTCGGTGCGCTTGAATGTGTTGTTCGCCGTCTTGAGCAGCCCGAAGAACCGCGCTTCGTCGCGGGCGGTAATGTCCTCCGGAGCGGCGGAGAAGAACGCGCTGGCGCAATGCATGTCGGCTTCGGCTCCCGCGTGACCTCCGGCCGCGAGGGTGCGGCGCGCTTTCGGGTTTAGCACCGGCGGCGGCGGTGGTGAGAGGAACGCTCGGGGTACCCCTCCTGCCCACCAGCACCAGCGGTCGCATCAAGCTATCCATGATGTCGCAGCAAGCAGGGATAAGGTGATGCTGAAGACCGATTTTCAGGAAGCGCGTGGTCTTCGCGACGCGGTCCGGGCCGATACGCCGGATCGGTCCTGGCGCATCGCCGTGATGGCGGCATGCGCGCTGGGCCTGGTCGCGTTGTTCGCGCGCATCATGACCTATCCGATGCAGCATGACGAACAATTCTACATCGGCGCCGGAGCGCTGTTCGATCGCTACCCGCTCTATTCGGGAATCGGATTCAGCCACTTTCCGAACATTGCCCTGCTCTTCGCCGGGGCGTTCGCGCTGTTCGGGGATGCGCATTATCTGCTGACCGGCCGCCTTCTGGTCTTCGCCGCGTGGATCGGGACCTGCGTCGCGCTGTTGCTCATCGCGCGCAGCTATGCGCGAAGCTGGCCGATCGGCGGGCTGATGTTCGCGCTGCTCGCGCTCAATCCGATGTTCCTCAACGCGACGGGCATGACCGCGACCAACAATTTCCTCCCGGTGCCCCTCATGCTGTTCGGCCTTTACCTGTTCCTCCGCGCGGTCGACCGGGAGCTGCCTTCATTGGCGCTGACATTTGCGAGCGGGTTCCTTCTGGCGGTGGCGGCGGGATTCAAGGCCAATTATCTGCTGTTCCTGATTCCGTTCGCGCTTGCCGCGCTGCTGGTGCCGCGGGCATTGCCGCTGCGCAGCCGCCTCATCCGTGTCGCGCTGCCCTTGCTGGCCGGCGGCCTCGTCGGCGGTCTCCCGTCAATCCTCTATGCAGTGAACGACATGGAGGGCTTTGTTGCTCATGTGGTGAGCGCGCATCGCGGCCCGCAGCTCGCCTATTGGGCGGCGCACGCGGATCCCAACGATCCGAAGGTGATCGGCATCGCCGACAAGCTGATGCTCGCGCATCGTCTGTGGTTGTCCGGGGTCACGATGCTGGTGCTTGTCCTGCTGTTGGGGCTGGCCGCGATCGCTGCGGCGCGTCGGCAGACCTTCGTCCTGCGTTGGCCGCTCCTGCTCGTCGGCAGCCTCGCGGCGATCGGGGCGGTCATTTCCTTTGTGCCGACCCCGGCCTTCCCGCAATATTTCACGCCGCCCTTGCCCTTCGCCGTCGTTCTGGCCGGCCTGTTGTTCGGATCGCTGGACGCGCCGGGCCGGGATATCGCGAAGCCGCTGATTGCGGCCGTGCTTGTACTGACGGCGATCACCGGCGCTCCGGTGCTGCTGCCCTCGCTCGCGGGGATTGCCAGACCTGGGGGCTGGACCGGCGTCCAGGTGGCACGTGATGGGCGAATGATCGCGGCGCTGGTCCGGGAGCGATCGCCGGACGGCGCGGTTGCGACGCTTTCGCCGATCCACGCGCTGGAGGGGCATTTGCCGATCTATCCGCAATTCGCGCTGGGGCCGTTCATCGTCCGCGCCGCGCCCTGGGTGCCGGAAGGCGAGCGCCGCCACTACACCTATTTCGTCACGCCGGATGCCATTCCGGAGCTGCTCGACGCCCGGCCGCCCGCAGCGATCCTCACCGGAATGGAAGGCGATACCGACGCGGCGCTCGACAGGTTCGCGACGCAGCGCGGCTACCGGGCAATGCCGCTGACGCTGAAGAAGGCCGAGGACGCGGAACGGGTGCGCCTCTATCTCGCGCCCTGATCAGCCACGCGCCCGGTCGAGCATCCGCTCCGCCAGATCCTGCTTGTTCACAGGGCGAAGCGGGCGCGCGCCCGGGCGTCCGATTTCGGTCTCGACGATCGGCGTCGGGCGCCCTTTGACCTGCCTGAAGATGCGGCCGAGATACTCGCCGATGATGCCGAGGAAGATCGCGTTGAGCGTGATCGCCAGCAGGAGCAGCATCGTCGTCGTCGCAAAGCCGGCGGGCCAGTTCTGGCCGAAGACCAGCCGCCCGGCGAGGTACACCAGGGTCAGGAGGAAGGTCGCGATCCCGATCACCAGTCCGGTGATCGAGGCGACGCGCAGCGGAACCAGCGAGTGGTTGAGCACCGCGTCGAGCGCGAGGCCAAGCATCTTGCTGAGCGGGAACTTGCTTTGCCCTGCAATGCGCGCATCGCGATCATAGGGCAGCCCGATCTGCGAGAAGCCCATCGCGCTGATCAGCCCGCGCAGATAGGGGCTGGTGTCGTTGACCTTGCGCAGCTCGATCAGGATGCAGGCGTCGACCAGGCGGAATTCGCCCGCGTCGCGCGGCAGGTCGTCATCGCTCAGCATCCGCATTCCGGCATAGAAGGCCTTGCGGAGCTGCGCCGTGACAGGTCCGTCGGGCAGCGAGCGGCGGATGCCGTAGACGACCTGATGACCCTCCCGCCAGCGCGCAAGCATCTCGGGGATCAGGCCCGGCGGGTCCTGGAGGTCGCAGTCGATCTGAACGGCGCAAGCGCCGCGGGCACGCTGATAGCCGACCAGCAGCGACCGCTGATAGCCGTTGTTGCGCGAGAAGCGCACCACGCGGACGCGCGGGTCCGCGGCCGCAATTCCCTGCAGAATCGGAAAGGTCGCGTCGGTCGAGTGATTGTCCATGAAGATCAGCTCGAGTGCGTAGCCCGGCAGGGTCCGGAATACCTCGGCGATGCACTGATAGGCGCGCTCGACCGTGGCCTCTTCGTTGAATGCCGGCACGATGACGGAAACCAGGGTGGTCATGCCATGACCTCCGCGAGCGACCGGGCAGTGATGGCGATGCCATCCTCCAGCGAGGTGCGGGCACGCCAGCCCAGATTGAGTGCCGCAAGGTCCGGCGCGCCCGACACCGTGTCGATGCGCAGATCGGGGCCCGTCTCCATCGATACCTGCCCGGCCGGTGTGCCGGTCACCCGAAGCACGGTCGCGACGATCTCGCGGATCTTCCGCGCGTTTCCGCTCGAAAGGTTGAGGATCGTTCCCCCGGGCAGGTCCGATCGCGCCATCGCCCTGAGGCCGGCGACGACGTCATCGATGAACACCATGTCGCGCCGGTTGTCCGGCTGGCGGACGACCGCGGTTTCGTCCGCGAGACACCGGCGCAGCAATGCGGGCAGCAGGAAGTCCTCCGACTGGCCGGGGCCGTAGGTCAGCGCGAACCGGGCCGTCAGCACCGGAAAGGCCAGCCGGGGCTGGAGCATCGCGCAATAATGTGCGCCGGCCACCATGGCGGTCGTGTAGACGGTGCGCGGCTGTTCGCGCCGGGTTTCGGGCGAGGGTGTGGGCTGATTGCCATATTCGGCGAGCGATCCTGCGCGGACCATGACCCGCAGGCCGGAACTCTCGGCCGCGGCAGCAAGCAAGACGAGGAGCTGGTCGAGGTCTCGCGTCATCGCCGGCCACTCGGCCGGATCGGGAATGCCCGGATCGCGGCCGGTGCCGCTCGCGAGATGGTAGAGGATCGTCGGATTGGCGCGGTCGAAACACGCGCGCACTTTCGTCAGATTCTTGAGGTCCACCGCATGCACGATCGCGCCGGGGCGAACCCGCTCGGGATGCGAAATACCCTCTGGACGCACGATCAGATGAACCTCGTCGCCGCTGTCGAGATGGCTTGCGGCGAGGTGCGAGCCGATGAAGCCGGCCCCTCCAGTGATCAGCACGCGCTCGGGCATCGGCCGGCCCCGCTTCAGCTGACCAGCACGGGCTCGGGCAACGGGACGAGGAAACGGCCGCCCCGCGCCACGAAGTCCGATTGCTGCTCGCGGATCTCGTCGAAGAAGTTCCAGGCGAGCACCATCAGGATATCGGGCTTCTCGTCGGCAATCGCGTCGACCGATTTGACCGATATCTTCATGCCCGGCGAATAGAGGCCTTGCTTCAGCGGATTGCGATCGACCAGGAAATCGAGCCGGTCGGGACCGATCCCGAAATAGTTGAGCAAGGTGTTGCCCTTTGCCGGCGCGCCATAACCCGCGATCTTGTTCCCCTGCGCCTTGAGCTCGTCGATCATCGCCAATAGGCGGACGCGGACGGCTTCGACGCGCTCGGCGAAGCGTTGATAGGTTTCGGGCTCGAGCATGCCGCCGGCAAGCTCCTCGCCGAGCATCGCCCCGACCTCGGGCATGGGCTCGGCAATGCCGGTCTTGCGGAAGAACACGCGCATCGAACCGCCATGGATGGGCAGGCGGTGGACATCGACCACCTCGAGATCGAAGAAGGCGCCCAGCTTCTGCATCGAGAGCAGGCTGAACTCCGAGACATGCTCCTGATAGACGGTGTCGAACTCGTTGCGGTCGAGCAGTTCCTTGGCCCAGGGGACCTCGACCACGAAGGTGCCGTCAGCGGCAAGCAGGCGGGTGATCCCTTCCATGAAGCGGTGCAGGTCGCCGATATGGTTGAACGTGTTCGTGGTGACGATCACCTGGGCGCGCCCATGGGCTTCGCGGACCGCATCCGCGGTGCCAGGATCGAAATAGGCGACATGGACGTTCACGCCACGTTCGGCGGCGGCCTCGGCCAGGTTCGCCGCCGGATCGATCCCCAGCGTCTTCTCCCCGCGGGCATTGCAGGCGGTGAGGAGCAATCCGTCGTTGCAGCCGATATCGACGATCAGCCCGCCACCGGCGATGTCCCCGAGAACCCCGGCCAGCGTGTCGAAATGCGTGTGCATCGTCGCTGCGCCCGAGGGGACATAGAGATAGTGGCGGAAGAAGTCCGCGGGGATCTGGTCCGCGATTTCGATCAGGCCGCAGTTGAGGCACACTTCCGTGTTGAGCGAGAAGGTCGGCTGATCGGCGTCATATTCCTCGGGCCGGACGAACATGTTGGCCGGGGGATGGTGGCCCATCGGCAGGAACAGATAGGGCGCCGGGGCAAGGCAAGCGCGGCAATGCTGCAATCGTTCCATTCGAGGTCCTCTCTCCTGTCCTGCGCCTCTCACGCGACGCGCGCCGCGAGCGACACGTGACGCTCGGCAAAGCTGCGGAAGGTTGCGTGGATATGGTCGATCTGTTCGTCGCTGAGGCCGTGATGGCAGGCGAGCAGGATGCCGCCGCGGGTGACTGCATCGGCCATCGGATAGCCCAGCGGATCGGCGTTGACCTTGACGTTCGCCATCGCCGGCTGGCGGAGGATGTTGCCGGTGAAGACGACGCGCGTCTGGATGTCCGCGCGCTCGAACCAGATCTGCAGTTCGCGCCGGCCGAACGGCGCTTCCGGCCGGATCGTCAGCGGGAAGGCGAGCCAGCCGGTGCGTGTCCGGGGCAGCTGCCGCGGCAGGATGAACCAGTCGGCATAGTCGGCGAAGAATTCGCAATGCCGCGCGAAATTCCGTTCGCGCAGGTCGATATTGTGCGTCAGCTTGTCGAGCTGGATCAGGCCGAAGGCGGCGCCCATTTCGGACGGCTCGATATTATAGCCGAGCTCCTCGAACAGGAATTTCGCGTCATAGGGAATGTCGCCCAGCTTGACGTCGAAGCGGCGCTCGATCGCTTCGGATTCGACGAAGAGCGACGAAGATCGGCCCCATGACCGCATCAGCAGCGCACGCCGGGCAAGGGCCTCGTCGTTGACGCACAACATGCCGCCATTGCCTGCCGCGTTGACGACGTGCGAGCCGTAGAAGCTGGTGGTGCTGATATCCGACCGTTTGCCCGTGCTCTCGCCGCGCAGCGTTGCGCCGAGTGTATCGGCGCTATCCTCGATGAGGATCAGATTATGCCGGTCGGCGATGTCGCGAAGCCGGTCCCAGTCGGGAAGATTGCCGATCAGCGAAGGGATCATCATCGCGCGGGTGCAGGGCGTGATACGCGCTTCGATCGCGTCTTCATCGATATTGTATGTCCCCTCGCGGACGTCGACGAACGCCGGGACCAGCCCGTGGCGCACGATCGGCGCGACGGTGGTGGCAAAGGTCAGCGCGGGCGTGATCACCTCGCTGCCATGCGGAAGACGAAGCAGCTCGACGGCGAGATAATTCGCCGACGAGCCGGAGTTCACCATGATTCCGTGCCGCTTCGCGAAGAGCGCGGCGACGCGCGCTTCCATCGCGCGGACATGCGTGCCCATCTGTGTGGAGGTGCGCAGCACGTCGACGACGGCCGCGATCTCCTCCTCTCCATGGACGCTCTGGCCATAGTTCACGCGCATGCGGCGGCCCCTCCGAATATCGGATCGAATGCGAAACCCCTGGGTTGCACCGGGTGAAGACCGCGGACGTAGCGGTCGATCTGGCGCTCGCTGAGTGCGCGCAGCCTGGTGCTTCCGTCGAGCGCGGCGCCGTACCACTCGACCGTCAGCGCGACCGCCTCATCGAGTGCAAGGCGCGGGCGCCAGCCGAGCACCGAGCGGGCCTTGGCGCTGTCGAGGTGCAGGACGTGCGCCTCGGGCGGCGCATCCTCCTCGTTGCCGAACAGGAATTGCGGACTGCGGCGGCCCCAGGCGCTTTCCAGCAGCGCGGCGAGCGTCGCGACATCGACCGTGGCTTCGGGGTCCGGGCCGAAATTCCATGCGCCGGCGAGGCTTCGGTCGCCCTCCGCAATTCCGGCGGCGAGCATCAGATAGCCAGCAAGCGGTTCGAGAACATGCTGCCAGGGGCGCACGCTCGCCGGATTGCGGATATGCACCGGTGTGCCTGCCGCGACCGCGCGGACGATGTCGGGCACCAGCCGGTCGGTCGCCCAGTCGCCGCCGCCGAACACATTGCCCGCGCGTACCGTGGCGAGCACGGGGCTGCCGGGATCGCGGAAGAAGGAGCGGCGATACGCCTCGACCACCAGTTCCGCACAGCCCTTCGACACGCTGTAGGGGTCGCTGCCGCCGAGCCGGTCGGTCTCGCGATACCCCCAGGGCCAGCCGCGATTCTCGTAGCATTTGTCGCTGGTGACGACGATGGCGCCCTTCAGTGAGGGGAAGCGCCGTGCGGCTTCCAGCACGATCGCAGTGCCGACGACGTTGGTCTGCAGTGTCTCGACGGGCGCGGTATAGGACGGGCGGACCAGCGATTGCGCCGCCATGTGGATGACGAGATGCGGATCGCAATCCTCGACCGTTCTCAGAAAGGCCGCCTCGTCGCGGATGTCGCATACGCGGTGATCGACCAGATCCGCGACGCTGGCGGCCTCGAAAAAGCTGGGTTCGCGGCCGTGCGGGAGCAATGCGACCGCGGTGGTGTCGGCGCCCAGCCGCCGTAGCCACAGCGCTAACCAGCCCCCCTTGAAGCCGGTGTGACCGGTCAAGAGGATCCGGTGGCCAGCCAGCGCGCGGCTCAACCGGTCTTCGTCGAACCGCGCATTACGCATGTGCATGCGCTCCTGCCGACGGTACGGCGAGCTGCCATGGAGCAGGGGGGCTTTTCGCCCATGGCGGCGAACCGGCTACACAAAGTTGGTTGAGGTGATCCCGGTCACGGACCGTGTCCATCGGGTGCCAGAATCCGGTATGCTTGTACGCGAACAGCTGGCCATCCTGAGCAAGGCGGCTCAGCGGCGCCTGTTCCAGCGGCTCTTCGTCGCCGCTCAGATAGTCGAGAACGCCGGGCTCGAAGACGAAGAAGCCGCCGTTGATCCAGGTCTCGTGCTTGCGCACCTTCTCGGTGAATTCGGCGACGCGCGCGCCCTCGAGCTCGAGATTGCCGAACCGCGCCGGCGGCTGCACCGCAGTGACCGTCGCAAGCTTGCCGTGCGAGCGGTGGAACGCCAGCAGTGCACCGATATCGATGTCGCCCACCCCGTCGGAATAGGTGACCATGAAGGTCCCGCCCTCCAGCCAGTCGCGCAACCGGAGCAGGCGTCCGCCGGTCATGGTGAGTTCGCCCGTGTCGACCACCGATATGTTCCAGTCGAGCGATCGGCATTGCCGCAGCGCGATGTGCCCGTTGCCGGTGGCGACGGTGAAATCGTTGCTCATGAAGTGCAGGTCGTGAAAGAACTGCTTCAGCAGCATCATCTTGTAGCCGCACGCCACGACGAAATCGGTGACGCCGTGCTGGGCATAGATGTCCATGACATGCAGGATGATCGGCTTGCCGCCGACCTCGACCATCGGCTTGGGTATGCGGACGGTTTCTTCCGAAAGGCGTGAGCCCAGGCCCCCCGCCATCAAAACGACCTGCATCGCGCCGTTCCTCCCACCTGATACTGGGCACGCCAGACTGGTCGGCACAGAGTAGGGAAGCTGTCGCGGGAAGCGATTCGGGCATCGGGGTTACCCACCACCCAATCGTGGTAGCCGGACTATTCCATAGGTGTCGGGCGGGGTGGGCAGGTGCGCAGAAGGTACCGGCGGGGGATCGCTCGGGCCCATTCTCGGCAGGGCTTTCGGAAAGGGCAGGTCACGGCAGAGATGCGGTGACGGCGCCCCGAACCCGCTGGTGACCCCTACGAGAATCGAACTCGTGTTTTCGCCGTGAGAGGGCGACGTCCTGACCGCTAGACGAAGGGGCCGTGTAAGCGGGAAGCGGCGCCTCTACAGGGGGCGGGCGGGGGCGTCAAGCGCTGTCCGTCCGGCTTTGCGAAACCCGCCGCCAGCGCTGGAAATTCCCGCCGTCTGCGCCTATCTGGCGGGCGATGGCGCGTTCGACCCGTTCGATGGACTGGGGCTTCCCCCGCTGGCGGCCCTACGGGTCCGAGCGTGAGGCCGTGCGCGTGCGCCTGTGCGATCGCGAGGGGTGCGAGGAACCGGGCGACCGCCCGGCGCCCAAATCGCCCAACAGCCCCGAGCGCTGGTATTTCTGCGAAGCGCATGCCGCCGAATACAATCGCAACTGGAATTATTTCGAGGGCCTGACCGCCGAGGAAGCGGCCAAGCGTGAAGCCGATGAGCGCCGCACCGCCAACGGCTATGCGGAGAGCCGCCACAACGCCTGGGCCGGCCCGGGCGACGGCAGCCGGTCGCGCGACGAGATGCGGGCGCTCGACGTGCTCGACCTCGATCCTGACGCCGATTTCGAGGGCGTTCGCACGGCGTGGCGGCGGCTCGCCAAGGAGAATCACCCGGACATTCGTCCCAATGATACCGAGGCGGCGAAGCGCTTTCAGGCGATTCAGACGGCGTATGAAGTGCTGCGCGCCGCCGAGGAACGCCGCCAGTGGCGGCCTGATTGAAGGCGCGCATCCGCTCCAATTGGTCCGGCGCCGTCCTGGTCTGCGCCAAATGCTCGAAGAAGCTGGGCGGCGGGTTCGGCCCCAAGGGCAAACAGCCGCTGGGCAAGGCGCTGCGCAAGCATCTGGGATTGAAGAAGGGCCGCAAGGCGGAGGCGGGCGTGGTCGATGTCAAATGCCTGGGCGTGTGTCCGCGCGGCGCGGTGACCCTGGTCAATGCTTCCGCCAGCCGCGAATGGCTGATCGTGCCGGAGGGCGCAGACCTCGACGAAGTCGCCGAAGCAGCGGGCCTGGCCTAGCCCGTATAGCGCTCCGCCGTCGCGCGGATCAGCGCGATCATGTTGGGGATGCCCTGGGTCCGGTTCGAGCTGAGCTGATTGCGCAGGTCGAACGGCGCGAGCGCGTCCTCGATGCTCGTCGCCAGGATATTCGCCGGGTTGCGATCCTGCACGGTCAGCAGCACCAGTGCGATGATCCCCTTGGTGATCGCGGCGTTGCTGTCGGCGAGGAAGTGGAGCGTGCCGTCGTCGCGGGCCATCGGATAGACCCACACCGCCGCCGAACAGCCGCGCACCAGGGTCGCGTCGGTCTTGAGCGCATCGGGCATCGGTTCCAGCGCGCGGCCAAGGTCGATCAGCAGCCGATAGCGGTCGTCGGCGTCGAGGAACGCATATTCGTCGCGGATATCGTCAAGGTTCGACATGGCCGCGCCTATAGCGGGCTTGCGTCCCCGCGCCACCCCGGCATTGTGCGCATCGACGAGTACGGGAGAGTGGTATGACGGCACGTTGGGGGCGATCGGGACTCACGGCATGGGCGCTCCTGCTGGCACTGCCCGGAGCGTCTGGCGCGCAAACCCCGGCGATGGCGCGCGCGCCGGTTACCACTACCACCGATATCGTCTACGCGACTCATTCCACAGGCCCGTTGCATCTTGATCTGCACCGTCCGGCAGCGAAGGGGCGGGCGCCGGTACTGATCTTCCTGCACGGCGGCGGCTGGGCCCGCGGCGAGCGGCCGAAGAGCTGGACCGGCTTCAAGCGCTTCGTCGAAGCGGGCTATGCGGTGGTCAGCGTTCAATATCGCCTGTCGGGCACCGCGCGGGCGCCTGCGGCTGTTCAGGATGCGCGCTGCGCGATGGCCTGGGCGGCGCGCGAAGCGGATCGCTACCAGCTCGATCCGCGTCAGATTGTGGTGATGGGGAGCAGCGCGGGTGCGCATCTGGCGTTGCTGGCGGGGATGATGGGGGCGAAATCAGACATCGATCTGCCTGCCTGCGGTCCCGTGCCGCGCGCTGCGGCGATCGTGGACTTCTACGGGCCGAGCGACCTGCGCCCGGAATCGGTTGGCGCTTGGCACAGCCCGTCGATCACGAAGTGGATCGGGGAGGGGCCGGACGCGTCGACTCTGGCGGCGCGGATGTCGCCGCTCACGCTGGTGCGCAAGGGGCAGCCGCCGGTGTTCATCGTCCATGGCGACGCCGACGATGTGGTGCCGATCCAGTCGTCACAATTACTGAAGGCAGCGCTCGACAAGGCCGGGGTTCCATCGGAGTTTCAGATCGTGCCCGGCGGCGGCCATGGCCAGTTCGAGGATGATGTCCAGGCCCGCCTTCAAACGGAAGCAGTCCGTTTCCTGAAGCGGCACCGGATCGCGCGCTGACGGGCGGATCCGGCGCCGGGTCGGGAGCGGCTGCAAGGGGTGCCGCTCCCGGGTAAGCAATGGTTACAGATCGACCCCGGCGGCGATCGCTTCGAGCTTGCGGATCCGTTCCTTGAGATCGGCGATCTCGATCCGCGCACCGGCGTGGGTGGGTGCCGGCTGGTGGTTGTCGCCGGCATGCGCCAGGCTCAGTTCCTGCCGCTTCAGCGACAGCCAGCCGCGCCATCCGGCGAGGCCCGCCGCGGTGACCATACCCAGGCCGGCAAGGGCCGCGGTCGCCATGACAAGGTAGAAATTAGGGTCACTCATCACGCCCTCCATCAGACGCGTTGCGTTCGGTTGTGCCGGTCAGTTCCGGCCGTCGCGCAGCTTCTCGATCTCGCGGTCGAGGTTGGTTGCGCTGTGATTGTCGGTGATCACCCGCTCAAGGACGGCGATGCGGTCCTTCAGCGTGCGCACCTCTTCCTGCAGGCGGCGGGCTTCGGCGGTATTCGCGCCGTCATTGACGCTATGCTCGTTGCCCCACTTGTCCTTGCGGACACCCATCTTCGCCCGGATGACGCTGCCGATCGTCACGATCAGCACGATCCCGATCACCATCTCAAACGGATTCATTCAAAGCCTCCTTGGCCTTTGCGCCGTTGGTCCGGCGTCGTTTCAGTTCGTTGCTTCCGCCTGTTCGCGCGCCAGTCTCTCGGCGCGGCGGACGGGGCGGTCGCGCATCTCGGAAAGCGTGACGCCGATTGCGCCGATCACGCCCAGTACCGCGAAGAACCCGATCAACATTGTTGCTACTCCCTAATACTCGGGGGTTGGTTCAGTTTACAGGCCGCTCGTCACGCAGCCGTTCGATTTCGTCGGAGAGGTCGAGACCCTTGTCGGTCGCGATCCGCTCCAGCACCCGCACCCGCTGCTCCAGCCGCTCGGTATGCGCCGCATATTGCGCGGCCTTCTCGGCAGTCTGGGCGTTGAGCGCCTCGGTCATCTTCTCTTTGTGCTTCAGCCAGCGCGCGAACATGCTGGAGCCGATGCCGCCGATCACCGGAATGCCCACGACGATCATGAAGAAGATGAGCAGGCTGGTGGGCATATCTCCGGATCCTTCAGTTCTTGGTGGTGACGCGGAGCGCTTCGATCTCGCGATCCAGCGCTACACTTCCGTCGGTGACGATGCGTTCGACATTCGCCAAACGGTCTTTAATCGAACCGAGTTCGGCGCGAAGCTGAGCATTCTCGCTGGTCAACAGCTTGATCCGCTCCATCGCCTCATCGTTCTTCTTGGGGTAGATTGCCTGGCCCCAGCCGCCCTCGAGCGGATAGCCGTGCTTGATGCGCAGCCAGGTGGTCAGCACCCATCCGCCGATACCCAGAACACCCATGATGGCGACGAGGGGAAAGAAGGGCTGAAGAAACTGCGGATCCATTGTGCGTTCCCTAAATTCTGTTCTGGTTTCAGCGCAGCGAGTCGATTTCGCGGGCGGTGCGTTCGGCGGGGTCGGTGGCAATGCGTTCCAGCACCGCAATCCGTTCTTCCAGCCGGCCGATCTGCCCCGTCAGCCGCTCATTCTCGTTGGTCAGCAGCTCGATCTTGCGTTCTGCGGCGGGGTCGGCCTTGTTGGTCATCCCGCTCCACTCATTCTCGATCGGATAACCGTGCTTTGCACGGATCCAGGTCGATACGAGCCAGCCCAAGGTCGAGATCGCGATGATGGCGATGACGAAACCCGGTCCACTCCAGCTCATTGGTTGTTCCCTCCTGTTGAACGCCGCGGCTCAGCGCAGGCGCTCGATCTCGTCGGCGAGCTGCGTGTTGCGGCTCGTATAAAAGGTTTCGATGTCGGCCATGCGGCGGTCGATATCGCGCAGCTTCGAGCGGACTTCCTGGGTCGAGCGGCGCGGATTGGCCCGCACGCCCTGCCAGAACTTCTTGTCCTCATCGCTGTGGTAGAGGCCGATCGGCTTCTGCGAAGTGACCATCGCCAGGCCGATATAGACAAAGAACATCAGCGGGAAGGTGGCGACCAGCAGGGCCAGGAAGCCCAGGCGGATCCACAGCGGGTCGACGCCGGTATACTCACCAAGACCCTCGCAGACGCCCAGCCACTTGCCGTTGATCTTGTCGCGATAGAGTTGCGTGCGGCTGACAGACATTTCAGTTCCTCCGTGCGCGTTCATAGTCGGGGAGTTCGCGGACCGGCGGCGTATCGTGACCGCGCAGACGGAACTCCGGATTGTCGGCGGCGATGATCCGCTCGATGGTCTGAAGACGATCTTCCAGCCGGCGTGCCGTATAGTGCAGCTCGTCGAGCAGGTTCTCGTCCTCACCGGTCAGGGTCTTCGCCTGCTTCCACTTGGTGACATAGTGCAGGATCACCCAGGGCATCGCGACGAAGATGAAGCCGACGACGACGAGTGCCATGAAAACATCTTCCATCGTCTCAGCCCTCCTTGTTCAGGCGCGCCTTGAGCGCGGCCAGCTCGGCATCGACCTTCTCGGCCGACTGAAGCTCGGCGATTTCCTCTTCCAGCGTCTTCTTCGGCGCGCCCAGTGCCAGCGCATCGGCGCGGCCCTCGGCGAAGTCGACCCGGCGCTCGAGCAGGTCGAAGCGGCTGAATGCCTCGCTCACCTTCGAACCGTGGGTCATCTCGCGCAGCTTGACGCGGTTGTTGGCGCTTTCCAGGCGGGTCGTGATCGCGTTCTGGCGGGCCCGGGCGTCGCGCAGCTTGGTCTGAAGCTTGGCGATGTCCTCTTCCGAGGCGCGCAGCGCGTCGTCCAGAACCGAAATCTCGGCTTGGAGCTGATCGCACATATCAAACGCCTTCTGGCGCTCCACCAGCGCGGCCTTGGCCAGGTCCTCGCGGTCCTTGCTCAGCGCGAGCTCGGCCTTTTCGGTCCAGCTCAGCTGCAGATTCTCCAGCTTCGCGATATGGCGCCGCATTTCCTTCTGGTCGGCGATGGTGCGCGCCGCGCTGGCGCGAACCTCGACCAGAGTCTCCTCCATCTCGAGGATGATCATGCGGATCATCTTCGCCGGATCTTCCGCCTTGTCGAGAAGGTCGGTCATGTTGGCTGCGATGATATCGCGGGTGCGAGAGAAAATGCCCATCTTCAACTTGCTCCTTGAAACTCCGTGCCGCCGGGCGGGCTAGGGGTTACCCGCCCGGCGGGACCGCTCAGGCCGTGGCCTGAGTGGAAACATTGGCCGTCGCGGTGGCGGCGGGGCCGACGACACTGGCGAGGCAGGTGGTGCTCACGACCAGGGTGCAGATCAGCGCCGCCATCGTGGTGCGAAAGCTGTTGTTGCCCTTGTACATTGTCGTTCCGTCCCTTGGTATCTCTTTGCCGCCCGATGCGGCATGACAGCAATATTGCAGGGGGCGTGCCAAGTTTGAAAACTGGCTGAAATCCGCCAGTTTCAACCGGTTCCGGCCGATCGTTGCAATTGTCCCCTTGCCAAGTGTTGGGAAAATACCCCAAAGGTTCGGATATGGAGCGCACGACCCAGGTGATCGGCCAATCCGGCGCATTTCTGGATGCGCTCGAACTCGCGTCGCGCGCAGCGGCGCTCGACCGGCCGGTGCTGGTGATCGGCGAGCGCGGGACCGGCAAGGAGCTGGTCGCCGAGCGTCTCCACCGCCTGTCGCCGCGCTGGGACCAGCCGCTGGTGGTGATGAACTGCGCCGCGCTGCCCGAAACGCTGATCGAGGCCGAGCTGTTCGGGCATGAGGCCGGCTCGTTCACCGGCGCGACCAAGGGGCGTGCCGGCCGGTTCGAAGAGGCCGATGGCGGCACATTGTTCCTCGATGAGCTGGGTACGCTTTCGATGGCGGCGCAGGACCGGCTGCTCCGCGCGGTCGAATATGGGGAAATCACCCGCATCGGTGCGTCGCGGCCGATCCAGGTCGATGTCCGAATCGTCGCCGCGACGAACGAACATCTGCCTGAGCGTGTCGAGCGGGGCACCTTCCGCGCCGACCTGCTTGACCGTCTGAGTTTCGAGGTGGTGACGCTGCCGCCGTTGCGTGCGCGCGCCGGCGACATCCTCGTCCTTGCCGAATTCTTCGGCAGGCGCATGTCGTCGGAAATCGGCAAGGATTGGGAAGGGTTCGGCCCGACCGCACTCGACTCGCTGACCAACTACAGCTGGCCCGGCAACGTCCGCGAGCTGCGCAACGTGGTCGAGCGCGCGATCTATCGCTGGGACGGCTACGGGCCGGTCGATGCGATTCAGATCGATCCCTTCGCCTCGCCCTATCGCCCGGCGCCCATGCCGCACGGCATCCCTGGCAACGCCGCGCCGGTGCAGCTCGTTACCGAGGAGCCCGGGCCGCTGCCGCGCCGCGAGGATGATCTCGCCGGCGACTTCAAGAGCCGCGTCAACCGTTTCGAGCGCGAGCTGCTCAGCCGTGCGCTCGCCGAGAATCGCTTCAACCAGCGTTCGACGGCGGAGGCGCTTGGCCTGAGTTATGACCAGCTCCGCCACGCCCTGAAGCGCCACGAGCTGCTGAACGCCGGGGGATAGGTTGCCATCCGGGCGTCGCGCGGCCTATCGCGCCCGGCATGGAATTCACCGCAGAGATCGTCGCCTTCCTCCTCGCCATCGCCTTCGTCGCAGGAACGATCGACGCGATGGCCGGCGGGGGCGGGCTGTTGACCATCCCCGCGCTGATGGCGGCAGGCGTCCCGCCGGTCGCGGCGATCGCCACCAACAAGCTGCAGAGCGCGTTCGGAACCGCATCGGCCTGCATCGCTTATTGGCGCGGCGGCCATCTCGACCTGCGCCGCTTCGCTTTGCCTGCGGCGGGCGCGTTCCTGGGTTCCGCGGCGGGTGCATTCACCGTCCAGCACGTCGATCCTGGCTTTCTCACCGCCTTCGTCCCGATCCTTCTGATCCTGATGGCGATGTACTTCCTGCTTGCGCCGCCGATGGGAGAGGCGGATCGCCACGCCCGGCTCGGCCGGATCGGCATCACCGCGGTGTCGGTCGTGCTGGGCTTCTATGACGGCTTCTTCGGCCCCGGGGCGGGATCCTTCCTGACGACGATGCTCGTCGCACTCGCCGGGCTCGGCCTCGTCCGCGCCATCGCCAATGCCAAGTTCCTCAACTTTGCCACCAATGTCGCCGGGCTGCTGGCGATGATCGCTGGCGGCAAGGTGCTGTGGATGCTCGGCCTCGGCATGGCCGCCGCGAATATCGTGGGCAATCAGATCGGCGCGCGGCTGGCGATGCGCTTCGGCGGCAAGGGCGTGCGGCCGCTGCTGGTTCTCATGTCGGTCGCGCTCACCGTGAAGCTGCTGTCGGACCCCGCCAATCCGATCTGGAGCTGGCTCCCCCACTGATCGCCCATTTCGATTGCGACACGAGAAAAATTTGTGCGGCGAAGCCCGGGCTGATGCGTTAGGCGGGCGCCAGACACATAAGGAGGGTAACCCCATGGCTTTCGAACTTCCCACGCTGCCGTACGCCAAGGACGCGCTCGCGCCGACCATCTCGGCCGAGACGCTCGATTTCCACTATGGCAAGCACCACAAGGCCTATGTCGACAAGACCAACGGCTTCGTCGCGGACAAGGGACTGGAGGGCAAGAAGCTCTCGGAAGTCATCAAGCACGCCAAGGAAACCGGCGACAAGGCGCTCTTCAACAACTCGGCGCAGATCTGGAACCACAGCTTCTACTGGTTCGGCCTGACGCCTGAGCCCAAGGAGCCGACCGGCAAGCTCGCGGAGCTGATCGAGAAGACCTTCGGTTCGAAGGAAGAGCTGGTGAAGAAGCTGATCGCCGAGGCGACCAACCACTTCTCCAACGGCTGGGGCTGGCTGGTGCTCGACGGCGACGAGATCAAGGTGACCTCGCTCCACGACGCCGACACGCCCGTCGTCTATGACTACAAGCCGCTGCTGACGATCGACGTGTGGGAGCATGCCTACTACATCGATTACCGCAATGCGCGTCCGGGCTATCTCGATGCGATCACCAAGATCATCGACTGGGATTTCGTCGCTGCGAACCTCGACGGCGAGGGCGTGAGCCGGGCCGACCAGAACGGCTGATCGCCCGACGGCGTAAATGAAAAGGGCCGCGGTTCACCCGAACCGCGGCCCTTTTTCTTGTCCGTATGGTGGAGCTCACTGCTCTGGCGGCAGCGCCTTGTCGACGATCTCGCGGTCGGTGGTCAGGCCGTGGCGCAGCAGCATGGGCACGTTGCCCATCGCGAAGATCAGCGTCAGCGGCACCACGCCCCACAGCTTGAAGCCGACCCAGAAATCCCAGCTCTGCGTGCGCCACACCGCTTCGTTCAGCACCGCCATCGCGACGAAGAAGATCGTCCAGTTGATCGTCAGCAGGCGCCAGCCCTTGGCGGTCAGCCCCGGATAGGCGCTTTCGAGCAGCATCTGCAGCAGCGGCTTCTTCGTGATCAGGCCATAGGCCAGCACCGCGGCGAACATCGAATAGACGAGCGTTGGCTTCACCTTGATGAAGGTCTCGTCGCGGAACCACAAAGTCAGCCCGCCGAACACCAGCACCAGCGCACCCGAAATCCAAAGCATCGGTGAGACATGCTTGGTCTTCCACAGCGAGACGCCGATGGCGACGAGGATCGCGACCATGAACGCGGCGGTCGCCGCCATCATCCGCAGCAGCTGCGGCCCGCCCATCAGGCTGTTGACGGCAAAGAATATCGCGAGCGGACCGAAATCGATCAGCATGCGAAGGCCCGGGGTAGGGGCCGGTTTGGTGGAGGTGGATTCGGTCATCGGTTCCTAGAATTCCGTGCGTGTCGCGCGAAGTCGAGCCACAATTTCAAGAGGTGGGGCCGGTTCAGCCCTTGTTGAACGCCTCGACCCCCGCGATGATCCGGGCGACTTCATTGGGATCGAAGCCGCGCAGGTCGTCGACTTTCTCGCCGACGCCGATCGCGTGGATGGGCAGACCGTATTTCTCCGCCGCCGCGACCAGCACGCCGCCGCGCGCGGTGCCGTCGAGCTTGGTCATGACGATGCCGGTGACGCCGGCGACTTCCTTGAACACCTCGATCTGGCTGAGCGCGTTCTGGCCGGTGGTCGCGTCGAGCACCAGCACCACGTCATGCGGCGCACCCGGATCGATCCGGCCGAGCACGCGGCGGATCTTGGCCAGCTCGTCCATCAGCTCGCGCTTGTTCTGAAGACGGCCGGCGGTGTCGACGATCAGCACGTCGGCACGCTGGTCGGTGGCCTGCTTCAGCGCCTCGAACGCGATTCCCGCAGCGTCGCCGCCCTCGGCGCCCGCGATGATCGGCACGCCGACCCGCTCGGCCCAGGTCTTGAGCTGGCCGATCGCGGCCGCGCGGAACGTGTCGCCCGCCGCCAGCATCACCTTCAGCCCCTGATCCTTGAGGATCGCGGCCAGCTTGGCGATGGTCGTGGTCTTGCCCGATCCGTTGACGCCGATCACCAGGATCACCTGCGGCCGTGCCTTGTCGGTGGTCAGCGGCTTGGCGACGGGGACCAGCGCCTTCTCGATCTCCTCGGCGACGACCAGGCGGATGCCGAGGTCTTCCATGCCGCGCTCATATTGACCGTCGGCCAGCCGGCTGCGGATACGCGCCGCGGTGCCGGGGCCGAGGTCGCTGGCGATCAGCGCCTCCTCGATCTCGTCCAGCGTCGCGTCGTCCAGGCGCGCGGCACCAAGGCCGGCCAGGTTGCCGACCAGCTTGTCGGACGTCTTCTTGAACCCGCCAAGCAGCCGTTCGCGCCACGAAGGTCCGCTCATGCGATCGCCCCGATCAGCTTGCCGTCCTGTACCGTTTCGATCTTCACGTTCGCGATTGCCCCGACTTCCTGTGGCGGAAGTATCACTTCCGCGAAATTGCCCGCATGCCCGCGGTCGCCCGGTCTTTCCACCAGAATCGACTGGCGGGTGCCGATCAGCGAGTCCAGCCACGCCGCCCGCCGCGCCGCCGCGCGCTCACGCAACGCCGCCGCGCGCGCCTTGGCGATGCCGGGTGCGACCTGTGGCATCCGAGCCGCCGGCGTGCCGTCGCGCGGGCTATAGGGAAAGATATGCGCATGGACGATGTCGCAATCGTCGATCAGCGCCAGCGTGTTGGCGAACATCGCCTCGTCCTCGGTCGGGAATCCGGCGATCAGGTCCGCGCCGATCGCGATCTCGGGCCGCGCCGTCTTGAGCCGTGCCACCAGTTCCACCGACTGCGCCCGCGCATGCCGCCGCTTCATCCGCTTGAGCACCATGTCGTCGCCCGCCTGGAGCGAGAGATGGACATGCGGCATCACGCGCGCTTCCTGCGTGAGCAGCGTGAACAGCCGCTCGTCGATCTCGATCCCGTCGAGCGAGGAGAGGCGCAGCCGCGCGACATCGCTATGCGCCAGCACCCGCTCGACCAGCATGCCCAGCGTCGGCGTGCCGGGCAGGTCGGGGCCGTAGCTGGTCAGGTCCACCCCGGTCAGCACGACCTCGCGATGCCCGGCTTCGACCAGTGCCTGCACCCGCTCGACGACCGCACCTGCCGGCACCGACCGGCTGTTCCCGCGGCCAAAGGGGATCGCGCAGAAGGTGCAGCGATGGTCGCACCCGTTCTGCACCTCGACAAAGGCGCGGGCATGGGCGGAGAAGCTCGCGGCGAGGTGGGGCGCGGTTTGGCGTACCGCCATGATGTCCTGAACCAGCGCCGCCTCTTCCGAAGCCCATGCGGCCGGGATCAGCTTTTCGGCGTTGCCGATCACCCGGTCCACCTCGGGCATCTCGCCGAAGCTTTTAGGGTCGATCTGCGCGGCGCAGCCGGTCACCACGAGCTGCGCGTCGGGACGGGCGCGCCGCGCCTGGCGGATCGCCTTGCGGGTCTGGCGCACGGCCTCGTTGGTCACCGCGCAGCTGTTCACGACGACAACATCCTCGGACCCAAGCAGCGCCCGGATCGTTTCGCTTTCAGCGAGGTTGAGCCTGCAGCCCAGGCTGATTACCTCTGGTCCGGAACAGGAGGACGACATGAGCGGCGATCTAGGGCTGGCGGACGGCGAAGTCCATGACGAGGCCGGTGCGGTGCTCGACTTCTGGTTTGGGGAGCTCACGCCCGAACAGCATTTCGCGAAGGATGACGCGCTCGACGAAACCATTCGCGCGCGCTTCTCGCGGCTGCACGATTTCCTGATGGCGAGCGGCGCTGCGGGCTGGCGTGACCAGCCGGATAATCTCCTTGCCGCGGTCATCGTGCTCGATCAGTTCAGCCGCAACATGCATCGCGGCACGGCACAGGCCTATGCCGCGGACAAGCTGGCGCTGTCGCTGACGCTCGAAGCGATCGGCAAGGGCTGGGACGCAAAACTACCCGCCGATCGCGCCGTCTTTCTCTACATGCCGCTGATGCATGCCGAGAGCCCGGAGGCGCAGAAGCTCTGCATCGCCAAGATGGCGGCAATCGGCAAGGACGAGCAGGTGAAGTACGCGATCGATCATGCGGTGGTGATCGAACAGTTCGGCCGCTTCCCCAGCCGCAACGCCGCGCTCGGCCGCGAGTCCACGCCTGCCGAGCGCGAGTATCTGAAGCGTCCGGATGCCGGATGGTAACTCTGCCGGGTGATGATCAGGCATGAATTGCCTGATCAGGCCGGGTGCGTTTCCAGCCTGATGTCGCGCTGCGCCAGCAGGATGCCGTTCGAAGTCCTGCCTAGCCGGATGACCCCGTCGCCGCCGCGCAGCTCGCACGCCTTGCGATAGGCGGGAGTGACGCCGAACTCGCCCTCGAACACCACGTCGTCGATATAATAGGGCCGCTGGCCGGGCTCGCCGACGAACAGATGGACGTGCGCGGGCATCGTCCGGTCGGGATAGGGGGCGGGCTTGATCGTGTTGAAGGTATAGCGCCCGTCCGCACCGGTGCGCGCCCAGCCGCGCAGCCGGCCATGGCGGCGGCTCCACATGCTCTCGTTCGATCCGTTCGCGTACAGGCCATCACTGTTGGTGTGGTGCGCGTAGATGACCACGCCTGGAGCGGGGGTAGTGCCGTCCGCGGTCACGACCCGTCCGGTCAGGATCATCCGCTCACCCGGTTCGCCCGGGTCAGCCAGCTCGACCGTTGCGCGGAGCGTTCCGGCGGGGCGCTCGCCCACGGCTTCGCAGCCCTCGCAATTGTAGAGGTTGGGCCGAGCCGGCGTCGCGGGCAATGCAGAGGGGCCGGGCTGCAATGGCCGCGCCATCAGGGTGCGGATCGCAAGGACGCCCCCGGCACCTCCTGCCAGGGCTGCCAGCACTATGCGTCGATCGACGGCCATTGTCCTCACCTCTCCCGGTGCGTCGCGTACGTCTAGATCAGGCCGGGCGCCGGGAGAAGGGGGAGGTCAACTCGCCCGGCGTTCGCCGTCGGGCGCGATCTGGACGACGGGCGTGACCGTTGCGGGTGTCTGGGCCTGCTGCACCAGCAGCCTCTTTTCCGCCAGCATCCGCCGCGCACCCGCGACCGAGAGCGGCTTGCCATAATACCAACCCTGGGCCTTGGAGCAGCCGAGCGCCTTCAGCCGTGCTTCGATCGCAGCATCCTCGACGCCCTCGGCGGTGATCGGCAGGTTGAGGCTCTCGCCCAGGCTGACGATCGCATTGACGATGGCTGCGGAGTCCGCGCTCTCATTGAGCGAGATCACGAAGCTCTTGTCGATCTTGATCCGGTCGAAGGGCAGCGCGCGCAGGTGCGCGAGGCTGGAATAGCCGGTCCCGAAATCGTCCAGCGCCAGCTTGGCGCCCTGGTTCTTGAGGCTGCCGACGATCGACTGGGCGAGCGCCAGGTTCTCGAACAGCGCGCTCTCGGTGATCTCGAGCTCCAGCCGATGGGCGGGGAAGCCGGTCTCGGTCAGCACCTTGATGATCTTCTGCGACAGCCAGGCGTCGCGCAGCTGCCAGGGCGAGATGTTGACCGACAGGTTGAGCGCCGGGTCCCAATCGCGCGCCGCGGTGAAGGCCTGGTGCATGATCGACAGCGACATCTCGGCGATCAGGCCGGTTTCCTCGGCGATCGGGATGAACAGCTCGGGGCTGATCAGCCCGCGCGTCGGATGTTCCCAGCGGGCGAGAACCTCGAAGCCGTAGAGTTTGCCGGAGGCGAGGTCGATCTGCTGCTCGAAATAGGGGACGATTTCGCCGCGCGGGATCGCGGCGCGCAGCCCCGATTCGAGCTCGTTGCGCGTCTGCAGCTCGCGTTCCATCGACTGGTCGAACCACGCATAGCGGTTTCGCCCCGACTTCTTCGCGACATACATCGCAATATCAGCAGACCGCAGCAACGCATCGATACTCTGGCAGTCGAAGTCGGATCGCGCGACGCCGACCGAGCAGCTGATATGGAGCCGGAAGCCGTCGGCCTCGATCGGCTGGGAGAGGCGCGCGACCAGCTTCTCGGCGATCCGCTCGACCGTATCGGGGTGTGCCGGATCGAACAGGAAGCCGCATGCGAATTCGTCGCCGCCCAGTCGAGCGGTCAGGGCTACCGGAGGCATGGCGTTCGCGATTTCGCCCGCGACGGCGCGCAACAGGGCGTCGCCGACCGCATGGCCGTGCATATCGTTGATCGTCTTGAAGTGATCGAGGTCGACGATCATCAGCGCCATCGCCTTGCGGCGGTTGTGCGCGCGCATGAACATCGCCGCGCCTTCCTCGTTCAGGCTGCGGCGGTTGAGAAAGCCCGTCAGCGGATCGCGACTCGCCAACATGTGCGCGCGCTCTTCGGCGGCGGCGCGGATGCGCACCTCATGGCGCAGCGCGGTGTGGCGGCGCCAGCCGAACAGGATCAGCGCGACGTTGAGCAGCAGCGCGATCACCAGCGTGCGATCCGCCGGCGCGCCGCCCTCGAAATAGTGTTTGAGCGTCTTGGACAGGACCGAGCTGCCCGTGCCCACGAACATCAGGATCGCGGCGACGCTGATGGCCCCCGTGATCAGGTCCGTGCCCGGCGCTGCGTTCCTGATTTCGTCTTGCTTGTCGAGATCCAGCGCCATGCCGGCAAATCTCCCACCCCTGTCAATCGCGGGATTTTCCACGTCGAGAGTGTAGATGGAGTTAAAGTGGGTAGAGGTTGCACCTATCTTCGTTTCCGGCTAAGCGCGCCTCCGACCGTTCCCAGGAACGCGACGCATGTTGCCCAAGGGCACGCTGGCCGACGAGGTTTCGTCCGCCGGCGTTTTATGCGTTTCGGACTTGGGAAGAATTGGAGAAGCGAGTGTTCGATAGTCTGAGCGAGCGGCTTGGCGGCGTATTCGACCGTCTCAAGGGCCGTGGCGCGCTGACCGAAGCCGATGTGCGGACCGCGATGCGCGAAGTGCGTATCGCGCTGCTCGAGGCCGACGTCGCACTCCCCGTCGCTCGCCAGTTCGTCGAGACCGTCACTGAGCAGGCGGTCGGCGAAAAGGTGCTGCGCTCGGTCACGCCGGGCCAGCAGGTCGTCAAGATCGTCAACGACGCGCTGATCGAGATGCTGGGGCCGGACACGGCCGAGCTCGCGCTCGACGTCACCCCGCCCGCCGTCGTGATGATGGTCGGTCTGCAGGGCTCGGGTAAGACCACCACCACCGCCAAGATCGCCAGGCTGCTGAAGAAGCAGGGCAAGAAGGTGATGATGGCGTCGCTCGACGTCAATCGCCCGGCCGCGCAGGAACAGCTCGCCGTGCTCGGCACGCAGATCGAGGGCGCGACGCTCCCGATCGTCGCGGGGCAGCAGCCGGTCGATATCGCCCGCCGCGCGCTTCAGGCCGCGAAGCTTCAGGGCTTCGACGTGCTGATGCTCGACACCGCGGGCCGCCTGCACGTCGACCAGCAGCTGATGGACGAGATGAAGGCGGTCGCCGACATCTCCAAGCCGCAGGAAATCCTGCTCGTCGTCGACAGCCTGACCGGTCAGGACGCGGTCAACGTCGCGCAGAGCTTCGGCGATCAGGTGCCGCTCACCGGCGTCGTGCTCACCCGCATGGACGGTGACGCGCGTGGCGGTGCGGCCCTCTCGATGCGTGCCGTCACCGGCAAGCCGATCAAGTTCGCCGGCGTCGGCGAAAAGCTCGACGCGATCGAGCCCTTCCACCCGCAGCGTGTTGCCGGCCGTATCCTGGGCATGGGCGATGTCGTCTCGCTGGTCGAGAAGGCCGCTCAGGCGATCGAGCAAGAAGACGCCGAGAAGATGGCGGCGCGGCTCGCCAAGGGCCAGTTCGACATGAACGACCTGCGCGGCCAGCTCGCGCAGATGCGCCGCATGGGCGGTCTCGGCGCGCTCGCCGGGATGATCCCCGGCATGAAGAAGGCGCAGCAGGCGATGGCCAATGGCGCGGTCGATGAGCGTATCCTGCTCCGCATGGACGCGATGATCACGTCGATGACGCCCAAGGAGCGCACCAAGCCCGAGCTGATCAACGCCAAGCGCAAGATCCGCATCGCCAAGGGTTCGGGCACGACCGTTCAGGACGTGAACAAGCTGCTCAAGATGCACCTCGAAATGTCCACCGCGATGAAGCGCATCAAGAAGATGGGCGGCCTCAAGGGCATGCTCGGGATGCTCGGCAAGGGTGGCATGGGCGGCCTCGGCAACGCGCTTGGCGGCCCGCAGATGGGCGAGATGATGGGCAAGCTTGGCGGCCCGGGCGGCGGCATCCCCGGCCTGCCCGGCGACGGCGAGATTCCGCCCGAGCTGGCAAAGCTTTTGAACAAGAAAAAGTAATTTAATTTCAGACTTTTAAGAAGGAAGACTACCAATGGCACTCAGCATGCGTCTGTCGCGTGGCGGTTCGAAGAAGCGCCCTTATTACCGCATCGTCGTTGCCGACGCGCGTTCGCCGCGTGACGGCAAGTTCATCGAGAAGATCGGCACCTACAACCCGCTTCTCGCCAAGGACAATGCGGACCGCATCAAGCTCGACACCGACCGCGCCAAGCATTGGCTGAGCGTCGGCGCGCAGCCGACCGACCGCGTCGCCCGTTTCCTCGACGTCACCGGCGTCAAGGAGCGCGCAGCCAAGAACAACCCGAACAAGGGCAAGCCGGGCGAGAAGGCCGTCGAGCGCGCTGAAGAGCGTGCCGAGAAGCTGAAGGCCGCCGAGGAAGCCGCTGCAGAGGCGAAGGCCGCTGCTGAAGCCGCTGCCGCCGCGCCGGCGCCCGAGCCCGAGGCTGTCGAGGAAGCCCAGGCCGAGGCCGTCGAGGTCGTCGCCGCCGAAGTCGAAGCCGCGACCGAAGAGCCGACTGCGGAAGCCGAGCAGGTTGCCGAAGCGGTTGCCGAGGAAACCCCGGCCGCTGAAGCCGCTGCTGAAGAAGCTTCGGCCGCTGACGCGACCGAGGAAAAGGCCGAGGGCTGACCCTTGACCAAGGACGCCCCTGTCACGCTCGCCGTCATCATCGGCGCGCACGGTGTGACAGGGGAGGTCCGTCTCAAGGTCTTCGCCGAGGACCTGTCGGTGCACCGCAGTTTCAACAGCGGTGCGCTGACGCTCAAATCGGTACGGCATGGCAATAACGGTGCCATTGCCCGTTTCGCCGAAATCGCCGACCGGACCGCTGCCGAGAAGATGCGCGGCATCGAACTGACTGTGCCGCGCACAGCGCTGCCGCCGCTTGAAGACGGCGAATATTATCATGCCGATCTGATTGGCCTCGCTGCGGTCTCCGAAACCGGGGAGGCGATTGGCACCGTCGTCGCGGTCGAGAATTTCGGCGCGGGCGATGTGGTCGAGATCGAGCGGACCCCGGTCGAAAATCAGGGCGCCAAGCGCTTCATGATCCCGATGAAGCCCGCCGCGGTACCGCGCTGGGATGCGGCGACGCTGACCGTCGCTGACGGCTGGGCTGAATAGCCGGCGCGATGCTGGCAGTCCTCTCCGACATCCACGGAAATCTTCCCGCGCTTGAAGCGGTCATCGCCGATGCCCGGGCCGCCGGTGCGACCGGCTTCGTCAATCTGGGCGACAGTCTGTCCGGCCCGCTCTGGCCCGCCGAAACCGCCGATCTGCTGATGCGGGAGGGTTGGCCGACGATCGCGGGCAATCACGAGCGGCAATTGCTCACGCATTCGCTCGACCGGATGAACGCGTCGGACCGGTTCGCGCGCGGCTGTTTGAGCGACGCGCACCTCGCCTGGCTGGCGGATCAACCCGAAGCGCTTACCGTCATCCCGGCCTCTGTGCCGGGATCCACCGGTCGGCAGGCGATGCGCTTGAGCCTCGATGGCATCGCTCGCGGCGATGTGGATCCCGGCACGGGGGCCGGGATGACGGAAATGGGGGCTATCCTCTGCGTCCACGGCAGCCCGCGCAGCGATGTCGAGCATCTGATCCACAGCGTCGAGGGCATCGGCTTGCGCGATGCATCCGATGCCGAGATCGTGGAGCGGCTCGGCGGCGCCGCGGCGGCGCTGACCCTGTGCGGCCACACCCATGTCGCCCGCGTCATGACGCTTCCCGATGGCCGCACCATCGCCAACCCCGGCAGCGTCGGGCTTCAGGCCTATACCGACGACCACCCGGCCTTCTATTCGGTCGAGAATGGCGACCCGCTCGCCCGCTACGCGCTGGTGAGCGGCACCACGGTCGAGCTGTGCGCGATTCCCTATGATCACCTGTCTGCAGCCGCCAAGGCTGAGCGTGAGGGGCGGGAGGATTGGGCCGAGGCGCTGCGCAGCGGCCGCAACGGCTGATTTCGCTTCCAAAGCACGAGTTTCTCTGGTTGCCTCGACGGATGATGAACCGTCTGATCCGCCCGCTCGCCATCCTTGCCGCGTCTGTCGCGCTGCCCGCCGCAGCGCAGACCGTTTCGCAGCTTCCGCCCGCCGCGGTCGTCGAAGTCGGCGACGCCTTTACTAAATTCGAGGAACGTACCCCGGTGCCGGGCCTCGTCTATGCGGTGGTCAAGGACGGCAAGATCGTCCTTTCATCGATGCGGGGCGTTCAGACGATCGGTGGTGCGCCGGTGATGATGGACACCCGCTTCCGCATCGCATCGATGAGCAAAGCGTTCACCGCGCTCGCCATCCTCAAGCTGCGCGATGACGGCAAGCTGTCGCTCGATGATCTGGCCGAAAAGCACGTGCCTGAGATGCGCGGCTGGAAATATCCCACCAGCGACAGCCCGCGTATCCGCATCCGCGATCTGCTCCAGCATGTCGGCGGCATGGTCACCGATGATCCCTGGGGCGACCGGCAACAGGTCCTGACCGAGGCGGAGTTCAGCGCGATGATCTCGGCGGGCGTACCATGGAGCCGCGTCGGGCAGAGCCAGCACGAATATTCCAACTATGGCTATGCGCTGCTCGGCCGCATCGTCTCCAACGTCTCGGGCAAGCCCTATCAGGCCTATATCCGCGACACGATCCTGCGCCCGCTGGGCATGGCCGCCTCGACCTATGAGGTGGGCGACGTGCCGAAGGACAAGCTGGCGGTTGGCTATCGCTGGGAGAATGAACGCTGGGTCGAGGAGCCGCAGATGCGCGACGGCGCGTTCGGGGCGATGGGCGGGCTCGTCACCACCGCGAACGACTATGCGAAATGGGTCGCCTTCCTGCTCTCCGCCTGGCCGGCGCGCGACGGCGCCGAGACCGGCCCGGTCAGGCGGGCGACGGTGCGCGAAATGGCGCAGGGGCTGAACTTCGTGCGCATCATCCCGCGGCCCGGCGCGGCGGAAGACGATCACTGTGTTCATGCCACCGCCTATGGCATGGGCTTTCGTGTCACCCCGGACTGCAACCTCGGCCTGACGCTGGCGCATGGTGGCGGCTATCCGGGTTATGGCAGCTTCGTGGTGCTCGCGCCGGAGACCGGAACCGCGGCGTTCGGCTTTGCCAACCGCACCTATCAGGGGCCGTCGGTTCCAGTGTGGCAGTCGCTGTGGGCGCTCGCCCGCCATAATGCGATCGCTCCGCGCGAAATCCCGCTCAACCCGCTGCTGGGCACGATGCAGGATGCTTCGCGCGCCGCCTATCAGGCGGGCGAGCTCAAGCCGCTCGAGGGCAAGCTTGCCATGAACTTCCTGCTCGATCGCTCGGCGGAGAATTGGGCGAAGGAGTTCGCGCGGATCAAGGGGCTGGTGGGCGAGTGCGCCACCGCCGAGCCGCTGGCGCCGACCGGAAATCTCTCGACCGGCTTCCGCTGGAACTGCGAGAAGGGCAAGCTTGACGGCCAGATCCTGCTCGCGCCAACCAATCCACCGACGATCCAGGCGCTGCGTTTCGCGCCGCAGCCGGGGAAGTAAAGGCGCTCAAATGACCCGTTTCCTGCTGGATACGGATATCTGCATCCGCATCCTGCGTGATCCCGGCTGCCGCGTCGCGCTGCGGGCGAAGCGGGAGGAGGGGGTGGCGATCTCCGCCGTAACGCTCGCCGAACTGGCGCAGGGCGCGCTTGCGTCGGCGGACGCTTTTGCCGAAAGCGTCGCCGTCTTGCCGTTCGACGCGGGTGCGGCGCGGCGCTTTCCGGCTGCACGGAAAGCGCGGGGCAAGTTCGACCGGCTGATCGCCGCCCACGCGCTCGCGCTCGGCGCGACGCTGGTGACGCACAATGTTCGCGATTTCCGGGAGGTGCCCGGGCTTCGCATCGAAGACTGGACAATTTGACGCAATGAGCTTCGCCGCCACCGTCCTGACCCTCTATCCGGAGATGTTTCCGGGTCCGCTCGGCACCTCGATCGCCGGACGTGCGCTCACGGAAGGGAAATGGTCGCTCGACACCGTCCAGATCCGCGATTTTGCCACCGACAAGCACCGCACGGTCGACGATACGCCAGCGGGCGGCGGAGCGGGGATGGTGCTCAAGGCGGATATCCTCGCGGCGGCATGTGACAGCGTGGGTTACGACCGCCCGATGCTGGCGATGACCCCGCGCGGCGCGCCGCTGACGCAGGAGCGGGTGCGTGCGCTGGCGGCGGGTCCTGGGGTGTCGATCCTGTGCGGCCGGTTCGAGGGCTTCGACGAGCGTCTGTTCGAGGCGCGCGGCATCGAGCCGGTCTCGATCGGCGACTATATCCTCTCGGGCGGGGAGATGGGGGCGCTGGTGCTGCTTGACGCTTGCATTCGCCTGCTTCCCGGCGTAATGGGCGCGCCTTCCAGCGGGGTCGAGGAAAGCTTCGAAAGCGGCTTGCTCGAATATCCGCAGTATACCCGGCCCGTCGAATGGGAAGGGCGCACGATCCCGCAAGTGCTGCGATCGGGGGATCATGCGAAGATCGCGGCCTGGCGAAAGCAACAGGCAGAGATCGATACACGGCTAAGGAGGCCGGATCTTTGGGAGCGCCATGAGGGCGCTCGGGTCCAGTCTCCCTCTGGCGCGCGGCAAAAGAAGGACGAATGAGATGAACCTCATCCAGCAGATCGAGGCCGAGAACGTCGCGAAGTTCCTGGCCGACAAGAAGATCCCCGATTTCCGCCCCGGCGACACGCTGAAGGTCGGCGTGAAGGTCGTCGAAGGCGAGCGCACCCGCGTTCAGAACTATGAAGGCGTCTGCATCGCCCGCGCCAACAAGGGCATGGGCAGCAACTTCACCGTTCGCAAGATTTCGTTCGGCGAGGGCGTCGAGCGCGTCTTCCCGCTCTATTCGCCGAACATCGACAGCATCGAAGTCGTCCGCCGCGGCGTCGTGCGTCGTGCGAAGCTCTATTATCTGCGTGGCCGCACCGGCAAGTCGGCGCGCATCGCCGAGCGCCGCGACCCGCGTCCGTCGAAGGACGTCGCAGCGGCTGAGTAAGCCGTTCGCAAACGAACAGTGCGGGGCGCGGAAGGCTATGCTTTCCGCGCCCCGTTTCGTTTCGGCGCGTTGAATTTCAGCCGAGTCGCATTATTTTCGCCTTGTGGCGAACCGGATGATCCTGACAGCGAAGACGCAGCGGCCTCGGTTGCCGCTCAAACTCGCGTCACTCTGGCTTGCGCTCGTTACCGCGCTGCTGTCCTCGCTGATGTTCGGCGGGGTACCACGCACCACCGCTTATGGCTCCGCGTTCAACCCGGCGACCACCGCGGTCGCGCTCCAGCCCAGCCGTGCGCAGCCACGCATCGTGGCCGAGATCGTCCGTCGCGACGATGAGCCGGCAAGCGGGCAGGGCGGCGCGATCGCGCTTGCGCCTCTGGCCGTCGCGCCCGCAGCGCCCAAATACGCTCTTCCTTCCCCCCCCAAGCCGTTGACGTCGGCGCCCGCGCTGTCGTCGCCCCCTGTTCTGGACGGCAGCCCGCGTGGTCCGCCGCTTTCCTGACCTTCCCCTTGCCAACCCGCCGCCTGCGGGCGGCGCAACTGGGAGAATGTCATGGAAACGCCACGCAACAAGCGGCCGCCCTGGTGGTTTGCACCCGCGATCTGGAGCGGGATTGCCGGAAGCGCCGCGATCGCCGCGGCACTGGTCGGCGCAACGACCGAGTAGTGAGCCGCATACTCCCGGGCCGCATTGACGGCCCGGGCACCAAACAGGGACATCATTGCCTATGCATCACACGCCGCTCATCGCCACCATCGTCGCCGGCCTCGTCATTGCCTTCATCATGGGGTCGATCGCCCATAAGCTGAAAGTCTCGCCGATCGCCGGCTATCTGCTCGCCGGTATCATGGTCGGCCCCTACACACCGGGTTTCGTCGGAGACGGCGACCTGGCCGCCGAACTCGCCGAGATCGGCGTGATCCTGCTGATGTTCGGCGTTGGCCTCCACTTCTCGCTACGCGATCTGCTCGCGGTGCGGAAAGTGGCGGTGCCTGGCGCGATCGTGCAGATCGCGTCAGCCGTGCTGATGGGCATGGGGCTGAGCTGGACAATGGGCTGGGACCCGCTCGCCGGCTTCGTCTTCGGCCTCGCTCTATCCGTCGCCAGCACGGTGGTGCTGCTGCGCGCACTTCAGGGGTTCGGGATCGTCGATACCGAGCGTGGGCGGATCGCGGTCGGCTGGCTGATCGTCGAGGATCTGGTGATGGTGCTCGCGCTGGTGCTGCTGCCCGCGCTGGCGGAGGTGGTGAAGGGCGATGCGCCCGCGACCTGGTCGGCACTGCTCGTGCCGCTCGCCCAGACCGCGTTCAAGATCACCGGCTTCCTTGTCGTGATGCTGCTGGTCGGGCGCCGGGTCATCCCCTGGGCGCTGCATTGGGTCGTGCATACCGGTTCTCGCGAACTGTTCCGCCTTGCGGTGCTCGCGATCGCGCTCGGCGTCGCGTTCGGTGCCGCAGTGGTGTTCGACGTGTCCTTCGCGCTCGGCGCCTTCTTCGCCGGCATGATCCTGGGCGAAACGCCGCTCAGCCGTCAGGCGACCGAAGAGACGCTGCCGCTGCGCGACGCGTTCGCGGTGCTGTTCTTCGTCTCGGTCGGCATGTTGTTCAATCCGTCGGTGATCGTCGAGCAGCCGCTGCCGCTGATCGCGACGGTGCTGATCATCGTGTTCGGCAAGTCGCTTGCGGCGTATCTGATCGTGCGCGCGCTCAAGCATAACCACCGCACCGCGATCACCGCCGCGGCGAGCCTCGCGCAGATCGGCGAGTTCTCGTTCATCCTCGCCACGCTCGGTACCAGTCTCGCGATCCTGCCCCCAGCGGGCCGTGACCTGATCCTGGCAGGTGCGCTGCTGTCGATCTTCGTCAACCCGTTCCTCTTCAACTGGTTCGTGCCCAAACGGCAGGAGAAGACCGATCCGGTGGAGGCACCCGCGGACACCGGCGATCTGCGCGACCATGTCGTGCTGATCGGCTATGGCCGGGTCGGGAAGCTGATCGCGCGCGACCTGAAGGCGCGCGACCGCAGCTTCATCCTGATCGAGGATCAGCCCGATACCGCCAATGAAGCGAAGGAAGCGGGCCTCAACGTGGTGCGCGGCAACGCGCTCGACCCGGCGGCACTGGAGGCCGCAGGGATCGAGCGGGCGAGCAAGCTGCTGATCGCGATCCCCGAAGGGTTCGAGGGCGGCGCGGTGGTCGAGGCGGTGCGCAGGGTCCGTCCCGACATCGCCATCGTCGCTCGCGCCCATTCGGATGCCGAGGTCGCGCATCTCGAGGCGGCGGGGGCGGGTGACGTGGTGATGGGTGAGCGCGAGATCGCCAGCCGCATGCTCAGCCTTTGCGCCACCCCGCTGCCGCGCGGGGCATAGCGAAGTCGCGCCAATCCTCCCCCGCCGGGGGGAGGATTGTCGTGGACTCACCCATAGGAGACGATCTCGAACTCGATCCCGTCATAGTCGAGGAAGTAGAAGCGGCGGCCGGGCGAATAGTCGCCATGCGCGAATGGTTTCAGCCCGGCCTGCGTGACCTTGTCCTCGATCGCGTCGAGGTCGCGGACCAGAATGCCGACATGGTTGAGCGGCGCGCCCTTCGGGAAACGCGCCTCCGGTTCGCCCGGGGGTGCGTAGAGCGCGATGTAGAAGCGCTCGTCGCCGACATGGATCGAGGTGCCGCCGTCGCGCGCGAGCCCCTCCCAGCGGATGTGCCAGCCGAAAAGCCGCTCCATCAGCTCTGCGGTACGCGCGGGGTTGGTGACGGTGAGGTTGACGTGTTCGATGATCGGGCCGGACATCCACATATCCTTTGCGGTTGCGTGATTGCCCGTTCCCGGTACAACCTCAACTTAAGTTGAGATCAAGCACAAATTTGCGAGGACGGGGCATGCGCGGCTGCGACCTGCTGACGATCGGCGATCTGGCGGCGCGGACCGGCCTGTCGGTTTCCGCGATCCGCTTCTACGAGGGGCGGGGGCTGGTCTCGCCGATCCGCACCGGCGGCAATCAGCGCCGCTTCCTGCGGTCGGACATCCGGCGCCTGTCCTTCACGCTGATCGCACAGAAGCTGGGGCTGACGATCGAGGAGATCTGCGCCGAGCTGGCGCAGCTTCCGCAGGGACGAACCCCGACCCAGGCGGACTGGGAGCGGATCAGTCGCCATTTCCGCAAGGAGATCGACCGGCGGATCGCGCTGCTCGAGCGGACGCGGGAGACGCTGGACAGCTGCATCGGCTGCGGCTGTCTGTCGCTCAAGACCTGTGGGCTTTACAATCGCGACGACCGGATGGCGGCCAATGGTCCCGGGCCGCGCTTCGTCCTGTCGGAAGCGCGGCCCGAGCTGGGTCAGTAGGTGGTCAGGTTGCGCACATAACCGCGCGAATCGACCGTGCAGCGCGAACGCTCGCGCCCGGTTTCGACCACGACCTCCCACTCATTGCGGTTGAGTTCGCGGGCGCTGACCGGAACGCTCGTTCCACGACGCGAATTCAGGTCCTCGTCGGCGCGGCGGGCGCAGGCGTCGCGTGAGACCTGCGGCACGTTGCGGAGCGATCCGCGGTCGTCCGGGCGGTCGCGCGAGTCATTCTGACCAGCCTGATAGCCTTCGCGGTAACGGTCGTTGCCACGGCGGTCATAGGTCTGGCCGTAGAGGCCGTCGTCATAGCCGCGCTTGTACTCGGGGTCGCGTTGCGGATCGGGGCGACGCGCGTCGGTCTGACCGGCCTGATAGCCCTCCCGATAGCGGTCGTTGCCGCGGCGGTCATAGGCTCTGCCATACAGACCATCGTCATAGCCGCGCTTATAGTCGGGATCGCGTTGCGGATCGGGGCGACGCGCGTCGTTCTGACCAGCCTGATAGCCTTCGCGGTAACGGTCGTTACCGCGGCGGTCATAGTTTCTGCCGTAGAGACCGTCGTCATAGCCACGCTTATAGTCGGGATCGCGCTGCGGATCGGGACGCTTCTGTGCCTCGGTCTCGCCGGCCTGATAGCCTTCGCGATAGCGGTCGTTGCCATTGCGATCATAGGGGTTGCCGTTCAGGCCGTCGTCGTAGCCGCGCTTATAGTCGGGACCCTTGTCCTTCTTGCTCGCGAGCGCGGCGATCAGGCCGATCGCGACAGCGGCGCCGACCACGACTCCGGCCGAAGGACCGCCCTTGCCGCAATCGGACTTGGACGCGCCCGAGATGGTCTCGTACCGGCCCCGCCACACCTTGACGCGGATGCAGGTGTCGGTGCGCGAATTCCACCAGAATTGCGAATCGCCCGATGTCTTCTCGAGCTTGTAGCCACGCTGGCGCAGCTCGGAGTCGCCCCGGCTCGACCGGATGCCCTGCAGGTCGTTCTCCTGCGCGGCGGCCGCGATCGGCGCAAAGACTGTCGCCATGAGAGCGAGGGTAGCGATGCCTTTGGTCATTCGCTTGGTCATGATTGTTCCTCTTTTACTGGACTGCGCGACAACTCGCACCGTTACGCGTCCGTTCCGTGAATGGATATTCCCCCAAACCTTTTGCCCTTCAACCGCCGTGGCGCTTTACCGCTCGTGAACGCTCCGCAATAAGCGCTGCCTTGTTCCGGAGAGGTTTTGATGAAGCGATGGCTGGCGGGTGTGATGATGGCGGGCGTGTGGGCGATGCCGGCTGAAGCGCAACAGGCGACGCCGCAGAAATTGACGCTGGAGCGCGTCTTCGCCAGCCCCGACCTGGCGGGCAGCAATCCGCGCGCGCTGAAACTCTCGCCCGACGGCAAATATGTGACGGTGCTGCGCAACCGCGCCGAGGATCGCGACCGCTACGACCTGTGGGCGATGGACACCGCCACGGGCGAGTGGCGAATGCTGGTCGACAGCAAGAAGGTCGGCACCGGCGCCGAACTGTCCGAGGCGGAGAAGATGCAGCGCGAGCGCGCGCGCGTCGGCGGGACGCGCGGGATCGTCGCCTATGACTGGGCGCCCGACGGCAAGGCGATCCTCGTGCCGCTCGACGGCGACCTCTATCTCGCGACGCTGACCGGCGACGTGCGGAGGCTGACCAAGAGCGAGGCGGGCGAGCTGAACCCCGAGATCAGCCCCGGCGGTCATTTTGCCTCTTATGTCCGCGACCAGAATCTGGTGGTGCTCAACCTCGCCACCGGCGCGGAGAGCAAGGCGACGACCGAGGGCAAGGGCAATGTCTATTTCGGCGAGGCGGAGTTTGTCGCGCAGGAAGAGATGGGGCGTCGCACCGGCTATTGGTGGTCGCCCGACGACAAGCGTATCGCCGTCCAGCGCTTCGACGAGACGCCGGTCGGCATCGTCAGCCGCGCGGCGATCGGCGCGGAGGGGACGCGGGTCTATGACCAGCGCTACCCCAAGGCGGGCACCGCGAACGTGCTGGTCGACCTCTACGTCATCAACCCTGACGGCAGTGGCAAGGTGAAGGTCGACCTCGGCACCGAGACCGACATCTACCTCGCCCGTGTCGACTGGACGCCCGACGGCAAGATGCTGCTGGTCCAGCGCCAGAACCGTGCGCAGACCGTGCTCGACATGCTCGCGGTCGACCCCGCCACCGGCACGTCGCGCATCCTGTTCAGCGAGAAGTCGGGCGAGCGCAGCTGGGTCAACCTGTCCGACGCCTATCGCCCGCTCAAGGACGGCAGCCTGATCTGGTGGTCCGAACGTGACGGTCATGGCCATCTCTACCGTCTCAAGGATGGCAGCTGGACCCAGCTGACCAAGGGCGAGTGGGAAGTCGCCGAGCTGGTCGGCGTGGATGAGGCGAAGGGGCGGGTGACCTTCCTGGGCAACAAGGACGGGGTGCTCGAACGGCACCTCTACACCGTCGATCTGAGCAAGCCCGGTGCGGTGACGCGGATCAGCGAGCCGGGATATTGGTACGCCGCCAAGACCAATGACACCGCGAGCCGCATGGTCGTCACCCGCTCAAAGGGCGATCAACCGACTCAGGTGATGCTGACCGACGCGGCGGGCAAGCGCCTGGCCTGGGTCAATGAGAACAAGGTCGCGGGCGATCACCCCTATGCGCCCTATCTCGCCGCGCATCGCGCGAAGCAGTTCGGGACGATCAAGGCCGCCGACGGCACCGTCCTGCACTGGGAGATGATCACGCCCAAGCTGGAGCCGGGCAAGAAATACCCGGTGTTCTTCCAGCATTATGGCGGCCCGCATTCGCAGCAGGTCAGCCGTCAGTGGACGGGCGCGCTTCCACAATACATCGTCGATCGCGGCTATATCTGGTTCGTCCTCGACAATCGCGGCGCGGCCAATCGCGGCAAGGCGTTCGAGGATCACCTGTTCCAGGCGATGGGCGGGGTAGAGGTTCAGGACCAGCTGGCCGGTGCCGCCTATCTCAAGACGCTCGACTTCGTCGATCCGGCCAAGATCACCACTTATGGCTGGTCCTATGGCGGCTATATGACGCTCAAGATGCTCCAGGCCGCGCCGGGCACTTTCGCGGCGGGCGTTTCGGGCGCGCCGGTGAGCAAGTGGGAACTCTACGACACCCATTATACCGAGCGTTATATGGGCGATCCGCGCAAGGTGCAGGGCGCCTATGACAAGGCCAATACCATCGCCGACGCCACGAAGATCAGCGATCCGTTGCTGCTGATTCACGGCATGGCCGACGACAATGTCGTGCTGGAGCATTCGACGGTGATGATGTCGAAGCTTCAGGGCGCGGCGGTGCCGTTCGAGGTGATGCTCTACCCCGGCCAGACCCACAAGGTCGGCGGCCCGGGTGTCAGCGTCCATCTGTGGAAGACGATCCTCGACTTCCTCGACCGCAGCGTCGCGGCGAAGGATGCGCCCGCGAAATGATTTGACGGCGCATCGCCGCAGGATCAGCCTTTGCGGGCAGGAGGGCGGAACGATGCGCAAGATGATCGTGGCGGCGGCGCTGCTGGCGGGCTGGCCCGCGGCGGCCGAGGTGACCAAGTCGGAGCCGGGCGGCTTCGTCTCGACCCACAAGCTGGTCATCGCGGCCCCGCCCGAGAAGGTGTGGGACACCGTCGCCAAACCGGCGCTGTGGTGGAGCAAGGACCACACCTATTCGGGCGACAGCGCCAACATCAGCTGGGATACCAACCCCGGGGGCTGCTGGTGCGAGAAGCTGCCGGGTGGCGGCGTCGAGCATGGCCGCACCCTCTATGCGGTGCGCGGCAAGGCACTGCGTATCTCCGGCGCGTTCGGTCCGCTGCAGAGCGGCGCGGTGAATGCGACGATGACCTTTTCGCTGAAGGCGGCCGGGCAGGGGACGGAGCTGACCGTCACCTATGTCGCCGGCGGCTATCATCCGGCCGGGCTGGCCGGGTTCGCTCCGGCGGTGGACGGGGTGATCGGCGCGCAGATGCCGGGCCTCAAGGCGGCGGCCGAAGCTGCAAGATGAAGAAGTTTTCATCTGCCGGTCATCACCACGACGGGTAGCCGGGTCTAGAAGCGGGGGCAGGGCGAGGCGCAATGCCTCTCCCGCAAACGAGTGGATCTCAAGCTATGCGCAAACTCCTGCTCCCTGCCGTTGCCCTGTCGCTGATCGCCGCCCCGACGCTGGCGATGGCCAGCACGCCCACCGCCGCGCCCAAGGCCGAGAAGACGGTCAAGGTTCACAAGACGGTCAAGGCGAAGAAGGTGCACAAGGCGAAGAAGGCATCGTAACGCCCGGACGATCCGTCTTTCCTACCGTGTCGAAAGCCGGCGGAGTCCCCTGTCCGCCGGCTTTCTGCGTGATTAGCTTCCCGGCGAGGCGAGGCGCACGATGACCCGAAAGATCCTGATCGTCGAGGATGACGCGGCCACCGCCGCCTATGTCGCCAAGGGGCTGGCGGAGGCAGGCTTCGCTGTCGAGCAGACGGGCGACGGACGTGACGGGCTGTTCCTGGCCAGTGACGGCCTGTTCGACGCGATCGTTGCCGATCGGATGCTGCCGGGGCTGGACGGGCTGGCGATGATCGCCGCGATCCGCGCCGCCGGTGTCGGCACGCCGGTGCTGGTCCTGTCGGCGCTCGGAACGGTAGACGACCGTATCGCCGGGCTGGAAGCCGGTGCCGACGACTATCTTCCCAAACCCTTTGCCTTTTCGGAGCTGCTCGCTCGGGTGAGCGCTCTGCTGCGGCGCTCGGGATCGGCGGCGGGTGGGAGCGCACCGGCATCCAGGCTGGTCGTCGGCGATCTTGAGGTCGATCTTGTCGCACGCACGGTCACCCGGCAAGGGCGCCAGATCGCGATCGGCGGCCGCGAGTTCGCCTTGCTGGAGTATCTTGCGCGCAATGCCGGGCAGGTGGTGACCCGGACGATGATGCTCGAGAAGGTCTGGAACTATCATTTCGATCCGGGATCGAATGTCGTCGATGTTCATATGGGCCGGCTCCGGCGCAAGCTGGAGGAAGGGATGGAGCCGCCGATCCTGCATACCGTGCGTGGGGCGGGCTACCGGCTGGCCGTCGACCGGTGAGCCGCCTGCCGATCACGGTGCGGATCGCGGCGCTTGCCGCGCTGCTGTCGATCGCCACCGCGATCGCGCTTGCCGCGCTGATCTGGCAGCAGACCCACGAGGACGCGATCGGCGTGCTGCGCCGCGATGCCGCGCAACAGACCGATACGCTCGCCTCGGTGCACCGCACCGGCGGGATCCGCGCGCTGGATGCCGCGATCGCCGAAATCAGCGCCGACGACCCGGATAACTCGCTCGTCGCGGCGGTCGTCGATGCTCAGGGGCGACGGCGGATCGGCGTCGGGCCGGACCGGCTCGCCCGCCCGCTGCGGCCGGGATTCGAGATCGGCGTGATCGGCAGCGGCGAGCCCTGGTCGCAAAGCGAGGCGGGGGTCGAGCTGCGTCGGCTCGGCCGTGACTATCTGGTCGCCGGACGCCTGCTCAATGACTGGGAACGGACCCAGCGCGCGATCGAGCGCGCATTGCTCCTGGCGGTCGCCGCCGCGGTGCTCTTCGGTGTCGCGGGCGGGGTGATCCTCAGCCGTTATGTTGCGCGGCGTGTGGATCGGATCGCCGATGTGGTCGAGGGCGCGGCGGCGGGCGACATGTCGCGCCGCGTTGGACTGCGGCCGACGGGCGGCGACGCATTCGACCGCCTCGGTGCGCGCGTCGACGGTATGCTCGAGCGGATCGAGCGGCTGGTCGGCGAATTGCGCGTGGTTACCGACAGCGTCGGCCATGACCTGCGCTCCCCTCTGATGCGCCTGCGCAGCCGCGCCGAGCAGGCAGCGGCTGCCAGCGACACGGCCGTGCGCGATAGCGCGCTGGCCGGCATACTCTCTGAAGCGGACACCATGCTTCGGATGCTGAGCACCTTGCTCGAAATCTCGCGCGCCGAGGCTGGCGGTGCCGTGACCTTCCAGCGGGTCGATCTCGCCGCGATGCTCGACGAGCTGGGCGAGCTCTATGCCCCGGTCGCCGAAGATGCCGGCGCCACGCTGGAGGTGGCCTTGCCTGCGCAACCGCCCGATCCGTTTCCGGTTCATCGCGAGTTGCTGTCGCAGGCGCTGGCGAACCTGATCGACAACGCGCTCAAATATGCACCCGGCACCAGGATCGTCCTGAGCCTGGCCGCGGCGTCCGGGGGCGGTATGGCGATCGCGGTCGCGGATGGAGGGCCGGGTATCACTGAAGCGGAGCGTGGCGAGGCACTCGCCCGTTTCGGCCGTCTCGATTCCGCCCGCGGCAGCCCCGGTGCGGGCCTTGGTCTTGCGTTGGTCGAAAGCGTCGCCCGGCTTCATGGCGGCCGGCTTGTCCTTGAGGACAATCATCCGGGTCTGATCGCGACGATCATGGTGCCTGCCGAATGACCCGAATGTGCGGTGCCGGCATGCTTGGCCGATCGGCCCAAATGGTGTATGTCCCCGTAACGCGAAATCGCATCGGCTCCGGCGCTTGACAGCGCGGGTCCGACTCCATATGTCGCGCATCTTCCGAAACCCGTTCGACCGGCAGCGCTTATGAGCGTGTGCCGCGCGACTGCGTTTCGGGTCAACGCTACGAGATGGGGTTTGCTGCCATGCACGCCCCGTGGAGCTGGGAGAACAAGATTCATGGCACGTATTGCGGGTGTTAACCTCCCGACCAACAAGCGCGTACTGATCGCGCTTCAGTATATCCACGGCATCGGCCCTGCGAAGGCCAAGGAAATCACGACGAAGCTGGGCATCGCTGCCGAGCGTCGCGTGCAGGACCTGTCGGACCAGGAAGTGCTTCAGATCCGCGAGACCATCGACGGCGCCTACACCGTCGAGGGTGATCTTCGTCGCGAGACCGCGATGAACATCAAGCGCCTGATGGACCTGGCCTGCTATCGCGGCCTGCGTCATCGCAAGGGTCTGCCCGTTCGCGGTCAGCGCACGCATACCAATGCGCGCACCCGCAAGGGCAAGGCGAAGCCGATCGCTGGTAAGAAGAAGTAAGCCGCTGGGCCGCCTGACCGGTGGCCCGCCTTTCTTCGCAGATTCGAAGGATTACTGAATAATGGCACAAGCACCGCAGCGTCTTCGCCGTCGCGAACGCAAGAACATCACCGCCGGCGTCGCCCATGTGAACGCCAGCTTCAACAACACCATGATCACGATCACGGACGCCCAGGGCAACGCGATCAGCTGGTCGTCGGCCGGCATGATGGGCTTCAAGGGCTCGCGCAAGTCGACCCCGTACGCCGCGCAGGTCGCCGCCGAGGACGCAGGCCGCAAGGCTGCCGAGCACGGCGTCCGCACGCTCGAGGTCGAGGTCAAGGGTCCGGGTTCGGGCCGCGAGTCGGCTCTGCGCGCGCTGCAGGCGGTTGGTTTCCAGATCACGTCGATCCGCGACGTGACCTCGATTCCGCACAACGGCGTTCGCCCCAGCAAGCGTCGTCGCGTCTGATTTGACTTTCCGCCTCCGCCGCGGGTCCGGGATGCCGGATCCGGGCCGGAGGCGGCTCCAATCCTGGCAGGACTGCCCCCCGTCCTGCCCAACCCAGGGGAAGCCTGTGTCTGTCAACGCAAAGAACTGGCAGGAACTGAAGAAGCCGAACGGCCTTGAGAAAAAGGGCGGTGACGGCAAGCGGAAGGCGACCTTCGTCGCTGAGCCGCTGGAGCGCGGCTTCGGCCTGACGCTCGGCAACGCGCTGCGCCGCGTGCTGCTCTCGTCGCTCCAGGGTGCGGCGGTGACCTCGATCAAGATCGAGAACGTTCTTCACGAATTCTCGTCGCTCGCCGGCGTGCGTGAGGATGTGACCGACCTCGTGCTCAACGTGAAGCAGATCGCGCTCAAGATGCAGGGCGAGGGCGCCAAGCGCCTCCAGCTCAGCGCGACCGGCCCGGCTGAAGTCAAGGCCGGCGACATCGCCGTTTCGGGCGACATCGAAGTGATGAACCCCGATCTGGTGCTGTGTCACCTCGACGACGGCGCGACGCTGAACATGGAACTCGTCGCCGATACCGGTAAGGGTTATGTCCCTGCCGCGGCGAACCGTCCGGCCGATGCGCCGATCGGTCTGATCCCGGTCGATGCGCTCTACTCGCCGGTCCGTCAGGTGAGCTACAAGGTCGAGAACACCCGCGTCGGGCAGGAGCTCGATTACGACAAGCTGAGCCTCTCGGTCGAGACCGACGGCACCGTGACCCCTGAAGACGCCGTGGCCTATGCCGCGCGCATCCTGCAGGACCAGCTCGCGCTGTTCGTCCACTTCGACGACTCGGCGATCACCCGTTCGGCGCCGATCGGCGTGGCCGCTCCGGCCGCGGCGGAAGGTGGCGCGGGCGACACCGCGACGATCAACCGCTACCTTCTCAAGAAGGTGGACGAGCTCGAGCTGTCGGTCCGTTCGGCCAACTGCCTCAAGAACGACAACATCATCTACATCGGCGATCTGGTTCAGAAGACCGAAGCAGAGATGCTGCGCACCCCGAATTTCGGCCGCAAGTCGCTGAACGAAATCAAGGAAGTGCTGTCGTCGATGGGTCTGCGCCTCGGCATGGAAATCCCGGGCTGGCCGCCTGAGAACATCGAAGAGATGGCCAAGAAGCTGGAACAGGAAATCATGGGTTAACCGGCGGGCTCGCGCGCAAGCGCGAGTCACCGTGACCTTTGTGACCTTCTGAACGGGTTATGGGCGGTGGCCCTTATCACCGCCTGGTATGGGGTACCTTGCACGGCCCCCTAACGAACGAAGGAAGAAATCATGCGCCATAAGTACGGCGGTCGTAAGCTTCAGCGTACCTCGGCCCATCGCGCCGCGTTGTTCCGCAACATGTCGGCCGCGCTGATCAAGCACGAGCAGATCACCACCACCGTCGCCAAGGCGAAGGAACTGCGTCCTTACGTCGAGAAGCTGGTGACGCTGGCGAAGAAGGGTGGTCTTTCGAACCGCCGTCTCGCCCATGCCCGTCTGCTCGACGATGCGCAGCTGGTGAAGCTGTTCGACGTGCTCGCGTCGCGCTACGCCGACCGCAACGGCGGCTACACCCGCATCATCAAGGCCGGCCCGCGCGCTTCGGACGCGTCGCCGATGGCGATCATCGAGTTCGTCGATCGCGACGTCTCGGCCAAGGGCCAGGATTCGGGCCCGGTGCAGGGCGACGAGGACTTCGACGAAGCGGCCTGATCCGCGCGCTCGCAAGCCAATCGAAAGGGCGGTCCCACTGCGGTGCGGCCGCCCTTTTGCTATGTGCAAAGCGGGTATTTTCGCTTCGAAAGATTTGCTGAACCTTTCGAAACCGCAACGACTTCCTATCTCTCCGGCAAGATGGCGAGGCTATTCCTCGCCCGGAGGTTGAGATGCGTTCGAACACGCGAAATGGTGCGGGGAATGTGGTGACGATCGGTTTCGCCACGCTGCCGCTGCTGGTGATGGGCTGGGTCAGCTACTCGACAGGCCTCAGCGCCTTTTCCTGAACGGGTAACGGCGGCGCTTGACCGCCGGTCGCGCGGCAATAGGGTGCGCGGTTCCCGTTTCAGGAGATACCAATGCGCCGCGCGCCGCTTCTCGCTCTCCCGCTGCTCTTCGCCGCCCCAGCCGTTCACGCCAGCCCGGAGTCGCCCAGCACGATGTCTGCCCCGATCGCCTATCCCGAGACCAAGCGTGTCGATGTGACCGACGAATCCTTCGGGCAGAAGGTCGCCGATCCCTATCGCTGGCTCGAGAACGACGTGCGCAACGACAAGGAGGTCGCGGCCTGGGTCGAGGCGCAGAACAAGGTGACCGATGCCTATCTGGCGACGCTTCCCGGCCGTGACATCTTCAAGGCGCGGATCAAGCAACTGTTCGACTATGAACGCTTCGAGGCCCCCACGCGCAAGGGTGGGCATTATTTCTACAGCCATAATACCGGCCTTCAGAACCAGTCGGTGCTGTGGGTCCGCGACAGCCTGAACGGCCCGGGCCGGGTGCTGATCGACCCCAATGGCTGGGCCAAGGACGGTGCGACGGCGCTGTCCGAATGGGTTCCCTCGGAGGACGGCAAGCTGCTCGTCTACGGCATCCAGGACGGCGGCAGCGACTGGCGCACGGTCAAGGTGCTCGACGTCGCCACCGGCAAGACGCTGGACGACGAGGTCAAATGGATGAAGTTCAGCAACCTCGCCTGGGCGAAGGACGGGTCGGGCTTCTATTACAGCCGCTTCCCCGCACCGGCCGAGGGACAGGCGTTCCAGCAGCTCAACGAGAACCAGTCGGTCTATTTCCACAAGATCGGCACGCCGCAGAGCGCCGACACGTTGATCTACGCCACGCCGGAAACCCCGAAGCGCGGCCATTTCGCGCAAGTGACCGATGACGGCAACTGGCTGGTCATCACCACCACCGAGGGTACCGACGATCGCTATGAGATCACGCTGCTCGATCTCAAGACCCCCGGCGCCAAGCCGCGCAAGCTGATCGCCGGGCTCGAGAATAACTGGAGCCTCGCCGGCAATGTCGGCACGCGCTTCTATTGGACCACCAACAAGAGCGCGCCGAAGCGCAAGGTGGTGACGATGGACATCGCGCAGGCGACCCCCGTCGTGACCGACCTGATCCCCGAGGACAAGGCCACGATGGAGGGCGCGGGCATCGTCGGCGGGCAGTTGCTGGTCAGCTACATGGTCGATGCCAAGGACGAGATGCGGCGCTACGCGCTTGACGGCAAGCTGCTGGGCAAGGTCGCCACGCCCGGCATCGGCAGCATCGCCGGGTCGAGCGGCGATGCTGACAATAGCGAGATGTTCTTCTCGTTCACCAGCTTCAACATGCCGAAGACCGTCTATCGTTATGATGTCAAGGCCGACAAGGCGACGGTCTGGGCTCAGCCCAAGGTGGCGTTCGATCCCGCGAAATACGGGGTGGAACAGCGTTTCTTCACCTCGAAGGACGGCACCAAGGTGCCGATGTTCATCGTCAAGCGTAAGGACGTGACCGGTCCGGCGCCGACCCTGCTCTGGGGCTATGGCGGGTTCAATGTCAGCTACGGCCCGGCTTTCTCCGCGTCGCGCGTCGCATGGATGGAGCAGGGCGGTGTCTTCGTCCTCGCCAACATTCGCGGTGGTGGTGAATATGGCAAGGCGTGGCACGACGGCGGCCGCCTCGCCAACAAGCAGAACACGTTCGACGACTTCATCGGTGCGGGCGAGTATCTGATCGCGCAGGGCATCACCAGGAAGGACGGCCTCGCCATTCAGGGCGGGTCGAACGGTGGCCTGCTGGTCGGTGCGGTGGTCAACCAGCGGCCCGATCTGTTCGCCGCGGCGCTGCCCGCGGTGGGTGTGATGGACATGCTGCGCTTCGATCGCTGGACCGCCGGCCGCTACTGGGTGGACGATTATGGCTATCCGTCGAAGGAGGCCGACTGGAAGGCCCTGCGCGCCTATTCGCCCTACCACAATATCGTCGCGGGCAAGGCGTATCCGGCGATCCTCGCGACCACCGCGGATACCGATGATCGTGTCGTTCCGGGGCATACGTTCAAATATACCGCGGCGCTTCAGGCGGCGGATATCGGCCCCAAGCCGCATCTGGTCCGCATCGAAACCCGCGCCGGTCACGGCACCGGCAAGCCGACCGACAAGGTCATCGAGGAAACCTCGGACCTCTGGGCCTTTGCGGCAAAATGGACCGGGCTCGACGTCAAGCGGGTGCAGTGATCATTGCCCCGGGGCGCGGCTCGGCCGCATCCCCGGGGCAACCCAAACCGCTGCGTTTTTGGCACTTTCTGCGGTTGCGGTCGGTGGATATGATCCCTCCAATTATCCGGAGGGGGCTCTGTGAAAACGACTCGTATCGCGCTGACCGGCGCGCTGATGACCGGCATGTCCGCCACCGTTGCGCTGGCCGGGCAGGACAAGCCGGTCGTGACGGTTCCGGCGGCGCCCCCGCCACCGCTGCAGGCGTCTGCCACCGCCGGCCAACCGGTAACTGCCGCCGACTATCATAGCTGCGACGGCAGTCCTGCGCCCAAGCCCAAGAAGAACCTCAAGCCTGGCGAGAAGCAGCAGGCTTGGCGCGGCTGGGGTAACGGCTCCGCGTTCGACGCGCGCCCGCCGAGCTACGGCGTGCGCGGCGTGGCGGCGTGCGAGCGGGTGCTGGCGGATCCCGTCCTCGTGCCCGAATTCTGGGGACGCCGCGCCTCGCTGCTCAAGGCACGGGCGCTGCATGAGATGGGCGAGAAGAGCGACGCAGTGGCGCTCGATACGTTGGACGCGGTCGATGCGCTGTACGCCGCGAACCTGAGCGGTGGTGAACTGGCCTCGACCAGACTTGCCAGCGACGCGTTGCGAGCAGTCGCGCTCTACCGCACCAAGAAGACCGCCGATGCCGAGAAGATGCTCGTCTCGATCAACGAGCGCCGGCCCTTCTCCGCGAGCATTCGGCGGCTGACCGCGGCGATCCGGATGCTGTTCGACGTCGATCGCGGCAAACGGATCGCCCGGCTCCGCGAACAGACGCCGTTCAACCCCGGAACGCTCAGCTTGATGTTGATGATGGCGCTGCAGAATGGCGACTTCGAGAATGCACTGCTCTATTCCGGTCAGATCAGCTTCGATCTGCCCAAGGGGCGGGGCGGCTGGACCGTGACGGGCGAGGCAGAACGCAAATATGACGAGATCGGGCAGCGGGCGATGATCCGTGGCGCCCGAGCCTATTCGCTGCTGACGCTGGCACGAACCGAGGAGTCGGCGCGCGAACTCAAGGGCGCGCGCGACGAGGTAAGCTTCGCCGTCGAGCCGCCCGTGCCGCTGCCCAACGGCCGCAAGCAACCCAAGCGCGTGCAGCAGGACTATGAGAAGCGGGTGGCTGCCGGTGACCGTGCGACCGCTGTGCTCGACGACTGGTCCCGGGCCATCGCGTTGAGGATGCGCGCGCCGAAGATGACGATGAAGGCGTTCGGCGAAGAACCCGAACGCCCCAAGGGCGAAGCGCTGGTCGTGCTTGGCGATCTGCTCGCGCAGCTCCGTACCGACGACCTTGCCGAAGCCAGGAAGATCGAGGCGGCGGTCGAGGAACTGGGCAAGCTCAACGACGCGGGATTGACCAGGGCGTTCCAACTCAACTTCACCGACCTCATCAAGATGCTTCCCCGGCTCGAAAGCGATGAGGGGCGCCCGAAGATGCGCAACGAGGGGAGCAATTTCTGGCGGACCGATCTTGAGGGCTATCGCGTGATGGCTGCTGACGATCCCGCGCTGGTCAATGTTCGCCTGGGTAGCCTTTCGGCGAGTCCGGCAATGGTCGAGGAGGCGACCCTGCTTGTCGCCGCGAACCACGCCCAAGGGCTGGGCAAGGACGCCTTCGTGATCGAGAGCGCTCAGCTGATCCAGCGGACGACCACCACCTATGGCATGTATATCGGGAGCTCGACCTCCAACTCGGGGCACGAATACCGGCTGCTGATCCGCCCGATCAGCATTTCCGCCGGCGAGGAGCCGGGCCGGCACTGGCGCGCGATTAAGGTGAGCGAGGTGCAGGCGATGCTGGCCGAGAAATATCCGCCGGCGAAATAGACCGGCCGCTTTACGGCAGGGCGACAGGCGCTAGGCTGCCCGCAAATTCCGGAGACCAAGATGCGTATTGTGATTCTGCCCCTGTTCGCCCTTGCCGCTGCCTCCTGTTCGTCGCCGCTGGCCAAGCCGGGCGAGGCGGGGCCACCGCCGTCGCTGCATCAGCGGCTGATGACGATCGATACGCATCTCGACACGCCGGTATGGTTCTCCAATCCCAACTGGAAGTTCGGCGACAGGCACGATTGGGAAACCGATCTGGCGCAGGTCGACCTGGGGCGGATGGATACCGGTGCGCTCGATGGCGGGATGTTCGTGATCTACACGGCGCAAGGGCCGGTGACGGCGCAGGGCTTCGCTGACGCCAAGGCATTCGCGTTCAAGCGGCTGGGTGAGATCCAGAAGACGATCGGCGCCTATCCCAGCCGGATCGAGCTGGTGACGACCGCCGATCAGGCGGAGCGCGCCGACAAGGCCGGCCTGCGCTTCGCCTTCATCAGCATCGAGAACAGCTATCCGCTGGGCGAAGACCTGTCGCTGCTCAAGACATTCTACGACGGCGGCGTGCGGATGGCGGGGCCGGTGCACTCCAAGGACAACCAGTTCGCCGACAGCGCGACCGGGGACGGGAAATGGAAGGGCCTTTCGCCGCTCGGCAAGCAATGGGTGACCGAGATGAACCGGCTGGGCATGGTCATCGACGGAAGCCACTCGTCCGATGCCACGTTCGATCAGCTGCTGGAGCTCAGCAAGACGCCGATCATCCTTTCGCACTCCGGCCCCAAGGCGCTGTGGGGGCATAACCGCAACATCGATGACGACCGCATCCGCAGGCTGGCGGCGAAGGGCGGGGCGGTGTGCATGAACAGCGTGTTCCTGACCAAGATGAACTATACCGACGAGCGCAACCGGTTGTCGGCGCTGGTCGACAAGATCGGCACGCTTTCGCCCGAGGAACAGGCGAAGCTGACCGCGCAGGTCCGCGCGCTCGACAAGGTGGCACCGGTTCAGGATACCGATTTCGAGAATTTCATGACCAACCTGCTCTATCTGCTCAAGGTGGCGGGGCCGGATCATGTCTGCATGGGCGCCGACTGGGACGGCGGCGGCGGGGTGCGCGGGTTCGAGGATATCACCGCATTGCCCAAGGTTACCGAGCGGCTGGTCGCCGCGGGCTATTCCGAGGCGGACATTGCCAAGATCTGGTCGGGTAATGTGCTGCGGATCATGCGCGCTGCGGATGCGGCGCGGCAGCGCTGAACGGTCCCGGAACGATCGGCGACTTAGGAACATTGCGGATAGCGGGACGTTTACTTGACGGGTAGAAGATGTCGAAAGTTGCGGTGATGAAGCGATGCTCGATCAACCCGCCCCTGACAACCAGCCACTGCCACTGGCAGCCGGACTTCTGATTGCGATCGCCCTGTCGCTCGTGCTCTGGGGCGTGATTGCTCTCCTCGTCTTTGGCTGACCGGGCTCAAGGCACCCGCCGGACGCTCAGCACCTTGATCCGGGGCTCGAGCATCTGTCCCTTCATCACGCCCTCACCGCGCGTAGGCGAGGTGGGGGCGTCGAGGATCTTCCAGATCACGTCCATCCCCTCGACCACCTTGCCGAAGGCGGCATAGCCCAGATTGTCGCCCGGTGCCGACGGATCGGCGTCGAGCGAGGTCTGGTCCCCGACGCTGATCGTGAACTCACCGCGGGCAGTGCCTGGCGCGAGCCGCGCGGTGGAGATGGCGCCGTTGACGTGCTTGACGCCGGTCCTGGTGGTGGGTTCGTGCGCGATCGGGGGCAGGATGCGCTTGGGATTCCCCTCCACGCCGAACTGCACGAAGCCGAATTTGTCCGCGACCTTGACCGATCGGTAGAATCCGATGCCGTCGAGCCGCTTCTGATCGACATAACGCAGGAAATTGCGCGCGGTGATCGGCGCACGCGCGGTCTCGAGCTCGAGCACGATCCGGCCGAGACTGGTCTCGATCGCCACTTTCTGTGTTGCAGGCTTGGGTGTCGATTCCTCGATCGCCGGCGTGGCGGGCGGCGGCGGCACGGTCTGGGCGAGGACGGTCAGCGGGGCCAGCAAGACGCCAAGGACCAGCGGGGCGAGGAGGGTGCGGCGGATCATCATGCGGCCAGCTTCGCGCAAGCCGGGCCGGGCTTCAACCGGCTTTCGTCCACAACAGAATCGCTTTGCTGGTGCGCGGCATGACGCCACCCATGTTGCCTTTGGCGGTGCCGACCCCCTAGATGCGGTGCCGCCTCCGTTTTTTTGGGGCCAACAGGACAGAAGATGACCGCCACTCACTCGACCCGCATGTTGATCCTCGGTTCCGGCCCTGCCGGGCTCTCCGCCGCCATCTATGGCGCGCGTGCCGGCCTCGCGCCGATCGTGGTGCAGGGCATCCAGCCGGGCGGGCAGCTGATGACCACCACCGATGTCGAGAATTATCCCGGCTTCCGCGAGGTGATCCAGGGGCCGTGGCTGATGGGCGAAATGCAGGCACAGGCCGAGCATGTCGGCGCGCAGATGCTGTACGACACGATCGTCGAGGTCGACCTGACCCAGCGCCCGTTCCGCATGGTCGGCGACAGCGGCACCGTCTATCTCGGCGACACGCTGGTGATCGCGACGGGCGCACAGGCCAAGTGGCTGGGCCTGGACAGCGAAGAGACGATGAAGGGCAAGGGCGCGAGCGCGTGCGCGACCTGCGACGGCTTCTTCTACCGCGGCAAGAAGGTCGCAGTGATCGGCGGCGGCAACACCGCGGTCGAGGAAGCTTTGTACCTGACCAACCACAGCCATGATGTGACGCTGATCCACCGCCGCGACAGCCTGCGCGCCGAAAAGATCCTGCAGCAGCGGCTGTTCGCCAACCCCAAGATCAAGACCTTGTGGAACAAGGAAGTCGTCGAGTTCACCGGCGGCGGCGACCCCGAGGGGCTGGTCGGCCTGAAGCTCAAGGACACGGTGACGGGCGAGCTGTCCGACATCGATGTCGAGGGCGGCTTCGTCGCGATCGGCCACCACCCGGCGACCGAGCTGTTCCGCGGCCACCTGAAGCTCGACGCTGACAGCTACATCGAAGTCGAAATCGGCACCACCCGCACCAGCGTGCCCGGCGTGTTCGCGTGCGGCGACGTGATGGACAAGGTCTATCGCCAGGCGATCACCGCGGCGGGCACCGGCTGCATGGCGGCACTCGACGCCGAACGCTTCTTGGCCGAGGCCGATTTCGAGGCGGTCGCCGAAGCGGCGGAGTAATCGTCCGAAGTTGACGAAGTTACGCGAAACGCGCGTGAAGCTGTCACCTTTGTCCCGCTTGTCAGGTGACGAAGTTGACAGTTTCGGCGCGTTTTTTCGTGCGCGGTTGACAGCTGCGGAGGCGCGGCGGCTGACGAAGTTGACATGATCTGTACCCTGGCCAGGCTTTCCCCGCAGATGGTGCAGGCCGTCGCCTGTAGCAGCGGGGAGGGGCACTGAGGGGCGCATCGACGAGTCTATGCGCTTGCGATGGGGGTGTAGGAAAGTTGTTTCTCGCCCGGACGATCAGTCGATCATCGCCTCCACGGTTTCGCGGGGATAGAGCGAGAACTCCCGGTAGAGACGGTAGTGCGCGGTTTCCTCAAGCCTGACCGGCTGCACGCCGAATTCGTCAAGCTGCCAGAGATCGGCATCAGGCAGGGCCATCAAGATCGGCGAGTGCGTCGCAAGGATGATCTGGCTGCGATTGGCGCGCTGGAGCTGCCGTAACAGCTTCAGGAAATCGAACTGGCGCTTGGGCGAAAGTGCGGATTCGGGTTCGTCGAGGATGTAGAGACCCTGCCGGCTCAATCGTTCTTCGAAGAAGGCCATGAAGCCTTCGCCATGCGATGCCGACAGATAGTTGGCGAAGGGCGATCCCGAATCGTCGAGATAGCGGGCGACGGTGAAGAAGGTGTCGGCGCGAAAGAACCAGCCCTGTTTAACCTGAGGAAGCCAGGACGATCGAAGCTGCAGGCCAAGTGATCCGGCATCTGCCCCTGAATAGGGGGCTGCGTCGACCGCCCGCATCCCCTGGGCGCCGCCCGCATCACTGAACCCCGCATTTTTCGCGATTGCTTCGAGAATGGTGGATTTGCCGGTCCCATTCTCTCCGACCAGGATGGTGACCGCCTTTTCGAAGTGGAAATCGAAGCCGTCGTTCCGGATCAAGGGCAGCGTGAAGGGATAGTGCGCGCGCGTTTCCTGCGCCTCGCCCTCAGCAGGCGGCAGCCAGATGCGACGCAGGAAGGGCGGCGGCAGGGTGGTGTCGCGTCGTTTGGCAACCATCGCTGCAGACTATCCCAAACCCGATATGCGGCAATGGCTCAGGTCCTGCCGAGCCCCGCCAATACCCGCTCGGTCAGCCAGGCCTTGTCCTGCGGCCGCGCGAAGCTGTGGCTGTCGGTGTCGCAGGTCGCGACCTCGCAGCGGGTGCGGGCTGGGCTGTAGGCATCGCCCTTCCAGTGATCGGCGAAGGCGAGGGCGGTGTTGTCGGCCTTCGCCAGCAGGATCGTCACCGGCGTGTCGCTTGCGGCAAGCGCTGTGGCGAGGCGGGCGGGGAGGCTGGCCGGTGGTTGCGACTGTTTAGTAGAGGCCTTTAGCAATCCACTGACAAGCTTACGAATATTCACGCCACCGGTGAACAGGCGAAGCAGCTCGCGCGGGTTCTTGAGCTTCTCGATATAGCGCGATCGGATCGCTGCGGCGGGGGGAAGATCGTCAGTGGCCTCGATCGTCCAGGGGTTGGTGAGGATAAGGGCGTCGATGCAAGTATCGGCCTGAAACAGGATCAACGCGCTCGCCGCGTCACAATTGCCGAAGGCGACAATGCGCGTGAGGTGGGGGGCTTCGCTTCGGAAGGCGAGGGCTGCTTCTCCTATGTCCTCAGCAGTGGACTCGAAGCCGTTGTTTTCCCCTGTCGAATCACCGATTCCGCGGCGATCGTAGCGAAACACCGGATGGCCAGCGGCAGCGACAGTTGCGGCAAGCTCGGCCATACCGCGATGTGCGCCGATGCGGATCTCGTTTCCGCCGGAGACGATCAGCAGGCCAGTGTTCCGCGGCGCTTCGTCGAGCGTGGCGGCGAGGGTTTCGCCGGCGCAGGTGAAGCTGGTCAGGCGGCGCATGTCGCGATCCACTGCGCGATATCGTCCGCGACGATTTCCGCGAACGCCTCGTCATTGTCCGGCTCTGCGCGGCGCCAGAGCGGGCTGCCAGAGAGCTTGGCATCCGCGGGCCTGGCCTCGGTCTCGAGGCGGACGGTGCGGGCGATGCCGGTTACCGGCGTTGCGACGGCAAGTTCGGCGAGCATCGCCGGCGCGATCAGGTTACCCGCCAGTTCGACGGGGGCAGTCGCGGTGTCGAGCGATGTCGCGTCGAACGCCTCGCCAGCCTCACGCGAGGAGGCCTGCCGTGCGCGCACCAGCTCGCGACGCAAATCCGCGCCGGCCATCGGAGAGAGGTGGTAGCGGCCCGCCACCGCAGCCTCGCCATCGAGCAACGCGCCGCTGCGGATAGCCAGCGTGAAGACGGGTGTTCCGAGACCGGCCGCCGCGGCCGCAAAGGCGGTTCGCATCTTTGCAAGGCTGGTTTCCGGGGTAGGAACCATGCTCTCGCCCTGACCCGGCAGGTCGGGCAGCGCGCCGGCGATGCCGCGCTCGGCCAGCGCGCGCAGGATCGTCACCGCGAAGGCGCGGGTGCGGTTGGCTTCCTCGAACAATGGCAAAGCGACGACGACGACGGGCCCGGCGGCGGAGCCGAAGCGGAGCATCGCTTCGCGCCCGCCGGGCCAGTCATAGGCGTCGAAGCCGATCAGGTGAGCGCCTTGGACGCGGCGAAGCGCGCCAGTGCGCCGAAGGTCTCGAGCATGTCGCCGTCGACCTCGTCATCCTCGATGATGATGCCAAGGCGGTCCTCGATCTCGGTCAGCACGCCGGCGACCGCCATCGAATCGAGCTCAGGCAGCGCGCCGAACAGCGGCGTCGCCTCGTCGAAAGCGGCAGCGCGCTCCGCGCTGATCCCGAGCACGTCGCGCAGCACGCCGCGCACCGTCTCTTCGACCTCGTGAAATCCGTCCGGCTGCAACCTGCGTCCCCCTGCTATTTTTGCGCTCCCGTTACCGGTTGCGCGCCGCGCTGCCAAGTGCTGCACCTGCTAACAGCAAAGAGGCACTGTATCGTTAACCGATGCGGGCTAAGGAAATGCGATGGTTGAACTGGACGCTAACCCCCGCACGATCGATGCGCTGCCCGCGATGGGTGCGTCCGACGATGTCGCGCTGGAAGATCGCAGCGGAACGCTGACCTATGCCGGGCTCGAGGCCGCGGTGGCCGCGCTCGCGGGCTGGCTGAAGGGGCAGGGCTTCGAGCCGGGCGCGCGGGTCGCGACCTGGCTGCCCAAGACCCGGCTGGCCTGCCTGATGCCGCTCGCGGCGGCGCGTGCGGGGCTGGTGCATGTGCCGGTCAATCCGGTGCTCAAGCGTGCGCAGGTGGCGCATATTCTGGCCGATAGCGGCGCGTCGATGCTGCTGACCCAGCCGGCGCGGTCGATGACGCTGGAGAGTGGTGATCTGCCCGACCAATGCCGGATCACGGGGGATGATGAAGCCGTGCTGGACGGGCCGGGACTGCCGGTCTCGGAAGCCGATCCGCAGGCACTGGCGGCAATCCTCTACACCTCCGGATCGACCGGGCGGCCCAAGGGGGTGATGCTCAGCCATGCCAATATGTGGCTGGGGGCGATTTCGGTCGCGCACTACCTCAGGATCGTGCCCGGGGACCGTGTGCTGGGCGTGCTGCCGTTGAGCTTCGACTATGGGCAGAACCAGCTCTTCTCGACCTGGGCGGGTGGAGGGCGGGTGATCCCGCTCGACTATCTGACGGCCAAGGACGTGATCAAGGCGGTGGACCGGCATGGCGTCACCACGATCGCAGGCGTGCCGCCCTTGTGGGTGCAACTGCTCGATGCCGAGTGGCCGGAGACGACGGCGTGGCGGCTCAAGCGGCTGACCAATTCGGGCGGGGCACTGACCCTTGGCATGGTGCGGGGGCTGCGGACGAAATTCCCGAGTGCGGACCTCTATCCGATGTATGGCCTGACCGAGGCGTTCCGCTCGACCTATCTCGATCCCGGACTGGTGGATGCCAATCCGGATTCGATGGGACGCGCGATCCCCTTTGCCGAGATCATGGTGGTGCGTCCGGACGGCGCGCGCGCCGATGCCGGGGAGCCGGGCGAACTGGTGCATGCCGGGCCGCTGGTGGCGCAGGGCTATTGGGAAGATGAAGAGCGCACCGCGCAGCGCTTCAAGCCCGCGCCTGCCTTCTCCCGCTATGGCGGGATGGCGGTGTTTTCGGGCGATACGGTCGTCGAGGGCGAAGACGGGCTGCTCCGCTTCGTCGGACGCGATGACGAGATGATCAAGTCGCAGGGTAACCGGATCAGCCCGACCGAGGTCGAGGAAGCGGTGCTGGCCGGCGGCGAGGCGCGCGAGGCCGCGGCGTTCGGGATCAAGGACGAGCGATTGGGACAGGTGATCGTGGTCGTAGCGGTGGCGCGGGGGGACGCGGCGGTGGCCGAGGCGGCGCTGCGCGAACGGTTGCGGCGCGAGCTGCCGAGCTTCATGCAGCCCGCGCGCTACGAATGGCGCGACAGCCTGCCGCGCAATGCGAACGGAAAGTTCGACCGCAGCGGGTTGAAAGCAGAGCTGACGTGAAATCGTTGACAGACGAACAGGCAGTCCGCGGCGCATATGTCATGTTCGTGGTGCTGATGTTCGGATTGTTCGTCTGGATGTTTATCCGTCCCGTTCAGCCGGTACGGGCCGTGCCACTGTCGCAGTACGCCGGATGCTATCAATGGAATGATGTTGGCATCGAACTCACGACGGGTGGAAAGGTGATGACCGCCGATGGCCAATGGCCATACCGGATCATTCCAGCCAATGCCGGAAAACATGGTGATCTGATCGAAATCGATAACGTCCGGGTGCTGTCAAAGGGACCAATGTTGAAGTTCGAACGGTGGCGGCACGGACAGCATATTCCGGTAATTTCCGGTAAGCGGCTTGATGTCGTGTTCGAGGACGCGGATGCGCAGGCTTACTCGGCCTATTTCGATCGTGTGAAATGCGGAGTGACGTCATGAAGCCAATGGGGCCGATCCCCCCTTATTTCGCTGAGCAGAGCGAACTCATGATCGCGGGCAGGGCCGCGTCGGACTGGGTCGCAGAGGCGGGGTCGCCGCTGTTCGTCTATGACACCGGCATTGTCCGCGAGCGGCTGGCCAGGTTGCGCGCGGCGTTGCCCGAGGCGTGCGAGATTCACTTCGCGATCAAGGCCAATCCGCTGCCCGAATTCCTCGCGGCGGTGGCACCGCTGGCGGGCGGGCTCGACGTCGCGTCGGGCGGGGAGCTTGCCAAGGCGCTGGCCGTGAAGGATGCTGCGCACATCAGCTTTGCGGGGCCGGGCAAACGTGATGTGGAGCTCGAAGCGGCGATCGCGGCGGGTGCAACGCTGAACCTTGAATCCGAAGGCGAAGCGGAGCGCGCGCTGGCGATCGGACGGCGGCTGGGCGTGGCGCCGAGGTTGGCGGTGCGGGTCAACCCCGACTTCGAACTGCGCGGATCCGGTATGAAGATGGGTGGACGGGCTTCGCCCTTCGGGGTCGATGCCGCGCGCGTGCCGGCACTGGTGAACCGTCTGATCGCGGCCGGAGCGGACTGGCGGGGATTCCACATCTTCGCAGGATCGCAATCGCTGGATACCGCGGCGATCATCGAGACCCAGGCTGCGACGGTGGCACTCGCCGCACGGCTGGCGGAAGAGGCGGGGGCAGAGCCGCCGCTGGTGAATCTCGGCGGCGGGTTCGGGATACCGTATTTCGCAGGCGATGTGCCCGTCGATATCGATGCGGTGGGTATGGCGCTGGGCGAGGTGCTGGCGACGCGGCCCGCGGTGCTTGCGAACTCGGCGTTTGCGATCGAACTGGGACGGTGGATAGCCGGCGAGTGCGGCGTCTATCTGATGCGCGTGATCGACCGGAAGACGAGCGGGGACGAGACCTTCCTGGTCTGCGACGGCGGTCTGCACCACCAACTCGCCGCGTCCGGCAATTTCGGGACGGTCGTGCGGCGGAACTATCCGGTCGCGATTGCCGGGGTAATGGATGCGGAGCCAGTCGAAACCGTGTCCATTGTGGGGCCATTATGTACCCCGCTCGACCGGCTGGCCGATCGTGTCGCATTGCCGCGCGCGGAGCCGGGCGATGTCATCGCGGTGTTCCTGGCGGGGGCCTATGGCGCGAGCGCCAGTCCGGCGGCGTTTCTGGGACACGGTCCTGCTGTGGAGATCGTCGCGGGCGGCTGATCAGCCCGAGAACATGCGGAGCCGCAGATGGTCGGAGGACTCCGGTTCGCCCTGGCCCAGAAAGCCCGATCGCGCCGCGCCGAAATTCATGCCGGGCGGCAGGAGGGCGAGCTGGGCCAATGCTGTGCAGAGCAATCCCCACCAGGCGAAGACTTCCTGCTCGCGGATCAGCGCCAGCGCATCGCACGCCAGCATCGGTACGAACATCACCCATGCCGCCATGCACCATTCATTGCGCAGATAGCGGCTGCCGATGATGAAGGCCGAAAGATGCTGGATCAGGTTGACCCAGTAATGCGGGGCACCAAGCCACCAGGCGAACTCCCCGACCAGCCAGCTCAGTACGATGACGCGCGCCAGCGGGCTGAACGGCGCCACGAAGAGGCCGGTCAGGACGATGCCGAGATAGTAGAGGTGCCCCGGACCCATCTAAGTCTGTCAGCCCGGCTGGGTGGGCTTTTCCCGGGGGGGCTTGGGCGAGGACGGCGTACCAGGCGAAGACGGCGGCGAGGGTGACGGCGGATAGCCGCCATGTTGGCCGCTCATCGAAAGCAAGTGGCTCCGGATCATTGCCGCTTCTCTCCTTCAATACGGGCCCGAAACCGAATCGGGCCATGCCATTTCGACTGAGCATAGCGCAGGTTATGCGCAAGTCCCGCGCGCTTCTTTCCTAACGGTATCTTTACCCATGTAACCCTAAGCGTTCCGTAAGGCGCGTGATATGCGGGGGCGGGACGCCGGCTCCAGTTGCGTGCGGGACGGAGGTTTTGGGTGATGCGTTTTGGGCATAATGCGAAGGTTCTGACGGCGGTGTCGATCGTCGCGATCGCGCTGTCGAGCTGCTCGGGAGGGAATAGCCGGCCCGAACTGCCTTCGACGACCTTCGTCGCCAGCCGCGAGGGGCCGGGCGAGGAATATGTGATCGGCCCGCTCGACAGCCTGCAGATCTTCGTGTGGCGCAATCCCGAGCTGTCGTCCAAGGTTCAGGTGCGCCCCGACGGCCGCATCACCACGCCGCTGATCAGCGACATGCCCGCGGTCGGCAAGACCCCGGCAATGCTCGCCGACGATCTCAAGATCGCGCTGGGCGAGTATATCAAGGATCCGATCGTCTCGGTGATCGTCGAGAATTTCAGCGGCACGTTCAGCCAGCAGATTCGCGTGGTCGGTGCGACCGAGAAGCCGGCATCCTTGCCCTATCGCGCGAACATGACCCTGCTCGATGCGATGATCGCGGTGGGCGGGCTTTCGGAATTCGCGGCGGGCAACCGCGCGCGGCTGATCCGATTCGACAAGAATACCGGCCAGCAGCGCGAATATCGCCTGCGTCTGTCGGCACTGCTCAAGAACGGGGATACGAGCGCGAACGTCCGGCTGGAACCGGGCGACGTGATTATCATCCCCGAAAGCATGTTCTAAGGGCGCGCCGATGGGAGGTCTTTGGGAAGAAATCCGGACACTGCTCCACGGGATCTGGCAACGCCGCTGGATCGCGCTGGCGATCGCATGGGCATTGTGCCTGGCGGGCTGGCTGGTCGTGTCGCAGATCCCCAACCAGTATGAGAGCCGCGCGCGCATCATGGTGCAGCTGCGCCAGATCCTGCCGGGTCAGGGGGCGGACACGCAGCAGGAGCAGCAGAAGGACATCGACCGGATCCGCCAGACGCTGACCAGCGCGGTCAATCTGGAAAAGGTCGTCCGCGGCACCGAGCTGGCCAACACCGTCGTCACCGATCAGGACGTGGCAGGGCGGGTCGCCGGGCTGCAGCAGAAGATCAAGGTCGTCGCGCAGCAGGACAATCTGTTCGAGATCAGCGCGACCGCATCGAACGGCAAGCTTGCGCGCGGGATCGTGCAGAAGCTGATCGACATCTTCGTCGAGGACAATCTGACGCAGGGCCGCGATCAGGCCAGCCAGTCGCTCACCTTCCTCGACCAGCAGCTGGCCGAGCGTCAGAAGGCGCTTCAGGCAGCCGAGGCGAAGCAGGCCGAGTTCCAGGCGCGCTATCTTGGCTCGCTGCCCGGTACGGGGCCGCTGACCGAGCGGCTCGCGGCGGCGCGCAGCCAGCTTGCCGATGTCAACGCGCAGCTTGCGGCTGCGCAAAGCGGTCTCGCCGCGGTCAATGGCCAGATGGCCGGAACCGCTGCCACAACTCCCGGGGTCGGCGGCGTTGCCGTCGCCGGTCCCGCACGCGCGCGTGTTTCGGCTATTCAAGGACAGCTGGCCGAAGCCCGCGCGCGTGGTTGGACCGACAATCATCCCGATGTCGCGGCACTGCGCAGCCAGCTGGCTCAGGCGCAGATCGCCGCACGCGGCGAGAAGCCGGTCGCGGGCGGTGGCGGTGGCGCCGGAGCGAACCCGCTCTATCTGGGCCTCAAGACGATGCAGGCCGAGCGCGCTGCACAGGTGGCGGCGCTGGCCAATCGCAAGGCGCAGATCGAGACCGATATCAACGCGTTCGACCAGAAGATCGCCAGCGACCCTGCGGCCGCGCAGGAACAGGCGGAGATCGATCGTAACTATCAGGTGCTCAAGACCGAATATGACAAGCTGCTGACCGATCGCGAGCAGGTGAAACTGCGCAGCCAGGCCGCGAGCCAGGCCAATGCGGTGAAGTTCAATGTGGTCGATCCGCCGGTTACGCCGACCGCGCCGAGCGCGCCGAACCGGATGCTGCTGTTGACCGGAGTGCTGATCGTCGGCCTTGGCGGCGGCGTGGCGGCGGCATTCGGCCTCAGCCAGCTCGCCGGGACCTTTCCGACCGCCAAGCGGCTGGAGAAGGCATCGGGAATGCCGGTGATCGGATCGGTGGGCGAAGTGGTGACCGAGGTTCAGACTGCGCTGCGCAAGAAGCGGCTGCAGATGTTCGCCGCGGCGACCGGCGGGTTGCTGGTCGCCTGGGTAGCGCTGCTTGGGCTGGAGATATTCCAGCGCGGCATGGCGGCATGACGGGGAAAGCGATGAACGACGAGACTCCCCGCCGCTATCGCGGATCGCTGCTCGAGCGGGCGGCCGAACGCTATGACCTGATGCACGAGCCGCGGGTCATTCCGCCGGTACCGGCGGATGAGCCGGCGCATGCGGAGCCCGAGCCTGAAGCGCCCGTAACCCCCGTTGTCGAGGCAGCGGTGGAGGCACCCGCCGCGGCTCCGGAAGTCGAAGCACCGGTTGAAACACCGGAAGCCCCGGTCGAAGCAGTTGCGGTCGTCGCTCCGGCGCCGGACGCACCCGTGGTGCAGCCCGCCGTCCGTCCGGCCCGGGCACGCGGTGCCCGCATCTCGATCGCGATCGACCGCGAGAAGCTGGCCGAAGAGGGCATGCTGGTCCCCGGTGCGCCGGTGACTGCGCTCGCGGAGGAGTTCCGGCTCATCAAGCGCCAGTTGCTCAACGCAGCGCGGTCGATCTGGGCGGCGGACAGCGCTGCAAACGAGAACCGGGCGCGGACGATCCTTGTCTGTTCGGCCAAGCCCAATGACGGCAAGACCTTCTGCGCGATCAACCTTGCGCTTTCGATGGCGGCCGAGAAGGACGTCGAGGTTCTGCTGGTCGATGCCGATTTCGCCAAGCCCGATGTGATGAACCGGCTGGGCGCGACCGAGACGACAGGCCTGCTCGACGTGCTGGCAGGGACGGTCGACGATGTCGAATCCTGCGTGATCGCGACGGATGTTCCGCAGCTGTCCGTGCTGCCCGCAGGCACGCGATCGCATGCCGACACCGAATTGCTCGCGAGCGAGCGCGCGAACGCGATCCTCGACTCGCTGGCCGCCGCCGATCCGCGCCGCATCGTGATCTTCGATTCGCCGCCGGTTCTCGCCGCGTCGCCCGCTTCGGTGCTGGCGGGGAAGGTAGGGCAGGTGATGCTGGTGGTCCGTGCCGACCGCACGAGCGAGAGCGACCTGCGCGAAGCGGTCGGCCTGCTCGACGGGTGCGAGCAGATCCAGCTCGTGCTCAACAGCGTTTCATTCCAGCCGGGCGGACGCCGCTTCGGCAGCTATGGTGCCTATTACGGGGAATCCGAGTCATGAGGTTGCTCGCTGCGGCGATCGCCGCTTCGACCGTTCTGACGCTTCCGGCCGCCGCACAGGAGCGGAGCAAGTCGATCGAGGCGCATGTCGATGCCGCGCAGGTACTCGTCGCCGATTTCGATTCCGACGAAGTGCTGACCTATACGTCGGTCGGTGCGGGCATCGACGCGTCGATCCAGACCCGCCGGGTCGAGGTGCAGCTCTCGTACAAATACGAGCATCGCTTCTCCTATGACCGGGATGTCGCGGACAGCGATACGCATAGCGGCATCGCGCGCGCGGCCGTTCGCGTCGGACGCGGGCTGACGCTGGAGGGCGGGGCGCTCGCCACCCGGACCCGCAGCGATTTCCGCGGTGACGCGCCGGGCAACCTGGCCGGCAATGTCCGCAACGTCAGCCAGATCTACTCGCTCTATGCCGGCCCGACCTTCCATGCCGGCAGCGGCCCGGTGGACGTCAGCGCCGCGTATCGCTTCGGCTATGTGAAGGCTGAGGCGCCGGATATCATCGGGGTCGATCCGCTGCTGCCGCCGCTCGACGTCTATGACAGCTCGACCAGCCATCTGGCGCAGGTGCGCGCGGGCGTGAAGGCCGGGGTGATCCTGCCCGTCGGCCTCAGCGTCGCCGGCGCCTGGCAGCGCGAGGAGGCGAGCCAGCTCGACCAGCGCTATGACGGCAAGTTCGCGCGTGTCGATGCGGTGCTGCCGGTCGGCGGCGGCCTCGCGGTCATCGGCGGCGTGGGGTACGAGAAGATCGAGATCACCCAGAAGGATCCGCTGCGCGACGGTTCGGGCAACATCGTCCGCGACCGCAACGGCCGCTTCGTCACCGATCCGGCATCGCCGCCGCGCATCGCCTATGAGACCGACGGCCTCTTCTGGGATGCGGGCGTGATGTACAAGCCCAGCGCGCGGCTGATGCTCGAGGCGCGGGTGGGCCGCCGCTATGACTCGATGAGCTACACCGGATCGCTCCAGTGGCAGATCTCGCGCCGCTCCGGCCTCCAGATCGGTGTCTATGACTCGGTCGACAGCTTCGGCCGTCAGCTGGTCCGCGACCTCGCGGCGCTGCCGACCAGCTTCAACATCCCCGGCGATCCGTTCGGCGACGGCTTCAATGGCTGCGTGTTCGGCGATACCGCAACCGCGGCGGGCGGGTGCCTGACCAATTCGCTGGGTTCGATTTCGACCGCCAGCTATCGTGCGCGCGGCGTCAATGCAGTGCTCTCGATGAATGCGGGGCCGACGACGCTGGGCCTGGGCCTTGGCTATGCCAACCGCCGCTATCTGGTGCCGCCGGGCGTGATCGTGGCGGGGACGAGCGACGACAACTGGTATGGCCAGCTGTTCGCGTCGCACATGCTGGACTCGGTGTCGAGCCTGAGCGGCAACGTCTATGCCAACTATTACGAGAGCAATCTGCCGGGCGCGCCCGGCGTGTTCGGGGCTGGCGCAAACGGCTCCTATTATCGTAGCTTCGGCGCGCTCAGTGCGATGGCGACGCTTGGGATTTCGACGTTCGATGTCGAGGGTGCGGGCAATACTTCTGCCCAGGCACTGCTCGGTCTTCGTTACGGCTTCTGACGGGTGGAATGATGTACGACGAGCATTATGGCCTGAACGGTCGGCCGTTCCAGCTCACGCCGGATCCGGCTTTCTGGTTCGACACCGCGACGCATCGCAAGGCGATGGCGTATCTCGGCTATGGCCTGAGCCAGGGCGAGGGCTTCATCGTCATCACCGGATCGCCGGGCGCGGGCAAGACCACGCTGGTCGGCCATCTGATGGACACGATCGATCGCGAGCGGCTGAACGTCATCCGCATCGTGACCACGCAGGTGCAGGCGGAGGATCTGCTTCACCTCGTCGCGCAGGGGCTGGGCGCGGACACGACCGGCCTTGCCAAGGCGCAGACGCTGGCGGCGATCGAGAAGGGCCTGCACAGCGTCGCGCGCAGCGGCAAGCGCACCTTGCTGATCGTCGACGAGGCACAGGCGCTGCCGATGGAGAGCCTGGAGGAGCTGCGCATGCTCTCCAACTTCCAGGCGGGCGGCTATCCGCTGCTCCAGATCTTCCTGCTCGGTCAGCCCGAATTCCGCGCACTGTTCGCCGATCCGCGGCTGGAACAGCTGCGCCAGCGCGTGATCGCGATGCACCAGCTCGATCCGATGGGGCTGGAGGAGCTTGAGCCCTATCTGGTCCACCGTCTGTCCAAGGTCGGCTGGAACGGCCGGCCGCGCTTCGAGCCGGATGCGGTTGCGGCAATGCATCGCTGGTCCGACGGCATTCCGCGGCGGGTCAACCAGCTTGCCGGCCGGGTGATGCTGTTCGGCGCGATCGAGCAGCTCGACAGCTTCGGCGCCGACGAGGTCGAGGCGGTGATCGCCGATCTCGACAATGACACGGTGGTTGCCGGGCGTCCGCTCGCCGCCGCGGCAAACGCCGCGACCGGTAGCGCCGTGGCGCTCAGCGCGGCGGGGCTGGCGGAAGCGGCTGAGCCGATGCGTCATGAAGCTGCTCCGGCGGTCGATTCCGCTGCGATCGATGCGCTCAGCGCGCGGATGGCGCGGCTTGAAGCACGGCTTGAGGAGCAGGATGCGGCGCTTCGCCGCGTGCTGACGCTGATGGTCGACTTCATCGAACGTGAAGAAGAGACGGCGGGAATCGGAGCGCCGCGGCGCGAAACTGCCGCCTGGCAATGACCGCGAATGCCCTTTCCGTCGATGTAGAGGACTGGTTCCAGGTCGGCGCGTTCGAGAAGGTGATCGCGCGCGGCGATTGGGACGGACTTGACCATCGCGTCGAAGCCAACACCGACAAGGTGCTGGAATTGTTCGACGCCGGCGGGGTCAAGGCGACCTTCTTCACGCTCGGCTGGGTCGCAGACAAATACCCTGCGCTGATGCGCCGCATTGCCGAGGCGGGGCATGAGGTGGCGAGCCATGGCTGGGACCACCAGCGCGTGTTCAACCTGACCCCCGACCAGTTCCGCGACGACATCGGCCGTGCCCGCAAGGCGCTGGAGGATGCGAGCGGACAGAAGGTGACCGGCTATCGCGCACCGAGTTTCTCGATCGACACGCGGACGCCCTGGGCCCACGAAATTCTGGCCGAGCAGGGCTATGTCTATTCGTCGAGCGTCGCGCCGATCGGGCATGATCACTATGGCTGGGAAGATGCGCCGCGCAGCGCCTTCCGGCCGGTCGCGGGCAGCGATCTGATCGAGCTGCCGGTGACGACTGCGAAGTTCATGGGGCGCGAGATCACGACCGGCGGCGGCTTCTTCCGTCTGCTGCCCGGCAACGTCATCTATCGCGCGATCGATGCGCTCAACGGCGCGGGCAAGCCGGCGATCTTCTATTTCCACCCATGGGAGGTCGATCCGGCCCAGCCGCGCGTCGCGGATGCCCCGCTCAAGTCGAAGCTGCGCCACTACAGCCGGCTCGGCGCGATGGCAGGCAAGCTCGGCACACTGATGCGCAGGCACCGCTGGGATCGCACCGATCGCGTCGCCGCGGCCGAAGCGGCGAAGCTCGGGTGAACGCGCCGGTGCGCCTGCCTTTGACCATGCTGCGCGTGGCCGACCTTGGCGACCCGGGCGAGCGGGCGCGGATCGAGGCCTTTGTCGAGGCGCATCCGGACGGTACGCCTTTCCACCTTCCCGCGTGGAGCGCGGCGGTCGAGAAGGGCTGTGGGCAGAGGGCGCATTATCTGGTCGTCGATCGGGACGGACAGGGCATTGCCGGGGTGATGCCGCTCACCGAACTGCACTCGCCGCTGTTCGGGCGCGTCCTGGCGTCGGCCGGCTTCGGCGTGGGCGGCGGCATCCTGACCGACCGGCCCGAAGTGGCACGGCAGCTGGCCGATGCCTGCTGGTCGCTTGCGGTGCAATTGAGCTGCCCCAGCGCCGAGGTGCGCGGCGGATCGCAGCCCGGTCCGGAATGGAGCGTGGACGATATCCATTATCTCGGGTTCGCGCGCGATCTGGCGGCGGACGACGAGGCGGAACTGCTCCAGATTCCGCGGAAACAGCGTGCCGAGGTACGCAAGTCGCTGGGCTATGACCTCGACATTTCGGTGGGGCAGGATCCTGCGGATGTCGCCGCGCACTATGCGGTCTATGCCGAATCGGTACGGAATCTGGGCACCCCCGTCTTTCCGCGCCGCCTGTTCACGGAAATGTTGCACGAATTCGGCACAGCTGCCGACGTCCTGATCGTGCGGGACGGGGGGAAGGCAGTGGCTGGAGTTTTGAGCCTGTACTGGCGGGGGACGGTATATCCCTATTGGGGCGGCGGAACCGCGGACGCGCGGCGGCTGCGCGCCAATGACCGCATGTATTTCGAGCTGATGCGCCATGCCCGGACGCGCGGCTGCACCCGCTTCGATTTCGGCAGGTCGAAGGTCGGCACCGGCGCCGCGGCGTTCAAGAAGAACTGGGGGTTCGAGCCGGAGCCGCTGGTCTATTACGACCGGGTGGCGGACGGCGCGTCGATCCGCGACGCCAACCCGCTCAACCCCAAATACCGGCTTCAGGTGGCGGTGTGGAGCAAGCTGCCGCTCGTCATCGCCAACCGCGTGGGCCCGTGGATCTCGCGGGGCCTGGGCTGATGGGCGACATCCTCTTCCTCGCCCATCGCGTGCCGTTTCCGCCCGACCGCGGCGACAAGATCCGCGCCTTCAACATCCTGCGCTATCTGTCGCGCCACAAGCGCGTCCATCTCATCGCCTTTGCGGACGATCCTGCGGACCTCAAGCATCGCAGCGGGCTGGCCAAGGTCACTGCGAGCCGGGAAATCATCTGGCGCGGCAAGGGGCAGGCGGCGGCTGGCCTGCAGGCGCTTGCCGCGCGGCGCCCCTTTTCGCTCACGGCGTTCGACAATCCGGAACTCCGCAACGCCGTAACGTCCGCGCTCGCGCAGCGCTCGATCGACACCATCTACGTCTTCTCCGGCCAGATGGCGCAGTATCTGCCCGCCAAGCCGCGCCAGCGCGTGGTGATGGATTTCGTCGACATGGATTCGGCCAAGTTCGCGACCTATGGCAAGACGACGCGCGGTTTCACCGGATGGATGATGCGGCGCGAGGCGCGGCTGCTCGCCCAGTTCGAGAAATCGGTGGCGGCCAGGGCCGATGCCAGCCTGTTCGTCAGCGAGGCCGAAGCCAGCCTGTTCCGCGATCGCACCCGTGCCGAGCGCGTCCACGCGGTCGAGAACGGGATCGACACGGTGAAGTTCGATCCCGCGTCGTCCTTCTCACGGATCGAAGCGGTGGCGCCGCTGATCGTCTTCACCGGCCAGATGGATTACCGCCCCAATATCGAGGGCGTGACCTGGTTCGCCGAGAGCGTCTTCCCGCATATCCGCGTCCGCCATCCCGACGCGCAATTCGCGATCGTAGGGCGCAAGCCCGACGCAGCGGTGCAGGCGCTGGCCAGGATCGAAGGCGTGACGGTGACCGGCGAAGTGCCCGATGTGCGCCCCTGGCTCGCCGCGGCGTCGGTGGTGGTGGCGCCGTTGAAGCTCGCGCGCGGGGTGCAGAACAAGGTGCTGGAGGCGATGGCGATGGCGCGCCCGGTGGTCGCATCCACCGCCGCGGCGACGGGCATCGACCATGGCGGCACGATCGAGATCGGCGAGGGCGTCGGCGGAATGGCCGATGCGGTCAATGCGATGATTGCCGACCCGGCACGCGCGGCTGAACTGGGCGTGTCGGCGCGGCAGCGGGTCATCGACCTCTATGGCTGGGATGCCAAGCTGTCGGCGCTCGATCCGATTATGGGCTTTGGCAAAGGGCGCAGCGATCCACTGCCGCGCAGCAAGGCGGCAGCATGACGAGTGCGGCGGTGAGTGGCGAGATCGGGGCCCCGGCGGGCGGATTCGATATAGACTGGCGGCGAAGCGCGGCGCTGCTTGCCGGCGTCTGGGCTGTCTTGCTGCTGCTGTTCCACCGCGATGTCGCCGATCTCGCGGCGATCTACTGGACCAACACGACCTTCGGCCATTGCCTCTTCATTGCGCCGGTTGTGGCCTGGCTGGTCTGGCAGCGCCGGGCAGATCTGCCTGCGGTGCGCGCGGAAGCATGGTGGCCGGGACTGGTCGTCATCGGCGGGGGCGGGTTTGCCTGGCTGCTCGGCGATGCGGCGGGGGTGGCGCTGTTCCGTCATCTTGGCCTGGTGGTGATGCTGCAGGGAGCGGTGGTCGCGCTGCTCGGCCCCAATGCCGTCCGGGCGCTGTTCTTCCCGCTCTGCTACATGATCTTCCTCGTCCCCTTTGGCGATGCGCTGGAAAAGCCGCTTCAGGACCTGACCGTAGCAATCATGGTGCCGCTGCTCGACCTGTTCGGCGTGCCCGCGCATGTCGATGGCGTGCTCATCACCACGCCCAACGGCTATTTCGAGGTGGCCGAGGCGTGCTCCGGTTCCAAGTTCGTGATCGCGATGATCGCGTACGGCACGCTGGTCGCGAACGTCTGCTATGTCAGCTGGACGCGGCGCGCGGCGTTTATGGCGGTGGCGCTGATCGTGCCGATGCTGGCCAATGGCGTGCGCGCGTTCGGGACGGTCTATGCGGCGTATCTGACCTCGGTCGAGGCGGCGACGGGCTATGACCATATCGTCTATGGCTGGTTCTTCTTCGGCGCGGTGATGGCGGGCGTGCTCGCGATCGGCTGGAAATGGTTCGATCGCGATCCCGATGCGCCGTGGTTCGACGCATCGAAACTCCAGCGGCGCTGGTGGGGTACCGCGCGGATGCCCGCCGTGGTCGCGCTGACCGGATTGTTCATCGTGAGCCTGTTCATGGCCTGGGGCGGCGCGATCGCCTCGCGCGCCGATACGCTGCCGGACAAGGTCGCGATGCCGCAAGTGGCGGGCTGGACCCAGGTTCCGCTCAGCAAGCGCGCCGAGTGGAAGCCGAATTTCCCCGGCGCCGATCATTTCCTGATGGGCCGCTATTCGGACGGAATGGGCGCACAGGTCGATCTGGTGCTGGCTGTCTATGGCAGCCAGCGCGAGGGCAAGGAGCTGGTCGGTTTCGGCCAGGGTGCGATCCGCGAGAACGACAAATGGGTGCGGATCGAGGATCTGCCCGATCTGGAGGGCGGCAAGGCGCTGCGCATGACCGCACCCGGTCCGGTCGAGCGCGAGGTGGTGACCTGGTATCGCGTGGGGAATGTGCTGACGCCAAGCGACTCGCGGGTGAAGGCGGAAACGCTCAAGGCCAAGCTGCTCGGCGGCAAGCAGCGCGCCGTGGCGGTGATGGTCTCGGCCGAGAAGGGCGAATTGCCGACGCGGGCCGCGATCAAGCGGTTGCTGGGCGCGATCGGGCCGATCGACAGGCTTGCCGACCGCGCGGCCGGAGCGAATTGAGCACGGTCCGCCGCGGGCGGCGCTTGCACCTTGACGTCATCCCCGCGAAAGCGGGAGCCATGTACGGGGCGGGAACGATCAGCTGATGTGCGGGATTGCGGGTCTATATTATCCGGGCGTGCCGAAGCCGGTCGAGCCCTTGCGCATCAAGGCGATGACGGACGTTCTCGCGCATCGCGGTCCCGATGGGTCGGGCGTGTGGACCGCGCCGGGCGTCGGGCTGGGGCATCGCCGCCTGTCGATCATCGACCTCGCGGGCGGCGCGCAGCCGATGGCGACGCCTGAGAGCGATGTCGTCGTCAGCTACAATGGCGAGATCTACAATTTCCTGGAGGTGCGCGCGGAGCTGGAGGCCAAGGGGGCGCTGTTCCTGAGCAACAGCGACACCGAAGTGCTGCTGCATGGCTGGCGCGCCTGGGGTCCGGCGATGCTGGGCAAGCTCAACGGCATGTTCGCGATCGCGCTGTATGACGCCCGTACGCAATCGCTCCTGCTGGCGCGCGACCGGCTTGGGGTGAAGCCGCTCCACTATGCCGAATTGTCCGACGGTGCGGTTGCATTCGCATCGGAGATCAAGGGCTTACTGGCGCATCCTCTGTTCCGGCGGCAACCCGATTTCAGCGCGGTCGAGGATTTTCTGGGGCTGGGCTATGTGCCCGACGACACGTCGGTTCTGGCCGGGGTGAAGAAGTTGCCCGCGGGCCATTATCTGCTGCTCGAGCGCGGCAAGCCGGTGCCTGCGCCGACGCAATGGTGGGACGTCGACTTCTCGAAACGGGCCAGGGGATCGGTCCGCGATCTCGAGGCTCAGTTGATCGACCATATGCGCGCGGCGGTGCGATCGCGGATGATCGCAGACGTGCCGCTGGGCGCATTCCTGTCGGGCGGTGTGGATTCGAGCGCGGTGGTCGCGCTGATGGCCGAGACCAGCCGTAACGCGGTGAAGACCTGTACGATCGGGTTCGACGAAGCGGGCCATGACGAGCGCGTCTATGCCCGCGCAGTCGCCGAGCGCTTCCGGACCGAGCATCGCGTCAAGACCGTCGCGGCGGACGACTTCGAGCTGCTCGATACGCTGGTCCATCATTTCGACGAGCCGTTTGCCGACGCATCGGCGCTTGCGACCTATCGGGTGTGCGAGCTGGCGCGCGAGACGGTGACGGTGGCGCTGTCGGGAGACGGGGCGGATGAGGCTCTGGCGGGCTATCGCCGCTACAAATTCCACGCCGCCGAGGAACGGGTGCGCGGGCTGTTCCCCGCGGCGGTGCGGCAGGGCGTGTTCGGGACGCTGGGGCGCTTCTATCCCAAGGCCGACTGGGCGCCGCGCCCGCTGCGCGCGAAAACGACGTTGCTGGCGCTCGCCGAGGACTCGGGCGCGGCCTATGCCAAGGCGGTGGGGGTGACGGTGCCGTCGGTGCGTCTTGGCCTCTACACGGACGCCGCGCGCGCGCAGCTCGGCGGGCACCGGGCGGAGGCCCGCTATGTCGAGACGATGCACAATGCCCCCGCACGCGACGGCCTCGACCGTGCGCAATATGCCGATTTCAAGCACTGGCTGCCCGGTGACATCCTGACCAAGATGGACCGCACCAGCATGGCCGTCAGCCTGGAGGCACGCGAACCGCTGCTCGACTATCGCTTCGTCGAGTTCGCCGCGACCTTGCCGGCATCGATGCGGATCCGGGGCGGGCAGGGCAAATGGCTGATGAAGAAGGCACTCGAGCCCTATCTGCCCAAGGACATTCTCTACCGCCCGAAAATGGGGTTCGTGACCCCGGTTTCGGCCTGGTTCCGCAAGGCGCTGGCGGACGAGGCGGCGGCGCTGTCGCGTTCTCCCGTGCTGGTGGGAAGCGGCTGGTTCGACCCCAGGGCGATCGCCCGCCTTGCCGAGGAGCACCGCAGCGGCCGTGCCGAGCACGGACGGACGCTGTGGCAGCTGATGATGCTCGAACGGAGCCTCGCGCGCCTGTTCGGGTAGGACAATTCCTCCCCTGAGCTTGCTCAGGGGAGGGGGACCATCCGCGGAGCGGATGGTGGAGGGGCGGCGGTGGTACACCGCCGTCTGCGCGGCGACCCCTCCGTCATCGCTTCGCGATGCCACCTCCCCCGGTGGGGGAGGAGCTACTTCAATGCAGGCTCACACCCCAGAACGCCATTGCGGCGTGGACGGTGAGCATGACCAGCGGGATCGTCGCCAGCGTGAACAGCGCGAAGCGCACCATGACGCGGTTGACCGTCGCCTGCACCAGGCTGTGGATGATGCGCAGGACGACATAGGCCCAGGCGATCTGGGCGTTGAAGCCATCGCCCTGACCCATCAGTGCGAGCGTCAGTGCGACCGCGTAGAAGATCGTCGGCTGTTCCATCAGGTGGTTGTAATTGTCGGCCGGCCACTGGCTTTGTGCCGGGATGATCTGCTTGAGGTCCTTGCCGGTGCCCCCGGTCAGCTTGCCGACATCGATCTTCGCCGCGCGCATCGCCGGGATGCGGCGCGCGTAGAGCCATACCCACATCACGAGCGACCAGCCGACCAGCGCAATCACCGGTCCCAGAATCTGTGCGTGCATCGATTATCCTCCCCCGAAATCAATCGCGTGAAGCTGCACCAGCAAAGGCGGCTTGGAAAGATTTCATTTCAAAACGCATAGAGCATGGAAAGTCGCGGGTGATGCACGATATAGGGCGCCTGTCCGCTGGCAGGGGGTATCATATGAAGCGCGCATCCATCGTCATCGCTGCCGCGGCGATCATCGTCACCATCGCGATGGGCGTGCGCCAGGCGTTCGGCCTGTTCCTGCCCGACATGAGCGCGGGGCTAGGCATCGGCCGGTCGAGCTTCGGCCTTGCCCTTGCGCTTCAGAACCTGTTGTTCGGTCTCGTTCAGCCCATTGTCGGGGCGCTCGGCGACAAGCACGGGGCCGGACGCGTCGTCGCGGTGGGGACGTTCGTCTATATCGTCGGGCTGATCGGCGCGTCGCTGGCGACCAATGCCATCGGGCTCCACCTTTCGTTCGGCGTGCTGGTCGGCATGGCGCTGTCGGCGACCACCTTCGTCGTCGTGCTGGGCGCGGTCGGCCGGGCGGTTCCGGCCGAGAAGCGAAGCATGGCGTTCGGCATCGTCACCGCGGGCGGATCGCTTGGCCAGTTCCTGCTGGTGCCGACCGGGCAGTTGCTGATCGGCGAACTCGGCTGGCGCATGGCGCTGGTCGCGATGGCCGGGATTGTCGCGGTGATGTTCGTGCTGGCGATCGGCGTGGCGGGCAAGCCTGCCACTGTGGCGGCCACGGGCGACGCGCCGAGCCAGACGCTGGGTGAGGCGTTGCGCGAGGCGACGGCAAATCGCGGTTTCTGGCTGCTCAACGCCGGCTTCTTCGTCTGCGGATTCCACATTGCGTTCATCGCGACGCACTTTCCCGCCTACCTCGCCGATAAGGGGCTGGGTCTGTCGATCGGCGCCAATGCGCTGGCGCTGGTCGGGCTGTTCAACATCTTCGGCTCGTATCTCTTCGGCATCTGGGGCGACAAGCGCAGCAAGAAATATCTGCTGAGCGGGCTCTATGCCGCGCGCAGCGTGGTGATGATCGCCTTTCTCGCGCTGCCGCTGACGCCGTTCACCGCGCTCGCCTTTGCCGCGGCGATGGGGTTCCTGTGGCTCGGCACGGTGCCGCTGACCAGCGGGCTGATCGGGCAGATCTTCGGCATCCGCTATCTCTCGACGCTCTATGGCATCGTCTTTCTGAGCCATCAGGTCGGCAGCTTCTTCGGCGCGTGGAGCGCAGGGCTGATGTTCGACCTGACGGGCAGCTATGACAGCATCTGGACGGCGTCGGTCGCGCTCGGCTTCATGGCGGCGATCGTCCACGCGCCGATCCCCGACCGGCCCGTGCCGCGGCTGCGTGAGGCTGCGGCGTGAAGGCGCTCGGCCTGATCGCGCTCGCGCTGGTGCTCGCCGGGGGCTGGTGGCTGTGGCAGGCGGCGGGGCCGGACGTGTTGCTGGGCGCGATGATCCAGTGGTGCGGATGACCCCTTGCCTCTGGGCAGGGTTTGCGCTGTAGAAGGCCCTCAATTCAGGGGAATAATCGTGCGCAACATGATCTGGTTCGGAGCGGCGCTGGCCGCGTTCACGGCGAATGCGCAGGCGCAGCAGGCGCCGACTCCGGTCGATCTCACCGATCCCGCCAAGGTCGCGAAGCTGGTCCAGGATCTGGGCTACAAGGCCGAGCTCAAGGCCCGCGACAACGGCGAACCCTATATCAACAGCGCCGCCAACGGATCCAACTTCAGCATCGAGTTCTACGGATGCGAGAAGGCGGTGAAATGCACGTCGATCCAGTTCTTCGCATGGTACAAGAAAGAGCCCTGGTACAATGCGGCGCTGACCGACAAGTGGAACGCGAAGAAGCGCTTCATCAAGGCGGCGATCGACAAGGACGGCGACTTTTCGACCTATATGGACATCACCGCGCTGGGCGGGACGCGTGAGTCGTTTGCGGACAGCCTCGATTGGTGGACGGTGGTCACCAGCGATCTGTTCGAATTCTTCGACGAGGAAAATCCCGCCAAGGCAAAGGCCGCCGCGCCAGCCAAATAGGCGGCGCGGCCCGGCGCCTCAGGCGGGCTGTTCGCTGGCGAGCGCCGCGTCTTCGGGCACCGCGCCGGCCTCCCGGCTGCCACCGAGCGCGCGTTGACCGAGCGCGGTGACGAGCAGCGCCAGCACCGCAGCGGCGACCGAGACCCAGAAGCCGTTCTGTGCGCCGAACTTGTCGACCACCCAGCCGGCGACGAACGCGCCCAGCGCCATGCCGATACCGATGCCGGTCATCACCCAGGTCACGCCCTCGGTCAGCACCTCGGGCGGGACGCGACGCTCGACCAGTCCGAAGGCGGTGATGAAGGTCGGCGAGACCGCAACGCCGCTGATGAAGATCGCGATGGCAAGCGCGGTCACGCTCCCGACCAGCAGCAGCGGCAGGGTGGTGAGGAGCAGCACGCCGAGCACGACGAGCAGCTGGCGGTGGAGCGGGAAGCGCAGGTTGAGCGCGCCGAGGATCAGGCCGACGACGAACGAACCGAGCGCATAGACGCCGATCACCAGGCTGGCCGCACCCGGCTCTCCGAAATCGCGGGTCAGCGCGACGGTAGTGACTTCGGCGGTGGCGAAGATCGACCCCACGAAGATCAGCGCAAGGGTCACGAACTGGACCGGCCGCAGGAAGATCGCCGAGCGATGTGCGCTGTTCTCGTTTACGCGCACCTTGGGCTCGGTGGCGCGCTGTAGGACGAAGGCGGTCATTCCGATGGCGAGCAACAGGGTCGAGACCAGTACGCCCGCTTCGGGGAACAGCGCGACGCTGAGCCCGACCGAGAGCGAGGCACCGGCGATGTAAACCAGCTCGTCCGCGACCGATTCAAAGGCGAAGGCGGTGTTGAGCTCGGGCTTGTCGCGGAATATCTCGGTCCAGCGTGCGCGAACCATCGCGGGCATGCTGGGCATCGCGGCTGCGGCGAGGGCCGAGGCGAAGAGGGTCCAGACCGGCCAGTCGAGGCGGGTGGCGAGCATCAGCAGGGTAAACGCAGCGACAGCGATCGCGGTGGCCGGGACCAGCAGCCGGCTCTGCCCATAGCGATCGACCAGCCGCGAGATCTGCGGCGCCATGAAGGCGTTGGTCAGCGTGAAGGTAGCCGCGACCGCGCCGGCCAGCCAATAGCCGGTGCCCGATTGCGCCATCATCGTCACGATCCCGATCGGCGCCATCGCGATCGGCAGGCGGGCGACGAAGCCGGCGGCGGCAAATCCCTTGGTCCCCGGGGCACGGAAAATCTCGCGATACGAACCGAACATGGCCTTGATCTCCCGGACTGGAAATGCAGGCCCTGACAGCTTACATACGGTCCGTATGCGAGTGAAGTGGTGACATACGTTGCGTATGTCAATGCATTGCTCGGGAAAAAATCTGAGGGTGAGATGTCGCGCAGATCGCGTCCGGAAATGATCGCCGAAACCCGCGCCAAGCTGATCGCCGCGGCGCGCAAGGCGTTCGGCGAGCAAGGCTATGCCGAGGCGTCCATGGATGAGTTGACCGCCGCGGCGGGCCTGACGCGCGGGGCGCTCTATCATCATTTCGGCGGCAAGCAGGGGCTGCTGGAAGCCGTGATCGCTGAGATCGATGCGGAGATGGCCGGGCGGCTGGCAGCGGTCACCGCGGCGGCGCCGACCCGCTGGGACGGGCTGGTAGCGGAGAATATCGGCTATATCGAGCTTGCGCTGGAGCCCGAGGTGCAGCGGATCATGCTGCGCGACGGCCCCGCGGTGCTGGGCGACCCCGCCAACTGGCCGGGTGCGCTCGCCTGCATCGCATCGATCCGCCGCCATATCGAGCAATTGCAGGCCGATGGCGTGGTGCGCAGCGAGATCGATCCCGAGGCAGCGGCGCGGATGATCTCCGGCGCATCGACCGATGCGGCGATGTGGATCGCCAACGCCCCCGATCCGGCAGAAACCTCGCGCCGCGCGATCCCGGCGTTCAAGGCGATGCTGGAGGGATTGCTGCGCGCCGGCGGAGCGTAGGAGCGCAGATAAAGGCCGCCTGCCGGTAGCCTGAAGCGTGTTGCCTGTTGGATCGCCCGGCCGGGTCCGGCATGGATGCTTTCCATGCCGCCGAGTCACCCGAGTCCGTTCGCCATCCCGCTGTTCCGGTCGGTATGGATGGCGAGCCTCTTCTCGAACTTCGGCGGGCTCATCCAGTCGGTCGGCGCCTCATGGATGATGATCGGCCTTGGCGCGTCGGCGCAGATGATCGCGCTGGTTCAGGCCTCGACGACGCTGCCGATCATGCTGCTTTCGCTCTGGGCGGGTGCGGTCGCCGACAATCTCGACCGCCGCCGCGTGATGCTGGCCGCCCAGTCGTTCATGCTGGTCGTCTCGGCGGCGCTGGCGGCCTTGACCTGGGCCGGGCTGATCACGCCCTGGTCGCTGCTGATCTTCACCTTCCTGATCGGCTGCGGCACCGCGATCAACGGCCCGGCCTGGCAGGCGTCGGTGGGGGATATGGTGCCCCGCCCGGTGCTGCCCGATGCGGTGGCGTTCAACAGCATGGGGTTCAACATCGCCCGCAGCGCCGGGCCGGCGCTGGGCGGCGCGATCGTCGCGGTGGCGGGCGCCGCAGCGGCGTTCCTGGTCAACGCGCTGAGCTATATCGGGCTGATCGCGGTGTTGTTCCGCTGGAAGCCGGGCCTGCCGCCCCGGCGGTTGCCGCGCGAACGGCTGGGCGTCGCGATGGCGGCGGGCATCCGCTATGTGCGCCTGTCGCCCAATATCCGCGTGGTGCTGGCGCGCGCGGCGCTGTTCGGGTTCGGCGCGAGTGCGTTACCCGCGCTGATGCCGCTGATCGCGCGTGACCTCGTGGGCGGTGGAGCGCTGACCTACGGCCTGCTGCTCGGCGGGTTCGGCGCAGGCGCGGTGCTGGGCGCGATCGGCAGCCGGCGGCTGCGCACGCTGCTGTCGACCGAAGCGCTGGTGCGGGTCGCGTCACTGATGCTGGGCGGCGGCGCTGTGCTGATCGCGCTCGATCCGGGACTGGTCCTGACCCTGTTCGCGCTGGTGCTGGGCGGGTCAGGGTGGGTCGCCGCGCTGTCGACCTTCAACGTCAGCGTCCAGATGGCGTCGCCCCGCTGGGTCGTGGCGCGCGCGATCGCGCTCTATCAGATGGCTGCGTTCGGCGGGATGGCGGGCGGGAGCTGGGCGTTCGGCACGATCGTCGAGCAGCGCGGGCTGCCTGCGGCGCTGATCGCAGCGGGCAGCGTGCTGCTGGTCAGCATCCTTGCCGGACTGCGCTATCGCGTTCCGGCGATCAACCAATTCGACCTCGATCCGCGCGATGGCTGGCAGGAGCCTGAGACCGCGATCCCCGTCGAGCCCCGCAGCGGGCCTATCGTCATCACGATCGAACACCGGATCGCGGCGGCCAACGTCCCCGAATTCCTGCGCGTGATGAGCGAGCGGCGCCGCATCCGCCGCCGCGACGGCGCGCTCGCCTGGACCCTGCTGCGCGACCTGGGCGAGCCCGATCTGTGGGTCGAACGCTATCATGTGCCGACCTGGATCGACTATGTCCGCCATAACCAGCGGCGCACCAATGCCGATGCGACGAACAGCGCGGCGATCCGCGCGCTCGAGATCGAGGGCTATGAGCCGGTCGTGCATCGCCGGATCGAGCGCCAGACCGGATCGCTGCCCGATGCGCGTGCGCCCGACGCGCGCGAACTCGATCCGGTGACTGATCCGACGCGGTCGAGTTAGGCGCCGCAGGATTCGCGGACGATCAGGTCGGTTGGCAGATATTCGGGCTGGTGGTCGGGATTGGGGTCGAGCACGCGCGAGACGAGCTTGCGCCCCGCTTCCTGCGTATTCTGCCGGATCGTGCTCAGCGCGGGGGTGCTGAGCCGTGCGAGCAGCATGTCGTCATAGCCCACCACCGACACGTCGTTCGGCACCGACAGCCCGGCGCGGCGCAGCGCTCGGATCGCACCGAGCGCGATCAGGTCGCTGGCGGCGATGATGCCGTCGAACGCGATATGGCGTCGCAACAGGCGGGTGACGGCGGCTTCGGCGGATTCGAGCTCGAACTCGACCTGGGCTGAAAGCTTGGGATCGACCTCGAGCCCGCTTTCCTTGAGCCCTTCCAGATAGCCGCGGCGGCGCTGCTCGGCCTCGGGATCGCTGCCGCCGAGGAACAGGATCTTCTTGCGCCCCAGCCGCGCCAGGTGAAGCGTCGCGCGGCGGCCGCCGAGCAGATTGTCCGATCCGACGCTGCCATAGGCCTGTCCGGGCATGCGCGCGCCCCACACCACGAACCGGGCATTGGTCTCGGCAAGGCGGTTGAATTCCTCATGCAGCATGCTCTGGCCGAGGAAGATGACCCCGCTCGCGCGGCTGGTGGTGACGACCGAGACGAGGTCGTCATAGTCGGTCGGCGCAGTGTGGCTGACGGTGAAGTCGCAGCCGCGCGCGCGCGCCGCCTCGCCGATATTGGCGAGCAGCTCGAGGAAGAAGGGGTGCGAGAGCGGCAGCGGGCCGCCGCGCATGTGCGGCGTCACGATCGCGATCGATCCTTCCGCCCCGATCGGCGCGGCGGGCATGTGGCGGCGGAAGGGATATTCATGATCCCGCGCCAGCGCCCAGATGCGCTGCTTGGTCCGCGCGCTGATCAACGGATGATCGTTGAGCGCGCGCGAGACGGTCGAGATCGAGACGCCGGCGAGCCGCGCCAGATCCTCGAGCGTCGTATTGTTGTTGCCCGTGTGGTTCATTCGCCTCAAATTGACCTCTTCGCCGGCACCGCCGGGGTTAACGCACCGAAAGTGTGAGTTTGCAAGGAAGGGGAGAGGCGCGGGGGGATCATGCCGGGGCGGATGCCGCCGGTCCTCCACCCATGCGCTTCGTGCAGATCTGGAACATGTGCCTCGGCCTGTTCGGGGTGCAGATCGTCTGGGGCCTCCAGAACGTCAACACGAGCCGCATCTTCCAGACGCTGGGCGCGAACATCGACGAACTGGCGATCCTGTGGATCGCCGGGCCGGCAGCGGGGCTGCTGATACAGCCGCTGATCGGGCATCTGAGCGATCGTACCGCGGGGCGGTTCGGCCGCCGCCGTCCCTATATCTTCGCGGGCGCGACGCTCGCCGCGCTGGCGCTCTTCGCGATGCCCAATGCGCAGACCCTGTGGGGCGCGAGCCTGTTGCTGTGGCTGCTCACCGCGTCGATCAACGTTGCGATGGAGCCGTTCCGCTCGCTGGTCGCCGACAAGCTGCCCGAGGGGCGGCGCACCACCGGCTTCGCGATGCAGGTGTTCTTCATCGGCCTTGGCGCGGTGTTCGCCTCCGCCTTGCCATGGATGCTCACCAACTGGTTCGGGGTGAGCGCACATGCCGAGCCCGGCGTGTTGCCGATGTCGGTGCGTGCGGCCTTCTACATCGGCGGGACCTGCCTGTTCCTGGCGGTAGGCTGGTCGGTACTGACCACGTCCGAACGTCCGGGCCGTGCCGATCCCGGTCGTATCGATGCGCATATGATCCCGACCGCGGCGGGTGCGGCGGCGCTGGCGCGCAGGGGCGTCATCTGGCTGATCGGCGGGGCGGGTGTGGCGCTGGCCGCATGGCTCGCCGGGGGCAAGCGCGAAATCTATCTGCTTGCGGCGATGGCGGTCGTCTTCGGTCTTGCCCAGCTCGCCGCGGTGTGGCTGCGCCGCCGTGGCCGGCAATCGCTGGGCATGCTCGAGATCGTCGAGGATATCCTGCACATGCCGAAGCTGCTCGCGCGGCTGGCGATCGTGCAGTTCTTCACCTGGTTCGGGCTGTTCGCGATGTGGATCTACGCGACGCCCGCGGTCGCGGAGCGCCATTACGGCACCGCCGATCCCACGCTGCCCGCCTATCACGCGGCAGCGGACTGGGTGGGTATCCTGTTCGCGGGCTATAACGGGGTCGCGGCGCTGGGCGCCTTCCTGCTGCCGCTGGTCGCGTCGCGGATCGGGCGGCGCGCGACCCATGCCTTCTGCCTGCTCGCCGGAGCCGCCGCGATGCTCGGTTTCGCGGTGATCGACGATCCACGGATGCTGTGGCTTTGCGCGCTGGGTCTTGGCTGTGCCTGGGCGTCGATCCTGTCGATTCCCTATGCGATGGTCGCGAGCGCGGTGCCGCCGGGCAAGGCCGGGGTCTATATGGGCATCCACAACATGTTCCTGGTGCTGCCCCAGCTCGTCGCCGCAACCATATTGGGGCCGCTGATCGGGCAGGTCTTCCATGGCCAGGCGATTGCGGCGTTGCTGCTCTCCGCCGCGTCCCTGGGGCTGGCGGCGCTCGCCAGCTTCACCATTCCCAAACGCTGCGCTGCCTGACGCGATCCTTGCGCCGCCCGAGTCGGCGCGCATGGGGGAGCGGTTCCGCATGGCGCTATCTATGCAAATATTTGCATTATGTGCAACGTGTATTCGAGTTTCGTCGCATGATTCAGGCTGCGTCATCAGCCATGACGTCATATATATATTTGTAAAATAGTAATAATATGGGCCATTCGCACGATCCGGAGTGCTCTGCAAATTTCTGCTTGCCTCTTTGCGCAGTTTACGCAAAGTTACGCAAGTCAGAGGGGCGGTGCTGCGCATGCGCCCGGTCCCGCTGATCAGAACGGGCCGACTCCGATGGGGCGGTCATGGGGAGGATGGGGATGAAGGGAACGGACTGGGGCCGCGGCTGTCATGCCGCTTTGCGCGGTGGCGTATCGCTGGCGGCGCTTGCAATCATCGCAATGGCAGGGGCCGCACAGGCTCAGGACAGCGCATCGACCGCGCAGCAGGCGCCCGCGGACGGCACGCCGCAAGAAGACGCGTCGAACGCCGACATCGTTGTCATCGGGGTTCGTGCCGCACTCGCCACGGCGCAGAACATCAAGAAGAACGCCGACACCTTCGTCGATTCGATCACTGCGACCGATATCGGTGCCTTCCCCGACAAGTCGGCCGCTGAAGCGCTTCAGCGCGTGCCGGGCATCACCGTCGGCCGGCTTCAGTCCGCCGACGACAGCACGCACCCGTCGGGTGAGCCGACCAGCGTGCTGATCCGCGGCCTCACCCAGGTCCGCACCGAGTTCAACGGCCGCGACAGCTTCTCCGCGGACTCCGCGCGCGGCCTCCAGTTCAACGACGTGTCGCCGGAACTGCTGGCAGGCGTCGATGCCTATAAGAACCAGACCGCCGAGATGATCGAGGGCGGGATCGCGGGCACGGTCAACCTGCGCACCCGCCTGCCGCTCGACCAGAAGGGGCTGTTGCTGACCGGCAGCGTGAAGGCGAACTATGGTGATCGTTCGGAGCGCTGGACGCACGAATTCTCGGGCCTGATCAGCTACTCGGTCGAGACCGGGATCGGCCGCTTCGGTATCCTCGGCAACTATGCCGAGAGTCATGTGGTGACGCGCACCGAAAGCGTCATCATGGACAAGATCGACACCTATTGCACCGCCGGCTTCGGCACGGCGGATCGTGCGATCGTGTCGGCCGACGGCACCATCCCGTGCACTGCCAACCCGTTCGGCGGCACCAGCTGGGCCTATGCGCCGGACGGCATCCGCTATTCGCAGGTCGATTATGACCGCAAACGCCGTGGTATCGCCGGCGCGGCCCAGTTCGAGAATAATTCGGGCACGCTCAAGGCGGTGGTGCAGTATATCGACTCGCACTACACCAATGCCTGGCTCGAGCGTGCCAGCCACACCGTCTTCGACGGCAACTATTTCGGCACGCGGGCATTCAATCCGCGTTCTGGATCCGTCCTTGCTGGCAGTAGCGGGCTGACCTTCGGGTCGAACGGCATGCTGCAGTCGGGCCTGCTGACCCAGCCGCACGGCAGCTTCAGCGGCACGTTCGAGAGCGTGCAGGCGGCGATCAACGCGGGCTCCGCGGTGCCCGGCATGCCCTTCGTCAACTATTGTGGCGCAGGCGTGTGCGGGGCCAACCCCCGCAACGGTCTCTATTTCCAGAACGAGGCGCGCAATTTCGCGCACAAGGAAGGCACGAGCGACCTTTCGGCGAATATCAAATGGGATCCGACCGACCGGCTCCACTTGAGCGCCGACGTGCAGTTCATCGACGCATCGACCTACAATAACGACATCCTGGTCGCGACCGGCTCGATGGCGAACATGCAGTACAGCGTGAACAAGGACGGCACGCCACGGGTCGAACTGCTGCCGGGCAGCAACGTCAATTATGCGGCGGGCGGGCTCGCCAATCCGCACAATTACTGGCTTCCCTTCATCCAGGGCCATGTCGAGGACAATGACGCGCAGGAATTCGCCTTCCGCACCGACGCGGAGTATGAATTCGCCGATGGCGGCTGGCTCGACTCGCTCAAGGTCGGCGTGCGCTATGCCAACCGCCGCCAGAAGGTGCGCTACTCGACCTTCAACTGGACCGCGATCGCGCAGAACTGGAACTGCAACGGACCGGGCTTCAACATCGACAACACCACGGGCGGTGCCTATCCGACCGGCACCGGCAATTGCGGGGGCAACGCGGGGCATGCGCCGTTCAAGGGCTATGGCGCGGGTATCTGGGAATCGGCGAGCCTGGGCGATTTCTATGACGGCCAGTCCTACCCCAACGGGCCGCTGGTCTATCTCAATCGAGCGACGCTCCAGAACTTTCCCAAGCTGATCTCGTCGCTGAGCGGCGCGGCGACCAACTCGCCGCTCGGCACCGGCTATACCGCGATCTGCGACCGCGCCGAGGCGACGGTGGACGATTGCTTCACCCCGGGTGAGGTGATGCAGGTCCGCGAGAAGACCAAGGCGGCCTATGCGATGCTGCGCTTCGGCGGGCCCGACAAGACCATCTTCGGCGGGATCACGGTGGCGGGCAATGTCGGCGTCCGTGTGGTGCGTACCGAAGAGGACAGCATCGGCAGCATCGCCTTCCCGGCGGCGAACATCTTCGACGGGCTGCCGGCTTGCGGTACGCCGTTGTCAGGCAACAACATCGTCAACATCAGCTGCTACCTGACGCCAGCGATCCGCGCCTATGCCAATGGTGCTGCCACAGGCGATACCTTCCAGTCGTCACGGACGGACTGGTTGCCGAGCTTCAACGTGCGGTTCGGGCTGGATGACAAGAACTTCATCCGCTTCGCCTATTCCAAGGCGATGTCGCGGCCCGACATCGGTCTGTTGCGCAATTCGCTGGCGATCAACAACCTGATGATCAACACGACGCCGGACTCGCCCTACATCATCTTCAACTCGCCGACCGCACCCAAGACCGCGGCCAATGTCGTGGGCTACAACTTCGTCTTCTCGGCGAATTCGGGCAACGCGGCGTTGAAGCCACTGAGCGCACACCAGTTCGATCTGTCGTTCGAACGCTATATGGGGCCGAGCACGTCGCTGACGATCGGCGTGTTCTACAAGCAACTGCACAATGCCATTTCCTATGGCCAGTTCCTGCGCACCATTCCCAATGGCACTTCGACCCAGACCGTCCAGATCAACGGGCCGAGCAACGTCAAGAATGGCGGCAGGCTGATGGGCGTTGAAGTGGGTTACCAGACCTTCTTCGACTTCCTGCCCGGCTGGCTGAGTGGTCTCGGCACGCAGCTCAACTATACCTATGTCCATCAGTCGGGGATCAAGAACTCGAACCTGATCACCGCATCGTCGAGCGGTGATATCGGGGCGTTCGGTGCGGGGCAGCAGGCGCTGGGCGGTACCGGTTTCGTGATCGACTCCAAGCGCCTCGCCGGGATTTCGGACCATACGTTCAACGCGGTGGCGCTGTATGAGAAGGGACCGATCGGCCTGCGCGTCGCGTATAACTGGCGGTCGCGCTACCTGACGCAAAATCTCGACTGCTGCATCGGCCTCCCGGTGTTCCAGAAGGCGGCCGGGTTCCTCGATGCGTCGCTCCGTGTCTCGCCGACCCGGTTCCTCGAGCTTTCGATCGAGGGATCCAACTTGCTGAACACCACCACCGTGTACCAGCAGCAGGTGTTCGGGGACTCGCCGCAGACGCCGGGCGCTGCGCCCAAGTTCATCGACTCGGCCTGGAACCGTGTCGACCGGCGCGTCCAGTTCGGCGCACGGTTCAAATTCTGACTTTCCCCTTGGCGCCGCCGCGATCTGCCGTGGCGGCGCCTTTTTTCTTCCGCTGACCAGCCAGGGCGCGCAGATGCAGGCGAACCTCCAGTCCTCTTCCCGCGAGCAGTTCAGGATCGTGATCCTGGGCGGCGGCACGGCCGGTTGGATGTGCGCGGCCGGGCTGGTTCGGCTACTCGATGCCGCAGACTACAGCATCACGCTGATCGAATCCGACGAGATCGGCACGGTGGGGGTCGGCGAGGCGACGCTGCCGCACATCAAGACCTTCAACGACATGCTCGGGCTCGACGAGGCCGAGTTCCTGCGCGACACGCGCGGCAGCATTAAGCTGGGCATCGAGTTCGTTGGCTGGAACCGGCCGGACGACCGTTACATCCACCCGTTCGGCACGTTCGGTGAGCCCTGGGCCGGGGTGGATTTCCAGCATAGCTGGGCGCGGGCACGATTGGCGGGGCGCGATATCGGTTCGCTCCAGGACTATAGCTACGCGATCGCGCTGGCGCGCGCGAACGGGTTCGAGCTCCCGGATCCCGACCCGAAGTCGATCCGCTCGACCTATTCCTACGCCTATCATTTCGATGCCGGCCTCTACGCCGCATTCCTGCGCAACTGGGCGACCGCGCGCGGGGTGGAGCGGGTCGAGGGGCAGGTGATGGAGGTCGGCCGCGACACGGCCACCGGCAACGTCGAAACGCTGACGCTCAAGTCCGGCGCCAAGATCGCCGGCGATCTGTTCGTCGATTGCAGCGGGTTCCGCTCCTTGCTCGTGGGACAGACGATGGCGGTGCCGTGGTGCGACTGGAGCCGCTGGCTGCCGTGCGATCGCGCGCTTGCCGTGCCGTGCGAGCGGGTGGCGCCGCTCACCCCCTACACCCGCGCGAGCGCGCAACGCGGCGGCTGGATCTGGCGGATCCCGCTCCAGCACCGCACCGGCAACGGCCATGTCTTTGCGAGCAGCTATTGCAGCGAGGACGAAGCGCACGCCACGCTGATGGCGGCGATCGATGGACCAGCCCTTGCCGAGCCGCGGCTGCTGCGCTTTCAGGCCGGGCGGCGTGCCCGGGCTTGGGAGGGCAATTGCGTGGCGATCGGTCTTGCCGGCGGGTTCCTCGAGCCGCTGGAGTCGACCAGCATCTTCCTGATCCAGGCCGCAGTCACTGACCTGGCCGGCCTGATGCCGACACGGACGACAGGTATCGACCCGCGGCTTGCCGCCGAGTTCAACCGGCTGTTCGAATTCCACTACGACCGCACCCGCGACTTCATCGTACTGCACTATACCGCCAATGCGCGAACGGGTGAGCCGTTGTGGGACCATGTCCGCACGATGGAGCTGCCTGACAGTCTCGCGCACAAGATCGCGCTGTTCGAGGAGTGCGCGGCGGCGCCCGACTATACGCTCGGACTGTTCTCGCGCGACAGCTGGCTCTCGGTACTTGAGGGGCAGGGGGTGCTGCCGCGCGCCTACAACCGGTTGGCGGACTGCATCCCGATCAATGCCCTCGAAAGCCGTCTCAATGATCTGCGCGCGCGGATTGCTTCCAGCGCGACCGGGCGCATTTCGCATGCCGCGTTCCTTGCGGGGTATTGCGGTGAAGTCGAACTGGAGCGCGCCCGATGAGAATGGCGACGCGCATCGTGGTTGCAGGGCGCGATACAGCGCTTTGGCTGAGCGCAGTGATGCTGGCGCGTGCGCTGGAGCCGGCGGGTGTCGTGGTCGCCGTGGTCGAACTGCCGGGAATAGGCAGCCCCGCCGACGTCCATCCCACGCTGCCGCCCCTGGAGGCGCTTCACAACCGGATCGGGATCGACGAGGCCGCGTTGCTGCGCACCGTTGGCGGCTGCTTCTCGCTGGGGCATAATTTCACCGACGCATCGGGCATGGTACCGGCTTTCCTCCACGCCTATGGCGTAGCCGGTGCACCGATCGCGGGCGGCGACTTCTTCGCCTATTGGCTCAAGGCCCGTCGCTACGGGCTGCCGGTCCCGCTGGAAGAATTCTCACTCGCCGCGGCAGCGGCGCGGCATGGCCGGCTGCTGATCCCGAACGAAGAGACCGAAGTCTATGGGCGCAGCGACTATGGCTATCATCTGCCTGCGGCCGCCTATGCGCAGAGCCTGAAGTCGCTGGCGGAAAGAGCGGGCGTCGTCGTCCATTCGGCGCAAGGCTTGCGGCCGGTCTTGGACCCTGAGCGCGGTGATATTGTCGCGATCGAAACCCGCAACGGGCGGGTCGAGGGCGACCTGTTCATCGATGCCACCGGGCCGGAAGCGGCGCTGATTGCGGCGATCGATCCGGGGCGTGAAAGCTGGCGTACCCAGTTCCCGGCCGATCGAATGCTGGTGGCGCGCGGGCCGGGCATCGCGCCGATCCCGGTCTATGCCGAAGTCCGGGCTTGGGAAGGCGGGTGGACCGCGCTCCACCCCGCGATCGGGGCGACGCATGTCGTGCAGGCCTATGCCGCGGGCGCGTGCAGCGATGACGCGGCATCGGATCGCGCCCGGAAGGTGAGCGGGCTGGCACTCGACGATGCCGTGATCCGGCAACTCGATCCTGGCCGTCGGACGGCATGGCGGCGCAACTGTATCGCGATCGGCGAGGCGGCATGCGTCTTCGATCCGGCGCATGGTGTCGACCTGCATGCGATCCAGCTGGGGCTGGTGCAACTGCTTGCGAACTTTCCCGCGGGCAACGGGGGGTATGACGCGCGTCGCGCCGAGTATAACCGCGTCATGCACGCGGCGTTCGAGCGGGTGCGCGACTTCCAGTCTGCGCACTACGCGCTCGCCCGTTATGCCGGAAGCTTCTGGGTGGAGGGCCGGGCTGCGCCGCGGCCGGAGGCGGTGTCCCATGCCATCGACCTGTTCCGCGTGCGGGGCGAGATGCCGCCGTTCGAGCAGGAGAGCTTCCTTCCGGACAGCTGGCGTATGCTGTTCAGCGGTCATGGGATTGTTCCCGAAAGCCATCTGCCCGAGATCGATCGCACGCCACCCGACGAGGTGAAAGCACAGTTGCGGCGCATGCTAGGCTTTGTGCGGGAACAGGTGCTGAAGGCGCCGACCCATGATCAGTATCTCGCGCGCATCCTGGTCAAGCCGCTGTCGTGACGCGACCCGCTTCATTGAAACCGACCTCCCATGGAAGAGACTTCCCGATGATCCTGCGCATCCTGACTGTGCTGACCCTGATCGCTGCGCCCGCCGCGGCCAATGCCGCCGAATGCGCGCAATCGCCGGGCAAGGTCATCGAGCTGTGCGTGTCGGTAGAGCGGGGAGAGGCGCACTACACGGTGCACCGCAACGGCAAGGAACTGCTCGCACCCGCGCGTCTTGGTCTGGACTTTAAGGGGGAGCCCGCTGCCCGGTTCACGGCACTCGCCGCAGCCGGGCGGCGGGCGAATGACACGAGCTGGGAACAGCCCTGGGGTGAACAACGGCTGATCCGCGACCGTCATACCGAGTTCGGGGTGACACTGACGGGAGATACGCCGCTCAATCGCGCGGTGCGCGTCGAGTTCCGGCTGTTCGATGACGGCTTCGGCTTTCGCTACGCCTATGATGCGATCCCCGCCGGGCAGGCGGTCGAGGTCGCCGGCGAGCGCACCGAGTTCCGCCCGGCCGGCGCGTGGCAGGCCTGGTGGTATCAGGCGCTGGGTTCGGATCGCGACGAATATCTCTACACCCAGACCGATGCCCGCCGCATCACACTGGCCGAGACACCGCTGACGATGCGGAGCGCGGATGGCGTCCATCTCTCCTTTCATGAGGCGGCGCTGGTCGATTTTCCGAGCATGCTGCTGCAGGGCGACGGCGCGGGTGCGCTCAAGGCGTGGCTGATGCCGCTGCCCGGCGGGGTCGCGGCGCGCAAGACCGGACCGTTCGTCACGCCATGGCGCACCGTGCTGATCGGCGACAGCGCCGCCGCGCTCGCCGACAACCGGCTGACCCTCAACCTAAACGAGCCCAACAAGCTCGGCGATGTCAGCTGGTTCAAACCCGGCAAATATGTCGGCGTGTGGTGGGAGATGCACCTCAACAAGACCAGCTGGGGCAGCGGCGCCTATCACGGCGCGACCACCGCCAACGTCAAGCGCTACATCGACTTCGCCGCCAAATACGGGTTCGACGGTGTGCTGGTCGAGGGATGGAACAAGGGCTGGGACGGCGACTGGATCGCCAATGGCGACAAGTTCAGCTTCACTCAGCCCTATCCCGATTTCGACCTTCCCGGGCTGGCCGCCTATGGCAAGGCGCGCGGGGTCAAGCTGATCGGGCATAACGAGACCGCGGGCGCGATCCCCAATTACGAGGCACAGCTTGCCGATGCGCTCAAACTCTACGAGGGCGCCGGCGTGTCGGTGATCAAGACCGGCTATGTCCGCCCGAGCGGTACGCTGGTCGATACCGCGGGCGGTCAGCACTGGTTCGCCGACCAGTATCTGGTCCGCCACCATCTGCATGTGGTGGAGGAAGCGGCGAAACATCGCATCGCGATCGACACGCACGAGCCGGTCAAGGACACCGGCTTGCGCCGCACCTGGCCCAATTGGGTGAGCCGCGAAGGTGCGCGCGGGCAGGAGTTCAATGCCTGGGGCAACCCCACCAACCCGCCCGAACATGTCGCGATCCTGCCCTTCACGCGCATGCTCGCCGGGCCGATGGACTATACGCCCGGGATCTTCGACCTGACGCAAGGCAAGACCGAGCTGACGCGCCGGGTGCAATCGACGCTGGCGACGCAACTGGCGCTCTATGTCGTGATCTATTCGCCCGTGCACATGGCCGCCGACCTTCCGGAGAATTATACGGCGCGGCTCGACGCCTTCCAGTTCATCCGCGACGTGCCGACCGACTGGGAGACCTCGAAGACGCTGGCGGGCGAGATCGGCGACTATGCCGTCGTCGCGCGCCAGCAGCGCGGCGGACAGGACTGGTTCCTGGGTGCGGTGACCGACGAGATGCCGCGCAAGCTGCTCCAGCCGCTCGACTTCCTGGCGCCGGGCAAGCGCTACGAAGCGCAGATCTATCGCGATGCGCCCGACGCGGACTTCCGGCACAACCCGCTTGCGCTGGAGATCGAGCGCCGCGTCGTCACCAGCGCCGACCGTCTTGAGCTTGCGCTTCGTCCCGGTGGTGGAACGGCGATCCGCTTCAAGCGGCTGGACTAGGCATGCGCGTCAGGCGCGATGCGCCAGTGTCCAGCGATGGACGAGGCGGCGGGCGATCAGGAACAGCGCCAGCACCGCGGCGAACCCGAGCAGCAGATGTTCGATCAGGCGCAATTCGCCCAGCACGAACGCCATGCTGTTGCCGAGTGCATAGCCGAGCCCGGTGAAGGAATTGGCCCAGATGAAGGATGCGATGGCGTTGAGGAGCGCGAAGCGCGTTCCGCCGATTCCGGTCGTGCCGATCGCGAGCGGGCTGACCGCCTGAAAGCCGGGAATGAAGTGATAACCGAAGACGAACCCGCTCGGATGGCGTTCGAACAGCGATCTGGCGCGCGCGAAGCTGGGCCGCGCCATCATGCGCCGCACGAACGGCCGGTCGCGCAGGCTGCGGCCGAGGAAGAAGAATCCCTGACTCGAGGTGAAGGCGGCAAGTGATCCGGCGCCGACCGCGCCCGGCACAGACACCAGATCCTGATGCGCGAGCACGCCGCCCATCGCTACCGCAAGCTCGCCCTGGAAGAAGGCGCTGACGAGGATCGCGACTACTCCATATTCGGCGAGGAAGGATTCCATCGGCGATCCCTGTCGGTTGTATCCCGCGCGAACGGGTAGAGTTAGGCACGGCGGATATGGCAGGAGGCCATCATACGAGTCGATATGTTGCGAGAGGATGCGCGTTGAAGAAGTTGCTGACGACCTTTGGGGCGGTGCTTGCCATCGCCGTGTCTCCCGCTGCTGCGAAGCAACAGAGCGCGGATGTGCTGATCCGCGACGTCACGGTCATCGATGTCGAGCGGGCGCAGCCGGTGGCCGGGCAGGCGGTGGTGCTGCGCGGAAAGGATATCGTCGCGGTGGGGCCGGATGCGCGGATCGCGCGTGAATGGCGCGCCGCGCGCACGGTCGACGGCAAGCGCCGCTTCCTGATCCCGGGCCTGTGGGACATGCATGTCCATTTCGGGGGCGGGCCCGAGCTGATCGAGGAGAACAAGGCGCTGCTGCCGCTCTATATCGCGCACGGCATCACCACGGTCCGGGACGCATCGGGCGACCTGCCCGATCAGGTGCTGGCATGGCGGGGCGAGATTGCGGACGGCAAGCTGTTCGGGCCGCACCTGTTGACCTCGGGGGCCAAGATCGAGGGTCTGGCCCCGGTCTGGAAAGGGACGATCGAAACGGGAAGCGAGGCGGATGTCGACCGCGCGCTCGACCGGCTCCAGCAGCGCGACAAGGTCGATTTCGTCAAGATCACCGACAGCACCCTGAAGCCCGATCTGTTCCTCTATGCGCTGCGCCAGGCCAAGGCCCGGGGGATGCGGACGTCGGGCCATATCCCGATGGCGCTGACCGTCGGGCAGGCGGTGGATGCCGGGATCAGTTCGATCGAGCATCTTGATTACGCGTTCAAGGCCGGGGTGAAGGACGAGGCGCAGGTCGCCGCCGATTTCGCTGCGGGGCGGATCGATCGCGCCGAGGCCAACCGGCGGCTGGCGGCCGGGTTCGACCCCGCGACCGCGATGGCGGCATACCAGAATTTTGCGGCGAAGGGCGTGTTCGTCACCCCGACGCTGAACGGCAGCCGGATCATCGCCTGGCTTGACAGCGAGGATCATTCGAAGGACGCCTATCTCGCCTATATCGGGCCGAAGCTGCGCAAGACCTATGACTGGCGCGTTCAGCGCGCGGCGCAGGCCGATGCCGCGGCGATCGCGGCGCGCCATGCGCATATCGACCGGATGGGCGCGATCCTGCCGATGCTCCAGAAGGCGGGGGTGACGATCATCGCGGGGACCGATGCGGGCTTCCTCAACTCGTACAATTATCCGGGCATCGGACTGCATGACGAGATGTCGGTATTCGTGAAATACGGGCTGACTCCGGCGCAGGCACTGTCCGCGGCCACGCGGGCCGGGCCGGCCTGGTTCGGCAAGCTCGACCGCTATGGTGCGATCAAGCCGGGCATGGCGGCCGACCTCGTGCTGCTCGACCGCAACCCGCTGGAGGATATCGCGGCGACGCGGGCGGTCCGCACCGTGGTGATGAACGGCAAGGTGCATGACCGGGTGGCGCTGGACGCGATGCTGGCAGAAGCCAAGACCAAGGTCGCGGCATGGAACGCAGCGGAGGGGAAGTAGCCTAGCGCTCGGTGAGGCGCGGCATCAGCTCGACGAAGTTGCAGGGCTTGTGGCGGCTGTCGAGCTGGTGGGCCAGGATGCCGTCCCACCCGTCGCGCACCGCGCCGGTCGAGCCGGGCAAAGCGAAGATGTAGGTTCCGCGCGCGACGCAGGCGGTGGCGCGCGACTGGATGGTCGAGGTGCCGATCTTGGCGTAGCTGAGAAAACGGAACAACTCGCCGAAGCCGGGGATCATCTTGTCGGCGACGCGCTCCAGCGCCTCGGGCGTAACGTCGCGGCCGGTGACGCCGGTGCCGCCGGTGGTGACGATGCAATCGACTTGCGGGTCATCGATCCAGGCATGCAGCTTGCCGACGATCAGGTCGGGATCGTCAGAGACGATTGCGCGGTCGGCGAGTTCGTGGCCGGCTGCGGTCAGCAGTTCCACCAGCGTGTCGCCGGACTTGTCATTCTCATGGGTGCGCGTGTCGGAGACGGTGAGGACCGCGATCCGCACCGCGCGGAACGCGGCTTCAGGGTCAATTGGCACCGGTGGTGCCCGTCAGGCTCGCCGTAACCCCCTGCATCCGCACTGCGCCGCCGCCGTTCCGGCCCGGCACCTTGGGCCACAGACCCTGCGTGATCGCGGCACGGCTCGCGCTCTCGCGGCCATCATTCTTCTCGTACATCCAGTAGTTGCGCAGCACGGTCATGACGTAGCCGCGCGTCTCCCAATAGGGGATGCTCTCGATATAGAGCAGCGGGTCGCCATTGTCGCGGATCTGGTAGTTCCAGTTGGTCACCGGCGTCGGCCCGGCATTATACGCCGCGATCACCTTGGGGAGCAGGCCGCCGGTAAAGCTCTGGTCGCGCAATTGCTCGATATAGGACTGGCCGACCTCCATGTTTGTGGAGGGGCGCGACAGATCGCCGCGGCCGATCGTCACGCCCATGCGGCGGCCGACATCGATCGCCGCGCCGCTCTTGATCTGCATCAGGCCATAGGCGCCTGCAGGGCTTTCAACCGTGCGGTTGAAGCGTGATTCCTGAAGCGTGTGGGCGAACACCAGCGACTTGTCGATCCGCCAGCCGCCATCGGGCGTCCAGTTGGGTGCGGGATAGCGCGCTTCCTCAAGCGGGCTCGCGCCCGGCGGGCAGTTGTGGGTGAGCCACAACTGCGTCGCGGGGAGCGCGAGGCGGGCGGCGAGGCGGGTCAGCGCAGCATGCTCGCGCGCATCGCCGATCTTCGCCTGATGGCGGATGATGTCTGAGGCGAGGTTGTCCTCGCCGATCTCGATCAAGGCCGCAGCGACCCGGACATTGGGACGGCGCTCGATCGCCTTCCAGTCGGTCGAGACGAATTTCTCGGGGCGGGCGGGGGCCTCCTTCATGCCCAGCGCCTGTCGCGCGAGCAGGCCGTAGAAGGTTTCGCTGTGCTGGGCAGCGTTCTTGAGCCGCGCACTGACCAGATCGGGGCGGCCGCACGCCATGTCGGCGCGCGAGGCCCAGTAGAGGCCGGCAGTACGCTTCTCGATATCGGCAGCGCGCTGCGCGACCGAGGTGAAGGCCGCCTGTGCGGTGGCGCAATCCTTCTGCCGCCAGGCGGCGAGACCCTGCACCCAGTCGGCGAGCGGAGCGAATTCGCCGCTGCCCGCCTGCGCCTTGGCGGCGACGCGGCGCGCATCCGCATCGCGGCCGGTCGTGTAGTACATCCAGGCGACACGCTGGCGCCATTCGGTGAGCACTTCGGGCGAGAGCTCCGGACCGCGCGTCTCGATCAGCGCTTCGGCGCCGGTGGCGTCGTCGGCCTTGATCAGCGGCTGCATCATCAGCACGACCTGCATCGCGGCGGCGTCAGAAGCGGGAGTGGACTTGTAGCGGACGCGTGCGGGTGCGGCGTTGTGCCACACCATGCGCTGCGCAACGGGAAGCGACGGAAGCTCGGTCGCCCCGCGGGTGCGGGCAAGGCGGGCGATCTGTTCGGCCTGCGGAAGCTCGGGCGCTTCACTCAACAGCGCAAGCAACTGAGGCAGCTCGACCTTGGGCGACCCCTTGGCGAGATAGAGTTCGGCGCGCGCGGTGGCGTGGAGCAGGCCAGGGCGCATCGCGTCGAGGCGGAGCTGCGCATCGGCCCAGCGTGACTCACGGATTGCGGCGAAGACGGCGCGATAGGACTCGCGCTCCGACCGGTCGAGCTGTTCGGGAACGCCGTCCTTGTCACCGCGCTTCTCGCGCTCGACCGGGGCCGATTCATCGGCGGCGTGCGCCACGGCAGGGGCTGTGAGAGCCAATGCCGATACGGCGGCGAAAAAAAGGATACGCGGGTTCACTCGGCTTGCTCCTCGAGAAGCAATTGCAGGTCTTTCCAGGCATCGGCCTTCGCGGCGGGTCTGGTCAGCAGGAACCGCGGATGGAAGGTCGCGACCATCAGCGATTGTCCATTTTCCTGGTTAACGGCTTGTAAACGACCGCGTTGCGGCCCGCCATCACTCCCAATAACCGCACGGCTCACCGTTTGCCCCAGCAGAAGCAGCCGCTTCGGCGCGGCAAGGCTGATATGATGGCGGACCAGTTCGCCCAGTCGCTCCTCCGCCTCTCGCGGAACCGATCCGGTGATCGGGCGCGCGGCACAGAGCGGGGCGAAATAGACGGAGTCGCGGTCGAGGCCGATTGCGGCGAGCATCCGGTCGAACAGCCGTCCGGCCGGCCCGGACAGTAGCGACGGCACCTCTCCCGCCGATTCGTGGCCAGATTCGGGGAAGTCGGTGATGACCATCAACGGCGCTGCAGGATTGCCGGTCGGGGCGACAATCGGCTCGACCCAGCCCGATTCGGGCGCTGCGCCGCCGAAGCGCCAGTCGATGAATGCTTCGAGGGTCGCGGGGAGGGGGACTTCCGGTTCGGGTTCCGCAAGTGCGACCGGCTGGGGCGTATTCGACGCTACGGCAGGTGCTGCCTCGCGTACGGTCCAGTCGCGCGGATCCTCGTCCACGAGCATGTCCACGCCCGCGTCGCGCCACCATTCCAGGGCGCTTGCCGCTTCGGCGCGCCAGTCGATTGCCCCCGATATACCCATCGATTTCACAGAGTCATGCCTTGACGCCACCGTCAATCTACCGCCATCGGGGGAGGGACAGGACGCGCCGCAGATGCGACGACATGTGCAGGTCGCGTCCCCGAGGGGAGACGAAGAGTGAGCGAACGCGAGTCGATGCCATACGACGTCGTGATCGTCGGTGCCGGGCCTGCGGGCCTTTCCGCCGCGATCCGGCTGAAGCAACTTGCTGCCGAAGCCGGCAGCGAGATCAGCGTGTGCATCCTCGAAAAGGGATCCGAGGTTGGCGCGCACATCCTGTCGGGTGCGGTGATCGATCCGCGCTCGCTCGACGAACTGCTCCCGCAATGGCGCGAGCAGGGCTGCCCGCTCGCCGAAGTCGCGGTCAACGATAACCAGCACTGGCTGCTGACCAAGACGGGCAAGTGGGACGTGCCCCACTTCATCATGCCCAAGTTCATGCACAACGAAGGCACCTATACCGGCAGCCTCGGCAATCTGTGCCGCTGGCTCGCCGAGCAGGCCGAGGGACTGGGGGTGGAGATCTTCCCCGGCTTTGCGGCTGCGGAAATCCTCTACAATGAGGACGGGTCGGTGAAGGGCGTCGCGACCGGCGACATGGGCGTGGCACGCGACGGCACCCACAAGCCCGACTATCAGCCGGGTCTCGACCTGCATGCGCGCTATACCTTCTTCGGCGAGGGCGTGCGCGGGCATCTGTCCAAGCAGATCCAGCGCCAGTTCGACCTGAACGAGGGCGTCGAGCCGCAGATCTATGGCATCGGCATCAAGGAATTGTGGGACATCGACCCCGCGCTGCATGAGCCGGGCCGGGTTATCCACACCCAGGGCTGGCCGCTCAACGAGACGCGCGGGTCCAATGGCGGCGGCTTCCTGTATCACCAGGCCAACGGGCAGGTGGCGCTGGGGTTCGTGACCTGGCTCAACTACACCAACCCCTATCTCTCGCCCTTCCACGAGATGCAGCGCTGGAAGACACATCCGGCGATCGCCGAAATCCTGAAGGGCGGCAAGCGCGTCAGCTACGGCGCGCGCGCGATCAGCGATGGCGGGCTGCAGTCGATCCCCAAGCTGACCTTCCCGGGCGGCGCGCTGATCGGCGACAGCGCGGGCTTTCTCAACGTGCCGCGGATCAAGGGCACGCATGGTGCGATGAAGAGCGGCATGATGGCGGCCGAGGCAGCGTTCGCGGCAGTGCAGGCCGATCGTTCGGGCGACGAGCTCACCGCCTATCCGGAGGCGTTCCGCGACAGCTGGCTCCACAAGGAATTGAGCGTCGTCCGCAACGTCGTGCCGCTGGTGAAGAAATTCGGCGATCTGGTCGGATCGGGCTTGGCCAACGTCACCATGTTCCTCGAGAGTTGGGGCGTGAAGATGCCCTTCACCATGGGCCACAAGCCCGATCACGAGAGCCTCTGGCGCAAGGATCTGGTCCAGCCGATCGACTATCCCAAGCCAGACGGCGTGCTGAGCTTCGATCGGCTTTCCTCGGTGTTCCTGTCGAACACCAACCATGAGGAGGATCAGCCGATTCACCTGACGCTGAAGGACCCGGACATCCCGGTCGAATACGACCTGCCGCTGTATGACGAGCCGGCGCAGCGTTATTGTCCGGCGGGCGTTTACGAGATTGTGGGCGAGGCCGAAGGGATGCCGAAGTTCGTGATCAACGCGCAGAATTGCGTCCACTGCAAGACGTGCGACATCAAGGATCCCACCCAGAACATCAACTGGGTAGTGCCCGAAGGCGGCGGAGGGCCGAACTATCCCAACATGTAGCCGCCTGATCCTGCCGCTGGTCCTTGCTGGATTGGTGCTCCCGAGTGCGGCGCTGGCCGATGCGCGATCCTATGTCCGCGCACGGGCAGCGGCGGCGGACGGGGCGGTCGATGTCGCCGCGGCGGGCTATGCCGCAGCGATGGCGACTGCGCCGAACGATGAGGTCGTCGCGATCCGCGCCTATCGCAATGCGCTGGCGGCCGGGGACATGCTGCTCGCGCAGCGCGCAGCGGAGGTGTTGAAGCGCGCTGATGTCGCGCCGGCGGATGTGTCGATCCTCGATTTTGCGGTGGCGCTGCGAGGGCGCAGCACAGCGGCGGCGGACGATGCGCTGGGAAGGATCGGCGCGGGCCCGCTCGACTTTCTCGCGCCTGTACTGCGCGCCTGGATGGCGTTCGATCGCGGTGCCGATCCCATGCCGCTGCTCGACAAGGCGAATGAGAGTGGGTTGAGCCGGCGATATATTGCTGAGCATCGCGCACTGCTTCTGATCGCGTCGAACCGCACCGAGGATGGCCTTGCGGCGCTGCGGGCGGCGGTGGGCGCCGATCCGGGAAGTATCGACCTGCGCTGGAACGCGGCGACACTGCTGATGGCGAAGGGGAAGCGCGACGCGGCGGTCGCGTTGCTCGCGGGCGACGATCCGGTGCTGTCAGGGCTGCGTGCGCGACTGAAGAAGGGGCCGAAGCCCGGCGCGATCTTTGGCGCGAGCCGAGCATTCACCCGGCTCGCGGCGGACCTGGCAGGGCAGGAAACCCAGGCACTCTCGATCCTGCTGACGCGATCGGCACTGCTGCTCGATCCGGCCGAGGATCGCTCGCGGCTGCTGCTCGCCGATGCACTGGCGGGCGAACAGGCCTATCCGCGTGCGCTCGCCGCGCTGGACGCGGTGAAGAAGAACAGCGCCTTCTACCCGACGGCGCTCAGCGAGCGCGTCGGACTGCGCGGCAAGCAAGGGGATGCTGCGGGCGCACTGGCACTTGCAGCGTCGCTGGCGAATGCGCCGGACGCGAGCATCGCCGACAGGCAACGTTATGCCGATCTGCTGTCGGGGCAGGGGCGCGAGGCGGAGGCGGCGGCGGTCTATGCCAAAGTGTTGGCGCAGGCGGGCGACGACGCCACCTGGGTCAATCATCTCCAGATGGGCGGCGCGCTGGAGCGCGCGGGACAATGGGACGCGGCGTTGCCGCATCTGCGCAAGGCAGTGGATCTGGCGCCCGAACAGCCGATCGCGCTCAACTATCTGGGCTATGCACAGATCGAGCGCGGCGAGAATCTCAAGGAAGCGACTGCGCTGCTCGAACGCGCACGCAAGTTGCGGCCCGACGACCCGGCAATCGTCGATTCGCTCGGCTGGGCCTATTTCCGGAGCGGGGAGCTCGATCGGGCGCTGCCGTTGCTGGAGAAGGCAGCGCAGGGCGAACCGGGCAGCGCGACGATCAACGAGCATCTGGGCGACGCCTATTGGCGGATCGGGCGGCGGTTCGAAGCGCGCTACGCCTGGCGTGCGGCCGCGCTCTATGCCGAGGGCGAGCAGAAGACCCGGCTATCGGCGAAGTTGGCCGACGGACTGGACCAAGGGATCGCAGCAAACTGACTCTGACCGAGCCTGCGCCCGCCAAGCTCAATCTCGCTCTGCACGTACGGCGGCGGCGCGAGGACGGCTTTCATGAGCTGGAGACGCTGTTCGCCTTTGTCGCGGACGGCGACACGGTAGCGCTGGGCGAAGGCACGGGATTCGCGGTCGACGGGCCATTCGCCGGGGCGCTGGCAGGGGAAGGCGACAACCTCGTCACCCGGGCGGCCGCAAAGTTCGTGCAGGTGTTCGGGGTCGGGGTGGCGGGCCGGATCGCGCTGACCAAGCGGTTGCCGGTGGCGTCGGGGCTGGGCGGCGGATCGGCGGACGCGGCGGCGACGCTGCGGCTGCTGGCGCGGCGGGAGGGCATCGCGCTCGACGATCCGCGGTTGTTCGATTGCGCCGATGCACTGGGATCGGATGTCCCCGCTTGTCTCTACAGCCGAACCGCGATCGGGCGCGGGCGGGGCGAGCAGCTGGAACCGGTCGCGGGTGCCCCCGGCACGCCTGTGCTGCTGGTCAATCCGGGCGTCGCGGTTTCGACAGCGGAGGTGTTCGCGCGCTGGGACGGGATCGACCGCGGCGCGTTGGGCGAAGGCGAATTGCTGACAGTCGCCGCCGCGGGGCGCAATGATCTGGAGCCGCCGGCGCTGGCGGTGGCGCCGGAGATCGGGGCGGTGTTGGCGCTGCTCCGCGCTCAGGCGGGCGTGACACTGGCGCGGATGTCAGGATCGGGTGCGACCTGCTTTGCGCTGTTCGGCGATGCGGCCACGCGCGACCGCGCAGCTGCGGCCGTGCGGCAGGCGCATCCCGGCTGGTGGTGTCTCGAAACGGTGCTGTTGTGACAGTTTCCTGTTCCAAAACGGGACGTTCAGTCTATAGCGCCGCCGACCCTCTCTGGGGAAAGGCGATTGGCATCGCTCTTGCTGTAGCTTTTGTGCGGGCCATGCGCCGGGAGCGAAACGTCCGTGGATGGCCCCCGCTCGCTGATGCGAGCGGGCGCTATCCTCGCCAGCACCGAGGCCGCCGATGATCGGCTGGCAACTCCATGACAGCATCGCGATCCTGACGCTCGACCGCGGCGGCGCGCGCAATGCGATCCCGACCGCGGCGTGGGAAGCGCTGGCCGGGACCGCGCGCGAAATCGCCGCTTCGAATGCTCGCGCGGTGATTCTCCGTTCGGCGATGTCGGGCGTCTTCTCGGCCGGGGCCGATCTCGCCGAGTTCCGGAGGCTGACCGAGGAGCCGGCGCTGCGCTTCCGCTTTCGCGAGGCGATGGCCGCGGGGATCGAGGCGGTGGCGGCGTTGCCGGTGCCGGTGATCTGCGCGGTCGATGGCGGATGCTTCGGGGCGGCGGTGGCGCTGACGCTGGCGTGCGACATCGTGCTGGCAGGGGACCAGGCGGTGTTCGCCACCACGCCTGCCAAGCTCGGGCTGACCTATCCCGCAAATGACGTTGCGCGGCTCAAGGCGCGGGTGGGCGAGGGGCAGGCGGGGTTGATGCTGTTCACCGGCGCGCGGATCGACGCCGATGAGGCTGCACGGATCGGTCTGGCGCAGCGCCGCGTCGCGCATGCCCAGCCGGCCGCGCACGAACTGGCCAATGCCATTGCCGCGAACGTGCCGGAGGCGGTGCGCGCGCTCAAGGCGGTGCTGCGCGATCCGGGTGGCGAGGGCCATCGGCAGACATTTGACGATGCGTTCGGATCGGACGCGTTTCGCGAACGGCTGGATGCGTTTCTGGAGGGCAAGAGATGAGCGTGGCGCAGGTGATCGATGGTGCCGCGGATATCCTGATCCTGTGTGACCACGCCTCCAACCGGGTTCCGGCCGATATCGATCTGGGGATCGATACTGCATTGCTGGCAAAGCATATCGCGATCGATATCGGCGCCGCTGCGGTGAGCGAGGCGATAGCCGTCCAGCTTGGCGCGCCGGCGATCCTCGCCACGGTCTCGCGCCTTGTCATCGACCTCAATCGCGAGCCGGACAGCGCCGGGCTGATTCCGCACGTCAGTGACGGGCATGCGATTTCCGGCAATGGCAGCGCCGCGCGTGCCGAGCGGATCGCCCGTTTCCATGCGCCCTATCACCGGCTTGTCGCGCAGACGATCCGTGCTCGGCGCCCGAAGCTGCTCGTCTCGGTCCACAGCTTCACGCCGCGGCTGGAACAGCATGACGGCAACGATCGTCCGTGGGAGATCGGCATCCTCTACAACCGCGATGCGCGTGCCGCGCGAATGGGGATTGAGCTATTCAAGGCGGCAGATGTCGTCACCGGCGACAACGAGCCCTATTCGGGCCGCATCCTCAACGCGACGATGAACCGCCATGCCGAGAGTAACGGCATCCCCTATCTGGGGATCGAGATCCGCAACGACCTGATCTCCGACCCCGCAGGTGTTGCACATTGGGCGCAGCTACTGGCGTCGATAGCAAATGATGTGCGCAACAGACTTGCGCAAACGGGGGCTCCGGCGACATAGGCGTTCGCGCCATGACCAATCGTTTCGACAAATCCCGCCTGCCGTCGCGCCACGTGTCCGTCGGTCCCGAACGCGCTCCGCACCGCAGCTATTATTACGCGATGGGCATCACCGAGGAGGAGATTGCCCGCCCGTTCGTCGCGCTCGCCAGCGCAGGCAACGACAGCGCGCCGTGCAACACCACGCTCGACGCGCAGGCCGATGCCGCGCGCAAGGGCGTGACGGACAATGGCGGCCTGCCGCGCCGGTTCAACACCATCACGGTGACCGACGGCATCGCGATGGGCCATCAGGGGATGAAGTCCAGCCTCGTCAGCCGCGAGGTGATCGCGGATTCGGTCGAGCTGTCGGTCCGCGGCCATTGCTATGACGCGCTGGTCGGCTTTGCCGGATGCGACAAGTCGCTGCCGGGCATGATGATGGCGATGCTCCGCCTCAATATCCCGTCGATCTTCGTCTATGGCGGATCGATCCTGCCGGGCCGCTATCAGGACCGCGACGTTACCGTCGTCGACGTGTTCGAAGTGGTCGGCAAGTTTGCCGCCGGAACTTGTCCGATCAGCGAGGTCCATGCGCTCGAGAAGGTCGCGTGTCCCGGCCACGGGGCGTGCGGCGGCCAGTACACCGCCAACACCATGGCCTGTGTCGGTGAGGCGATCGGGCTGTCGCTGCCCAACAGCAACATGGTCCCGGCGCCCTATACCAGCCGCGAACAGATCGCGGTTGCGGCAGGCTGGCAGGTGATGGAACTGCTCGAACGCAACATCCGCCCACGCGACATCTGCACGCGGGAGGCGTTCATCAACGCCGCGCGTATCGTCGCCGCGACCGGCGGATCGACCAACGGCGCGCTGCACCTGCCCGCCATGGCGAGCGAAGCGGGGATCGACTTCGACCTGTTCGACGTCGCTGAAGTATTTAAATCAACACCTTATGCCGCTGACCTCAAGCCTGGCGGCAAGTATGTCGCCAAGGACATGTACGAGGCCGGCGGCGTCTACATGCTGATGAAGTCGATGCTCGAGAACGGCCTGCTGCATGGCGAGTGCATGACCGTGACGGGCAAGACGCTGGGCGAGAATATCGACCAGGTGACGTGGAACCCGGACCAGAAGGTCATCTATGACGTCAAGACGCCGATCACGCCCACGGGCGGTGTGGTCGGGCTGCGCGGCACGCTGGCGCCCAATGGCGCGATCGTGAAGGTCGCGGGGATGAGCCGGCTGGTCTTCGAAGGGCCGGCGCGCTGTTTCGACTGTGAGGAGGACGCCTTCGCGGCGGTCGAGAAGCGCGAGATCCAGGAGGGCGAGGTCGTCGTCATCCGCTACGAAGGGCCCAAGGGCGGCCCGGGCATGCGCGAGATGCTGTCGACCACCGCGGCGCTCTATGGCCTGGGCATGGGCGAGAAGGTCGCGCTGATCACCGACGGGCGCTTCTCGGGCGCGACGCGCGGCTTCTGCATCGGTCATGTCGGTCCGGAGGCGGCTGAGTGCGGCCCGATCGCGCTGGTCGAGGACGGCGACACGATCCGCATCGACGCCGAGGCGGGAACGATCGACCTTCATGTCGCCGAAGATGTGCTCGCCGAGCGCCGCGCGGGCTGGCAGCCGCGGGAGAATGCGTATCAATCCGGGGCACTCTGGCGGTATTCGCAGAATGTCGGACCGGCCTATAAGGGAGCGGTAACGCATCCGGGGGCCAAGTCCGAAAAGCATGTCTACGCGGATATCTAAGACGCTGGGGGTGAGCGCGGCGCTGCTGACGCTCACCGCCTGTGGCGACAATGCGAACCAGGTTGCGCGCAGCGAGGGGGATCGCATCCCCTGTGCGGTCGGCGGCGCGACCGAATTCGCCTCCAACTGCACGATCGAGCGTGCGCAGACCGAGGACGGGCTGATCCTGACCGTGCGCCATCCCGATGGCGGCTTCCATCGCCTGCGTGTCACCACCGATGGCCGCGGCGTGGTCGCGGCGGATGGCGCGCGGGAGGCGAAGGTCTCGATTGTCGGCGGCGGGACGATCGAGGTGGCGATCGACGATGCGCGCTACCGGCTTCCCGCGACGGTGAAGAGCGGCGCGGCCAAGTAAGCCGTTTGCCCTGCGCAAACTTTCCGCCTATTCCGGCCGCGCCAGAGGGCCGGGCGGCCGCGTTGTATTTCGGTACACCGAGGAAAGTCCGGGCTCCACGGAAACACGGTGCCGGGTAACGCCCGGCGGTTCCGGCTTCGGCCGGGGTCAGGGAAAGTGCCACAGAGAGCAGACCGCCCACTGGTCTTCGGACTAAGGGCAAGGGTGAAAGGGTGCGGCAAGAGCGCACCGCGCGACCGGCAACGGAAGCGGCATGGCAAACCCCACCGGGAGCAAGATCGAATAGGGACCGCGCATGGGGTGTTCCGCCTTGCGGTCCGGGTTGATTGCTTGAGCCTGCACGCAAGTGCAGGCCTAGAGGAATGGTCGCCCATCGCGTGCACCTCCGTAAGGAAAGGGCCGCGTGGACAGAACCCGGCTTACAGGCCCTCTGGCACTTTCGCTGCGCGTGCGAACCGGCTAATCGCGCCGCCATGCGTATTCTTCTGACAGGTTCGTCCGGCTGGCTCGGCCGCTATCTTGCGCCCATGCTTCGTGAGGCCGGGCATCAGGTCATTGGCCTCGACGTCGCGCCGGGCGCGGATACCGATGTGGTCGGCACCGTCGCCGACGCTGCGCTGATCGACCGCGTGTTTGGTGAGCACGGGATCGAAGCCGTCATCCATGGCGGCGCGCTGCACAAGCCCGATATCGTCCGCTATTCCAAACAGACGTTCGTCGAGGTCAACGTGACCGGGACGCTCAACCTGCTCGAAGCGGCGGTGCGTGCGGGGCATGACCGCTTCGTCTCCACCTCCACCACCTCGCTGATGATCAGCCAGGCGATTCGCGACGAGGCGGGGGACACTGCGGTATGGCTCGACGAGGACAGCGGCCCGATCGAGCCGCGCAATATCTACGGCGTCACCAAATATGCCGGTGAGCAGCTTTGCCGCCTGTTTCATGCCGAGCATGGCCTTGCCAACATCGTCCTGCGTACCGGCCGTTTCTTCCCCGAGGATGACGACACGCACAGCTTCCCGCCAGGTGAGAATCTCAAGGCCAATGAGTTCCTTCACCGCCGGCTGACGGTCGAGGACGCGGCGCGCGCGCATATCGCGGCGCTGGAGAAGGCGCAGGAGATCGGCTTCGGCACCTATCTCGTCTCGGCACCGACGCCATTCTCGCGCGAGGATGCAGCGGAGCTCAAACAGGATGCCGCTGCGGTGATCGCGCGCTATTTTCCGGAGGCGCCGGGCCTCTACGCCGCGCGCGGCTGGGTGCTGCCCGAGCGGATCGGGCGGGTCTATGACAGCCGGCGGATCATGCGCGAGCTGGACTTCGCCTTCGAAACCGGATTTGCCGAAATCCTAGGCGTCCTGCGCGACGGCGGACCGCTGCCGTTCGAACATGACGCGGACTATATCTCACCCAAGGAAGTCGCGTAGCCGCAGTTTGATCCGCTTCGGGCCGGGCGGCGGTTGTGGTTTGTCGCTGGCCGGCGATACTCCCGGCCTGACCCGGTGGCCCGGGTCGCGTTTGCGTTTCCACCGTTGCGGAGAGGGGGAAACTATCATGACATCGGCATGGGTCTGGCGGCACGACGGTACGCTGCAATGCGGGTTTGGCGTCGAGGAATCGCTGGATGAGGCGCGCGCTGCGCTGGCGGCGATCATCGGCGGCGAGAACATCCTGGGCGGCGAGAAGCGCACGCTCCCGGGGCCGGTCATCGCGCTGTGCGGGGCGCCGACGGGTCAGGTCAACGCGTTCGAACTGACCGAGCTTGGCTTCTGGCTGCTCTTTCATGGCTTTGTCGGGCCGATCGGGTTCCGGCCCTGGGTGGATGGTGACGCCGGCCGCCTTCTGGCTGGCAGCGAAGGCAGCTATGCGGCACGGCTCGCGGTCGGCAGTGAGGGCAGTTTTGCTCCGCGCCTGCTCGCGGGCAGCGAAGGCAGCTATGTCGTGCGAGTTCCCGACGGGAAGACGATCGGCCTGCTCGGCGGGGGCGGCACGCCGACAACGATCGCCGAACTCTATGGCCGCCCGTGCCGCGTCTACACCGTCGGCGACATGATCACCGATGACTACGTCGAACGGCGCGTGAATTTCGGGCTGGTGGGCGGGCGTATCGCCGCGATCTGGTACGGCTGAACGGGTAAGCCGAAATAGCGCTGTCCCCGCGGCGCGGCGCGCTTGCCGCGGGGCTGGGGTAGGCGTAGCATCCGCCGATGATCGCGTGGTTTTGCCGCCGCTATCTCGACCTTCTCTGCTCGATATATATCTATAACGAGCATCGCGGTTACACGAGCATCGACCGGGTACTGGAGGCGGTGCGGGCACGGTCTCCGGACGACCATGCGCTGATCGCTGCGATCGAGAAGCATCGCGCCGACGAGTACAAACACTATACGATGTTCAAGCGCTGGTTCGAGTTGCGCGGCAAGATGCCGCTCACGGTCGATCGCACCTGCGGCCATATCGACCGCTTCGTCGAGATCATGTTCCGCCAGACGATCGACGACCTTGATACCGACGCAGTGATCGCGCGCGATGACCTGTTCGAGAAATTGTGCCGCGTCATCTCGCTCACCGAGCAGCGCGGGTTTCGCCAGGTCGAGATCCTGCTGCGCCACCCGCTGGTCCGCCATGATCGTGCGCTGATCCGCATCTTCGAAGTGATCCATCGCGACGAGCCGAGCCATTGGGCGCCCTATGACGGCTGGCTCAAGGCGAACGGCAAGCGTGACCCCAGATGGTGGGAGCGCGCGATCGACGGATTCATCCATTCCGAACTTCTGTTCTTCAAGCTGCCCGTGCTGTTCCTCAATCCCTGGCTCAGGCGGCGGGGGGATTGGGCGGATGCCGGAGATGCCGCGGCAGGGCCTGTATGAACGATGCGCTTGCCCTTATACTTCGTATACGAAATAAATGCTTCGTATGCGAAGCGATTCGGCATCCTTGACGGACGGGCAACGCGGTCCGGGGCGCAAACCGCGCTTCCTGTTCCTGCTCAACGTCGCGCACCGGCGGCTCCTGTCGGCGGCACAGGGCGATGCCGAGGGCAAGACCGCGGCGCGCGCGGGGCTGCTGATGACGCTGAGCGCCAGCGGCGACCCGATGCCGCTGGGGCAGCTGGGTGAGGCGCTGGATCTCAGCGCATCCGCGCTTTCGGGGCTGGTCGACCGCATGTCGCGCGATGGATTGATCTCGCGCAGCCCCGATCCGAACGACGGACGCGCGTGGAATATCGCGCTGACCGAGGCCGGGAAGGCGCGCCGCGCGGAGGCGGTGCCTGTCGCGCGGCAGCTCAACGAGAGATTGTGTGAGGGATTTGACGACGCCGAACTGGCGGTGGTCGCACGCTGGCTGGACGCGGTTCGCGAGAAATTTCCAAGGGAGATGGTGAGATGACGGCGCACATCATTGTGAGCAAGGCGGACGGCATCCTGACGCTGGTCATGAACCGGCCCGAGAAGAAGAATGCCCTGACCGACGCGATGTACGGTGTGCTGGCCGACGAAATCGAGGGTGCGCAGACCGACAGCACCACCCGCGTCGTCGTGATCCGCGGCGAGGGCGACATGTTCACCGCGGGCAATGATCTGGCGGATTTCGCCGCGGCAAAGCCGGATGACGGCGCGCGGAATGTGAGCCGGTTCATTCAGGCCCTGGCGCGCGCGACCAAGCCGCTGATCGCCGCGGTTCAGGGCCGTGCGGTCGGGGTCGGTACGACGATGCTGCTGCACTGCGACTATGTGGTTCTTGCCGAGGATGCGAAACTGACCACGCCCTTCGTCAATCTCGCCCTGGTCCCCGAGGCCGCGTCGAGCCTGCTCCTGCCCGCGCGGATCGGGCATTTGCGGGCCTTTGCGATGCTGGCCCTCGGCGAGGCCGTCGAAGCGCATCAGGCGGTCGAGTGGGGACTGGCCAATGCGGTTGTCCCGCTTGGCGACTTGGTCGACGCGATCGAGGCCGCTGCGGCGCGTATCGCACGACAGCCGCTGGGCGCGATCCAGGCGACCAAGCGGCTGATGCGGGATGCGGAGCAGCTCACCGGGCAGATGGCGGTGGAAGGCAAGGAGTTCACCGCGCGGCTGCAAAGTCCCGAGGCAAAGGAAGCTTTCATGGCCTTTGCCCAGCGCCGCGAGCCCGACTTCACCCAGTTCAGCTGAACGGGGCGTCGCCCAACCCCAGCTTCACGTACGAAAATGCCGCCTGTGCTTGCTCCGGCGCAACAAAGGCGTAAGTGGGCGGCATCATGTCCAGCAGACCGCTCACCCTGTACGAGAAGATCTGGAACGCGCACGTCGTGGAACGCCGCGACGATGGCACGTGCCTGATCTATATCGACCGTCACCTTGTCCACGAAGTCACCAGCCCGCAGGCGTTCGAAGGGCTTCGCGCCAATGGCCGGCGCGTACGGCGGCCCGACCTCACCCTAGCAGTGCCGGACCATAACCTCCCGACCACGCCACGCGTCGATGCGGCGGGCAACCGGTTGCCGATCGCCGATCGCGAGAGCGCGCAGCAGCTCGCGGCGCTCGAGCGCAACGTCGCCGAATTCGGCATCGACTATTTCGGCGCGACTTCGGCCGAGCAAGGCATCGTCCATGTCGTGGGGCCGGAACAGGGCTTCACGCTGCCCGGTACCACGTTGGTGTGCGGCGACAGCCACACTTCGGCGCATGGCGCGCTGGGCGCGCTGGCGTTCGGCATCGGTACCAGCGAAGTCGAGCATGTGCTCGCCACCCAGACGCTGTTGCTGAGCCAGTCGAAGACGATGGAGATCCGCGTCGACGGCACGCTGGGCTTCGGCGTCTCGGCCAAGGACGTGGTGCTCGCGATCATCGGCAAGACCGGCGCTGCGGGCGGTACTGGCTATGTCGTCGAATATACCGGCGAGGTGATCCGCGCGCTGTCGATCGAGGGGCGGCTGACCGTCAGCAACATGTCGATCGAGGGCGGCGCGCGTTCGGGCCTGATCGCGCCCGACGAGAAGACTTTCGAGTATCTCAAGGGCCGCCCCATGGCACCCAAGGGCGAACAATGGGAACAGGCGGTGGCGTGGTGGAAGACGCTGCCGACCGATGCGGGTGCGGTCTATGACCGCGTCGTCACGCTCAACGGCAGCGACATCGCCCCCTCGCTTACCTGGGGAACGAGCCCAGAGGACGTGGTGCCGATCACCGGTGTCGTGCCTGATCCCGAGAGCTTCGCCGATCCCGCCAAGCGCGTCGCGGCGCAGAAGTCGCTCGACTATATGGGCCTCGCCCCCGGGACGCGGATGCAGGACATTGCGGTCGAGAACATCTTCATCGGCAGCTGCACCAACAGCCGGATTGAGGATCTGCGCGCCGCCGCGGATGTGGTGAAGGGCCGCCATGTCGCCGACGGCATCCGTCAGGCGCTGATCGTGCCGGGCTCGGGCCTGGTCAAGCGCCAGGCCGAAGCCGAGGGACTGGACCGCATCTTCCTGGAGGCCGGGTTCGAATGGCGCGAGCCGGGCTGCTCGATGTGCCTGGCGATGAATCCGGACAAGGTGCCGGCCGGGGAACGCTGTGCTTCCACTTCCAACCGGAATTTCGTAGGAAGGCAGGGTCCGGGGGCCCGAACCCACCTTGTCTCACCCGCAATGGCGGCGGCGGCGGCGGTAACGGGAAGGCTCACCGACGTGCGTGACCTTGTAGGGGGATGACCCGTGAAGCGTGTTTTGGTGTTGCTGGTGGCGGGTACCGTGCTGAGCGGCGCGGCGGCGGTCTATGCGGCGGCGAATGCGAAGCCGGGCGCACCGGCGGCAAAGCCGGGCGTGACGAAGCCGCAGGGCCGCGTCGCCCGCTGATCGAACGAATTGAAGGCTTGCGGGCGGCCGTCCGGGCAGGGGCGGGCGCCCTTGCCGGTGCGCGTCGTCCAGCGATGATTGGAGCGTAGACATGGAACCGGTGAAGAAGGTCGAGGGGCGTGCCTATCCCTGGGGCGCCAAGAATATCGACACCGACATCATCATCCCCGCGCACTGGCTCAAGACGATCAGCCGCGAAGGGCTGGGCAAGGGCGCGTTCGAGAGCGTGCGCGCGGAGCCGGGCAACATCTTCGACGACGAGCTTTATGCCGGGTCGCCGATCCTGATCGCGGGCGAGAATTTCGGTTGCGGGTCGAGCCGCGAACATGCCGCCTGGGCGCTCAAGGATATGGGCATCACCGCGGTGATCGCGCCGAGCTACTCGGACATCTTCTCCGGCAACGCGTTCAAGAACGGCATCGTCGCGGTGGTGCTACCGCAGGAAGCGGTCGACCGGCTGGTCGAGGTGGCGAAGACCGATTCCGTCACGATCGATCTCGAGACGATGACGGTGACGACGCCCTATCAGGACCGTTTCACCTTCGAGATGGACCCGTTCCGCCGCGATTGCCTGATGCAGGGGCTGGACGAGGTCGGTCTGACGCTGGCAAAAGATACCGTGATTTCGAAATACGAATCGACGGTCGCCGCTTCGCGCCCGTGGATCGCTCGAACCTGACTCCTCCGGGTCAGCTTCGAGCTGGCTTACAGGATCGCATTTTCTGGCGCCGGGCTGGCGCCCGACTTGAAAATGCGTGGCATGGGAGAGAGCGGATGAAGGCCTTGCTGTCGCGGGAAGTGGGCGGACCTGAAACTCTAACTATCGGTGAATTGCCCGACCCGGTCGCGAAACCGGGTGAGGTCGTGGTCGCGATCAAGGCCTGCGCGCTCAACTATCCCGACGTCATCATCATCGAGGACAAATACCAGTTCAAGCCGCCGCGCCCGTTCGCCCCGGGCGGCGAGATTGCGGGCGTGGTGGAGTCGGTAGGTGAGGGTGTCACCGCCTTGAAGCCCGGCGACCGCGTGCTCGGCATGACCGGCTGGAATGGGATGGCCGAGAAGATCGCGGTCGATCAGCGTCGGCTATTCCCGCTGCCCGAGGGCAAGAGCTTCGAGCAGGGCGCCTCGCTGCTGATGACCTATGGCACCAGCATCCACGCATTGCTCGACCGCGGGCATCTGAAGGCCGGCGATACGCTGCTGATCCTGGGCGCCGCGGGCGGCATCGGCCTGTCGGCGATCGAGCTGGGCAAGGCATTCGGCGCGCGTGTCGTCGCGGCCGTGTCGAGCGAGGAGAAGGCTGCTGCGGCCAAGGCTGCCGGTGCCGACGAGACGGTGGTCTATGGCCGCGCGCCATTCGACAAGGATCAGTCCAAGGCGCTGGCCGAGCAATTCAAGGCCGCGGTCGGGCCGGACGGCGCACAGGTGATCTATGATCCGGTCGGCGGCGACTATGCCGAGCCGGCCCTGCGTTCGATCGGGTGGGAGGGGCGCTACCTCGTCGTCGGCTTCCCCGCCGGCATTCCCAAGCTGCCGCTCAACCTCACTTTGCTCAAGAGTTGCGACGTGTGCGGCGTGTTCTGGGGCGCCTTCGCCGCACGCGATCCCAAGGCCAATGCCGCGCATGTCGATCATCTCTTCCGGCTGTGGGAAGAGGGCAAGATCAACCCGCATGTCAGCGAGACCTTCGCCTTCGAGGACGGCGGCAAGGCGATCGCCAAGCTCGCCAGCCGCGGCGCGATCGGCAAGCTGGTGGTGAAGGTGGCGGACTGAACACCGCGTGGTGGCAGGCGAGCCCGTCGCGGGCTGCCTGCCACCGGTTACGGGTGTCAGCGGTTGTCGAGTTGCGCCCGCACCGAGCATCGGCCCGTGTGGGAGATGCGATAGGGCGCCGAAGCCCGGGACTCGATCAGGCGCTTGCGCCGCAAGGCCTTGAAGATGCCCAGCGTGCAGTCCGACAGCACATAGCCCTCGCGCGTGAAGCACAGGACTTCGTAAACCCGGCCGTGTTCGTCACGGCAGTGACGAATATAGCCGCCTTGAGCCAGCACGTGCAGGACGCGCTGCTCCAGTCGTGAGATGTTCATTGGTAAACTCGTGTGTGAGACGGATCTCAGGCGAGCGAAATCGTGCGCGAACGCATATCGATCGCCGACAGTCCCGGTCACCGGGACGCATGAGGTTCACACAAGTTCAGACATGACGCGTGGGTAGGATACCGCGCCGGTTCCTGTCAAATAGGCCGGAAACCTTGGCCGGCCGTTCGGATTGATTCAGGCTACCAGCGGGATCTGAGCCGAGTACTGGGGCAGCTGCGGATCGAGGCATGCCCATTCGGGCGCCGCGCCGGTCCAGATCACGGCTTCGGGCGCGCGCAGGTTCGGGTCGTCGAGCGCGCCGGCGCGGATGAAGGTCAGATACGGGCGGCGCCGCACAGGCATCCGGCGCCGTGGGTCACTTCGCCTGCCGCCGTGCCATGAACGCCAGCCGTTCGAACAGCATCACGTCCTGCTCGTTCTTGAGCAATGCGCCGTGGAGCGGCGGGATCGCCTTGCTGGGATCGCGCGACTGGAGCACGTCGAGCGGCATGTCCTCGTGCAGCAGCAGCTTGAGCCAGTCGAGCAACTCGCTGGTGCTCGGCTTCTTCTTGAGGCCGGGGACTTCGCGGATATCGTAGAAGATATCCATCGCCTTGCTCACCAGGATCTTCTGGATGCCGGGGAAGTGGACGTCGACGATCGCCTGCATCGTCTCGCGATCGGGGAATTTGATATAGTGGAAGAAGCAGCGGCGCAGGAAGGCGTCGGGCAGCTCCTTCTCGTTGTTGCTGGTGATGACGACGATCGGGCGCTCGGTCGCGCGGACCGTCTCCCCGGTCTCGTAGACATGGAATTCCATGCGATCGAGTTCCTGGAGCAGGTCGTTCGGGAATTCGATATCCGCCTTGTCGATCTCGTCGATCAGCAGCACGGGCAAGGTGGGGGAGGTGAAGGCCTCCCACAATTTCCCCTTGCGGATATAGTTGGAGATGTCGTGGACTCGCTCGTCGCCGAGCTGACCGTCGCGCAGCCGGGCGACGGCGTCATATTCGTACAGGCCCTGATGCGCCTTGGTGGTCGATTTGACGTTCCACTCGATCAGCGGCGCGCCAACCGCCTTGGCGATCTCATAGGCAAGGACGGTCTTGCCGGTCCCCGGCTCACCCTTCACCAGCAGCGGACGGCGCAGCGTGACCGCGGCGTTGACCGCGACCTTGAGATCGTCGGTCGCGACATAGCTTTGGGTGCCTTCGAAGCGCATCTGTGTTCCCGCCGGAAATTGGAAGATCGGGTATGGGGTAGCGGGATTGGGCGCCGGGACGCAAGCTGTTTGCCTGTATCCCGGTGCTTTCGTAAGGTCCGGCCGCGGTTCGACTCATCGCCGCGCAGAAGAGAGGAACGTCCGATGCCCAAGCCGTATTCCGGAATCCTTCTTGCCACCTCGCCGCTATTCGCGCTCGCGCTCCTCGCCGGTTGCGGCAAGAAGAGCGAGACCGCACCGGCGAACACGTCCGAACCTGCGATGACGGCGAATGAGACGCTGCCGGCTAATAGCACCGCTGCCGCGCCGCTGACTGCGGCCTATGACTGCATGCCCGCGCTGCTGCTCAGCGCCACCTATGACAATAGCGGTGTGATGCCCAAGGCGAAGCTGACGATCGGCGACAAGAGCTATGACCTGACCGGCGTTCAGGCCGCGAGCGGCGCCAAATATGCGACCGATCAGGGCCGATCGGCGGGCAAGACCCTGGTCTGGTGGACCAAGGGACCGGAAGGCACGCTCTATGAAGGTAAGGTCGGCGGCACCGATGCCGACGAGAAGAAGGTTTCGAGCTGCAGCGAACGCAAGAGCTGATCTGACGCGACGATCGGGAGGGCGGGGTGCGCGGAGCGTCCCGCCCTTTCGCGTCAGAGCATGTCGCGGGCGGACGCGCGGGCTTCGAGTACGTCCCAGATGCCGCGATGCTGGGCCAGCATCTGCTGGGCGCCGAACAGCATCGCCCGCTCAGCCGGCAACGTGGCGGCGAGCGCATCGATCACCGTTGCGGTCTCGTGCACCGGAGGCAGGAACGATTCGGGCGAATCGAGTCCCATACGCCCAGCTGCAATATCGAGCAGGCCGCGGATCACCGGCCAATCGAGCACGAGCGCAATCGCCGTGCCGTCGGCACAGCCAGTGCGGTCGGACTGGGCGAGCATATCCAGCGCGTGACGCTGGGCCGCGACGGCGGCTTCGGACTGGGCCTGCCCCGGCGTACTGGGCAGTGGCCCCGCCGCTGCGACCAGGCGGACGATGAAGGCACGTTCCGCCGAGAATCCCTCGGCCGCCTGCGCCATCCAGCCCGCAGTGGCCGGTTCGCGCGAATGAATGCTGGCCTGTTCGACGACATCGGGGTGGCGCGCGTGGAGCAGGCAGATCATATGCACGGCGTCGGCGAGATCGCGCATCGGCGCGATGCCGGTGGTAAGCCGCGCAAGAAAGCGGTGGCTCGCGCTACCGTCTGCGGCGACGAGCGCCGTCAGCGTGCCCGAAGCGCCGCCAAGTCCTGCCGTCTGCACCGACTTCAAAGCCATTCGATCCCCGCGTTTGATCCGCACCGGACGATCCGGCGCCTGCGGAACTGCTGTGACCCACAGGTCTATACCGAACCACGTAAAGACCTGGTTGATACGCGGTTTACCACGGTGAAGGGGTCGTCCGGAGCGACCAAAGGAAATCTGGCTTCACAATAACTGACTGGTCAGTTATTTATTATCCATGCCGCGCCGGACTCCGCCCAATCGCCGCGAGGCGATCCTGAACGCAGCACGCGTCCAGTTCGCGGCGAGCGGCTATGCCGGAACGCGGATGGAGGATGTGGCGGCGGGGGTCGGCATTTCTAAGGCTGCGCTCTACCTGCAGTTCGCCGACAAGGCGGCGCTGTTCCGCGAGATGGTGGACGGGATGCTGCTGACGCGGCTGCCCGCCGCACTTCCGCCGGAGGTGGAATCTGCCCCTCCTGCAGTTCAGCTCGAGACGCTGGTGCGGCTGGGTGCCCGCCAGCTCGCCGAGCCCGAGATCGCATTCCTGCCGCGGCTGGTGATCGGCGAGGGCGGCAATTTTCCGGAGATCGCGCGCACCTATCATGATCGCGTCGTCGATCGCATCCTGACATTGGTTGCCGGCATCGTCGCGCGGGGAATCGCCGACGGCAGTTTCCGGCGAGTCGATCCCTATCTGACGGCTCGGACGGTCGCCGGTGCGTTGCTCCTCGGCGCATTGTGGAAGACGGTGTTCGAGCCGATCGGCGCCGTTCCGGTGGATATGGAGGGGCTCGCGGCCTCGCATATCGACATCGTGTTGAATGGGCTGCTTGCGGGAGTGCGCGCATGAAACGGATATTGCCGCTGGCGGCGATCGGGATCGCGGTGCTGGCCGCGCTGATCTGGTGGGCGTTCGGGCGCGATGAGGGGCCGGAACCCTGGCTCGGCTATGTCGAGGGCGAGGCGATCGAGGTCGCGGCGCCGGTCTCGGGCCAGCTCGCTGCGCTCAACGTCCAGCGCGGTGGACAGGTTGCGGCGGGGCAGGCGCTGTTCGCACTCAATGCTGCGACCACCGAGGCGGAGCTGAAGCGGCTGCAGGCGCAGCTCGCTTCGGCGCAAGCGCAGCGCGATGACCTGACCAAGGCGCGCCAGCGGCCGGCCGAACTCGACATCGCTCGCGCGCAGCAGGCAGCGGCGGGGGCCGAAGTGACGCGGACCGCACGCGAGTATCAGCGGATCGCGACGCTCGCCCAGCGCGGATTCGCTACCAAGAGCCAGCTCGACGCGGCGCGTGCGGCGGCGGACGGCGCGCGCGCATCGCTGAGCCAGGCCCAGGCCAGCGAAGCCTCAGGCGAACTCGCCGGCCGCGTCGATCAGATCGCTGCTGCCGATGCCCAGATCGCGGCGGCCCAGGCTGCGATCGCCGCCCAGAGCCGCCGCGGCGAGGAGATCGCGCCGCTGGCTCCCGCAGCGGGGCTGGTCGAGCAGACCTATTTCAACCCGGGCGAATGGGTGCCTGCGAACACGCCGGTGGTGCGGCTGTTGCCGCCTGGCCGGGTGAAGATCCGTTTCTATGCCCCGCAGTCGTCGGTCGCTGCGCTCAAGCCGGGAGTGAAAGTGACGGTCACCTGCGATGGTTGCGGCGGTCCCATCGCGGCTACCGTGCGCTACGTCGCGCCGCAGGCGGAGTTCACTCCGCCGGTGATCTACAGCGAGCGAGCCCGTGCCAAGCTGGTCTTCCTGGTGGAGGCCTATCCGGACGGTGGCATCGAGAAATTCCGTCCGGGCCTGCCGGTCGAGGTGCAGCCGCGGTGACCGATGGCGCGGCCATTTCGGTTGAGGGGCTGACCAAAAGGTTCGGCAACCGGACGGTGGTCGATAATGTCAGCCTTGAGGTCGGCCGCGGCCGGATTTGCGGGTTCCTCGGCCCCAACGGATCGGGCAAGACCACGACGCTGCGGATGATCTGCGGGCTGCTGATCCCCGACGGCGGCGGCGGCGAGGTGCTGGGGATGGACCTGCGCACCCAGCGGGAGCTGATCAAGCGCCGCATCGGCTACATGACCCAGCGCTTCGGCCTGTTCGAGGATCTGACGATCCGCGAGAATCTGGCCTTCGTCGCCGACGCCTATGGGCTGGACGAGAAGACGAAGCGGGTGGATGCCGCGCTGGAGCGGCTGGGGCTTGAAACCCGCGCCGATCAGCTGGCCGGAACGCTCTCGGGCGGGTGGAAGCAGCGGCTCGCGCTCGCCGCCTGCGTGCTGCACGATCCCGAAATCCTGCTGCTCGACGAACCGACCGCCGGCGTCGACCCGCTCGCCCGGCGCGAGTTCTGGGATCAGGTCCATATGCTCTCGGCGGAGGGCACGACCGTGCTCGTCTCGACCCACTATATGGACGAGGCCGAGCGCTGCCACGACATCGCGTACATCGCCTATGGCGTGCTGCTCGCGCGCGGGACCGCGGAAGAGATCGTCGCGCAATCGGGGCTGGTCGCGCTGGCGGGTGAGGGGCCGGGCGCGGATCGCCTCGCGCCGAAGCTGGAAAAGGCGCCGGGTGTGGCGATGGCCGCTGCGTTCGGGCCGACGGTGCATGTCTGCGGCCGCGACATGGCGGCGCTGCGCGCCGCGGTGGCGGACATCGCGCCCGAGATCAGCTGGCGCGAGACCGAACCGACGCTGGAGGATGTGTTCATCCACCTGATGCGCGGCGCGACGGATAACAGTACGGAAGCGCGCGCATGACACAGGGTTTCGCCCTCGCCTGGCGACGCATCTGGGCCGTGCTGGTCAAGGAGGTGCATCAGCTGCGCCGCGATCCACTGACCTTCGGCATGGTGGTCGGGCTTCCGCTCGTCCAGCTGATCCTGTTCGGTTTCGCGATCAACAACGATCCCCGCCATCTGCGCGCGGCGCTGGAGATGAACGATCACAGCTCGATCACGCGCACCGTCGAGAATTCGCTTCGTGCGAGTTCCTATTTCGAGCTGGTGCCGGTGAGCAAGCCCGGAGAGGGGGAGGCGATGCTGCGCCGCGGATCGGTGCAGTTCCTGATCGTCGTGCCGAGCAACTTCACGCGCGATCTGATCCGCGGTGAGCGGCCCCAACTGCTCGTGCTGGCCGATGCGACCGATCCGGCAGCCACGGGCAATGCGACCTTCGCGGTGGAGCAGGCGGTGCTTTCCGGCCTTCGCCACGACCTGATCGGTCCGCTCGCGTCGCGCGCGGCAACCCCTTCGCCGGTCGAGGTCGTCATCCAGCGCCGCTATAATCCGGAGGGGATCACCAGCCACAACATCGTCCCGGGTCTGCTTGCGGTGGTGCTGTCGATGACGATGGTGATGATGACCTCGATCGCCGTGGCGCGCGAACGCGAGCGCGGGACGATGGAGAACCTCCTGGCGATGCCGCTTCGCCCGCTGGAGGTGATGGCGGGAAAGATCCTGCCCTATGTGCTGATCGGCGCAGCGCAGACGGTGATCATCGTGGTGCTGGCGGGGCTGATCTTCCACGTGCCCTTTGCGGGAGCCGCCTGGCTGCTGGCGCTGGCGACGCTCGTCTTCATCACGGTGAGCCTGTTGCTCGGCTTCACCCTCTCGACCTTCGCCAAGACGCAGATGCAGGCGATGCAGATGAGCTTCTTCTACATCCTGCCCAGCATCCTGCTCTCCGGCTTCGCCTTTCCCTATGCCGGCATGCCGCGCTGGGCGCAGTGGCTGGGCGAATTGCTGCCCGTCACCCATTACCTCCGCGTGGTGCGGGGGGTGATGCTCAAGGGCTGGTACCCCAGCGAGGCGCTGACCCAGCTGCTGATCCTTGCCGCGCTGGGCGCCGTGTTCGCGGTGATCGCGGTGCGGCGCTATGGCGATACGCTGGAGTGAGGAGCGGGAGGCTTCCCCAACTATAAGATGGACGGTCGGCAAACGACCCCGTAGCGGACGCCGGTAGCGCGTGTATTCTGCCAGAATGCGTAAACGACATCTGCTCAAGAATATCTTCGTTCTCGCTCTGTTGTTGCAGGGAGGATGTGCTGACCTTTTTGTCAAAGACGCGCGCGCGCAGGCGCAGCACGAACGAAGCCCGATAGACGCCGATCGACTTCAGCAGGTTCGCGAAGAGGAGCAAGAGGACAAGCTGCTGCGAGTGTTTGTCGCCCCGGGCAGTTGGGCCGCAGCTCTGTCACGGCTCGAAGGCCAGGATGTGGAAAGACGCAATGTCGCGGCCATCGGCTGCGTAGGTGAAATCTCTACTGACATGTTCTGCTCATGGCAGCGCCGTCGCGAACGTGAGTGGAAAAAATACTCCGGGCGGGCAGACTTAAGTCAGGAGACTCCCCAGATAAGAAACCAACGAGCCGATGAGCTGGACGATCGATAACCACCCAATTCCCGACCTCGCTTGCAATGTTGGAATTGATTTGCTTGCATCGGTCCGTTCGGTTCGATTGTCCCCGGAACCCGCGCCGGACAAGGTCAACAAAGTTGACAGAATAAATCGCGTTCCGCGTAACTTCGTCAACTTCCGGGCGGTCTGTTGCCGGTCGGCAATTTCCGGAATCCACCCATTCGCAGTCGTTCCGGCGGTAGCAAGGGCACCCTGGCGCTGGTCAGGCGTCAAGGCCCCCGATAGCGGACGCACGCGGCGCGATCGGCACAGTTCAGCTCACTCGGTGAGCTTCACCTTGACCTTGCCGATCGCCCAGAAGGGCCGGTCCTTCATGCGGCCGGTATAGAGGATCGTGTAGATCCCGTTCCCCTCCGCCACCAGGCCGAGCGGCGTGCGCAGGTCCGAGGCCCAGTTGTTCGCGTCGCTCTGCACGATCAGCGAGCGGCCCTGATGCCAGCGGATGCCGTCCTTCGATACGCTGTAGCTGACCGAATTGTTGGGCCGTGCCGGCAGATCGGGCTGGACGGGCGTGAAGTGGTTGGAATCGTAGAGCGCCATGTAATGGCCGTTGGGCAGTTTCTCGACGATCGGGTTCTCGATGAACAGGCTCTCGATTGGCGAGGGCTGCTCGCTCGGCACGCGGGTCCATTTGTTCGCGGTCAGGCTGTCGCCGGTTGCGACGCCGACATACCAGGGTGAGACCGGGAAATGATTGTGGCTGCCGTGCAGCGCGACCCACTTGTTCCCGACCTTGTAGGGGAAGAAGCTGTCGAGGCCCTGCTGCCCTTCCCATTTGGCGGCATCCTTGCCGCCGGGGGCCATCGACACATCGGCGTCCTTGTACGGGCCGCCGATGCCCTTGCGGCCGGGTGTCTGCGACACGGCGCGGACGGCGATGCCCTCGTAATCGAGGTTGAGCGCCTCGCCCTTCTCGCGGTTGCCGCCGCGATAGGCGATGTAGAACAGGTTCCAGCGATCGGTCTTCTCGTCGAAGATCACGCCCTGAAGCCAGACCTCGGAGCGGTGGTTGAGGTGCGACCGGCCGGGTACGCTCTCGACCACCGTGCCCTGGCGCGTCCAGTTGGTCGCGTCGGGGCTGGTCCAGTGGGCGATGCGCAGATCGAGATGGGGACGGCCGAACATCTCCGAGATGAAGAGATGGTAGGTGCCGTCGATCTTGAGCGTCATCCCGGTCTCGAAGCCGGACTTGTTGTCGCCGAGCTGATTGCTGTCGGGACCGATCACGGGCCCCTGCGTTTCCTCGATGATCGTCAGCTTCTCGCGGAAGCTGGCGTCGCGCTGGTCGAGATTATAGTTCTGCGCGGACACGGATGCCGTCGCCAACAGGGTCGCCGCAATCGCAATCGTCCGCCGTACCATCTCACCGCTCTCCATTTCATATTATGATAAGTCATAATATGACTATGCCACGATAGGCGCGGGTGCAACCACGGAACGCTAACAACACGAAAAAGGGCGGGAAAATCCCGCCCTTTCCGTTTCTATCGCTGACCCCGGATCACTGGTCGAGGAACGACCGCATCTTCCGCGAGCGGCTCGGGTGCTTGAGCTTGCGGAGCGCCTTCGCCTCGATCTGGCGGATACGCTCGCGGGTCACGCTGAACTGCTGGCCCACTTCCTCAAGCGTGTGATCGGTGTTCATGCCGATGCCGAAGCGCATGCGCAGCACGCGCTCTTCACGCGGGGTGAGGCTGGCGAGGACGCGGGTGACCGTTTCCTTGAGGTTCGCCTGGATCGCGGCATCCACGGGGATGATCGCGTTCTTGTCCTCGATGAAGTCGCCCAGATGGCTGTCTTCCTCGTCGCCGATCGGCGTTTCGAGGCTGATCGGCTCCTTGGCGATCTTCATCACCTTGCGGACCTTTTCGAGCGGCATCGACAGGCGCTCGGCCATTTCCTCGGGCGTGGGCTCGCGGCCCTGCTCGTGCAGGAACTGGCGGCTGGTGCGGACCAGCTTGTTGATCGTCTCGATCATGTGCACCGGAATACGGATGGTGCGCGCCTGATCGGCGATCGAGCGGGTGATCGCCTGACGGATCCACCACGTCGCATAGGTGCTGAACTTGTAGCCGCGGCGGTACTCGAACTTATCGACCGCCTTCATCAGGCCGATATTGCCCTCCTGGATGAGATCCAGGAACTGCAGGCCGCGGTTGGTGTATTTCTTGGCGATCGAGATGACGAGGCGCAGGTTCGCCTCGACCATTTCCTTCTTGGCGATACGCGCCTCACGCTCGCCCTTCTGCACCATGTTGACGATGCGGCGGAATTCGGTGAGCGCCATGCCGGTCTGCTGGCTGATCTCGCTCACTTCCACGCGGATGCGGTCGACCGCCGCGCCCTCATTCGCTGCGAACGCTGCCCATTTCTTGTCGATCTTCTCGACCGAAGCGATGAAGCTCTCGTCGAGCTCATGGCCCATATAGCGGTCGAGAAAGTCCTTGCGGTTGACCTTGTGCCGCTCGGCAAGGCGCAGCATCTGGCCGCCCAGCGCGGTGAGGCGCCGGTTGAAGCTGTAGAGCTGGTCGACGAGATACTCGATCTTCGCCTGGTGGAACTGCACGGACTCGACCTCTGCGGTCAGCTCCTCGCGCAGCTTCTGGTACTTCTTCTCGTCCGCAACGGTCAGCTCGCCGCCCGCCGCCATCGCGTCGAGCCGCTGCTGCTGAACCTTGCTGAACTTCTTGTAGATCGACGTGATGCTCGCGAAGCGCTCCAGCGCCTGCGGCTTCAGTGTCTCTTCCATCTGGGCGAGGGAGAGGGTGTTGTCCTCCTCCTCATCGTCCGAGGGGCGCGGCGTGCGGCGCTCGGTCATCTCGTCGTCATCATCGTCGGCGGAGACCTCTTCGGGCTCCTCCTCTTCCTTGAACGAGGTGCCGGCGGTCTTCTCGCTGATCTCGCCGTTATCGTCTTCTTCGGCACCCTCGACCTGCTCGGCCGACGGCCCCTTGGAGAGCATCGCGTCGAGATCGAGGATTTCGCGCAGCTGCATCGTGCCTTCGTTGAGCGCGTCCGACCAGCCGATGATGGCGTTGAAGGTGATCGGCGATTCGCACAGGCCCAGGATCATCGTGTCGCGGCCGGCCTCGATCCGCTTGGCGATCGCGATCTCGCCCTCGCGGCTGAGCAGCTCGACGGCGCCCATTTCGCGCAGATACATGCGGACGGGATCGTCGGTGCGATCGACCGTCTCTTTCTTCTTCGCGATCTCGAAGGGTTCGTCGTCCTTGTCGGACGAATCCACCTCGTCCGGGGTGTCGTCCTCGGGCTGCTCGTCCTCGCCGACATCTTCATTCTCGACGACGTTGACGCCCATGTCGGACAGCGCCGACATCACGTCCTCGATCTGCTCCGAGGTGAACTGATCCTGCGGGAGCATTTCGTTGAGCTGGTCGACGGTGATGTAACCGCGCTTCTTGGCGCGCGCGACGAGCTTCTTGATTGACCCCTCATTGAGGTCGATCAGCGGCGCGTCGCCAGCCTCGGTCGTGTCCGCGCCGTCTGTCATCATTGCCTTTGCCATCGATTGCCTTCGAAAACCGGATGGCGGCTATTATACGCCGCCTATTCCTGAATTATGCCTCGTCCGCAAGCATCAGATTCGCGAGCCGCGCTTCGAGTTCCGCCTTGCGCCGCACCAGCGCCACCTGACGATCGAACGCTTCGTCGCTGAAACGCGCCTGAACCGCAGCGGTTGCCTCTGCCAGTGCAGCATCGACCTGCGGCCTTGCGACAAGCACCGCGATCGCTTCGCCAAGATCGAGCGCCGCCCGTCCCGCATCCCACTCTTTCTGCGTGAAGGTGAAGCGGAGCGCGTCGGCGCGGAGCAGTTCCGCAGCTATCTGATCAAAACCGGACGCCGCCAATATGGTGCGCAGGCGGGCGGTATCAAGCGCCTGATCTTCAAGGGCGACATCGATCACCGCCTCGAACAGCCGCCCCAGTGCGCCGTCGGCAAGGCGCAGGCTGGAAAGCGTCTCCATGTGACGGGCGATCTCGGCCGGATGACGGATCAGCCCGGCTAGCACGGCCTTGGCCAGGACGCGGTCAATCCCGGTCGCGCCCACTGCCTGCACCGCGGGGCTGGGCGGCGGCTCGGGCGGCTGCCAGCGCTGGCCGGGACGGGCAGGCGCGCGGCCGCCCTGCGCGCGCGGCGTGAAGGTACGGGGAGCGGGCGCGAAATGCGCGTCGCAGCGGTTGCGGAACTCGGTGACGTATTCGTGGCGGACATTGCCGTCCTGAATGGTCGCGGCGAGATCGGACAGGCGGCGTTTCAGCCCTGCGCGCGCCTCGGGCGTTTCCAGCGGCTCGGCGGCGAGTTCGTGCTGCCAGATGCGATCGGCGAGCGGCTGGGCAGCCTGAAGCAATGCCTCGAACGCCTGCGGACCCGCCGAGCGGACGAGATCGTCGGGATCCTGACCGTTCGGAAGCGTCACGAAGGCGAGGCTGCGGCCGGGAGCCAGATGGGGCAGGGCGCGGTGGGCGGCGCGCATCGCGGCCTTCTGCCCGGCATTGTCACCGTCAAAGGCGAGCAGCGGAATATCGGCCATCCGCCACAGCCGCTCCAGCTGATGCTCGGTCAGCGCGGTGCCGAGCGGCGCCACCGCCTCGCCGAACCCCGCCTGCGCCAGTGCGATCACATCCATATAGCCCTCGACCGCGATCACGCGGCCGGTCTTGCGCGACGCCGCCTGCGCGCGATCGAGATTGTAGAGCGTCCGCCCCTTGTCGAAGAGCGGGGTTTCCGGGGAATTCAGATATTTCGGCTCGCCCTCGCCGATGATGCGTCCGCCGAACGCGATCACCCGGCCGCGCGCATCCTTGATCGGGATCATCAGCCGGCCGCGGAACCGGTCATACGGTTCCTTGTTCTCGACCTGGATCAGCATCCCGGCCTCGACCAGCATGGGGTCGCCATAGGTCTTCAGCGTCTCGCGCAGCTTGGTGCGCGAATCCGGCGAATAGCCCATGCCGAAGGCGCGGGCGGTGTCGGCGGTGATGCGGCGCCGTTCGAGCAATGCGCGCGCCTCCGCACCGGCCAGCCCATGGAGCTGATCGACATAGAATTTGGCCGCATCGGCCATCGCCTCGTGCAGCCCCTTGGCTCTCTCCGCTTTCTCCGCCGCGCGTGGATCGGCCTGGGGCACGTCCATGCCGGCGGCGGCGGCCAGCTCCTTCACCGCATCCATGAAGGGCAGGCCCTGCTGGTCGGTCATCCAGCGGATCGCGTCACCATGCGCGCCGCAACCGAAGCAGTGATAGAAGCCCTTGTCGTCGTTGATCGTGAACGACGGCGTCTTCTCGTTGTGGAACGGGCAGCACGCCTTCCACTCGCGCCCCGCGCGCGTGATCTTCACGCTGCGCCCGATCAGGGCGGACAACGTGGTCCGGGCGCGCAGTTCGTCGAGAAAGGCGGGGGTTAGGGTCATTCGTTCCTGCTCCCCCTCCCGCAAGCGGGAGGGGGCTGGGGGGTGGGTGCCCGCTCTCCGTTCGCAAGAGCTGCAGCGAGAATCGTTTCCAACACGCCATCCATGTTGGTGGTCAAATCATTGTTCCAGAAGCGGATCAAACGATAGCCGTGCGCCTCGATCCGCCGAGTGCGAGCTTCGTCCCGCGCCACCATTTCGGCATGCTGGCTGCCATCGAGTTCTATGGCCAGTCTGGCACTACGGCACGCGAAATCGGCGAAATGACCGGCGATCGGAAACTGCCGGGTGAACTTGAATCTGCCAAGCTGGGATCGCCGCAGGCGGGACCAGAGTAGATTCTCAGCCTCAGTCGAGTTGTTGCGAAGCTCGCGCGCCCGCTCGGTCGGCCGATCGAGCCGATAGCGAGGGCCCACCCCCCGGCCCCCTCCCGCTTGCGGGAGGGGGAGAGAGTTGGCGTCCTTCGTCACCTTACGCGAGCGCCGCCTTCACCAGTCCCGATGCCTTGCTCATGTCGAGCTGGCTGGCGTGGCGCGCCTTCAGCTCCGCCATCACGCGGCCCATGTCCTTCATTCCCGACGCGCCCAGCTCGGCCTTGATCGCCTCGATCGCGGCGCTGGTCTCTGCTTCGCTCATCTGCGCCGGCAGGAACCGCTCGATCACCGCGACCTCGGCCTTCTCCTTATCGGCAAGCTCCTGGCGGCCGCCCTTTTCGAACATCTCGATCGACTCGCGGCGCTGCTTGACCATTTTCTGGAGGACCTCGACCACCAATGCGTCGTCGTCGGTGACTGGGCCCTGAGTCCGCACCTCGATATCGCGATTCTTGATCGCGCTCTGGATCAGGCGGATGGCGGCCGTGCCTTCCTTGTCGCCGCTCTTCATGGCGGTGATGACGGCGGCCTGGATATCGTCGCGGATCATTTTGTCTCTACCCACAGGTGAATCGGAATTATCCGGCCTTAGCCCCCCCGGCCGTCCGACGCGAGGGTTGACGAATTGGGGGGAGGGGTCTAGCGGGCGGGCCTTAGCACACATTGCCGGAAACCCCTGTAGGAGCGCCCTCTCATAATGGCCGACGCGACGCCTTTTACCGTGCCTGAAGGAGCTACAGGCGTTCTTGTTCTTGCGTCGGGTGAGGTGATCTGGGGGCGTGGTTTCGGGGCCGAGGGCCATGCCGCGGGGGAAGTCTGCTTCCACACCTCGATGACCGGCTATCAGGAGATCATGACGGACCCGTCCTTCGCGGGCCAGATGATCTGCTTCACCTTCCCCCATATCGGCAATGTCGGCGCCAACCCCGACGACGTCGAGGCCGACAATCCCCACGCGCTCGGCATGATCGTGCGAGAGGACGTGACCGAGCCGAGCAATTTCCGCAGCGCCGAGCGGCTCGACGACTGGATGCGCAAGCACGATCGCATCGGGCTTGCCGGGATCGACACTCGCGCGCTGACCCGCCGCATTCGCGGGCAGGGCGCGCCCAACGGCGTGATCGCCCATGCGGCGGACGGCAAGTTCGATATCCCCTGGCTGCTCGAGCGCGCACGTGCCTGGCCGGGCCTCGAGGGGATGGACCTCGCCATCACCGTCACCACCGAAACCCATTTCGGCTGGGAAGGCGGCGTGTGGCGGCTCGGCTTCGGTTATGGCGAAGAGGGCGCGGAGGACAACCGCCCGCACGTCGTGGCGATCGATTACGGCTCGAAGCACAATATCTTCCGCAACCTCGTCCAGGCCGGCGCCAAGGTGACGGTGCTGCCCGCCACCGCGACGGCGGAGCAGGTGCTGAGCTTCGCCCCCGACGGCATCTTCCTGTCGAACGGCCCGGGCGATCCCGCCGCGACCGGCGAATATGCCGTGCCGGTGATCCGCGAACTGCTGGAGACGAAGAAGCCGCTGTTCGGCATCTGCCTCGGCCACCAGCTGCTCGGCCTCGCCGTGGGCGCGCAGACCACCAAGATGTTCCAGGGCCATCGCGGCGCCAACCACCCGGTCAAGCGCCTCAGCGACGGCGCGGTCGAGATCACCAGCATGAACCACGGCTTCGCGGTGGATCGCGACACGCTGCCCGCCGGGGTGACCGAGACGCATGTCTCGCTGTTTGACGGCAGCAATTGCGGGATCGAGATCGACGGCGGCCGCGCGTTCAGCGTGCAATACCACCCCGAGGCCTCGCCGGGGCCGCAGGACAGCTTCTATCTGTTCGAGCGGTTTGTGGGGATGCTGGAGGAAAGGGCATGAACCCATTGCCAATCGATCCTGAAAGGCTCGAAAGGGAATGGGAAGCCGATCTGGACGTCCTCGCTAGTTTAGCTGCGAATGGTGATCGACCCGAGATTGCTCGACCAGTCGATGTGAACTTTCGCGGAAGTCCTGAAGCGCTTGCTGCTCTAGAAGAGCGCGCTGCCGAGTTCGGATTCGTCGTTTTGGAGACCGAACCATCTGCGGATGGCGATCCATGCCTCTTCCTCGAGCGTTCGCAAAAGGCTGATGAAGCGTCGATCAGGGCGCTGACCGAGACTTGCTTGCAAATCGAACTGATCTTTGGCCTCGAATATGAAGGCTGGGGATGTGTCGCTGAAACTGGATTGATACACTAAAATGCCCAAACGCACCGACATCTCCTCCATCCTCGTCATCGGCGCCGGTCCCATCGTGATCGGGCAGGCATGCGAGTTCGACTATTCGGGCACGCAGGCGATCAAGGCGCTCAAAGAAGAGGGCTATCGCATCGTCCTGGTCAATTCGAACCCGGCGACGATCATGACCGATCCCGAGCTGGCCGACGCCACTTACGTGGAGCCGATCACGCCCGCGGTGGTCGCCAAGATCATCGAGAAGGAGCGGCCCGACGCCGTCCTGCCCACCATGGGCGGCCAGACCGCACTCAACACCGCGCTCGCGCTCGCCAATGACGGGACGCTGGAGAAGTTCGGCTGCATCATGATCGGCGCGGACGCCGAGGCGATCGACAAGGCCGAGGACCGGCTGAAGTTCAAGGACGCGATGACCAAGATCGGGCTGGAATCGGCCCGTTCGGCGATCGCGCATAGCGAGGCGGACGCACTGGCGGCGCTGGAGAAGGTTGGACTGCCCGCGATCATCCGTCCCAGCTTCACCATGGGCGGTTCGGGTGGCGGCATCGCCTATAACCGCGAGGAATTCCTCACGATCGTCCGCAGCGGCCTCGACCTGTCGCCGACGACCGAGGTGCTGATCGAGGAATCGCTCCTCGGCTGGAAGGAATATGAGATGGAGGTCGTGCGGGATCGCAACGACAACGCCATCATCATCTGCTCGATCGAGAATATCGATGCGATGGGCACCCATACGGGGGATTCGATCACCGTCGCGCCGGCGCTGACGCTGACCGACAAGGAATACCAGATCATGCGCAATGCATCGATCGCGGTGCTCCGGGAAATCGGCGTCGAAACCGGCGGTTCGAACGTGCAGTTCGCGGTCAATCCCAAGGATGGCCGCCTGATCGTGATCGAGATGAACCCGCGCGTGTCGCGCAGTTCGGCGCTGGCGTCGAAGGCGACCGGCTTCCCGATCGCCAAGGTCGCGGCCAAGCTCGCGGTCGGCTACACGCTCGACGAGATCGAGAACGACATCACCGGCGCGACTCCCGCGTCGTTCGAGCCGACGATCGATTACGTCGTCACCAAGATCCCGCGCTTCGCGTTCGAGAAGTTCAAGGGCGCCGAGCCGACGCTGGGCACCGCGATGAAGTCGGTCGGCGAAGTGATGGCGATCGGCCGCAATATCCATGAATCGATGCAGAAGGCGCTGCGCGGTCTCGAAACCGGGCTCAGCGGCTTCAACAATGTCGATGCGCTGGCCGGCGCGCCGCGCGACGAGATCGAGGCGGCACTGGCGATCCGCTCGCCCGACCGGCTGCTGATTGCGGCGCAGGCGCTGCGCGAGGGCTTCACCGTCGCCGAAGTGCATGCGCTGACCAAGTATGACCCGTGGTTCCTCGAGCGGATGGCCGAGATCGTCCGCGCCGAGACCGAGGTCGCGACCAACGGCCTGCCGCAGGACGCGGCGGGGATGCGCAAGCTCAAGTCGATGGGCTTCTCCGACAAGCGGCTCGCCTGGCTGGCGTTGCAGTCGGCGAACCTGCGCGAAGGTGCGGGCGCGATGGCGCGCTCCTCGGGGCTGATCGGCGAGGTCGTCAAGGCGATGACCGGCGGCGTGACCGAGGCGGACGTGCGTGCGCACCGTCACAAGCTGGGCGTGCGCCCGGTGTTCAAGCGGATCGATACCTGCGCGGCGGAGTTCGACGCGAAGACGCCGTATATGTACTCGACCTATGAGGCGCCGAGCTTTGGCGAACCCGAGTGCGAGAGCCAGGTTTCGGACCGCAAGAAGGTCGTGATCCTGGGCGGCGGTCCGAACCGGATCGGGCAGGGGATCGAGTTCGACTATTGCTGCTGCCATGCATGCTTCGCGCTGTCGGACGCCGGATTCGAGACGATCATGGTCAATTGCAACCCGGAAACGGTCAGCACCGACTATGACACGTCGGACCGCCTCTATTTCGAGCCGCTGACGGCCGAGGACGTGCTGGAGATCCTGCATGTCGAGCAGTCGAAGGGCGAATTGCTCGGCGTGATCGTCCAGTTCGGCGGGCAGACCCCGCTCAACCTGGCGCGCTCGCTCGAGGCGGCGGGGATTCCGATCCTCGGCACTTCGCCCGACGCGATCGATCTGGCCGAGGATCGCGAGCGCTTCGCCGATCTGGTGTCGAAGCTGGGCCTCAAGCAGCCCGCCAACGGCATCGCGCGCAGCCGGGAAGAGGCGATCGCGGTGGCCGAGCGGATCGGCTACCCGGTGCTGACGCGTCCGAGCTACGTGCTGGGTGGCCGCGCGATGGAGATCGTCGATACGGTCGAGCAGCTCGATCACTATATCCAGACCGCGGTCCAGGTGTCGGGCGACGCGCCCGTGCTGATCGACCAGTATCTGCGCGATGCGGTCGAGGTGGACGTGGACGCGATCGCCGATGGCGACGATGTCGTGGTTGCGGGCGTGCTCCAGCATATCGAGGAAGCCGGCGTCCATTCGGGCGACAGCGCCTGCTCGATCCCGCCTTACTCGCTCTCGGCGGAGATCATCGCGGAGATCGAGCGCCAGACCGAGGCGCTGGCGCGCGGACTCAACGTCAAGGGGCTGATGAACATCCAGTTCGCGGTCAAGGACGGCGAAGTCTACCTGATCGAGGTCAACCCGCGCGCCTCGCGCACGGTACCGTTCGTCGCCAAGGCGATTGGCGCGCCCATCGCCAAGATCGCGAGCCGGGTGATGGCGGGCGAGAAGCTCAAGGATCTGCCGAAGATCGATCGCGACATCGACTATGTCGCGGTCAAGGAAGCGGTGTTCCCGTTCAACAAGTTCCCGGGCGTCGATCCGGTCTTGTCACCGGAAATGAAGTCCACGGGCGAAGTGATGGGGATCGATAGCGATTTCCCGATCGCCTTCGCCAAGTCCCAGCTTGGCGCCGGCATGACCCTGCCGACCGAGGGCCGCGTGTTCGTCAGCGTCAAGGACGGCGACAAGCCGGTGGTGCTGCCGGGGGTCCGCATCCTGGTCGAACAGGGCTTTGCCATTGTCGCGACCGGCGGCACCGCGGACTATCTGGAGGCCAACGGCGTGCCCGTAGAGCGCGTCAACAAGGTCGCGCAGGGTCGCCCGCACATCGTCGACCGCATCGTCGACGGCGAAATCGCCCTGATCTTCAACACTACCGAAGGCTGGCAGTCGCTCAAGGACAGCGAATCGATCCGTGCTTCGGCGCTGTCGCTGAAGATTCCGTACTTCACGACCGCCCCGGCGAGCGTGGCGGCGGCGCGGGCAATTGCTGCACTTGCGGTCCAGTCCCTTGAAGTCCGACCGTTGCAGTCCTACTATTCGCAATCGCACAATTGATCCCCCACAACGAAGGTTAGGGTGCGGGCGAGCCAATTCTGGCGCGCCGGGGAAAGGGGTTTTGACGAAGGACGAATGCGATGGCGACGGTCGAAAAGATGCCGATGCTCCAGGAGGGCTATGAGAAGCTCTCGACGGAACTGAAGCGCCTCAAAGCCGAGCGACCCCTGATCGTGGATGCGATCGAGGAAGCGCGCGCGCATGGCGACCTGTCGGAAAACGCCGAATACCATGCCGCCAAGGAGCAGCAGGGCCAGAATGAGGCGACCATCGCCGACATCGAGGACAAGCTGTCGCGCGCCCAGATCATCGATCCGAAGGAACTGTCGGGCGACAAGATCGTGTTCGGCGCCACGGTGACGCTGCTGGACGAGGACGACAAGTCGATCCGCTACCAGATTGTTGGCCTTGCCGAAGCGGACGTGAAGACCGGCCGGATCAGCTACAATTCGCCGATCGGCCGCGCGCTGATCGGCAAGAGCGTGGGCGATGAGGTCGAAGTGACCGTGCCTGCGGGCGACCGCTGGTACGAAGTCAGCAAGATCGAGTTCATCTAAGAGGGCGATTCCCCCTTACCGTCATCCCGGCCTTGTGCCGGGATCCACGGTGCCGCGCGGACTGCGCTGGAGCCTGACAGGCATCGTTCGCCGCGCGGTGGACCCCGGCACAAGGCCGGGGTGACGGGTCACGTTGTCGGAAGCGTGGTGCTCAGGCCTGATCCGGCTCCATCAGGCGGTGCAGATGCACCACCACATATTTCATCTCGGCATCGTCGACCGTGCGCTGCGCGGCGCCGCGCCATGCCTTTTCGGCGCTGGCATAGTCGGGAAAGATGCCGACGACGTCGAGTTTGGTCGGATCCTGGAAATCGAGCGTCATCGGATCGGTCACGCGACCGCCGAAGACGAGGTGCAGCTTGCTCATGGAAACTCCTGGGGATTGGCTATCCCCGTCGCCTTAGCGTGCACCTCGCACCGCACTCAAGTGGAGTTCGGACAAAGCCGTCAGGCGTCGGTCTTTGCGGTCGCCGCGTCCTTGGCCGCGGTGAAAGCGTTGCCGATGATCTTGCCGAGCTGATCCTTCGCGACGTCGCGCTGGGGCAGCAGGGCATCGATCTCCGCCTTTCCGACATCGCGCGCGGCCGCCGCAGCGGCGCTGGCGCCCTCCGCGATCCGCTTGCCGACGGGAGCGAGCAACTCCTTCTCCTTGTTCAAGCGGGGCAGGAGCGCCCCGATCACGGCGCCCAGCGCAACACCGCCGGCGACCAGCGCCAGCGGGTTGTTCTCGATCTTGTCGTTCGCGCGCTGACGGCGGCTCGAAGCTCCGTTGCTCTCGGTCATTTGCTGGATCCTTTCTTCGAACGTTTCAAACTCTTCGCGCCGGCCGCGGTTGCACGCTTGGTGCCGGACCAGAGCAATCGCGCCAGCGGCTTGCGTGCCATGAACAGCATCGCAAGCCCCGCGGCGGCGGCGATCGCCTTGGGCCGGGCACGGACGGCCTGGACACTGTCGCGCACCAGCCGGCCCGCGACGTTCTCGACCGCATCCTGCGCCAGCGTCACCGGGTTGAGCCGGCCATGCATTTCTTCGAGCGTGCCGAACAGCCGCTGGCGGGCATTATGCGCGCGCGCTTGCGCCTCGAGCAGTGAGACCGGAAGCTGTTCGTCGCTCATGGTGCGTCCTTGGGGCGAGTGGCCCGGCGGAAGCGGCGGAGCGCAGCGCGGGCGAACAGCGCCGCCGCACCTGCAGCGGCCAGTACCACGATCAGCGTCGCAAGGCCGGGGCCGACATAAGGGGTGAGGATCATCACCAGCCCGACGATCAACGCGATCGCCGCCGCCTGCGCGAGCAGGAGCACGGCGATGCCCAGCACCGCCGCCGCCCGCGCATCGGCCAGCCGATCGAGCGCCAGCGCGCGCCAATAGGCGATCTCCGCCTCGGCATAGGCGCGGCCATCGCCGACCGCGCGTGCGATCAGCGTGCCGATGCCTTCTTCGTCATCGGGCTCGTGACGCTCGTCCACCTGACCCCCCGGAACCGGCGCTTATGCTTTGGGCTTGCCGGAACCGGCATCGTCGGTCGCGCCCTTGTCCGCGAGGTCGCCCGCCGCATCGAGGCCGGACTTGAGCAGGCGCGCGAGCACAAAGCCGACGCCGGCGGCGATGCCGACCGCGACCATCGGGCTCTTCTTCACGAAGCCGCGCGCGTCGTCGATCAGGTCGTCGACCTGCTTGCCGCGAAGCGATTCGGCGAGTCCCGAAATCTGGTCGGCGGCGGAACGGGCATACTGGCCATATTGCTCGCCGAGCCGTTCATCGACCGAACCGGCGGCGTCGCGCATCAGGTCCGAAAAGCCGTCGAGCGCACCGGTCGCCTTTTCCTTGCCCGTGTCGGCAAAGGCGCGCGCCTTGTCGCCGGCTTGGCCCGCGAGCTTGCCGGCTTCCTCGCGCACCTTTTCGGCCGCGCCGCGCTTGGACTCGGCGGCGACCAGCGTGCCGCCTTCGTCGATCGAATTCGTCTCGTCAGCCATGCGCAAAATCCCTTCCACTAGCTTCCCCGGATCAACCACGGCGCAGACCGACGGTTCCATCCGTTACATGATTTGCCCGGCGGCGCCGAACGGGATAGAGGCCCGCGCGACACCGACGCCGTTCGTATCGACCCCAAGGTAGGGAGACCATTTCGTGACCGCAATCATCGACATCCATGCCCGTCAGATTCTCGACAGCCGCGGCAACCCGACGGTGGAGGTCGATGTGCTGCTGGAAGACGGCAGCTTCGGCCGCGCAGCAGTCCCCTCGGGCGCCTCGACCGGCGCGCATGAGGCCGTCGAGAAGCGCGACGGCGACAAGAGCGTCTATCTGGGCAAGGGCGTGCTCGAGGCGATCGAGGGCGTGAACGGCGAGATTGCCGAGGAGATCGTCGGTCTCGATGCCGAGGACCAGGCCGATATCGACCGCGCGATGATCGAACTGGACGGCACCCCGAACAAGGGGCGTCTGGGTGCGAACGCGATCCTGGGCGTGAGCCTCGCCACCGCCAAGGCAGCGGCGGATGCACGCGGCCTGCCGCTCTATCGCTATGTCGGCGGCGTTTCGGCGCATGTGCTTCCCGTTCCGATGATGAACATCATCAACGGGGGCGAGCATGCCGATAACCCGATCGACTTCCAGGAATTCATGATCGTGCCGGTCGGCGCGGAGAGCCTGGCCGAAGCGGTGCGCTGCGGCGCCGAGATCTTCCACACGCTCAAGAAGAAGCTCCACGACAAGGGCCTCGCAACCGGCGTGGGCGACGAGGGCGGCTTCGCCCCGAACATCGCGTCGACCACCGAAGCGCTCGACTTCATCATGTCGAGCGTCGAGGCGGCGGGCTACAAGCCGGGCGACAATGTGATGCTGGCGCTCGATTGCGCCGCGACCGAATATTATCGCGACGGCGCCTACAAGATGGTGGGCGAGGGCAAGACCTTCTCCTCGGCCGAGAATGCCGATTTCCTCGCAGGCCTGTGCGCCAACTACCCGATCTTCTCGATCGAGGACGGCATGGCCGAGGACGATTGGGAGGGCTGGAAGCTGCTGACCGAGAAGCTGGGCGGCAAGGTCCAGTTGGTCGGCGATGACCTGTTCGTCACCAATCCTGCCCGCCTCAAGCGCGGCATCGACGGCGGCTATGCCAACTCGCTGCTGGTCAAGGTCAACCAGATCGGGACGCTGACCGAGACGCTCGAGGCGGTGAGCCTGGCGCAGCGCTCGTCCTACACCGCGGTGATGTCGCACCGTTCGGGCGAGACCGAGGATGCGACGATCGCCGATCTCGCGGTCGCCACTAACTGCGGCCAGATCAAGACCGGCTCGCTTGCGCGTTCGGACCGGCTCGCCAAGTACAACCAGCTCATCCGCATCGAGGAAGAACTGGGCGATGCGGCGGTTTATGCGGGGCGCTCGATTTTGCGGGCTTGATCGCGGATTCGAGTTGGGCGACAATTAACTATGGCACGTGCAACCCCGTTCAAGGCGATCCTGACGCGAGCCGGTCTCCCGGCCGTCGCGATCATCTTCATGGGCTTCTTCGCCTATTCGGCGGTGCTGGGTCCGAACGGGGTGCTCACCTATGGCGACTACAAGCGCCAGCTTGCGGTGAAGCAGGGTGAACTCGCCAAGCTCGAAAAGGAGCGGGGCGAGCTGCGCAACCGCGTCGCGCTGCTCAACCAGAAGGGGGCTGACCCCGATATGGTGGACGAGCTGACGCGCAAGAAGCTCAACGTCGTCCACCCTGACGAAGTCATCGTCCCGCTCAATTGAACACCGGTTACCGTAGGGCTGCGCCCAGTCGCAGCCTTACGCGCGCGTCATCATTGCGCACCGGTCGATAACCGGCCTATAGGGCCGCTTCCATCTCTCCCCAGGATGAGGGTCAACGTGGCAAAAGCGCCGGCCAAGAGCCGTAAAATAGAACCAGCTGTAACTAACCGTGAACGTCCAAACGAACCGGATCGGTACAATGCCTCGAAAGAGGAATTGCTGGAATTCTATCGCCAGATGCTGCTCATCCGCCGCTTCGAGGAGAAGGCGGGCCAGCTCTATGGCCTCGGCTTCATCGGCGGCTTCTGCCACCTCTATATCGGTCAGGAAGCGGTCGCGGTGGGCCTACAGTCGGCGCTCGACGGCGACAAGGATTCGGTGATTACCGGTTATCGCGACCATGGTCACATGCTCGCCTATGGCATCGATCCCAAGGAGATCATGGCCGAGCTCACCGGCCGTGCCGCCGGCATCAGCCGCGGCAAGGGCGGGTCGATGCACATGTTCTCGACCGAGAAGAAGTTCTACGGCGGCCACGGCATCGTCGGCGCCCAGGTTTCGCTCGGCACCGGCCTCGCCTTCGCGCACAAATATAACGAGGACGGCGGCGTCGCGATGGCCTATTTCGGCGACGGCGCGTCGAACCAGGGCCAGGTCTACGAATCGTTCAACATGGCCGAGCTGTGGAAGCTCCCGATCATCTACGTGATCGAGAACAACCAATACGCCATGGGCACCAGCGTCAACCGCTCCTCATCCGAGGACCAGCTCTATCGCCGCGGCGAGAGCTTCCGCATCCCCGGCATCCAGGTCGACGGCATGGACGTGCTGGCATGCCGCGGCGCGGCCGAAGAGGCACTCGCATGGGTGCGCGCGGGCAAGGGGCCGATCATCCTCGAGATGAAGACCTATCGCTATCGCGGCCACTCGATGTCGGACCCGGCGAAGTATCGCAGCCGCGACGAGGTCCAGTCGGTGCGCGACAACAGCGATCCGATCGAAGGCGTGAAGAAGGAACTCGAAGCCATCGGCGTCAAGGAAGACGAGCTGAAGGCGATCGAGGCCGAGATCCGCAAGGCGGTGAACGAATCCGCCGACTTTGCCGAGCAGACGCCGGAGCCCGATCCGGCCGAACTTTATACCGATGTTCTGGTGGGGACGTACTGAGATGGCGATTGAGCTCAAGATGCCGGCGCTCTCGCCCACGATGGAAGAGGGCACCCTCGCCAAGTGGCTGGTGAAGGAAGGCGACACCGTGAAGTCCGGCGACATCCTCGCCGAGATCGAGACCGACAAGGCGACGATGGAATTCGAAGCCGTCGATGAAGGCACGATCGCGTCGATTCTAGTCGCCGAGGGTACCGACAATGTGAAGGTCGGCACCGTGATCGCGACGATTGCGGGCGAGGGCGAAGACGCCTCGACCCCGGCGCCTGCGCCTGCCGCGGTGGAAGCCCCCAAGGTTGCCGAACCCGCTCCGGGCGAGGATGGCGGTCCCAAGAAGGCCGACAGCGGCACCAAGCAGCTCGCCAGCGACAAGGCGGCGACCGTGGCCGATCCCGAAGTGCCCGCGGGCACCGAGATGGTGAAGACCACCGTCCGCGAAGCGCTGCGCGATGCGATGGCCGAGGAAATGCGCGCCGATGGCCGCGTGTTCGTGATGGGCGAAGAAGTCGCCGAATATCAGGGCGCGTACAAGGTAACGCAGGGTCTGCTCGACGAGTTCGGCGCCAAGCGCGTGATCGACACGCCGATCACCGAATATGGCTTTGCCGGTGTCGGCAGCGGCGCGGCGATGGGCGGCCTCAAGCCGATCATCGAGTTCATGACGTTCAACTTCGCCATGCAGGCGATCGATCACATCATCAACTCGGCGGCCAAGACCAATTACATGTCGGGCGGCCAGATGCGCTGCCCGATCGTGTTCCGCGGTCCCAACGGTGCGGCGAGCCGCGTCGCAGCGCAGCACTCGCAGAATTTCGGTCCCTGGTACGCCAGCGTGCCGGGCCTGATCGTGATCGCGCCCTATGACGCGGCGGACGCCAAGGGCCTGCTCAAGGCCGCGATCCGTTCGGAAGATCCGGTCGTCTTCCTCGAGAACGAGCTGATGTACGGCCGCAGCTTCGACGTTCCGAAGCTCGACGACTGGGTGCTGCCGATCGGCAAGGCCCGTATCGTCCGCCCGGGCAAGGACGTGACGATCGTGTCCTATTCGATCGGCGTCGGCGTCGCGCTTGAAGCTGCCGAGACGCTGGCCGCAGAGGGCATCGACGCGGAGGTCATCGACCTGCGTACGCTGCGCCCGCTCGACAAGGCGACGGTGCTCGAGAGCCTCAAGAAGACCAACCGCATGGTCGTGGTCGAGGAAGGCTGGCCGGTCTGCTCGATTTCGTCCGAAATCGTGGCGATCGCGATGGAAGAGGGCTTTGACGATCTCGACGCGCCGGTGATCCGCGTGACCAACGAGGACGTCCCGCTGCCCTATGCGGCGAACCTCGAGAAGCTGGCGCTGATCACCGCGGACAAGGTGGTCGCCGGCGTCAAGAAGGTGACCTACAGCCGTTAGGAAGGCGGTCGCTTCTCGATAACGTCCGACTGACCTGCACACAGCGATCGTGTGACTGCAGTCCCCTTGTAGATGCCGCGCGGATGCAAGGCGTTGTTCACACCGAGGGGGCTGTCATCGCTGGTGTTGCGGGCGTCGCGGACCATCATCGATGCGATTTCATCGATTTCACTCGTTGGTGAGAGCGACGTCTTGATCAGCGGCTGATACCGGTAGCGGACCTGGACGACCATCGTAACGCCGCCTGGAGGTGCCGTGATCTGGCGGCTAGGCGGACCGACAGCCGTGACACCCGCGCCGATGGTAGTCGCGGTGTCGGTCTGCGTGCCGATGGTGGAGGTCAGGCTGGTCTGGCTGCCTTTGCACCGCTGCCACCGGATGCGATAGCGATTGGCCGTGGTCTCATGCGGTTCGACGCTCGAGATCGTGACGTAGCCGTTGGCCAGCAGGGCGAGTTCACCCGATTGCAGGTTCGCGCCCGTGAACAGATCGTCGATGTCGGCTTCGTAGATCTTCTTGGATTCGAGCTGGCTGCCGGAACCGATGCGCGCCGAGTTGTCCGCCAGTTGAAGCGCGATCTGGCTGATCCGCATCTTGGTGATGATGTAGTTGGTCAGTTCTGCACCAGTCAGGCTCATCAACAGCAGAACCGGCAGACCGAAGGCGAGTTCGAGCATCGCCACTCCGCTGGTGTCGCGGCCGAGCCGCCGGCCCGTGCTGCCGGCCAGAGTGAGGGGCGTCATGTGCAGTTCCTCACGGTAGAGACGGCCTGATCGCCATAAGGCTGGTTGCGCAGGATGGTCGACGCGGTCACCTTGGTCGTGCGCGATCCGCCGATCAGATTGTACATCGGAAAGAAGCGCGGATAGGTGATCGACGCAGTGTAGAGCACCGCGTCCTTGGCGCCGCCCTGGCTCAAATTGCCCCCGGTGGCATCCCAGCGGCCGTTGTTGTTGGTGTCCTCATAGGGCTCGCCCGGGGTGCTGCCCTGCGGGCCGTCGCAGGTTCCGTTGTTGTTCGTGTCGGTCCAGGGTTCGAACCTCGATACGGCGGCGTGTTCGTAGGACCGGTAATATTGCCGCGTGATCGATACCGTGCCGTTGTTGGCCAGTGCCCTGACCTGTGCCTTCACCTTGTCGTCGATTTCGTTCTGCTTGGCCTCGACCAGACCGGATTCGAGCGTCAGGTCGCGTGCGGCCTTCTGTATCACGCCTTGAAGCGCCGCGCGCATGTAGAGCGTGTGCGCGATGTCGAACGCGCCGAGCAGCAGCATGCCGAGCACGGGCGCCACGATCGCGAACTCCACGATTGTGGCACCGCGCCGGTCATCGGCGAGCCGGGGAAGGCGGATGCGCAGACTCACCGGGTGAGCCTCAGCTGGGAGATCTGGTCGGCGATCGACTTGAAGGTCGTTTGGAGCTGAGCCGAATCCGCAGCCGAGAAATAGCGCCCGGTTGAGGCGCACGTGCGTAGCCGGTCCTGCGTAGTCTGGCTCTGCCCTTCGCCGAAGTTGATCACCCACAGGGTAATGTTCTTGTTCCGGACCCACTGACAGATTGCGAGGAAACGCAGGTTCACCTGCTCGTTGAGCTGCGTGTCCGTCGGGTTGTCCGGCGTCTGGCGGTGATCGAAGAATGGCAAGCCATAGGCCGCATAGTCGCCGGCTCTTGCATTGGTATCGCCGTCGGTCATGAAGATCATGTGCCGTTCGATCTCACCGCCGTTCGGCGTTGCCTGGTTTTCGGTCCGGAATAGCCCTGTCGGCGACATGAGGCGTGCGCCCCAGATGATGCCGATATCGTGATAGGTGTTACCGTCCGTGCGGAGCGAGTTGACATAGTTCTGGAAGACCGACGCATCGGCCCAGCTCTGCAATTTGCGCGCTTCGGTGGGGCAGAAGAAGGTCGAGCGGTTGGCATAGTCGATGTTCTGGGTGATCGGTGCCGTGCTCCACCCGCTGGTATTGCCGCTGGTCCAGCTGGTGCCGTTCCAGTTGGTGCCGCTGGTCGTGCCGCGCGTGAACATCAGCTGCGGCAATGCCGGTTTCCAGCGCGATTCATTGCTGTTGGGAATCAGGTCGATATTGAGGTCGAGCGCATCCGACGGGATCGGATCATAGTTGGTCGTCGCTTCTGTCTGACGCTCCTCGATGCACCCGGACCAGTTGATCGTTGCCTGCGGAACATCCCTGCCGTTGGAACCCGTGACCGGGTCGGCGATCGACTGTGTGTCGGGATCGGTCAGCGAGCCCGGCATGGTGAAGCTGCTGTTCCAGTTGTTGCCGCCGGCCTTGAGTCCGCTGACGTTCACCGACATCTGGTTGTAGGTCCAGCTGGCGAATTTCTCGACATAGAAGGTGGTCGTATCGGTGCGGCGCCGACGGCAGCTGCGCGTCGTGCCGCTCGTTTTGGGCGCACCCGACCAGCCCCATTCGCCGTTATTGCCGCCCGCCGTGGCAGAGCCGTCATGGGGGAAGGACGATACGACGGTCGGATCCGGTGCGGGGCCGCCTGAGTCGGCCGCGGTCGGCGTGAAGGTGCCGAACGCCTCGTTCTTCATGAACGACAGGCATTCGGCCTGGCTGATCGAACCGCCGCCATAGGTCTCCCAATAGGTGCTGGTGCTCTGCGGCGGCACGGCCATATTGGCCCTGCGGGTCTGATAGTCCCACTGGTCCACCATATAGTCGTTGGGCAGCAGCTTGCCGACGTTCACATTGGTCGAATAGGGCACGAAGCCGAAGCGGATCTGCACCTGGTTGCCGGTGCCGCCGCTGGGTTCGCCAGCCTCGCACTCGGTGTCGGCGACATCGAGCCGGGCGACGATCTGATAGAAGCATTTCACGGCGATGCGCAGTGCGGCAATCCGCGAGTTCGCGTCGCCGTTGCAGCTTGGATCGCCATTCGGACAATAGTCCATCGATCCGGTCGTATCGAGAACGAACATCACGTCGGTGTTCGGCAGCCGCATTTCGGCGTCGCAGGTGACGGTGAGCGTTTCGCTGGTCTTGCCGAATACGCGCATCAGCGTCATCGGCACGATTGCGCGCGCGCTCCCGGTGACCTTGCCTGCGCTTTCGGTGAAGCTGCGGCGCGTCGCGTCCGCTTCGCGTGTGGTGCCATAGGCGTCGGGATTGAAGTTGGCGTCGAAGAAGCGCCCGGCTTCGGCTCGTGCCGCATAGTCGTTCGCTGACCAGCTGCCGCCGCCCATCATCTTGCGTCCCGCGAGCGCGCCCGCGTCACAGGCGTGTTGCAGCCGCGTCTTGACGATGTACATGCGGCTGATGTCCACGCCACCGCCAATCATGCCCGCCAAAGGGATAATCGATGCCGCGATGATCGCGATCGTGTTGCCGCGTGTGTCGCGTGCGAGTGACGTCAACCATGTGCGGGCGCTGTTCGCGGCCCCTGCGCGCTGGATCATCGATGCCTCGTCCCCGGTTCCATCGCGCCACATGGACCAGGTGCGGCTAACGCCCGCTGAAAGCGCATGGTTAACCAATCGTGATCGATCGCTCCGCTACGGAGGCGGCCGATGATTGCCGATCCGGAACGAAGGATGATCCTGGCCTATGCGCCCGGTGCAGCGGCCGGCCGGGCGCTGGCGGCGCTGTTGGCGCTGGACGACAAGCTGGCGGAGACGGTGCGCACGACGACCGAACCGATGCTGGGCCAGATCCGCCTGCAATGGTGGCATGATGCACTGGTGAAACTCGACAGCGCGCCGCCGCCTGCCGAGCCGGTTCTGGAGGAGATGGCGCGCGATGTGCTGCGCGATGGTGTGACCGGTGCGGCGGCTGCTGGGATCGCAGAGGCCTGGCAGGCGCTGCTGCAGGAAGAGCTGGACGGGGCGGCGCTGAAGGCCTTTGCGCAACGCGGCGCGCGGCTGTTCGAGCTTGCGGGCGCGCTCGCCGGTGCCTCGCCTGAGGATCCGCTGACGCCGGCGGGAGAGGGATGGGCGCTGGCCGATCTGGCGCAGGGGCTCAGCGATCCGCGCGAGGTGGCGGGTGCCCGCATGATCGCGGAGCAGGCGCTGGCCGAAGCCACCGCAGTGCGCTGGAGCCGCAACGGACGCGCACTGGGGGCGATGGCGCATCTGGCGAGGCTCGACCTCGCCGGCGTGCCCCTCGGATCGCCGCGGCGGACGGGACGCGCCCTGTGGCACCGGCTGACCGGAAAGTGACGTCTTGCTGCCGCGGATGGAAGGCGTAGGTTGATTCCCTTGCGGGGGGAGAGTCGGCATGTGGCGCTATTTCGCGGGCGGCATCGCGGCGTTGTTGATGGCGGGGGCGGGAATCTTCCTGTTCCAGAGCCGGGCGACCCCAGAGCCGGTACCGCCGGCACCCAAGGCCGTGCAGCAGGCTGAGGCGAAGGGCGAGGAGGCGCAGCCTGCCGAAGTCCCGCGGGCGGATCGAAGCCGTGAGGAAAAGCGTTTCGACCGCAACGACAAGGACAAGAACGGCATCGTCACGCTCGCCGAGCTTCAGCAGCCGCGGCGCAAGGCCTTTGCCAAGCTCGATACCAATGGCGACGGCAAGCTGTCGTTCGAGGAGTGGACGGTGCGGACCTCGACCAAGTTTGCCGAGGCGGACAAGGACAAGTCGGGCGGGCTGACCCGCGCCGAATTCGCCACCACCGCCCCCAAGCGCAAGGCTGGGGCGCGGCCGCAATGCGATTGCCGCGCCGAGGTGGCGAAGGCACTGGCCGAAGCGGCGGAAGAGTAGGTCAGGCCGCCTTGACCCATTCCGCAAACGCAGTGCGCGCGCGGGCGGTGTACATGAGCTTGCGATCGGCTTTCTTGGTGCGACCCTCGATCGGCGGCATCAGGCCGAAATTGACGTTCATCGGCTGATAGGTCTCGATCTCCGCGCCACCGGTGATGTGGCCGAGCAGCGCGCCCAGCGCGGTCTCGACCGGAGGCGGAGCGAGCGTGCGGCCGAGGATCTCGGCGGCGGCGAAACGGCCCGCGAGCAGGCCGATCGCCGAGCTTTCGACATAGCCTTCGCACCCGGTCACCTGCCCGGCGAAGCGGATATGTGGGCGCGATTTCAGCCGCAGCGTCGGATCGAGCAGCTCGGGCGAGCGGATGAAGGTGTTGCGGTGGAGGCCGCCAAGCCGCACGAACTCGGCATTCTCAAGACCGGGGATCGTCCGGAACAGCGCGACCTGTGCGCCATGCTTCAGCTTGGTCTGGAAGCCGACCATGTTCCACAGCGTGCCATTGGCATTGTCCTGACGCAGCTGGACACAGGCATAGGGCCAGCGCCCGTTCGGAAACTCCGCGCAGGCGGTGCGCGGGTCGTCCAGCCCCACGCCCTTCATCGGGCCGTAGCGCAGTGTGTCGACTCCGCGTTCGGCCATCACCTCGATCGGCATGCAGCCCTCGAAATAGGGGACCTTCTCCCATTCCTTGAACTCGGCCTTTTCGCCGTCGATCAGGCCCTGATGGAAGGCCAGATACTGGTCCTTGGTCATCGGGCAGTTGATGTAATCCTTGCCCGTGCCGCCGGGGCCGACCTTGTTCCAGCGCGACTGCATCCACGCCACGTCCATGTCGATGCTCTCGCGATGGACGATCGGGGCGATGGCGTCGAAGAAAGCGAGGCTGTCCTTGCCGGTGGCCGACCCGATGCTGTCGGCAAGGCCGGGCGCAGTAAGCGGGCCGGTGGCGACGATCGTCAGGCCTTCGGCGGGAAGCTGATCCACTCGTTCGCGGACGATGCTGATGTTGGGATGCGCTTCGAGCGCGGCGGTGACGCCGTCCGAGAAATGGTCGCGGTCGACCGCGAGCGCGGAGCCGGCGGGTACCTTATGGAGATCGCCCTGCGCCATGATGATCGAACCGAGGTCGCGCATCTCCTGATGCAGCAGGCCCACGGCGTTGCGTTCTGCGTCGTCGGAACGGAAGCTGTTCGAGCAGACCAGCTCGGCGAGGCCATCGGTCTGGTGCGCGGGTGTCATGTCGCCGCTGCCGCGCATTTCGGAGAGCTTCACGCGGATACCGGCATTGGCGAGCTGCCAGGCGGCCTCCGAACCGGCGAGACCGCCGCCGATGATATGGACTTGATGGGGGAGCGAAGTTGACACGGCTCTCTCGGGAAGTTGACACATATGCAGGGATTTTTCGCGCCTGCTTGACACGCGACCGGTCGTACCGGACGCCCTTGTCAAAGCCCTTACGCCAAGGGCAGGGCTGTAGGAAAAGGGAAAGTGCATGCGGGGGCTGTTCTGGATCGCGGTGCTGGCGGGGGCGAGCTATTCGCTGACGGCGTGGGGCCTGGCCGACGGGGGCGCGCTGAAGGCGGCGTGGAAGACCAGCGGGGTGGCCTTGCTCGCGATCTGGGCGGCGACACAGGCGCGGAGCACCGATGGCTGGCTGATCGCGGGCGCGCTGGGACTAGGCGCGTTGGGCGATCTGCTGCTCGAGACGCATGGCTTCACCATCGGCGGCGCGGCGTTTGCGGCGGGCCATGCGGTAGCGATCGCGCTGTACTTGAGGAACCGCAGGGCGAACCCGTCATCGAGCCAGAAGCTGCTCGGCTATCTGCTTGCCCCCGCGACGATCCTGATCAGCGCTTTGCTTGCGGCCCCCGCGGGGCAGGCGCTGCCGGTGGGCGCCTATGGCGCGTTCCTCGGCATCATGGCTGCGACGGCATGGACCAGCCGGTTTCCGCGCTATCGCGTCGGGATCGGCGCGGTGCTGTTCGTGGTGAGCGATCTGCTGATCTTCTCGCGCTTTGGCGTGCTCAAGGAATCGGCGGTGCCCGGCCTGCTGATCTGGCCGACTTATTTTGCGGCACAGGCGCTGATCGCATGGGGCGTGGTTCAGACGCTGTCGTCGGAGAAAAGCACACGGTAGCAGAGGTATCGGAGCGCCGTTTCCGGCGCTCCGATGATGCCTTATGCGGTGGCAGGGCGAACCGTGCTGTTCAGCCAGTCATTCACCTTGCGCCCGAACTTTGCGATCGCACCCATGTTGAAGAAGTGCATCGCGCCCAGCACGATTACGGCGAGGCCGACCTTGGCGCTGAGGAAGCGGATCGCGTCGGGGATTGTCACCGGTTCGCTGCCAATGCTCAGCGTCAGGGTGATGAAACCAAGGTTGATCAAGTAGAAGCCGACGACCAGCAAGTGGTTGGTCGATTGGGCCAGCGTCTCGTTCTGGCCGAAACATTGCGTCAGAAACACGATGCCGTTGCGGCTGAGCGTGCGTGCGACCCAGATGGTGAGCGCAATCGTGATCGCGAGATAGAGCGCATAGACGGTCTCGATCATTTCACTTCTCCTTCGTGAGCATTGATGACGTTGGCAGGGGCTTCGTCGTCCCACCGCGTTCCGAAGCGGATGAGGAGAGCGCAGATGGCGCCAGTGATGGCGAACATGCCGATGATGGCGACCAGGAACCGCATATCGCGGTCCTCCCCGTACAGGATGGCGGCGATCAACGCCGCCACCGCGGCGCCAGCCATGCCCCACAGCGCGGGACAGCGTGCGCGCGGATTGCGGCTGCCCCACACCGCCATGACATAGCCGCCGAAAGAGATCGGCAGGAACGCACCCATCACGCCTAACGGGATCGAGATCGCAATCATGAAGACTAATCCGACTGTATCCGCGACGGTGTCGGCCTGAGGGAGTATAAGGAAGATGATCGGCAGGACGTACACCGGGCCTGCGCAGAGCGTGGCGAGCAAGGCGCCGCGTCTATAGGTGAAGCCAGTCACCGAGCACCTCCGAATCTCGGCAGCACCACCACCATCCGCAGCCGCTTCGCGAGCTTTGGCGCTGCGGCGTCGATGCGGGCGGCGAGGGCAGGCAGGCGGCTGACGGGCACCGCGGGGAAGAGGTGGTGCTCGAGGTGGAAGAACATGTTGTAGCTGACGAGGTTGAACAGCCGGCCACGCTGGGTGCGGGCGACCAGCCCCTCCTCGCAGCCATGATGCGTGATCCACACCGCGAAGAAGGCGGTCAGGCTCTGCGCCACCAGCATCGCGGCAATATGGTAGAGCAGGGGCGCCCATTGGCTGGCGATTGCGGCGCCGATCACCAACAGGTTGAACGCAAGGTCGATCGCCATGCGCCGCCGGAGCTGCGGCCCGCCGTTGCGCCAGCCGAACAGGTGCGTCTCAACCGGGAAGCGAGGCCCGAAGCGCAGCACCTCGAGCAGGCGCATATTGCCGCATTTCCCCTCGATATCGTCGTCGGTGCCGACCTTCTGGTGGTGAAGCAGATGGTTGAACGCGACCGAGCTGTTGGAGCCGAGCATCAGGGCGCTGAGAGCATGGAGCACGCGGCGATGTCCGCGCGCGCTGAAGCCCAGATTGTGGTGGATCGCCTCATGATTGAGCCGCAACGCCGTCAGGAAGAACATGAAGCTGGCGGGGATGGCGAGCAGCCAGAGATCGAACTGCGCAAAGGCGAACGACAGCGCGAGCCACGGGAGGGGGTGGAGGCATTCGATCAGTCCGTCGCGCGGGCGCATCGTCACCAGATCGCGCCATGCGACATGGGCGAGTGCCGGATCGGCGGCGGCGGGATGATGTCTGGCCATCTCATTTCTCCCTTGCTGATATTTCTGTAATTTCAGAAATCTGTTGGCGTGCGAGATCGGGGCGTCGGGCGCGGTGTCGGATCAGTCCTTGTTGCGGGAACCGGGGATGAAGCGCGCGACCTTGCCGCCGAGCTTCATGAGGGTAACGAGCGTGGGCTTGGGCAGCACGCGAACCTGGTCATACCAGCTGCCCAGCGTGCCGATGAATTCGTGCATCCGGCCGACACGCTCGCGCACCTGGGGCGGGGCGGTCTCGTCAGCAGCAAGGCGCGCGGCGAGCTCGCCGAGCAGCTGGATGGTCGGATCAACCTCACGCCGCTTGCGCTCGGCGACGATGCGCATGAGCATTTCCCACAGATCGGTCTCGGCGGTGAAATGGTCGCGGCGATCGCCCTCGACATGGACGCGGCGGACGATGCCGTAGCCCTGAAGCTCCTTGAGCGCAGTCGAGACGTTGGAGCGGGCGAGGCCGAGCGTGTCGACGATCTCTTCCGCATGGAGCGGGCGATCGGCGAGGTAGAGCAGCGCATGAACCTGCGCCACGGAGCGATTGACGCCCCATTGCGTTCCCATCTCACCCCAGTGGAGGATGAACGCCTTGGCGTCGGGATGGTCTGCGAAGCGGGTCATGTTGGTTATTTCTGTAATTTCAGAAATTGAAGGAGTCAATCATGATCGACCATCTCGGCATTCCGGTAACCGACATCGCGGCGTCGCGGCGTTTCTATGCGGCTGCGCTGGCGCCGCTTGGTTACCGGGTGATGGGCGAGGAGACCAATGGCCTTGGCAACGCCATCATACTGTTCGGGGTGGATGAGGTGGATTTCGTGATCGCCGATGGCGAGCCGGTGAGCACCGGCGTGCATCATGCGTTTCGCGCAGAGAGCCGGGCTGCGGTCGATGGTTTCCATGCCGCGGCGCTGACGGCGGGCGGGCGGGACAATGGCGCGCCGGGGATACGCGAACACTATCATCCCGATTACTATGCCGCGTTCGTCATCGACCCGGACGGGATGAATGTCGAAGCGGTTTGCCACAGGCCCGAATGAGCGTGGCCGTGCCCCTTACGCTGGGATTAGAACTGGAACTCGATCGTCGGACGCCGCGCCGTTTCGACGAACCCGAGCTTGCGTGCGAGATGAAGCGAGGCGGTGTTGCTGGCCATGGCGGTCCAGTGCGGGGTGACGCCGGCCTGCAGCGCGTCGGCAAGCCAGGCGGTGCAGGCATGGGTGGCAAAACCGCGGCCCTGATCGTCGTCGTCGAAGGTCAGCAAGTTGATTTCCTGCCGCCCGTTCCATGCGGCGCAGGAGAAGGCGAGGCTCACCGCGCGATTGCCCTCCATCACCGCCTGGCCGATGCCGTGCGCGAGGAAGTGCTCGGTGTCGAGCCAGCTTTCGAGCAGGCACTCGGCGATATCCTCATTGGCGGCGAGAGCCGCATCGATGCGCCTGACCGTGAAGCCTGCGGGTAGCGTGGGCAGGCTAGGCAGGTACGCATCACCACCGAACGTGAAATAGCATTCCTCGTCGCCCTCCGGCTCGCGCTGGGCGAGAACGGGCTCGAGCGCCCGCTGCCAGGCGGTGTTGTGGAGCACGGCAACGAAGGTGTCTCCGCCGCAGGAGGCCAATGTGTCCGGCCCCAGCTGCTGGTCAAGGAAGCGATCAAAGTCATCGAGAAAGGCGGGATTCTCCGGATCGCCGACAAGGAAGCTGATGATGCCCGTCTGGTCGATCAGCGCGGTGCGCGGTTGTTCGGGATCGTCGACATAGACCGCGCCGCGGTTCGTGCCCGCGATGATGGCGTTGAGGCTGAGCGCGTTGATCGAATCGTCCGGGCCGAGCAACGGGAGGGCACGATGATGGTATTCGGGCGCGAGCTTCCGGATCATGCCGTGGCCTGTATCCGCGGGCGTGGAAATTTCCACGGCTATGTCACGGATTGCCGGGCATGATCGTCAAGCACTGCACACTGCTGACAGCGGTGGGGCAGCACTGAGCTAGTCTGGCCCTTTATTTCGGGAGGATGCGATGATCGATCATATGGGTGTCTCGGCGAGCGACTTCGAAGCCTCGCGCCGTTTCTATGATGCGGCGCTGGGGGCGATCGGTGCGAGCGTGGTGATGGAGGTCACCCCCGCGATGACCGGCGGCATCTATCACGGCATCGGCTATGGGAAGCACGGCAAGCCCGACTTCTGGCTGAGCAATGGCGGACCGAAGGGCGCCGGCATCCATATCGCGTTCGTTGCGGAGAGCCGGGCGGAGGTGGATGCCTTCTACGCCGCGGCAATGGCGGCGGGCGGCCGCGACAATGGCGCGCCGGGTATTCGCGCGCATTATCATCCGGGCTATTATGGGGCGTTCGTCTACGATCCCGACGGGATCAACGTCGAGGCGGTGTGCCACAAGCCGGAGTAGCTGGGAGCGCGGAATGAAGGTCTTCACCATCGGCTATGAGGGCGCGACGATGGAGAGCTTCCTCGCCGCGCTGGAAGGGGCGGGTGTGCGGCAGGTGATCGATGTGCGCCAGTTGCCGCTCTCCCGCCGCCCCGGCTTCTCCAGGGCGCCGCTGGCGGCCGCGCTGAAGGAGCACGGCATCGGCTATGTGCATCTGAAGGCACTGGGGACGCCCAAGCCGGGGCGCGACGCGGCGAAGAAGGGCGATCGGGCGACGCTGAAGACGGTCTATGCCGGTCAGCTCGAATTGCCCGAGGCCCAGGCCCAGGCCGCGCAGATGCGGGCGCTGATCGCGGAGATGCCGAGTGCGCTGCTCTGCTTCGAGCGCGACCCCGCCATGTGCCACCGTACGCTGCTGATCGCTGCGGAGGGAGAGGGCGCGGAAGTCGTCGATCTGATCCCCTAGGCGCGCTCGTCCTTGGGCGACCCCATCACGATGTACGAGGTGAGCGTGGAGACCTGGGGCAGGGCGCCGAGCACATCGGTGTGGAAGCGCTTGTAGGATGCGAGGTCCTTGACCTCGACGCGCAGCAGATATTCGATTGTACCGGTCACGTTATGGCATTCGCGGACTTCGGGGGCGGCATCGATTGCGCGCTCGAACTCCTGCTGCTCGCTCTTGGTGTGGCGCGACAGGCCGACGGCGATATAGGCGGTGAAGCTGATCCCGAGCGCGGCCTGGTCGAGGATTGCGCGATAGCCCTTGATGACCCCGATCCGCTCGAGATCCTGCACGCGGCGCAGGCAGGCCGAGGGTGAGAGGCCGACTCGCTCGGCAAGCGCGAGATTGGTGATCCGCGCATTTGCCGTCAGCTCGTGCAATATATTGCGATCAATCGCGTCAAAATCGGCCATAGATTGCAATCTATCGTCAAATATCAAGTGTATTTGCAAGCTCATTCGGCGCGGAATCGCATATTCTTGCGCGATGTTGTGGATGCAGACATTGCCGGCGCTGAGCGTCTTCGCCCTGGTTTCCTCGATCACGCCCGGGCCGAACAACCTGATGCTGATGACGTCGGGTACCAATTTCGGGCTCCGGCGCACCGTCCCGCACATGCTGGGCGTGTCGCTGGGCTTCGTCCTGATGATCGTCCTGGTCGGGTTGGGACTGGCGGAGCTGTTCGCGCGCTATCCGCTGGCACACACGGTGCTCAAATGGGTGAGCGTCGCCTATCTGCTCTACCTTGCCTGGAAGGTCGCCACGGCCACGCCGCCGGGCGAAGGGGACGCCGCCGGGCGCCCGCTGACCTTTGTTCAGGCGGCCTTGTTCCAGTGGGTCAATCCCAAGGCGTGGACGATGGCGCTGACCGGGGTGACGGTCTATCTGCCGCCGGTCGAGCCGTGGATCGGGCTGGCGCTGGTGGCCGGATTGTTCGGTGCAGTGAACCTGCCATGCGTGGGCCTGTGGGCCGTGATGGGCGTGAAGCTGCGGCGCTGGCTGGGTGACAGGCGGCGGCTGCGGATGTTCAACATCTCAGCGGCGGTGCTGCTGATTGCGTCGCTCTATCCGACCGTGACGGGCTAGCCCGGGGCGCTATCGGGGAATCTGAGGTGCTGGACTATCATATAAAGAATTCTTTATATGATGAATCTCCAAAGAGGTTCAGCCGCAGGAGCGCCAGTGGAAGTCCGGTATGTCGATCCCGATGCGGGGGTGTTGAACGCGTTGCTGCCTGTTGCGCGGCGGATCTTCACCGACACCTTCGCCAGCGATTACGCCCCGGCCGCGTTCGAGGCGTTCTGCGATACGGTCTATGCGCCGGACGGGCCGATGGCGCGGGACTTTGCCGACGGCGCAGTGCGCTGGCGCGTCGCCACCGTTGATGGAGCGCCGATCGGCTATGCGAAACTGACGCCGTTGCGCGCGCCGGCAATTGACGCTGCGCCGGGCGCTATGGAGCTGCAGCAGATCTATGTTCTGTCCGGCTGGCATGGGGCCGGCGTTGCCGCGCGATTCATGGAATGGGGTCTTGCGACCGCGCGGGAAGCCGGCGCGCCGGAACTCTACCTCACGGTGTTCGACCATAACGAGCGTGCGAAGCGCTTCTACACCCGCTACGGGTTTCGCGAGGTTGGCCGCTGTACCTTTCAGCTGGGCGACCGGATCGATGACGACCGCATCTGGTGCGTGCGGCTGGACGGCTGATTCAGCCCGTGACCGGAAGCCTGACGGTGCCGTCGTCCTCGCGCTCGAGCGGGGAATAGGCGATCACCGTTTCGAGCGTGAGCCGGCCGTAGAGGTGCGGGAACTCCGCGCCGCCACGGGAGACTTCCCATTTCACCGCCTCGCCGAGCGCGTCGAGATCGACTGCGGCGACCCACAGATCGTGCAGGCCCGCAAAGTGCTTGTCGACCGTTTCGGTGAGCTGGTCGCGGGTGGACATATGGATATAGCCATCGGCCAGATCGATCGGCGCACCGGCGAAGGTGCCGGCTTCGAGCGCGATCATCTGCTCGGCAGTCAGCACCTTATAGGCAGTGGTAGGGTGCATTGCTCTCACTCCGGCGTCATCCCGGCCTTGTGCCGGGATCCACGGTAACGCAACCGATGGGCATGAGGCTCGATCCCACCGCTTGCCCAGCGGTGGACCCCGGCACAAGGCCGGGGTGACGGTTTGGGGTTACGCGTCGCTTTCCGGCTCCGCGACGTCGTTGCCGGACGTGGCATCGGCCGCTTCCGCGCCTTCGCCTTCACCCTCGATCGCCGTCTCTTCCTCCTCGGTCTCCTCGATGCGGGCGGCGGAGACGACATGCTCGTCATCGGCGACGTTGAACAGGCGCACACCCGCCGATCCGCGGCCGATGACGCGCAGGCTGGTCAGCGGCAGGCGGATCATCTTCGCCTGATCGGTGACGAGCATCAGCTGATGCGCCTGGGTCGCCGGGAAGCTGGCGACGACAAGGCCGTTGCGGGCGATGTTGTCGATATTGGTGATGCCCTGACCGCCACGGCCTGTGCGGCGATATTCGTAGGCGGACGACAGCTTGCCATAGCCGTTGGCGCAGACGGTGAGGATGAACTGCTCCTTCGCCTTCAGCTCCTCGAAGCGCTCGGGCGTCATCTGCGGTTCGCTGTCCTTGTCCGCCTTCCACGGAGCGTGACGCAGATAGTCGTCGCGCTCTTCCTGATCCTTGATCCCCGCCTTGTGCAGGATCGAGAGCGAGATGACCTCATCCCCTTCGGCAAGCCGCATGCCGCGGACACCGGTCGAATTGCGGCTCTGGAATTCACGGACATCGTCGCCGGGGAAGCGGATCGCCTTGCCCTGGCGCGTGGCGAGAAGAACGTCGTCGGCCTCGTCGAGCAGGGCGACGCCGATCAGGCGATCGTCTTCGTCCTCGCCCTCGAACTTCATCGCGATCTTGCCGTTCGACGGCACGTTGGTGAACGCGTCCATCGAGTTGCGGCGGACCGAGCCCTTGGCGGTCGCGAACATGACGTGGAGCTTGCCCCACTCGGCCTCGTCCTCGGGCAGGGGAAGCACGGTCGAGATCGTCTCGCCCGCCGCGAGCGGGAGGAGGTTGATCATCGGCCGGCCGCGGGTGGCGGGGCCGCCCTCGGGCAGCTTCCACACCTTCATCCGGTAGACCTTGCCCAGGGTCGAGAAGAACAGCACCGGCGTGTGAGTCGAGGTGACGAACAGCTCGGTGACGACGTCCTCGTCCTTGGTCGCCATGCCGGCGCGGCCCTTGCCGCCGCGTGCCTGGGCGCGGAAGGTGTCGAGCGTGGTGCGCTTGATATAACCCTGCATGGTCACGGTAACGACCATGTCCTCGCGCTCGATCAGATCCTCGTCCTCGATGCCGTCGGCGGCGGGGGCGATTTCGGTGCGGCGCGGGGTGGCGTATTGATCGCGGACAGCGACCAGCTCCTCGCGCAGCACTTCGTAGAGCTTGATGCGGTTGGCGAGGATTTCGAGCAGTTCGGCGATCGAATCGGCGAGGCCCTTGAGCTCGTCGCCGATCTCGTCGCGGCCCAGCGCGGTGAGGCGGTGCAGGCGCAGGTCGAGGATCGCGCGGACCTGGATGTCCGACAGGCGATAGACGTCGCCCGTCACCTCGGTTTCGACCGCTTCGACAAGGCGGATATACGGTGCGATCTCGGCGATCGGCCATTCGCGCATCAGCAGCGCTTCGCGGGCCGCGACCGGGCTGGACGAGCTGCGGATGATGCGGACGACCTCATCGAGGTTGGTGACCGCGATGACGAGGCCGAGCAAGATGTGCGCCCGGTCGCGCGCCTTGGCGAGCTCGAACTTCGAGCGGCGGGTGATGACCTGTTCGCGGAAACGGACGAACGCCTCGACGATGTCGCGCAGGTTGAGCAGTTCGGGACGGCCGCCGCGGATCGCGAGCATGTTGGCCGGGAAGCTCGACTGCGCCGGGGTGTTGCGCCAGATCTGGTTGAGCACGACTTCGGGGGTCGCGTCGCGCTTGAGGTCGATGACGATTCGCACGCCTTCACGGCTCGATTCGTCGCGAATATCGCTGACGCCCTCGACGCGCTTTTCCTTCGCGGCTTCGGCGATCTTCTCGACCAGCGCGTTCTTGCCCTGCTGGTAGGGGATTTCGGTGAGGACGATCGAGCGGCGCTCGCCGCGCTGCTCGAAGGTGTGGCGGCTGCGGACGATGATCGACCCGCGGCCGGTCTGATAGGCGCTGCGGCAGCCTGAGCGGCCAAGGATCAGCGCGCCGGTGGGGAAGTCCGGGCCGGGGACGATCTCCATCAGGTCTTCGACCGTGACCGCGCCATTGTCCATGTACGCGAGGCAGGCGTCGATCACTTCGCCCAGATTGTGGGGCGGAATGTTGGTCGCCATGCCGACCGCGATACCGCCGGCGCCGTTGACCAGCAGGTTCGGGTATCGCGCGGGCAGGACCGTCGGCTCGCTCTCCGAGCCGTCATAATTGTCCTGAAAATCGACCGTGTCCTTGTCGATATCGTCGAGCAGCGACATCGCCACCTTGGCCAGGCGCGCCTCGGTATAACGCATCGCGGCGGGGGGATCGGGGTCCATCGATCCGAAATTGCCCTGGCCGTCGATCAGCGGCACGCGCATCGCCCAGTCCTGCGCCATGCGGGCCATGGCGTCGTAGATCGAGCTGTCGCCGTGCGGGTGATATTTACCCATCACGTCACCGACCAGGCGGGCCGATTTGCGATACGCGCGGCCGGGCAGATAGCCGCCCTCCTGCGCCGCATAGAGGATTCGGCGGTGAACCGGCTTCAAACCGTCGCGGACATCGGGCAGCGCGCGCGCCACGATCACGCTCATCGCGTAATCGAGGTAGCTCGTCTTCATCTCGTCGACGATCGAGATGGGGGTGATATCGGAAGGGTCCGCGAGGACGGTCTCGTCGGTCAAGTTTCGGTGCTTTCGAAGGGTTGTTTCAGTGTTGTGACCGCTCTAGCGGGGCGGGGACCACCTGCCAAGCCCACGCGCGTGCGCACGCGCGTGAAGGGCGTTCCGGGATCGAAGGCGTTCAATGTGCGTTCAGCGCGCGCAACCAAGGGTTGAAATGACGCGCTGTGCCTTGACCGGGCGAGGCGGATTACTAGAGCGGTTGCGCCCCATTTGCTACGCGTACCCGCGTAAGGAGAGTCCCGAATGAAGTCTGTTTCCAAAGCCGCGCTGGCTGCAGTGCTCCTGATCGGCGTGCCTGCCACCGCCGGAGCCGCGCCCGCCGCGGCCCAGAAGAAGGACGAGAAGGCGCCTGAGCTCAAGCTCAGCGCAGAATTCCGCAAGCCTGCGTCGGAAGTCCAGAAGCTGATCGAGGCGAAGGACTGGGCCGGCGCCAAGGCGCAGCTCGACGCGCTCGACGCGGTGGCGAAGAGCGACGACGAGCGATTCTATGCGGCGAACTTCCGCCTGCAGACCGCTGCCAACACCAACGACACCGCGAGCACGATCACCGCGCTCGATGCGCTGATCGCCAACCCCAAGACGCCGCAGGCGGATCGCGGCCGGTTCAACTTCTTCCGCGGCGATTTCGCCAACAAGGCGAAGAAGCCGGCGGACGCGCTGGCCTATTTCACCAAGGCGCGTGACCTGGGCTATGTGCCGAACGGCGTGAACATGAACCTGCTGATCGCGCAGACACAGTTCGATGCGGGCCAGCGCGACGCCGGAATCGCCGCCATCGACGCGGCGATCAAGGCTGAGGAAGCTGCGGGCCGCAAGGCGCCGGAGAACTGGTACAAGCTGGTCGTGTCGAAGCTGTACACGTCGGGCGCGAAGGCCATGGCCGCCGATTGGCTGGGCCGCCAGATTGCTGCCTATCCGAGCCCTGAGGCATGGCGCTCGTCGATGCTCATCTATCTCGAGCAGCTTCAGGACAAGGGCGTCCAGCTCGACCCCGACCAGCGGCTCGACGTGCTGCGCCTGATGCGCGCGTCGAAGGCGATGGGCGGCGAGAGCGACTATCTGCAATATGCTGACGTCGCGCAGCGCCGCGGTCTGCCGGGCGAGGTCAAGTCGGTGATCGACGAGGGCCGCGCGAGCGGCAAGGTCACCAAGACCAACGCCGCGATCAACCAGCTCTACACGACGGCGAGCGCTCAGGAAAAGGCGGAGGTTCCGCTGGCGACCGAGGAAAAGCGTGCGACTGCCGCCCCCAAGGGCAATGTCGCGCAGCAGACCGGCGATGCCTATCTCGGCACCCGCAACTATCCCAAGGCGGTCGAGCTGTACCGGCTCGCGCTCCAGAAGGGCGGCGTCGACACCAATGTCGTGAACACGCGCCTTGGCATCGCGCTGGCGCTGTCGGGCCAGAAGGCCGAAGCGAAGACCGCCTTCGCCGCCGTCACGGGCACGCCGCGTGGCGAGATCGCGAAGTTCTGGACCACCTGGCTCGATCTGCCGCTGGCCTGAGGCTGGGGCATCTCAAAAAGAAAGGGGCGGCCGTTGGGCCGCCCCTTTTTGTTTGCGCCTCAGGCCTGGGCTTCAGGGTTCAACCGGAACACCCGGAAGCGACTTGGACGAGCGGATGGTGAGCGAGGTGCGGACATGCGCGACGTTGGGCGCGGTGGTCAGCTTGGTGGTCAGGAACTGCTGGAAGCTGCTCAGATCCTTGGCGACGATCTTCAGGATGAAGTCGATATCGCCGTTGAGCATGTAGCATTCGCGAATCTCGGGAATGTTCGCGACATGCGCCTCGAACGCCTCCAGATCGGTTTCGGCCTGGCTCTTGAGGCTCACCATCGCGAAGACGGTGATCGTATAGCCCAGCCAGACCGGATCGAGATCGGCGTGGTAGCCGCGGATCGCGCCCTTTTCCTCGAGCGTGCGGACCCGGCGCAGGCAGGGCGGCGCGGTGAGGCCGACGCGGTCGGCCAGATCGACATTGGTCATCCGGCCATCGGCCTGAAGATGTGCCATGATCTGCCGATCGATCTCGTCAAAAGCCATGCATCCATTCCCCTGTAGCGCGACAGCAACAGTCGCCATGTGTCCCGTACACATAAGATAATTACGCGCAAGCGCAATTGTCCCACTATGCGACGTCCCGAAATCACCAGTTTGCGCGGGCGTTTTGCCGCGTTAAGGTTTGATTGCAGCAGGCTTTTCTGCGGGTGGGAACGACAGATTCGGTGCGGTTCGACGATACCCTTGAAACGGTGCTGGCAGCGGATGTCTCGACGGCGTTCGGCAAGGCCTCGGCCTGGCGGCAGCTCGTCGACCTGATCGGCCGCCGGCGGATCCCGGACGATGCGCGCGCGCTTGCGCTGCTCGAATCGATTCGCGGCGACGTGCCGGTCGCGGTGCGGATCACCAGCACCCGATCACTCGAAATGGCGGAGCCGCCCGCTGCGCTGGTGCAATTGTGCGTGGTGGATGAGATCGCGGTCGCCGCGCCGATCCTGCGCACGGCGCGGTTGAGCTCAGGCGAATGGATCGAGCTGCTGCCACATCTGTCCGCTCCGGCGCGCGGCGTGCTGCGCGGGCGGCGCGACTTGCCCGTGGGCGTCGACAGCGCGCTGGAAGGGTTTCGCGCGGCGGATTTCGTGCTGGGTTCTGAGGCGGTGGTGAGCGAAGCCGCTCCGGCTGCTCCACCTGTCATGTCCGAATCGGACGAAGAGGTTCCGGCCGAAGCGGCTGTTCTGGCACCGGCTTCGCCCTTCATACCCGTCGGCGTCGCCGCGCTCGGGATTCCGCTGGTCGCCGCGGCGCTCCAGCAGGCAGCAGCGCCGGACGGCGAAGCGCAGAAGCCCGCGGCGCTCCATGGCGACCTGATCAAGACCCAGCGCAAGGACTCGACCGGGCCGGAGGTTCCTTCAGAAGTTCAGGGGCCGGGCGGCCCGTTCGAGATCGCCGACGTCGTCGCGCGGATCGACGCCTTCTACACGCGCCAGCCCGAGCGGCCCGCGGCGGCGAGCCTGCCCCAACGTGCCAGCGGATTCCGGTTCGAGACCGACGCACAGGGCGTGATCCGCTGGGTTGACGGCATTTCGCGATCGCCGCTGATCGGCCTCTCGCTCGACATGACCGCGATGCCCGACGGCTCGCGCGTCGATGGTGTGGCGGCGGGCGCGCTCCGCCAGCGCACGCGCTTCTCCGGCGCGCGGCTGTTCGTCGCAGGAGACAGCGACGCGGGCGGCGACTGGCGGATCTCGGCCAATGCGGCCTTCGATCCGGCAAGCGGCCGCTTCACCGGCTATCGCGGCACCGCCCGGCGCCCGCGCGCCGACGAGACCGCAGTACAGTCCGGCGGCACCCACGGCGCGGATTCGCTGCGCCAGCTGATGCACGAACTGCGGACGCCGACCAATGCGATCGCCGGCTTTTCCGAACTGATCGAGCGCGAGATCCTGGGCGAGGCCGCGCCCGTCTACCGCGACCGGGCGGCGCTGATTCGCGATCGCGCGCGTGCGCTTCTGGCCGCGATCGACGATCTCGACATTGCCGCGCGGATCGATGCCTCGGCCCTGCGCCTCCATCCGGGGGAAGTGGCGTTGCAGCCGCTGTTCGACCGGGTGGCGGACGAGCTTGCGCCGCTGGCGGTGATGCGCGGTGCCGATGTCGCGCTCCCGGCGGACGAACTGGTCGTGGCGGGCGATGCGCGCGCGATCGAACGGCTGCTCTCGCGTACCTTGGCGACCCTGCTCTCGGCCGCGGGTGAGGGCGAGCGGATGGGCGTGCGGCTGACCGCCGAGAATGATACCGTCGCGATCGATTTCGACCGGCCGCGGGCATTGGCCGCCTATCCGGGCGACGCGATCTTCACGATCGACGACGAACGTGAAGAGGCTGCGCTGCTTGGCACCGGTTTTGCGCTGCGGCTGATCCGGAACCTGACGCGCGAGCTGTCCGGATCGCTGGTGATCGAGCCTGAGCGCTTGACGATCCGTCTTCCGGCGGCAGTAACTAAGTCTTTGGAGCAAGTGCGCTAGAGACCCCGGCATGGGAAGCGGACAAGGGGGCGCCGAAGGGCGGGGATATCGCGTGCCTGCGCCGGCGCAGGGCAGCGCAATCGCGTGGCCGGAAGATTTCGGCACGCGCTTCACCGTGTTTGTCGATACCGAAGAGGAGTTCGACTGGTCGCAGCCGCTGCGCCGCGAGAATCGCGCGACGCAGGCGATGCGTGCGCTTCCGGAGATGCACGCATTGTTCGCGGCGCACGGCGTGCCTGCGACCTATATGGTCGATCATCCCATCGTGACCTGCCCCATGTCGATCGAGATCCTGCGCGAGATGCTCGCCGACGGGCGTTCGGCGATCGGCACTCAGCTTCACCCCTGGGTCAACCCGCCGTTCGATGAGGCGGTGGTGCCGCACAACAGCTTCGTCGGCAATCTGCCGCGCGAACTGGAAGCCGCGAAGCTCGCGGTGCTGACCGGCGCGATCGCCTCGGCATTCGGCCGGCGGCCCGTGATGTTCCGGGCAGGCCGCTACGGGATCGGCCCCAATTCGCTCCCGCTGCTGGCGGCTGAGGGGTATCGCGTCGATACATCGATGCGCTCGGGCTATGACTATTCGGCGGAGGGCGGTCCGGATTTCACCGCGATCGGCAATCATGGCTTCTGGACGGGTGAAGCCGGGCTGGCCGAACTGCCCTTGACGACGATCTACACCGGGGCGGCGCGATCGGGCGGCGCGGGCCTGTACGGCGCGCTGGGCCATGTCCCGCGCGGACGCGGTGTGGCGGCACGGCTGGGCCTGCTCGCGCGCGTTGCGCTGACGCCGGAGGAAATGCCGGTCGAACTGGCGCTGGAGGCGATCCGGATCGCGGCAGGGGAAGGGGCGCGGATGCTGCTCTTCTCCTATCACTCCCCCTCGGCCGCGCCTGGCTACACCCCCTATGTGCGCGACGCCGCGGAGCTGCGCGCATTCCATGCCTGGTGGGAGGCGGCGTTCGGCCTGCTTGCGAAGCTCGGCATCGCATCGGCATCGCATGATGAAATCCTGGCGGCGCTGGATCGCGCGGCGCTTGCCGGACGCCGCGTTCGCCCTTAAGCGCAGGGGCCGCTGGGGGCCTGTAGCTCAATTGGTTAGAGCTGGCCGCTCATAACGGCTAGGTTGCGGGTTCAAGTCCTGCCGGGCCCACCAGCGGCGTCCCATGCAGCAGCCAATAAAGCGGCATTTGCTGTAGCGGGCCTTGTGCGGGGACGCATTAGCGCCTAACCGCGCCCAGCGTCGGGGAGTGGCGCAGTCTGGTAGCGCGCCTGCTTTGGGAGCAGGATGTCGCAGGTTCGAATCCTGTCTCCCCGACCATTTCGATCACGGCCGGTCCTGATTTCGACTAGCGTGCCATAGTGTTCGACCAGTGGTAGCGCGGCACATGGTTTCTTCAGCAACCATTGCGTTAGGGTCTTAAATGGCCGTCGAGAACCATTCAGACTCCACGCCGTTCACGGTACCGCAGCGGATTGCGGTGCTGTCGATCGTCGCCTTCTGGGTCTTCTACTATGTCAGCATCACGCTGCGGTCGTGGATCATGGATTATCCCGGCTATTGGCTGATGCTGGACAACCGGGCCTGGGTGAGCCTGTTCGGCATCGGCTTCACCTATCTTCTCTATCGGATCCTGCGGCTGTTCTGCCATCACACGCTGCGCGTTCGGGTCGCAGCGGCATTCCTGTTTTCCGCCGTTGCCGCCACGGCCTATTCGACCGTCAACTATCTGTCCTTCTACGTCGTCGATCCGAAGCCGCCGGAGATGCAGAAGCGTCCGGGGACCGAGCCCGAGCATAAGACAGAGAAACCGGCAGATCTGATCGCGGAGAATGCGCTCGGCTGGTACTTCTTCTTCCTCTCATGGTCCGTGTTCTACCTCGCTCTGTCCTATGCCGGGGCGGTGCGCGCGTCGGAGCGCGAGACTGCGCGATTGCGGGCTGCCGCACAGACCGCGGAGCTGCGGGCGCTGCGCTACCAGGTCAATCCGCACTTCCTGTTCAACACGCTCAACTCGATTTCTTCGCTCGTCATGTCGGGCAAGCGCGAGGATGCCGAGGCGATGATCCTCAACCTGTCCAATTTCTTCCGCACCAGCCTCGCCAGCGAGCCGACCGACGACGTGCCGCTGGCGGACGAGATTGCGGTCCAGAAACTCTATCTGGAGATCGAGGCAGTGCGCTTTCCCGAGCGGCTGCGCGGGAGCTTCGAGATCGAGCCCGCGGCGGCCGGGGCGTGCGTCCCGGGCCTGATCCTGCAACCGCTGATCGAGAATGCGGTGAAATACGGGGTCGCGCCGGCGCGCCGTCCGGTGCAGATTTGTGTCCGCGCCCGCGTGAACGGCGACAAGCTGGAGGTGACGGTGAGCGACGATGGCGACGGCGCCAGGGCGTCGAACGGGACCGGGGTCGGGCTGCGCAACGTTCGCGACCGGCTGCGCGCGCGGTTCGGCGATGCAGCCTGGCTGACCGCCGGCAAACGGGCCGAGGGCGGATTTGTCGCGATTCTGACGCTGCCGCTGGTGACCAATGGCTGCTGAACGCCTGCGCACCCTGATCGTCGATGACGAGCCGCTTGCCGTCGAACGGATGCAGATCCTGTGCGCCGGCATTCCGGAGATCGATCTGATCGGTACCGCCAGCGATGGCGAGGCCGCATTGCGGCTGATCGATGCGCTCGACCCCGATCTGGTCCTGCTCGACATCGCGATGCCGCACCGGGACGGAATCGGCGTGGCGGAGGCCTTGTCGGCGACGGTGCATCGGCCGGCGGTGATCTTCTGTACAGCGTTCGAGCAGCATGCCGTCGCGGCGTTCGACGTGGCAGCGGTGGATTATGTGCTGAAGCCGGTGAGCGCTGAAAGGCTGGCACGAGCGATCGGCCGCGCGGTCGAGGTGGCGGGACGGGCGAATGCTGAGCCCCAGCCGGCCAATTCGCGCTGGATCGAGGAATTCTGGGTGCCGCACCGGTCGGAGATGGTGCGCGTCAGCGCGGGCGATATCGAACGTGTCGATGCCGAGCGGGACTATATGCGGCTGGGCGTCGGCGGACGGAGCTACCTGATCCACCAGACGATCAGCGAACTTGAGCGGCGGCTGGATCCGGATCGCTTCATCCGCCTCCATCGATCGACGATCGTGCGCAGGGACCGGATCGCCAAGCTCAGGCATGACGGTCTTGGCGTGTGGCACGCCGAGCTCGCCGATGGCGACCTGGTACGCATCGGCCGCACCTACCAGGCCGCAGCCAAGGCGATCATGGCAAAATAGCCCCGCCCACCGGTCCATCCAGCGGGCGGGGCAGGTGGATGAATGTCAGGGTGCTATCGTGACACTCATATCCCGCGCCGCGAGCTGCCGGTTGGCGGCGTTGCGGTAAGCGAGCTCGATGCCGGGCTGCGCCGATTCGCGTGCTGCGATCGCACAGCGCTGGGCGGCTGCCTCGAGGACAAGGTGCTGCTCGAGACCGACGCCGCACATGCGCGTGGCTGCGCGTGTGACGCGGCGGTCGAGCTCGGCCTTGCCCGAAGCACTGGCAAGATTGAGACCGGCGTAGGAGACCTTCACGGACTTCGCGCCGCCGGCACTGGCCGGAACTGCGGCGATGAGCGCGGCGGCGATCGCGGCCGCATGGGCGAGGTTGGACAACATGGGTCACTCCGGGGTTACGGGGCGCGTCCTGATTGAACGCTGATCCCCGGCTACGCTCCCGGTTGGTGAGGGGCCATCGATGCTCGATAAGGCGGCGAACTGCGTCCACCGAAACCGTTCGATACGACGAACGGCCGATCGTCGGCGACGAACATTGCCCTGCCGGCAGGCACGGGCAACGAAAAAGGGCGCCCCGTGAGGAGCGCCCTTTCGATTCAACCGGGCTCTTGCGAGCCCAGGAAGAACTGATCCGATTACTCGGCGGTGTTGCCAGCAGCAACGTTGTCGAGCGTCTCGCCAGCGTTGTCGAGCATCGCGCCGACTTCGTTCGCTGCGTTCGCGCCTTCGGCGGCGAGCAGGTCAGCGCCGTTCTCGAGCGACTCAGCAACGTTCTCGACGGTGTTGTTCGCAGCCGGCGTGGTGTTGCAGGCGGCGAGCGACATCAGGCCGGTCGCGGCAGCGACGATGAGGACCTTCTTCATTCGTTTTGCTCCCAAGCAAAAATTATTCGGTTCGCCCCGGCCCGATTGCCGTGCGAGTTAGTCGGAATAACGCCCGTTACGCCGTCGTCAATGGGAATTCATCTGACAGCAAGCTTTGCGGCGAGCCGAAATGATGCGCTGCGTCATTGAACGGCGCCAATTTCCTCGGGTGCATTGGCAACCACGGCGAGCATCGCGGTCCACGCCGCAACGTTCTGGCGAAGCTGCTCCGGGTCGATCTTGTCGAGCGTGTCGTCGGGCGTGTGGTGCAGGTCGAAATAGCGGGTGCCGTCCTGCTGCAGGTCCACGCCTGCGACACCTGAAGCGATCAGCGCGCCGACATCGGCGCCGCCGCTCGCGGCATCGCGCCCGCGGCTGATGCCCAGCGGCGCGAGGGCCGCGGCGACGCGATCGCCGACCGCCTTTGCGCTTTCCGGAAGCTTGAAATCGACGCGCCAGACCCGGTCCGCACCGAAATCGGATTCGGCGGCAAGCGCGTGCCTCTCGCCCTTGTGCGCTTCGAAATAGGCGCGGCCGCCGAACACGCCGACCTCTTCGGCCCCGGCCCAGAGAATACGGATCGTGCGGCGGGGCTTGCCTGCGTCCATGATCCGCTTGGCCGCTGCGGTGACGATGCCGCAGCCCGCGCCGTCGTCGAATGCGCCGGTGCCCAGATCCCAGCTGTCGAGGTGACAGGCGACAACGACCATTCCGGCTGCGGGGTCGCTGCCCGGGACTTCGGCGATGACGTTACCCGATTCGGTCATGCCGACCTGCTTCGGCGTGAGGGTGAGTTTGACGCTGACCGGCTGGCCGCGCTTCAGGATGCGCTCGAGCTGTTCGGCATCGGGGAGCGAGAGTGCGGCGGCGGGGATCGGCGTCACGCCTTCGGGGAAACCGGTGCCGCCGGCATGCGGGTTGCGATGATAGTCGGTGCCGACCGAGCGGATCAGGATCGCAGCCGCGCCCTTGCGCGCGGCGGTCGCGGGGCCGGAGCGGCGGACCGCGCCGAACGCGCCATATTGCGATCCGTCCTGGGTACGGGTCATGCTGTGGCTGACAAAGGCGATCTTGCCCTTGAGGCTGCCATCAGGGGCGGCCTGGAGCGCCGCGAGGTTGGGGAAATAGGCGATCTCGGCATTCAGGCCGGCCGCGGATGTGGCGCCGGAATTGCCGAGCGCGGTGAGACGCAGCGGCTGGGGAAAGGGCGCGAGCACCTCCAGCGTCTCGACGCCGCGGACCCAGGTCTTCATCTGGAACGGCTCGTTGCGGACATTGCTGAAGCCGAGCGCGGCGAGTTTCTTCACCGACCAGGCACGGGCGCGCGCTTCCGCTTCGGTTCCGGCAAGGCGCGGGCCGATCTCGGTGGTGAGGCCTTCGGTGATGTCCCAGGCGATCTCGTCCTTCAGTGCGGCGTCGCGCAGCGCGGCCGGGTCGGTCTGGGCGAGTGCGGGGAGGGGGAGGCTCAGCATGGCAGCCAGGGTCAGGGTCTTCACACGCATTCTTTTCCTCCGCCGAAATATTGTTGCGGCGTGACGTAACGGAAGGGCCGGGGCGGCGGCAACCCGTCCGCGGCGTCTTTTCGACAAGCGACAGGTTTGCCAATCGGCGGGTGCATCGCTACATCGGCGCCAAATTCCCGGACACCCAGATATTCGAACGGAGACCCGCACGTGGCCGCCCAATACGCCTTCGTGATGAAGGACATGACCAAGACCTTCCCCGGCGCCCCGAAGCCGGTGCTGAGCAACATCAACCTGCAATTCTATCAGGGTGCCAAGATCGGCATCGTCGGTCCCAACGGCGCCGGCAAGTCGACCCTGATCAAGATCATGGCGGGGATCGACAAGGACTTCTCGGGCGAGGCCTGGCCGGGCGAGAACATCACTGTCGGCTATCTGGAGCAGGAGCCGCAGCTCGATCCGACCAAGACCGTATTGGAGAACGTCAAGGACGGCGCGCGCGAGACTGCCGACCTGGTCGAGCGTTTCAACGCGATCTCGGCCGAAATGGGCGATCCCAAGGACGACACCGATTTCGACGCGCTGATGGAGGAGATGGGCGATCTCCAGACCAAGATCGACGCGGTCGACGGCTGGACGCTCGACAACCAGCTCGAAGTCGCCATGGAAGCCCTCCGCTGCCCACCGTCGGACTGGACCGTCGACAACCTGTCGGGTGGTGAAAAGCGCCGCGTGGCGCTGACCCGCCTGCTGATCCAGAAGCCGTCGATCCTGCTGCTCGACGAACCGACCAACCACCTCGACGCCGAAAGCGTCGAGTGGCTGGAAAACCACCTCAAGGAATATGCCGGCGCGGTGCTGATGATCACCCACGACCGCTACTTTCTGGACAATGTGGTGGACTGGATCCTCGAGCTCGATCGCGGGAAGTATTTCCCGTACGAGGGCAACTACTCGACCTATCTCGAAAAGAAGTCGAAGCGCCTCGAGCAGGAGGACCGTGAAGCGACGGGCCGCCAGAAGGCGATCAAGGACGAACTGGAGTGGATCCGCGCCGGCACCAAGGGCCGCCAGACCAAGTCCAAGGCGCGTATCAAGAAGTTCGACGAACTCGTCGCAAGCCAGGAGAACCGCAAGCCGAGCGGCGCGCAGATCGTCATCCAGGTGCCCGAGCGCCTGGGCGGCAAGGTGATCGAGGTCGAGAACGTCTCCAAGGCCTATGGCGACAAGCTGCTGTTCGAGAACCTGTCCTTCACCCTTCCGGCCGGCGGCATCGTCGGCGTGATCGGGCCGAACGGCGCGGGCAAGTCGACGCTGTTCAAGCTGATCACCGGCCAGGAAACGCCGGATTCGGGCACGATCGAGATGGGGACCACCGTCCGCCTCGGCTATGTCGACCAGAGCCGCGACCATCTCGACCCGTCGAAGAACGTCTGGGAGGAAATCTCGGACGGGCTCGATTACATGAAGGTCAATGGCCACGACCAGTCGACGCGCGCCTATGTCGGGGCCTTCAACTTCAAGGGCCAGGACCAGCAGAAGAATGTCGGCAAGCTCTCCGGCGGTGAGCGCAACCGCGTCAACATCGCCAAGATGCTGAAGCGTGGCGGCAACGTTCTGCTGCTCGACGAACCGACCAACGACCTCGACGTCGAAACGCTCGGCGCGCTCGAAGAGGCGATCGAGAATTTCGCGGGCTGCGCCGTGGTCATCAGCCACGATCGCTTCTTCCTCGATCGTCTCGCTACCCATATCCTCGCCTTCGAGGGCGACAGCCATGTCGAATGGTTCGAGGGCAATTTCGAGGCCTATGAAGAAGACAAGCGCCGCCGCCTGGGCGACGCGGCGGATCGCCCGACCCGCCTTGCCTACAAGAAGCTGACCCGCTGAGATCGAATAACGCGCCGCCTAAAAACGGCGCGTTATTCCCATATAAAGCTGCAGGTCAGGGCTGTCGGCGTTGAGACCGGCCACGGCGCCCGCGTCGATCTGCAGACGATCCTTTGACACCCAGGCGAAGGACAGGCTGGCAAGCGCCTCTGTCGTATACCCGGCCGGGTCTTCGTCACGGGTCACCTGAACTTCGAGCGCGCCGCTCACCGACTCGCTGAGCGCGGCGCTGAGGCCGATGACGCTGCCATAAGCGAGGTGCCGCCCGTTCCGGTCGCTGTCGACGGCTGCGTCGATCGCGGGTGTCAGCGCGATCCCGATCGTATCGTTCAGGCTGTAGCTGACCGGGATGATCAGGCCCGCCCCCCAATCGCCCGCGCCGATGGCGTCTCCACCGGCAGGCAGGGTCGCATAGGGCATGATCGCCACCGAGAGGCCCGAGCCGTCCGGGTTAGACAGATTGTAGCGCGCGGCGAGAGTAACATCGCCGACCCCCGAACTGCGCGCGACGGCGCCAGTCACCTTGTCACGCACGCGGACCGTGCCGAACACGGTCCAGCCTGCTTGTATCTCCAGATTCGGTGTCACGCCGTGGCGGATCAGCAGATCGCCGGCGATCAGCGTGTCGCTGCGCTGCGCGTCATCCTGATCGAATGTCCAGTCGAGCCCGCCGAGCTCGACGACGGTGCGGCCCGCGTCCACCGTGCAGGCGGGCGTGCCGAGCCCGGGCCGGTCCGCGCAGAGCGGTCGCAGTTCCTCCGCCTGCGCAACGCCGGTGCCGGCCAGCAGGATCGCAGTCAGGGCAGGGATCTTCGACATCGGTTGCAGGCTCCGTCCGGCGCGGGGGCGCATCAGCTTTGCTGATCGCATAGTCGATCCGGTCCGGGGAAGGTATCGACCGTTGACGCCTGCACCTCAGCCTGAAAGGTGCGGGCAATGCAGCCCTCTCTCGATCTGACCGATGTTCGCGGTTTCAAGGACCTCTGGGCGCAGCTCACTTTCCGCGCGCCACGGCGGGCTCTGCGTGATCAGACCGAACGTATGCTGTTCGATGCGCTCGGTCTGGGGCTGGAGCAAGCGATCCAGTATCTTGGGCAGGAACAGCCCGAACTGGCGGCGTTCGAAACATGGGTGCTTGCCACCGCCGGGCCGCCCGATCCCGAGACGATTGCGCGCTATCATGCCTGGCTGGACCGCGCGCCGCCTCCCGCAAGCGCGCAGGCGCGAATCGATGCGATCGATGCGGCGGCCCCTGCACTCGACGCCGACGATCTCGCGCATTGGGAGCGCGAGGGTTGGGTGCTGTTACGGCAAGCGATCAGCGCCGACGAGGCCGCTGCCGCCGAAGCATTGTTATGGGAGATCGTGGGCGGCGATCCGGCAGTTCCGGCGAGTTGGTACGACTATCGCGGCAACGGGATCATGGTGCAGCAGTTCCAGCACCCGGCGCTTGAAGCCGCCCGGCGGTCGCCGCGGATCCACAAGGCGTTCGCGCAGCTTTGGGGCACGGCGGATCTGTGGGTCACGGTCGACCGGATGAGCTTCAATCCGCCCGAGACGGCCACGCGCCGGTTTCAGGGGCCGCGGCTGCACTGGGACGCGAGCCTTACCTTGCCCATTCCATTCGCGACGCAGGGAATCCTCTACCTCACCGACACTGCGGCGGATCAGGGCGCGTTCACGCTGGTTCCGGGCTTCCACCACCGGCTCGAAACCTGGCTGGCGGAAATCGGGGATCGCGATCCGCGCCGGATCGACCTGAGTGGTGAGGCGGTCCCGATTCCGGCGGGCGCGGGCGATCTGGTGATCTGGCGGCAGGATCTGCCGCATGGCGCCAGCCCGAACCGCTCGGCGCGGCCACGGCTGGCGCAATATCTCACCTATTACTCGCCCGCGCTCACCACGCATCCGGAGTGGCGCTGAACGGTCAGGCCTTCTTTCCGTCCAGGCCCCACGCGCCGCCGCCAGCCGCCGCGAGGTAGAGGAAGATGAAGGTGAACAGCAGGATCGCCTCGCCGCCATTGGCCGCGGGGAAGAAGCCCTTCGACCCGTGGGCGAGCCAGTAACCCACGGCGCACATGCCCGCGGCGATGAAGGCGACGGGGCGGGTGAACAGCCCGATCACCAGCAGCGCGCCGCCGACCAGCTCGATCGCGCCGGCTGCATAGAGCAGCGGATTGAGCGGCATGGGGAAGGGCGGCAGGTTGAAGAATTTCGACGTGCCGTGCTGAAGGAACGAAAGTCCCGCGACGATGCGCAGGACGGAAAGCAGCTTGTCGGACCAGCTTGCAGGGATCGGCATGATGGGTCTCCTCGCGCGGCCTGAACGCCGTTGCGCAGGTGAAACCTTTCACGCTTGCCCGGTTTGATCAATCCCGCCAGCGGAAACCGATCGTTTCAGTCGCCGGTGACCTTGAGCGGGCCGAGATCACCGAGGCCCACCGTACCGCTCGCCATCGCCAGCATCCGGTCGAGGCTCTTCTTGGCCTTGAGCCGGATCTCGTCCTCGATCTCGATCCGCGGCTCCAGGTCGCGGAGCGCGATGTAGAGCTTCTCCAGCGTGTTCATCGCCATGTAGGGGCAGATATTGCAGTTGCAGTTTCCGTCCGCGCCGGGCGCGCCGATGAAGGTCTTCTCCGGAACCGCCTTTTCCATCTGGTGGATGATGTGCGGCTCGGTCGCGACGATCATCGTGTCGCCGTCGAAATCCTTGGCATATTGCAGGATGCCGCTGGTCGACCCGACATAGTCGGCATGATCCAGAACGTGCGGCGGGCATTCCGGGTGTGCAGCGACGGGCGCGCCGGGGTGCAGCGCCTTGAGCTTGAGAAGCTCGGTTTCGCTGAACGCTTCGTGCACGATGCACACGCCCGGCCACAGCAACATGTCGCGGCCCATCTTGCGGTTGATATAGCCGCCCAGATGCTTGTCGGGGCCGAAGATGATCTTCTGGTCCTTGGGGATCTGGCTCAGGATCTTCTCGGCGGACGAGCTGGTGACGATGATATCGGACAGGGCTTTCACCTCGACCGAGCAGTTGATGTAGGTCAGCGCGATATGGTCGGGGTGCTGCGCACGGAACGCGGCGAACTGTTCGGGCGGGCAGCTGTCCTCGAGCGAGCAGCCGGCGTCCATGTCGGGCAGGATGACGGTCTTGTCGGGGCTCAGGATCTTCGCGGTCTCGGCCATGAAGCGCACGCCGCAGAACGCGATCACCTCGGCATCGGTCTCTGCCGCCTTGCGCGACAGTTCGAGCGAGTCGCCGACGAAATCGGCAAGGTCCTGGATCTCGGGCTTCTGATAATAGTGTGCGAGGATCACTGCGTTGCGCTCCTTGCGCAGACGCTCGATCTCGGCACGGATATCGACGCCGGACAGGTTGCTCGGTGCGTTCATTGTATGACCCTCAGATTTTGGCCCTCACATGGCCTTGTCCGGGGCCGGGTTCAACCCATTGGCGCAGGTGGCGGCGCGAAATCGAGCGGGGCGACCGCAGCACCGGGCGAACCCGCGGTCACCGTCTGGTAAATTGCGGTGCCGAGCGGCGAATAGACGATCAGCTCGGTGGCGAGCATGACGCTCAGGATCGCGCCCAGACCGCACCACCAAGCGGGATGGATGCGCCCGTCGCGGCGGTAATCGGCGATCATGCCGGCAAACAGGAAGATCAGGCCGGGCAGGTTCGCGATCTGATAGGCCCAGGGGATCAGCAGCGGCATCGGCAGCAGCCGGCCGAAGCCGGGGCCGAGCAATACGATCATCGCGCACATGTGCAGCCGGCGGTGCCAGTCGGTACGCCGCCGCATCCTGACCGCGGCGGTGGTCAGCCCGGCGAACAGCAGCACGATCAGCGGATTAGCGATCAGGAAATGTTGTGGGCGGAAGATGAAAGGCGCCTGTCCGGCACGGATGCGCAGGACGGTCACCGCGATCCCGGCCACCACCATCGCCACCACCCAGCCGACCGCGACCCAGCCGAGCAGACGATGGAACCGCAGCGGCCCGCGCGTCGCGAACACGGCCTGCGCGCAATAGATCGTAACCCAGCCGAAGAAGACGATGGCATGGGCGTGGACATAGAGCGGTGCGCCGAAGCTCGATCGTCCCGCGGCGAGATGGAGCGAGAAGCCGGCGACGAGCACCGCCGCCATCGCGAAGGCACTCCACAGGAAGAACCTGTCGTCGCTACGCTGCGGTACATCTGTGATGTCGTAAATTGTGGCCATGGTGATGCTCCCCAAGATCACCCGGTGGGGAGACTATCACGTTTGGCGGGCGGTCCGAATGACTAGTTTGCGCCCTCGCGCGCCTCGATGTCCTTCATCACCTGTTCGGGGGAGCGCGATACGTCCCAATGTTCGCGGGTCTGCGCGCCGCGCTCGGGTGGAAAGGTGACGACCACCCGGACATCGCCGAGACCCGCGGCGGTGAGCGGCTGGGAGAGCAGGCGAGCAAGCGCGCGCCGGGCATGCTCGCGGGCCTGCGCCATGCGTTCGGGGCTGCGGGCCTCGCGCCCGGCGACATCGGTCGCACGGGCCGAGGTGCGCTGGCTGAGCGCTTCGGCGGCATCGCGCGTCACGAACAGCCCGCTGGTCTCCACAAGGGTGCGGCGGCCCTCGTCCGTATTGGGCGCGGCAGCCGTGACGTCGGGCGCATCGACGATCAGCGTCTTGGTCTGCGCGTTCCATTGCAGATCGCTGTCGCGCAGCTTCGACAGATCGACGAAATAGCCCACCGAATAGGGCATCTTGACCACCTGATCGCTCCGCAGCCAGCCAAAGCCGCGAATGTCGGACGCGGTAGCCTGGACGATACCGGAAAGCTCGGCGACCTGAAGCTTGCCGGTACCGGCGAGCTTGGCGGTGACGATCCGGGTCACGGGCGCGCCGCCGTCTTCGGGCAAGGTCGCCATCCGGGTTTCGGCATAGCGATCCCATGCGATCCACGCCGCCGCCAGGATGACGGCGATCGCGGCGGCGGCCAGCAGGCCGCGGACCAGCGTATCACGCGTCACGACATCCGCCACGGACCGCCCTCCGTGCCGGTGACAATGCCGCGCTCGCGCAGGTCGATAAGATGCGCCAGCACCGAACGGCCCGCCGCACCGGTGAGGCGCGGGTCGAGCCCGACGTACATCTTCTCGACCATCGCGGGGATTTCACGAGCCTCTTGCCCGAGCAGGCGCAATATCTGCCCCTCGCGCTGCTTGCGATGCCCCATCATGCCGCGCACCAGCCGCTGGGGCTTCTCCACCGCATCGCCATGCGCGGGATAGTAGATGCGATCCTTGCGGGCGAGCAGCTTGTCGAGGCTGGCCATATAGTCGCCCATGTCGCCGTCCGGCGGCGCGATCACGCTGGTCGACCAGCCCATGATGTGATCGCCGGTGAACAGCGCGCCGCTCTCTTCGAGCGCGAAGCAGAGATGGTTGGAGGTATGGCCGGGGGTGGCCACCGCAGTGAGCGTCCAGCCGTCGCCGCGCAGCTGCTCGCCGTCACCCAGGACGCGATCGGGCAGATAGTCGCGGTCGAACGCCGCGTCGGCGCGGGGGCCGTCGTCGTCCAGAGCAAGCGCCGCGCAGCCGATGATCGGCGCACCGGTCGCGGTCTTTATGGCACGGCTCGCCGGGCTGTGGTCGCGATGCGTGTGGGTGCAGAGGATCGCGACGACGGGGCGGCCATCGATCGCACGCAGCAGCGCATCGACATGCCCGGGCAGGTCGGGACCCGGATCGATCACGGCCAGATCGGTGGTGCCGACCAGATAAGTTTCGGTGCCGGTATAGGTGAAGGGCGAGGGGTTCGCCGCGAGGATGCGGGTCACTAGCGGCTCGAGCCGGATCGCTTCACCGGTTGCGGGATCGGTCATGCCGCCGAGATGGCGGCTGCGCGGCGCTCAGGCAAGTCCGCAACGGGAAAAGGAGGGCCGGCCGCCATAGGGGAAGCGACCGGCCCGGTTGGAGCACCCTCCGCGGCGATGGGCATCAGACCGCGGACTTTCCTCCACCCTTTCGTTGATCGTGCGGATCAATCCTTTTCGGCAGCCTCGACTTCGCGGATGGCGTCATCGATGCCCTTGAGCGCTGCGGCCTTCTGCGCGGCGGTCAGGTCGTCCTGCGCCTCGATCGACTTGCGGGCCATCTTGAGGCCGATCATGGCGTGGCGCTTGCCTATATCGGCCCGGCTGATGGCGACGAAACGCGCCTGATCAGCCTTTGCGAGGGCGACGATGCGTGCCCGGTCGGCTTGCGCGAGGGCGATGGTACGCGCCCGGTCGGCCGTTGCCTGGGCGGACAGCGCCCGGGCGGTGGCGGCATTGGCGCGCATCTCGATCCGGTCGCTGCAGATGGTGATCGTGCGGCGCTTGCCGTCCTTGCTTTCCATCTTGAGTTCACCGTCCGCGGGCGCACCGCATTTGGCCGACAGGACAACCGGCAGATCGTCGGGGATCCCGTCTCCGCTGACGACTTTGCCATCCTTGATGATGAGACGCTTGTTCCGCATGACGATCCTGTCGGTGTCGCCATCTTCGGTGACGGTGATCTTGCCGTCCCTGTCGCGCGTGACGATGCGGATCTTCTTGACCGCCTTGGCCTCGTCGGCGGGGGCGGCCGGCTCAGCCGGTTCGGCCGGGGCGGCTGCAACGGCGGCGGGCGCTTCGGGGGCCTCAGGCGCTTCCGGCGCAGGCGGTACTTCCTGCAGATCGACGCCGATCGCGTCGCCGACATCGGCACGCAGGTTCGCCGCTGCCTGGGTGCCCGATGCGGTGAACGCCAGGCCGGCCAGCGTCAGCGCCGCGGCGCCCGTGACGCCGGCGGTGATCCGCGTGCGCGACTTCCGGTCATGCTTCGCGAGCATTTTGAGCCTCCCCTTGAGTTCGTTGATGGTATGCAGATGACAGGCAGCCGAGACCGCACCCCCATGCGCGGACTTGACGATGGCGCGGCCATAGGCGTGGCGCAGCGCCGGGGCGCGGCCTGAGAGCACCAGGGCATCACAGGCCATCTCCTGATCGGCACGGAAGGCGCGGAACGCCCGCCATGCGACCGGGTTGAACCAATGGAGCGCGAGCACGACCAGCGCGATCCAGTTGGCGATCAAGTCGCCACGCAGGTGGTGACCGAGTTCGTGGGCAAGCGCGAGGTTGCGCTCGAGCGGATCGTAGCGCTCATGGAAGTCGCGCGGAAAGGCGACGTACTTGCGCCAGATGCCGAAGGCGAGGGGGCCGGTAGCCGCATCGGTCTCGATCACGTGCACGCGCCCTTCGGCAACAGTGCGTTCGATCTTCGCGCGGCGCAGCAGCCGTGCGCAGAACCGGCTATGAGCGATCAGATGATAAGCGAGGAAGGCAAGCGCCCCCACGGCCCAGATCGCGACAATCACCGGCAGCCAGTCGAACGGTGCGGCCTCGATCGGAGCCGTGGCGGACGCTGCCGCCGCCGCAGGGACGGTGACCGGATCGACCATGTAATATGTGATGACTTCGCTCGCCGCGGCGACCGGGGTCTCGGCGCTCGCCCGCCAGCTTTCGGGAAGCGGGGGCAGCGCAAGGCGAAGGACAGGAAGCGCCCACAACGCATAGGCGATGTTGGGCCCGAAATGACGGCTCACCGGCTTGCGGATCACAAGCACCAGCAGCATCAGCAGCGTCGTCGCGACGAACGTCTCTACAACCCAGGCGATCATTGCTTGATCTCCTTCAACAGTGCTTCGATTTCGGCGATGTCTTCGTCGGTGAGCGCATCGCGCTCGGCGAGATGGGCGACCAGCGGCGTGAGCTTGCCGCCGAACAGCCGGTCGATCAGGCGGCGCGATTCACCCTCGACATAATCGCCGCGCTCGACCAGCGGACGATAGAGGTAGCGGCGGCCGTCTTCTTCGGCGGCGATGGTGTTCTTGGCGAGCAGGCGGCCGAGCAGGGTCTTGACCGTATTGGCGCTCCAGCCGCGTGACGGGGCCACGCGCTCGGCAACATCGTTGGCGGTGAGGGGCGATTCGTCCCACAGCACTTCCATCACGGCGTGCTCGGCGTCGCTGATCCGTTCGGTCATTTCACTCCCCTTCGATTACGCCTGTAATCGTTTCGACCACATCTGTAGTCAATAGGCTGAACACTGTCTGAACGGCATTCAGGCGAAGGAGGCGGGGAAAGTGTCGGAACTTCTTACAAAATGGGTAGGGCGAGAATTTCGTTAACCATGAAAACGCCGGTTTTCCGTAGGTTACTCATTCTGGCACGCGGACTGCAACGACAAGGGCACACCGCTGTTCACTAAGCGCGTGTAACGCTTCAGAGGCGGGCAGCACATACCGGGCTGCCCGCCTCGCCCGTTTCTAGCCCCCGTCTGTCAGCGCCATATACCACTGGCGATCCATCGCGCCGCGTGCGGCGGCGGAAGATCTTCGCGGCGTCTTCCTCGAGTCGTTCGGCGGCGCGGGCGCGGGCGGCGGGATAGATTTCGGTGAACAGCCGCTCGAAGGTGCGGTGCCAGCCATAGGTCTCCACCACCATCGCGCGAGCACGGGCACCCATCAGCTGGGCGCCGTCGTTCCACAGCTTCGTGACATTGGCGGCCATTGCCGCGGTGTCGTCGACCGGGCCGAGCAGGCCGAGCCCTTCGGGCACGCGATCAGGCATTGCGCCGCTCGCGACCCCGACAACGGGCAGGCCGCAGGCCTGTGCCTCGAGCACCGAGATGCCGAAGGTCTCGTCTGCCATCGCGGAGACATAGATGTCGGAAGAGGCGAGGGCGCGGGCCAGCCCGATCCGGTCCTTCTCGAAGCCTGGGAAGGCGATCGGCAGGCCCTGCGCCTCACGCATCAGCCGCTCGCGCAGCTTGCCGTCGCCCATCAGTACCATGGCGGCGCCGAGATCGCGGGGCAGCTTGCGGAACATCTCGACCAGCCGGTCGGTGCGCTTTTCGTTATCGATGCGGCCGGCATAGATAAGCAGCGGTCCGTCGCCGGGAAGCCCCAGGGAGGCGCGATAGCCGAGGTCGCGCTTCGAGGGAGTGAACATCGTCGTATCGACGCCCAGCGGCATCACGTCGGTGCGCGTGATCGTCTTGCGCGCCAGCGTGCGCTGCGCGTCCTCGCTCAGCGTGTAGACTCGGTCGAACTCGCGATAGGTGATCTCGGCATAGCCATAGGCGAGCATGCGCATGAAGCGCGCCGCGAGATTGCCGGCCTTCGCCTCAACGACGCGATGGACGTGCGCATTGGGGAAATCGGTACGGTAGCCCGCTACCAATATAGTCTCGGGATAGTCGCGCCGGTGGTTGATCGCGGTCCAGGGCAGCACCCAGGGGCAGAGCGATTCGATAATGTCGGGCCGATAATGTTCGAGCAGGTCGCGTACCGCATCGGTCCGCAGGATGAAGCGGTAGTTCGGGCTGCCGCGCACCGGCTCGGCACCGACCTCGGCGAAGATGTGACGGCCGTTGATCGTCACCCTGTCCTCGGGGCCGGGAACGATCTGGAGCAGCTGGTGCGGGGTATGGTTGAGCACGTAATCGCGCTTCTCGCGGAGGTAGGTGCTGATCCCGCCGCCGCCCGCAGGTGAATAGCTCTGCGTCAAATCACAAATCGTCAGGGACGCACTGTCCCTTGCCGCGACGCCAAGCGCCGCAGCCAGAGGTTGCACGAACATGATACGCTACCTTTACAAAACCGCGCAAAACACCGCGGTTGTTACGCTGCTGAAACGCCCTTCTCTTCCAGAAGTTGCGCCAGCTCGCCCGACTCGTACATCTCCATCATGATGTCCGAACCGCCGATGAACTCGCCCTTCACATAGAGCTGGGGAATGGTCGGCCAGTCGGAGAATTCCTTGATCCCCTGACGTACGGCCTGATCCTGGAGCACGTCGACGCTTTCGAACGCGACGCCCAGATGGTTGAGGATCGAGACCGCCCGGTTCGAGAAGCCGCACTGGGGAAACAGTGGCGTACCCTTCATGAACAGCAGCACGTCGTTGGCATCGACGATGCTCTGAATGTGGGTCTGGGTTTCGTCGGTCATGTCACTCGCTCCGAGGTCATTCATTGTTCGCGGGCACGGCGGTGGTGAGCTGGAGGGCGTGCAGCACGCCCCCCATGCGCCCGCCGAGCGCTGCATAGACAGCCTGATGCTGCCGGATCCGGGGAACGCCCCGGAAGGTCTCGCTCACCACGCGGGCGGCATAGTGATCGCCGTCACCGGCAAGGTCCGTAATCTCGACCTGGGCATCGGGGATGCCCTGCCGGATCAGCGCCTCGATCTCGTCCGCCGCCATCGCCATGATTACTTTGCCTCGATCAGCTGGCGGCGCGCTTCGACGGTCTGTTCCTCGACCGCCTGGCGTACCGTCGCTTCGTCGACCTCGACGCCCGCCGCGGTCAGGTCGCCCAGCAGCTTGCGGATGACGTCCTCGTCGCCCGCTTCCTCGAAATCGGCCTGGACCACCGCCTTGGCATAGGCGTCGGTCTCTTCCGGGGTCAGGTTGAGCTTTGCCGCCGCCCATTGGCCGAGCAGGCGGTTGCGGCGCGCAGTGACGCGGAACGCCATTTCCTCGTCCATCGCAAACTTGGCCTCGAACGCACGCTCGCGATCGTCGAAGGTCGTCATCCCTAAAAACCCCTTGATTGTTTCGGCTCGGAGATAGGTTCGCGATTGCGGCATGACAACGGGTTGACCGAATTCCTGCCGCACAGGGGCTTCGCTGTGACGCCGGTTCGGCTATAGCCGCGGCCGGTTCAGGCCAAGGATAGACGCATGACTTCGTTCCAGCTCGACGGCTTCGATCTTCCGGCGTTCGTCGCCGCCACGCTGGCAGAGGATGTCGGCAGCGGAGACGTGACCTCCGCGGCGGTCATCCCGGCGGATGCGGTGTTCGCCGGCGTCATGGACAGCCGCGATGCGATCGTGGTGGCAGGTCTGCCGATCGCCGCGGCGTTCTTTCGTGCGCTCGACCCGATGGTGGAGATCGAGCTGCTGGCCGAGGAAGGCGCACAGGTTGCGGCCGGCAGCGACCTGATGCGGCTGCGCGGCAATGCGCGCGCGCTGCTCACCGCCGAACGCGCGGCGCTCAACACCGTCCAGCATCTGTCGGGCATCGCGACGATGACGCGCGGCTATGTCGACAGGATCGCGGGAACCGGCGCGACCCTGCTCGATACGCGCAAGACCATTCCCGGCCTGCGCCGGCTCGAGAAATATGCGACGCGCATGGGCGGCGCGCAGAACCACCGCATGGGCCTGTGGGACGCGGCGATGATTAAGGACAATCATGTCGCGGTCGCGGGATCGGTGGGGGAGGCGGTGCGCCGTGCCGTGAATGCCGGGATCGAACGGATCATCGTCGAGGTCGATCGCGTCGAGCAGATCGAGCCCGCGCTGGCCGCCGGCGCGACGCACCTGCTGCTCGACAATATGGACCCGCCTACGCTGCGCGGTGCGGTGACCCTGGTGGGCGGACGCGTGCCGACCGAGGCATCGGGCGGGGTACGGCTCGACACGATCCGGGCGATTGCCGAGACCGGGGTGAACTTCGTCAGCGTCGGGCGGCTTACGCAGTCTGCGCCTGCTGCTGATATCGGGCTGGACTTCGCGCAGGCTTGAGTCGTAGCTGGACGCAACAGAGAGGGAATTTCCATGCGTCCGCAATCGATTGTCCGTTTCGAGCAGGCCTATCTGGGGGCGACCCTCTTGTGGCTGGTCAATTTGGCGCAGGGGTGGGGGACCCGGCTTGAGAGCGTCAACAAGAACCCGGCCTTTGCCGGCAATCCGCAGATGGCGGAGATCGCGGAGACGATGATGATCGCCGTCTCGCTCGCCATGCTCGCGCTGTGGCTGCTGCTCTGGTATTTCACCGCGCGGCGGGCGAGCTCGGTCGCGAAATGGGTGGTGGTGGTGCTGTTCGGCGTGTCGGTGCTCGGGCTGCCGTTCACGGTGATGAGCTATCCGGTGACCGGTGTGCTCGGCACGGCGCTGAGCCTCGCGACTTTTGCCTGCACCGCCTATGCGGTCTGGCTCCTGTTCCGGCCCGACGCGCAGAGCTGGTTCGCCGGTGACGACGCGCGATCGGACAGCGCGCCGTTCGAATGATCCGCCGCGCGGCGCTGCTCGCCCTGATGCTGGCCTTTCCCGGCGTCGCGGCGGCTCAGGCCGATCGCTGCGTGGTTCCCGACCGGCTTCCCGAGGCTTCGGAGCAGCTTGGGCGTCCGGGCCCGCGCCGCATAACGCCGGTCGGCGGCTATACGCTGGCGCTGACCTGGAATCCGGGCTTTTGCCGCCAGTCGGCCAATCGCGACCGGTTCCAGTGCGATCCCGGCAACCGCTTCGGCTTTGTGCTTCATGGGCTGTGGCCGGACGGGCAGGGGGCGAGCTGGCCGCAATATTGCGCGCCCGCGCCGCGCATCCCCGAAGCAGTGGTGCGGCGCAATCTCTGCGCGATGCCCTCGCCCGCGCTCCAGCGCTACCAATATGCCAAGCATGGCAGCTGCTCCGGCCTGCCGCCGGCTGCCTATTTCGACCGGGCACGGGAGGCCTATGCCGCCGTCCGCTATCCCGACATGGACGGCCTGTCGCGCCGTCCCGGCCTCACGGCGGGCCAGCTCGCCGCAGCGGTGGCACGCGCCAATCCGGGCATGACCCCGGCGATGCTCCGCGTGCAAGCGGGCAGGGATCGCTGGCTCGACGAATTGTGGGTGTGCCTCGACACGCGCTTCCGCCCGCGGGCCTGTCCGGCGCACCAGCGCGGCATACCCGCGCACGTGCCGGTCCGGATCTGGCGCTAGTTCCGGATCGTCGCGGTGCCGGGGTGGTGCTTGTCGAGGTGTTTCTTGATGATCTTGAGGTTGCGGCTGTTCGAGCGGAAGAAGAAGTCCGCCGTGTCGCCCAGCACCGGGACCAGCCCGATCAGCCAGTCGAACCCGACATTGCCGGCCATGCGGAACATCGCGCTCTTGGGCATGTTCAGGTTGCGCGCTTCCCAGATCATATAGGCGCCCATCGCCGCCGCGACGATATCGCCCGCGACCGGGATCAGCCCCAGCACCGCGTCGAAGCCGACCGTCTGGCGCGTGCCCGGGATGATGATTGCGCGCTCGAGCAGCTTCTCGATCATCTCGATCCGGTAGCGCACCGATGCGGGATCGTTGCCGGTGTACGACACCGTCTCCGGTTCCTGATCCATGCGGGTCGCCTCGGCCATCAGTTCATCCTTCATTGTCCGCGCTCGCGCAGATGCGTGAGCGGGTGCCAGGCGCGTGCGTTGGGCTGGAAGGCGCGCAGACGCAGCGCGACCAGCGACCAGCGCAGCGGCTGTGCGATCGGGATATAGGCGGAGTCGGCGGTCAGCGCCATGTCGGCGTCGGCGATACGCTGCGCGCGATCGGTGAGGGTGGGGGCGTCGCGCGCCGCCTCGATCGCCTCCATCAGCGGCGCGGGGCAGGACTGGCAGGCGGTGACGAGGTACCAGCGGCCGCTGTCATAGGGTGCGACGGCATCGATCAGCCGCAGATCGGCATCGACATTCTCGGCCACGAGCTCGGGGCGCAGGCCCATGTCCATCAGGTCGCGTGCGATCCGGACCCATATCAAGGTGCTGCCGGGATCGCGGGGAAGCGCAACGCGGATGGTGAGCGAGGCACCGGGGTTGAGCGAGCGCCAGGCCGCGACGCGGTTGCGTGCGGTCGCCTTGCGGGCCTCGGGCGCCAGCGCGGTCCATTCCGGGATTGCCGGATCGCCTGCCGAATCGAGCTTGCCCGGCAACAGCGTCTCGGCCGGTTGCCATTCGGGCCGGAACAATGCGGTCAGCGCGGCGCGATCGATCCCCATCGCGATGGCGGCGCGGTTCTCCGCCTTGGCGAGGAAGCCGGTGCGCGACACCACGGCGAGGCCGAACAGGCCGGCTGCCGGATCGATCCGGATATTGGCCGGCGCGACATCGGCGCGCGCGAGCAATGGCCAGTCCCGATAGGTGCCGCCCAGCACCAGATCGGATTCGTGCGCCGCGAACCGCACGATCGCCTTTGCTGCCCGTTCCCCGCGCAGTCGGATATTGTCCGCCGGATCGGGTTCCTCGAGCTCCTCCGCCACGTGCGAGGGATCGAAGCCCGGGCGCAGCAGCACCGGCCCTGCGCCGGGCTCGACACGGAACGGGCCGGTCCCGGCGAGCGCGGGGCGGCGCAGGATCGCCAGTTCGGGCTGCGCAAAGAGCTTGAGCAGATCGGGGCGCGGGCGCTTGAGCCGCACTTCGACGATCTGCGGGGTCATTTCGACGACCTCGTCGATCACCGCGATGAAGGGGGCGATGGCGATGCGGCTGCGCGGCTCGATCGCCCGCTTGAGGCTGCTGACGATGTCGGCGGCGGTGACGGACGTTCCGTCGGGCCACTCCGCCGCGCGCAGGCGGAAAATGTAGCTTCGGCCGCCATCGATGACGATCCAGCGCTCGGCAAGCCCCGGCTCGATCCCGCCATTGGCGTCGAACCGGACCAGCCCCTGTGCGGTCGAATCGAGCATGACGCGGGCGGCGAAATCGAGTTCGCCGCGGGCCGGATCGGCAAGTTTCGCGTCGCCGCCGATCGCGCTCGCCACCACCGCGATATCGTCGGGGCGCTGGCCGCACCCACCCGCCAGAAACGCCAATGCGAGGGCGACGGGGAAAGCGGGGCGGAACATGCCCCGGTGTATGTGGCTGGGGCGGGGAATCCAACCCCGCCCCAGCATCCTCTCCGTCCTTTTTTCAGGACTTATTCGCAGGACTTAGTTCTTTTCCTTGTCCACCAGCTTGTTCGCGCCGATCCACGGCATCATCGCACGCAGTTCGCTGCCGACCGTTTCGATCTGGTGGCGCTTGGAGGCGATGCGCGAAGCCTTGAGCTCGGGCTGGCCGGCGCGATTGTCGAGCACGAAGTCTTTGACGAAGCGGCCCGACTGGATGTCGGCGAGCACGCGCTTCATTTCCTTCTTGGTCTCTTCGGTGATGATGCGCGGGCCGGTCTTGATGTCACCATATTCGGCGGTGTTCGAGATCGAGTAGCGCATGTTGGCGATGCCGCCCTCATACATCAGGTCGACGATCAGTTTGAGCTCGTGCAAGCACTCGAAATAGGCCATTTCGGGGGCATAGCCGGCCTCGACCAGCGTCTCGAACCCGGCCTGGACCAGCGCGGTGGCGCCGCCGCACAGCACCGCCTGCTCGCCGAACAGGTCAGTCTCGCATTCCTCGCGGAAATTGGTCTCGATGATGCCCGAACGGCCGCCGCCGACGCCGCTGGCATAGGCGAGCGCCACGTCATGCGCGTTGCCCGACGCGTCCTGATGGACGGCGATCAGGCAGGGCACGCCGCCGCCGCGGACATATTCGCTACGCACGGTGTGACCCGGGCCCTTGGGCGCGATCATGATCACGTCGATATCCGCCGGCGCTTCGATCAGGCCGAAATGGATGTTGAGGCCGTGGGCAAAGGCGATCGCCGAGCCGGGCTTCATGTTGCCCTTGAGGTCGTTCTCCCAGATCGCGGCCTGATGCTCGTCGGGCGCCAGGATCATCAGGACGTCGGCCCATTGTGCCGCTTCCTTGTTCGACAGCACCTTGAAGCCCGCGGCTTCGGCCTTCTTCGCCGTCGCCGAGCCCTCGCGAAGCGCGATCGCGACTTCCTTGACGCCGCTGTCGCGCAGGTTCTGCGCATGGGCATGGCCCTGCGAACCGTACCCCACGATGGCGATCTTCTTGCCGGTGATCAGGTTCAGGTCGGCATCACGATCGTAATAGACACGCATTTCGAAAATTCCCTTTCGTCATTCCCGCGCGGACGGCGTCATTCCGCCGCGCCTTAATCCATTCGCCCGCAATGCGGGGGACAATTAATCTGTTGGCCGATCAGGCCGTCGGTTTCAGGCCGCCTCTTTCCCTCTGGAAATGGCAACGATGCCGGTCCGGGCGACCTCGATCAGGCCGACTTCGCCCATCAGCTCGATGAACTTGTCGATCTTCTCGGTCGTCCCCGTCACCTCGAACACGAAGCTCGAGATCGTCGCATCGACCACACGGGCGCGATAGACTTCGGACAGGCGAAGCGCCTCGATCCGGTGATCGCCGGTACCGGCCACCTTCACCAGCGCCAGCTCGCGCTCGACATGTTCGCCCTCGGCGGTCAGGTCGTGGACCTTGTGCACCGGCACCAGCCGGTCGAGCTGCGCGACGATCTGCTCGAGCGTCGCGGGGCTCGCCGAGGTGACGATGGTGATCCGGCTTACCGCCTTGTCCTCGGTAATCTCGGACACGGTCAGGCTCTCGATATTGTAGCCGCGCGCGGTGAACAGGCCGGCGATCCGGGCAAGGATGCCCGGCTCGTTGTCGACGATCACGGCAAGCGTATGCCGCTCGGCTTTTTCTTCCTTGATGTGCATGGGTTCAGACCAGTGCCTTGGCTTCGTCGTCCATTTCGCCGGAAACTTCGGCGGACTGGAGCAGCATGTCGGTATGGGCGGCGCCCGACGGGATCATCGGGAAGCAGTTGGCGAGCTTCGCGACGCGGCAATCGACGATCACCGGCCCGTCATGGGCGAGCATTGCGGCGATGCCGTCGTCGAGTTGATCCTTGCCCTCGATCCGGATGCCCTTCCAGCCATAGGCCTCGCCCAGCTTCACAAAGTCCGGCAACGCGTCGCTGTAACTTTCTGAATAACGGCTGGAATAGGTCAGCTCCTGCCACTGGCGGACCATCCCCATATACTCGTTGTTGAGGATGAAGATCTTGACCGGAAGCCGGTACTGGGTCGCGGTTGCCAACTCCTGGATGTTCATCTGGATGCTGGCTTCGCCGGCGATGTCGATCACCAGCGCGTCGGGATGCCCCAGCTGCGCGCCGATCGCTGCGGGCAGGCCATAGCCCATCGTGCCGAGACCGCCGCTCGTCAGCCACTTGTTGGGGTTTTCGAAGTCGAAATGCTGGGCAGCCCACATCTGATGCTGGCCGACCTCGGTCGTGATGATCGGCGCCTTGTCCTTGGTCGCCTCCCACAGCGCCCGGATCGCGCGCTGCGGCATGATCTCGTTGCTGTCCTCGGGGAAGTCGAGGCAGCGCACGGCGCGCCAGCCCTCGATGCGGCTCCACCATTCGGACAAATCGGGCTTGGGATGCTGCCGCGCCTTCCAGATATGGAGCATATCTTCGAGCGCGTGGCCGACATCGGCGACGATCGGCAGATCGACGCGCACCGTCTTGTTCATCGACGAACGGTCGATGTCGATATGGATCTTCCGTGCGTGCGGCGCGAAGGCGTCCAGACGTCCGGTCACGCGATCGTCGAACCGCGCGCCGATCGCGATGATCAGATCGGCCTGGTTCATCGCGTAATTGGCTTCGTAGGTGCCGTGCATGCCGAGCATGCCGAGCCACTGGTCGGACGAAGCCGGGAAGGCGCCCAGGCCCATCAAGGTCGAGGTGACCGGTGCCCCGGTGATCCGGGCCAGCTCGCGCAGCAGCTGCGAGGCCTGCGGGCCCGAGTTGATGACGCCGCCGCCGGTGTAGAAGACCGGGCGCTCGGCTGCGGCCAGCATCTCGACCGCGCTCTCGATCAGCGCCTTGTCGGCCTTGACCTGCGGGCGATAGGTCTTGTGCTGGATCGGGCCGGGCTTGCTGTAGCGTGCCGTCGCGATCTGGACATCCTTGGGGATGTCGATCACCACCGGACCGGGGCGGCCCGACGTAGCGATATGGAACGCCTCATGGACGATGCTGCCCAGATGTGCCGGATCCTTCACCAGATAGTTGTGCTTGGTGCAGTGGCGCGTGATGCCGACCGTGTCGGCTTCCTGAAACGCATCCGAGCCGATCAGGTGCGAGGGCACCTGTCCGGTGATGACGACCATCGGGATCGAGTCCATCAGCGCATCGGTGATGCCGGTGACGGCATTGGTCGCGCCGGGGCCCGAGGTGACGAGCACCACGCCGGGCTTCCCCGTGGCGCGGGCATAGCCCTCCGCCGCATGGGTCGCCGCCTGCTCGTGGCGGACGAGGATGTGCCTGATCTTCGACTGCTGGAAAATCGCGTCGTAAATGGGAAGTACAGCGCCGCCTGGATAGCCGAAGATGACTTCCACACCGAGGTCGTTGAACGCCTCGATCAGGATGTCTGCTCCGCTTTTCTCGGTCACTGTACGTCTCCTTCCAGTTTTTCCGCACTGCAATAGCAGTCGGGGAATGGCGCTGCTATGCGTATGAAAACTACGTGTCAAGCATAAAGATTATAAGAATCGTGCAAAATGATCGGCTTGTTTGGAAATATCTGTCGAGCTTGTGCGCGGCCAGTCCGCCGGCGGCTGGTGACGGAGCCAGGTGTACTGGCGTTTGGCATATTGCCGCGTCGCCGCCTGCGCGCGTTCTAGCGCCTCTTCGCGGTCGAGCGAACCCTCTAGAAACGCTGCGATTTCCGAAACGCCGATGGCCCGCCGGACCGGCGCGTTGGCGGGAATGTCGTTGCGCTGCAGCAGGCTTTCGACCTCCTCGATCGCGCCTTCGTCGAACATCGAGCCCAGGCGACGATCGCAACGTTCCGCCAGCCATGTCCGGTCGGGAAGCAGGATCAGTGGTGCGAGGTCGATCGTATCACCGATCCCGCCGACCCGCTCGCCTTGCCACGCCGCAAGCGTATGACCGGTCGAGCGTACAACCTCCAGCGCACGGGCGACGCGCGTCGTGTCGGACGGGTTGAGGCGGCCGGCCGCTTCCGGATCGGCCTGCTCGAGCTGGCGATGGGTTTCCGCGACGGGCAACGCCCGGATCTCCGCCCGGATCGCCGGATCGATCTCCGGCACCGGCGCGATGCCGTCGAGCAGGGTGCGGATATACATGCCGGTCCCGCCCGCCAGCACCGGCAGGCTCCCCCGTTCGTGCGCGGCGGCGATCTCGGTCTTGGCTTCCTCGGCCCAGCGCGCTGCCGAATAGTCTTCGGTCCCTGCCACATGACCGAACAGCCGGTGCGGTGCCTGTGCTTCTTCCTCCGGCGACGGCCGCGCGCTCAGCACGCGCAGCTCGGCATAGACCTGCGCCGAATCCGCGTTGATCACCGTCCCGCCGGTGCGCTGCGCGAGCGCGATCGCCAATGCGGACTTGCCGCTGGCGGTCGGGCCTGCAATGAGCGCCACCCTTGGCTTCTGGGAGTGCGGCATGTTCATCGTTACGCTGATAGCAGCGGATCGGCTTGAAGCGGGCGATATTTCCTCCGCGCAACAAAAGCTGCGCGATGCCGGTTGCGAACCGGGCGAAGCGGTCGAGCTTGAGCCGGGCAGGGCGGCGGACCTTCCCTTCGCCGCGAACCCGGATGCCGCCCGCGCCGCGCTCGAAGGCGTATTCGACCGCGTCGACATCGTCGTCCAGCCCGCCGAAGGCCGCCGCAAGCGCCTGATCGTCGCCGACATGGACTCGACCATGATCACCGTCGAATGCATCGACGAGCTGGCCGACTATGCCGGGATCAAGGCGCAGATCGCCGAGGTGACCGAAGCGGCGATGCGCGGTGAGCTCGACTTCGCCGAGGCGCTCGATGCGCGCGTCGCGCTGCTCAAGGGGCTGGGCGCGGATGCCATCGACCGGTGCCTTGCCGAACGCGTTCAACTGATGCCTGGCGCGAGGACTTTGGTGCAGACGATGAAGGCCAATGGCGCCACTGCGATCCTCGTCTCGGGCGGCTTTACCCGCTTTGCCCAGCCGGTGGGTGAGCAGATCGGCTTCGACCGCGTGATCGCCAACGAACTGCTGATCGAGGCCGATGCGCTGACCGGCACCGTGACCAAGCCGATCGTCGATTCCACGACCAAGGAGACGACGTTGCTCGGTGCCATGGCGGAACTCGGCCTCGACGCGAGCGCGACGCTAGCAGTGGGCGATGGCGCCAACGACCTTGCGATGATCAGGAAGGCAGGCCTGGGCGTCGCCTACCACGCCAAGCCGATCGTTGCCGCGGCAGCGGGTGCGCGGATCGACCATAATGACCTGACCGCGTTGCTCTACGCGCAGGGCATTCCGCGCGCCGAGTGGGTCGACTGACGGCCTAGTTCCGGACCGGCACGCAGGAGCCGATACCGCGGCATGCGCCGCTGGCCTCGGCATTCGAGGCGAAGGGACCGACCAGCACGCGGGTGAGCTTGCCCGCCTTCACATAGGAGACCTGCCGCCCCGGGAAGCGGCCGCTCATCTGTGTGCCGAGCCGCCGGGCATTGCCGGGATCGCCGAACGCACCGAGCTGGAGCTTCCAGCCGCCGTCGCGCACCGCGGCAGTGGGCCGGACCGGGGCTGGCGCCGCTGCGACTACGGTCTGCCGCGGTGCAGGGCGCACGATGGGCGGGGCAGGGCGCACCTCCGTCGTCTGCACCGGGCGGTCCTGCGGTCTGGCGGGAATGTCGGTCCGGGCGACCGGGTTGCCGGGGCGGGAGGCGGGCGGAGGCGCCGCCATCGCGACCTGCGGCCGTCCGGCGTCGCGCTCATATTGCCGCGCCAGCTCAAGCCCCTTCTGCCGGTCCGCCAGCGCGATATGCCGGTCCATCTGCGCCTGTGCGCTGGACGCCTGCTGCATCCCCTGCGCGGCGGCGCGGACGGTCAGGGCATAGGCGCGCACCCAGTCGCGCTCCACGCCGTCGCCGTTGAAGTACATGGTGCCGAGGACATATTGCGCGCGCTGCTCACCGCGGCTCGCGGCCTTTTGCAGCCATTCCGCCGCCTGCGCGCGCTTGTTGTTCTCGAACAGGGTGAGGCCATAGCTTTCCTCGGCCTGCGGATGTCCCTGCAGCGCCGCCTTGCGATACCAGTCCTCGGCCATGGCAAGATCGACGGGAACGCCGCGGCCGAGCTTATAGGCCTGGCCGAGATTGAACTGCGCATCGGCATCGCCCTTCGCGGCCGGGCCGCGCCATTCGGCGAGCGCCTTCTTATAGTCGCCACGCTGCCATGCATCGACGCCCGCCTTGACGTCAGCCAGCGCGGGAGCGCCGGGCAGCGCCGCAGCCGCGAGCAAGATCGCCCATGAAATCTTACGCATACCGCCAGTCCCCGGTCACATTGGCACCGCTTGGATAATGCCAGTTAACCAACATCTGGCCAAGCAATGCTTGCACAAGCGTTAAATGCGACCGGAATAGTTCCGTCAGAATGAAGAAGGTGTCGCTGTCGCGCCATTAACCGCTTCTTAGTTTCCCACTGGCATCCCAGCGTTGGGCAACCGGGATTTTCAGAGGGGTAGATGCGCGTACTCGCGATGGCATCACAAAAGGGCGGATCGGGTAAGACCACGCTCAGCGGGCACCTTGCGGTGCAGGCGCAGCGCGCGGGCCATGGCCCGGTCGTGCTGATCGACATCGACCCCCAGGGTTCGCTGTCGGACTGGTGGAACGAGCGCGAGACGGATTTCCCCGCCTTCGCGCAGACCACGGTCGCCCGGCTCGCCGCGGACCTCGAAGTCCTGCGCCAGCAGGGTTTCCGCCTCGCGGTGATCGACACGCCACCCGCCATCACCATGGCGATCCAGAGCGTGATCCAGGTCGCCGAACTGATCGTCATTCCCACCCGTCCGTCGCCGCACGATCTGCGTGCGGTCGGTGCCACGGTCGATCTGTGCGATCGCGCGGGCAAGCCGCTGCTGTTCGTGGTCAACGCCGCGACGCCGAAGGCCAAGATCACCAGCGAAGCCGCGGTTGCACTGTCGCAGCACGGCACCGTCGCACCGGTCACGCTGCATCAGCGCACCGATTTCGCCTCGTCGATGATCGACGGCCGGACGGTCATGGAGATCGATCCCAACGGCAAGTCCTCGCTCGAGGTCACCGCGCTCTGGTCGTACATCAACGACCGGCTCGAGAAGAATTTCCGCCGCACCGTATTCACTGCGCCTGCCGCGACCCATGTCGCGTTCACGGGACGCCCGCAGGGTGGCTTCGGCCGCCGGGTGGTGAGCTGATGTTCGGTTCCGCAAAACCCGCCGCCTCGCTTTCCTCGGGCCTGCTGGCCCGTAAGGGCCAGGCTCGTCCCGCGATGCGCCCGCAGGGGTTCGTCGGCCTCAACCCCGGCACCTCGCTCGACGATCTCGGCTGGAACGACATGGGGTTCGAGGGCTTCGAGTCCGCGCAGCCCGTGACGCACGAGATGCCGCCGGTGCTTGCACAGCGCAACGCGCTGGTCGAGGAGTTCGCGCCGCAGCCGCAGCCGCAGCCGGCTCCGCCGGTGCAGACGCAGCCGATTCCCGAACCCGTCGCAACGCCCGAGCCGGTCGCACAGGCGGTTCCGGAGCTCGCACCTGAAGCGCCCGCACCGCGCCCCGTTTCGACCGCAACCGCGGCCCGCATCGGCCGCGAGGTCGCGTCGAAGAAGGGCAAGGCCGCCTTCACGCTGCGTCTCGATACCGAACGTCATCTCAAGCTTCGTCTCGCCTCGGCGCTGTCGGGCCGTTCGGCCCAATTGCTCGTGACCGAGGCGCTCGACGCGTTTCTCGATACATTGCCCGAAGTCGCGGCGCTGGCTGGCCAGCTCCCGGCGGGCAAGGCTCGCTAACCGGGGGGATCGGAGCCATGAACCCACGTCGTTTTCTCACCATCGGGGTTTCAGCCCTGGTCCTTGGTGCGCCGGTCGTCGGCGGTCCGTCGCTGATCGGTGGCCTCGCCGCCGCCAGCGATGTCGTTGCGCAGGACGCGAAGCGGGCCGCGAAGGAAGCACAGGCCGCGCGCAAGGCGCTCAAGGGTGACAATCCGCAGAAGGCCGTGACCCATGCCGAAGCGGCGGTCGCGTTCGACCCGAAGAATGGCGAGTATCGCCAGCTTCTGGGCGAGACCTATCTGCGCGCCGGGCGCTTCGTCTCGGCCGCGCAGGCGCTCAACGAGGCGCTGTCGCTCGATCCGGCCAATGGCCGCACCGCGCTCAACCTCGCGCTGGCGCAGATCGCGGTCGGCGAATGGAGCACCGCGCGCCAGACGCTCGAGACCCATGCCAGCAGCATTCCGGCCAGCGATCGCGGCCTCGCCATCGCGCTGGCCGGCGATCCGGCAACGGCCGTCACGCTGCTGACCGACGCCGCGCGTCAGCCGGGTGCCGACGCCAAGACGCGCCAGAACCTTGCGCTCAGCTTCGCGCTGGCGGGTCAGTGGCAGCAGGCGCGCGCGGTTGCAGGCGTCGATCTGTCGCCCGACAAGCTCGATGCGCGGCTGATGCAATGGGCCAGCTTCTCGCGCCCGCAGAACGCCTATGATCAGGTCGCGTCGCTGCTGGGCGTAACGCCCGCCGCCGATCGCGGCCAGCCCGAGCAGCTTGCGCTCGCCCGCTCGATGACCACCGCGGTCGCCGCGCAGCAGGTCGCAGATCCGGTCGAGAACTATATGCCCGATACGGGCGTCGCGACGGCTTCGGCCACTGCGGCTCCGGCCGCGACTGCCGTGGACACCGCGATGACCGGCGCCGAGATCGCACCGGCGATCACCGCGCCCAGCGGCACGCAGATCGTGTTCGGCCCGCGCCAGGAAGTCGTTCAGGCGATCCCCGCTCGTGCGGTCAAACCGGCGGTGGCTCCGGCGGTGGCGAGGGCCGATGTCGGCGCGCGCAAGCCGCTTGCGATTGCGGTCAAGGCACCGGTCGACGAGTTCAATCCCGGCAAGGGCAGCTGGTTCGTCCAGCTGGGCGCCTATGACAGCGCCGGTATTGCGCAAAGTGCGTGGGGCCGCGCGGTGAAGCGTACGCCTGCACTCAAGGGCATGACGCCGTCGAGCGCCAGCGTTTCGACCCGCGCAGGCAGCTTCCAGCGGCTCGCCGTCGGCGGTTTCGACCGCGCGGGCGCCGATACGCTGTGCCGCAAGGTGCGCGTGACGGGCGGCAACTGCTTCGTCCGTTCGGGCGCCGGCGACAAGGCCGCGAGCTGGGCAAAGCCGGCGCGGACCCAGGTCGCGTCGCGCTAGATCCGCGTTTCAACGAAAAGGGGGAAAGGCCGGGTATGCGCCCGGCCTTTTTTCGTTTCAGGCGATCTCGGCACCGCCCTTGAACAGGCGGGCCGCCTTGCCCTGAACGGGCAGGCCATCGAACGGCGTATTGCCCGCCTTGCCCGCCATCCGGTCCGAGTTGATCTGCCACGGCGCGCCGGGATCGATCAGGACAAGGTCGGCGGGCATGCCGGGTGCCAGCGTTCCGGCTTCGATCCCAAGCAGTTTCGCCGGATTGCTTGCAACCAGTGCGAACAGCCGGTCGAGCGTGATGCGCTCGTCGCGGACAAGGCCGAGCCCCAGGGTCAGCAGCGTCTCGGCGCCCGCCATGCCCGGCGTCGCATCGGCGAAGGGCAAGCGCTTCTCTTCCGGCCCGCGTGGATCGTGGCTTGAGCAGAGGATGTCGATCGTCCCGTCCGCCAGCGCAGCGAGCGCTGCACGCCGGTCGTTCTCGTCACGCAGTGGCGGGGAGAGGCGGGCGAAGGTGCGGAAATCGGTGACGTTGATGTCCGACAGCAGCAGATGCGCCGGGGTGATGCCGCAGGTGACGCGCAGGCCGCGGTCCTTCGCGCCGCGGATCAGGTCGAAGCCTGCCGCCGTAGTCACCTGACGGAAATGGATCGACGCGCCGGTCTGTTCGACCAGCATCAGGTCGCGCGCGATCGCCAGTGCCTCTGCGACTGCGGGCGCGGAGGGCAGACCCAGCCGGGTCGCGGTCTCGCCCTCGGTCGCGACCGCTTGCCCCGCAAGCCCGCTATCCTCGGCATGCGCGATGACGGTGAGGCCGCAGTCGCGCGCATAGGCCAGCACGCGTCGCATCACGCCCGAATCGGCGATCCAGCGCCGTCCCGTGGAGACGGCGCGCGCGCCGGCCTCGGCGTTGATCGCGAACTCGGCGAGATCGGCGCCCTCCAGACCGCGGGTCGCGGCGGCGATCGGGTGCACCCACAGCTCGGGCTTGCCCATGTCGGCGGCGCGCTGGACGATGCCGGGGCCGTCGAGCACCGGCGACTGATCGGGCATCAGTCCGATGCGCGCGATGCCGCCCGCGCGGCATGCGGCCTTGTCCATCGCAAAGGCGCCAAGGTCGATCAGGGCAGGGGCGAGCAGCTTGCTGCCGCAATCGACCACCTGCGCATCTTCGGGCGCCTTGGTCACGATCTCGTGATCGGCGACGTAGAGCTCGCCTGCATATTCGCCGCCTTCAGGGCAGACCAGCCGGGCGTTCTTGAAGATCAGGTTCATGCCCAGCCCTCCACGCCGCGCGCGCGGCGCGTCAGCACGTCGAGACACGCCATGCGTACCGCGACGCCCATCTCGACCTGCTCCGTGATCGCTGACCGGCCCGGCATGTCGGCGACCGACGAGTCGATCTCGACTCCGCGGTTCATCGGGCCAGGGTGCATCACCAGCGCATCGGACTTGGCGCGCTTGAGCCGTTCTTCGGTGAGGCCGTAGTTGAGGTGATATTCGCGGGTCGACGGGATGTACGCGCCCGACATGCGCTCGTTCTGGAGGCGGAGCATCATTACCACATCCGCGCCCTCCAGCGCCGCATCGAAATCGGTATAGGGCGTGACGCCCATCTTCTCGATCGCCGCGGGCATCAAGGTCGAGGGCGCGACCACGCGCACTTCTGCGGCGAGCGCGGTGAGCGCCAGGATGTTCGAGCGCGCGACGCGGCTGTGCAGGATGTCGCCGCAGATCACCACGCGCTGATGCGCGATGCTCCCGCGGCGGCGGCGGATCGTCAGCGCATCCAGCAGTGCCTGAGTGGGATGTTCATGGCTGCCGTCGCCGGCGTTGAGCACCGGGCAGTCGACCTTGTCGGCGATCAACTGAACCGCGCCCGAGCTCATGTGCCGGATCACGATCACATCCGCCCGCATCGCGTTGAGCGTCATCGCGGTGTCGATCAGCGTCTCGCCCTTCTTCACGCTCGACTGCGCGGCGTGCATGTTGACGACATCCGCGCCCAGCCGCTTCCCCGCAATCTCGAACGAGAGCAGCGTGCGCGTCGAATTCTCGAAAAAGGCATTGATCTGGGTGAGCCCGTCGAGCCGGTGGTCGCTCTTGGCGCGGCTGCGATTGGCTTCGATCCATTGTTCGGCCTCGTCGAGGAGGAACAATATCTCGTGCGGCTGAAGCCCGGAAATACCCGTCAGGTGCGCGTGCGGAAACACGGCGCGCCCCTGAATCTGGGCGCCGGGGCGATGATCGATCGGCGGTTGCATTAAACCCTGCGGTTAGCGGGGGAGGGCGGGGGGCGCAAGCCGCTTGACCGGTCGTTTCGGTTGCGGGACGTTGAAGGCGATGAAGATCTATCTCGCGAACCTGCGGCGTCACCTGACCAGCTTCCACCGCTTTTCCGGGCGCGAGACGGTGGATCAGTTCTGGGCATGGGCGGGAACGGTGTTGTTCACGCTGTTCGTCGCCTTCAGCTTTGCGGCGCGCTTCGCCTTGAGTGGCTGGTTCGCCGGCGTCGAACGGATTGCGCGAGAGAATCCCGAGCTCGTCACCCGCACGGTCGGCCCGGGTCACTATTCGGTGCGAGTCGAGGGACATCACCCGGAGCTGGTTCCGGCGTTTCTCCCCTTTCTGACGCTAAGCGCAGCATTCGGCGCGATTGTGATCCTGCTCCTCGGCGCCGCGCTGACGCGCCGTCTCCATGACAGCGGGCGGAGCGGGTTCTGGGCATTGCTGCCAATCCCATTTCTGCTGGTCGGATTCTGGTTGATGCCCCAGCTGTTCGGGAGCCGCGGTGCGGCCCCCGATATGCAGCTCTTCTTCCTGCTGTTCGTCAACAACGTCGTCTATCTGGCGACGATCTTGCTGCTCGTGTTCTTCACCACCAAGAGCGGGACGCCCGGAGCCAACCGCTACGGCCCGCCGCCGGCCTAGTCCGCGGGCTGCGTCGCAGGACGCGGTGCCGGACGGGCAGGGGCGGAGAGCGCCTTGTCGTACCAGCGGCCAAGGTCGGCGTGCATCTTCGCCAGCTCGTCGGGGTTGAGGTACACCATGTGCCCCGCCTCATAGTAAGTGAAGTCGATGTTCCGCTGCAGCCCCTCGTCCAGCAGCATGTGCGAGGCGTCGAACTCCGCGCCGAAGAAGGGCGTGGCGAAGTCGTAATAGCCGTTGACGAACATCACCTTGAGATAGGGGTTGGTCCGCATCGTCCAGGCAAGGTCCAGCCCGGTATTGGGCGTGGTCTGCGGCTGGGTCGTATTGGGCGCGCGGTGGTTCCAGTCCCAGTTGAACCCCGGTCCGCGCGCGGTCATGCGATAGGTGAGGTCGGTCTTGAAGCCGAGTACGCGGGTGGCATAATCCTGGAACGTCGCGACGAAGGCGCCCGAGATCGCGGTCGAGGAGGGGTCGTCGCCCGGGCTGTCCGCATTCGCGTCGGTCATGTTGAGCGTGTAGCGCGAATCGAGCCGCCCAGCGGCCAGCCGCCGGTCGCGCATGAGCTCGGTCTGGAAATGCGACAGGTCGATGCGCAGGTCCGCGCGCAGGATGAAGGCTTTGCTGAGGCCGATATAGCCAGCCATCTGCCTTGCGACCGCCTGCTTCTCCTCCGCCGGGATGTTCGATCCCTTGGCCAGCGCCGCGGCATAGGCGCCGGTGGTGAAGCCGCGCACCTCGTCGAGGAAGGTGCGCAGGTCGGCCGGACGGTTCTGCAGGCGGTTATGGTACCAGGCCGTCGCCGCCATCGTCGGAAGCAGCGTCAGGTAATTCTGGTCATAGCCCGACTGGCGCACGCCATAGTTCATGATGGTCGAGAACTGGACCATGCCGTTCAGGCTGACGCCCGCCTGCTCCAGCTTTGCCGCGACCACCGGGTTGCGCAGCGTGCCATAGCTTTCGCCGAACAGGATCTTGGGGCTGCGCCAGCGGTTGTTCTTGGTGATGTAGCGGGTGATCGCCCGCGCAAAGCCCTCGGCATCCTGGTCGACACCCCAGAAGTCCTTGCCGGTCTTCTCGCCCAGCGGCCGCGACCAGCCGGCGCCGATCATGTCGATGAAGACAAGGTCGCTCTTGTCGATCAGCGAATAGGGGTTCGGCCCGAAGCCATAGGGTGCGGGGCGGATATATTCGGGATTGGCGGTGGTCACGCGCACCGGCGCGAAGCTGCCCATGTGCAGCCAGATCGTCGGTGACCCCGGACCGCCATTGTAGAAGAAGGTGACCGGGCGATCGCTACCGCCGCCGTCCTTGGTGTAGGCCGTATAGAAATAGCTGGCGGAAGGCTTCGCCTCGTCGTCGCGGATCGTCAGCGTCCCCGCGGTCGCGGTATAGGCGATGCGCTGTCCGCTTACGGTGACGCTGCCCTTGCTCACCGCGCTCTGCTCCTCGACCGGCGCACGCACCTGCGCCGCTTCGGCCTCTGCCTTGGCGGAGAGGGGGCCGTCCTTTGCCGCTGCGGGCTTGTCCTGCGCGACCGCGACCGGTGTCAAAGCGGGAACAGCAAGGAACGTGGCGGCGAGAAGCAACTGGCGCATGAAGAACCCCCGAGTCTGTGAAGTTGCGCGACGCTGCCCGTTCCGGCGCGCTAGTGCAACATTGTAACCTCGGAAACCGTTCAGCCGGTGGCCAGCCCGTCGATCGCCCCTTGCAGGATGTAGCTGGCGGCAAGCTTGTCCACCCGTTCGGCACGCTTGGCGCGTGACAGATCCTCGGCGATCATCTGCCGCTCGACCGCGGCGGTCGACCAGCGCTCGTCCCACAGCAGCACGGGCAGGCCCAGATCCTCGACATTCCGGGCAAAGGCTCGGGTGGACTGGGTGCGCGGCGAATCCGTGCCGTCGAGGTTGAGCGGGAGGCCGATCACCAGCCCCTTCACCTGCTGTTCGGCGATCAGGGTGGCCATCGCCGCCTTGTCCAGGGTGAACTTGGTTCGCTTGATCAGGTGAGCAGGGCTGGCGAACGACCAGCCCGCATCGCAAAGGGCGGTGCCGATCGTCTTGGTGCCGACGTCCAGCCCCAGCAGCCGCCCGCCTTGGGGCAGCGCCTCGCGAAAGGTATCTCGGTCGGTGGTGATCATCCGAATGCGCTCTGCGTGATCAGCGCCGCTACGCGCTGCTTGCGGAACGCGCCCAGCCGCCGTTCGGCATCGGCGCGGACATTCGCCCAGAACAGCGAATAGTCGAACACATGATAATTGTTGCCGGGCAGCACATATTGCCCGCCAATGCCTTCCGGAGCGCTACCGATCGTCAGCACGCCGCGCCCGTCGCATCGCGCCGGGACCGTGCCCTTCTGAAGCGCCGCGCTCGAGAAATCGGCGGAGGGGACGAGGGTGCCGAGATTGGCCTTCGCATCGGCCTTCGTGCCCGGTGTGCCGGTAATCGGGTTGGTACAGATCATCGGCGTGCCCGCACGCGCCGCACCGGTGAAGCCGTTCGAGGCGTCGAAGGTATCGAGCAGCAGCGAGGGATCGGCCGGCTCGGCGAAGCTCTGCCACGACAGGATGCAGCCGGTCTGGTCGGCGGCGGTACACTCGCCGAGGCCGAGCTTGGGCAGATCCGCGGTCTTCGAAACCGGCCAGCCGACGACGTAGGCCGCGATCACCCGCTTCGCGAGCGGCTGGCCCGCCACCCGGTCGTGCAACAGGCGCGTCAGGTGGAGTGCACCCTGGCTGTGTCCGGCCAGGATGATCGGGCGGTCGCCGGCTTCGGCGAGAAACTGGTCGAAAGCCGCCGAAACGTCGCGATAGGCGAGGTCGAGCGCCTGCTGAGCATCTTCCTTGCTGGTCAGGAAGGCCCCGAAGGTCGCCTGACGATAGCGCGGCGCCCAAACCGCGCCCGCACCGTTGAACGCGCTTGCCTGTCCGCGCAGGAACAGGGCGGCGCGGTCATTTGCCTCCTTGTCCTCCAGCGGTGCATTCCAGTGCGCGCGGTTGAGGTAGGATGTCGGGTGGATGAAGAACACAGCTGCGGCCGGTTCCTTCGCCGCCGCATAGCCTTCGGGCACCCACAGCGCCGGATTACCCGGCTTGTCGGGCCGCGCCAGCCACATTTCGGCGCGCTTGTAGCTGTCAGCCGGGAGTGCCGCCTGCGATTCGAATCGCCCGCCCGGCACCATCGCCTGCCGCAGCAGTTCGGCACCCCAGATCCGATAGGCAAAGGTTGCTGCAATCGCGAGCACGATCAATACCGCCACGATATAGAGGAACTTGCGCGCCACTCAGGGCTCCTATTGTGCATTGCAGCATAATGCGCTGCCGGGCAATCGCGTTCCGTTGCGCGATGGTTGCGAAGGATGCAACCTTCATGACACGGCACCGTGGGAGAGGGCAGGGGCATGACGATTCGGATTGAGGATCAGGACGAGCGCTGGCCGCTCTTGCCGGCGATTCTGGCGGGCCTTGGCCTTGCCACAGGACTAGTCGTCCATTGGATCGTCGGCACCGGCTATCAGGCTCAGATCAGTGCCGCCCGGCTTGCGCTGCTCAGTTTCGCCAGCGTCTCGGCGCTGGTGTTCGGATTTGTGGTGATCCGCACGGACCTGCGGCGCTCGGTCGCGTTCGCGCTGAGTTGCGGTGCGGTGGCCGCGCTGATCCTCTATTTCAACGGCGCGACATCGGGCTGGAGCAGCACCGAGGGGTGGCGCGTGTTCAGCCTCGCGCTCGCCGTCGGCATCGCCGCGCCGCTGTTTCAGGCAGGGCGCGAATCGGGCTTCCGGCCGATCGCCTACGCTGCCGCGCACGATCACGCCTGGACCAACGCGGTGCTGTGGTGCCTGGGCTGGGCGTTCGTCGGGGTGACGTTACTGCTGTCGTTCCTGCTCGCGGCGCTGTTCGAACTGATCGGGATCAAGTTCCTCGGCAACCTGCTGCGGGACGAATGGTTCTGGCGCGCGCTGGTGGGCTTGTCCTTCGGTACCGGCCTGGCGTTGCTCCGCGAGCATAGCCGGATCGTCTCGCTGCTTCAGAATGTTGCGATGCTGGTGCTGGGCGTACTCGCGCCGGTGCTGGCGATCGGCCTTGGCCTGTTCCTGCTCGCACTGCCCTTTACCGGGCTTCAGCCCTTGTGGGATGCAACCAAGTCGACCACGCCGATCCTGCTCGGTTGCACGCTCGGCGCCCTGCTGCTGGTCAATGCGGTGATCGGCAATGGCGCCGACGACGCCCCACGCAACCGCGTGCTGCGCTGGGCCGCGATGATCCTGGCGGTGGTGATCTTCCCGCTCGCCGGCATTGCCGCGGTCGCGACAGGGCTTCGCATCGGCCAATACGGCTTTACGCCCGACCGGCTCTGGGCGCTGACCTTCGTTATTCTCGCCAGCGTGGTGGCGGTCGCGTATCTCGTCAGCGTGATCCGGGGGCGCAAGGACTGGGCGGAGAAGGTGCGGCCCGCCAACCTCAACCTGGCGATCATCACTTGCGGCGTCGCGTTGCTGCTCGCGACCCCGATCGTCAGCTTCAACGCGATCTCGACCCGCGATCAGGTCGCACGGCTCGAATCGGGGCGGGTCGCGCCCGACAGGTTCGACTGGGCGGCGCTGGCCTTCGACTTCGGTGAGCCGGGTAGGGCGGCGCTCAAAAAGCTGGCGGCATCCGGGAACCCGGTCTTCCGCCGGATCGCCGCCGACATCGCCAAGAAGGAATCCCGCTGGGATGTCGAACGCACGGAGCCCGATCCCGCGCCCCGCCTTGCCGCGCTCGACAGGACGCTTCGCGTCCTGCCAGTGGGGACTGCCCTGCCGCCCGATCTGCGTGCGGCGATTGCCGCGAGCTGGCAGTGTCGTGATGTGCCCTGCACCCTGGCCTTCCAGCCCGGCGGACGCGAGGCGGTGTTGCTGATCGATTCCTGTTTCGGGGCAGCTGCGGTGCAGAGCAGAAAGCAGAGAGGGAGCGGCTGCGCGCTCTCAGATCTGGATCGCTATGTGTTCGTTGACAACAAATGGACCCCTGCCGGCAAGCTCCCTGAGGCGCCCGTCGATACCGTCGCTGCTGCACGCACCGAGGCGGGACTGAAGTCCGGCGCGGTCGAAATCCGCAAGGTTGAACGCCGCCAGGTCTTTGTCGGTGGCGAACCGGTCGGCGTCCCCTTCGAATAACCGCGCTTGATGCAATGGGGGCGTCGCTGCTAGGCGCCCCTTCATGTCCGTAGATACCGCAACCGTGAAGAAGGTCGCGAGCCTCGCGCGCATCGCGATCGACGATGCCGCCGCCGAGCGCCTCGTGCCCGAGCTCAACAACATCCTCGGCTGGATCGAGCAGCTGGGCGAGGTCGATACCTCGTCGGTCGAGCCGATGACCGCCGTAATCCCCAACACGCTGCGCCTGCGCGACGACGTCGTTACTGACGGCGGCATCCGTGAGGATGTGCTCGCCAATGCGCCGCTCGCCGAGCATGGCTTCTTCACCGTGCCGAAGGTGATCGAATAATGACTGATGTAACCACCCTCGGCGTCGCGGCGATCCGTGACGGCGTCCGTTCGGGCGATTTCTCCGCGGTCGAGGTCGCCGACGCTTTCGTCGCCAAGGTGAGCGCCGCCAAGCAGCTCAACGCCTTCATCGTCGAGACCCCCGATCACGCGATCGCCGCGGCCCGCGCTGCCGACGCCGCGCGCGCTGCGGGCGAGACGCTCAAGCCGCTCGCCGGCGTGCCGATCGGCATGAAGGACCTGTTCTGCACCAAGGGCGTGCAGACCACCGCCGCCAGCCACATGCTGGAGGGGTTCAAGCCGGTCTATGAATCGACCGTCTCGCAGAAATTGTGGGATGCGGGCGCGGGCATGCTCGGCAAGCTCAACCTCGACCAGTTCGCGATGGGCTCGTCGAACGAGACCAGCTATTTCGGCAACGTGATCTCGCCCTGGCGGCGCAAGGATGGCGGCAATGCCGCGCTCGCGCCGGGCGGTTCGTCGGGCGGTTCGTCCTCGGCGATCAGCGCGCGGCTCGTTCCCGCGGCGACCGGCACCGACACCGGCGGCTCGATCCGTCAGCCTGCGGCGTTCACCGGCATTTCGGGCATCAAGCCGACCTATGGCCGCTGCTCGCGTTGGGGTGTGGTCGCCTTCGCCAGCTCGCTCGATCAGGCCGGGCCGATGGCGCGCGACGTGCGCGACTGCGCAATCATGCTCGAAGCGATGGCCGGCTTCGACGCGAAGGACGCGACCTCGCTCGACATGGCCGTGCCCAATTGGGAAGCGGCGCTCTCGGCCGATCTGCGCGGCAAGAAGGTCGGCATCCCCAGGGAATATCGCGTCGACGGCATGCCCTCCGAGATCGAGGCGCTGTGGCAGCAGGGCATCGACTGGCTGAAGGATGCGGGCGCCGAGATCGTCGAGGTCTCGCTGCCGCACACCAAATACGCGCTCCCGGCCTATTACATCATCGCTCCGGCGGAAGCCTCGTCGAACCTCGCCCGCTATGACGGCGTGCGCTACGGCCAGCGCGACCTGCCCGATGGCGCAAACCTGCAGGAAATGTACGCCGCGACCCGCGCCGCGGGCTTCGGCCCGGAAGTGCAGCGCCGCATTCTGATCGGCACCTATGTGCTCTCGGCAGGCTTCTATGACGCCTATTACACGCAGGCGCAGAAGGTCCGCACGCTGATCGCGCAGGATTTCGAGAAGGCGTGGACGCAGTGCGACCTGCTGCTCACCCCGACGGCGCCCTCGGCGGCGTTTGCGCTGGGCGAGAAGCAGGCCGATCCGCTGGCGATGTATCTGAACGACGTCTTCACGGTTCCGGCCAGCCTCGCGGGCATCCCGGCGATGTCGGTCCCCGGCGGGCTCGACAAGGACGGGCTCCCGCTCGGCCTGCAGATCATCGGCAAGCCGTTCGACGAACAGGGCGTGCTCAATGCGTCGCTCGCGATCGAACAGCGCGCCGGGTTCACGGCACAGCCGGAGCAATGGTGGTAGGATGGAAGATGCGTGCATCGCGGCCATAGCCATCGTCGCTATGCCGCTCGCGATGTTCGCTGCGGATGTGTTCGGTCTCTGTGCGGGGCTGGGCTGGGGATACTACTCCAAAAGGCGCCGCGCTAAGCGCGCCGAACGGAAGTTGCAGGCAAATGACTGAATCAAGCTATCGCATCAAAGGCGCAACCGGTGAGTGGGAGGTCGTGATCGGCCTTGAGGTCCACGCCCAGGTCACGTCCAACGCCAAGCTCTTCTCGGGCGCCGCGACCGAGTTCGGCGCCGAGCCGAACACCCAGGTGTCGCTGATCGATGCGGCGATGCCCGGCATGCTCCCGGTCCCGAACCGCGAGTGCATCCGTCAGGCGGTGCGCACCGGCATGGCGATCGACGCCCAGATCAACAAATGGTCGCGGTTCGACCGCAAGAACTATTTCTACGCCGATCTGCCGCAGGGCTATCAGATCAGCCAGCTCTACCACCCGCTGGTGGGTGAGGGCGAGATCGAGATCGAGGTGGAAGGCGCCATCAAGACGATCGGCGTCGAGCGCATCCATGTCGAGCAGGACGCGGGCAAGCTGATGCACGACCAGCATCCGCGCCTCTCCTATGTCGACCTCAACCGTTCGGGCGTGGCGCTGATGGAGATCGTCTCCAAGCCCGATATGCGCTCGCCCGCGGAAGCAGGGGCGTATCTGTCGAAGCTGCGCTCGATCCTGCGCTATGTCGGCTCGTGCGACGGCAATATGGACCAGGGCTCGATGCGCGCCGACGTCAACGTCTCGGTGCGCAAGCCGGGTGAGGCCTTCGGTACCCGGACCGAGACCAAGAACGTCAACTCGGTCCGCTTCGTCATGCAGACGGTCGAGATCGAAGCGCTGCGCCAGATCGACGTGATCGAGAGCGGCGGCAAGATCGTCCAGGAAACCCGCCTGTTCGATCCGGACAAGGGCGAGACGCGGTCGATGCGCTCCAAGGAGGATGCGCACGACTATCGCTATTTCCCCGATCCCGACCTGCTCCCGCTCGAGCTCGACGACGCGTTTCTCGACGCCTGCCGTGCCTCGCTGCCCGAGCTGCCCGACGCCAAGCGCGCGCGTTACCTCGCGCTCGACATCACCCCGTATAATGCGGGCGTGCTGACCGCCGAGGTCGAATCGGCGCGTTACTTCGATGCGCTGCTCGACGCGGGCGCCAAGGGGCCGGCGGCGGCCAATTGGGTCACCTCGGAGCTGTTCGGCGCGCTCAACAAGCTCGGCAAGGATATCGAGCACAGCCCGGTCTCGCCCGCTCAGGCGGCTGAACTGCTCGGCCTGGTCGCAGACGGCACCCTCTCGGGCAGCCTCGCCAAGCAGGTGTTCGAGATCATGCTCGAAACCGGCGGCAGCCCGGCGGCGATCGTCGAGGAGCGCGGGCTCAAGCAGACCTCGGATACCGGCGCGATCGAGGCGATGATCGCCGACGTCCTCGCCAGGAATCCCGGCCAGCTCGAACAGTATCGCGGCGGCAAGGAAGCCTTGTTCGGCTTCTTCGTCGGCCAGACGATGAAGGCGATGGGCGGCAAGGCCAATCCGGGCGTGGTCAACGAGCTGCTCAAGAAGGCACTCGCCGGCTGAGCGGACGGAGAACGGGTCGATGAAGCGCAAGCCGTTGCTGTCCGTTGCTGTGCTCGGCCTGCTGATTGCGGGTCCGGCCAGCGCTCAGCGCGTCGCCGCTCCGCCGCCGGTCAGCGACGGCTATGACTGGGCGATCCGCATCGACGAGGAGAGCCGCGTGTCGAGTGCGATCCTCGCCTATGAGGTCGACGGCACCGACGATCAGCCGCTCAACTTCAGTTGCGAGCAGGGCGGCAACCGGATCTTCGCAAGCATTTCCGGCGGTGATCCCGCGCTGAAGGCGATCGTGCTGACATCGGGCCCGCAAACCCTGCGCCTCCCCGGCACGACCGAGGCGCTGGAAGACGAGCCCCCGCACTTCACCTCGCAGGAAGTTGCGGGGGGTTCGCCATTCATCCGTGCCTTCGCCGCCAATGGCTGGCTGCGCATGACCGCCGCGGGCACCACCACCGGCATGACCGGCACTGCGGCGGGCAAACAGGCGATCAAGCACTTCGTCGCCTTCTGCACGCGCTAGTTCGCGCGAACGCAACCCTCCGGTTTCCCGCTTGCGCGGCCCTGCACGCGCGATAGTCTTCACCTTGGGGCGGCCTCCCGGCGAATCGCGGGAAGCCTTTGAACAGGGGGAGGATTTCGATGCCATCGAGTGGATTGGCGCGTCGCGTCTGCGCCGTGCTTGTGGCCGTGTCGGCGATATTGCCGGGAACTGCGGCGGCTCGGGAGCCGGCGGCCGCAGGCCGGGCTCAGGAAGCGGACGACGCCGACAAATATAACTTCTTCAGCCAGCCCACCGCATCGCGCGAGCAGGTTCTGGCCGACTTTGAGGAATGTCGCGACCTAGCGAGCGGGGTGAAGCCTCCGCAGCCGGGCTATGTCTATGCGCCCGGTATCGCCGGTGCCGCCGCGGTCGGTCTGGTGCAAGGCTTCATGAAGGGCGCGCAGCGGCGGCACATGTTCGACGCGGCGCTGCGTAAGTGCATGAGCGTCAAGGGCTATGCCCGCTACCCGATGAGCAAGGAGCAGGCCAAGCTCACCTATGACGGTTCGTGGAAGGAGATGCGCGAGAAGCTCGCCGATCGCGCGCTCGCCTCGACCGACGGCATGACGAGGATGGAACCATGAAGACGCTCGTTCTTGCCGCTGCGCTCGCGGCTGCTCCTGCCGCACCGCCGCCCGCCACCGTGATGAAGACGGTGCCCGCCACGCTTGACCCTGCCAGCGGCTATATCCTGGTACGGATGGGCGAACGGGCGCCGGATCTGTGGAACGTGCTGCAGATCGCGCCTTATGATCCGGTCTTGCAGGACATTCGCGGCGAAGGGCGGGCCAAGGGCAATCCTGTTGCGAAGGGTGCGGATCGCACCGTGTCGATCGGCACCAAGCCGTTCGTGGCGGAGGGCGATCATGTTCGCACCTATCTCGTCGCGGTCACGCCCGGCCTCTATGTCATCCAGGGTGGGCCGACGACCTGCTTCTGCCTCGGCAGCTATCAGTTCGAAGTCGCTCCCGGCCGTATCACGGACATGGGCACGATCCATATCGGGCCGGAGAACGGCAGTTCCCCCTGGGCGGCACTCAAACCGCTGCGATCGAGCGCCGACATCGAGGAGCGCGCCTATACCGTGGCGGAGGCGATGCAGGTGCAGCCCTGGCGCGAGTCGATGAGCCTGCCGCAGGGCGTCAGCGGATTGGCGCGTGAGCCGGCGCGCTACACGGCGGCCGTGCGTTTCGGCAATCATGCCGGCCAGTTGCTGAACCGGGCGCTGCCGATCGAGGCCGGACAATGAGCATGATGTCTTTCGCCTCGGCAATGCTGCTGAAATCGCTGGTCCTCACCGTACCGCAGCAGGACGCCGCCTCGGCCTGTGCCCCTGGTGTCCACGCCGTCGCTGCCGATGATACGCTGATCGCGCTGCCGCTGGTCAAGGCGGATCGCCGCAAGGTAACCGGCATGCTGGGTGCCATGTTGCTGGGTCCGGTCGGCGGCAACAAGATGAAGGTCAAGACGGTCCTGCCCGGGATGAGCGCATCGACCCGGCTGGCTGCCGTGCGGCCCGCATTTCGTTTCTGCTTCGCCGCACCGGCCGCCACCGGCGGCGCATCGTCCGACTATGTCGGTGTTACGACGGGGATTTCGCCGCGTGACTATCAACTGGTCCGCTTTGAAGTGCATGAGAATCAGCGGCAACTGACGCTGGCTGCCGTCGGCGGCTTCTCCGGCCCTGAGGGCAAGGTTTCGCAATCCGCGATTCCGTTCACGAGCGAAGAGGTGGCGCCGGGCCAGTATCGGGTGACCCCGTCCCGCGACCTCGAGCCCGGGCAATATGGTTTCATAAGCGTCGTGGTTGCACCAGCCTCCGCCCGGAAGAAGGACGTATCGGAACAGGTGTATGAGTTCGCGGTAGCCGGTTAACCGCTGGAGAAGGCGGGGCGGCCGATTGCTTTCCATCATGCGTGGTTCACGCCACCGGCTGGACCGGCGTCGCGGGCGGATCGCCGTCGGGCTGTGGCGCCGGCACATCGATATCGGGCTGGGGCGGGTGGATCTCCGGCCCGCCCGGCACCGGCTGGCCGGGCTGCGGGGCAGGGGGCGCCTCTGGCGGGGGCACCGTTGGACGGATCGGCGGTTCGACGGGCATCGGGAAACTCCTTTTCCCTCGATCAACGCGCCGCGCCGCGCCGCGGTTCATCCTTGCCCGTCTCGCCTTGCAATGGTTCCGTCACGCCACGGACGTATCGCCGCTTGCCCCCGGCCCATCCCTTGCTATAGACGCGCCCGACCTGCGGTGTCCCTGAATGCGGGCGTGGCGGAACTGGTAGACGCGCTGGTTTTAGGTACCAGTATCGAAAGATGTGGGGGTTCGAGTCCCTTCGCCCGCACCAGTTTCCGCCCGGCGCACGTGGTGGACGCCGCGAAACCGATTCCACTTCCAGAGCAGGAAGCCTGAAAGAAATGCAGACTGTCGAGACGCTTAACGAGGGCCTGAAGCGCGCCTACACCCTGAAGATCACTGCGAAGGACATCGACTCGCGCGTCGATGCCGAAGTGAAGCGGGTGGCGCCCCAGATCCGCATGCCCGGCTTCCGTCCCGGCAAGGTTCCCACCAACCTCGTCCGCAAGATGCACGGCGAAGCGCTGACCCAGGACGCGCTCAACACGACGATCCAGGAAGGCGTTCAGCAGCTTCTGGCCGACCACAAGCTGCGTCCGGCGATGCAGCCTTCGGTCAGCCTCGAGGGCGATTTCGCGCCCGGCAAGGACGCCGAGGTCAAGGTCGAGCTCGAAGTGCTCCCTGACGTCCCGACCCCGTCGATCGAGGGCCTGAAGCTCGAGCGCCTGATCGTCCCGGCGGACGAGAGCGCGATCGACACGCAGATCGCGCAGATCGCCGGTCAGCAGAAGGCATGGGAAGACGCGCCCGCCAAGCACAAGGCGAAGCAGGGCGACCAGGTCACGATGGACTTCGTCGGCAAGGTCGACGGCGTCGCCTTCGACGGCGGCACCGGAGAAGCGATGTCGGTCGAGATCGGCACCGGCCGTCTGATCCCGGGCTTCGAGGACCAGCTCGTCGGCGTGAAGGCCGGCGACGAGAAGCAGATCGAAGTGACCTTCCCTGAGGATTATGGCGTCGACACGCTGGCCGGCAAGCCCGCGACCTTCGACCTCAAGATCACCGCGGTGAAGACCGCCGGCGAGACCAAGGTGGACGAGGATTTCGCGAAGAATCTCGGCCTCGAGAGCCTCGACCAGCTGCGCACTATCCTCAAGGGCCAGCTCGAGAACGAGACCGGCGGCCTGACCCGCACCTATATGAAGCGCAAGCTGCTCGACCAGCTCGCCGCGGGCCACGACTTCCCGGTCCCGCCGTCGATGGTCGAAGCCGAGTTCCAGCAGATCTGGGCTCAGCTCGAGCATGAGGCGAGCCACGAGGAAGATCCTGAGGCTGCCAAGAAGGAACTGGAAGCCGAGAAGGGTGACTATCAGGCGATCGCCGAGCGCCGCGTGCGCCTCGGCCTGCTCCTGTCGGAGATCGGCCAGGCGAACGGCGTCGAGGTGACCCAGGCGGAGATGAACCGCCTGATCGCGCAGGCAGCCCAGCAGTACCGCCCCGAGGACCAGCAGCGCTTCGTCCAGTACATCCAGCAGGAGCCGATGGCCGCTGCCCAGCTGCGCGCGCCGCTGTACGAGGACAAGGTCGTCGACTTCCTGTTCGAGAAGGCCGAAGTCACCGAGCGCGAAGTGACGCGCGAGGAACTGGAAGCCGCGATCGAGAGCGAGGAGGGCGCGGTCCCCCACGTCCACGGCCCGGGCTGCGGTCACGACCATGACCACGACCACAAGCCGGCGAAGAAGGCCAAGGCCAAGAAGGACGAGGCTCCTGCCGCTGAAGAGGTGAAGCCCGCCAAGAAGGCTGCCGCCAAGAAGGAAGCTGCGGCTGACGAAGCCGAGGCTCCTGCCAAGAAGGCGCCGGCCAAGAAGGCAGCCGCCAAGGCCGACGACGCGGCTGAGGAAGCCCCCAAGAAGAAGGCTCCGGCCAAGAAGAAGGCCGACTAACGCTTTCTTCCGCGCAAGCGACACAAGGACCCCGCCTCGCCACCCGGCGCGGCGGGGTTCTTCGTTTCAGGCGAGTGCCTCGGCGCCACACCACAAAGTGGTCGAATCGTTACGATTTCGGCCCTATGGCACGGCTATGGAATCCAAAGTCGCGGTCATCCTGCCCTGCTACAATGAAGAAGCCGCGATCGGGCAGACCGTCGCGGCCTTCCGCGCTGCGCTCCCGGGGGCGGCCATCTATGTCTATGACAACAATAGCCGCGACCGCACGGTCGAGGTGGCGCGCGAAGCTGGTGCGATCGTCCGCAGCGAGCGGATGCAGGGCAAGGGCAATGTCGTCCGCCGCATGTTCGCCGACGTCGATGCCGACATCTATGTGATGGCCGATGGCGACGCGACCTATGACGCCGCCGCCGCGCCCGCGATGATCGACAAGGTGCTGAACGACGGCCTCGACATGGTCGTCGGCACGCGCGTGCATGAGGCGACCGACGCCTATCGCCGCGGGCATGTGCTGGGCAATCGCGTGATGACCGGGCTGCTTGCGCGGCTGTTCGGGCGCAGCTTCACGGACATCTTCTCAGGTTACCGCGTCTTCTCGCGCCGCTTCGTGAAGAGCTTTCCCGTGCTCTCGGCGGGGTTCGAGATCGAGACCGAGATCAGCGTCCACGCGCTCGAGCTCAAGATGCCGGTTGGGGAGGCAGAGACGCGCTACCTCGCCCGGCCCGAGGGTTCGGCGTCGAAGCTCTCTACCTATCGCGACGGTTTCCGCATCGCACGCACGATCCTGACGCTCTACCGGATCGAGAAGCCGATGCTGTTCTTCGGCTGGGTTGCGGGGCTGCTCGGACTCCTCGCGCTGCTTCTCTCGGTGCCGCTGGCGATCACCTATGCGCAGACCGGCCTGGTGCCGCGCTTCCCGACCGCGATCCTTGCTACCGGTCTCGTCATCCTCTCGGCGCTCAGCCTGTTCGCGGGGCTGATCCTCGATACGGTGGTGCGCGGGCGGCGCGAGGTGCGGCGCCTCGCCTATCTGGCCCTGCCCGGACCGCTTCGCCCCGAATAGAAAATCCCCCTCCGCCGGGGGAATGGCGGAGGAGGAAGGCGGGGAAGAGACTTACGGATCCTAGAATCGGTAGGCGAGGAACAGCCCGCCCTGCAACTGGTCCGGCGATCCGTAGCGCTTCACCAGCGGCGCATCGGCGGCATCGCCCATCAGCCGCGAATAGCCGCCTACCGCGGTCACCATCCAGTTGCGGCCGAGCATGTAGCTGAGGCTCAGCCCTGCACCGACGTCCTTGAGCCCGCTTTCGGCGCGATAGACCGGCAGGCCGCTTCGCGCGGCCTGCACCGCGGTCACCCCGAAATAGGTACCCATATAGTCCTTGTCGGCCCAGCTCGCCTTGGCGCTGGCGGAGGCGATCAGCGTGTCGCTGAGGTTGAAGCGGACCCCCGCTTCGCCTTCGCCGACCAGGCCGTCATGACCGCCGGCGACGTCCTTGGCCAGCGACAGGCGGACCCAGGCCTGTTTGTATTCGAGCGCCACCGCGCCGCCCAGCTCGACCGCGGTGCCGACATCGCCAAGTCCGCTCAGGTCCGCATTGCGCTTGACCTTGCGGTCGCGGCGATAGCGCGCAAGGGGCCCCGCCTTGATGCTGAAGTCGTCGGATGCCTTGAGGCGGATCAGGTTCACCCCGATCTCCGGCCCGCGGATATAGGCGAGGTCGCGATACTCGACCGAGACGAAGGGGAAGGGCTGAACCTCATATTCGTCCGATCCTTCGAAATCGGGCGAGTAGATCGCGCCCGCGCCCAGCATCACCTGCCAGTCGCCGCCCTCGTCTTCGCGCGACTGCGCGCGCGCCTGCGATGCGATCAGGCAGATGGCGGGAACGATGAGAAGCGGCAGCGCGCTGCGCAGGCTGACGCGGCAATGGAATGCAAGCATGACGGGCATAGGGGATACTCCATGGGGAATGGGGTAGCGGCGCTATAGGCCGCGGTGCGGCCCACCCGATTTCAGCCCGGTTTCGGTTTGTTGCAGAATGTTACGGCTGCAGACTCGGGTCCGGCCGGACGCTATCTGACGGCCATGGCAAGGCAGGAAGGCGCCCATATCCTCGTCGTCGATGACGACCGGCAGATCCGCACGATGCTCGCTCGGTATCTCAGCGACAACGGCCTGCGCGTGACGGCGGCCGAAGACGGGCGGCAGATGACCGAGCTGATCGGCAAGTTCCGCTTCGATGTCGTCGTGCTCGACGTGATGATGCCGGGCGACGACGGTTTCACTCTATGCCAGCGGCTGCGCGCACGCAGCACGATCCCGATCATCCTGTTGACCGCAAGGGGCGACGATACCGACCGGGTGATCGGGCTCGAACTCGGTGCTGACGACTATGTCCCCAAGCCGTTCAACCCGCGCGAACTGCTTGCCCGTATCCGGGCGGCATTGCGCCGCGCCGCGATGATCCCGGCTGCACCGCTGGAGATCGCCGCCGACCGTTTCCGTTTCGCGGGCTGGACGCTCGATACGGCCAAGCGCACGCTGGTTTCGCCCGCGGGCTCGCTGGTCGAGCTGACCACGGGTGAGTTCGACCTGCTGGTCGCGCTGGTCCAGCATCCGCAACAGGTGCTCAGCCGCGATCAGCTGCTCGACTATGTGCATGGCCGCTCCAGCCTGAACATCGATCGCAGCATCGACGTTCAGGTCAGCCGCCTGCGACGCAAGATCGAGGCCGATCCGCACGCGCCCGAGTTGATCAAGACCGTGCGCAACGGTGGCTATTACTTCTCCGCCGCGGCGGACCCGCTGGGGCAGGCATGATCCCGCGGCTCCCCCGGCTCAAGCTTTCGATGCGGCTTGGCATTGCCATCGTGCTGGCGGTGGTGTCGTCATTCCTCCTCGATCAGGCATTGCGCATATTGATCCCGCCGCCGCCTTTTCTGATGGTCGAACGCGACTGGCTGGTCGGGGCAGTGGCCCGCGAGGCGAAGGCTCCAGTCGAGGCGGCGCGTGATGCCGAGGCCGCCGGCTTCCTCGAATACCGTATTTCGGTCGCGCCACCGTTCGAGCAGGGCGGCCGCGGTGCCGAGTTCGGCCGCGGCTTGCGCACTGCCATAGCGGCCGCGCTCGAACAGCCTGAAGGCGATGTACGCGTCTGGGCGGATACGTTCAGCGACAACGCCTGGGAGCGTTCTTCCGATACTGCGGTTGCGATTATCCCGAAGGTGCCGACCCTGCTGACGGCAGAGGAGTTGGCGAGCAACCGCAGCAGCGTGCTCGGCCGGCTCGAGATCGCTGTGCGGCGCGCCGATGGGCAATGGCTGGTCGTGACCGCGCGCCGGACGACGGACGCGCGCTGGCACCAGATGCGGATGGTGCTGACCTTTGCGGGCAATTTCCTGATCCTGATGATCTTCTCGATCTGGATGGCGCGCAGCATCGTCGCGCCGCTCACCCGCCTCGCCAATGCCGCCGAGCGGTTGGGGCGCGACCGCGAGCCGACGCTGATCGGCGACATGCGCCTGCCCGAATTCGCCGCGATCGCGGGCACCTTCAACGCGATGCAACTCCGCCTCAAGCGCTTCGTGGATGAGCGCATCCAGATGCTCGCTGCGATCTCGCACGATCTGCGTACCCCGCTCACCCGCCTTCGCCTGCTCGCCGAATATGTCGAGGACGAGGATCAGCGTGCCCAGCTGCGTTCGAACGTGGCCGAGATGGAGACGATGGTGACCGACGCGCTGGCCTTCATGCGCGAGGAGGCGAGCCAGGAGCCGATGGAGACCGTCGATCTCGCCGCGATGCTGATCAGCCTTGCGGACACGCATCACGACCTTGGCGACGATGTCCTCTACGAAGGGCCGGACCATCTCGACATACGTTGCCGTCCGGTGGCGATACGGCGCGCCTTCGCCAACCTCATCGCCAATGGCTGCAAATATGGCGAGGCGGTGCACATCGTGCTCGAAGCGGAGGAGGGCTGGGCCTCGATTGCCTTCCGTGACCGCGGCCCCGGCATCCCGCCCGAGGAGGCGGAGCGCGCCTTCGCCCCGTTCGTGCGGCTCGAAAGCTCGCGCGGGCGTGAGACCGGGGGAACCGGCCTTGGCCTCACCATCAGCCGCGACGCGGTGCGCAGCCATGGCGGCGAAATCGGGTTCGAGCATGGCGGTCGCGGCTTCACCGTTCGCGTGCGGCTTCCGCGTGAGCGGTGATCCGTTCACCGTCTTCCCCCCTTGCGCGGGGCTTGCCGAGCGCCGATGTAGTCCCCGGGCAAAAACAACACGCACGAGATTCCCGCACATGCATCCCCTTATCGGTCAGATGACCGCCGACCCCGTCACCGGTGCGCTGGTTCCCATCGTCATCGAACAGTCGAGCCGCGGCGAGCGCAGCTTCGACATCTTCTCGCGGCTGCTGCGTGAGCGGATCATCTTCGTGACCGGACCGGTCGAGGACCATATGGCCTCGCTGATCACCGCCCAGCTGCTCTTCCTCGAGTCCGAGAACCCGAAGAAGGACATCTGGATGTACATCAACTCGCCGGGCGGCGTGGTCACCGCCGGCATGGCGATCCACGACACCATGCAGTATATCCGTCCGCGCGTCGGCACGGTGTGCATCGGCCAGGCCGCGTCGATGGGCAGCTTCCTGCTCGCCGCGGGTGAGCCGGGCCTGCGCGTCGCGCTCACCAACGCTCGCATCATGGTCCACCAGCCTTCGGGCGGTGCGCAGGGCATGGCGTCGGATATCGAGATCCAGGCCAAGGAAATCCTGCGGATCAAGCGCCGGATGAACGACCTGTACGTCAAGTATACGGGTCAGTCGCTCGAGAAGATCGAAGCCGCGATGGACCGCGACACCTTCCTCGAGGCGGACGAGGCCAAGGCCTTCGGTCTGGTCGACGAAGTGTATGAAAAGCGTCCGCAGCCGGCGGAAGGCGAGGGCGGCAGCGCCGCCTGAGCGGAGACCGGGCGATCTACATCCCGCTTCCCCTGCTGATCCTTGGCGCGCTCGTCGTGCTGGCGGTGTTCTTCTGGGCGCTGCGACGGAGGGCAGGGGAGCGGAATGATCTGATCGCCCCGCCGCGTTTCGACCCGCCGCGTTTCGATTCGTCGCGACCGCTCCCTCCCGTACCCGCAGAGGCAAGCGCGAGGGCGATCGACGTGCCGGAGGAGTTGCGGCTCGAATTGTGGAAGCTGATCCACACCGGAAACCCGATCATGGCGATCAAGCTGGTGCGTGACCGCACGGGGGTTGGGCTTAAGGAAGCCCATGACTATATCGAGGCAATGCGGCAGTCCGATGTGACGCTTCGTTAGCGCTGCCGGATTTTTATTGTGGGTTTACCGGCGCGCGTTAGGATATGTGCCCGGAAAAGGAACGCGCCCCTTCTGGTGCGAAAGGTGATTGAATGACCAAATTGAGTGGCGGCGATTCGAAGAGCACGCTCTACTGCTCGTTCTGCGGCAAGTCGCAGCACGAGGTGCGCAAGCTCATCGCCGGACCGACCGTGTTCATCTGCGACGAGTGCGTGGAGCTCTGCAACGATATCATTCGTGAAGAGACCAAGTCGGCGCTGGTCAGCAAGAAGGACGGCGGTGTGCCCACGCCGCAGGAGATCTGCGACGTCCTGGACGATTATGTGATCGGCCAGAAGCAGGCGAAGCGCGTCCTCTCGGTGGCAGTGCACAACCACTATAAGCGTCTCAACCACGGCGCGAAGGGTGCCGAGGTCGAGCTGGCCAAGTCGAACATCCTGCTCGTCGGCCCGACCGGCTGTGGCAAGACGCTGCTGGCGCAGACGCTGGCGCGCATCCTCGACGTGCCCTTCACCATGGCCGATGCCACGACGCTCACCGAAGCCGGCTATGTCGGCGAGGACGTCGAGAACATCATCCTGAAGCTGCTCCAGGCCTCCGACTATAATGTCGAGCGGGCGCAGCGCGGCATTGTCTATATCGACGAGATCGACAAGATCAGCCGCAAGGCCGAAAATCCCTCGATCACGCGCGACGTGTCGGGTGAGGGCGTCCAGCAGGCACTGCTCAAGCTGATGGAAGGCACCACCGCCTCCGTCCCGCCGCAGGGCGGCCGCAAGCATCCGCAGCAGGAATTCCTCCAGGTCGACACGACCAACATCCTGTTCATCTGCGGCGGCGCCTTCTCGGGCCTCGAAAAGATCATCGGCGATCGCCTTCAGGGCAAGTCGATCGGCTTCGGCGCCTATGTCGCCGCGCCGGAAGAGCGCCGCACCGGCGAGGTGCTGCGCCAGACCGAGCCGGAGGATCTGCTCAAGTTCGGCCTGATCCCCGAATTCGTCGGCCGTCTGCCGGTCGTCGCGACGCTCGAGGACCTCGATATCGCGGCGTTGGTCAAGATCCTGACCGAGCCGAAGAATGCGCTGGTCAAGCAGTATCAGAAGCTGTTCGAGATGGAGAACGTCAAGCTCGGCTTCACCGATGACGCGCTGGTCTCGGTCTCCAAGAAGGCGATCGAGCGCAAGACCGGCGCCCGCGGCCTCCGTTCGATCCTCGAAGGCATTCTGCTCGACACCATGTTCGACCTGCCGTCGATGGACGGGGTGGACGAAGTGATGATCGACAAGGACGTGGTTGAGGGCCGCAAGGAACCGATCCGCGTCTATGCCGAGAAGAAGAAGGCCGGGGCCACGGGCGACGCCGCCTAGCCTCGAAGCGATAGAGAGCAGGCGCCCTTTCCAGGCGCCTGCTCGCTTTCTTTGATGTGTTAGCCCCGCCGATAATTCGGGCTCAACTCAGGCGCACACGGATATTGCCGGCCGTGTGGTACAGGGCACCGATGCCGACGCCCGCCGCGGCGGCGGCAGTATCGTCCGCCGCCTGAATCAGCGTCGGCACCAATTGACCGTCGGCCCGCAATTTCAGCAGGGATCCGATTCCGTCCCGGCACCATTCGAACTGGGTGCTCCCGTTGTCGGTCGAAATGTCGACCCCCATGCGCCACGCCGTGGCGGTCAGCGTATCTCCATAGACGATCTGCGCGTTTCGTTTGCTGGACGAAACGCGCCTGAGCACCAGCAGGTTGGGATCGGTAGAGGCGAGGACGGTGCTGGCGGCGCTCGCGTTGCCGCTGAACGCAGGTTCGCCTTCGATGAAGCGGTTCGCCCCGATACATATGTTCTCGCAGGTCTGGATGGGCGCGCCCCCGGGGTGCGAACTGTCGGTGACGAGGAGGCTGCCGCCTCCGTTGTCGTAGGTCGTATTTCCCGCGATCGTGCTGTTGCCGCTGTTGGCACCGGCGATGATCCCGTAGCCCCGCGCATTGACGACGATATTGCCCACGACGGTGCTTTGATATGCACCGAAGAGCTTGATCCCCATATCGATGGTTGTCGAGCCCAGGCCCGAGTTGATGATCGTGTTGGCAGTCGCTGCCGTTTGTGGTGCTAGCTCGATATTGAGGCCGCACTCATGCGTATCGATGACGGTGTTTCCGGTGATGACGGTGCCGATGACCAAACCATCGCCGACATCTCCGAAGGATCCCTCCAGATGCAACCCGTTATAGAGCCCGGTCTCCGACACCTGGTTGCCGATCAGGACGTTTCCGTAGCAATTGATCGCATTGGCATAATAGCCGCAGCCTTGAGCGGTGCGGCGGATCCGGTTGTTGCAAATGCTGTTCTCATTGCCATTCAGGACAAAGATACCGCCGTCGGAGAAGCCGTCGACCAGCATCTCCGAGAATGAGCAGTTATTGCAGAATTCAGCAAATATGCCGCCGCCATTGGTGAGGAAGATGGGCGGGTCGTATGTCTTGTCGCCTAGGATCGCGAAGTTCCGCAGGCGGATGCCCGAAAGCGGGAGCGCTTGTGTGCCGATAGCCAGGAACGCATTGGAGCGGCTGGTGTTCACGAGATGAATCACGGACTTATGCCCTGAGCCGTAGATCTCGACATTGCTGTGGAGCGCTAGCGCGCTGGTGATACGAAAGACGCCCGTCGGAATAAGGACAGCGCCGCCGCCCGCTGCGGCAGCCGCGTCGATGGCCGCCTGGATGGCTGCCGTCTGGTCTCCGCTGTCTCCCGCAACGGCTCCAAAGTCGGTGATCGACAGGGTTTCGCTGAGCTTGCTCTCAATCGTTCTTGTCGTAGCGCCCGCGTCGCCTCGATTATAGGTAACGGTGGTTTGGGGGAGGGCCATATCCTGTGTCTCCTGCTTGATTGCGTTCAGAACAAACAGGAAACATTCCGTGTAGGAAAGGGTTTTCTCGCCCTTGAGAGGAAGGCTGCCAAGGTGTCCGGCACGATCCATGCCTGCCAAACTCTTGCTCGCGCGAATCGCGAAATTGAGGAACGCGCGCTCCGGCAACGGGCGCGCCTTTTTCATGCCGGACTTACCCGAAACGGATGCGTCGCCCCTCATTCCGGTGACCGGAATGGGTAATGACCCGGAAATCCTCATATTTTTGCGGTCCGTTCCGGTTGAATTAACTCGGACTTTACCGCGCCCCCTGTCTGGACGGCTTGGATTCCAGCCGGGGCACCCATGTTCGATCTCTATTATTGCATCACTGGTGAGCATGACATCCGCCTGGTGATCCTGGCGGCGATCGTCTGCCTCGTCTCGACGGCATCGGCGGTGCTGCTGCTGCGCCAGGCGAAACTGTCGGGGCGGCAGGGGCGCACGCACTGGACGATCGTTGCGGGCGTCACGACCGGCCTTGGCATCTGGACCACCCATTTCGTCGCGATGCTCGGCTACGATCCAGGGATCGTCGTCGGCTACGACCTGATGCTGACCGCGCTTTCGCTGGTGATCGCGATGGCGTTGACCACCGCCGGCTTCTTCGTCGCGGTCCGCAATCGTAACCGTTTTCCGCGCGCGGCTGCGGCACTGATGATCGGCGGCGGCATCGCCGCGATGCATTATGCCGGCATGTCGGCGGTCGAGTTCCCCGGTACCTTCTCGTGGAACACCGGTTACGTGCTGTTGTCGCTGCTCTTCGCGATCCTGCCGGTCTATCCCGCGCTGCGGCTGGCGCTCGACGGTGGCAGCCTCGCGCGCGGTGCGGCCGCTGCGGGGCTGATGACGCTCGCGATCGTTCTGCTCCACTTCACCGGGATGACTGCGCTCAAGGTCGTGCCGATCCCGAGTGACGAACTCCACGGCGTGCTGCTGTCGTCGGGGACGATGTCGGTTTCACTGGCTGCGGGCGCGATCGGCATCCTGCTGCTCACCTGCGCTGCGGTGCTGGTGACCCGGCGGACGCAGGCTGCGTTGCGCCGGCAGCTCGACCTCGCGCTGTCGAACATGCATCAGGGGCTGTGCCTGTTCGACCGCAATGAGCGGCTGATCCTCCGCAATCAGCGGTTTCTCGATCTCTGGGGTCTGTCTCCGGACGATTGCATCCCCGGCCTCACTCTGCAGGAAGTCGCCTTCGCCGCGCTCGGCGGTCGCGCCGCGGTTCCGCCGGACGAGGACTGGTATGCACGGATGCACGGTGCGCTCTCGGCAAGCCTTGCCGGCCCCGAGGCCGCGCCGGTGATCGCGGAGATCGGTCCCAACCTCGTCCTGTCGATCGCCAGCCGCGCGTTGCCCGATGGCGGATGGGTGAGCACCTTCGACGACATCACCGAACGCCGCCGTTCGGAAGAGAAGATCGCCTTCCTCGCGATGCATGACAGCCTCACCGGCCTGCCCAACCGCGCGCGTTTCAACCTCTGGCTCGATTTCGAGATGGAGCGCGCCGAGCGTTGCGGTCTGCGCCTTGCCGTGATCGTCCTCGACCTCGACGGGTTCAAGGAAATCAACGACACCCACGGTCACGCCGCGGGCGACATGCTGCTCGCCGCGCTCGCCGCCCGGCTCAGTTCGGCGCTCGGCGAAGGCGAGGTGGTTGCGCGCCTCGGCGGGGACGAGTTCGCCGCGGCCAAGACCTTTCAGAGCGATGCCGAGCTCGAGGCGTTCATGACCCGGCTCGAAGCCTGCTTCGCCGATCCGTTCGCGGATGCCGAGACCAGCTTCCTCGTCGGCGCCAGCATCGGCGTCGCGACCTGGCCCGCCGACGCGGCGGATCGCGAGACGATCCTCAACAACGCCGATCTAGCCATGTATCGCGCCAAGGCGATGATCGGCTCGGCGACCTGCTATTATCAGCCGGGAATGGACGAGACCGCCCGCGCGCGGCGCCAGCTTGCCAACGACCTGCGTCAGGCGATCGATCGCGGCGAATTCTCGCTCGCCTATCAGCCGCAGCACTCGCTGCGCGATGGAGAGCTCAGCGGCTATGAGGCGCTGCTGCGCTGGAACCATTCGACGCGCGGCTGGATCTCGCCCACTGAATTCATCCCGGTGGCCGAGGAGACCGGTGAGATCTTCCGCATCGGCGAATGGGTTCTGCGCCAGGCTTGCGCCGAAGCCGGCCGCTGGCCAGGCGCTACCAAGATCGCGGTCAACCTGTCCCCGGTACAGCTCATGCAGCCCGATCTGGCAGAGCGGGTTACCGAGATCCTGCTGGAGACCGGCCTTTCGCCGTCACGCCTTGAGCTCGAGATCACCGAATCTGCGATCATCAGCGACAAGCTCCGCGCGCTTCAGGTGCTGCGCCGGATCAAGGCGCTGGGCATCAGCATCGCCATGGACGATTTCGGCACCGGCTATTCCTCGCTCGACACGCTCCATTCCTTCCCGTTCGACAAGATCAAGATCGACAAGTCGTTCGTGCTCGGATCGGGGGAGAGCCCGCAGGCACGGGCGATCATCCGCGCGGTGCTGGCGCTGGGGCAGAGCCTCAACGTGCCGGTGCTGGCCGAGGGGGTCGAATCCGCCGCCCAGCTCAAGATGCTCGAAAGCGAAGGGTGCGACGAGGTCCAGGGATTCTTCCTTGGCGCTCCTGCCGAAGCACCCAGCCAGTCGGTGTCGCGCGCCGCCTGACGCCGGCCGTTTCGGAATTGCTGTGCAGAATCATTGCGGAGCGGCATAGAGAGGCGTGATCCGCCATCGCGGTCCAGACACAGGGGATTTCATGCCGTCAGGTCTTGCCGCGCTTCTCGACGATGTCGCTGCCATCACCAAGCTCGCCGCTGCCTCGCTCGATGATGTCGGCGCCGCGGCGGGGAAGGCGGGCAGCAAGGCGATGGGCGTGGTGGTCGATGACGCCGCGGTCACCCCGCGCTACGTCACCGGCCTTTCGCCCGACCGCGAGCTTCCGATCATCTGGAAGATCGCGATGGGGTCGCTCCGCAACAAGCTGCTTCTGCTGCTCCCGGGCGCGCTGCTGCTCAGCTGGCTCGTGCCTTGGGCGATCACGCCTCTGCTGATGATCGGCGGCGCCTTTCTGTGCTTCGAGGGTGCGGAAAAGGTGATCGAGGCGTTCGGCGCCGGCGATCACGGCGCCGAGGACGAGGCGATCGGCGATCCCGCGCATCTTGAGGCAAGCAAGGTCTCCGGCGCGATCCGCACCGACCTTATCCTCTCGGCGGAGATCATGGCGATCGCACTGGCGGATGTGGCGGACAAGCCGCTCTGGGAACGCGGGGTGGTGCTCGCCATTGTCGGCATCGGCATTACCGCACTCGTCTACGGCGTCGTCGGGCTGATCGTGAAGATGGACGATTTCGGGCTTCACCTTGCCCGCCGCCCGGCTCAGCTCGCCCAGGCGATCGGGCGCGGGCTGGTCAAGGGCATGCCCGTGGTGATGCGGGCGCTCTCGATCATCGGCACTGCGGCGATGATCTGGGTCGGCGGCGGCATCCTCGTCCATGGCGCAGCTCAGCTCGGTTGGCATGCGCCCGAGGAGGTGATCCACCACGCGGCCGAAGCCGTGTCGCATAACGGCGTCATCAACTGGGTCGTCACCGCGACCGGCTCGGGCATCGTCGGCCTGGTCATCGGCGCGGTGATCGCGCTCGTCATCGGGAAGCTGTTTCATGGAAAGGCCGACGCCCATTGAAGTCCGCGACGCCGCGCCGGCCGATGCGCCGTGCGTGGTCGCCACGCTGACCAGGGCGTTCGCGGAGGACCCGGTGTTCGGCTGGGTGTTCCCCGATCCGGCTGTCCGTGCGCGGCGCGGCCCGAAGGTCTTCGACATGTTCTTCGCGCAGAACGCGGCGCCCAATATGCGCCTGGTCACCGGGGACTGCACTGCCGCTACCCTTTGGCACGCGCCGAACCCTCCCGATGAAGGCGGCCTTCGCGAGGCATGGCATCTGTGGCGCGTGGCCGGCAGCGCCTTCTTCCGCTTCAAGCGTATCAGCGAAGCGGTCGAGGCGCATTTCCCGCCGCAGCCCTTCTGGTACCTCCACATCGCCGGCGCCGACCCGGCGCATCAGGGCAAGGGGCTTGGGCGGGCGGTCGTGCAGGCGGGACTCGATCGCATCGGAAATGCGCCCGCCTATCTTGAGACCGCCAAGCGGGAGAATCTCGGCTTCTATGAGAGTCTCGGCTTCCATGTCCGTGAGGAATGGGATGTCCCTGGCGGCGGGCCGCATTTCTGGTCGATGCTCCGTCCGTCGCGTTGAGCGTTAATTGGTCTGGACAAATAGTCCGAATCGAGTCTAGCCTGCATCCCGGCTGAGAGGTCGCGTTCATGCGACTCCGGCCGGAGAGGAGAGGCTTATGGGCGTCGAGGCATCCGCACTCCCGCCGTCGGTCCAGCCCTATGCGGGGCGCATCACCGACGTCGATTCGCATGAACAAGTCCCGGCTCAGCTGTGGGCTGAGACCTTCGGAGAGGCGATGCGCCCCTTCGCCGAGGTCAAGCTCGCCCAGCCGCACGCCAACGGCAATCATCCCAATGTCGAGGGCTATGCCGGCGATACGATCGCGCTGACTCGCGAAAATGTCTGGACGAACAAGGGGTGTATCGCCCCCGGCGCGGTCGATGTCCGCCGCCGGCTCGAGGTGATGGACCTGATGCAGATTCGCCGCCAGCTCATGTTCCCGACCGCGGCCGGGATCTATGGCATGCTCGTCTACACCGCGCCCGAGGGCAGCGGCATGTGGCGGGTGTTCGGCGACGCCAGCCGGGACATGGGCCGCCGCATGATGGCCGCGGGCAATGAATGGATGGTGGCGCAGGCGCGCATCTCCGACCGCGTCCGCCCCGTGGCCAACCTTTATGGCGAGACGGTGGAGGAACTCACCGCCAATGCCCGGGCGCTGATCGGGCAGGGCATCCGCGCCCTGATGATCTCCGCCTCGCTTCCGCCCGGCGGCGTGTCGCCTGCGGACAATGCGCTCGATCCCTTCTACGCGATGCTCGCGGAGGCGAAGGTCGCGCTGACCATGCATGTCGGCGGGGAGGCGATGCTGTTCCGCTCAACCGTGTGGACCGACGCACAGGCGTTCGACGGGTTCAAGGTCAATGAGGAGATGAGCGGCGATCCGCTTCGTCTGTCGACCATGCACCTCGCCGCGCAGAATTTCGTCTCCGCGCTTGTGCTGGGCGGGGTGTTCGAACGGCATCCGGAACTGCGCGTGGGCGTCGTCGAATATGGCGCGCACTTCATCGGCCCGCTCGCGCCGATGCTCGACATGTGGAACGACATGGCGCGCCGCAACGAAGTGCTGGTCGCGGGGCAGCAGGCCAGCGAACTCTCGATGAAGCCCTCCGACTATATCCGCCGCAACGTCCGCGTCGCGCCGTTCGATTTCGAACCGGTGGGCGAGTATATCGAGAAGCACGGCCTGTCCGAGGTCTATTGCTTCGCGTCCGACTATCCGCATGTCGAGGGCGGCAAGGCGCCCATCCACCGCCTTGCCGAGAATCTCCGCGCCCATGGCCATGGCGACGCGGTGTTCGAACGCTTCTTCGTCACCAATGGCGAATGGCTGCTGCCCGACTGAGTTCCGTGCCTCGCCCGGCGGGCAGGTCTCGCCGGGCGCCTTTTCATCGATCCGAGGAGATATTCATGGCCGTTGCCGCTTTCGTCCGTTTCACGCCCAAGCCCGGCATGGCCGATGAGCTCGCCTCGCGTCTTGCCGATGCGCTCGTCTCGGTCCGCACCGAACCCGGCAACCAGCTTGCCGTCGTGTTGCGCGACCCGAGGGACCCTGAGGCGGTATTCGAATTCGCCATCTATCGCGACTGGGATGCGGTCGAGGCGCACCGCGCCGCCGCACATTCGCTCGAAAAGGGGCCATGGGTGCAGGAGACGTTCGGCGCGCCGATGGAGCCGCATTATCTCGAGACCGCCGACTGGCCGCTCGAGCAGAAGGTCGCCTGAACGATTGCAACGGCGCGCGGCCGGGTGAATAAGCACGGGTGATGTTCATGCAGAGCGTGTCCCGCTGGCTTCGCCTGGCCGCACCGTTGTTCCTGCTGGTCTCCGGGCCGAGCGGGCTGATGTGCGGCGTGGCGACCGCCGCGCCGGCCGCCTCCGCGCCGATGAGCGAATGCGGGGAATCGATGCCCGGCATGCCGTCGGGCGATTCGGTGCCGGACAAGGCCGCCCCGGGCGACGCGATCTGCCGCGCGCCCTGCGTGCTGGTCATCGGCGCGGTTCCGGCTCCGGTCGAACTCGCCGCCATCCCGGAATTTGCCGCGCCCCGTGCCGTGCAGCCGCTGACGGGTCTGCGCGACCCGCCCGACTATCCTCCTCCGCGCGACGCCTGAACTTCCAACGTTCAAGCATCAAACGGAGTTAAGTCTATGAAGAAGATCATTCTGGGCGTGGCGATTGCCATCGCCTTTCCCTCTGTTGCCTTTGCTGCCGAGGGGCCCAAGGCCGAATGCAAATGCTGCAAGGACATGAAGGACTGCAGCTGCTGTCCGAAGGACGGCAAGCCCGAAGAGCATAAGCACTGAGTAAGGGCCGGGGGGCGGTTCATGCCGCCCTCCGGTTTCTCGATCCGCATCGCGTCAGTGCGCGGCCTTCACCAGCGCAGGCAGGATATGCCGCTCGATCAACGCGCTGGTCAGATCGTGCATGTCGCGCTGATTGTAGTTGGTGCTCAGGATCACGACGACCGTCTTGAGGTCGGGGAGCAGCACCACCTTGTTGCCGCCATTGCCCGACATGTAGAAGCCCGGCCAGGGGCGGGGATTATCGGTTTCGCGATAGTCGCGGACCCACCACAGATAGCCATAGCCGTCGAGCGGCGTCGCCTTGGCACGGACGGTCAGCATCTCGCGCAGCCAGGTACGGGAGACGATCTGCTTCCCGTCCTTCATGCCGCCATCCAGGATCAGTTGCCCAATCGCCGCAAAGTCCTGCGCGCGCAGGCTCAGCTGGCCGCCGCTCTGGATTTCGCCATTGGGGGACGCCTTCCATTGCGCGCCGGTGATGCCCAGCGGATCGAACAGGCGCCGCTGGACATAGGCATCGAAGCGCTCGCCCGTCGCGCGCTCGACGATGCGACCGAGCAGGAACGCACCCGCTGTGCAGTAGGAATAACGGCCCAGCCCGCCGGCGCCGCGGACGTAGCCGGTGCTGACCGGAATATCGAGCGCGAAGCGGGTCCAGTCGCGCGTGCCGTACATCCGCTCCTCATTGCCCGGACTGGCATCGGTCCAGTCGTTGCAATCGAGCGCTGAGGACATGGTGAGCAGGTCGCGGATCGTGATCGCCCGCTTCGCCGGGCTGTCATGCGCAAAGGGGGCGCGATCCTTGAAGAAATCGAACACCGGCAGGTCGACGCTCGCCAGCTTGCCGTCATCGATCGCCATGCCGATCGCGATTGCCGTGATCGACTTGCCGCTTGAGCGTGCGTCGATGCGGCTTTCCGCGGTGTTGCCGCGATAGTTTCCCTCGAACACCGTCCGCCCGTGGCGGATCACACGGATGGCTTCGATCTTGCGATATTTGCCTGCCCCGATCTCGGCCGACATCACCGACAGGTCGAGTTGCGCCGATGCCGGAAGAGGCGCTCCCGCAACAAGTGCAGCGGCCATAAACGCGAAACGCACCATCATCGCCGCTGCATCGCCTCGATCGCTTCGCTCCGCCGCAGCACCCGCGCCATCGGGTCGATCACGACATGTGCGCCGGCGGGCACGTCGATCGTCTCGCTCCCGCCTGCCATCGCCAGCTTGCGGGTCTCGCCGTTCACTGCGACCTCGATGGGAAGCGGGAAGGGGGTTCCCTTCGGCGTCTTCCAGCTCAGCGTCAGCTTGCTGCCTGCGCGCGTCTCGAGCAGCTCGGGCAAGACCGCCTCGCGCAGATAGACGTCGAAGAACCAGCTGAGGTCGCGGCCCGCTGCCGTGTTCATCAGCTGCTCGAACTCGGGCGTCGAGGCAAAGCGCGGCTTGAAATTGCCCGGCTTCGGATCGGGCCGTCCATAGACCAGCCGCCGTGTCGCATCGAAAAAGGGTTTGTCGCCGATCAGGTAGCGCAGCGTGTGTAGCACCCAAGCGCCCTTGTAGTAGATGTCCTGCCCCGGACCGCCCTGCTGCTCCTGATAGACCTCTTCCGAGGTTCTGACCTTGCCCGACACCAAAGGCTTGCGGTTCAGCACATATTTGCGCTGGTGCGCCATCATCGCGGCATAGCGCGCCTCGCCCTCACGCCACTGGCCGTAGAGCGGCTGCATATACTGGCCGTAACCCTCGTGGAGCCAGAAATCGTCCCAGTTGGCCCCGGTCATCTGGTTGCCGAACCATTCATGCGCCAGCTCGTGCTGGAACAGCCAGTCGAACCCGGTCTCGTCTTTCTTGTAGTCGTTGCCATAGGCATTCACCGTCTGGTGCTCCATGCCCATATGCGGTGTCTCGACCACGCCCAGTTTCTCGTCGGCAAAGGGGAAGGGGCCGATCACGCTCTCGAAGAAATCGAGCGTCGGGGCGAACTCGGCGAACAGGCCCTGTGCCTGCTTCTCCTTGCCGACCAGGTGCCACAGGTGCAGCGGCACCTTGTTCCCGAACCTGCTGTCGTAGCTTCCCTTGATCTCGCCATAGGGACCGATGTTGATCGCGACGAGATAGGGGTTGATGTTCTTCGCTTCCCAGGTCCAGCGCGTCGTGCCGCCCGCGACGGGCTCGACCGATATCAGCTTGCCGTTGGCGATCGCCTGCGTTCCCGCGGGGGCGGTGATGGCGAGGCGGATCTCCGGCACTTCACCTGCCGGAAAGTCGAGGCATGGCCAGTAGAGGTCGCAGCCATAGCCCTGTGCGGTGGTCGCGACCCAGGGCTTGCCTTGCCAGCTCGACCAGACGATGCCGTCGTCCCAGGGCGCGTTGACCGCTTCGTGCGGCCGGCCGGCATAGCGAATCTTGGCCACGATCTTGCTGCCCGCCGCGACTGGCTTGGGCAGATCGATCGTCAGCCGCCCGTCCGGGTTGCGCCAGCTTCCGGTCTTCAGGGCCGTACCGTCTATAATGATCTCCGAAACCTCGAAATTCTTGTCGAGGTCGATCAACAGGCGGGTCTGTGCGATGCGTGTCGAAAGTGTCAGTTCCGCCACCCCGGAGAGGAACCGCCGTTCCGGCTCGATCCGGACATCGAGCGCCACATGTTCTACTTTGAGTGCCGCGCGCTCCGGTTCGATCTCGCCGCCCGAACGCATCGTCACCGGCGTGACCGGCGGTTCGCCCTTCTGGGCAAGGGCCGGGGAACACAGGAGAATCAGCCCAGCAGTCAACAGCTGATTGATGCCACGCCCCCGCACCCCATATAGTCCTTCGAATCCGCTCCGTGCGGCGGACCCTGGAGTACACATGAAGTCCACCTATCCTGTCCTTCCGCTTCGCGACATCGTCGTGTTTCCGCACATGATCGTGCCGCTGTTCGTCGGCCGCGACAAGTCGGTCGCTGCGCTCGAAGCGGCGATGAACGACGACAAGGAGATCTTCCTTGTTGCGCAGCTTGATCCGGCCAATGACGATCCTGGCCGCGACGATCTCTACGAGATCGGCGTCTCGGCGGAGGTGATGCAGCTGCTCAAGCTGCCTGACGGCACGGTCCGCGTGCTGGTGGCGGGCAAGGAGCGCGGCAAGCTCGAGAGCATGGAGGAGACCGGCGGCTTTCTCACCGCGACGGTCTCGCCGGTCGACGAGAAGGACATTGAGGGTAACGAGATCCAGGCGCTGATGCGCTCGGCGGTCGACCAGTTTGAAAATTACGCGAAGCTCAACCGCAAGCTGCCCGCCGAGACTGCGGTCCAGCTCGGCGAGATCGAGGAGGCCTCGCGCCTTGCCGATGCGATCGCTGGCAATATCGCGGTGAAGGTCGCGGACAAACAGTCGCTGCTGGTCGAGACCGACCCGCAGAAGCGGCTCGAGATGGTGTTCGCCTTCATGGAAGGCGAGCTCGGCGTGCTCCAGGTCGAGAAGAAGATCCGCTCGCGCGTGAAGCGCCAGATGGAGAAGACCCAGCGCGAATATTATCTCAACGAGCAGCTGAAGGCGATCCAGCGCGAGCTGGGTAACGAGGGCGAGGAAGGCGAGGGCGACGAGATCGCCGAGCTGACCCAGAAGATCGCCACGCTCAAGCTCAGCAAGGAAGCGCGCGCAAAGGCGCAGGGCGAGCTCAAGAAGCTCAAGACCATGGCGCCGATGAGCGCCGAGGCGACTGTCGTGCGCAACTATCTCGACGTGCTGCTCGGCCTGCCCTGGGGCAAGAAGTCGAAGCTCAAAAAGGATCTGGTCGAGGCCGAGGCGGTGCTCGACGCCGACCATTACGGGCTTGAGAAGGTCAAGGACCGCATCGTCGAGTATCTCGCGGTGCAGGCGCGCACCAACAAGCTCAAGGGGCCGATCCTGTGCCTCGTCGGCCCGCCGGGCGTCGGCAAGACCTCGCTCGGCAAGTCGATCGCCAAGGCTACGGGGCGTGAGTTCATCCGCCAGTCGCTGGGCGGTGTGCGCGACGAGGCCGAAATCCGCGGCCACCGCCGCACCTATATCGGCTCGCTGCCGGGCAAGGTCGTGTCGAACCTCAAGAAAGCCGGCACCAGCAACCCGCTGTTCCTGCTCGACGAGATCGACAAGCTCGGCCAGGATTTCCGCGGCGATCCCGCCTCGGCGCTGCTCGAGGTGCTCGATCCGGAACAGAACAGCAAGTTCAACGACCATTATCTGGAGATTGATGTCGATCTTTCGGACGTAATGTTCGTTACGACCGCCAACTCGTTGAATTTGCCGCAGCCTTTGCTCGATCGCATGGAGATCATCCGGCTCGAAGGCTATACCGAGGACGAGAAGGTCGAGATTGCCAAGCGCCATCTGGTCGAGAAGCAGATCGAGGCGCACGGTCTCAAGGAAGGTGAGTTCACCCTTACCGACGAGGGGCTTCGTGCCCTTATCCAGAAGTACACCCGCGAAGCGGGCGTGCGTACCCTCGAGCGTGAGATCGCCAAGCTCGCCCGCAAGGCGCTGCGCAAGATTCTGGAGGGGAAGGCGGAAAGCGTGACCATCACGCCGGACAACCTCCACGAGTTTGCCGGTGTGCAGAAATACCGCCACGGGCTTGGTGAGGAAGAGAACCAGATCGGCGCCGTTACCGGCCTTGCCTGGACCGAAGTCGGCGGAGAACTGCTGACGATCGAAAGCGTGACCGTCCCCGGAAAGGGTGCGATCAAGACCACCGGCAAGCTCGGCGACGTGATGAAGGAATCGGTCGAGGCCGCGTTCAGCTTCATCAAGGCGCGCAGCCCTGCCTATGGCATCAAGCCGAGCATCTTCGCGCGCAAGGACATCCATATCCATCTGCCCGAAGGCGCGGTGCCGAAGGACGGACCCTCGGCCGGTATCGGCATCGTCACTGCGATCGTGTCGACGCTCACCGGTGTGCCGGTGCGCAAGGATGTCGCGATGACCGGTGAGGTCACGCTGCGCGGCCGCGTGCTGCCGATCGGCGGCCTCAAGGAGAAGCTGCTCGCGGCGCTTCGCGGGGGTATCACCACCGTGCTGATCCCGCAGGAGAATGAGAAGGATCTTGCCGAGATTCCCGCGAACATCCGCGAGGGCCTGAAGATCATTCCCGTCGCCCATGTCGACCAGGTACTCGAGCTCGCGCTGACCGGGCCGCTCGCCGCGATCGACTGGACCGAAGCGGATGAGCTGGCCGCACAGCCGCCGGTATCCACTTCGGGTGGCGAGCCGCTTCGCCACTAGGTTGAGATCGCGTAAGGGCAGATTCTCGCGTCGTTTCGGCGCGTTGGCGCGCTTTCCGCTTTACAGCGGGGGCGGGAGCCTGTTTGCTGCCCCACCGGCGTTTCGGCGCCGTTGAGTCTTTTCATCACATAGCCACAGAAAAGCAGGGGTTCTAAGGGCATGAACAAGCAGGAACTGATCGCGACGGTGGCTGACACCGCTGGTCTCAGCAAGGGCGATGCGAGCAAGGCGGTAGAAGCGGTCTTCGACGCGGTCACCACCGCACTCAAGAAGGGGGACGAGGTTCGCCTCGTCGGATTCGGCACTTTTTCGGTCTCGAAGCGCAAGGCTTCGACCGGCCGCAATCCGCGCACCGGCGAACCGATGCCAATCAAGGCGTCGTCGCAGCCCAAGTTCAAGGCCGGCAAGGGCCTGAAGGACGCGGTCAACTGATTTTCGGTTGCTGATTTAGGGGCGGACGGGGCTGGACAAGCCTGCTTCGTCCCCCTAGACGCACCGCTCCCCGGCCGGATCACCAGTCCGGCGGGGGCGCTCCGGTTCGCCGGAGTTGCCCTGGAAAGCCAGGGATCAGGGTATCGGGCGCGTAGCTCAGTGGTAGAGCACTGTGTTCACACCGCAGGGGTCGCTGGTTCAATCCCAGCCGCGCCCACCACCCCAAAGACCCGCCGGGCCACTGCCTGGCGGGTTTTTCTTTGCCTGTCGTCGATCGGGCCGGGCAGCGATGTTTCACATTCCTGAAACAAACGTCACGAAATCGTAACATCAGAGTCTCCGAAATTTCTCCGAAATCCCATCCGCGCGTCATGCGCCGCCCCTAGCGCGACCGGCGTGGTCGGCAGGGGGATGTTCCGAGTCGATCCGGGGCGCACGCCCAAATCCTGACAGAACCGGGATCCCCGGAACGGAGAATTTCATGGCCGACTTCAAGCGTTTGAGCCTCATCCTGATGACGAGCGTCGCGGGCGCCACCTTGGCCGCTTGTGACGGCGCGTCGAGCGTTGCGTCGCCCGGCCCGGGTACGATCGTGGTTCCGCCGGGTGGCGGCACCCCGACGCCGACCCCGCCGACGCCGACCCCGTCGCCGACCGCCTCGTTTGCACAAACGGCGCAGAGCGGCGTTACCGTCACGCTCGACGAGCAGCTCAAGCTCCTGACCGACGGCACCAACAACACCGTCACCGGCAGCAACCCGCTCAACGGTCTGATCCCGCAGGGCGCGGCCGCTTCGGTGACCCCGTTCAACGCCTCGACGCTGAACTCGTTCTTCGTCAACACCAGCTTCATCGGCGCGATCGGCGGCTCGGGCGACACGGCGTTCCAGAACTGGACCTGCAGCTCGGGCACGGCGAACTTCACCGGCACCGCCTCGATCCCGGCGGCGAACAACTGCGTCACCTCGCTTTCGCGCAGCGCGGCGGCGCCGGCAGCCAGCGCTTGCCCGGCGGGCACGACGGCGGTGCCGAACGACCCTGCGACTTCGGCTGATGAAAGCGTTGCGAACAATTATCGCCTGTGCCGCCTGCCGGCGCTGGTCTCGGGCACGGTGACGCTGAACGCGGTCGATGGCATCGCCTATCAGATCAACGGCCGCGTTGATGTCGGCGTCGATGTCGGTGCGACGGGTGCGGCGCCTGGTGGCGCGGCCGCGACGCTGAACATCGGCGCGGGCGCGCTGTTCGTCGCCAACAATGCCGATGCCGCAAACGACTTCCTCGTCGTCAATCGTGGTTCGAAGCTGAACGCGATCGGCACCGCCAGCGCGCCGATCATCTTCACCTCGACGCAGAACCTGAACCCGGCGGCAACCTCGGACTCGACCCAGGGGCAGTGGGGCGGCATCATCCTCGCCGGCCGCGCGCCGATCTCGAACTGCTCGAGCGGCTCGAACGACGCTGGCGGCACCAGCACCACCTGTGAAAACGTGGTCGAGGGTACCGGCAACGCGCTCTACGGCGGTGCCGTCCAGAACGACAGCAGCGGCACCATCCAGTATGTCCAGATCCGCTACTCGGGCATCGAGATCAGCCTCGGCAACGAGCTGCAGGGCCTGACCCTCGGCGGCACCGGCTCGGGCACCGTGATCGACCATGTCCATGTCCACAACAGCTCGGACGACGGCATCGAGATCTTCGGCGGCACCACGAACCTCAAGTACATCGCGATCACCGGCGCCGATGACGACGGCTTCGACACGGATGTGGGTTGGCGCGGTTTCATCCAGTTCCTGGTCGCGGTGCAGAAGCCCAACGGCGCCACCAGCGACTCGTTCTCGACCGAGATCGACTCGAACGGCAACGAAGACTTCCTGCCGCGTCAGTTCGGCCGCATGGCGAACTTCACCTTCATCCAGACCGCGGCTGCGCCGGCTGCGATCCGTCTGCGCGGCGGTGCCGACTATACCTTCGTCAACGGCATCGTGAAGTCGACGGTTCCGTGCCTCAACGTCGTGGCGGGTACCGAAGCCAATGGCGGCAAGTCGACCATCCGCGCGGCCAACGCCGCGATCCAGGAGGAAGGCCCGCCGAAGTTCAACTCGGTCTACTTCGCCTGCAACGGCGCCTGATCCGCGCTCAGGCACCCGACGGACACGTGCCGGGGCGGCGGTTCATCCGCTGCTCCGGCATCGTCCAACAAGAACAGACCTCAAGACTTCGGATCCCGCGACCATGACCAAGCGCCTCGCATTTGGAACCCTGCTCCTCGTCTCGACCCAGCTGGTTTCGCCGGCGGCGCTGGCGCAGGACGCTGCCACGCCTCCTGCGGCCCCGGCTCCGGAGCAGACCCAGCCCCAGACTGACGCTCAGGCCGAACCTCAGGCGGAAGAGACCGTCGATGTCTCCGCACCCGGCTTTGACGCCGATGCGGGCCAGGAAATCGTCGTCACGGGCCGCAACATCCCCAACGTCATCCGCGCGACGCCGCAGGTGGTCTCGGTCCTGTCGGCTGAGGACATCGCCCGCACCGGTGAAGGTGATATCGCAGGCGCGCTGACTCGCGTCACCGGCCTCAGCGTCGTCGGCAACGGCTTCGTCTTCGTGCGCGGTCTTGGCGACCGCTATTCGTCGTCGATGCTCAACGGCTCGCCGCTGCCCTCGCCGGAGCCGCTCAAGCGCACTGTTCCGCTCGACATCTTCCCGACCACGATCGTCGGCTCGGCGCTGGTCCAGAAGACCTATTCGGTCAATTATCCCGGCGAGTTCGGCGGCGGCGTGATCAACCTCACGACCCGCGCGGTTCCGGAAGAGAGCTTCATCCAGTTCGGCGGATCGGTGACGTTCGACACCGTCAGCACCAGCGAACTGGGCTATGTCTATGACGGCGGCCGCCTCGATACGCTGGGTTATGACACCGGCGAGCGCGACGTTCCCGGCTTCATCCGCGCGGGCGGTCTGACCCAGCCGAGCTTCTCGTCGGCGCAGATCGCGACGCTCACCAACGCGCAGACCACGCTGGTCGAGGCCAATTATCATCTCCCGCCCAACTGGAGCGGCGACCTCAACTTCGGTCATTCGGTCGATGTCGGTTCGGTCCGTCTCGGCGTGATCGCCTCGGCGAGCGTCAGTAACAGCTTCCGCACCCGCGACGCGACCCAGCAGGACACAACCGACGTCGATGGCGCGCTGCGCAGTGACTTCCGCACCGTGCTGACCGACAACCGCGCTGTGGTGAACGGCCTGCTCGGCTTCGGTGCCGAATTCGGCGAGCACAAGATCCGCTGGACCAACGTCTATATCCACGACACGCTCAAGCAGGCGCGAATGGGGACGGCGACGGTCTATCCGAACAGCAACGGCGATCAGGTGCTCCAGCAGAACACGAGCTGGTTCGAGCGTCAGCTGATGAACACCCAGCTGGTGGGCGAGTTCAAGTTCGACGATTTCAAGGTCGATCTGCGCGGCAGCTACGCCAAGACCGAGCGCAACGCGCCGTATGAGCGCTATTTCAGCTATCGCTTCGACAAGACCGCGGCCGGCGGCCAGGGGCTTTGGGTCAACAGCCTCAACGGTCTGGGCGAAGCTGCGACGATCGCGTTCAGCGAGCTCAACGAAGAGCTGTGGAGCGGTCAGGCCGATTTCGCCTACAAGCTTCCCACCGCGCGCCCGATCACGATCTCGGCGGGCTATTTCTACAGCGACACGCAGCGCGACTCGTTCCGCTACGACTTCCGCTACCGCACCTATCTCGGCGGCGGGATTTCGACCCCGTGGAGCTATCTGCGCCCCGACCTGCTGCTCTCGCAGGACTCGATCATGGGCGCTTGCGCCAATCCTGCGGGCACCGGCTGTATCCGGCTGTTCAACGTTTCGGGCGCCGACGGTGCGGCGGCCTATGACGCGAAGCTCCGCATCCATGCCGGCTACCTCCAGGCCGAAGGCGAGCTGCTCGACGGCCTGCGTGCCACGATCGGTGTCCGTTACGAGGACGGCAAGCAGACGGTGACCACCAGCTCGGCCCAGTTCGTCGGTACCACGATCGCCAACGACTATTGGTTGCCGGCTCTGACGGTCACGTGGAATTTCGCACCGGACATGCAGCTGCGTATGCACGGGTCGAAGACCATCGCCCGCCCGCAGTTCCGCGAGCTGGCGCCGCAGGTCTATCGCGACTTCGAATCGGACCGCCTGTTCTTCGGCAACCCGCAGCTGCGCGACTCCGAGCTCAAGAATTTCGAAGCGCGCTACGAATGGTTCATGCCCAAGGGGCAGCGCATCACGCTCGCGGGCTTCTACAAGGACCTCAAGAATCCGACCGAGCAGGTCGCCTTCTTCCCGACCAACGAATCGCCGCTTCAGACCGGCTTTTCCTATGCGCCTTCGGCCAAGCTCTATGGCGGCGAGTTCGAGGTGGTGAAGTATCTGCCCCTCGACATGCTGGGCGAAGGGTTCTTCGCGACCCGCCGCCTGATGCTGTCGCTCAACTACACCTACACCCAGTCGAAGATTAAGGCCGACAACACGCTGGTGCCGAGCCCGATCCAGAACGGAAGCGGCGTCCCCGCGCTGCTGCCCGCCAACCTGATCTTCCGTGACGGTGCTCCGCTGACCGGCCAGTCGGACCATCTGGTCAATTTCCAGTTCGGGATCGAGGACACCGAGTCGCTCTCGCAGCTGACCCTGCTGCTCAACTATGCGAGCGAGCGTGTGACCAACCGCGGTCCCAACCTGCTGCCCGACATCATCGAAAAGCCGGGCTTCCGGCTCGATGTGGTGGCGCGTCAGGGTATCAAGGTGCTGGGCGGCGAGTTCGAGCTGAAGTTCGAAGGCCGCAATCTCACGGGTACCAAGTACAACGAATATCAGGATTTCGGCGAGAACGGGCTGGTCTACATCAACCGCTACCGCCTGGGCCGGGTGTTCAGCGTCGGCGCCACCGCGAAATTCTGACGCGAGATTCTGGCCGGTACCCCCCGGCCAGGACAAAAGGGGGAAAGCCCCGGCCGCTCCCCTATGCGGCCGGGGCTTTTTCATGGCCGCGCAGTCCTATCCCCAGGGGCGTTCGCGGAACCACTTGGTGATGACGTATTTGAGGCCCGCGCGCACCTTCATCGCATGGTGCAGCGTGGTGGGATTGGGGGAGCCGTCGGGGCGCAGATTGCTCCACGCGAGCAGCTTCCCGGCCTCGGGCTGGACGATCTTGTCGATCGCCTTGAAGCGCGTCGCGCCGCCGGCCTCCACATCGTTGAGGTAGATCATCACGGTCCAGGTGCGCTGCCCCGCGACCGAGCAGAATTTCTCGAAGTCGACCCCGGTCGGCTCGAAATAGTCGGTATGCGCCTTGAACTCCTGGCCGACCTCGTAGCGCTGTCCCTGCAGCGGCTCGCCATGCGCGGGATCGAGACCGGTGAACGCGGTGACCAGCCGGTTCACTTCCTGCGTCTCGGCAAGGTCGCTCGACAGGTCGCAGGTCTCGCTCGTCCGGAAGGCGCCATCGCCATTATAGTCGGAGACGGTCGATGGACGGCGGTTTGCGTCGATCAGCGTCATCAGGCGCGCGCACAATGCCGGATCGAGGAAGTTCTTGCGCACGAACAGCGTCAGCTTGGGGCTTGGCACTTTCTGGATACCGGGCTGGGCCGAAAGCCGCTCGATAACCGGTTCGATAGGGTAGCCTGAAGATGCGATCATCCGGGCTAGATGCCAGAAGGGAAGTCAGCCCGCCAGCCGCGGAAATCGTCGCGAAACTGTCATGAAAACGAAGCCAATTTGTCATCTCTGCGCCATAGCTGCGACACATGATATCGGTTCCCGCGCTCGAAGATCTGATCGGCACTGCCGTCCGTGACGGCGCGACCGCATTGCACCTGCTTCTCGACGGCGGATCGGTGGCCGCAATGGCGCGGCAGGGGCGGGCGCTCGCGCCGCTTGGTCAGTTCAAGGTCTCGGCTCCCTGGCTCGACCGCGCCCATGCACACCCGGGTGCTGCGCGGATGGACGACAGGATCGTCATCCGGATCGATGCGCATGGCGTGGTGCGCGATGCGCTCGCGGCTACCGGAATTCCCGGCACGATGCGAAAGCAGCTTCATGCCGCACTCGAGTTGCCGGGCGGGATCGTCGTCGCGGTCGGCCCGTCTGCCAGCCGCCGTGCGCTTGCCGAGGCGTTGGCCGAACCGGCGAGCTATGCCCCGTGGATAGCGGGCGAGCGCGAGTCCCTCGAAGCCGCGGCGCGGATGGATTGCGATTCGATCCTTGTCGATGGCCTCGCCGACCCTGCCGCAGCCGCGCTTGCCTTTGATCTGGCGCGGGCGGGGCAGCGGATCGTGATCGCGATGGACGCCATCAGCGCCGTATCCGCGATCGAACAGCTTCGTACGTTCAAGGTCGAGCGGCATCTGCTCGGGGCTGCGCTCCGGGCGGTGGTTGCGGTGCATGCGGCGCCCAGGCTCTGTCCCGATTGCCGTCTGCCGGTACAGGCGCGGTCGTCCGAATCGGCATTGCTCGGAATCGATCCCGGTACCGTGATCTTCCGGGCGGCAGGGTGCGGTTGCTGCGACGGAACGGGGTATGCCGGTACCGCCCTTGTGTACGAGGCCGTGATTGTCGATGGTCAGATCCATGGGCTGTTGGCGAAAGGGGCCGACAGCGCGCTGTTGACCCGGCACGCTTTCCTTACCGCTCCGACGCTTGCCGCATCGGCGCGCGTACTGGCGCGGGAGGGGGCGATCACCGCCGATGAGGCGATTCGCATCACGCGGGCGGGTGCCGGCGGGCCCGCGGCCGGGGCAAAGCACCCGCATATTCTCGATTCCGCCGGGTTTCGGTGGGGATTGGCTTGACGGTTGGCCCATGGTGCCGCTAAGCGCGCCCCTCCACGGCGACCGTAGTTCAATTGGTTAGAGCACCGGCTTGTGATGCCGGGGGTTGCGGGTTCAAGTCCCGTCGGTCGCCCCATTCTCCCCGCGGTTATACCACACCCTCAATTTGGGGCTGGCGCTCCGGCGTGCGGAACAATATTACGCGCTCCGGAAATATTGTTAGCGTCATTGGAGAGGCGGAATGAGCGCGGTTTGGGATCTTCCCGATTTTGACGAGCACGAGGGCGTGCACCTGATCTGCGACCCGCAGAGCGGGCTCAAGGCGGTGATTGCGATCCACTCGACCAAGCTTGGTCCGGCGGCGGGTGGCGTCCGCTTCTGGCACTATGCCGACAGCGCGGCTGCGGTCACCGACGCGCTCCGCCTGTCGCGCGGCATGTCGTTCAAGAATGCCATGGCCGGCCTTCCGCTTGGCGGCGGCAAGGGTGTGGTGCTGGCGCCCGAGCGTGGCGCGACGATCAGCGAGGCACAATTGCTGGCGTTCGGCGACGCGGTCGAATCGCTCGGCGGCCGCTACGTCACTGCCGAGGATGTCGGCATGTCCGAGGAGCGGATGAAGGTCATCGCGACTCGCACCCGTCACGTTTCCGGCCTGCCCGTCGAGGGTGGAGAAGCGGGCGGCGATCCCGGCCCGTTCACCGCGCTCGGCATCTATCTCGGCGTCAAGGCAGCAGCAAAGCGCGCGCTGGGCGCCGATTCGATGGCCGGCGTACATGTTGCCGTTCAGGGCGTCGGGAGCGTCGGCGGCGGCCTTGCCCGCCGTCTCGCCGCCGATGGCGCCAAGATCACGCTGGCCGACGTCAATGCCGACAAGGCTGCGGCGCTGGCGAAGGAGCTGGGCGCCGACGTGGTTGCGGCTGACGCGATCCTGCAGATCTCGGCCGATATCGTCAGCCCCAACGCGCTCGGCGCGATCCTGACCGCGGATTCGATCGCAGCGCTCGACTGCAAGGTCGTGGCGGGCGGCGCCAACAACCAGCTCGCGACGCGCGGCGACGGCGACCGTATCCACGCGCGCGGCATCCTCTACGCGCCCGACTATGTCATCAACGCCGGCGGCATCATCAACGTGGGTCTGGAGTATCTGGGCAAGGGAGACCGCGCCGAGGTGGAGGCGCGCATCGCCCGTATTCCCGATCGCCTCAACGAGGTGTGGGACGAAAGTGCCCGCACCGGCGCACCGGCGAGCGAAGTCGCTGACACGATCGCGAAGCGGCTGATCGGTCGCGGCTGATCCGGAACCGGCGTCGCCGGATATCCGCTTCGAAGAATGAACGCCCTGGCCGCACAACGTGGCCAGGGCGTTTTTCGTCAGCAGTCATGGCGCCGATTGACAGGGCACGCGCCGCCTCTATCAACAAACCGACCGTTCGGTTTGATTCGGGAGGTGAGGTTGGGCTCGGTTCATATGCATCGCCATCTGCATGACGTATTCGGCGAAACCCAGCAGCCGGGCCAGTTGGCCGCGATCCTTGGGTTCGGGATCGCCGTGCCCGCCGCGCTCGCCATGGCATCGCCTGAGCTGATCGGCGCCGTGGCACCGTGGCGAGCCGTTCTGGCACTGTTGCTGGTGCTCGATATCGCGGCTGGCTGCGTCGCCAATTTCACGCGCGGGACCAGCGATTTCTATGCCGGGCGTCCCCGCAATCGCTGGCTCTTCATCGCCATCCATGTCCATGTCGTCGCTGTCGCAGCGCTGCTGAACATGAACCTTGCCCCGTCGATCGCCGTCTGGAGTTTCACCATTGCCGGGGCGGCCTTCGTCAACCTGCTCGCCGGCAAGCCGTCTCAGACCTTTGTCGGAGGATTGCTGCTGGCGATCGGCCTTACCGGGATCACGCTATGGCCCGGCCTGTCGCCCTTCATGACCGTCGTTTGCGCGCTGTTCATGCTCAAGGTGCTCTTCAGCTTCGCGGTCGACCATTACCGCCATGGCTGACTCGATGCTGATCCGGGATCTGGGCGCCGGCGACCGGGCTGATTTCATCGAGGTCATGGCACAGGCGTTCGAGGCGGACCCGCTGTTTCTCACGGTCTTCGGCCTGCGCCGGGAGGGGGGATGGGAACGCCGGGTCACGTCGTTCCTGTCCTTCATGTTCGACATGAACCGCCTGATGCGTAGTACCCCGCGCGGCGTGTTCGTCGACGGGCGGCTGACCGCCTGCGCGCTCCTTGAGCCGCCGGTTTCTCCGCTCGCCTCGACGCTCGGCGCATTCGCCTCCGCGCTTCGCTTTCTGCCCGTGGCGCTCGCACTTCCGATCAAGGGGACCGCGTTCCTGAACAGCTACACCAAGCGCACCCGCGCTGCAGCAACCAGGGAAGCACATGGTTATCTCGTCATGGTCGGCGTGCTGCCTCAGGCGCAGGGCCACGGCTTCGGGAAGCAACTGGTCGAAGATGCGATCGAGCAGACACGCAGCGACCCGCGCGCCACCGGCATCGCGCTCGATACGGAGAACGAAGCCAATGTCCGCCTCTACGAACGCTGGGGGTTCCGGAAGCGCGCGTCGCTGGACCTTGGCGGGGTCCATGCCCATTGCATGTTCCTGTCCTTTGGAGAGCCGGGATGAAGGATACGCGATCCGCCATTGTCGAAAGTGCCTTCCGGCTGTTCATCGCACGCGGGTATGAAGGTGCAAGCATGGCGGACCTGGTGGCCGCGACCGGCCTGTCCAAGGGCGCGGTCTATCACCATTTCCGGGACAAGGACGCGCTCTACGACGCGGCGATCGGGCATTTCTTCCTGCGCTTCTTCGGGCCGGACGAAGCCCCCGTCCCGGCGGCGGGAGAGGGGCTGGACGCGGTTCTTGACGATCTGTGCGCCGGTTACGCCCGCCTTATGGCTGCGGTTTCGGCCGTGGTGCCCGATCGCATCGCCTATTACCGCTTCATCTTCTCGATCATGCCAAGGGTTAGGGCGCAGATCCGAGCGCAGGTGGCGGACGCTCGCGCCCGTGTCCTTGCTGCCGTAACGCGCGATCAGGCGCGGGGAGATCTTCCCGAACCGCTCGATCCGGAGGCGGTCGCGGATCACTGCCTGGCGCTGATCGAGGGCACCGCGCTTCTCTGCGTGGTCGAGGACAGGGAAGACATCGCCGCCGCGCTAGAGCAATCGGTCGGAAGCTATCGCGCGCTGCTGCGCCGCTGACCGGAGCCGATTGGCGGAAGGGGTGGGATTCGAACCCACGGTGAGCTTGCACCCACGGCGGTTTTCAAGACCGCTGCCTTAAACCACTCGGCCACCCTTCCGCTGGCAAGCGCCTTTGGGCGTTCGCCGTGTTTTCTGCAAGAGGCCTGCGATTTCGTTGCGCTTGGGGGTTCATGCCTGCGGAACGCTGTGGCACAGATGCTTGATGCGGGATTTTCAGGGCCTTGTACGGCGTATCGGTGTGTTGGGGACGGTGGTTGCGGCGTGTACGCTCGCAAACGCCCCGGCGGTGGCTCAGGACGAGGCGGGGTTCCAGGCCTATATCAACGGCCCGCTCCGCCAGCAGGCGCTGCGCGAGGGCGTCAGCGCGCGCACGCTCGATGCCGTGTTGCCTTCGCTGACCTATAATGCCCGCGTGATCGAGCTTGACCGCGCCCAGCCCGGCGGGCCGCCGACTGCGACGGCGTCGATCCCGAATTTCGCGCCATACAAGGCGCGCCATGTCGATGCCGCTCGGATCAACCGCGGCCGCGCCACCTATAGCCGCCTGCGTCCGCAGCTGGCCCGGGTCGAGCGTGAGACCGGCGTCCCCGAATCGATCATGGTCGCGATCTTCGGGCATGAAACCAACTACGGCAGCTACACCGGCGATTTCGATCTGCCGCGCAGCCTCGCCACGCTCGCCTATGAAGGGCGCCGCCGTGCCTTGTTCTCGGGCGAGTTCATCGCGACGATGAAGATGATCGACCGCGGCGTGCCCCGCGAGCGCCTGAAGGGCAGCTGGGCGGGCGCGTTCGGCTATCCGCAGTTCCTGCCCTCGATCTACCTGCGCCTCGCCCGCGATGGCGATGGCGACGGGGTCGCCAACATCTGGTCGAACGAGGCGGACACGCTCGCCTCGATCGCCAATTATTTCGTCAATGCGGGGTGGCGGCCGGGGCAGCCCTGGGGCGTCGCGGTCAACGTGCCGTCGGGCTTCAACCGCAGCGCCGCCGTCAACCGCACCCGCTCGCCGCGCTGCGGCCGCGTGTTCGACCGTCACTCCGGCTGGAAGACCATGGCCGAGTGGCGGGCGTTAGGCATCCTGCCGCAGTCGGGCAGCTGGCCTGCGGACAATATCCAGGCTACCTTGCTCGAGCCTGATGGCCCGGGCCGCACCGCCTATCTCCTCACCGGCAACTATCGCGTGATCCTCGACTATAACTGCTCGAACTTCTATGCGCTGTCCGTGGGGTTGCTCGCCGATGAAGTCGCAAACTAGCCTTTTCCTGCTGTTGCTCGCCGCCAGTGGCGCGAGCGCGGCGCAACGTCTCCAGGAATTGCCGCCGGCCGGGGGCGATCAAGGGGCGCCACCGCCCAGCTCTGCGCCGCAGGGTTCGTCGCAGCTCCGCCCGGGCGAGGCGCGGTTCGATCGCGTGGGCCGCATTACGCTTGCGGAAGGCGAAGGCACATTCGCGCTCAGTGGCGAGCTTGCCGCTGGCAGCTTTGCAGAGGTTACCGCGCTGGACACCGGAAGGACGATCCTGGTGCAGGTGCGCGGAGAGGGGCGCGGGCTGGTCGAACTATCGTCGGCAGCCGCGACGCAGCTTGGTGTTGCGGCTAATGCGCCCGTACGCATCCGCCGCGTCACCGTGACGCCGCAGGACACGGCGCTGCTTTCAGCCGGTCGGGCCGCACCGACCCGTGCCGATGCGCCGCAGGCCTTGCTCGTCGGCTTGCGCCGGATGCTCGCCGAACAGCAACCCGCGCCGGTTCTGGTGGTGGTGAAACCCGCGCAGCCGGTCGTCACCAGGCCGCTGCCCGCGAAACCACGGCCTGCGAAGCCGCAGCCCGCGAAGCCCGAACCTGCCCCGGTGCAACCGGCAAAGGCGGAGATTCCCGCGCCGAAGGTTCAGCCGGCACCCAAGCCCGCCGCTCGCGGCAATCTGATCGTTCAGGTTGCGGCGCTCTCCAACGCCCAACGTGCTCGCGCACTCGCCGATCAACTCGGCGGCAGCGTGCGCAGCTCGGGCAGCATCCATCGCGTCCAGCTCGGCCCGTTCACCGACAAGGCCGCCGCCGAACGCGCACGTGCGGATGCTGCCAAGCGCGGCTATGGCGACGCGCGCATCCTTTCCATTCCCTGACCTCCAACCTTCGGACTCCAAAGATCCCATGAAGAAGTTCCTGCTTTCCGCCGCCGCACTCGCAACCGCCATCGCACCGACTGCGGCCCAGAACGCCGGCGCCGCGCCTGTGCAGACGCCGTCGTTCGAAACCGTGGCGCCGGTGGCGTTCATGGAGGATCTGTCGTCGGGTGCGGTGCTCTATGCCAAGGACGCGGACCGGCGGATGCCGCCCGCGTCGATGGCGAAGATGATGACCGCCTATGTCGCGTTCGACCTGATCAAGCAGGGCAAGCTCAAGCTCGACCAGATGGTTGATGTCCGGCCGGAAACCTGGAGGAAATGGCATGGTCCTTCAGCAGGTTCCACCATGTTCCTGTCGCCGGGTCAGAAGGTCAGCGTCGAGAATCTGATCAATGGCATCGTCGTGGTTTCGGGCAATGACGCCTGCGTCGTGCTGGCCGAGGCGGTCGCGGGGACCGAGGAAGCGTTCGTCAATCTGATGAACCAGAAGGCGCAGGAGCTGGGCCTCAAGAACAGCCGCTTCGGCACCTCCAATGGCTGGCCCGATGAAGGCCGCACCTATGTGACTGCCCGCGATCTCGCTCACCTCGCCAAGGCGACGATCTCGAACCACCCGGATCTCTACAAGCGCTTCTACTCGCGGGAGAGCTTCACCTTCGGCACCACCATGGGCGGTGCGCCGATCACCCAGGCGAACCGCGATCCGCTGCTCGGCCGCGTCAAGGGCGCGGACGGTCTCAAGACCGGCCATACCGAGGAAGCCGGCTATGGTTTCACCGGTTCCGCCGAACAGAATGGCCGCCGCGTCGTCATGGTGGTGGCGGGGCTCACCAGCTTCAACCAGCGGATCGAGGAATCGGTCAAGTTCATGGACTGGGGCTTCCGTGCCTGGTCGGCGCAGAAGGTGGTGAGCAAGGGCCGCAAGGTCGATTCCGCGCAGGTCCAGCTCGGCGACGCGTCGCAGGTCGGCCTCGTCGCCCCGCGCGACCTTTCGGTCGCGGTCCCCGCGGGCACCAGTCCGCAGTTCAAGGCGACCGTGTCCTATCAGGGGCCGATCAAGGCGCCGATCAAGGCGGGCGCGCATATCGCCGATCTGGTCATCACCGCGCCGGGCCTGCCCGAACAGCGCATGCCGCTGGTAGCAGAGAGCGATGTCGGTGAGGCAGGCTTCTTCGGCCGCGTCTGGGCCGGTCTCATGTCGTTCTTCGCGTGAGGGGCCGCTTCCTCAGCCTTGAGGGCGGGGAGGGTGCTGGCAAATCGACCCAGGCACGCCTTCTGGCTGAGGCGCTGGAAGCGCGCGGCATTCATGTTGTGCTGACGCGTGAGCCCGGCGGGACCGAAGGCGCGGAGGCGATCCGCGGCCTGCTGATGCAGGGCGCGGTCAATCGCTGGAGCGCGCACACCGAAGCCTTGCTGTTCGCCGCTGCCCGCGCCGACCATGTCGAGAAACTCATTCGGCCGGCCATCGAATCCGGCAGCTGGGTGATCTGCGACCGCTATCTCGATTCGACGCGCGCCTATCAGGGGGCGCAGGATATCGACGACGCCGCGATCCTGGCGCTGCACGGTTTCGGATCGAAGGGGCTGCTCCCTGACCGCACCTTTTTCCTCGACCTCCCGGAAGGGGCCGGGGCCGAGCGTGCCCATGCTCGCGACGGTGGGGCGCATGACCGGTTCGGTGTGCGCGGGCCGGACTTCCACGCGGCAGTTGCGATGCAGTTCCGCCGCATTGCTGCGGCAGAGCCTGAGCGGGTCCGCGTGATCGACGCCTCGCGCGAAAAAAGTGACGTCACGACGTCACTTCTCGATGCGCTCGCCGATCTGCTGTCATGACGTCACTTGCCGGCAATGCCGCGGCAAAGGCCGCGTTCCGCGCGGCTCTTTCCGGCGCACAGCTTCACCATGCCTGGCTGCTCACCGGGCCGGAAGGCGTAGGGAAGGCGAGCTTCGCCCGGCAAGCCGCAATGCGGATGCTGGCCGAAGCTGCGGGGAAGGGCGACCTCACCGGCGATTTCGACGTGCCGGAAGACCACCCCACGCGCCGGATGATCGAAGCGGGCGCACATCCCGATTATCGGCTGATGGCGCGGCTTCCCAAGGATCCCGACAAGCCCGGCGAGAACCTTGCGCGGTCGATCTCGATCGCGCAGGTGCGCGGCCTGGGGCCGATGTTTGCGACCAAGCCGAGCATGTCGTCGCGTCGCGTGGTGGTGATCGATGCGATCGACGACGTCGAACGCCCCGGCGCCGCGAATGCGCTGCTCAAGAATCTCGAGGAGCCGCCAGAGGGGACGATCTTCCTGCTCGTCAGCCACTCGCCGGGCCGGCTGCTCCCCACGATCCGTTCGCGCTGCCGCCTGCTGCGCTTCGATCCGCTGAGCGATGCCGAGGTCGCCTCGGTCCTTCGCACCGAGCTGCCCGAAGCGAGCGCGGCCGAGATCGATGCGCTGGTCCGCGCCGGCGGTGGGTCTCCGGGCAAGGCGCTCGGCTTTGCCGGGCTCGATCTCGCGACGCTCGATATCGAGATGTCGGCGATCGCCAACCGCGGCGATCCGGACAATTCGATCCGCTCCCGCCTTGCCAAGACGCTGGGTCCCAAGGCCGCGCAGCCGCGTTACGAGGCCTTCCTTGCCCGCGTCCCTGCCTTCATCGCCGCGGAAGCGCGTACCAAGCAGGGAAGGGCACTTGCCGACGCGCTGGGCGCCTATGAGCAGGCCTCGCAGCTCGGGCCGCTTGCGCTTGCCCAGTCGCTCGACGCGCAGGCGACGGTGTTCGAGATGGGCGGCATCCTCGCGCGCCTCGCTGTGCGCTAGCGCATCGAACCCGACACGCTAGTGCTTCAAACCCGCGCGCGCTTGCTCTAGAGCGCCCGCATGGCCGAACCCTATTACATCACCACCGCGATCCATTACCCCAACGGCAAGCCGCATATCGGCCATGCCTATGAGATGATCGCCGCCGACGCGATCGCCCGCTTCCAGCGCCAGGCCGGACGCGACGTGCGCTTCATGACCGGCACAGACGAACACGGCCTGAAAATGGCCCAGACCGCACGCGCCCGGGATCTCACCGCGCGTCAACTTGCCGATGAAATGTCTGCTTATTTCAGTGATATGGCGCGTGATCTGAATATCTCATATGATCGCTTCATTCGCACCAGCGATACCGATCACTATGCCGCGAGCCAGGCGATCTGGAAGGCGATGGAGGCCAATGGCGACCTCTATCTCGACCGGTATGAGGGCTGGTATTCGGTCCGCGACGAGGCCTTCTACGAAGAGAAGGAGCTGACCGAAGGGGAAGGGGGCGTCAAGCTCTCGCCCCAGGGCACGCCCGTGGAGTGGACCGCCGAGGAGACCTGGTTCTTCCGCCTCTCCAAATACCAGCAGAAGCTGCTCGACCTCTACGCTGCTCAGCCCGACTTCATCCGGCCCGAGCGCTCGCGGAACGAGATCGTCAAGTTCGTCGAGGGCGGGCTGGTCGACCTGTCGATCTCGCGCACTAGCTTCGACTGGGGCGTGCCGGTGCCGGATTCGCCCGGTCACGTCATGTATGTCTGGGTCGATGCGCTGACCAATTACCTGACCGGCATCGGCTATCCCGACGCCGGCAGTGCGCTCGCGCATTACTGGCCGGCGAACCTGCACCTGATCGGCAAGGACATCACGCGCTTCCACACGGTCTACTGGCCGGCGTTCCTGATGTCCGCCGGGATCGAACTGCCCAAGCAGGTCTTCGCGCACGGCTTCATCCTCAACCGGGGTGAGAAGATGTCGAAATCGACCGGCAATGTGGTCGATCCGATGGAGCTTGCGCGGCTCTATGGCGTCGAATCGCTGCGTTACTTCCTGTTGCGCGAGGTCGCGTTCGGCAGCGACGGCAGCTTCAGCGATGAGGCGATCGTCACCCGCGCCAATGCCGATCTCGCCAACAGCTTCGGCAACCTCGCCCAGCGCACGCTCGCCTTCATCGCCAAGAACCTTGAGGGTGAACTGCCCGGCAATGGCCGCGGTGAGGCTGCGGACGCCGAACTGCTGATCGCCGTGACCGAAGCCGGACATGAGTTCCGTGACGCGTTCGAGAACCTCGCACTTGGCCAGGCGCTCGAGGCGTGGATGCGCGCCGTCTTCGCCTGCAACCAGTATATCGATGCCCAAGCGCCATGGGCGCTCCGGAAAACCGATCCGGAGCGGATGCACGCTGTGCTCGGCACCTTGGTCCGGGCGATCCGCGATCTCGCCATCCTCGTGCTGCCGGTGATCCCTGAATCCGCTGGCAAGATCCTCGATCAGCTTGGCCAGGAAGCGCGCGATCACGCCGCCCTCGACGACAAGGGCTGGTACGACGCATTGACGGCATCGGGCTTCCGCCTCGCGCCGCCCACCGGCGTCTTCCCGCGGCTCGAACTGGCGGCGGAACCATCGGCATGAGGCTAGCCGACAGCCATTGTCACCTGAACTACAAGGGGCTTGGCGAGCAGCAGCCCGAGGTGCTGGCGCGTGCCCGCGAAAGCGGCGTGGTGGCGATGCTCAATATCGCCACGCGCGAACGCGAATGGGACGAGGTGCTGGCCACCGCCGAGCGTGAGGCGGACGTCTGGGCGACGGTCGGCATCCACCCGCACGAGGCGGACGAGCATCCGCATATCGACACCGCCAAGCTCGTTGCCCGTGCGCAGCACCCGCGTGTCGTCGGCATCGGCGAAACCGGTCTCGATTATTATTACGACCATAGCGACCGTGCGCAGCAGCAGGCGAGCTTCCGTGCGCATATCGCCGCGAGCCGAGAAACCGGCCTGCCGCTGATCGTCCACACCCGCGATGCCGAGGAGGATACCGCGAACATCCTGGCGGATGAGATGGGGAAGGGTGCCTATCCCGGCGTGATCCACTGCTTCACCGCCAGCGGCGAGTTCGCCGACAAGGCGATGGACCTCGGCTTCTACATCTCGATCTCGGGCATCGTGACCTTCAAGAATGCGCGCGATCTGCAGGAGACCGCCGCGCGGCTCCCGCTCGATCGCTTGCTGATCGAGACCGACGCCCCCTTCCTCGCCCCGGTCCCCCATCGCGGCAAGACCGGTGAGCCGGCCTTCGTCGCCGATACCTGCCGCTTCCTCGCCCAGTTGCGCGGCGTGGATGCCGAAGAGCTGGCGGAAGCGACGCGCGCCAACTTCCACAAATTGTTCGCGAAAACACTGGCATAGGGGCGGGATGTGAAGGCCCGCATCCTCGGTTCCGGCACCTCGTCGGGCGTGCCGCGGATCGGCAATGACTGGGGCGACTGCGACCCGGCCGAACCGCGGAACCGCCGCACCCGCGCCTCGATCCTGGTCGAAAGCGCGACGACGCGCATCCTCGTCGATACCAGCCCCGATATGCGCGCCCAGCTGCTCGCGGCCGATGTGGCGGATGTCGACGCGGTGATCTGGACGCATGATCACGCCGATCACACCCATGGCATCGACGACCTGCGCCAGTTGATGCATGTCCGCGGTGAGCCTGTGCCGGGCTTTGCACCGCCGGCGACGGTCACCGGCCTTTCAGCGCGGTTCCGCTATGTGTTCGAGGGAGGGGGCCCCTATCGCGCGACCGCGACCATCGAGCGGCTGATGGATGGGATGACAGTCGGCGATATCGTCGTCCGTACCGTGGATCAGCCCCATGGCGGCATCATGTCGGCCGGGCTGCGGTTTGAGCATGATGGGAAGTCAGTTGGATATGCGACTGATTTCAATGAGTTTACGGTTGAAATGGAGCGGCTCTACACGGATCTCGATCTCTGGGTCGCCGATGCGCTTCGCCGTGAGCCGCATCCGACCCACCCGCATCTGGCGCAAACGCTCGAATGGGCGCGCAAATGCCGTGCGCGGCACACCGTCCTCGTGCATATGGACAAGACGATGGACTATGGGACGCTGACTGCCGAGCTGCCGCCGGGGGTGGAACCCGGTTATGACGGCATGGAGATCGTGGTTTGAGCGAGACGCAGATCGTTCAATTGGTGGCGCTGGTCGGCTTCCTCGTGCTGGTGCTGGGATCACTCAGCATCCGCAGGCTGCCCTTGGGCTTCATCCTCAAGACCGTGATCGGCTGGGCGGTGATCGCCGGCCTGATCTATCTCGTCGTCGTCAACCGGCATACTATCCTCGATCAACTCAACACGATCGGCTCGAAGATCGGCGTTTCCGAGGCACCCCAGGTAGCCGAAGGCGAAACCATCCGCATCCAGCTCTCGCCGGATGGTCATTTCTGGGCACGTGCGACGATCAATGGCGTCGAACGCCGTATGCTGATCGATAGCGGCGCGACGGTAAGCGCGATCAGCGAGGAGACCGCGCAGGCTGCCGGGATCGACTACGCACGCGGCATGCCGGTCAGCGTATCGACGGCGAATGGCACGGTGGAGGCACGGCGTGCACGCGCGCAGCGGGTCGAGGTCGGTCCGCTCGGCACCGACGATCTCACAGTGTTCGTCGCGTCGAGCTTTGGCGATCTCGACGTCCTCGGCATGAATTTTCTGTCGCGGCTCAAATCCTGGCGGGTGGAGGGGAATGTGCTGATCCTCGAACCGCAATCCAAGAGCGATTTAACATAATGTATATTATCGGACTTTCGTCGTGAGCGATCGGGAGGACTCCCCCGCAATCGATATCGCCGCGATCGAGCCCCCGGGTATCGAACGGCTGATGGCGATCATGGCGCGGCTGCGCGATCCCGTCACCGGCTGCGAATGGGATACGGTCCAGACCTTCGCGACGATCGCGCCGTACACGATCGAGGAAGCCTATGAGGTCGTTGACGCGATCGAACGCCACGACATGGCCGATCTCAAGGACGAGCTTGGCGATCTGCTGCTCCAGGTGATCTTCCACAGCCGCATGGCGCAGGAAGCCGGCGACTTCGACCTGTCCGGCGTCATCGCCGGCATCTGCGCCAAGATGGAACGCCGCCATCCGCACATCTTCCTGGGGGCAGCTGAGGGCGGCCATCACCTCTGGGAACAAATCAAGGCCGCAGAGCGGGGGAGCAAAGGGGCCAGCGGCGCATTGGACGGGGTAGCGGTTGGCCTCCCCGCCCTCACCCGCGCTGAAAAGCTTCAGAAGCGCGCCGCACGCACGGGTTTCGACTGGCCCGATCCCTCGGGCGCCCGCGCCAAGATCGACGAGGAGTTGGCCGAGGTCGAAGCTGCCGCGTCTGACGATCATCGCGCCGAGGAGATCGGCGACCTCCTGTTCGCGATGGTCAACTGGTCACGCAAGCTGGGCGTTGATCCCGAGGCCGCATTGCGCGCCGCGAACGCCAAGTTCGAAACCCGTTTCCGCGCGATGGAGGCCGAAGCTGGCGATGCCTTTGCCTCGCTCGATCTCGATGCCCAGGAAGCGCTCTGGCAGCGGGTCAAGCGCGCCTGATTGACGTCCTGGACGCTGTGCTCAGCTTGTCGTTGGTGAATGCTCGATGGCCAGCATGTGCGCCCTCTCCCCCTGTGCGCCCTCTCCCCCTGCAATTGTCCGGGAGGATGATGTCGCCGGGGCGGAAATCAGGCGGGCTCGGTCGCAGCCTCCACTGCCATCAGCGCTGCGGCATATTTCTCGGCACTGCGATCGAACAATTTGCTGATCGCGAAGCTGCGCTCGGTCAGCGCGAGATTCTTGAGCCCGTCGAGCTTGAAGGTGCCGATCTTCTCTTCGCGCGGGATCACGAAATCACGCGAGATCACCTGCGCGTCCACATAGAGCGCGTCGCCGCGCATGTAGAGGATGTGCGGCGCCAGCACCATGCGCGTGCGATTGTAGAAGGCGTTCAGGCAGAGCTGCCTGACAATCCCCTCCAGCACGATCGGCGTCGGGTTGGCCGGCGATTCGGCCCCGTTAGCGGTATCCATGGCAATAATCTGGCAACGATGTTGCGTTGCAGCAAGTGCAGAATCGCCCGGATGGGCGGAAAAACCGCCCGCCAGCCCCTACTTCTTGTGCCAGGGCAGTGTGATCAGCCAGCTCTTGGGCCGTCCGCTTGGCCTTAGCGTGCCGTCCAGCCGCTCGGCGCGGATGATCTTCACGGGCTTCAGGATCATCTGCCCGCGCATCACACCCCTTCCCCCGCCGCTCGGCATTGCGAGCATCCTCCGCACGACATCCATTCCGCCGGTCACCGTGCCGAATGCCGCAAAGCCCGGCGTGTTCGGCCGCGCGTCGAGCGAGGGATTGTCCCCAACCATGATCGAGAAATTGCCGTTCGCCGAATTGGGATCGATGCCATGCGCCATCGAGATCGCGCCGCTCAGATGCCTGATCCCGGTCCGGCTGGTCGGCTCCAGCGGAAGCGCGGGTAGCATCCGGCGTGCATCGGTACCGATGCCGCCCTGGACGAACCCCAGCTTGGGATCGCTCACACGTCGCGCCGTACGGTAGAATTCGGTTCCTTCGAACCGGCCGTCATCGACATAGAGCATGAAGTTGGCGACTGTCCTGGGCGCGCGCCGGGCGTCGAGCGCAAGCGTGATGTTGCCGGCCGAGGTAATGAGCCGTACCCGAACGACTGAGGGTTCGGGCGGCGGTGCGGAGGAAACGAGCGAGAGCGCACAGAACGCAAGAAAAACACGTCGATCCAACATTATGCGCCGCGAACCTCGAACCTTTCATAGTCCTTCGGCGCCATGCGTACTTCATAGATCGCATGCTCGCCGTCCATCCAGTGCTCGACGACGTCACCATGCTGGTGCAACCAAGCCGCACCGGCGCCGTCGCTGGGATCGAGCCGGATCGTATAGCGCCGGTGCCCCTGGGTCAGCAGGCCGGAGACCTTGCCGATCAGGGTCGCGATACCCTCCCCGCTCAACGCTGACACTGCGACGACATCGTCGCGCTTGGCGGCTTCCGCGAGCAGTTCGTCGCGTTGCTCCGCATCGAGCAGGTCCAGCTTGTTCCAGGCCTCGAACCGCGGCGTCGCGGGATCGACGCCGATCTCCTTCAGTACTGCCTCGACATCGTCCTTCTGCGCCTGCGTATCCGGGTGCGCGATGTCGCGGACATGGATCAGCAGGTCGGCCGAAACCACTTCCTCCAGCGTCGCCTTGAATGCGGCGACCAGCTGCGTGGGCAGCTCGGACACGAATCCTACCGTGTCGGACAGGATCGCCTTATCGATCCCGGGTAGCGAGATCTGCCGCAGCGTCGGATCGAGGGTCGCGAACAGCAGATTCTCCGCCATGACATCAGCGCCGGTCAGGCGATTGAAAAGCGTCGATTTTCCAGCATTCGTATAGCCGACCAGCGCGATCACCGGCCAAGGCGCGCGTTGGCGCCGGTCCCGGTGCAGTCCACGGGTGCGGCTCACCGAATCGAGCTCGCGCCGCAACCGCGCCATGCGGTCGCGGATCAGCCGGCGATCGGCCTCGATCTGGGTTTCGCCAGGGCCGCCAAGGAAGCCGAAGCCACCGCGCTGGCGCTCGAGGTGGGTCCAGCTGCGCACCAGCCGGCCGGCCTGATAGTCGAGATGCGCGAGCTCCACCTGCAACCGACCCTCAGCCGTGCGAGCGCGCTCGCCGAAGATCTCGAGGATGAGACCGGTGCGGTCGATGACCTTGCAGCCAAGCGCGGTTTCCAGATTGCGCTGTTGCACCGGGGTCAGCGCCGCGTCGAACACGGCGAGGCCAAGCTCGCTGTCGCGCACCGTCTCGGCCAGCGCGTCAACCTGACCCGATCCGATCAGCGTACCCGGCTTGGGCGCACGGATGCGAAGCGCGACGCGTTCGATCACCTCGATTCCGATCGCGAGCGCGAGGCCGGCGGTTTCCTCCAGCCGCGCCTCGGCGTCGCGCGTGCTGCCGCCAAGGTCGGGATAGACCACCACCGCCCGCGCGCCACGCGCGAACTCGTCCGAATCGCGATCGAAACCAGTACTCATAAGTTCAGGCGCTTCGCCTCTCAGCCTTCCTCGCCGTCATCGGCCAGGTTCAGCGGATGCGCGGGCTGGATCGTGGATACGGCGTGCTTGTAGACGAGCTGATAGACGCCGTCGCGCTGCAGCAGCATGCAGAACAGGTCGAACGCTGCAATCCCGCCCTGAAGCATCACGCCATTGACCAGGAACATGGTGACATTCTCTTGCTGACGCTTCACCGCGTTCAGGAAAATCTCCTGCAGAACCGGGTTCTTGGAGGACGATTCCGGCACCGCATCTACGATCGAGGCGACATCGACCGCGCCCGACGGCATGATGGTCGAGATGGCGTGCTTGTAGATCAGCTGCGACTGACCGTCGCGGCGCAGCAGCACGGAGAAATTGTCGAACCAGGTCACGATCCCCTGGAGCTTCACGCCCTTGACCAGGAACATGGTGACGGGGGTCTTGGATTTACGCAGTGCGTTCAGGAACAGATCCTGGAGGGATGTCTGCTTGTCGGCCATGTCGTGCGACTTCCATTGTTTTTGGCAGGATTTTTCCCGCAAAGCGCCGTTTCCCGGCGTCGGAGGCGCGCCACCCGCGGCGCATGCGGCAATGTAGGCGGTCGGCCGGGGAAGGTCCAGTGGCCCGCCTCACCCTGTCGGACGGCTTTTCGACGAACGTCTTGCGCCAGAATTCAGCGGCTAGTCTTCGCGTTCCTCATGGATGCCCAGCAGCTTGAGCTTCCGGTGCAGCGCCGACCGCTCCATCCCGATGAAATGGGCGGTACGCGAGATGTTGCCCGAGAAACGCCGGATCTGGATGCGCAGATATTCGCGCTCGAAGGTCTCGCGCGCTTCCTTGAGCGGCGCGCCCATCATCGCGGTCGCCCCGGCGCCGTCGCCCTCTCCGTTGCGGCGGCCGAGGACATCGGCCGGCAGCAGGTCGATGTCGATCCGGCCGATACGGTCGCCCGGCGCCAGGATCACCGTCGCCTCGACCACGTTGCGCAGCTGACGGACATTGCCCGGCCATTCATAGCTTTGCAGCGCGACCATCGCATCGGCCGCCACCTCGGGCGTCGGCACGCGGCGCTCGGTGGCGTAATGGGCGACGAAATGCTCGACCAGCGGCGGAATATCCTCGCGCCGCTCGGTCAGCGGCGGGATCGCGACGGGCACGACGTTGAGCCGGTAGAACAGGTCCTCGCGGAACCGTCCCTCGGCGATTTCGGCCATCAGATCGCGCGCTGTCGCGGAGACCACGCGGACATCGACCTTCACCTGCCGCTGCCCGCCGATGCGCGTGAACTTCTGTTCGGTCAGCACCCGCAGGATCCGGCCCTGCGTCGCCATCGGCATGTCGGCGATCTCGTCGAGGAACAGCGTGCCGCCATGCGCCTGTTCGAGCAGGCCGGGATGGACGAGATCGCCGTCCTCGACCCCGAACAGCTCTTCCTCGACGCGCTCCGGCGTCATTCGCGCGGCGCTGACGATCACGAACGGCCCGCTCACCCGGTTGCTCCATTCGTGGAGCAGTCGCGCGGCGACTTCCTTGCCGGTGCCGGGGCCGCCGGTGATCATCACCCGGCTGCCCGTCGCGGCGACCCGCTTCAGCGTCGCGCGCACGCCGTTGATCGACCCGGAAGTCCCTGTCAGGTCAGTCTCGCGCCCCACGCTCGCCCGCAGCGAAGCAACCTCACGCCGCAGCCGCTCGGTCTCCGTCGCGCGTTCGACCAGCAACAGCAGCCGTTCGGCCTCGAACGGCTTCTCGATGAAGTCGCTGGCGCCGCGTCGGATCGCCGCTACGGCCGTGTCCAGATTGCCATGGCCCGAGATTACCAGCACCGGGATCGACGGATCGCGCCGCTTGATCTCGTCGAGGAGCTCCAACCCGTCGAGCCGCGATCCCTGCAGCCACACGTCGAGCAGCACCAGGCTCGGCCGCCGCTCGGCGATCGCCTCGAGCGCCGCATCGCTGTCCGCTGCGCCGCGGGTCTCATAGCCCTCGTCCTCGAGCACGCCCGCGACCAGTTCGCGGATGTCGCGCTCGTCATCGACGACCAGAATGTCCAAGCTCATACGCCTTACCCGTTCTTGCTTCTTGTGAGGCCGGCGGGCACCGCGCCGCCGGGCTCGTCACCACTGTCTTCGCCACCGGTTCCCGCCATGCGCTCCAGCGTCGCGATGTCGAAGCACAGCGTTACGCGTGTGCCGCCGCCAGGGCGGTCGGCGAAGGTCATTGTCCCGAAATGCTCCTCGACGATCTTCTTGACGATCGCGAGCCCAAGCCCCGTGCCCCGCGCGCGCGTCGTCATATAGGGCTCGACGATCCGCTCGCGCTCGGCAGGAAGGCCGATGCCATTATCGTCCACGTCGATCAGCAGCTGTCCCGGCTCGCCCGCGCGGATCGTCATCGCGACCATGCCGCGCTCGCCCTCGCCATCCGCCTCGGTGCGCGTCTCGACCGCCTCGGTCGCGTTCTTGACCAGATTGGTCAGCGCCTGCCCCAGCTGGCGGCGATCGCACACGAGGGCCGGCACCGGATCGGGATGAGTCAGGGTATAGCGGATCTCGGGCTTCGCGACCTCGTGCAGGAACATGGTCTGCCGCGTGATGTCGAGCAGCGATTCCTCGCGGAAAATTGGCTTGGGCATCCGCGCGAAGGACGAGAATTCGTCCACCATCCGCCGCAGGTCGCCCACCTGCCGCACGATCGTGTCGGTCAGCTTCGCAAAGGTGCCGTCTTCCGCATCGACCTGTTTGCCGTAGCGCCGCTGGAGCCGTTCGGCGGCGAGCTGGATCGGTGTCAGCGGGTTCTTGATCTCGTGCGCGATCCGTCGCGCCACGTCGGACCAGGCTGCGCGCCGCTGGTCGAGCAATTGCTGCGTGATGTCGTCGAACGTCAGCACCTGGCCGCCTTCGTCGCGGGTGATCTTCACCGCCAGCGTCCGCGCCTCGCCGCCGCTGGCGAGCTGGACGATGTCCTCGCGCGCCTCCCCGTCGAGCAGATGATCGAGCTCGGGCGCGACTTCGGACAGCAGCCGCCCGACAGGGGCCTCGCCCGGGTTGAGCAGCGCCATTGCCGAACTGTTGATGACGCGGATGCGCCGGTCCGCGTCGATCGAAACCACGCCTGCCGTCACACCGGACATCACCGCCTCGATCAGCGCACGGCGGCTCTCGGACTGGGCGTTTGCGGCAACCAGTGCATTGGTCTGCTCCTGCAACCGGTCGGTCATCCGGTTGAACGCCGTGGCGAGGATGCCGATTTCATCCTGTGACTTCGGGGTCGGGACGCGGGTGCCAAGATCGCCCTCGGCGACGTCGCGCGCGGCCTTCACCAGATCGCCGACGGGGCGGACCAGCCGATCGGCGATCTCCAGCGCCACCCAAACCGCCAGACCCACGATCAGCAGCGACAGCACCAGCAGCGCGATGTTGAATTGCAGCTGCAGTGTGCGCGACCGTTCGGTCAGCGTGCGATAGCTGCTCACCACCGATTCCGCCCGGTTCTTGCGATCGAGCAGCACAGGATCGACGACGCGCGCGACGTACAGATAGAGATCGGAGGATTGCGGCAGGCGGATCAGCGCGCGGACGCGACCGCCCGCGTCTTCGACCACTGCGCCGGTAGCGCCGGCCTTGATCTTGCGTACGGCGCTGCGGCTGATCTGCTGTTCGATCAGCGCCTCATAGGGGTTGAGGATCACCAGGGTCTGGAATTCGCCCGATGGCATCTCGCGCAACAGCGCCGCTTCGGAAAGCTCGCGCTGCTGGGTCTGAAAAGCGAAGAACTGCGTGAAACGCGGCGCGTCGATGGGGGTCTCCAGGAGCTCGCCGGCAACGTCGAACGCCATCTTGTCGGCATTCTGGCCGACCCGTTCCTTGAGATCGTCGAAGCTGCCCGCGGCGACCGTCGACGCATTTTCCAGCATCGATCGCGCGCGATCCGAATACCAGAATTCGACGCCGTACTGGAACAGCAGCGACGCGACGATCGACACGAAGATCGTCGGCACGCTCGCCAGGATCGAGAAGATCGCCACGAGCCGGACATGCAGCCGCGCCCGCCCGCCCAGCACGGAACGCGCCGCGCGCCGCATCGCCACGCGGCGGCCGATCAGCACGATCAGCGCGACCAGCGGGACAAGGTTCGCGACCAGCAGCAGCGCGACCAGCGGCGGGGTCAGCAGGCGTTGCGATTCGGTGTTGCCGCTGATCACCAGATAGGTGGTCAGCATCATGCCGACCGCTACGCCGAAAACGACCAGCTCAAGGATCGGCGTGAGCGTGAACCGCCGCGCACCCGGCAATGTATCTGCAATCGGCTCGGCGACGGCGGTCATCGTTGCATGGCTACAACATACCCGTTGCCTTGAAAACACACTTATTCGAACAAGTCGCCGCTAGACCCCGTCATCCTGCCGCGATCCGCCGACATCGATGCCCAGCGTATCGAGCCGCTTGCGCAGCGTGTTGCGGTTGATCCCCAGCGCCCGCGCTGCGCGCAGCTGGTTCTGGCCATGACGCGCCAGCATCGATTCGATCAGCGGCCGCTCAACCTCGCCGATGATCCGGTCATAGAGGCTGCCGTCTTCCAGCACCTTGGGTTCCTCGACCGCGATCCGCGCCAACCGGGCATGCACCGCCGCTTCGATCCCTTCGTCGCGCGCCGCGGGGAGCATCGCTGCCGCCTCGCCCAGCATCGTGCGCACCGCCGCCGCGTCGATCCATTCGTCGCGATGGAGCGCGGCCATCCGCCGCATCAGATTTTCGAGCTCGCGGACGTTACCGGGCCAGTCATGCGCCTCGAGCGCCGCGATCGCATCGTCGCCGATTGCCTTGCGCGGCAGGCCGTCCTCGACGGCACGGTCGAGGAAATGGCGCGCGAGCAGCTTGATGTCCTGCCGGCGCTCGCGAAGGGCGGGCAGCGCAATCGGCACGACGTTGAGCCGGTAGAACAGATCCTCGCGGAACTGCCCCGCGACCACCTGGCTCATCAGATCCTTGTTGGTGGCTGCGACGATGCGCACGTCCGCGCGGATCGCCCGTGCCCCGCCCACGGTGGTGAACTCACCCGACTGCAGCACCCGCAACAGCCGCGTCTGCGCTTCCATCGGCATGTCGCCGATCTCGTCCAGGAACAAGGTGCCGCCCGATGCCTGTTCGAACTTGCCTGCCACCCGTGCCGCGGCGCCGGTGAAGGCGCCCTTCTCATGCCCGAACAGTTCGGCCTCGATCAGCTCGCGCGGGATCGCCGCCATGTTGAGCGCAACGAACGGCGCGCGCCGCCGTGACCCCAGGTCGTGGATCGCCTGTGCGACCAGCTCCTTGCCGGTCCCGCTCTCGCCGGTGATCAGCACGGTGAGCTCGTTCGAGACGACGCGCGCGATGATGCGATACACGTCCTGCATCGCCGGGGAGCGGCCGATCAGCGCAACGGCGTGATCTTCGCTCGCCGCGACATCGTCGACCAGCCGGCGCCCGCGCGCCAGGGCGCTCGCGACCGTGGTGGTCAGCGCGTCGAGGTCGAACGGCTTGGGCAGATAGTCGAACGCCCCCGCCTCGGTCGCGCGCACCGCGGTCGCCAGCGTGTTCTGCGCCGACAGCACGATCACCGGCAGGTCGGGATATTCGCCGGTCAGCGTCGCGACGAGGTCCAGTCCGTTGCCGTCTGGCAGCACTACATCGGTCACCACCACATCGGGCAGGACGCTGCGCATCTCGCGCTTGAGATCCCCCAGCGACGCCGCTGCCGTCACCTTGTGCCCGGCACGGCGCAGTGCTTGCGTCACCACGGTGCGGATCGCGGCATCGTCGTCACAGATCAGGATGGAGCCGGTCACACTCATGCGTCTTGCCGCTTTCGAAGAAATACCCTGGCCAGCACATAGATGCCGACCCCGATCCAGATCACATTGAGTGCGGCCGAGGGGAGTGCCCCGCGGACATAGGTGTTGACCAGCATCCCCACTGCGCCCGCGACGTTGAGCGCCTGATAGATCACGCTGTCGCCGTCGAGCCGCTTGGTCGATACCAGCCCATAGGCCGCCAGCACCAGCACCGCCCCCGCCCAGCCGACGATATCGACCCAGTCCATATCAGCCGTCCGCGCGAGGCAGGTTGACGCGGAAGACGGTCATCTCGGGATCGCCCGCCCGCGCATATTCGACCACCCCGCCCATGTCGCGGACCAGCTTCTCGACGAGCGGAAGGCCCAAGCCCTTGCCCTCGGGCTTGCCGGAGACGAACGGCTCGAACAAATGGCTGGCGATATCGGCGGGTGCGCCGGGCCCATTGTCGCTCACCGAAAACTCGATCGGCAGCCAGCGGCGTGGCTGATCCGGGCCAGGGCGCATCGCGACGCCATGGCGATATTGGGTCACCAGTACGATCCGGGGATCAGGGGTGTCCTTGAGCGCCTCGGCAGCGTTCTTGAGCAGGTTCATCGCGACCTGAAGGAACGCGTCCTTGTCCATCATCACCGGAGGCAAGGAGGGATCGAACCGCTCCTCGACAACGATCCCGCGCGCGAACCCCGCCTGCGCCACCCGCCGGGCATGGTCGAGCAGCGGATAGATATTGTGCGGCGCCAGCTTGGGCGGGCGGGTGTCGGTGAAATCCTGCATCCGGTCGATCAGCGCGGCGATGCGGTCGACCTCGTCGGTGATCAGCTTGGTCAGTTCGGCCCTGCCCTCGCCGCCATCCGCCCCGTCATCGTCCGCCAGCAGCTGTGCAGCCCCGCGGATGCCCGAGAGCGGGTTCTTGATCTCGTGTGCCAGCATCGCTGCCGCGCCCACCGCCGCGCGCGCGCCGGCGCTGCGGTCCGCGCCGACGGAAAGCCGCCGTGACGTCGGCGCCTGGTGCAGCGTCACGATCCGCCAGCCGGGATGCTCGGCGATCGGCTGCTCGATGAAGTCGACCCGGGTGCGGGGCGAGCGCGTCGGCTCGATCTCGACGTCGAACGCGGCGAAGCCATGCCCGTCGCGCCGCCCCAGATACCCCTCGGGCGGGGTCACGATGCGGTCGAGCCGCTGGCCCAGCATCGCCTTCTCGCTGTGGTTGAGCAGATGCTCGCACGCCATGTTCGCGCGCACCACCCGGTCCTGCGGGTCGAGCACCAGCGCTGCCACGGGAAGCCCGCCGAAGATTTCGGTCAGGTCGGGTTCGCCGGCTTGCGGCGGCGGCCTCAGGCCGCTTCTTGGGGGCGCCATAGCTCGTGCAGGGGCTTGCCGCGGAACTGCGCGTAGAATTCGTCGAGCATTGCCAGCACGGTCGCCGCCTTGGCTTCCTGGTTCACCTTGTTGCGGAACTCAGCCGAACCGTGCAGCCCCTTGGTGTACCAGCCGATATGCTTGCGCATCAGATTGACGCCGGTCATCTCGCCATAATGGTCGAGCATCGTCGCGTAATGCTCTGCGATCAGGGCATATTGCTCGTCGATGCTCGGGTCTTCCCGCTCGCCCTGCCCGGTCAGTGCATCCATTACCTGGCGCAGCAGCCACGGCCGGCCATAGGCGCCGCGTCCGATCATCACGCCATCCGCGCCCGACTGCTCGAGCGCCATGCGCGCGTCGGCGGGCGAGCAGATATCGCCATTGACGATCACCGGGATCGACACCGCGTCCTTGACCTTGCGCACGAACGCCCAGTCGGCGCTGCCCTTGTACATCTGGTTGCGCGTGCGGCCGTGCACGGTGATCATCTGCGCGCCGATCTCCTGCGCGACGCGCGCCAGCTCAGGCGCGTTCAGGCTGTCATGGCACCAGCCCATGCGCATCTTGACCGTCACCGGCACCTTCACCGCCTTGACGCACGCCTCGATCAACTGCGCGGCGAGTTCCGGCACGCGCATCAGCGCTGACCCGGCATCGCCATTGGTGACCTTGCGCACCGGGCAGCCCATGTTGATGTCGATGATCGCCGCGCCGCGATCCTCGTTGAGCTTCGCCGCCTCGCCCATTTCGTAGGGAGTGCAGCCGACCAGCTGCATCGACACCGGCTCCTCGATCGGATCCCATGCCGCCTTCTGGATCGACTGGCGCGTCTCGCGGATCGCCGCCTGGCTCGCGATCATCTCGGTGACGTTGAGCCCCGAACCGTAACGGCGCACGAGCCGGCGGAACGGCAGGTCAGTGACCCCCGTCATCGGCGCGAGCAGCACCGGCGTCTCGACCGTCACCGGGCCGATCTGGATGGGCTTCAACATCGTCATCTGTGCCTGAAAAATAGGCAGCGGGCTCTACAGGCGCAACCGTTCAAGCGCAAGTAGCGCCTCAGCGCGGCAGCAGGTTCGGCGCGAAGTCGACGAACGCGCGCAGCTTGGGCGATGCGTGCCGGCTGCTCGGCCACATCACGCACACCTTGGTGCGCTTCTCGAGATAGGTGTCGAGCACGCTGACCAGAGTTCCGCGCCTGAGCTGCTCCGTCACCGAGATGTCCGGAACGCACGCGATCCCAAGGCCAAGCTCAGCCAGGCCGATCTGCGCTTCGAGCGCATTGGTGACCAGACTGACGTTCATCTCGAACGGTACCGGCTCGCCGTCCAGCGCCAGCGGCCATTGATCGAGCCTGCCGCTGGAGGTGTAGCGATAGACCAGCGCCGGATGCCGGATCAGGTCAGCGGGCGTCTCCGGCGTCCCCGCCTCGCGGAAATAGTCCGGCGAGCCGACGATCATCCGCCGGAAATGGCCCAATGTCCGCGTCATCAGCCGGGAATCGTCATGTTCGCCCGTGCGGATCACCGCATCGAACCCCTCCCCGATCACGTCGACCACCCGATCGTTGGCGTCCAGCTCCAGCTCGATGTCGGGATAGAGCCGCTTGAATGCGGCGAGCTGGGGCATCGGCACCATGCTCATCGACGGCACGCTGACCCGCAGCCTGCCCTGTGGCACCGCCTGGCCCTGCGTCACCTCCAGCTGCGCCGCTTCGAACTCGCACAGGATGCGCCGCGCGCGCTCGAGGAAGGTCGCGCCTTCCTGCGTCAGCGTGATGCTGCGCGTCGACCGGTGGAACAGCCGCACGCCCAGCCGGTCCTCCAGCCGCGCCACCGCCTTGCTGATCGCCGACGCCGATGTGCCCATCTTGCGCCCGGCTTCGGTGAAGCCACCCGCATCGACCGCCTGCACAAAGGCGTGGAGCGCTCCCAGACTGTCCATGACGGCTCCTTGATGACCGACAAAATGGCCAAAGTGTTTTGAACTATGGCCTGTTTTTCGTGCGTTCAACACCCCTTACTTGGCCCCTCAAGCTCATTGCTGCTCTGCAACAAGTTCCGAGAAGGGGTTCCCGATCATGACAAGTGTAACGATTGCGATACCAGGCAGCCCGGCCGAAGCCCGGCTGCCGCTGAGCGGCCTGCTGGCGCTTGCCATGGCCGCGTTCATCACCCTCCTGACCGAGATCCTGCCCTCGGGCCTCCTTCCGCAAATGGCCGCCAGCCTCGACAAGTCCGAGGCGCTGATCGGCCAGCTCGTCACCGTCTATGCCGTCGGCTCGCTGCTCACGGCCATTCCGCTGACGATCCTGACCCAGAACTGGCGGCGGCGTACCCTGTTGCTCCTCGCGATCGGCGGGTTTGCGGTGGTCAACACCGTGACGGCGATCTCCGACAATTATGTCGTCACCCTGATCGCCCGCTTCTTCGCCGGGGTCAGCGCCGGCCTGCTCTGGGCGCTGGCGGCGGGCTATGCCGCGCGCATGGTGCCCGAGCATCTTCAGGGCCGCGCCATCGCCGTCGCGATGGTCGGCGCGCCGCTCGCTTTGTCGCTCGGCATCCCGGCTGGCACCTTCATGGGTACGATGATCGGCTGGCGCTGGACCTTTGGCATAATGAGCGCGCTGACGGTCGTTCTGGTCTTCTGGGTGCTGGCGAAGGTGCCGGACTTCCCGGGTCAGAAACAGGGTCAGGCCTTCTCGCTCAAGTCGGTGCTGACCATCCCAGGCATCCGGCCGGTGCTGTTCGTCATCTTCGCCTATGTCTTCGCGCACAACATCCTCTACACCTATATCGCCCCCTTCCTGGCTCAGGCCGGGATCACCGATCGGGTGGATACGGTGCTGCTGGTGTTCGGCGTCGCCTCGCTCGCCAGCATCTGGGTCACCGGCGTGCTGATCGATCGCTGGCTGCGCGAACTGGTCCTGGTCAGCATCATATTGTTCGCCCTCTCGGCGGTGGCATTGGGGATCGCGGGCACCGTTCCGGTGGTGGTCTATGCTTCGGCGGCGATCTGGGGCCTCGCCTTTGGCGGCGCCGCGACCCTGTTCCAGACCGCATCGGCCAAAACCGCGGGTGAAGCGGCCGACGTCGCCCAGTCGATGCTGGTCACCACCTGGAACCTTGCGGTCGCGGGCGGCGGCATCGCCGGGGGGCTGCTGCTGGAAGGCATCGGTGTCGGGGCCTTCCCGATCGCGGTGCTCGCCCTGCTCGGCGCGACCCTGCTGGTCGCCGCTGCGGCCCGCAGTCACGGCTTCCCGGCGGTGCGCGGCTAGAGGCACTCCTATCCTGGAACCGGCCCGGCATCGTCCGGGCCGGTTCTTTTATCGCTTGGCAGCTTGCGATCGTTTTACCTCGCGTTCTCGCTGGGAAAGCACCTTCTCCAGCTCGGCTCGGGAAAGATACCGCCAGTATTTGTCCGAAAACTCCGCGAACCTCTTGTCGAACCTCTCGTCGAGAAGCCCGTCCGCGTTGAACGGCCCACCGCACTCCGGCGCGATTTTGCGCACCGTCCCGCGGATCACGTCCTTGGCGCGTCGCAACTGTTTGGAATGGCTCAGGCGAAAATATGAAGGCGCCATGCTCTCGCCGACCGTCGCCTTGTCGACGGTGGAGCAGGTGGCGGTTTGCGCCCTTGTGCTCAGATTGGGGCCGCTCAGGTCGGTCGATTCCGCCGTCAGATGGATGCGAAGGTCGCCCGAACAAAGCGTCAGCTCGCCCCACCAGCGATTGCCGTCATAGGCAGTTGACGACCGATCTTCGGCGCAAGGCCTCCACGAAAGCTGAGGAGGAGATGCCGGCGCCGCGGCCTGTTCGATCGGCAGAACCGGCGCGATATTGACGACCTTGTTGTCGACCTTCGCGGAATCACAAGCGGCAAGCACCAGCAGGGGAATGAACGAACAGGCCCGCATGTGCATCGCTACCTCGTAATGTGTCGTCGGCCCGACGATGCCAAGGCTCACGGGCGTCCGCAATCGGCGGAAGCGCCCCTGGCACGAGCGCCTAACAACTTTCCTACGCGCACCCGCCTCGCTAGGCAGGTTCGATGCGATCCGCCGTATTTCTTGCTTTTCCCGCCATTGGCGCAGTCTTGGTGGCGCGTGACCGTCGCGTCGTTGTCGCGCCGCTGTCCGCGCCCGGTGTGTCCCTATCGCGTTGGCGTCGCATTCGTGTCGCGTACCGCTTCGAACATGTCGCGTCGGTGTCGCGCGCCTGTCGCGTCCCTGTCGCGTCATGACCGTCGCCGCGATCATCGTCGCCGCCGGTAAGGGCGTCCGCGCGGGAGGAGCCGTACCCAAGCAATTCGCCAATCTCTTCGGAAAACCGATGCTTATGCATAGCGTTACCGCACTATCCTTGCATCCGGCGATAACCGAAACCTCCCTCGTGGTCGGCGAGGGGCAGGAAGATGACGCCTGTGAAAAACTGGGCGATTCCGTCAACTTCGTAAGGCTGGTGACAGGCGGCGCCGAACGCCGCGATTCGGTTCGCGCCGGGCTTGAGGCGCTGGAGGGTAAGGGCGTCACCCGCGTCCTGATCCATGACGCCGCCCGCCCCTTCCTTCCCGCCGTAGTGATCGATGCCCTGCTCGCGGCGCTCGACCATGCCCCCGGTGCCGTTCCCGTACTCCCGGTGGCCGACACGCTGGCCCGGGGCAACGCCACGCTCGGCGACAATGTCCCGCGCGCGGGCCTCAACCGCATCCAGACCCCCCAGGCCTTCCATTTCGACGCCATCCTCGCCGCGCACCGCGCCTGGCCCGATGGCGAGGAAGCCACCGACGATGCCCAGATGCTCCGCCGCATGGGCCAGGAGGTCGCACTGGTCCCCGGAGACCCCATGCTCGAAAAGATCACCCATCCCGCCGATTTCGCCGCTGCCGAGGCGCGTCATGCCGCCACCCTGATCTCGCGCAGCGCAATGGGCTTCGACGTCCACCGCTTCGAGGCCGGACAGGAGCTATGGCTCGGCGGTGTGCTGATCCCGCACGACAAGGGGCTGTCGGGGCATAGCGACGCCGATGTCGCGCTCCATGCCATCACCGACGCGCTGCTCGGCACGATCGGCGCGGGCGATATCGGGATGCATTTCCCGCCCAGCGATCCGAAATGGCGCGGCGCGGCCTCGGCCCAGTTCCTCGACCATGCGGCCGGGCTGGTACGCGCCGAAGGCGGGATCATCGACTTTGTCGACCTGACGCTGATCTGCGAGGCGCCGAAGATCGGCCCGCACCGCGAGGCGATCCGCGCCAGCATCGCCGCGATCCTTGGGTTGCCCGTGTCACGGGTCAGTCTCAAGGCGACCACCACCGAACGCCTCGGCTTCACCGGCCGCGGCGAAGGCATGGCCGCTCAGGCCATCGCTACGGTCCGTTTGCCGGAGTAACCCCATGCGTATCCCCCGTCTTGCCGCCACGGCCCTGCTCTGGGCCGGTCTCGCCGCTTCGTCGGCGGCTTCGGCCCAATCCGCCCGGCCTTGTCTCACCGGCAACGAGGCTGAGGCGCTGTTCCAGGTGATGTTGCCCGACATGATCCGGGAAATGGGCCGGGTCTGCGCCGCGCTTCCGGCCAATGCCTTTCTGCGTCAGCCCAGCGCCGCCTTCATGGCGCGGATCAACGCCGGGGTCGCGCCTGCCATGCCTGCGGCACAGGGCGGGATCCGCAAACTGCTCGGGCCGGACGCCGGGTTCATCGCCGATTCGCAGTTCGCGATCCCCGCGGTCCGCGCGATCATCGCGCCTGCCATCGCGCAGGAAGTGAAGCCGGCCGACTGTCCCGGCCTCGACCGGATCGTCACCAACCTCGCCCCCCTGCCGCCGCGCAATCTGGCCGCAGTGTTCGCCGCGTTGCTCCAGCTCAGTCAGAACGACGAAAAGCGCGCGCCAAGGCTGCCGATATGCCCTATGGGCCGCCCGCGATGAACGAAGTGATTCTCCCCGAAGCGCTGGTCGAGGCCGCGCGCAAGGTCGTCGACGCAAACCGCGTCGCGGGCCGCAAGGTCGCGATTGCCGAGAGCTGCACCGGCGGTCTCGTCTCCGCCGCGATCACCGAAATTCCCGGCTCGTCCGATGTGATGAGCGCCGGCTTCGTCACCTATTCGAACGAAGCCAAGATGGCGCAGCTGCGTGTCAGCCGCGACGTGCTGGAAACCTTCGGAGCGGTCTCGATCGCGACGGCGTGGAGCATGGCGCAGGGGGCGCTGGAAGCGAGCGATGCCGATGTCGCGGTGGCGATCACCGGCATTGCGGGTCCAGGCGGCGGTAGTGACAAGAAGCCGGTCGGCCATGTCGTGTTCGCTCGCGCGGAGAAGAACGCCGATCCCGATGTGGTGGTGGCCGATACCCGTGAGTTCGGCGATATCGGCCGTGGTGGCGTGCGGCTTCAGGCGGCGCTGTGCGCGCTTGAACTGCTGCTGCCGGGCGAGCCCGCGGTCCCGGCCGACGAATCGCCATAGAGCCTGGCGGCGCGCTGTTCGAAGGCGTTGATCATCATCCGCAGCGCGCGGTCGAACACTTGGCCCGCCAGCATCTCGAACACCCGGCTCTTGAAGGTGAAGTCGACCTCGAAATCGACCAGACACCCGCCCTGCCCGTCCGGCCGGAACTTCCAGTCGTTGTGGAGGTGCTTGAGAGGGCCTTCCAGATAATCGACCCGGATATGGCCTGGCCGCTGCTTGGATACGCGGCTGCTGAACGTCTCGCGCAGCCCCTTGAAGCCGACGATCAGGTCCGCGACCATCTCGGTCTCGCTGTCCGAACGGACCCGCACCGCGCTGACCCACGGCAGAAACTCGCCATAGCGGCCGACATCAGCCACCAGGTCGAACATCTGCTCCGGCGTATAGGGCAAGCGCCGGGTTTCGGCGTGACGCGGCATCAGGCGGGAACCGCCGCCTTTGCGAGCTTGGCGTCACGCGCCGCCTTCATCTTCGCGAAGTCTTCGCCGGCGTGATAGCTCGACCGGGTCAGCGGCGACGAAGCGACCAGCAGGAAGCCCTTGGCGCGGGCAATGGCGGCATAGGCGTCGAACGCCTGCGGGGTGACGAAATCCTGCACCTTGGCGTGGCGCGGCGTGGGCTGGAGATACTGGCCCATCGTCAGGAAATCGATGTCCGCGCTGCGCATGTCGTCCATCACCTGATGGACCTCGAGCCGCTCCTCGCCAAGGCCGAGCATCACGCCCGACTTGGTGAAGATCGACGGATCGAGCTTCTTGACCGTCTCCAGCAGCCGGATCGACGCATAATAGCGCGCGCCGGGGCGGATCGTCGGATAGAGCCTCGGTACCGTTTCGAGATTGTGGTTGTAGACGTCGGGCCGCGCCGCAACGATCATCTCGACCGCCTGCTCGTGCTTGTTGCGGAAATCGGGCGTCAGGATCTCGATCGTCGTCGTCGGGCTTGCCTTGCGGATCGCCTCGATCACCTTGACGAACTGCTTCGCACCGCCGTCGGGCAGATCGTCGCGATCAACCGAAGTGATGACGATATGCTCGAGCCCCATCTGCACCGCAGCGTCGGCAACGTTGTTCGGCTCCATCGGATCGACCATCCGCGGCATGCCGGTCTTGACGTTGCAGAAGGCGCAGGCGCGCGTGCAGGTGTCGCCCAGGATCATCACCGTCGCGTGCTTCTTGCTCCAGCACTCGCCGATATTCGGGCAGGCGGCTTCCTCGCACACCGTGGTCAGGCTCTTCGACCGCATCAGCGCGCGCGTTGCGGCAAAACCGGCGGAGGTTGGCGCTTTCACGCGGATCCAGTCGGGCTTGCGCTGACGTTCCGGACGGGCTTCGGGGATCGGTGCCATTTCGCTCATGGGGCGCAGATAGCGATCCCGCACGCCGCTTGCCAGCCCCTACGGCCTGCGCCAATGAAGCGCGCATGACTCACTTCACCGACCTTGTCGCCGGCTATCGCCGCTTCCGCACCGAAGAATGGCCCCGCGAGCATGCGCGCTGGGCGGAGCTGAGCCGCGGACAGAGCCCCAAGGTGATGGTGATTGCCTGTTCCGACAGCCGGGTCGATCCCGCGACGATCTTCGGCACGCACCCCGGCGAGGTCTTTGTGGTGCGCAACGTCGCCAATCTCGTGCCGCCGTTCGAACTGGGCGGCGGCCGTCACGGCGTCAGCGCCGCGCTCGAGTTCGCCGTCACCCAGCTCGAGGTCGAGGAAATCGTCGTGATGGGCCACGGCATGTGCGGCGGTGTCCATGCCGCCTTCTCCCGCCGCTTCGCGGGCGCCGCGCCCGGCGAGGGCGGCTTTATCGATCACTGGGTCGATTTGCTCGACGATGCCCGCACCCGGATCGTCGCCAAGCACGGCCACGGCGCCGAAGCGATTCACGAAATGGAGCTCGAAACGGTGCGCGTCTCGATCGCCAACCTGCGGACCTTCCCCTGCATCCCCGAGCGTGAGGCGGCCGGACTGCTGACCATCCATGGCGCCTATTTCGCGATTGCCCATGGCGAATTGCACGTCATGAACGAGAACGGGAATTTCGCCCCGGCCTAACCGGCGGAAAGCGCCGCGCGGGCCATCTTCTCGAACTCGGGATCGATCGGCGGCGGAGTCATCGGCACCCTGGCCTCGAGCTGATCCGCAATCGCAGTGAGTGCTGCGATTCGCCCCGCCTTGCGGCTGTTGCCGTCGATCACCGTCCACGGCGCGTGCTTGGTGTTAGTCCGGGCGAACATCTCCTCGATCGCTTCAAGATATTCCGCGCGCTTCGCCCGGTTGCGATAATCGTCCGGCCCGGTCTTCCAGCGCTTCCACGGATCGTCGAGCCGCTCGGCCAGCTCCTTGTCCTGCTTTTCCTGGGTGATGTGGACGAACAGTTTCACCATCGTCGCGCCGGCTTCGATCTGCTGCGCCTCGAAATCGTTGATCTCGTCATAGCCGCGCGTCCACTCGGCCTTGCTCGCATAGCCCTCGACCCGTTCGACCAGCACGCGGCCGTACCAGCTGCGGTCGAAGATCACGATGTGGCCCTTGGCCGGCAGCCGCGTCCAGAAGCGCCAGAGGAAATGATGCGCCAGCTCGTCCTCGCTCGGCGCGGCGATCGGCATCACTTCGAAGAAGCGCGGGTCCCATTGCGCGGTCAGCCGCTTGATGATCCCGCCCTTCCCCGCCGCGTCCCATCCTTCCAGCACAAGGATCGCGGGGCGCTTGTGGATGATGTATGCGACCTGGATGCGCTCCAGCCGCTCCTGCACAGCGGCAAGCGCCTTGTCATAATCCCCGGCGAATTTGTCGCCCGCTTCATGGTCGCTGAGGTCGATTTTCATGGCGCGCACCCTAACACCGCCGAAAGCGCGCTGAAATGCCCCGCATTTGCGCCTGAGTGGCCTTCGCAGCCGCGCCGTGCCTGAATATGACAATCGGTGTGCGCGGCGTTTGCGTACGGGTGTGTGGGGTAAAGTGAATATGGCGGCTCAGCGTTTGCTGATCGAGGGACGCGTGCAGCGCGTCGGCTATCGCGACTGGGCGGTGCGTACTGCGCGTCAACTGGGTGTGATCGGATGGGTCCGCAATCTTCAGGACGGCCGGGTCGAGATCCTGGCGGACGGCGAAGATGTGGCGCTCGACACCTTTGTCGACCGATGCCGGGAAGGGCCGGTGATGGCGGATGTCGCGCGGATCGACGCGATGCCGGCCGAAGCGGGCAATGTGAAAGGCTTCACCAAGCGCTTTACGGCCTGATATTTGGCGGCACCAGCCCGCTCCCCCACCCGGCCACCCATATCATGCTACCGCTGGGTGGCCGGGTGGGGGAGCGGGCTGGTGCGGTTACGCGCCGCGAGGCGCATCGGACAAGCTCAGTCCTCGACCAGCTTCATCAGCCGGCGTTCGACCGGCGCGAGAACCGGACCAAGCTCATGCCCGCGCTTGAGCACCGCGCCCGATTCGTTGACCAGCGCCCACATGCCCTGCCGGTTGCGCAGCGCAGGGCGCTTTTCGACGCGGAACTCGGGGCGTTCGGCGGTCCGGCGAAAGGCTGCAAAGACCGCGGCTTCGCGCCCGAGCTGAATCGCATAGTCGCGCCAATGCCCGGCCGCGACCATGCGGCCATACAGGTCGAGGATGCGCATCAGCTCGGCCCGGTCGAAACCGATCTGGCTGGGTTGCCTGAACGGGAACGGGGTGACGATGCCCGTCACGCGCGGTCGCGCTGCTTCCTGCGGGTGCCCGCAGCCTCACGCTCGGCCAGCAATTCGTCGAGCCGCTTGCGCATCGCGTCGAGTTCGCAACGCATGATCTCAAGCTTCTGCGTGGCGGGGTCGTAGAGCTCGCTGCACGGCGTGCCGTAAGGCACGAAGTCCTTCTGCCACTTGTCCGCTTCAACCAACGTCGCCTTGGCCGGGATGCCGACCATCACCGCACCCTCGGGCACGTCCTTGGTGACCACCGCATTGGCGCCGATCCGGGCGCGCGGATTGACCGTGATTGGACCCAGAACCTGTGCGCCCGAACCGATGATAACGCCGTCCATCAGCGTTGGGTGCCGCTTGCCCGCGACGCCATTGTCGGGGCTGGTACCGCCCAGCGTCACGCATTGATAGATGGTGACGTCGTCGCCGATCTCCGCCGTCTCGCCGATCACCACGAAACCGTGATCGATGAAGAAATTGCGGCCGATCTTTGCGCCGGGGTGAATGTCGATACCGGTCAGCCAGCGCGACGTGTGATTGACGAAGCGCGCGAGAAAGAAGAGCCGCGCATTGTAGAGCGCGTGCGCAACCCGGTGCCAGAACAGGGCCCAGACGCCCGGATACAGCAGAATTTCGGCACGACTCCGCGGCGCGGGGTCCCGCGCGCGAATCGAATCCAGATAGGCTCCCAGACCACCGAACATGAACAGGCCCCTTTTATCAGTAACCCGATTTAGGCATCAACCGGCGCGTTTTCCAGTTTGGCGCATTTCCGGCTTGGCCTTACTAAACACGATGTATCTTGTAGGAATTGGGGGACGCGGCCAAACCCGGGCGCCTGTGACCGTGTTGTGACTGGAACGAAAGGGATTTGATGTTCGAGGCGATCGACTTCCAGGCACTGCTTCCCTTTATCGCTGTCGGATTCGCCGCGCAGATCGTCGATGGCGCGCTGGGCATGGCGTTCGGCGTGATCTCCAGCACATTGCTGGTCAGCGTGCTCGGCGTCCCACCCGCGACCGCGTCCGCCGGGGTTCACCTGGCAGAGTGTTTCACCACAGGCGTCTCGGGGATCAGCCACGCGCTTCACAAGAATGTGAACTGGAAGCTGTTCTTCCGCCTGCTCGTCCCGGGCGTGATCGGGGGTGTCACCGGCGCCTATCTGCTCACCTCGCTCGACGCCTCGGTCACCCGGCCGTTTGTGATGGGTTATCTCGCGCTGATCGGCGTCTACCTGCTGTGGCGCGGGATCAGCTTCCCGACCCGGCACCACAAGGAACCGAAGATCGTCGAACCGCTCGGCCTCGCCGGTGGCTTTCTCGATGCGGCGGGCGGCGGCGGCTGGGGCCCGGTCGTCACCAGCAACCTGCTGATCCAGGGCACGCAGCCGCGCTATGTCATCGGCACGGTCAACAGCGTCGAATTCTTCCTGACGCTATCGGTATCGATCACCTTCATCCTCCATCTCGGTCTGTCGGCGTTCACCGAAGCGGTGGTGGGGCTGCTGATCGGCGGCGTCCTCGCCGCACCGTTCGGTGCGATTCTGGCCAAGCGGGTGCCGACCAAGACGCTGCTGATCCTCGTCGGCATCGTCCTGACGCTCACCAGCAGCTTCAGCGTCTACCGCGCCCTCGTCTGAAGGTTCGATCAGTTCCGATTGATTGAGTGATTGTCTCGATCAATCAAAGCGAGACTTCCGGTTTCATCTCCGTTGCAGTGCAACCTATATGCGGCGTCGCACAAGTTGCACTGCATCATAACGGAGAAACCAGAACATGGCCCTCATCGGAAGCTCGCTCAAGCCGTTCACCGCGACCGCCTTCAAGGAAGGCAAGTTCGTCGACGTCACCGACGCCGACGTGCGCGGCAAGTGGGCCGTCTTCTTCTTCTATCCGGCCGACTTCACTTTCGTCTGCCCGACCGAGCTCGAGGACCTCGCCGACGTCTACCCGACCCTGCAGAAGATGGGCGTCGAGGTGTATTCGGTGTCGACCGACACCCATTTCAGCCACAAGGCATGGCACGACACCTCGCCCGCGATCGGCAAGATCAACTATTACATGCTGGGCGACCAGAACCACACGCTGTCGACCAACTTCGACGTGCTGCGTGAAGGCCAGGGCCTTGCCGACCGCGGCACCTTCGTGATCGATCCCGAGGGCGTGATCCAGATCGTCGAGATCACCAGCGAGGGCGTCGGCCGCAACGCGCAGGAGCTGCTGCGCAAGATCAAGGCGGCACAGTATGTTGCGGCGCACCCGGGCGAAGTCTGCCCGGCCAAGTGGGAAGAGGGTGAGAGCACCCTGGCCCCGTCGCTCGACCTCGTCGGCAAGATCTAAGCCGAAATAGACCTAAGCGCCCGTCCCCCTCCCCCTGTGCGGGCGCCCAAGCGGCCCGGGGCTAACTTCCCGTAGCCCCGGGCCGTATTGTTTCCAGTTTCAGGAGTTTCCGATGCTCGACGCACATCTCAAGCAGCAGCTTGAAGGCTATCTGGTGAATATCCGTGAGCCGATCGAGCTCGTCGCCAGCCTGGGCGATGACGCCAAGTCGCGCGAGCTCGAGACCCTGCTCACCGAAATCGCGGAGCTGAGCGGCAAGATCGCGCTGGTCCGCGCCGATGACAAGCGCAAGCCGAGCTTCATGATCCGCCGCGCCGGCACCGATATCGGCGTGCGCTTCGCCGGCATTCCGATGGGGCATGAGTTCACCAGCCTCGTCCTCGCTTTGCTCCAGGTCGGCGGCCATCCGTCCAAGGCCGCGCAGGACGTGATCGAGCAGGTCAAGGGCCTGGAAGGCGAACTGCACTTCGAGACCTATTTCTCGCTGTCGTGCCAGAACTGCCCGGACGTGGTTCAGGCGCTCAACCTGATGGCGGTGCTCAACCCCCAGATCAGCCACGTCGCGATCGACGGCGCGCTGTTCAAGGCGGAAGTCGATGCGCGCCAGGTGCTTGCCGTCCCCACCGTCTTCCTCAACGGTGAACCGTTCGGCTCGGGCCGGATGGAGCTCGAGCAGATCGTCGCCAAGCTCGACAGCGGGGCCGATGCCAAGGCTGCGGCCAAGCTCGAGGCGAAGGAACCGTTCGACGTGCTCGTCGTCGGCGGCGGTCCGGCTGGCGCTGCCTCGGCCATCTACACCGCGCGCAAGGGGCTTCGCGTCGGCGTCGCTGCCGAGCGATTTGGTGGCCAGGTGCTCGACACGATGGGCATCGAGAACTTCATCTCGGTCCCCTACACCGAAGGGCCGAAGCTCGCCGCGCAGCTCGAGAGCCACGTCAAGGAGAACGAGGTCGACATCATGAACCTCCAGCGCGCCGAGAAGCTGATCCCGGCGTTGCGCGAGGGCGGACTGCACGAGGTCGTTCTGGCCAACGGCGCGACGCTCAAGGCCAAGACGGTGATCCTCTCCACCGGCGCACGCTGGCGCCAGATGGGCGTGCCCGGCGAGGACGAGTATCGCAACAAGGGCGTCGCCTACTGCCCCCACTGCGACGGCCCGTTGTTCAAGGGCAAGCGCGTCGCGGTGATCGGCGGTGGCAATTCAGGCGTCGAGGCTGCGATCGACCTTGCCGGCATCGTCGCGCATGTCACGCTGATCGAATATGACAGCCAGCTCCGCGCCGACGCCGTCCTCCAGCGCAAGCTCGCCAGCCTGCCCAACGTCAAGATCGTCACCTCGGCGCTCACAACCCGCGTCAACGGCGCGGAGAAGGTGACGGGCCTCACCTACAAGGACCGCAACAGCGGTGAAGAGCATGACATCGAGCTGGAGGGCATCTTCGTCCAGATCGGCCTGGTGCCCAACACCGAATGGCTCAAAGACAGCATCGCCCTCACCCCGCGCGGCGAGATCGAGATCGATGCGCGCGGCGAGACCAGCCAGCCCGGCATCTTCGCGGCGGGTGACGTGACAACCGTGCCCTACAAGCAGATCGTGATCGCGATGGGTGCCGGCTCGACCGCTGCCCTCTCCGCCTTCGACTATCTCATCCGCCTGCCCGCGGAAGCGATCGAGGCCGCCGCAGCCTGATCTGTGTCAGGCGGCCGCCCGGGCATAGCGTCCGGGCGGCTGGCCGACATGCCGGCTGAACGCCGTGCTGAACGTGCTCGCCGAGCCATAGCCGACCCGCTCGGCCACATCCGCCAGCGCAAAATCACCTCGGCGCAACAGATCCTTGGCCAGCGCCATGCGCCACGCCAGCAGATATTCCATCGGCGGCACGCCCACCGCGCCGCTGAAGCGCTCGAAGAACGCCGAGCGCGACATGCCTGTGTCACGCGCAAGCTGCTCGACCGTCCAGGGTCGCGCCGGGTCGGCGTGCATCCGGCGCATCGCCTCGGCCAGCTTGCGGTCGCTCAACCCGCGCAGCAGTCCCGGTGGCGCCCCATCGCGCTGGGTCGTCCGCAGCGCTTCGATCAGCAATATCTCCACCAGCCGTTCCAGCACCATGTCGCGGCCCGGCTGATCCGACCCGCTTTCCTCCGCGACCAGCCGGACCAGTAGCGACAGCCGCTCGGCATCGCGCAGATGGACAAGCGCCGGCAGTAGCGAGACGAGCAGCGATGTATCGGGCGACCCGAACAGGAAGAAGCCGCCGAGCAGGCGAACATCAGGCTCGCCGTCCCGGTCGCCATGCCGCACCTCATCCTCCGGTGGCGGCGCTGCCTTGGGATCGATGAAGCCCGGGACGACCGGCTCGAAGCCCGACAGGACGAACCCCGGGGTGGCTGGCATCAGCACGAAATCTCCAGCCTGCAGCGTCACCGGCTCTTGGCCGTCGACCGCAAGCCGGCACGCGCCCTCGATCACCGTACAGAAGCTCGGCGCGCCATAGTCGCCATAGCGCACGCCCCAGCGCCCCGCTCCGCTGATCAGCTTGGAGGACACGCCCCGCGGCTGGAGCAGCGCAATCACCTGAGAAAGAGGGTCAGCCATATCCGGACGATAGCTAATGAAATTCGGACTATCAATTGTAGATCGTCCTGATCGATTCCGGCATTTCCCTGCCACCGACAATTCCAAGGAAGACGATCATGAAGACCATCCTCATCACCGGCTGTTCCTCCGGCTATGGCCTGGAAACGGCCCGTCATTTCCTCGCCATGGGCTGGAATGTCATCGCGACCATGCGTAGCCCGCGCGAGGATATCCTGCCCCCTTCTGATCGGCTCCGTATTCTGGCGCTCGACGTGATGAAGCCCGAGAGCATCGCTGCAGCGCTCGACGCCGCGGGTCCGATCGACGTGCTGGTGAACAACGCAGGGATTGGCCTGATCGGCGCGCTCGAAGCGACCTCGATGGCAAAGGCGCGCGCGATCTTCGAAACCAACACCTTCGGCGTGATGGCGATGACCCAGGCGGTGATCCCCGCATTCCGCGCACGCGGCTCGGGCGTCATCGTCAACCTGACGTCGAGCGCGGTGCTGATGCCGATGCCGCTCGTGTCGGTCTATACCGCCAGCAAGACCGCGATCGAGGGCTTCACCGGATCGCTCGCGCACGAACTTCGCGCCTTCGGGGTGCGGGTTGCCCTCGTTCAGCCGGGCTATGGCCCGGACACACGCTTCACCCAGAACACCGATGTGACGATCGAGGAAGCGATTCCGCCAGCCTATATGCCCTTTGCCGAGCCCATATTGGGTGCATTCGCCAATCCAGGCTTGACGACCACGGCTGCCGATGTCGCCGACGGTGTGTGGCGCGCAGTGCATGATGAGAGCGGTCGGCTCAACTTCCCTGCCGGGCCGGATGCGGTCGCGTTGGCGCAAGCCGGCTAAGTCGATGGCGCCGGGCTCCGATTCTGAAATCCGGCGCCATTCCAGCCTTTTATAATCGCTCAGGGCACTTATATCTGCGCCATTCATCGCTCTGGACGATCAATGGCGCAGACTTACCTCCCTACGCTCAAGCAGCTCCAATATCTGGTAGCGCTCAAGGATCACGGCCATTTCGGCCGTGCGGCGGAGGCGAGCTTCGTCACCCAGTCGACCCTTTCCGCCGGCTTGCGCGAATTGGAAACGCTGATCGGCGTCGTCCTGGTCGAGCGTACCCGCCGCGTCGTCCGCTTCACGCCGCTGGGCGAACGGATTGTCGACAAGGCACGCCGCGTGCTGCGCGAGGCAGAGGAACTCGCCGATCTTGCCCGCGCCGCCGGCCGGCCCTTGTCGGGCGAGATGCGGATGAGCGTTATCCCCACCATCGCGCCCTTTCTGCTCCCACGCATCCTGCCGCGGCTCCGCGAAGGCTATCCCGACCTCAAGCTGTTCCTGCGCGAGGAGCCGAGCGGTGCGGCATGTGAAAGCCTGCACACCGGGCGCACCGATTGCGTGTTGCTCGCCCTTCCCTATGCCTGCGGCGATGTCGAGACTGCCCCCCTGTTCGACGACCGGCTGTTCGTAGCCTTCCCCGAGGGCGAATATGAGCCGGATCACAAGGCGGTGACGCCCGGTGAAATCGACGAGACGCGCCTGCTGCTGCTTGAGGACGGCCATTGCCTCAAGGATCACGCGCTCGCCGCATGCAACCGGCCCGAGCTCCGCGCCGAAGCGACGATGCTCGGCACCTCGCTCCACACGATGGTGCAGATGGTCGACAACGGCCTTGGCGTGACGATGCTACCCGAAATGGCGCTGGATGCGGGCATCCTCGATCATACCCATGTCGCGGCACGTCCGCTGAAGGCGGATAACCCGTCGCGCCGCATCGCGCTGGTCTGGCGCAAGGCTTCACCGCGCGAGCGCGATTTCCGTCTGCTCGCCGAGGTACTGGCTCAGTCGGGACTGCCGTCCGGCCCGGTCCAGCGCGCCGCGGCCTGATCGTCGCTCCGCCGGGCTTCGACCCAGCGGGTATCGTCCCCGCGAGTCTCACGCTTCCAGAAGGGCGCCTCGGTCTTGAGCCGGTCGATCAGGAACGCACAGGCTTCCAGCGCCTCGCGCCGATGGGCGGCCGCGGTCGCGACCAGTACCACCCGGTCACCGGGCACCATCGGCCCCACGCGATGCACGATCACGGCGGATAGCAGCCCCCAGCGCATCATCGCCTGTTCGGCCAGGTCGCACAGCACGGCTTCGGTCATGCCGGGATAATGCTCCAGCTCCATGCCGGTGACGCCGTCATCGGCGCGGACGACTCCGGTGAAGCTAGCGACCGCCCCCGCACCCGTTTCCTCGATTCCGGCGAGTTCGGTGCCGATGTCGATCGGCGCATGATCGATCGAAACGCGGATCATCCGCCCGTCACCGGCGGAAAGAAGGCGACTTCCTTCGCCAGGCCCAATTCGCTGTCGAGCGGCACGAAGCGCTGATCGACCGCCGCGCGCAGCCGGGTGAGATCGTCCAGCGCCTCCGCATGGCCGGCACTGCGGCCACGCAGCCAACCGGCGAGATCCGCAACAGTGCGCACCGCCTCCGGCGGCTCGGCCGTCTCTTCGCCGGTGCCGATGCGTTCGCGAACCCAGGCGAAATAGAGCAGCTGCATCAGCTGTCCATGTGCTTCAGGCCGACGCGCAGATAGTCCCAGCCGGTGACCAGCGTCAGCACCGCCGCGCCCCACAGCATCGCCAAGCTTACGTCATGCACCCAGGGCATTCCAGGCACCGCCCCCGCCAGCACCAATCCGCCGAGCGAGGTGAGTTGCAGCGCCGTCTTCCACTTGGCCAGCGCCGAAACCGGCACCGATACCTGGATGCCGCCCAGGAATTCGCGCAGCCCTGAAACCGCGATTTCGCGCAACAGGATCACGAGCGCCGCGATCACGTGCAGATCGGCGATGATTCCCTTTGCGCACAGCATCAGGATCACAGCCGCGACCATGATCTTGTCGGCGATCGGATCGAGGAAGACGCCAAGCTTCGATACTGTCCCGCGCGACCGCGCGAGATAGCCGTCGAAATAGTCAGTGATTCCCATCAGGCAGTAGGTCGCGAAGCCGAGCGCATAGCCCGTCTGCCAGTCGCGCCACCACAGGAAGAACACCAGCAACGGCACGGTGACGATTCGCGATAGCGTCAGAACGTTGGGCAGCGTCAGCATCGTTCCGCTCTAGCACCGCATCTCCGCGCAATCATCCCCCGCCGCCATCCTTCGTTATATGCCACCCGTTTGTCATGGGACAGCGATAGCGGTTGCCGCCACGCCGCCCGCGCGGCTATGCCCGCAACAGTTTCAGACGGACGAAGGCCCGCCAACGCATGCACAACGCGCTCGGATTGCTCAAGGAGCGCCGGTTTCTGCCCCTGTTCATCACGCAGTTTCTGGGGGCCTATAACGACAATCTGTTCAAGACCGCGATGGTGCTGTTCGCGACTTACCAGATCTTCAGCGATCCGGCGGTCGAGTTCCAGTTCAATGCATTGGCGACCGGGATCAGCCTGATTCCCTTCTTCATGCTCTCGGCGCTCGCGGGGCAGCTCGCCGATACGCATGACAAGGCGTCGATCATCCGCTGGGTGAAGACCGCCGAGATCGGGCTGATGCTGTTCGGCGGTGCCGGAATGCTGGTCGCGCAGGCGGGCTATGCGTTCACCGGGCTTGGCATGATGCTGGGCGCGGTACTGGGGCTCGGCGCGCACTCGACCTTCTTCGGCCCGATCAAATACGCGATCCTGCCTCAACATCTGAAGGACGAGGAAGTCCTGGGCGGCACCGGCATGGTCGAGGCCGCGACTTACCTCTCGATCCTGCTCGGCACCGTTACCGCAGGCTGGGTCGCGCACGACATGCGCATCGCCGCGGCGCTGGTGCTGGTGGTTGCGGTCATCGGCTGGCTCACCGGCCGCATGGTTCCCGCCGCGCCGCGGGTCGGACCGAAGCTCAAGATCAACTTCAACCCCTTCACTTCGTCCTGGCGCCTGATCGCGGCGACGATGCACATTCCGCGCCTCTATCTGTCGATCTGTGCGATCAGCTTCTTCTGGACCATCGGATCGGTGCTGATCATCATCTTCCCGCCGCTGGTGAAGAACGTCCTCACCGCCGACGCGCGCGTGTCCTCGCTGCTCGTCGCGGTGTTCTCGGTCGGCGTCGCGATCGGGTCGATGGTCATCAATGCGATGCTCAAGGGCAAGGTTTCGGCGAAATACTCGCCGATCTCGGTCATCCTGATGGCGGTGATCGTCGTGCTCTTCTCGGTCGAGGTGCGGCTCTGGGAGCCTGCCGCTGCCGGCACGCTCTATGATTTCTCCAGCTTCATCCTGCAGCGTCAGGCATGGATCGTCATCTTCACCCTCACTGCGATCGCGATCACCGGCGGTATGTTCGTCGTCCCGCTCTACGCGTTCCTAACGACCACTGTGACCAAGGATCAGACCGCGCGGACCGTCGCGGCGAACAACATCGTCAACGCAGGCGCGATGGTGTTCGGCTCGCTGTTCGTGCTGGGGCTGTCTGCAGCAGGTATCTCGTCGGAGGACATGCTGCTCGTCGTGGCCGGCATGTGCCTGATCTCGGCCTGGATCGCCCAGAAACTGCACCGCGCCTGCGACTAGGCGCCGCAGGCCGCCTTCAGATGAAGAAGGTGTAGAAGCAGATGAAGAACGCCGCGTAACTCAGCAGGAACAGCTTCAGATCGCTCTCGTCCTCGCGCTTGCGCACGTTCCGGCGAACGGTGGGCAGCGCGGTGCGAAAGGGGTGTCCGCGGTCCGGCTCGGGAAGATATTGCAGGCGTTCCATACCCGACAGTTAACGCGCCGTTTACGATTTTGTCCCGCATCAAGGGTGGTTAACCCCTGTCCTGTTTGGGGACGCGTCCCGGCGTCGTACGCAACGAAAAAGGGCGCCGCATCCTGCGATGCGCGCGCCCTGTTTTCTTCCCGCTTTTGAAGCGGTTGGTGGAGCCGAGGGGGATCGAACCCCTGACCTTCGCAATGCCATTGCGACGCTCTCCCAGCTGAGCTACGGCCCCATCCGTTCCGGGAAGGCGATGGCCTCTAGCAGCCATCGCACGCTTTGCAACCGGGTTTTTTCACTTTCCCGATTTTTAGCGATTCCGATCAGCTTTCGTCGTCGTCATCGCCCGTGTCGACGCCCAGATCGTCGTCGCCACCCAGATCGACATCGTCGTCGGGCGAGCCCTCGGCGTCCTCATCGACGTCCAGATCCTCGTCGCCGAGATCCGCGTCGTCCTTCTTCTTGTCGGCCTCCTTGACCACCTCGAAGGGCAGCGGCTGCTTCGACTTCAGGATCGGTTCGGGGTCCCAGGCAAAGCCGCAGCTGATGCAGGTGACCGGCTCGTCCTTGGTCAGGTCATAGAAGCGCGTCGCGCATTTCGGGCAGGTCCGTTTCGTGCCCCATTCCGGCTTCACCATGTGCCGCTCTTGCCTTTTCTTCGATTTTACAGGGTGACGGGAACCTTTGGTCCCCGTTTGAAGTGGCGGGCGCCTTGCCATAGCGCAAGCCCGCTGTCAAAGCCGCGGCCGATGAGCAGTGCAACTCCCCTCCCCCTCGCCATTTCCGCCCGCGGTCCGCTGCGCGGCACTCTGACCGTCCCCGGCGACAAGTCGATCAGCCATCGTTCGCTGATGTTTGCGGGTCTCGCCGTCGGCGAAAGCCGGATCGAGGGGTTGCTGGAAGGCGAGGACGTTCTTGCCACCGCTGCGGCGATGCGCGCGATGGGCGCGAAGATCGAGCGCGACGGCGATGGCGTGTGGCATGTCTGGGGCGTCGGTGTTGGCGGATTGCTCCAGCCCGAGATCGCGCTCGAGATGGGCAATTCGGGTACCTCCACGCGCCTGCTGATGGGTTTGATCGCCAGCCACCCGATCACCGCGACCTTCACCGGCGACGCATCGCTCTCGAAGCGTCCGATGGGCCGCGTCATCGATCCGCTGTCCCGCATGGGCGCCGATTTCACCTCCAGCCCGGGCGGTCGCCTGCCGCTCACCATGCGCGGCCTCTGCCCCGCGGTGCCGATCGAATACACGCTCCCGGTCGCGTCCGCGCAGGTCAAGTCGGCGGTCCTGCTTGCTGGCCTCAACACGCCAGGCATCACCCGGGTGATCGAACCGGTACCGACGCGCGACCATAGCGAACGGATGCTCGCCGGCTTCGGTGCGGATCTCACGGTGGAGGAAACGCCGCAGGGCCGCATCATCTCGCTGCGCGGCGAGGCTGAGTTCAAGCCGCAGGCGATCACCGTCCCCGGCGATCCTTCGTCTGCCGCCTTCTGGATGGTCGCGGCGTCGATCGTACCCGGCTCCGACATCACCATCGCCAATGTCGGCCTCAACCCGACCCGCACCGGTCTCATCACCGCGCTGCGCATGATGGGCGCCGACATTACCGAAGTGAATCCGCGCATCGTCGGGGGCGAACCGGTTGCGGATCTGCGTGTACGTCACGCGCCGTTGAGCGCGATCGATGTGCCGCATGACCTCGCGCCGAGCATGATCGACGAATATCCCGTGCTCTTCGTCGCAGCCGCCTTCGCGCAGGGCCGTACCGTCGCGCGTGGCGCCGACGAGCTGCGTGTGAAGGAATCGGATCGCATCGCGGCGATGGTCGCCGCGCTCCAGCCCAACGGCGTCGTGCTTGAGGAGTTCGAGGACGGCCTCGCCATCACCGGGACCGGCGGTGAACCGATCGCGGGCGGCGCTCCGGTCGCCTCGAAACTCGATCATCGCATCGCGATGAGCATGGCGGTGGCTGGACTCGGTGCAAGGACCGATGTGAGCATCGACGACGTGTCGCCGGTGGCAACCAGCTATCCCGGCTTTTTCTCGACCCTCGATTCGCTGACTGGCCGGACCCAAACATGATCATTGCCGTCGATGGCCCTGCCGCATCCGGAAAAGGCACCATTGCCCGCGCGCTTGCGCGCCACTATAAGCTTCCGCACCTCGACACTGGTCTTCTCTATCGTGCCGTCGCCGCAACCGTTCTGCGTGACGAGCTGAACCCCGAGAAGGAGGCTGACGCGGTCGCCGCGACGGGCTTCGACGATCTGCTGCTTGCCGACGAATGGCTGCGCACCGACGAGGTCGGCAAGGTCGCCTCGGTCGTTTCGGCGCACCCGCTGGTTCGCGCAGCATTGCTCCAGCGCCAGAAGCGATTCGCTCAGCAGCCCGGTGGCGCGGTGCTCGACGGGCGCGATATCGGCACCGTCATCGCCCCGGGCGCGGACGCCAAGCTGTTCGTCAAGGCGACACCCACGATCCGCGCACAACGCCGCCATGCCGAGCTGCGCCGCAACGGCATCATGGCCAGCCTCGACAAGGTGCTTGCCGATATCCGCGCGCGCGACGAACGCGATTCGAGGCGTGCCGAAGCACCGCTGGTCGCCGCAGCCGATGCAGCGCTGCTCGATACCAGCTTCCTGTCGATCGAGGCCGCTGTGGAAAAGGCGATCCAGCTGGTCGAAGCGCAGCTCAAGCGAAAAGCAGCCGCCTCCGCCGGCTGATCTCAGCGTGCGGGCGGCTGTCCCTGACGCGCCTGCATCGCCGCAAAGAGCGCTACGGAACGGACCGTCCGCTCGACATCCGGCCGATACCCGGCCTTTTCCGGAGTCAGCTTCAGGGATCGCTGCAGCCAGGGCGACGCCGCGTCGAGCTGTCCGACGCGGGCCAGGGCCAGGCCGTAGAAAAAGGCTGGTCCGGGATGTTCCGGCGCCAGCGCTATCGCACGGCGGAAGGCAAGGCCAGCAGCGGGGGACATCGTGCCGCCATCCGCCTCGACCAGCGTCATTCCCAGCCAGGTCCACAGCGAGGCGTCCTGCGGCGTGGACCGAACGCCGCCCAGCATCAACTTGGCGGCCTTGTCCGGATCGCCGCCCCGCACCAGTGCGTCCGCCGCGACGAAATAGCTGTCGTTGACCGTGAAGCGGCCGAACATGTCGCCGCGCAGCCTGTGCAGTTCCGGCTCGTCCGGCCGCGCCTTCTTCGCCGCTGCGACCGGTGCTCCGGGCAGCTCCGGCCGTGCCTGAAGCGCATAGCCGGCCGCTCCCAGCATCAGCGCAGCGCCTGCAAATGACCACAAGGACCGGGGCAGGCCCAGAAGCCAAAGCAGGGCGAACGACGCCACACCGATCGCGGCAAGACCGATCCACCCCATCATTTGCGCCGCCTCCGAAGCGTTCCGCGCGCCAGCCACAGCCCTGCGCCGAGCAGCAGCAACGGCGTGAGCCACAGCGGCGCGGTGGTCCAGTTCAAGGGCGGATCATAGGTCACATAGCTGCCATAGCGCTCGATCAGCCAGCCGCGCACCGCCTCCGGGCTCTCGCCTGCCGCGATCTTCTGGCGGACGATCCGGCGCATATCGGCGGCCATGTCGACGTCGCTGTCCGCGATCGACTGGCCCTGACAGACCAGGCAGCGCAGTGTCCCCATCAGCTCGGCCGCCCGCGCTTCCTTCGACGCATCGGGGATCTGCGAATAGCCAAGATCGGCAGGCACGCCCGCCGCCAGCGCAAGGCCGAGCAACAGGCTCATTCCGCTTCCTCCAGCGCCTTGAGCAGCTTGGGTACGTCCTCCGCGCGGATGTCGCCGATATGCTGAGACGCGATCCGTCCCTGCCCGTCGATCACGAAGGTCTCGGGGACGCCGGACGATCCGATGCCGATCTGGACGATCCGGTCATAGTCATTGCCGATCCGGGCATAGGGATCGCCATGGCGGGACAGGAACGCCTTCACCGCCTCCGGACTGTCCTTGATCGCCACCGCGTCGATCTCGACCCCCGCCGCCTTGAGCTTCATCAGCTGCGGCGCCTCGGCGATGCACGGCACGCACCAGCTCGCAAACACGTTGAGCAGGCGCGGTTTGCCCGTCGCGAGATCGGCGCGTGAAAGCCCGGGCTTTCCCTCGACCATTGCCGGCAGCGTGAACTCGGGCAGCGGCTTGCCGACCAGCGCGGACTTGACCACCGTCTCGCTGGTTCCGGTCAGCCGCCACGCCGCCAGCGCGGCCACCGCCAGGAACACCGCCAGCGGCACCCAGAGGGTCCAGCGTTTCACAGCCCCGCCTCCTCGCGCCGCATCACATTGCGCCGCTCACGCTTCAGCCGCCCGATCAGCGACAATGCGCCGCCCAGCGCGATCAGCCCGCCGCCGAACCAGATCAAGGTCACGAACGGCTTCCACCACAGCCGTAGCTGCCAGCGTCCCTGCGCGTCCTGCGCACCGAGCACCGCATAGAGCTGCCCGTCGACCCGCGTCGCGATCGATGCTTCGGCAGTATCCGTCGGCGGCGAGGAATAGAAGCGCCGCTGCGGCCGCAGCAGGATCATCGCCCCTTCGACCGGCCCGCGCGATGCGGTCACCCGACCTTCGACCGCGGACCAGTTGCTGCCCACCACCGGCGCGACGCCGTTGAGCACCACGCGCCAGGGCCCGACATAATAAGGCTGGCCGTAGCGCGCCGCGACCAGCCGCTCGCTGGTGAAGGCGCTGTCGGCGGCCATGCCGGCCAGGCTCACCGCGACGCCGAAATGCGCGATCACCATGCCCCAGGTGAACAGCGGCGTGCGCAGCAGCTTGCGCTTCCAAAGCGGCGCGAAGCTCGCCACCGCAAGTCCTGCGGCAAGGCCTAGCCCGACGATCTCCATCCAGCCCGTTCCCGGCGCTGCGGCGAAGGTTCCCGCCATCACCAGCACGCTCAGCGTGAGCGGCACCGTCAGCTTGCCCAGCAGGGCGTTGATGTGATCACGCCGCCAGTTGAGCAGCGGCCCCATCGCCATCGCCGCGACCAGCAGCAATGCGATCGGCCCCGCCGCCTTGTTGAAGAAGGGCGGTCCGACCGACAATTGCTCGCCCATCGCCTGCGCGACGATCGGGTAGAGCGTGCCGATCAGCACGATTCCCAGGATCACCGAGAGCAGCAGATTGTTGAGCACCAGCCCGCCCTCGCGGCTGAGCAGGTCGAACCCCTGCCCTGCCTTCACCCGTCCGACCCGCGCGCCATAGAGCGCGAGCGCCCCGCCGATATAGATGGCGAGCAGGACAAGGATGAAACTCCCCCGCGTCGGATCGACCGCGAAGGCATGAACGCTGGTCAGAATCCCTGAGCGCACAAGGAAGGTGCCGACCATCGACATCGAGAAAGCGACGACCGCCAGCATCAGCGTCCAGGCGCGCAGCCCGTCGCGCGCCGCCAGCACATTGACCGAATGGAGCAAGGCCGTCGCCGCGAGCCAGGGCATCAGCGACGCGTTCTCGACCGGATCCCAGAACCACCAGCCGCCCCAGCCCAGCTCATAATAGGCCCAGTAGCTGCCCGCGGTGATGCCGATGGTCAGGAAGACCCAGGCCGCGAGCCCCCAGGGCCGCATCGCGCGGGCGAACACCGGTCCGACTTCCCGCGTCACCATCGCGCCGACCGCGAAGGAGAAGGCGATCGAAAGCCCGACATAGCCGAAATAGAGTGTCGGCGGATGGAAGGCCAGACCCGGGTCCTGCAGCAGCGGGTTGAGCCCCAAGCCGTCGAGCGCCGGCGGATCGAGCCGGGTGAACGGGCTCGAGGCTACCAGCAGGAAGGCATAGAAGCCCAGTGCGATGAACGCCTGAGCGCCCAGCGTCGCGGTCAATGTCGCGCGGTCGAGCTTGCGCTCAAGTAGCGCGATTGCCGCACCGGCCAGTGCCAGCACGGTAACCCAAAGCAGCATCGAGCCTTCATGATTCCCCCATGCGCCCGCGAACTTGTAGAGCAAGGGTTTGGCCGAATGGCTGTTCTGCGCAACCAGCAGCACCGACATGTCGGACCGCAGGAACAGCACGATCAGCAGCCCGAACGACAAGGCGGCAAGTGCACCCTGCACGATCGCTGCGGGGCGCACCGCGGCGACCAGTTCGTCCTGTTTGAGGCGAAGCCCCAGCGCGGCCATCGCCAGCTGCATCAGCGCTATCGCTGCGGCGAGCCACAGCGCCGCTAGTCCGGCTTCGGCGATCATGCGGCGTCAATCATTTGGCGAGCGTGTCAGGCGACGGCATCTTGTCGGCAATCTCCGGCGGCATGTAGCGCTCGTCATGCTTGGCGAGCAGATTGTCCGCGACGAAGCCGCCATCGGCGGTGAACTTGCCTTCGGCGACCACGCCGGAGCCTTCCTTGAACAGGTCGGGCGCGACGCCGGTAAAGCGTACCGGCACCTTGGCCTCCTTGTCGGCAACGACGAAGCTGATCGTCACACCGTCGGGCAGATGCCTGATCGATCCGGTCTCGACCATCCCGCCCAGGCGCACGGCCTTGCCGATCTCCGGATTCTTGGTCGCGACGTCGCTCGGCGTGTAGAAGAACGCTGCCTGATCCTTGAGCGCGGACAGCGCCAGGCCGCTCGCGCCGCCGATTGCGGCGAGCGCGGCAAGACCCAGTATGAGGCGCTGATGCTTGCGCTTCATTTGCGGTCTCTCAATGCGTCGGCCGCACGTTCAGCGTTTCGCATTGCGATCCAGCTCGCCAGCGAAAGCCCGCCGACGCCGACGGTCACCACCGCATAGGCGGCGAGGATGAAGGGCCAGTGGTTCATGCCGCCATCCGCCGCAGCCGCGCCTCGACGCGCTGGGTCGCCAGCGCAGCGCGCATCCGCATCAGCACGATCCCGCCGAACATCAGGCTGAATCCCACCGAGGTCAGGAGCAGCGGCCACAGCATCGAATCATGGATGCTCGACTGGGTCAAAGTGATGCTCTGTCCCTGATGCAGCGTCTGCCACCACACCACCGAATAGCGGATCACCGGCAGCAGCGCCGTTCCGGCGATCCCGAACAGCGCCGGAATGCGCCCGTCGCCGCCCCGCTCGCGGTCGGCGCGCTCCAGCGCGATCCAGGCGATATAGACGAAGAACAGCAACAGCATTGAGGTCAGCCGTCCGTCCCATTCCCACCAGGTGCCCCAGGTCGGGCGCCCCCAGATCGATCCGGTGATGAGGCACAGCGCGGCGAACATAGCCCCGACCGGTGCAATCGCCCGTGCGGCCAGGCTGGCCAGCGGATGCCGCCATACCAGATAGGCGAAACAGGCGATGGCGAGCGAGGTCCAGCCCCCCATCCCCAGCCATGCGCTGGGCACATGGATGTAGAGAATGCGGACGCTCTCCTTCTGGAGATAGTCGGGCGGCGTCTGCGTGAGGCCGCCCCAGGCGCCGGCAAGCACCAGCAACAGCCCGCTCCAGAAAAGGATGGGCGTCAGCGGGCGCGCGATCTTGAGGAAGCGCGTGGGATTGGCGAGTGCGTGGATCACGGCGTTTCGCCGCCTTTAGGCGGATTCGCCGTCCAAGTCCAAACCCGGATTCACCTGAATGTCACGATATCGGCGCCTCAGGCGGCGAGCTTGTCGAACTCGTCTTCGGAGAGTGCGATCTGGAATTCGAGGCCAGCCTCGAAATCGGTGGCCCAGACGACACGGGCGGCCCAGTGACCGACATGCGGGAGCGTCAGCCAGATCATCGAATCGCGGCGCAGCGCAGAGAAAGTCTCGATCTTGGCGCCGTGAAGCGAGAGGTCCACGACCTTGCACAGGGCGCGATCGAGCCCGCCGCGGCCGATCTTCGCATCCAGTGAAACCGGAGCGCGCGGTGCGCGGCGACGGCCCAGAATGGCGGGTTCGAATTCTGCTGTGAAGCTGGGTTTGCCCATCGAGATCATGGGGCGAACCTACGGCCGGGATGGCTAATGCCGCGTTAACGGCATTGTTGTGTGCGCTTGCCGAAATCGCAAGCGCCCCGGCGGACAGTTCCGCCGGGGCGCATGGATAGCAAGCGTGCCGGCGCGGCCCAGCGGCGCTGGACCTGCAACCTGCAGACCTTACTTCTTGGTGAGCGAGAGCCCGCCGAAGCGCTTGTTGAAGCGCGCCACCTGACCGCCCGAATCGAGCATCTGGCCGCGGCCGCCGGTCCAAGCCGGGTGCGCCAGCGGATCGATGTCGAGCTGCATCGTGTCGCCTTCCTTGCCCCAGGTGGAGCGGGTCTCGAACACGGTGCCGTCGGTCATCTGCACCTTGATCATGTGATAGTCGGGGTGCGTGTCATTCTTCACGGGCAATTCCTTGAATAGGCCGCCGGTTTCCGACCGGCAGCAAGAGGCGCGGCCCCTAGCAGAGCCGGGCCCATGTTGCAATCATGGTTGGGAGCGGGCTGGTGCCGCCTGTAATTCAGGTGCTCGGCGGGTCCGCGATCATCGCGGTGAACTCGCACTCGGTCGCGAGGTCATCGCCCAGATACGCCTTGCCCGCGAACTTGCAGACACGCGAACGCTTCTGGACGAACTCGACCTCGAGCCGCAGCAGCACGCCGGGTTCGACGGGCTTGCGGAACTTCACGCCGTCGATCGACATGAAATAGACGAGCTTGCCGGTACCGGCGAGGCCAAGGCTTTCGACCGCGAGCACGCCCGCCGCCTGCGCCAGTGCCTCGACCTGAAGAACGCCGGGCATGATCGGCCTTCCGGGGAAATGCCCCTGGAAGAACTCCTCATTGATCGTCACCGCCTTGATCGCGACGATGCGCTGGTCGGGGATCAGGCTCTCGACCCGGTCGACCAGCAGCATCGGGTAACGGTGCGGGAGTGCCGCCATGACCCGCCCGATATCGAGCGGGCCGATGGAGGCCCCCGTCACTGCGGCGTCGTCGCTCATCGGCCCTGCGGCGCGGGCTGCGTCGGGGTCGGCTGCGCGGCGGGCTGAGCACCCTGCTGCTGCTGGCCCGGCTGCCAGCCGGCCGGCGGGGTGATGCCGACGCTCGGCACCAGCCGGTTCAGCTCGGTGGTGATCGCGGCGGTCACGTCGGTGGCCTGACCGGCCCAGAGCAGTGCTTCAGGACGCAGGAGCAGCTGAAGCTTGTTCTGGCTGATCACGGCCTGCGACGCCGGGTTGAGCTGGCGGTTGATCTGCTCGAGGACATAGGCGCGCGCGAGCTGCGCGGGCTGGGTCAGCCGGCCGATCTCGGCCTGGGCTGCCTGTTCCTTCTGCTGGATCGTTGCGGCCTGCTGCTGCAGCTGCTGCTGGTTGGCGTTGGGCGCACGGCTTGCGGTCTGGAGTGCCTGCACGAGCGGACGCAGTTCGTTCTGCGTCGCCTGAGCGCGCGCATTCGCCTGATCGAGCGCGGTCTTGTGCGTCGTCTGAATCTGGCTCAGCGCGGTCTTCCACGCATTGCTGTTCTGGATCGCCGCCTCGGGATCGGCGACGGCGATGCCGGCGACCTGGGCATGGGCCGGAACCGCGGTAGCGATCGCGACCGGCGCCGCCGCAGCGGCCACCAACATAAGTGATTTGAGCATGGTCATCAGAAGGATGTTCCTACGTTGAAGCTGAAGAGTTTGTCGTCGTCGCCCTCGACCTTCGTCAAGGCGTAGGCGAGATCGAGCCGCAGCGGCCCAAACGGCGAGTTCCAGTTGGCGCCGATGCCGACCGAGATGCGCGGCCGGGGCGAGTTGCCCAGGAAACGCTCAAGGAACGGATCGGTCTGGAAGTTGTAGCGCGAGTTGATCGAGGTACCGGAGCAGGCTCCGCCCGAGGTGCTCGAATAACCGACGGTACAGGTGGTCAGCTGACCCGGCGCCACGGCATCGGTCAGCGGCACCTGATAGAGGGCCCGGCCCTCTGAATCGAACTGCGGGGTCAGGATCGGAAGCAGCGACGGTGATCCGTCGGCGTTGTAGAGCAGCTTGCCGCTGCCGTCCGTCGCCTGCGTGAAGTCCGCCGTCTTGCCCGGCTGACGCACGCCCCAGTTTGCGCCCGCCATCACGAAGATCGACGGCCGGATGCCCATTTCGCGCGCGCCGGCGCCCAGCGGGATCTCGAGCTCGAGCTTGCCGAGATAGTAAGCGCGGCCGCCGATCGCGTCGTCGAAGATCTGATCCCTGTCCGTGACCAGCGTCTGGTTCCCGGCCGCGACGGTGCCGGTGTAGCTGAGGCGCTGGATGCGCGGGCCTACGCCGCGGATGTCGAAACCGCGGAACTGCGGTTCGCCCAGGAAGAAGCGATCGGTGATCCGGACGGGATCAACGTCGGCCGCCGAGCTTTCGAGGCTGTGGATATACCCGCCCTCAAGTCCGGCCGAGAAGACCCAGCCGCCGCCGATATTCCAGTATTTGTCGGCATCGAAGCGGCCGCGGATATACTTCACGTCGCCGCCAAGGCCGGCGAAGTCGCCACCCACCACCAGCCGCTGACCCGCGGTCGGACGCAGGCGGCTGTTCAGGCTGTCATAGATCAGCGACAGGCCGACCGCCGACGTCCAGCGCTTGCCCAGCGCTTCGCAGAGATAGCGTCCGGCCTTGAGCGGGTCGCACTTGCCGTCGGTGAAGAAGGTGTTCTGGTCGAGACCGACCGAGTCATGCGTGAGCGAGTATCGCGCTGACGCAGTCCAATATTCGGTCAGCGGCACGCCCAGCACCAGCTGGCCGCCGGTCGAGACCTGCTCGTAGGTGGTCCGGCGATCGCTGCCCAGATAGTTGAACGAGTTGTAGTCGCGGCGGAAGATGGTGCCGCCCAGCGCGATGTTCTGGTCGAACAGATAAGGCTCGGTGAAGCCGACCTCGACCGACTTCGAATAGCTCGAATAGTCTGCCGACAGGCGCAGATCCTGGCCCTTGCCGCGGAAGTTGCGCTGACGGATCGATCCCTGGAAGATGAACCGCTCAAGGCTCGAGAAGCCCGCCGACAGCGTCAGTTCGCCGGTCGACTTCTCCTCGACATTGGCGGTCAGCACCACGCGGTCCGGCGCTGAGCCTTCCTTCTGCTCGATCTCGAACTTCTCGCCGAAATAGCCGAGCGAATTGATGCGATCCTGTGAACGCTTGACCAGGAAGGTGTTGAAGGCGTCGCCCTCGGCCAGACGCATCTCGCGGCGGATGACCTTGTCCTGCGTCTGCGTGTTGCCGACGATGTCGATCCGCTCGACATAGGTGCGGCGCGCTTCGGCGATGTTGAAGTTGAGCGTCATCGTCAACTTCTCGCGGTCGCGCTTGAACTCGGGCGAGACGTTCGCGAAGGCGTAGCCGAACATGCCCGCCGTCTCGGAGAGCTGGTCGACCGTGTCCTCGACCATCTTGGCGTTGTACCAGTCGCCTTCCTTGATCGCGAGGTTGCCGGCCAGCACCTTGTCGTCGAAGTCGCGGATGTTGCTGTCGACGGTCACCGGGCCGAATTTGTAGCGCGGTCCTTCCTCGACCACGTAGGTGATGATGAAGTCTTTCTTGTCCGGCGTCAGCTCGGCAACCGCCGAGACCACACGGAAATCGGCATAGCCCTGCGTCAGGTAGAACTGGCGCAGCTTCTGCTGGTCATAGGCCAGGCGATCCTGGTCGTAGCTGGTATTCGAGCTGAAGATGCTGGTGAGGCGCGCCTGCTTGGTCGCCATCTCGCCGCGCAGCTTGCCGTCGTTGAACACCTCGTTGCCGATGATGTTGATCTGGCGAACCTTCGACTTGGCGCCTTCCTGGATCTCGAAGATCACGTCGACGCGATTCTGGTCGAGGCTCACCATCTTGGGCTCGACGGTCGCGGCGAAACGGCCCTGGCGGCGATAGAGCTCGACGATGCGCGCGACGTCGGCACGCACCGCGGTGCGGGTGAACATCTGGCGCGGCGCCAGCTTGATTTCCTTGACGATCTTCTCGTTCTTCAGCCGCTTGTTGCCCTCCAGCACCACGCGGTTGATGATCGGATTCTCGCGCACCCGCACGACGATGTCGCCGCTCTCGACGCCCTCGATCGACACGTCGGCCAGCAGCTCGCTCGCCAGCAGGTCGCGGATCGCCTGGTCGAGGCTCTCGGTCGTGTAGGACTGGCCCACGCGGAGGCGGGTGTAGGAAAGCACCGTCTCCGGCTCGAGGCGCTGGGTGCCCTCGACGCGCAGCGAGCGAATCGTCCGCGCCGGTGCGGGAGTCGCGACCGGCGTAGCCGGCGCCTGCTGTGCCGCCGCCGGGGCGGGCTGAGCGGGAGCCGGCGGCTGGGGCGCCTGCTGCGCGAACGCCACGCCCGACAGGACAGTGCCCGTCAGGAGCAGTGCGGTGGCGCGCACGCCGATTTTAGTCACCTTGATTGCAGTCACTATCCTACCCCAGTCGGACTTGAAGAGTTGTTCTGGCCGAAGCGCGGGCCGGCGGCGAACCGCCCTGCCCCAACCGCGTCAGCCGATCAACCCGGCCAGATTTCTCCACACGCCAAAGGCGCCGAGATCGTTGAATGTCACCAGAAGCATCAGCGCCAGGATCGCCACCATCCCGCCGCGGAACGCCCACTCCATCACCTCCGGTCCGACGGGTTTCCGCCGCACCGCTTCGATCGCATAGAACAGAAGATGGCCGCCATCCAGCACCGGGACTGGCAACAGGTTGATGAATCCCAGATTAATCGAGACGAGCGCGATCAGGAATACGAACTCGGTCGGCCCGAGCACGAAACGCTCGCCCGAGACCTGCGCGATTCGCAGCGGCCCGCCCAGCTCCTCCACAGAGCGGCGGCCAGTGATGATCTGTCCCAGCCCGTCGAGCGTGGTCTGGATCACTTCGCCTGTCATCCGGACGCCGGCAGGCAGCGCCCCGATCAGGCCGACCGTCTCGTGCACCGGCGCCGTCGGGCCGATCCCCATCCGCCCGATTCTGTACTCGTTGCCGAACCGGTCCCGCTCGACGCGCACACCGACCTTGGCGCTCAACTCCTGCCGCTCGCCATTGCGCTCGATGGTCAGGCTGACGGTATCGTCGGGACGCAGGGTGAAATAGCGGCGCAGGTCGTTGAACCGCGTCATTTCGCGCCCTTCGACCGCGACGATCCGATCGCCGGGCTGCAGGCCGGCATTCGCAGCCGCGCTCTGCGCCTCGACAAGGCCGACGACGCTGGGCGTGCGATTCTCGCCAAAGGTCATTGCGAAGGCAGCGAGAATCAGGATCGCGATGACGAAATTGGTCACCGGTCCCGCCGCAACCACGATCGCGCGTTGCCACACCGGTTTCGCCTGAAAGGTCTTCGCCCGCTCGGCCGCGGGAAGCGACAGCCACGCAGCATCGGGTTGCCCGGCCGGGTTCATATCGCCGGCGAATTTGACGTAGCCGCCCATCGGCAGCCAGCCGAACTTCCATCGTGTCCCGCGCTTGTCGGTAAAGCCCGCAATCTCGCGCCCGAAGCCGATCGAGAAGGCATCCGCCTTGATCCCGAACAGCCGGCCCGCCCAGTAATGTCCCAGCTCGTGCACGAACACGAGCGGCCCGATCACCAGCAGGAAGGCAAGGATGTAGAAGAAGAAACCGGGATTCTCGGTCAAATGACGCAGTCCTTCACACGCTCGCCCGCAATGTTCCGCGCCTCCGCGTCGATCATCAAGACCTGATCGAGCGTTTCCGGTGCGGCCGGATCATAGCGCTCCAGCGTATCCGAGACGATTGCGGCAATTTCAAGAAAGCCGATACGCCGTGCCAGGAATGCGGCCACCGCCACTTCGTTCGCCGCATTCAGCACCGCAGGCCGCGCTCCGCCCGCCGCCAGCGCCTCCCGCGCCAGCTTCAGGCACGGGAATCGGTCATAGTCGGGCGCCTCGAAATCGAGCCGGCCGATGCGCGTCAGGTCGAGCTTCTGACAGGGGGTCTCCATCCGCTGCGGCCAGGCCAATGCATGCGCGATCGGCACACGCATGTCGGGCGAGCCGAGCTGCGCAAGCACCGATCCATCGGCATATTCGACCATCGAATGGATCACCGACTGGCGGTGGACGATGACGTCGAGCTGTTCGGCCGCCACCGGGAATAGATGGAACGCCTCGATCAGTTCGAGTCCCTTGTTCATCAGCGTTGCCGAATCGACGCTGATCTTGGCGCCCATCGACCAGTTGGGATGGGCAACGGCCTGCTCCGGGGTGATGCCATGCATCTCCTCCAGCGATCGCTCACGGAACGGACCGCCGCTCGCGGTCAGGATAATCTTTGAAACCTTGTCTGCATTATCGGTCTCAAAGCACTGGAAAATGGCATTATGCTCCGAATCGACCGGGAGCAATATCGCCTCGTGCTCAGCGACCGCGCGCGTCACGACATCGCCCGCGGACACCAGCGACTCCTTGTTCGCCAGCGCCACCGTCTTGCCGCCTTCGATTGCAGCCATCACCGGTTTGAGGCCTGCAGTGCCGACGATCGCCGCCATCGTCCAGTCGGCGCCCATCCGCGCCGCGTCGCATACGGCAGCTGGACCGCCCGCAGCGCCCACATTGGTGCCGCGCAGTGCATCGCGAAGCGCCGGCAGACAGGTTTCGTCGGCGATCACGGCCAATCGGGCATTGGTGCGGATCGCCGCGGCGGCCAGCGCGCCGACATCCGAATGCGCGGTCAGCGCGAGCACTTCGAACCCTGCCGGATCGCGCTCGATCAGGTCGAGCGTCGACGTGCCGACCGATCCGGTCGCGCCAAGGATGGTGACGCTCCTCATCGAACTGCCAGCACCAGCAATGCGGCCACGGGCGCCACCGGCACCAGTCCGTCGAGCCGGTCGAGCACGCCGCCATGGCCGGGCAGCAGATTGCCCGAATCCTTGACGCCCGCGCGCCTTTTCAGCCAGCTTTCATAGAGATCGCCCATTTGCGCGAGTACCGCGAGCAGCGGGGTCGCTGCGGCCAGCCGCCAGTCCAGTCCCCAGAGCGTCAGGATCGCTGCAAACAGCAAGGCTCCGGCCACGCCGCCAATCAGTCCGGCCCAGGTCTTGTTGGGGCTGACCGCGGGCATCAGCTTCGGGCCGCCAAAGGTACGACCGGCGAAATAGGCGCCGATATCGCAAGCCCAGACCAGCGCCATCGTCCAGAAGGCGAGCAGCAGCCCCTGCTCCGCGGCGCGCAGCGTCAACAGCGCCAGCACCGGCAGACCGATATAGAGCACGCCGATCCCAAGCTTCCCGTTGCGCGTCACGATCGCGATGAAGAACATCGCGCCCAGCACCAGCCCGAACGCCAGGAAACCCGGCCCTGCCGCGACCGGTGCCATGATCGCCAGCGGGACGGTCAGCGCATATTGGGCGAGCCTCTTCTGCTGCGCGTTCGCGTCGTGCAGCCCGCCCCATTCGTACATCATGATGATGCCGGCGATCGTCACCAGCAGCCAGAAGGCGAACCCGCCCGACCACAGGGCTGCCGCGGCAACCGCGATCAGCACCAGCCCCACCAGTGCGCGCACCGGCAGGTCGACATTCTTCCGTGGCGAGCCTTGCGTCACAATCCTCCGAACCGCCGCTGCCGCTTGCCGAACTGTGCGATCGCGTCGGCCAGCGCGGCGGCGTCGAAATCGGGCCACAGCGTATCGACGAACAGCAGCTCGGCATAGGCCGCCTGCCACAGCAGGAAGTTGGAAAGGCGCTGCTCGCCCGAAGTGCGGATCAGCAGGTCGAGCGGAGGCAGGCCATGCGTGGTCAGCGCATCGCCGAACATCGTATCGTCGATTGCCGCCGGGTCGAGCTCACCCGCTTTCGCGGCCGCAGCCAGCCGCCGGGCTGCCGCCACGATCTCGGCCTGTGCGCCGTAGTTGAGCGCGATCACCAGCGTCGCGCCGGTATTGACCGATGTGCGCTCGATGGCGCCGTCGATCATCGCGACCAGATCGCCGGACAGCGCATGATAATCACCGATCACGCGCAGCCGGACATTCTCGGCCACCAGGTCACGCAGCTCGTTCTTAAGGAAGTGGCGCAGCAGACCCATCAGGTCGCGGACTTCATCCTCGGGCCGCCGCCAGTTCTCGGACGAGAAGGCGTAGAGCGTCAGCACCTCGATGCCCAGCTCGCGCGCGGCCTTGGAGACGCGGCGTACCGCATCGACGCCCTGCTTGTGCCCGGCGATACGCGGCAGCCGCCGGGCCTTCGCCCAGCGTCCGTTGCCGTCCATGATGATCGCGACGTGGCGGGGAACAGGCCCGCCCTCCGGACTCGCCGGAAGAGGCGCGGAAGCCGCGGTCACTTGCCCAGGATTTCCTTTTCCTTCGCCGCGGCTGCCGCGTCGATATCGGCGATGGTCGCGTCGGTCAGCTTCTGGACCTCGGTCTCGTGCCGTTTGCGTTCGTCCTCGCCGAACAGGCCCTTCTTCTCGTCGGCTTTCAGGCTGTCATTGCCGTCGCGGCGCACGTTGCGCGCGGCGATGCGGGCGTTCTCCGCATATTTGCTGGCAAGCTTGGCCAGTTCCTTTCGGCGCTCCTCGGTCAGGTCCGGAATGGGCAGGCGCAGCGTCTGGCCATCGACGATCGGATTGAGGCCAAGGCCGGCCGAACGGATCGCCTTGTCGACCGGGCCGACATTCGACTTGTCCCACACCGTCACCGACAACAGGCGCGGCTCGGGAGCGGCAACCGTCGCCACCTGGGTGATTGGCATGTGTGCGCCATAGACCTCGACCGTCACCGGATCGAGCAATGTGGTGCTCGCGCGGCCGGTGCGCAGGCCCTGCAGGTCGTGCTTGAGGGCTTCGACCGCACCCGCCATCCGGCGTTCGAGATCGGCTTTGTCATAAGCGGCCATTATCGGGCTCCTCTTTATCCTGTACGTAACAAATGATCGCGCGCGTGGCGCATGGACGCGGCGTCATACCGGGTTCCGTTCCCTATGTAACGGGACGAATGACGGCAATTGCTTCCGGCATCTCGGGGATCGCGTTCATGCGTCATCCATGTCGCGGAGCGAACTATCGCCGATACGCTACGCCCTGACCGGGCTGCTGGCGAAATGGGGAGGTTCCGGAGATGGAAAAACTCATCACGATTGCAACGGTCGCTGCCACATTGGTGCTGGGATCGCAGGCCGCCAGCGACGAAGCCGCCAAGATGACCGTGAAAATGACGACCAGGGACCGTGCGGTCACCGAACAGTCCACGATCCAGCCGGCGATCCAGAAGGGACCCAATCGGCCCGCCATGGTCGCTCCCGACGACAAGAGCATCAGCACAAAGGGCGTCGAAAGGACCGCAGAGCACCCCCGCGCCAAGTCGAAATGACGCGCGCGATCCCGGCCAGGATCGCGCAGCCCCTGTTGACCACGGCATCCTGATCCGTCTCAAGCGCGCGCGGGCTCTTCAGTTTCGGCGGGCGGATTGCGGACGATCGTCGAGGTGCCTTCGCCGCGCAGCACGGCTTCCAGATTGCCCTCGTCACGGATGTTGAACACCACGATCGGAATGTCGTTGTCGCGGCACAGCGCCACCGCGGTCGCGTCCATGACCTTGAGGTTGTCGACCAGCACCCGGTCGAAGCTCAGTTCCTCATACCGCGTCGCGGTCGGCACCTTCTTGGGGTCGGCATTGTACACGCCGTCGACGCTGGTGCCCTTGAACAGCGCGTCGCAGTTCATCTCGGCCGCACGCAGCGCTGCGGTGGTGTCGGTCGTGAAGAACGGCAGGCCCGTGCCGGCGGCGAAGATCACCACCCGCCCCTTCTCCATGTGCCGCATCGCCTTGCGGCGGATATAGGGCTCGGAAACGCTCGCCATCGGGATTGCCGACTGGACGCGGGTATCGACGCCGAGCCGCTCGAGCGTGTTCTGCATCGCCAGCGCGTTCATCACCGTCGCGAGCATGCCCATATAGTCGGCGCTCGCCCGCTCGAAGCCCTGCGCGGCGCCCGCGAGTCCGCGGAAGATGTTGCCGCCGCCGACGACCATGCAGATCTCGAACCCGGCTTCGGTCGCGGCTTTCACCTCGCGCGCGACACGCTCACAGGTGGCGGGATCGATGCCGAACTGGCCCTGTCCCATCAGCACTTCGCCCGAAAGCTTGAGCAGGATTCGTTTGAAGCGTGGTGCGGTCATCTGGCCCTTGATTCTGTTGGTTTTCGGGGAGCGCGCGGACCCTAGATGAGGCTCGCGGCAGGGACAAGCGGGGAAGCCCGGAGCGTTCCCACAAAAAAGGGCGCGGCAACCGAAGTCACCGCGCCCCGTTTTGCTTGCGAAACGACTTAGCGGTTCAGGCCCGCCGTCGCCGCGACTTCCGCCGCGAAATCGCTCTCTTCCTTCTCGATGCCCTCACCGAGCTGGAAGCGGACATAGTCCTTGAGCACGATCGTCGAACCTGCGTCCTTGCCAGCCTTGGCGATGACGTCCGAGATCGGGGTCTTGCCGTCCATCACGAACAGCTGGCTGAGCAGCGCATTCTCCTTGGCGAATTTCTTGACGCCGCCTTCGACCATCTTCTCGATGATGTCGGCCGGCTTGCCGCTCTCGGCTGCCTTTTCCTTGGCGATGGCGCGCTCGCGCTCCAGCACCTCGGGGTCGAGACCGCTCTCGTCGAGCGCCAGCGGGAAGGCCGCCGCGATGTGCATCGCGATCTGCTTGCCCAGCGGCTCGAGCACGTCGACGCCGGCATCGCTTTCGAGCGCGACGAGCACGCCGATCTTGCCGAGGCCGGGGGCCGCCGCGTTGTGAACATACGGGATCACTGCGCCGTTGGTCACTTCGACCTTCTTCGCGCGGCGCAGAACCTGGTTCTCGCCGATGGTCGCGATGTTGGCGGTCAGCACTTCCTCGACGGTGCCGGTCGGCAGCGGCGCGGCCTTGATGACATCAAGGTCGTCGCCCAGCTCGAGCGCGACCGAGGTCACGTCGCGGACGAAGCCCTGGAAGATGTCGTTCTTGGCGACGAAGTCGGTCTGCGAGTTGACTTCGACGGCCACGCCCTTGGTGCCCGCGACGGCAACGCCGACCAGGCCCTCGGCCGCGGTGCGGCTCGACTTCTTGGCGGCAGCCGCCAGACCCTTGGCGCGCAGCCAGTCGGCGGCGGCTTCGATGTCGCCACCGGTTTCCGTCAGCGCCTTCTTGCAGTCCATCATGCCGGCGCCGCTCTTCTCGCGCAGTTCCTTGACGGCTGCTGCAGTGATCTCGGCCATGTCTAATTCCTCAGGTTAAGCTGTTTGCTTCGAATATGGTGCGGGCGGAGCATTGCGAAAACCGCCCTGCCCCGCCCGAATTACGCTTCGATGACGGCTCAGGCGTCGATCTGGCGCTCGCCCTCGGCTGCCGTTTCCGGCTCGGTCGAGGCTGCCGGAGCTTCCGGCTCGGCCAGCGCGGCTTCGACCGGCGGGTTCTCGGCTGCGCCGAAGTCCGCACCGCTCACGACCTGCGCGTGCTGGTTGCCGCGGGTCGCCGCGATGGCGATGGCTTCGCAGTACAGGCGGATCGCGCGCGACGCGTCGTCATTCGCCGGAACCGGGAACGCGATGCCGTCGGGCGAGACGTTCGAATCGAGGATCGCGACGACGGGGATACCCAGCGTGTTGGCTTCCTTGATCGCCAGCTCTTCCTTGTTGGCGTCGATCACGAACATGATGTCCGGAATGCCGCCCAGGTCGCGGATGCCGCCGAGCGACAGCTCGAGCTTGTCCTTCTCGCGGGTCAGGTTCAGCACTTCCTTCTTGGTCAGGCCGTGCGTGTCGCCCGAAAGCTGCTCTTCAAGCGTCTTGAGGCGCTTGATCGACTGCGAGATGGTCTTCCAGTTGGTGAGCATGCCGCCCAGCCAGCGATGGTTGACGAAATGCTGGTTCGACTTGCGAGCTGCCTCGGCGATCGCTTCCTGCGCCTGGCGCTTGGTGCCGACGAACAGCACCTTGCCGCCGGCGGCGACGGTTGAGCTGACGAATTCCAGAGCGCGCGCGAAGAGCGGCACGGTCTGCGACAGGTCGATGATGTGGACGCCGTTGCGCTCGCCAAAGATGTAGGGCTTCATCTTCGGGTTCCAGCGGTGGGTCTGGTGGCCGAAATGCGCGCCCGATTCGAGCAGCTGCTGCATGGAGACGACGGGTGCCGCCATAGGGATAACTCCTTCCGGTTGATCCTCTGGGAAGCGAGTGACCGACAAGCCTTGCGGCCCGCGGCACCGGGATATGATGCTTCCCATGTGGGGTTGAGGCGGCGCCCTTAGCCGAGGCTGCGGCGGATTGCAATGCCATGCCCCGATCGTAACGCCTGCGCCACAATTGGTATTGCATTATCAATGCAATGGTATTGTATATGTCCCATTGAAAACGCCGCGAACATGTCGGCGTGTCAGCTTTGGGAGGGGAATCTTGGCGCGTGCAGATGCGGCGCCGGCGAGTGTAACTGCGCCGGCCAAGAACCACTATGTCATTCTGGATGGCCTGCGCGGCGTCGCTGCGCTGATGGTCCTGCTGATGCACCTGTTCGAGGGGCATACCGGCGGCGACCTGCACAAGATGATCATCAACCACGGCTATCTGGCGGTGGATTTCTTCTTCCTGCTGTCGGGCTTCGTTGTTGCCTACGCCTATGACGACCGCTGGGGCGGGATGACCCAGTGGGAGTTCTACAAGCGCCGCCTCGTCCGGCTTCAGCCGATGGTGATCTTCGGCTCGATCGTCGGCGCCGCGTTGTTCGTGTTCCAGATCGACCCCTTCTACCCGCTCGCGGCGGGCGCCTCGCTCTGGCAGGTGCTGATGCTGATGGTGATCGGTTTCACGCTGATCCCCGTCCTGCCGTCCATGGACGTGCGCGGCTGGGGCGAGACCTTCCCGCTCAACGGGCCGGCCTGGTCGCTCTTCTTCGAATATTGCGCGAACATCCTCTACGCAGTCGGCCTGTACAGGCTGTCGAACCGCTGGCTCGGCCTGCTCGTCGCCATCGCCGGCGCGGCGCTGTTCCATCTCGCGGTGTTCGGTGAGCGCGGTGATCTCGTGGGCGGTTGGACGCTCACCGGCGAAGGCCTCTATATCGGCTTCGTCCGGCTGCTCTTCCCCTTCTTTGCCGGCGTGCTGATGATGCGGCTCGGCATGAAGATCCGCGTCAAGGGTGCGTTCTGGGCTAGCAGCCTGCTGCTGATCGTCGCGCTCTCGCTGCCCCGCTTCGGCGGCACCGCGAACCTCTGGATGAACGGCCTCTACGAAGCGCTCTGCGTGCTGGTGATCTTCCCGCTGGTCGTCGCGATCGGGACGGGACAGCAGCAGATGGACGGCGTGTCGCTGCGCATCGCGCGCTTCTTCGGCGATCTCTCCTATCCGCTCTACATCACCCATTATCCGTTCGTGTACATCTACATGGCGTGGATCGTGACGGATAAGCCGTCGACGGGCGCGGCGATCTTCGGCGGGGTCGCGGTCGCCGCCGCCTCCATCACCCTCGCCTATATCAGCCTCAAGCTTTACGACCTCCCGGTCCGTCGTTGGCTCGGCAAACGCCTGCTCACCCGGGCCGCGTAATCGCACGGATGTTCCGGCCGCTCGAACAGCGGCTGGAACATGAGAACAAAAAGAGATTGACAGCCGGAACGATAGCGGAACATAAAGGGCTCACACGGCGGACATCAAGCATGCCGCCCGGGAGGTTCACATGACCGCACTGCTCGTCGCCCTGCTCTTCACCACCACTATCGCGGCTTCGATCTGGTCGATGTGGATCACCATTGCCCCGCGTCTCGATTATATGCGCGCATTGATCACCGGTGAGACCGTCCCGGCTCTCGCTCCCGCAGCCGCGCCGCGCATCCGGACGGTGCGCCCGGCAGCGCCGATGGCGATGGACGCCCGCCCGCTCCGCGCTGCGGCCTGACTTCGGCGAATTTCATTGAGAGGCAGGGGCTTTCCCGGCAAGGTCTCGGCCGATGCTCCTCGCCATACTCCTGTTTTCCGCTGCGCCGCAGCTGAGCGAAAAGCAGCCTGCGTTTGATTTCTCCCGCAGCTACACTGCCTGGGCGAGTTTCTACGAAGGAGGGTGCATCTTCTTCGTGACCGATGCAGGCCTCGACGCGCGGCAGCTTCGCGAGGAACTGCGCGACTATGACAAGCAGGCCGGCATCGAGATTCTGACATCGGAGGACACGCCGGCGCGCTGCATCTCAAAGGCGCGCAGCGCCGTGCGGAAGGCAGGATTTCGGCAAGTTCAGGTGCGTCCCGAAACCGATGCGGACCGCGGCCCAGGCATCCCCTGAACGGCCGGTCGCTATGCCGTGGGCCGGCTCCGCCGATAGGCCCGCACGCTGAACGGAAGCGTCACCAGATACCCCACACACAGCACCGTCAGTGTCTGCCATGGTGCGGTGACCAGCGCGGCGAGCAGGATCGCCAGCACCACCAGCGCCTCGAACCGTACATTGCGCCGCAAGCGCAGCGACTTCCACGAATAGGTGGCAAGGCTGGAGACCATCAGCAGTCCGACGAACGCCACCCAGGGCGTGACGATCCAGGGTGAGCGCGCCAGTTCCTCGCCGCTCCACAGCCACACATAGAGCGGCAGCATCGCCAGCGCGGCACCTGCCGGCGCCGGAATACCGGTCAGATACCCGGCCAGCTTGCGCGGCTGCTCGGTATCGATCTGTGCGTTGAACCGTGCCAGCCGCAGTGCGCAGAAAACCGCATAGAGCAACGCGACAATCCACCCCACCTTGGGCACATGCATCAGCGCCCAGAGGTACAGGATCAGCGCCGGGGCCACGCCGAACGAGATTGCATCGGACAGGCTGTCCAGCTCCGCGCCGAACTTGCTCTCGCCGCGCACCATGCGCGCGATCTGGCCGTCTATCCCGTCGAGCGCGGCGGCGAGCATGATCATCATCACCGCGCGCTCCCAATCCTGCGCGATCGCGAAGCGCACCCCGGTGAGACCGGAGCACAGCGCCAGCGCGGTGATCGCGTTGGGGGCGATGGTGCGCAGCGGGATGCCGCGCCGCAGGGGCCGCGGCTTCAGGCTCATCGGTTACGGCTCATTGGGCCACGCCCTCCGCGGCGATCGCGCCCTTGCGTCCGACCACGGTCTCGCCCGCGACGCAACGCTGGCCCAGCGCAACCTGCGGGGCATAGTCATCGGGCAGGAACACGTCGACGCGGCTGCCGAAGCGGATCAGGCCGATACGCTGACCGGCCGCGACCATGTCGCCGGGCTTGACGAAGGTAACGATGCGCCGCGCAACGAGGCCGGCGATCTGGGTGAAGCCGACGCGAAGGCCATCGCGGGTCTCGACCACGAAATGCTGGCGCTCATTTTCCTCGCTTGCCTTGTCGAGGTCGGCGTTGAGGAACTTGCCCGCGATATAGACGACCTGACGGATCGTGCCGGCCACGGGGGTGCGGTTGATGTGGACGTCGAACACGCTCATGAAGATCGAAACGCGCACGCGCGTCTCTTCGTTCAGCCCCTCCGGCCCGGCGATTTCGCGCGGCACCGGCACGCGCTCGATCATCGTGACCAGCCCGTCGGCGGGCGAGATGATCTGCCCCTCCGCCTGCGGCGTCACCCGGATCGGGTCGCGGAAGAAGGCGGCGACCCAGATCGTCACGCCGATCAGCAGGAAGCCCAGTTCGTCCCAGATGGCAAACAGGAACAGCAACGTGACCGCGGCCGAAATCAGGACGTATTTGCGCCCTTCGGGGTGTACGGCGGGCCAGCGCCATTTGACCGGAGGGTTGCCGGTGGGCGGCTTTTCGAGTGAAGGCATGGGCGGGCTTTAGCCGGGTTCGCCGCCCCCTGACAATCGTCCGCCGCATATTGTCTGTGGGCGACTTGCAATGTTGGATTCCGCCTGCTGTGCTCGCACCGCGAGGATGCGCGCCGGCTGCTCCGCCATGGAATGCGCGCTTGTCACCGCGAGAAAACATGCTGTTCGCGTCAGCATTGTCAACTAACTGAACGATGACGTACAGTTATTGCCGCCGCCCTTGATCCCCCCGCCCCTTCCTCCTAGACGCACCGCCAAACCTCCCTCACGAACAGGAAAGCGAGCATGGCGAAGATCAAGGTCAAGAATCCGGTCGTCGAGATCGACGGCGACGAGATGACGCGGATCATCTGGGAATGGATCCGTGAGCGCCTGATCAAGCCCTATCTCGACATCGACCTCAAATATTACGACCTCGGCGTCGAAAAGCGCGACGAGACCAACGACCAGATCACGGTCGATGCGGCCAACGCGATCAAGGAGTTCGGCGTCGGCGTGAAGTGCGCGACGATCACCCCGGACGAGGCGCGCGTCGAGGAATTCAACCTCAAGGAAATGTGGAAGTCGCCCAATGGCACGATCCGCAACATCCTGGGCGGCGTCGTGTTCCGCGAGCCGATCGTGATCTCGAACGTGCCGCGCCTGATCCCGGGCTGGACCAAGCCGATCGTCGTCGGCCGTCATGCCTTCGGTGACCAGTATCGCGCCACCGACGTCAAGATCCCCGGCCCCGGCAAGCTTCGCCTGGTGTTCGAGGGCGTCGACGGCGAGGTGATCGACCGCGAAGTGTTCAACTTCCCGAGCTCGGGCGTCGCGATGGCGATGTATAATCTCGACGATTCGATCCGCGACTTCGCCCGCGCCTCGTTCAACTACGGCCTCAACCTCAAATGGCCGGTGTACCTGTCGACCAAGAACACCATCCTCAAGGCCTATGACGGCCGCTTCAAGGACCTGTTCCAGGAAGTGTTCGACAATGAGGGCTTCAAGGAGAAGTTCGCCGAGGCCGGCATCGTCTATGAGCACCGCCTGATCGACGACATGGTCGCCTCGGCACTCAAGTGGAGCGGCGAATTCGTCTGGGCCTGCAAGAACTATGACGGCGACGTCCAGTCGGATCAGGTCGCACAGGGCTTCGGCTCGCTGGGCCTGATGACCTCGGTCCTGCTCTCGCCGGACGGCAAGACCGTCGAGGCGGAAGCGGCGCACGGCACCGTCACCCGCCACTATCGCCAGCATCAGCAGGGCAAGGCGACCTCGACCAACCCGATCGCCTCGATCTTCGCCTGGACCGGCGGCCTCAAGTTCCGCGGCAAGTTCGACGACACGCCCGAAGTGGTGAAGTTCGCCGAGACGCTGGAGCGCGTCTGCATCGAGACCGTCGAGAGCGGCAAGATGACCAAGGATCTCGCGCTGCTGATCGGCCCGGAACAGCCCTGGATGACCACCGAGCAGTTCTTCGAGGCGATCCGCGAGAACCTCGAAACCGAAATGGCAAGCTGGAACTGATCGCAAACAGCATTCGCTGATTTCCAGACATCCCGGCCGGGGCCACCCGCGCCGGGATGTTTCGTTTCGGGTGTGCGACGATTTGCGTGGCCGTGGCGTCTACACTAGGGTCCGGTCATGCCATTCGCGCTGCCGCCCGGCTCAGCCCTTGCCGTCGCGATGGCGGTGACGGTCGCATCTCCCCCGGCGATTGCCGCCGCTGCGCCGCAACCTCCTCTGGCCGCCGCCAACCGGGCGACAACCCAACTCCTTCTCGATGAGATGCGAGACAGCCGTATTCCGGGCCTTCAGGTCGCGGTCGTGCGCGATGGACGCATCGTCTTTGAAGGCGCGTGGGGAGTCGCGGATGTCGAAAGCGGCACACCGGTCACCTCTGATACGATCTTCCCCTTCAATTCCATGACCAAGGCGTTCACCGGGGTTGCCGCGATGCAACTGGTGGCGGCAGGAAAGCTCGACCTTTCGGCGCCGGTCTCCCGCTACCTTCCCGACCTTCCGGCTGCGTGGCGCGCGGTCACGATACGCCAGCTGCTGACCCACAGCTCCGGCCTTCCGGACATCGTCGATCCCGATTCCGGGGCGCTGATCGGCACGGGTGGAGAGGAAGCCGCCTGGGCCGCGGTCACCGCGCTGCCGCTCGCATCTGCGCCGGGTACGCGCAGCAGCTACAATCAGACCAACTATGTCCTGCTCGGCCGCATCATCGACCGGCTGACTGCGCAGCCCTTCACGACCTTCTTCCGCACCGGCCAGTTTGTGCCGGCCCGAATGCGCCGCACCGGCTTTGGCGACATCCGCGACTGGGCGCCGGGCAAAGCGAAATCCTATCGCTTCAATGGCCCCACCCTCAACAATCCCGGCACATTGACGCGGGCGGATACCGAATTCTCGCCGATGATGCGCACCGCTGCCGGGATGGAAGGCACAGCCGGCGACATAGCGCGCTGGATCGTTGCGTTGCTCGAAGGGCGGCTGACCGATCGTGCGTCGCTACCCGTGATGTGGACGCCGGCGATTCTTGCTGACGGCACCAGAACACAGCGCGCGCTCGGCTGGGCGACCGACAATCGCACGGTGAACCGTTGGGCGGGTCTTTCCGGTGGCAATCGCGGGGCGTTCGCTATCTACCCTGACGACAATGTGGCTGTCATCATCCTCACCAATTTGCAGGGCGCCTCGCCAGAGCTCCTCCTGGATCGGGTCGCGGCCAACTATGTGCACGGCTTCGTGCTGCCTCCGGTCATGCGGCTGCGCACGGCAGTGCAGAAACGCGGGTTCGAACAGCTTGGGGCCATCGCTGCCGAGCTGCGCAGTGCCGACCCCACCATTGCCTTTCCCGAAAGGCAGCTGAGCGATTGGGGGTATCGAATGCTTCGCTCCGCCCGACCGCAGCAGGCATTGGCGATTTTCGCCCTCGCCGCCTCACTCTACCCGGACAGCGCAAATGCGGCCGAGAATCTCGGCTATGTCCATTCCTTGACGGGAAATATTCCCGCCGCGATCGCCGCCTATCGGCGCGCGTTGGCGCTGACCCCGTCGAACGAGAAGCTGGCCAGCGCGCTGAAGGCGCTGGAGCGGCGTTGAATCGATAACATCCCAGCCCTGAAAAAACGGGCCGTCCCACCGATGACAAATCATTCCGTGCCCGGTTAAGAGTGCTGCATGGCGCTTGATCTGACCAACCACACCTTCAGTGATACCCTCGTCATTCTGGGGGCCGCCGGACTGGTCATCCCCGCCTTCACCCGCTTCAGGATCAGCCCGGTGATCGGGTTCATCCTGGTCGGCGCGCTGGTCGGCCCGGCAGGTCTCGGGCAACTCGTCCCGCAGCTCCCGTGGCTCTACTATGTCACGATCACCGATCCCCATTCGATCGAACCCTTTGCCGAGTTCGGCATCATCCTGCTGCTGTTCTCGATCGGCCTCGAACTTTCGTTCCGGCGACTATGGACGATGCGGACGCTGGTGTTCGGCGTCGGCGTTGCCGAACTGCTCGGTGCCGCGCTGCTGATCGGCGCAGGGCTCTATTTCCTCGGGCAGAACTGGGCCGGTGCGCTCGGCCTGGGGCTTGCGCTCGCCCTCTCTTCCACCGCGCTCGTCCTGCCCATCGCCGGCACCACCAGTGCGGTCGGCCGCTCGGCCTTTGCGATGCTGTTGTTCGAGGATCTGGCCCTGGTGCCGATCATCTTCCTGCTCGGCGCGCTCGCACCCGCAGCCGCGGACGCCGGGATCGGCGAGCTCGCCGGCGTGCTCGGCCGCGGCGCAATCGTTGTCGCGATCCTTTACGTTGGCGGCCGTCTCTATCTCCCGCGCCTGTTTGCCCAGGCAGCGCGGACCAAGTCTCCCGAACTGTTCCTCGCCGCCAGCCTGCTGGTGGTCATCGTCGCCAGCATGGCGACCACCGCGGTCGGCCTGTCCCCGATCGTCGGTGCGCTGCTCGCAGGGCTGCTGATCGCCGAGACCGAGTATCACAGCGAGGTCGAGGTGATCACCGCGCCGTTTAAGGGGCTGGCACTCGGCGTGTTCCTGATCACCGTCGGCATGCGGCTCGACTTACGGATGGTGATGCACGACTGGCCGCTGTTGCTCGCCGCGATCCTGGGCGTGATGGGGATCAAGGTGCTGGTCACCATGGTTCTCCTCAAGCTTTCGGGCGCACGCACCGGCACCGCGGCGGAGGCGGGCGTGCTGATGGCCAGCCCGTCGGAGACTACGCTGATCGTCCTCGGCGTCGCAGCGACGGCGGGATTGATCCTGCCTTCGACAGCCGCTTTCTGGACCACGGTCACCGCGATCGGCCTGACCGTCACACCATTGCTCGCCAAGGCCGGGAGCTTCGCGTCCCGCAAGCTGGAGGAACGCGATCTGGACGGGGAGGTCGCGTCAAACCCAGAAATCGTTCCGGGCGGCACGGTCATCATCGGCTTCGGTCGTGTCGGCCGCACCGTTGCCGACATGCTGAAGGCGCACGGCAAACCCTATATTGCGGTAGATGCCGATATCGATGGCGTCGCCGCTGCCCGGCGTGATGGATATACGGTGATGTTCGGCGATGTCGCGCGCAGCGAACTGGTGGACCGGCTCAACCTCGGCCATGCGGATGCACTGATCCTGACGATGGACGACCCGGTCCTAACCGTTCGTCTCACACGCCGGGTACGCAGCTGGGTGCCAACCCTCCCGATCATTGCCCGCGCCCGCGACACCGTGCACGCGGCCGAACTCTACAAGGCTGGTGCCACCGACGCGGTCCCTGAAACGCTCGAAAGCTCGCTTCAGCTCGCCGAAGCGGTGCTGGTCGATCTTGGTGTAGCGGTTGGCCCCGTGATCGCCTCGATCCACGAGAAGCGCGACGAAATGCGCAAGACGATCAAGGAGACTGCGGGGCTCGAACGCGAACCCCGCCTGCGCCGGGTACGAAAAGAGGCTGAGACCTAGCCCATCCGCGACCGGACGACGCGCTCCAGCACCGCCAGCGGCATCGCACCCTTGCGCAACACCTCGTGGAACTGGCGCGGATCCCAACTGGCACCCGCCTTGGCCTTGGCTTCGTCGCGCAGGCGCACCCAGACGGTGTGGCCGATCTTGTAGCTGCATGCCTGGCCTGGCCAGACGGTGTAGCGGTCGATTTCGCCCTGGCTGCGGCCGCGCGCGATACCGGTGACGCCGATGAGATAATCCGTGGCCTTCTCGCGGCTCCAGCGCTTGGTGTGCATCCCGCTATCGACCACCAGCCGGGTCGCGCGGAACAGCAGCGACTGGAGATAGCCGACCTGCCCCAGCGGATCGTTCTCGAACATGCCCATCTCGTCGGCGAGCTGTTCGGTATAGAGCGCCCAGCCCTCGCTATAGCCGCTGAAACCGCCGCGGCGGCGGATCAGCGGGATGTCGGGCGATTCGAGCGCCAGCATCACCTGCAGATGATGCCCGGGCACCGCCTCGTGATGCGTCAGCGTGGCGAGGCCGAATTTCGGCCGGTCGAACGTGTCGCGCAGGTTGATATAGTAGATGCCCGGGCGCGAGCCATCGAGTGTCGCCGCCTGATAATAACCGCCCGGCGCACCCGCCTGGATCGACGGGGGCACGCGGCGAACCTCGACCGGCGCCTTGGGCAGGGTCGCGAACTGCTCGGGCAGGCGCGGTTCCATCGCGCGGATCTGCTTGTTGAGCTCGGCGAGCAGCGCGGCACGCCCCTCGTCGGTGTTCGGGAAGAGCTGGTCGGGCCGCTCGTTGAGCGCCACCAGCCGCGCGCCGACCGTACCTTCGCTGATGCCCTGCGCCTTCAGGATCGTGTCGATCCGCGCGCTGATCTCGGCGACCTGCTCAAGACCGAGCTTGTGGATCTCGTCACCGGTCATCCGGACCGTGGTCGCAGCTTCCGCAGCGGCGGCATAATAGGCCTCGCCGTCAGGCAGCCGCCACACGCCCGCGTCGTGCACCGCCTTGCCGCGCAGCTCGGTGATGAGCGCGCGCTGGCGGTCGAGCGCCGGGAAGACCTTTTCCGTGACGATCTTCGCGGCCTCGGCTGCACGCTCGGGCGGCAGGTTCGCAGCCTTGAGCTTGGCTGCATAGCCGGTCACCAGTCCGCTTTCCGCGGCCGGCTTGTCACGCAGCGATGCGAATTGCTTGAGCGTCGTGTCGAGGATGTAGTCGGGCGCGAACACGCCGCGGGCCGCATCCGCCCGCTGGCGTGCGGTTTCCTGATCGATCACCGTTGCGAACGCGCCAAGCCGCGCCAGATAGGCGTCGGCATCAACGGCATCCTTCACGCGATGCTGGGTATCGAGGAAATCGGGGACCTCGCGATAGGCGCCGCTCAGCTGGCTCAGCCGGAATGGCACGAACCGCCCGCCACTGTCACCATAGGTGAACTGCTCGCGTCCGGCGACGCTCCGCTCGAGTTGATAGGTGACCACGTCCTGATCCAGCCGGGCATCCTCACCCAGCGTCTCGGACGCAAAGCCCCGCACCGCGGCCAACTCGCGCTTCGAACGGGCAAGGCTGCGCGCGTCATCGGCAGGTGAGCGCCCCGAAAGCTGCGACTTCAGCGCCACATTCTTGCCCGTGTCGAGGCCGAGCGAGGTCGCGCCTTCCGGATTCTCCGCCAGCCGATCATTGAAGATCGCGTCGAGCAGCGCGCGGAACTTGACGTCCCCGGTACCACCTGCAGGCTTCGCCTGGCGAGCGGTGGCAGGCAACGCGGCAACCAGCGCCGCAGCGCCAGCCGAACCAACAAACGAACGGCGGCGCATCGGCATCTGGTTATCCCCCTGTATCAAGTCAGTTGTTGAGCGCGGGCACCTGGCGCACGCAAGCCGCCAGCGCCGCATTGGTCGCGCCATCTTGCGCCCGCAGCCGCGCTTCGGCTGTAGCACCGTCGCGCGCAACCTCGGCCTCGACCATCTTGGCAGTCTTGCCCGCGGCGCGCCCGGCATCGGACGCCGCCATGCCCCAGAAGATCGTATGGTCGAACAGCGCCGATTCCTGCGGCGTGCCCTTGCCGATCTTGGCAGCGGCATTGGTCAGCGCGGCGCAGCGAAGCGCCTCGGGATAGGGTGGTACTTTGCCCTGCGCCGAAACGCCGGGGCTTGCGAACAGGACCGCAGCGGCAGCGGCGGTCAGGAAAACACGGTCAGGCAGCTTCTTTCTCCTCGGCAAGCGCGCCCTTCACGGCTTCGATCGCGGCCGGGCCGTTTTCGCCCTCCGGTCCGCCACCCTGCGCCATGTCCGGGCGCCCGCCGCCGCCCTGCCCGCCCAGCGCGGCAACACCACGCTTGACGAGCTCAACGGCGCTCAGGCTTCCGGTCAGGTCATCGGTGACGCCGACCGCAATCGCTGCACGCCCTTCATTTACCGCGACAAAAGCTACCACACCTGAACCGATACGGCCCTTCGCCTCATCCACCGCGCCACGCAACGCCTTGGGATCGAGTCCGTCGAGGATCTGCCCGACAAAGTTGACGCCGCCGATCTGTTCCGGTCCTGCGGGCGCCGCCGCACCGCCGCCACCGAGCGCCAGCGCCTTCCTGGCCTCCGCCAGTTCCTTCTCGAGCTTGCGGCGCTCGTCGACCAAGGCCGCGATGCGCCCGGGCACCTCGTCGGGCGAGGTCTTGAGCGTCGCGGCGACCTCACGGAGCTTGGCGTCGCGATCGGCCAGCCACAGTCGCGCGGCTTCGCCGGTCAGCGCCTCGATCCGGCGCACGCCGCTCGATACCGCGCTTTCGCTCACGATCTTGAAGATCGCGATATCGCCGGTGGCGCGGACATGGGTGCCGCCGCACAGCTCGACCGAATAGCGTTTGTCGGTGACCCGGCCCATCGAGAGCACACGCACCTCGTCGCCATATTTCTCGCCGAACAGCGCCAGCGCGCCCGCTGCGACCGCATCGTCGGGGGTCATCAGCCGGGTGTTGACCGCCTCGTTCGCGCGAATCTCGGCGTTCACCTCGGCCTCGATCTCCGCAATCTCCTGCGCGGTCAACGCGGAGGGATGCGAGAAGTCGAAACGCAGCCGGTCCGGCGCCACCAGGCTGCCCTTCTGTGTCACATGTCCGCCGAGGCGGTTGCGCAGCGCCGCATGCAGCAGGTGCGTTGCCGAGTGGTTGGCGCGGATCGCGTCGCGGCGCGCGACGTCGATCGCCAGCCTCACCGTATCGCCGACCGCCAGCTCGCCGCTCTCGATCGTCGCATGATGCGCATGCAGGCGGCCCAGCGGCTTGCTGGTGTCGCTCACCAACGCCTTCACCTTGTCGCCGCTGACGACGCCGGCATCGCCCATCTGGCCGCCGCTCTCGCCATAGAAGGGCGTCTGGTTGGTGAGGATGAAGACCTCATCGCCCTGCCCGGCCTTGTCGACGCGCGCACCGTCCTTGACGATCGCGACCACCTGGCCCTCGCCATCGGTCGCGGTGTAGCCGGTGAATTCGGTACCGCCGAGTTCCTCCGCAATGTCGAACCAGACATCGTCGCTGGCCTTGGCCCCCGAACCCTTCCACGCGGCCCGCGCGGCATCCTTCTGCCGCTTCATCGCCGCGTCGAAGCCGTCACGATCAACCGCCATGCCCTGCGGACGCAGTGCATCCTCGGTCAGATCATAGGGGAAGCCATAGGTGTCATAGAGCTTGAACGCGGTCTCTCCGGACAGCGTGTCGCCCTCGCCCATCCCCGACGTCGCTTCGTCGAGCAGCTTGAGCCCGTTCGCCAGCGTCTGGCGGAAACGGGTCTCCTCCTGCAGCAGCGTCGCCTCGATCAGCGGCTGTGCGCGGACCAGTTCGGGATAGGCGCCGCCCATCTCGGCCACCAGCGACGGTACCATCCGGTACATCAGCGGCTCTTTCGCGCCCAGGATATGGGCGTGGCGCATCGCGCGGCGCATGATCCGGCGGAGCACATAGCCGCGCCCTTCGTTCGCGGGCAGCACGCCGTCGGCGACCAGGAAACCGGCCGAGCGCAGATGATCGGCGATCACGCGATGGCTCGCCTGATGCTCACCCGTGGTCGAGGCGCCGGTCAGCGCCCCGCTCTCCGCGATCAGTGCCTTGAAGACGTCGATGTCGTAATTGTCGTGGACGCCCTGCAGCACAGCCGCGACGCGTTCCAGCCCCATGCCGGTGTCGATGCTGGGCTTGGGCAGCTCGCTGACGATCTCGTCATTCTCCTGCAGATACTGCATGAAGACGAGGTTCCAGATCTCGACGAAGCGGTCGCCATCCTCTTCCGGGCTACCCGGAGGGCCGCCCCAGATATGGTCGCCATGGTCGTAGAAGATTTCGGAGCACGGCCCGCACGGCCCATCCGACCCCATCGCCCAGAAATTGTCCTTGGTGGCGATGCGGATGATCCGCTCTTCGGGCAGGCCCGCGATCTTCTTCCACAGATCGAACGCCTGATCGTCGGTGTGATAGACGGTCGCGGTCAGCTTGTCCGGCGACAGCCCCCATTCCTTGGTGAGTAGCGTCCACGCATGCGTGATCGCCTGTTCCTTGAAATAGTCGCCGAACGAGAAGTTGCCGAGCATCTCGAAGAAGGTGTGGTGGCGCGCGGTATAACCGACATTGTCGAGATCGTTGTGCTTGCCACCCGCGCGGACGCACTTCTGGCTGCTCGCCGCAGTCGAATACGGGCGCGTTTCCAGACCCGTGAAGACGTTCTTGAAGGGTACCATGCCCGCATTGACGAACATCAGCGTCGGGTCGTTGTGCGGCACCAGCGGCGCCGAAGGCACGCGCGCGTGCCCCTGGCCTTCGAAATAGTCGAGGAAGCTGCGGCGAATATCGTTGGTCGAAGTCATCGCGCCGACTTAGGGGCGCACGGCGCTTCGCTCAAGCGAAACACTTCGATCAGGCTGATTGGGACAGTTTCATGAGGGCAGCCGCACCACGCGCACTGATCCGATAGCCGGTTTCGAGCGAAATCGTCAGGCCGCGATTCTTGAGTTCGCGGACCCGGGCCTTGAACCGGTCGCGCGGCATGCCCAGCGGGCCCGCGATGTCAGCCGCGCGTGTTTCCGGCGCTTGCTCAATGGCTCTCAGGATCGGCAACGCCCAGTCGATCCGCTCCAGCCAGGCCAGAATGTCGGGTTCGACGTCCGTCTGTTCGCGCAAAGTCTCTCTGGAATCGTGATCGATTCCCGCCAATTCGATGCGGTACAGGTCACCAGTCCGGCTATTGAGCTCCCGCAATAGGGCATCGCGGTCCGCATAACCCGCCGCGATCGCGTCGTCGGCGCCAATCGTCTCGAGCCCGATCCGCTCGACCTGTCCGAACCGCACAACCCCGTAGGCGGTGCGCTGGGTACCGCCGGTTGTTGCCGCCGCGCTGCGCCAGCGCCGAAACGCGAGGGTGACGGTGCCGCTCGCGATTCCTTCCAGCGTGTCGCGGCGGAACAGCATCGGTCAGATCCGATCGATCTCAGGCTGGGGTTCGGAAAAATAGCGCGGCGCCGTCTTGGTCATATGGAAGCAGTCCTCCAGCCGCACCCCGAACTTGCCCGGCAGATAGATGCCCGGTTCGTTCGAGAAGCACATGCCGGCGGCCAGCTTCACCGTCTCGCCTCGCACCAGGTTGATCGGCTCATGTCCGTCCATGCCGATGCCGTGCCCGGTGCGGTGCGACAGACCCGGCAGCTTATAGTCCGGCCCATAGCCAAGCGAGGTGTAGTAGCGCCGCACCGCGTCATCCACCGCGCCCGCCGGCGTCCCGATCTGGGCCGCGGCAAAGGCGATTTCCTGCCCGCGCTTCATCTCGCTCCAGACCTTGCGCTGCTCGGCCGTGGCTTCGCCATGAACGAAGGTGCGGCTGATGTCGCTTTCATAGCCATGGACCCGCGCGCCGCAGTCCATCAGCACCACCTCGCCCTTCACCACCCGCTGCGGCTTGCCGGTGCCGTGCGGATAGGCAGACGCCTCGCCCAGCAGGATCAGGTTGAACGCGACCTCGCCGCCCAGCTTGCGCGTCGCGGCGCTCATCAGCGCGGCGATATCCTGCGATGTCATCCCCGCCTGAACCTGCGGGTGAGTCCAGCGATAGGCGGCGATCGTCACATCGGCCGCCTTCTGCATCAATGCGATCTCGGCCGGGGTCTTGATCATCCGGCATCCGCGCACAACCGAATTGGCGGAGACGATCAGCCGCGCATCGCCGATCGCCTGTGCGAGCCCCGTTACCGCAAAGTGGCGCACGGTCTCCTCGATCCCGATTCGATGGTTGTGCAGCTTCTTCTCGCGCAGCCAGCCCGCGATCACCGCGAACGGGCTCTCATGCTCCTGCCACACGCGCACCTGCGCCGGTACGCCGAGCGATTCGCGGACCGATGGCTCTTCGAAGAACGGGGTGACGATCATCGGATCGCCCTCTACGGGAATCACCGCTGCGGTCAGCCGTTCGCTGCGCCCCCAGCGCACGCCCGTGAAATAGAGCAGGCTCGACCCCGGCTCGATCAGGACCGCGCCGATACCGTTCGCCTTCATCAGCGCCTGTGCGCGGGCAAGCCGCGCACGGCGCTCCTCGGGCCCGATCGGGATCGCATCCGCCGTGATATTTTTCAGTTCGACGGCAGAGGGTTCGGCGCTCTGCAGGACTCTAGCATGAGCAACGAGGGGTGCCGCAGCGGCGGCGGCGAGCAGCGTTCGGCGGGACAAGATCATGATCACCAGCGATAGGGCTCTTGACCCGCACGCCGCAATCCCCTGTCTAGGCGCCGCAACGAGGGGAGCCCAATGGCCAAGAAACTGACGACATTTATCCTGATCGCGCTGGTATTAGGTGCGATTGTGGGCCTGGGGCTCCATTACGGCATCCACCAGAGCTACGGCGCCGATTCGGCCGGCGCCGAGACGCAGCTCAAGAAGATCGCCGACTATTTCTCGATCATCACCGCGATCTTCCTCAACCTGATCAAGATGATCATCGCGCCGCTGGTCTTCGCCACCTTGGTCGCGGGCATCGCGCATATGGGCGACACCGCGGCGCTCGGACGCGTCGGCGGCCGCGCTGTCGCATGGTTCATCTGCGCCAGCCTCGTCTCGCTCACCCTCGGCCTGATCCTCGTCAACCTCTTCCAGCCCGGCGTGGGGCTCAACTTCCCGCTGCCGCCGGTCGATGCCGCAAGTGGGGTCGAAAAGGCCGCGTTCAACCTCAAGGACTTCTTCACTCACGTCTTCCCCAAATCGGGGATCGAGGCGATGGCGAAGAACGAGATTCTTCAGATCGTCGTCTTCTCGCTGTTCATCGGCGTCGCGATCACCGCGGTCGGCGAAAAGGCCAAGCCGCTGGTCAGCGCGGTCGAGGCGCTGGTCCATGTGATGCTGCAGGTGACCAATTACGTCATGCGCTTCGCCCCCGTCGCGGTGTTCGCTGCGGTGGCGGCGACGCTGGCGGAACGCGGCCCGGCGATCATCGGCAACCTCGCCTATTTCATGGGGACGTTCTATCTCGGCATGCTGATCCTGTGGGCGCTGCTGATCGGCGTCTGCTATCTGATCGTCGGCAAGCGGACCACGCTGCTGGTCCGCTACATCCGCGATCCGCTGCTCCTCGCCTTCTCGACCGCCTCGTCCGAAGCCGCCTATCCGCGCACGCTTGAGGCCCTCGACCGTTTCGGCGTGCCGCCGCGTATCGCCAGCTTCGTGCTGCCGCTGGGGTACAGCTTCAACCTCGACGGCTCGATGATCTACATGACCTTCGCGACGATCTTCATCGCGCAGGCCTATGGCATCGACCTGACGCTCGGTCAGGAAATCACGATGCTGCTGGTGCTGATGGTCACCAGCAAGGGTATCGCCGGCGTCCCGCGCGCCAGCCTCGTCGTGATCGCCGCCACGCTCGGCTTCTTCGACATTCCGGAGGCTGGCCTGCTGCTGATCCTCGGCATCGACCATTTCCTCGACATGGGCCGTTCGGCGACCAACGTCGTCGGCAACGCGGTGGCAAGTGCCGTCGTCGCGAAATGGGAAGGCGGGCGCCTCGATCCGATCGAGCCCGCCGACGTGGAGCCCCCGCATGCCCCCACGGGCGGCGGCCCGGCGGTGGACGAGCAGAGCTTCAGCGAGTTCGGCAAACCGCCGGCGGGAGGTTCTCAGGCATAGGCATAGGGCCCGCCTGCAGCGAGCGCGGCCTGATAGGCAGGCCGCGCATGCGCCTTTGACAGCCATGCGATCGTCGCCGGGCGCGAGGCGTCCAGCCCCGCCCGGTTTCGCGCGGCTTCGAGCGGAAAGCTCATCATCACATCCGCCGCGCTGAAATCGTCACCGGCGAACCAGTCATGCTGCGAGAGGTGTGCCTCGACATAGTCGAGATGCACGTCGATCATCGGCTGGATCTTTTTCTGCGCCGTCTTGCCGAGCAGCGGCACGCGGCCGAGCACCAGCTTCACCAGCAGCGGCGGCATCAGCGAGCCTTCGGCATAGTGCAGGAAGTGCCGGTAACGAAGCACGGCGTCACGATGCGCGGGCGGACCAAGCCGCCCATCGGCCTTCTCGACCAGATACTCGATGATCGCGCCCGTTTCCGCGATGGTGCGGCCAAGGCCGCCATCGGCCTCGTCATCGACGATCACCGGCGACTTGCCGAGCGGATGCACCGCGCGGAGTGCCGGCGGGGCAAGCATCGTCGCCTTGTTCCGCTCGTAGCGTTCGATCCGGTAGGGCAGCCCGAGTTCCTCGAGCAGCCACAACACCCGCTGCGAACGCGAGTTTTCCAGATGGTGGACGGTGATCATCGGCCGGTCATCCTTGCTGACATCGTGCAAGGCTGCACTGCCCGGGCAAGGATGACCAGCGCCAAATCAGGCGCCAGCGACCTGCAGGTCCGCAGAATCGCCGACATGGCCAGCGGACGATCAGGGGCAGCCGCGTGCGTCCGCCCGTTCCGTCAGGAACCGCCCGCTGCCTCGATGCCGATCAGCTCGACGGTGAACAACAGCGTTGCGCGGCCCGGGATCGGGCCTCTCCCGTTCGGTCCGTACGCCAGCTCCTGCGGGATGGCGAACTCGACCTTGTCGCCCACGCCCATGAGCTGGACGCCCTCCGTCCATCCACGGATCACGCGATTGAGCGGGAAGGTCGCGGGCTGGCCACGCTTCACCGAGCTGTCGAACTCGACGCCGTCGCTGAAGGTGCCGGTATAGTGTACGGTCACGCGATCGGCCGGTCCGGGCCGCTGGCCGCTGCCGTCCCCCGCGATCCGACGCCACCGCAGCCCGCTGGGGGTGACATACCACCCCTTCGCTCCGTGACGTTCGGCCAGTGCAAGCATCTGGCGGTTCTGCCAGGCGACATCCTGCGAGCGATCGGGTTGAGGAACATCCTGCGCAGCAGCCGTGCCGGCGCCCGCCGCGATCGCGCAGCCCAACAGAAACGATTTCGAGATACTCCGCACCAGCTCCACCCTCCCGTTGCTCACGCGTGTTCGCGAGCCGTTCGCCTGAACAGCTATCCGATCGCCCGGCCATTCCCAAGCCGAAAGGCCCGGCGCGTGGGGCGCCGGACCTTCCGATGGGAACCAGTCCCGTGACCGCCGCCGCTCGTCACGATACGGCGCGGCCTAATCCTGTCACCGTCCCGCCGCGCCTTACGAAGTTGACGAAATTACGCGGAACGGCATTCAAACTGTCACCTTTGTCGGCTCCGTCAGTCTTCCGGACCGTCGTCCTCGGCGTCGGGGCCAGTCATCATCTCTTCGGCGACCTGCGCAGTGCGGCTGCGGATCGCGGTCTCAAGCCGGTTGCAGACCTCAGGGTTCTCCTTGAGGAAGGTCTTGGCGTTCTCGCGCCCCTGGCCGATGCGGATGCTGTCATAGCTGAACCACGCACCCGCCTTCTCGACCAGCCCGGCCTTGACGCCGAGGTCGAGAATCTCGCCGATCTTCGAGATGCCTTCGCCATACATGATGTCGAATTCGACTTGCTTGAACGGCGGCGCGACCTTGTTCTTCACCACCTTCACGCGGGTCGCGTTGCCGATGATGTCGTCGCGGTCCTTGATCTGGCCGGTACGGCGGATGTCGAGGCGGACCGAGGCGTAGAATTTGAGCGCGTTGCCGCCGGTCGTGGTCTCCGGATTGCCGTACATCACGCCGATCTTCATGCGCAGCTGGTTGATGAAGATCACCATGCAGCGCGAACGGCTGATCGAGCCGGTCAGCTTGCGCAGCGACTGCGACATCAGGCGCGCCTGGAGGCCGACATGGCTGTCGCCCATCTCGCCCTCGATCTCCGCGCGCGGAACCAGCGCGGCGACCGAGTCCACCACCAGCACGTCGATCGCGTTCGACCGCACCAGCGTGTCGGTGATCTCAAGCGCCTGCTCGCCGGTATCCGGCTGCGAGACGATCAGCTCATCGATGTTGACGCCCAGCTTCTTGGCATAGACCGGATCGAGCGCGTGCTCGGCATCGACGAATGCGGCGACGCCGCCATTCTTCTGTGCCTCGGCGATGACGTGCAGCGCCAGCGTCGTCTTGCCCGAGCTTTCCGGGCCGTAGACCTCGATCACGCGACCGCGCGGCAGACCGCCGACGCCGAGCGCGATGTCGAGCCCGAGCGAGCCGGTCGAGATCGCCTCGACCTGCATCGTCTCCTTCGAGCCGAGCTTCATCGCCGAGCCCTTACCGAACGCGCGATCGATCTGCGCGAGTGCGGCGTCGAGCGCCTTCTGTTTATCCGAAGAAATCGCCATGTTTCCGTCGATCACCTTGAGGGAAGCTGCCATCCGAAGTCTCCGTCGCTAGAGGCTTTACGCCCCGCCTTCAACAGGCCTGTCATCACATTGTTGACGGTTGCGTATAGCATTTGTTCCACTAGAACAAGAGTGGAACGATCTTTTTTTGTTCTCATTTCCGCGGAGGAACGCACGTGACCGAACCGACCCGCTGCCGCTGGGCACAGGGCAATCCGCTCGATACCGCCTATCACGACGCCGAATGGGGCGTTCCCGTCCGCGATTCGCGGCTGTTGTGGGAAACGCTGATGCTCGAGGGATTCCAGGCCGGCCTGTCCTGGTCGACGATCCTCAAGAAGCGCGACGAGTTCCATGCCGCCTTCGCCGGATGGGATCCGGTGCAAGTCGCCGCGTTCGGCCCAGACGATGTCGAGCGGCTGATGGGTGATCCCGGGATCGTCCGTGCCCGCGCCAAGATCGAGGCCGCAATCGGCAATGCCCGCGCCTATCTCGCCTTTGCCGAACGGGGGGAGGATTTCGGCGACTGGGCCTGGGGCCTTGCGGGAGGCGAACCTGTGAAGGGCGACGGCGAGACCGTTCCCGCGAAAACCGGGACCTCCGAATCCATCTCCAAGGCGCTCAAGGCCAAGGGGTTCAAATTCGTCGGACCAGTGATCGTCTATGCCTGGATGCAGGCGGTCGGGATGGTCAACGATCATGCCGCGACCTGCTTTCGTCGGGATCAGGTCTGAAGCGGGGTTGACGCGAAGCCCTTCACGCAACATTTAAAGTTTCATGATTCGCGGCATGCGTGTGCCGCCAGTGTTTCGAAGGGTTTCCACCATGGCCGATAACGGCGAACAGCAATTCCTCGCCCATTTCGCAGATCCCCAGGCCGTCGCCAACTACGCCGAGAACCCGCCGCGCTACGTGCCCGGCTTTGCCGATCTCCACCGGATGACCGGCATCCTGCTCGCCGAGCGCGTACCGGAGAATGCCCACATCCTCGTGCTCGGCGCGGGCGGCGGGCTGGAGCTCAAGGCGCTGGCCGCCGCCTATCCGGGCTGGCGTTTCACCGGGGTCGATCCGGCGGGCGCGATGCTCGACCTCGCCGCGCGCATGCTCGGCCCGGACGTGCACCGCGCCGAGCTGATCGAGGGCTATATCGACGACGCCCCGCCCGGCCCCTTCGACGGCGCGGTGTGCCTGCTCACCCTGCACTTCCTCGGCGAAGAGGAGCGCATTCGCACCGCCGCGGCGATCCGCGAGCGGCTGAAACCCGGCGCGCCGTTCGTCGCCGCGCATGGCAGCTATCCGCAGGACGAGACGCGGGAGCACTGGCTCGATCGCTATGCCGCCTTCGCCATCGCCTCGGGCGCGATCCCCGAACAGGCTTATGGCGCACGCGACGCGGTGAGCGCAGCGGTCAACATGCTCGCGCCGGAGCAGGACGAGGCGGTGCTGCGCGCCGCGGGCTTCCACGACGTGACGCCCTTCTATGCCGCCTTCACCTGGCGCGGCTGGGTGGGGTACGCCTGACGCTTGCCCTGCGGCTGCGTTCGCGCGATCCTGCGCGGCCATGAACGACACCCTCTCCGCTTTCATCGCCGGCCTGCCCAAGGCCGAACTTCACCTGCATATCGAGGGGAGCCTCGAGCCCGAGCTGATGTTCGCGTTGGCCAAGCGCAACAAGGTGGCGATCCCGTTCGACAGCGTCGAGGCGGTTCGCGCCGCCTACAGCTTCAGCCGGCTGCAGGATTTCCTCGACATCTATTATGCCGGGGCGGACGTGCTGCGGACCGAACAGGATTTCTACGATCTGGCTGATGCCTATTTCGCGCGGGCGGCGGCGGACGGTGTCGTCCATACCGAGATCTTCTTCGATCCGCAGACGCATACCGATCGTGGCATCCCGTTCCAGGTCGCCGCCGACGGGCTGCTCGCCGCGATGCACGACGCCGAGGGGCGGCATGGCCTGAGCTCGAAGCTGATCCTCTGTTTCCTGCGCCACCTCGACGAGGAAGCGGCCTTCGCCACCCTCAAGGCAGCCGAGCCCTGGCTCGACCGGATCGAGGGCGTGGGCCTCGATTCGTCCGAGGTCGGCCACCCGCCCGAGAAGTTCGCGCGCGTCTTTGCCGCGGCAGGCGATCTCGGGCTCAAGCGCGTTGCCCATGCCGGCGAGGAAGGCCCGCCCGACTATGTCTGGCAGGCGCTCGACCTGCTCGCCATCGACCGGCTCGACCATGGCAATCGCAGCCTGGAGGATCCGGTGCTGGTGAAGCGGCTGGCCGACGAAGGGATGACGCTCACCGTCTGCCCGCTTTCCAACCACAAATTGTGCGTGGTGGACGATATGGCGAACCACCCGATCGACCGCATGCTCGGTGAAGGGCTCCGCGCAACGATCAACTCGGACGATCCCGCCTATTTCGGAGGCTATGTCGCGGACAACTACCGCGCGGTCGCGGCAGCGCGCGGGCTGGGCAAGACGGAACTGGCGACGCTGGCGCGCAACAGTTTCACCGGATCGTTCCTCGATGAGCGCGCGAAGACCGCGCACCTCGCACGGCTCGATGCGTTCGTGGCGGCCAACTGATGCCCGTCTTCACGCCCATCTCGCACGAGCAGCTCGTGGCGGACGTGCTTGCGATTGCCGCAGCGATCCATGCCGATCGCAGTTGGAGACCCGATTTCATCATCGGCATCGGCCGTGGCGGCCTTTCGCCTGCGGTCTATCTGAGCCACGCGACGGGCATGCCGATGCTCTCGGTCGATCACAGCTCGCAGGTCCATGATTTCGCCGATGCGCCGCTCGAACGGCTGGCGGAGCGCACCCGTGCCGGCGAAAAACTGCTCTTCCTCGACGATATCAACGATAGCGGCGCGACCATCGCCAAGCTGCGTGCCAAGCTCGCAGAGGCGGGAGCGATCATCGGCGCGATCCGGTTTGCGACATTGCTCGACAATGCGACGTCCAGCCAGCGCGTCGAATATGCCGCGCGCGCGATCGACCGTAGCGTGACCAAGGACTGGTTCGTGTTTCCGTGGGAAGCGGTGGCCCCTGCGGCATCGATCGCGGCGGATGCGGCCGAAATGCCCGGCCGGATCGCCTAGAGGCCTGCCAGGGCCTGCTCGATCGCGTCCATCGTAAAGGGCTTGGCCAGGATCGGCCGATGCCGGTGCCCGTCGATGATCATGTCGTCGCCGCCGCCGGTCGCGACGATGAACGGAACCCCCGCCGCCGCCAGTGCATCGGCAACCGGCCAGCATTTCTCGCCGCCATTCAGGTTCACGTCGACGATCGCCGCGTCGATCCCGCCCGCTGCGACCAGTAGCAGGGCAGTCGAGACGCTGTCGGCGACGCCCGCGACCTGCCGGCCAAGGATATCCAGATAATCCTCCAGCATCATGGCGATCAGCGGCTCGTCTTCCACGACAAGGATGCGGGTATGCGCGGTCATTGCGATCGAACTAGCCGAGAGAAGCAATTTTCACCAACCACTTATTTCGCGGTCAACGCACTGCGCGCGGCTTCCGCAAGTTGCTGGACTGAAAAGGGTTTGGGCAGAAAGGCGACATTGTCGAGGTCGATCGACTTGCGCAACTGTTCCTCGGCATAGCCCGACATGAAGATGATCTTGAGGTCAGGATAGCGTTTGCGGGCATGGCGGACCATCGTCGGGCCGTCCATCGTCGGCATCACCACGTCGGAGATCAGCAGGTCGGGCTTGGCGCTGGTCTGGAGCAGCTCCAGCGCTGCCTCGCCATTCTCGGCGGTCAGCACCGTATAGCCCTGCCGCGCCAGCGCGCGCTCGGCCACCGCACGCACCATCGCCTCGTCCTCGACCAGCAGCACCGTGCCGCTGCCCCACAGGTCGCCTTGCACCGGCTTCACCGCCGGGGCCTTGGACCCGGCATCGCCAGCGGAATCGACGGGGAGGTAGATGGTGAAGACCGCGCCCCTGCCCTTCGGGCTCTCGGCGAAGATGAACCCGCCCGACTGCTTGATGATGCCGTAGACGGTCGACAGGCCGAGCCCCGTTCCCTTCCCCACTTCCTTGGTGGTGAAGAACGGCTCCCAGATATGCGCGAGCACCTCGGCCGAAATGCCGGTGCCGGTGTCGGAAATGCGGAGCGCGGTATAGTCGCCCACCGGAAGCACATCCTCGTCCATCGCCCGCACTTCGTGCGCGGGGACGCCGAAGGTCTCGATGGTCAGCGTGCCGCCGCCATTGGGGTTCTTGGTCAGCATCGCATCGCGCGCGTTGACCGCAAGGTTGACCACCACCTGTTCGAGCTGCCCCGGATCGGCGCGCACCGGGCCCAGGTTGCGGCCGTGGTTGACGACCAGCTCCACCGTCTCGCCAAGCAGGCGCTTGAGCAGGTTCGAGACCTCGGAGATGACGTCCGGCAGCTGCAGGATTTGCGGCCGCAAAGTCTGCTGGCGCGAAAAGGCGAGCAGCTGGCGGGTCAGCGCCGCGGCGCGGTTGGAGTTGATCAGGATCTGCTGGATGTCGTCATAGTCGCTGTCGCCGGGCGCATGGCGCATCAGCATCAGGTCGCAATGGCCGATCACCGCGGTCAGGATGTTGTTGAAGTCGTGCGCGACGCCGCCGGCGAGCTGCCCGACCGCCTGCATCTTGGTCGCCTGCGCCACCTGGCGCTTGAGCCGCCCTTCCTCGCCCGCGTCGCGCAGGCTCAGCAGCACCGCCGCCTCGCCCAGCCCGCGCGCGGCGGCGATCGAGATGGCGACGCCTTCGTCCGGCGCCTCGGCAAAGCGTACCGTCATGTCTGCGGAATGCGCCGCGCCGCTAGCGAAACGGCGGATCGCGTCGGCCAGCGCTGCCTTGTCCTCGCGCACCACCAGATCGCCCGGATAGATGGGCGGATTGGCCTGGTTGACATGCGCGGCGCGCACAAAGGCATCGTTCATGTGCACGAAGCGCCCGTCTGCACCGACCAGCGCGATGCCCGACGGCAGCAGCGAGATCAGCGAACGGACATGTGCGCCGGCGGTATCGCCGATCGCCGGCTGTGGGATCGCGAGCTCGTCATCAAGCAGCGCGACCAGCATCGGTGCATTGTCGCCGTCCAGGAACGGGATCTCCAGCACCCGCAGCGGCGTGCCCGACAGGCCCTCGCGCTCGAACCGGACGATGCCGAGATTGTCGGTGATCAGGAAGCGCGTGAAGTCGCGCCCCTCGATCATCGCATTCTCGTCGCCCATCGCGCGCTGGCGCGTCACGCGGTTGGCGGACCGGACGCGGCCATCGGCGCCGAGCAGCGCCATCATGATGCCGGCGCTGCCAAGGCGATCGCCCGAATTGCCTGCGACCAGCGCCTGTGCCTGCTTGGCCAGATCGACGACATCCGTGCCGGCAAAGCGCCACACCAGCATCGAATCGCCGACACGGGTGATATGCGCGGTCAGCTTGGTTCCGGCGGCATCGAACGCCCCGCTCGATGCCTGCCCATCGCGCCACGCGGTGCGGCCTGCGGTGCCGAGCTGGGCCGAGGCCCATTCGCCCGGCACGACGCCAGGCGGCGCGGGATAGGTCGGGAAGAAGGCGCCGAACCGCTCGTTGGCGCAGACCAGGCGCCCGGCGCGATCGGTAACCGCCAGCGCGTCGTTGCTCATCGAGGCGAGCATGTGCGCGACCGACCAGTCGATAGCCGGTTCTTCCTCCCTTGCCGCCGGCCAGAGCCTGACGACGAGGTAGGCGACACCGGCGATCGCCAGTGCCGCGGCAAGGAACCCCGCCGCCACCATGATCGAACCGGTCAGGAGCAGCACGATCCCCGCCGCCGCGGCACCCGCAGCGATCGCGATGATCAGCGGCGCTGCGGCGGAACGGGGGTCGCTGGAAAGGAGAGCGGGACGCGAGGCCATTACTCCCCTTTTCCGCTCCCCTGCGCTCCGGTCAAGCGTTCAGCGCCAGCCGGAGCCGCAGGTTGCGCTCACCAGATGCGGACGCGCTTCGCAGGTGCCAGATACAGCTTCTGACCGTCCTTCGCACCGAACGCACCGTACCAGGGGTCAAGGTTGCGGACGACCCAGGCGCGCTGGATCGACGGGCTGTGCGGGTCGGTCAGCAGGCGCGCGCGAAGATTGGCCTCGCGATAGTTGCGCCGCCAGATCTGTGCCCAGCCTAGGTAGAAGCGCTGGTCGCCGCTGAACCCGTCGATCACCGGCGCCTTCTTGCCCTTCAGCGAATGCTGGTAGGCGTCATGGGCGATGGTGAGGCCGGCGAGGTCGCCGATATTCTCGCCCAGCGTGAACTCACCCTTCACATGCTCGCCTGGGAGCGCCTCATAGGCGTCGTACTGGGCGACCAGCGCCTTGCTCGCCGCCTCGAACGCCTTGGTATCGGCCGGGGTCCACCAGTCGGACAGCTCGCCCTTCTCGTTATACTTGGCGCCCTGATCGTCGAAATGATGGCTGATCTCGTGGCCGATGACTGCGCCGATCCCGCCATAGTTGACCGCCGGATCCGCCTTGGGATCGAAGAAGGGGGGCTGCAGGATCGCGGCCGGGAACACCACTTCCATCATCCCGAAATTGGCATAGGCGTTGATCGTCTGGGGCAGCATCCCCCATTCCCATTTGCGCACCGGTCCGCCCAGCTTGTCGATCATGTACTGGAAGTCGAACTGGTTGGAGCGGACTGCGTTGCCGAACAGGTCGTCGCTCTTGACCTCAAGGCCCGAATAGTCGCGCCAGCGGTCGGGATATCCGACCTTGACGGTGAAGTTCTTGAGCTTCGCCTTGGCGCGCGCCTTGGTCTTGGGCTGCATCCATTCGAGCGCGTCGATCCGCCGCCCCATCGCGTCGAGCACGTTGGCGACCAGCTTGTTCATCTCGACCTTGTACTCGGCCGGGAAGTAGCGCGCGGCATATTCCTTGCCGACCGCCTCACCCAGCACGCCTTCGGTGAAGCTCACCGCACGCTTCCAGCGCTCTTCGCGCTGCGGGGTCCCCTGCAGCGTGGTGCCGTAGAAGGCGAAATTCTCATTCGCGACCGAATCGGGCAGATAGTTGGCCAGGCCGCCCAGGCTGCGCAGCAGCATCTGATCCTTGAGCACCTCAAGCGGCGCCTTGTCGAGGATGTCGGCGGTGCCCTTCACCGCGCTCGGCTGGCCAATCAGCACGTCGGTGATCTTCGGGCTGATCGCCTTGAGCAGCGCCGGCATGTCGAGGGTCGGGCTCCCGAACTGCGCGGTCTGCGCCAGCGTGAACTTGTTGTAGCCCTTGACCGCGTCCGACGCGTCCTCACGGGTCCACTGGACCTTGGCGATCTGGGTCTCCAGATCCATCACCGCCTTGGCGCGCGCCTCGGCATTGTCCTCGCCCGCCAGCGTCAGCATCTTCGCAAGGTGCGCGACATAGGCCGTGCGGATCGACGCCATCTTGGGGTTGTCGAGCAGGTACATGTCACGATCAGGCAGACCGGTGCCGCCCTGGTAGATGGTGAAGATGTAGTTCTCGGGATGCTTGTCGTCCTGGCCGACATAGCCGCCAAACGGGCCGTTGATGCCCATCTTCGCCGCTTCGACCACCAGCGCCGAGTAACCGGCCTTGCTGTCCAGCGCCTTGACCTTGGTCAGCCAGGGCTGGATCGGCGCCAGTCCGCGATACTCGACCGACGCCGTGTCGAGATAGCTGGTATAGGCGCGGCCGATCGCGCTGTTCTTGTCGTCCTTCACCGCGTCGAGAATCCCGCGCACGCGCTGCTTCGACAGGTCGTCCAGCGCGGTGAACATGCCGTAGTTCGACTTGTCTGCCGGGATCGGCGTGCTCTTCGCCCAAGTCCCGTTGGCGAAGGTGTAGAAATCGTCGCCGGGGGCCGCAGTCTTGTCCATGCCCTTCTCGTCGAAGCCGAACGTGCCGAGCTGAGGCTTCGAGCCGGTTTCGGCGGCCGGAGCGGGCGCCTCACGCGCCGAAAGCGCTGTCGCCGTGCCCGCGATTGCGGTGCCGGCAAGAAGGATGGAAGTAACGAGAAGACGCATCATGCACCTATGGACAAGAGTCGAGATGCGCGTGTCTTACGCCGATGATACGCCCGATCAAGTCTCGCGTGTTACTGGCCGCCAATAGCGGCCGCGCGCTCTTTCTTCCGCTTGCGCCATTTGTTGGCGATCCACAGGCGCCAGCCCACCGCGCTGATCACATAACCCAGGATCGACGAGATGATCGTGATCGTCACCAGTCCGGTGATCAGCGCCGGCCCGGCTTCCGACCACAACCAGTTGAGCCAGCTGTCGTTCGCAACATGAGTCGCGATCGGCTGTCCGGGGACGGTCGCGTCGAAATGCAGGATCTTGCGTCCGACCCAATAGGCGAACGCCCAGAGCGGCGGGGTGGTGAAGGGATTGGTCAGGAACGTCGTCAGCGAGGCAACCGGGATATTCGCCCGGAACGGCAGCGCCAGCAGCGCGGAGAAAAAGATCTGCGCGACCGGGATCATGATCCCCGTCACCATGCCCAGCGCGACACCACGCGGCACCGACCGGCGAGTGAAGCGCCAAAGCTCCGGCGCCAGCACGCGATGCGCCACCGGGCGCAGGAAGCGGTTCGCCTCCAGGCTCTCGCGGGTGGGCATGTTGCGATCCGCCCATGCCCGTACCCGCTCCCAGAAGGTCGGCTTAGCCACGGTCGCGGAGGAGCCTTCCCTGTTCACGCTTCCAGTCACGTTCCTTGATGGACTCACGCTTGTCGTGCGTCTTCTTACCCTTCGCCAGCGCCAGCTCCACCTTCGCGCGGCCGCGCGAGTTGAAGTAGATCGACAGCGGCACCAGGGTCATCCCCTCGCGCGCTACCGCGCCATGCAGCTTTTCTATCTGCCGCAGATGAAGGAGCAATTTACGGGGACGCTTCGGCTCGTGGTTGAAACGATTTCCGTGGCTGAATTCGGGAATGTTGGCGTTGACCAGCCAGGCCTGTTCGTTGCGGATCTCGGCATAGCTTTCCGCGATCGACCCCTCGCCGAAGCGCAGCGCCTTCACCTCGGTGCCCTGAAGCGCGATGCCGGCTTCGTACACGTCCTCGATGAAATACTCGAAGCGCGCCTTCCGGTTCTCGGCGACGATCTTCTTCTTGTCGAATTCGGTGGGACGCGGACGGGCCATAAGGAGGGGCGATGTAGGCCCGCGCGCGGCGCAGGGAAAGCCCTAACGCCTCAGGTGTCCGGAATCACATCGGTGAAACCGGCAGAATCATACGCGGCGCGCAGTTCCGGACAGGCGTTCGCCCATAGCAACGGCGGCTTGCCGACCCGGTTGAGACGACGCGGATCGGCGCCCGCTCCCAGCAGCGCGACGACGCTCGCAAGGCCATCCGGCCCTTTGGCGTCGCGGCCCGCATAATAGCCCGCCGTCCATAGCGGTCCGTTGCCGTGCCGGTCGGCGACATTGGGATCGGCGCCGTGGCTGAGGAGCAGTTCGACCATCTTCGCATGGCCGTTCTGAACCGCGACATGGAGTGCGGTATAATTGTCCTTGTCCGCTGCCGTCGGGTCGGCGCCGTCGCGGATCGCTTTCGCCGCCGCCTTGAGATCGCCTTCGGCCGCGTGGTGCCAGAGCGGGCTGCGGCCATAGAGATCGACGCCGGGACGTGCCTTCTTCCATGGCCATTGCGGCATCGCTTCAGCTCCTAGATGAGACCTGCGGCCTTCATCGCCGCATCCACGGCCGCCTTGCTCGCCTCGCTTGGCCCGACCATCGGCAACCGGAGCTCGGCGGAAATCTCGGGCCGCAGCTTGTTCACGGCGTACTTGACCGGCCCGGGCGAGGCGTCGGTGAACATCGCGTTGTGCAGCGCGAACAACCGGTCGTGCAGCGCCAGCGCCAGCGCGGTATCGCCCTCGGCCCATGCCGCCTGGAATTGCGCGCACAGCTTCGGCGCGACGTTCGCGCTGACCGAGATGCACCCGACTCCACCCATCGCGTTGAACGCCAGAGCGGTATCGTCATTGCCCGAAAGCTGCGCGAAGCCCGCACGAAGCGCCGCGCGATGCCTCGACACGCGCGCCAGATCGCCCGTCGCATCCTTGATCGCGACGAACTTGCCGGGGAACGCCTGGACGATACGGATCACAGTCTCGGGCTGAATGTCGGTGACGGTGCGGCCGGGCACGTTGTAGAGGACGATCGGCAGCTCGCATTCGGCCGCCACCGCCTCGAAATGGCGGAAGATGCCTTCCTGGCTAGGCCGGTTGTAATAGGGCGGCACCATCAGCACCGCATCGGCGCCGGCTTCCTTCGCCGCCTTGACGTTGCCGATCGCGACGCGGGTGTCGTTCGAGCCCGTGCCCGCGATCACGGGCACGCGGCCGCGCACCTGATCGGCGCAGACGCGCACCACCTCGAAATGCTCGTCCTTGGTCAGCGTCGCCGCTTCGCCCGTCGTGCCCACCGGCACCAGCGCGGACGATCCCTCGGCGATCTGCCATTCGACAAAGTCGCGAAACACGTCCTCGGCGAAGTCGCCGTTACGGAAGGGGGTAATCAGGGCGGGGATCGAACCGGTGAACATATGCGCCAAAAAGCCCCAATTTTCCGAATTTCGGGGTGGCCAATAGGCGCGCGGTGCGTATCATGTCCAGCATGCTTGCCTCTTTGTTCAGGAGCGGGCTTCTGCTCGCCGGCGTATCGGGTGTCGCGGTCTCTTCTCAGGTCGTGCAGGATGGAGTGGAACGCGCGCGTATTCAGCTCGCTGCGTTGACCGCCTCGCCGCAGGAATATCCCGCCCCCGCCAGTTCGGGGATTCAGTATAATCTCGACCAGTGGAAGCGGCTCCAGCAATCGGATCGCTGGCCGTTCAGCGACTATGCGAACTTCCTGCTCGCCCACCCCGGCTGGCCGGGCGAGACCAGCCGCCGCGCCGCGGCAGAGACGTCGCTGACCTCGGGCGCCGAGGCACCTTCGCTGGTCATCCGCTTCTTCGAACGGTTTCCGCCCGCCACCGCTGCCGGCCGGGTCCGTTATGCCGAGGCGCTGGCCGCGTCGGGCCGCCGGACCGAGGCGAATGAGCAGGCCCGCCGCGCCTGGCGCAGCGGCGCGCTCCGCCCCGCCGATGAGAGCGCCGTGCTCTCGGGCTTCCCGGGCGCACTGACCCCGGCGGATCATGATGCCCGGATGGACGCCTTGCTCTGGCAGGATGCGCGCACCGCCGCCGCACGCCAGGCCGCCTATACCTCGCCGCAGAACCGGCCGCTGTTCGACGCGCGCCTGTCGATGCAGAGCAACTGGCCCGACGCGCAGGACAAGGCCGCCGCGGTCGAGGCGCTCGGCGCGCGCGATCCCGGTTTCATCGCCGATCGTGCGATGTGGTTCCGTAACAATGGCGGCAGCGGCTCGGCCCGTTCGCTCCTCGCCCGGCCGCGCGACCTCGCGACGCTCCCCGGCAATGTCGAGGAATGGTACGAAGTCCTGCTGGTTAATGCCCGCGCGGCGGAGAGCGACGGCCAGTTCAGCCTTGCCTATTCGATCGCCTCGCAGGTCGATGATGCCCTGCCCCCCGGCGCCGATGTCGCTGCGATGGGCCTCGGCATCCGCGACGATTACACCAGCCTTGTCTGGCTCGCCGGCACGGTCGCGATGCACAAGCTGCGCCGTCCGGCCGATGCGGTGATGATGTTCGACCGCTATTCGCGCGGCAGCCGTACCCCCACCACCCAGTCCAAGGGCCTCTACTGGGCCGGGCGCGCCGCCGAGGCCGCCGGGCAGCAGGCCGCGGCACAGGGCTATTATGAGCGCGCCGCCGCCTTTTCCGACCTCTATTACGGCCAGCTCGCAGCCGAGCGGGTGAGCCGCGCGCTCAAGGCACCGCCAGCCTTCGACGGCACCCGTGCCTCGTCGAGTGCACGCACTGCCTTCTACAATCGCGAGGTGGTTCAGGCCGCGCGGCTGCTCGGCACGCTCGGCCGCTGGCAGGACCAGAGCCTGTTCCTCCGCCAGATCGCTGCCGACGCCACCAGCGCCGAGGACCATGTCCTCGCCACCGAGCTGTCGCGCAGCATCGGCCGCCCCGATCTGGGCGTGATGGTCGGCCGCAGCGCACTTCTGAATGGCCTCAGCGACTATACCGTTGCGGGCTACCCGTCGGTGCGCGTGCCGCAGGGCGAGGAAGGCTATTTCACGATCATCCACGCCATCGCGCGGCAGGAAAGCCAGTTCGACAAGCAGGCAGTCAGCCATGCCGGTGCCCGCGGGCTGATGCAGCTGATGCCCGGAACCGCGCGCGAGACCGCCGGCAAGCTCGGCCTGGGCTACAACATGTCCTCGCTCACCGTGGACACGGACTACAATATCCGCCTCGGCTCGAGCTATTTCCAGCGGATGCTGAGCTATTATGGCGGCAGCTACCCGCTCGCGGTTGCCGCTTACAATGCGGGGCCGGGCAATGTGAACAAATGGCTGCGCGCCAATGGCGATCCACGCACCGGCAGCATCGAGGTCGTTGACTGGGTCGAGGCGATCCCGATCTTCGAGACCAAGAACTATGTCCAGCGCGTGCTCGAGAACGCCGTGGTCTATGATCTGCTGCACCCGAACTATGCCCGCTCGCGTGGTCCGGCGCATCTGAGCTGGTATCTCGGCAAGAACCGCCCCGGCTGACGTGATCGAGATCCTGGCCTATCAGGAAGCGCAGTTCGGCGAGGTCGATGCGCTGTGGCGCACCGTCTTTCCCGAGGACCCGCTCCACAGCCACGCCGCCGTCGCCGTCCCGCAGAAACTGGCCGTCCAGCGTGACCTGTTCCTCGTCGCGGTCGAGGGCGGCCGCGTGCTCGGCACGATCCTCGCGGGCTATGACGGCCATCGCGGCTGGCTCTACAAGCTTGCGGTCCATCCCAATGCCCGTCACTGCGGGATCGGGACGAAGCTGGTCCGCGCCGCGGAGAAGAAGCTGGCGGCCAGGGGCTGTACCAAGCTCAATCTTCAGGTACGCGCCGGCAATGACGAGGCCGCCCGCTTCTGGGCGCGCATGGGCTATGGCGAGGAGCCGATCATCAGCATGGGCCGCCTTCTTTGAGTATCGACCGTCCCAACTACATCACCCCCGCAGGCTATTCGGCGCTCAAGGCCGAGTATGACGCACTGTTCGGCGGCGAGCGGCCCAAGCTGGTCGAGACCATCGCCTGGGCCGCGGGCAATGGCGACCGCTCCGAGAATGGCGACTATATCTACGGCCGCAAGCGCCTGCGCGAGATCGACCGGCGGCTGGGCTGGCTGTCGAAGCGGATGAAGGCGGCCAAGGTCGTCGATCCCTGCCGGCAGGAGGATCGCAGCCGCATCTGGTTCGGCGCCACCGTCACCATCGCGGACGAGGACGAAAACCACCGCACCCTGACCTTCGTCGGCGATGACGAGGCGGACGCGGGCAAGGGTCTGGTCGGCTGGAACGCCCCCCTCGCCCGCGCACTGCGCGGCGCCGCGATCGGCGATCTGCGCCGCGTGATGCTGCCCGCGGGCGAGAAGGAATTTGAGGTGATGGAAATCAGCTATCCCGGCTGATCTCATTGCAATTAAGATTGACTCGCAATAGCGATCATGCTCAGGGCACGCACAACGCGCTGCCCGCCCCTGTCCGGCGATCCACGACGGCGCGCAGTACAGGGGATTTCCATGAAGACGACGTACCGCTTGCTGGCCACCGCCGCGCTCGTGTTGACCGTACCTGCGGCGGCGTTTGCCGCGCAGGATGACGAGACGGCGGGTGAGCAGCAGAAGTCCGACGAAATCGTCGTCTATGGCCGCGGCGAACAGAAGAACACGCTCGCCACCGGGCTGGACCTCTCCCCGCGCCAGACGCCCCAGTCGATCAGCATCATCACCCGCGAACAGCTTGAGGATCAGGCCGCCGTCAATGTCGGCGAAGCGCTCGGCTACACGACTGGAATCTCGGTCAAGGCGGTCGATCGCGGCCGCAACACGCTGGCGGCACGCGGCTTCGACATCACCAACTACCAGCTCGATGGCGCGCCCTTCGTCACCGGCAATATCGGGCTGGAGAAGAACAGCAGCGCCATCTTTGAACGGATCGAGGTGATCCGCGGCGCCAACGGGCTGATGCAGGGCGCCGGCGAACCGTCCGCGACGATCAACCTGGTGCGCAAGCACGCCGTCTCAAGCGAGCTCAAAGGCACGCTCGACCTTGAGGGCGGCTCTTGGAACCGTTTTGCCGCGACCGGCGACATCACCGTGCCGATCACTGCCGACGGATCGGTGCGCGGGCGGTTCGTCGCGCAATACAGCCGGCAGGATTCGTTCGTCGATATCGAGAAGTCGAAGGGCTGGCTCTTCTATGGCGTGATCGATGCCGATCTCGGCACGAACACCCGGGTCAGCATCGGCGCCAGCTACCAGCGTGACGAGCGCGACGGCACCCTCTGGGGCCAATTGCCCTATTGGTATGCCGACGGCACCCGCACCAACTGGCCACGTTCCAAGACCACCGGCGCGGGCTGGAATCTGTGGGACACGACCGAGAAGACCGCGTTCCTGACCATCGAACAGCGCCTCGGCAGCAACTGGTCGCTCCGCGCCGACGTCGCCTATCATGAACAATTCGAGGAATCGAAACTGCTCTGGACCGGCGGCTATCCCGATCGCATCACCGGCATCGGCATGACCGCCGAGGGCTATTGGTACGAATCCCGTCCCAAACAGTGGAACGCCAGCGCACAGCTTCGCGGCAATTTCGACCTGCTGGGCCGTGAGCACGAGCTGATCGTCGGGGGCAATTATCGCCACCTGAGCGGCGGCTGGACCAACCGCGACCCCGATCCCGCAACGGTCGCCCCCATCGGCAACTATAATCTGTGGGACGGCAGCAAATACGCCGAGCCCGTCTGGGGCAATCGCTATCGGATGAGCGGCTTCGGCACGACCGAGCAATATGCCGTTTACGGCGCGGCCCGCCTCCAACTGCTCGACCCGCTCAAGCTGATCGCGGGCGCGCGCGTCAGCTGGTGGGAACGCAACGAGGAAGTCGCACTCTACACGCCGGCCGCCTACACCATTCGCCATGCCGGCCGCGTCACGCCCTACGCCGGCCTGGTGTTCGACGTGACCGGCAACATCTCCGCCTACGCAAGCTTCACCAGCATCTTCAATCCGCAGGACAGCAGGGATCGCAACGGCGATTACCTGCCTCCGGTGGTCGGCAACAGCTATGAGGCAGGCCTGAAGGGCGAGTGGATGGACGGCCGCCTTCGCGCGTCCGCCGCGATCTTCCGGATCGAGCAGGACAATTTCGCGGTCGTCGATGAAGGCTATTTCATTCCCGGCACGACCAACCCGGCCATGCGCCCCGCGCGCGGCACGGTGTCCGAGGGCTATGAGGCCGAGCTCGCGGGCAAGATCCTCAAGGGATGGGATCTCAGCCTAGGCTGGAGTGCCTTCCGCGCGGAGGATGCCGCCGGAGCCCCGGTCCAGGCGCATCACCCCCGCCGCATCCTGCGCATGGCCACCCGCTATGACTTCAGCGGCATGCTCGACGGGTTCAGCATCGGCGGCTCGGCGCGCTGGGAGAGCGAACCGCCCAAGACCGGTGTGAACCCGGCCACCAATCTGCGCGAGAATGTCGGCCAGCCCGCCTATCTGCTGGTCAACGGCATGGCGCGCTACAAGATCAACGACAACGTCTCGCTCCAGCTCAACGTCAACAATTTGTTCGACAAGCGCTACTTCAACAACAATCTCTGGTTCGCTGGCTATGTCTATGGCGAACCGCGGAATGTCCGCGCGACCCTGCGTTTGGGATTCTGATCCGCAGCGGGCGAAGCTCCGCTTGGAGCTTCGCCGCGCCGGCACGCGGTGCAGGATCGCGCGCACCTGATCCTGCACCGCCGGCTCTCGCCCACCCAGCCGGGCGGTGCAAACGGGTGCAAATACTGGGGATTTCCATGAAGACGATGCATCGCTTGCTGAGCACCGCCGCGCTCGCACTGACCGTGCCTACATCGGCGCTCGCGGGACAGGAGAGAGCGGCGACGGACGAGCCGTCGAAGGCGGAGGAAATCGTCGTCTATGGCCGCGGCGAGCAGAAGAACTCGCTTGCGACCGGCCTCGACCTTTCCCCGCGCGAAACGCCGCAATCGATCAGCATCATCACGCGTGAGCAGTTGAACGACCAGGCATCCGTCAACATCGCCGACGCGCTGTCCTACACCACCGGTGTCTCGGTGAAGGCACTGGATCGGGCGCGTTATACGCTGGCGGCGCGCGGTTTCGAAATCACCAGCTTCCAGTTCGACAGCGCGCCCTTCTTCGTCGGCAACCTCGGGCTGGAAGAGAACAACACCGCCATTTTCGAACGGATCGAGGTGATGCGCGGCGCCAACGGCCTGTTGCAAGGCGTCGGCGAACCTTCAGCGACGATCAACCTGGTACGCAAACACGCCACTTCGCGTGACCTCACCGGCGTCATGAGCATCGAGGCGGGGTCGTGGGGGCGGATCGCCGCGAATGGCGATGTTACCGCGCCGCTCGCGGCGGACGGAGCAGTGCGCGGACGGCTGGTCGCGCAGGTCTATTCGCAGGACAGCTTCGTCGATCTGGAAGAGTCCAAGGGCTATGTCGTCTATGGCGTGATCGATGCCGACCTCGGCACCGCAACCCGCATCAGCCTGGGCGCCAGCTACCAGCAGGATGATTTTGACGGCCTGTCGTTCAAGCAATTGCCCTATTGGTACAGCGACGGCACGCGAACCGACTGGCCGCGCTCGAAGGCAACGGCGGCGCGCTGGAGCCTGTTCGACACCACCGTGAAAACGGCCTTTCTGACGCTGGAGCAGCAATGGAGGCGACTGGTCGCTGCGCAGCGACCTCAGCTACCAGCAGAAGGTCGAGGATATGAAGATGCTGCTGCCATCGGGCTATCCCGATCGGGGCACGGGCCTCGGCATGGTCGCCGACCCCTATTGGTACGAGCGCGATTCCAAGCAATGGGGCGCCAGCGCGTCGATCAAGGGCGGTTTCGATCTGCTGGGCAGGCAGCACCAGCTCATCGTCGGTGCGATGTACAGCCACATGAAATCGACCGGCTTCACCAACCGCGATCCCGACCCGGCGACCATCGCCCCCGTCGGCAATTTCGATGATTGGGACGGCAGCTATCCCGAGCCGCGATGGGGTGATCGCTATCGGCTGAGCGGCGCGGGCACGACCGAGCAATATGCCATTTACGGCGTGACCCGGCTTCAGCTTGCCAAGCCGCTCAAATTGATCGCTGGCGCTCGGATGAGCTGGTGGCGGCGTGACGAAGAGGTGGCGCGCTACACGCCGGTGCCGTTCACCCTGCGCGAGGACGGCATCTTCACGCCCTATGCCGGGCTGATCCTCGATGTGACTGGCAATCTGTCCGCCTATGTCAGCTATTCCCGGATCTTCAATCCGCAGAACAGCAAGGACCGGAACGGCGACTATCTCCCGCCGGTTCAGGGCGCCAATTACGAGGCGGGCCTGAAGGGCGAATGGATGGGCGGCCGGCTTCGCGCGTCAGCCGCAATCTTCCGCATCGAACAGGATAACTTCGCAGTGGTCGATCCGGGGCATTTCATTCCCGGCACGACCTTGCCCGCCTATCGCCCAGCGCGAGGCACCGTGTCGAAGGGCTATGAAGGCGAGATCGCCGGCAAGATCCTGCCCGGATGGGATCTGAGCCTGGGCTGGAGCGCGTTTACCGCAAAGGATGTCGATGGCCTGCCGGTGCAACCGGCACACCCGGGCCGGATACTGCGCATGTCCACCCGCTATGATTTCGGCGGCGCCCTCGACGGCTTCAGCCTTGGCGGATCGCTGCGCTGGGAGAGCCGTCCGCCGATGACCGCAGTCAATCCCGGCACGCAGTTGACCGAGAAGGTCGGGCAGCCGGCCTATCTGCTGGTCAACGGCATGGCCCAATATGCGTTCAACAAGCGTGTCTCGCTCCAGGTCAATCTCGATAACCTGTTCGACAAACACTATTACAACAACGACATGTGGTCCGACGGCTTCGTGTTCGGCAAACCCCGGAATGTCCGCGCGACATTGCGCTACGGCTTCTGATCCGGCTCACCGGGCGCCGCGCTGGCGCCCGGTGGCTTTGAACATCGCCGGACTCTGTCCGGTCCAGCGCTTGAACGCCCGCGAGAAGGCCGCCGGATCGGAGAAGCCAAGCTGATAGGCCGCTTCCTTCACTGGAAGCGTACCGCCGCGCATCAGTTTGAGCGCCACCCGGTGCCGCAACCCGTCGAGCACCTGTTCGAACGTCAGCCCCTCGGCCTTCAGACGGCGGTAGAGCGTCTGACGGCTGCATCCCATCGCGTGTGCCACGCGGTCGATCCGTGCCGCACCCAAGGCCAGCAGCGGCTCAAGATGCCGCTCGACGTCGCGCCGCACGCTGCGTTTGCCCGCGCGGCGTTTGCGCATCTCGCGGGCGATCTCCGCCGCGATGAAACGGAGCGCACCGACCGCTCTCGACCGGCCCGACACCCGCTCCGTGCAACCTTCGATCATCTTTTTGATCCCCCCGATCATGGGCATCTGTGTGTTGTCTGAATAATACGCCTCCAGGAAATCGAGCACAAGGGAGGCGCACATGAATGCATTCATGCTGGTGCATATCGTCGGGGGAAGCGTGGCCCTGCTGTCGGGCGCTGCAGCGCTCACGGTCCGCAAAGGCGGTCGCTGGCACGCGCGCGCAGGCACGGCCTTCTTTGCGTCGATGCTCGTCATGGCCGGTACCGGCGCGGTGATCGCAATCCTCAAGCCGGAGCGCGGAACTGCGCTTGTCGGAACCTTCACCTGCTATCTCGTAGCGACCGCATGGACCGCCGCGCGTCAGCGCTCGGGCAAGGCGACCGGCCTCGACCGGACAGCGCTGGCGATCGCGATCGGTTGCACGATCGGGCAGTTGCTGCTCGGCTACGCCGGTTTCAACGATCCCGACGGGAAGGTCGACAGCCTGCCCTGGCAGGTCCATTTCGTCTTCGGCTCCCTCGCCCTGCTCGCAGCCGCGCTCGACCTCAATTTCCTGCGCAAGGGCCAGCTCTCGGGCGTTCAGCGCATTGGCCGGCATCTGTGGCGCATGTCGACCGCGATGCTGATCGCGACCTCGTCCTTCTTCCGCGGGCAGCGGGACGAGTTCCCGGAGGCGTGGCAGGGCTTTTTCCTGTGGGACGCGCTGCCGCTGCTCGTGCTTGCCGTGATGGTCTTCTGGATCTTCCGTGTCCGCTTCAGCGCAGCCTTCCGCAAATGGCCGCCACGGATCAGCCCGCCAGCTTCTTCCCCGCCGCCTTCCAGCGCGCACTGTTCGTGAGCGCCGACGCCTCGATCTTGAGCTTCGCGCAGCCAGGGAGTCCGCGGATGATCGTCCGCAGATTGTCGGCCAGCACGGGCGGCATCCACGGGTTCAACACCAACCGCGTGATCGAGCCGAGATCGATCGCGATCGGCAACGAGAATGCCGGTTCCTCCAGGCACGTCGCGACGATCCGCCATTCGCGCTCATCGCTATAGCCTTCACGCTTCACGAACGGCAGCCGGTGCGCCTCTTCGGGTGGCAACTCCTCAAGCTGCCGGATTTGAAGATAGTCGACCGGTCCGGCAATCACCCCGGCATGCCCCAGCACGGCGGTTTCGAGCGCGGCCTTCTCGAACTCGATGCACACGCCTTCCATGCCTTGGGTGAAGACGCGCCAGTGGTGATAGGTCTCGCTCGCCATCGCGCAGCATAGCGCCAGCACCGACTTGGCATCGGCATGGGCACGATAGAGCTCCATGAACTCGACGTCGTTGGTGTCGTCCCATTTAGAGGGGCTCAGCAGCACCAATCGCTGGTGCACCAGCGTGTCGAGCGCGCTCGACAGCGTCGTGTAGCGCCGTACGAATTTGTCGAGGGTGCGCGTCGCCATCAGGCGGCCACCCGCTCGATGCCGACGCGGTTGGCCAGCGGCCGCCCCGCCTCAGCATCCGCAATGCTCGCCAGCGTCGTCTCCGCGATCGCGGTCAGCGCTTCCTCGGTCAGGAAGGCCTGGTGTCCGGTGACCAGGACATTGGGAAAGGTCAGCAGCCGCTGGAACACGTCGTCCCCGACGATCTCGTTCGACAGATCCTCGAAGAACAGATCGGCCTCCTGCTCATAGACGTCGAGCGCCACGCCGCCGATCTTGCGCGACTTGAGACCCTCGATAAGTGCTCCGGTGTCGATCAGCGCGCCGCGGCTGGTGTTGACGATCAACAGCCCCTCGCGCGCCCGCCCGATCGCCGCGGCATCGATCAGGTGACGCGTTTCCGGTGTCAGCGGGCAATGCAGCGTGACGATCTCCGCCTGCTCCAGCAGCGCCGCGCGGGGGACGTAGCGCACCCCGATCGCCTCAAGCGCCGGATCGGTCACCACATCGCTCGCCAGCACCTCGCAGCCGAACCCGGCGCGAAGGCTTTGCGCGACCAGCGCCCCGATCTTGCCGGTGCCGATCACACCCACGGTCCGGCCATGCAGGTTGCGCCCGATCAGGCCGTCCAGCGCGAAGTTGTTGTCGCGCACCCGCGCCCAGGCCCGCGGGATATGCCGGTCGACCGCCAGCATCAGCCCGACGGTGAACTCCGCCACCGCATGTGGCGAATAGGCAGGCACGCGCACCACATCGATCCCCAACCGCACAGCCGCCGCCAGATCGACATTGTTGAACCCTGCACAGCGAAGCGCGACCAGCCTTACGCCCTGCCCCGCCAGTGCTTCCAGAACCCGGCCGTCGACGCAGTCGTTGACGAATACGCACACCGCCCCGCAGCCGGCGGCGAGCGGTGTGGTGGAAATATCCAGCCTCGGCTCGAGAAACATCAGCTCATGGCCATGGGCTGCGTTCGCTTCGCTCAGGAAGCGCCGGTCATATCCCTTGGTCCCGAACACCGCGACGCGCATGGCTGCTCCCCTTGGCCAGCGCCCAGATCAGCACGCGACGACGTTGACCGCCAGCCCGCCCTGCGCGGTTTCCTTGTATTTCGACCGCATATCCTCGCCGGTCTGGCGCATCGTCTCGATCACCGCGTCGAGGCTGACGACATGGCTGCCGTCGCCGTGCATCGCGAGATAGGCGGCGTTGATCGCCTTGATCGCGCCCATCGTGTTGCGCTCGATACAGGGGATCTGGACGAGCCCGCCGATCGGGTCGCAGGTCAGGCCCAGATTATGCTCCATGCCGATCTCGGCGGCATTCTCGATCTGGGCATTGGTCGCGCCCAGCGCCGCCGCCAACCCGGCTGCCGCCATCGAACAGGCGACACCGACTTCGCCCTGACAGCCCATTTCGGCCGCCGAGATCGACGCGCGCTTCTTGTAGAGGAAGCCTATTGCCGCGGTCGTCAGCAGGAAGGTCCGCGCGCCAGCGGGTGTCGGTGAGGCGCAGAAGGTCTCGTAATAGCGCAGCACCGCCGGGATCACGCCCGCAGCGCCATTGGTCGGCGCGGTGACGACACGCCCGCCCGCGGCATTCTCCTCGTTCACCGCCAGCGCCCACAAGCTCACCCAGTCGAACACCAGCGAAGGATCGGATCGCGGCCCGCGCGCGAGCAGCTTGTTGTGAAGGTCGCGGGCACGCCGCTTGACCTTGAGCCCGCCGGGCAATTCGCCCTCGCCGCGCATACCCCGCTCGATGCACGCCGACATTGCCGCCCGCAGCGAATCGAGGAAAGCGTCGGTCTCGGTATCGTCGCGCCACGCGGCTTCGTTAGCACGGACGATATCGGCGATCGTCACGCCCTTCTCCTCCGCCACCGCGAGCAGTTCCGCCCCGGACGAGAAATTCATCGGCAGCGTCACGTTCGATCGCGGTGCCTCGCACCCGCCCTCGACCACCGCGCCGCCGCCGATCGAGTACCAGAAGGTCTCGTACGGCTCGCCATCGGGATAATGCGCAACGAAGCGCATGCCGTTGGGGTGTGCGGGCAGGAAGCGGTCCGAGCGGAAGATCAGGTGCCGGCCCTCGACGAACGGCACGATCACCTGCCCGCCCAGCGACAGCTTCTGCTCGGACTGGATCGTCGAAACGATGCTCGCCACCGCGTCGGGATCGACGCTCTCTGGCTGGTGCCCGGCAAGGCCCAGGATCACCGCCGTGTCGGTGGCGTGCCCCTTGCCGGTCAGCGCGAGCGATCCGAACAGCTCGCACGATACCGAAACCGGGATTCCGCGATCCAGCGCCGCCTCGGAAAAGGCACACGCGGCGCGCATCGGCCCGACGGTGTGCGAGCTCGACGGGCCGATGCCGATGGTGAACAGATCGGCCAGGCCGATCGTCGCCTCAACGCGCTGCCGCGCCGCCATTCCCGAACCGTCGAGCATCAAATCCCTCCAACGGGGCGGTGGTTGATCCGCCTGCCCCTGCGTAGAGGCCTTATTCGGTCGGCGCGACGCCCGGCGCAAGCCGGATGTGCAGTTCCTTGAGCTGCTTGTCGCTGACGAAGGACGGCGCCTGCATCATCAGGTCCTCGGCCTTCTGGTTCATCGGGAAGACGATGACCTCGCGGATGTTGGGCTGGTCGGCCAGCAGCATCACGATGCGATCGACGCCCGGCGCCGACCCGCCATGCGGCGGCGCGCCGAACTTGAACGCGTTGATCATGCCCGCGAAGTTGGTGTCCACGTCCTGCTGACTGTACCCGGCGATCTCGAACGCCTTGTACATGATCTCCGGACGGTGGTTCCGGATCGCGCCCGACGACAGCTCGATGCCGTTGCAGACGATGTCATACTGCCAGGCGAGGATGTCGAGCGGGTCCTTGGTCTCCAGCGCCTCCAGTTCGCCCTGCGGCATACTGAACGGGTTGTGGCTGAAGTCGACCTTCTTCGCGTCCTCGTCATACTCGAACATCGGGAAATCGACGATCCAGCAGAATTCGAAGCGGCTCTTGTCGATCAGCTCCAGCTGCTCGGCGACGCGGGTGCGGGCGAGACCCGCGAGCTTCGCTGCTTGGGCTTCCTTGCCCGCGGCGAAGAAGATGCCGTCGTCCGGGCCAAGGCCCAGTTCGTCGGCCAGCGCCGACATCTTGTCCTCGCCATGGTTCTTGGCGATCGGGCCGCCCCATTCGCCGCCCTTGCGCGTCGCATAGCCCAGGCCGGCAAAGCCTTCGCCCTGCGCCCAGCTGTTCATGTCGTCGAAGAACTTGCGGCTCTTCTCCGCCGTGCCCGGTGCCGGGATCGCGCGGACGACGTCGCCGGCTTCGACGATCGAGGCGAAGCGGCCGAAGCCCGAGCCTTCGAAATGCGTGCTCACGTCCGAAATCAGGATCGGGTTGCGCAGGTCGGGCTTGTCGTTGCCGTATTTCAGCATCGATTCGCGGTACGGGATGCGCTTGAACGGCAGCGGGCTGACGGTGCGGCCCTTGCCCTGCCAGTTGGCGAATTCCTCGAACACGCCATGCAGCACCGGCTCGATCGCCGCGAACACATCGTCCTGCGTGACGTAGCTCATCTCGAAATCGAGCTGATAGAACTCGCCCGGCGAGCGATCGGCGCGCGCGTCCTCGTCACGGAAGCACGGCGCGATCTGGAAATAGCGGTCAAAGCCCGCGACCATCAGCAGCTGCTTGAACATCTGCGGCGCCTGCGGGAGTGCGTAGAACTTGCCAGGATGCACGCGGCTGGCGACCAGATAGTCGCGCGCGCCTTCCGGCGACGACGCGGTCAGGATCGGCGTCTGGAACTCGGTGAAGCCCTGATCGATCATCCGGCGGCGCAGGCTGGCGATCACATGGCTGCGCAGCATGATGTTGGCGTGCAGCCCCTCGCGGCGCAGGTCGAGGAAGCGGTTGCGAAGGCGGATTTCCTCCGGATATTCGGCATCACCGAACACCGGCATCGGCAGTTCCTGTGCGGCCGACTGGACGGTGACGCCCTTGGCGAACACCTCGATCTCGCCGGTCGACAGGTTCGCGTTCACCGTCGCGTCCGAACGCGCCTTCACCACGCCGTCGATCGTCACGACCGATTCGACGCGCAGCCCTTCCAGCACCGGCAAAGCGGGCGAATCGCTGTCCGCAACGATCTGGGTCACGCCATAATGATCGCGCAGATCGACGAAGAGCACGCCGCCATGATCGCGCTTGCGATGGATCCAGCCCGAAAGGCGGACGGTCTCACCGACCTGTGCGGCGGTCAGCTGGCCGCAGTTGTGCGAACGATAGGCGTGCATGGTGCAATCTCTGATGACGCCGCCCGCAGGCAGCGAGTTATAAACAGGCGGTCGCGCTTCATGCCCACGCGCCCCTTTGTCAACCCGCTCGCGCGCGTCTATGGGCCTGCGATGCATATTCACGGCCTGATCGAAGACTCGGCAAGTCTCGCCAATCTCTGCACCCGCCTCGCGCAGCAACCGTTCATCACGGTGGATACCGAGTTCATGCGGGAAAACACCTTCTGGCCCGAGCTTTGCCTCATCCAGATCGCCGACACGAACGAAGCTGCGGCGATCGATCCGATGGCCGAAGGACTCGACCTCACACCCCTGCTCGACCTGCTCGTCAACAATGAGGACGTGCTCAAGGTCTTCCATGCCGGCGGCCAGGATCTCGAGATCGTCTACAACCTGACCGGCAAGACCCCACATCCGCTGTTCGACACCCAGATCGCAGCGATGGCGCTCGGCCAGGGTGAACAGATCGGCTATTCGAACCTGGTCGAAACCTATCTCGGCATCACGGTCGACAAGGGTGCGCGCTTCACCGACTGGAGCCGCCGTCCGCTCGACAAGCGCCAGATCGACTATGCGATCGCCGACGTGACCCACCTCTCCGAAATCTTCCCCAAGATGCTGGAAAAGCTGCGCAAGACCGGGCGCGGCGGCTGGCTCGACGAGGAAATGGAGCGGATCGCCAACCCCGAAAACTACCGCAACGATCCCGATCACGCGTGGCAGCGCATCCGTATCTCCAGCCGCAAGGCCGAGGTGCTGGGCCGCCTCAAGGCCCTGGCGGCATGGCGCGAGAAGGAAGCGCAGGGCAAGAACCTGCCCCGCGGCCGCATCGTCAAGGACGAGACGATCGCCGATCTCGCCGCCAATCCGCCGCGCAAGCAGAGCGACCTGACCCGCGTGCGCGGGCTCTCCGCCTCATGGGGCGGCAACGATATCGGGGGGCGCCTGATGACCGCGATCGAGAACGCCACCGCGATGCCCGCGTCGGAAATGCCCGCGCGCGACGACCGCAAGCTCCCGCTCGGCAAGGAAGGCGCGCTGGTCGCCGATCTGCTCAAGCTGCTTCTCAAGATTCGCGCGCGCGACATCAACGTGGCGGCGCGTCTGCTCGCGCGCTCGGACGATCTCGAGGCGCTCGCCGCGGGCCAGCGCGACAATCTCGCAATCCTCGAAGGCTGGCGGTTCGAGCAGTTCGGACGCGACGCACTCGCGCTGGTCGAGGGGCAGTTGGGGTTTACCGTGCGCAATGGTAAGCTCAAAATGACTCGCACCGAACAGCCACAAGAGTAGGAGAAGACGCCATGTTCCGCTTCGCCGTTCTGCTGTTGCCCGCCGGCCTGATGGCCTGCGCATCCTATCCGACGCCGATGCCCGGACCGATCCGCTGCAATGCAGGGGCTGTGCAGGGCCTTGTCGGCCGTGAGGCGCGGCCCCGCGTCATTCAGAACGCCAAGCGCCGTGCGGGTGCCCGCGATGTCCGCGTCACGCGGCCCGGCCAGCCGGTGACGATGGATTTCCGATCGGACCGGCTGAACATCGAAGTCGATCACCGCAACAATATCCGCCGCGTGCACTGCGGCTGAGCTTCAACCCGTCCGGGGTGCCGCACCGAACAGCTGATCGGCGAATTCGTCGAGCAGCTTCTGCGACAGCCCGCTATTGTTGAGGATCACGACGGTGGATCGGTCGTCATAGCGATGGCCAAGGACGGACCGGAAACCGGCGGTCCGTCCGGTCTGCCACGCCGCCTGCACCGGCTTGCCCGCGATCGTCATCGTCCGCACCCGCCCGCCAAGCGAATAGTCCTGATCCGGCACCCGGATCATGCGCAACGCCGCAATCGATTCGGGGCTCAGGAACCCGCGGTCGAAGACCCCGTGCGCAGCACGCGCCAGATCGGCGGCATCGCTGAAATAGCCGCCGCCTGCCGCCATCACCGGCGTACGCGGATCGGGCCACAAGACCGGCGGCTCGGTGGTACGATAGGAGGATGCCGCGCCCGCCGCGTTCAGACCGGTGTGGCGCAGCCCGAGCGGTTCGAGCGTGATGGTGCGCACCGCCTCTTCAAACGGCTTGCCGGCCAGCCGCTCGACGATCGCCAGCAGCAGAAACCAGTTGGTCATCGCATAGTCGAACTTGCTTCCCGGCTCGAAGGCGAGATCGTCCTGGCAGAAGCGGAGGATCGATTCGGCCGTGCCGAGATCGGTGGTGACGAGCGAAGAATCGAGCTTCGCCGCCGCGATGAAGCCGTTGGGGATCCCGCTGGTGTTCGAGAGCAGATGGGCGAGCGTCACCCGCGACCCGGTATCCGCACGATAATCGGGCAACAGGGTGGAAAGCGGCGTGTCGAGGGTCGCCTTGCCCTGTTCGATCAGCTTGAGCAGCGTGATGCTGGTCAGCCACTTCGAGATCGACGCGATCGCATAGACGGTATCAACCGTCGCCGGGCGCTTCGCAGCGATGTCGGCCATGCCGAAAGCGCGGGCATAATGGATGCGTCCCGCGCGCGCCTTGACCACGACGCCGTGGAAATTGTTCGCGCGAACGAATGCATCGACGTGCGGATCGTTCTTCCCGCTCGGCGTAAGCGCCCATGCCGGACGAAGCGCGGCGCCCCCGCACAAGAAGCCGGCCAGCACGGTGCGGCGATCGAACATAACGCTTCCTTCGAAATGATGCGGAAGCGTTCGTTTCACCTGAGAAACATGAACCGGAAATGACGGCGCGGCCCGCCCTCAGATCTCCACGGCAGCGGTCAGCCCTAGCGCACCCGCAAGCGCGCGGTGACGCTTCTCGACCGCCTCGCCGTAGAGCGCCGCATCGTCGCTCTCGAGGCTCAGCACCAGCTCATCCTCGGTCGCCGCAAGCGAAGAGCGCCGCAGCGGCCCGGCCACGCCGCCGCTCAACCGCTGACCGAGCCGCATGGCAAGTCCCCAGAGCTTTGCATGCTCGAGATCGTCGAGGCTGGCGAGCTGGCCGATCGGCGGCGGCGATTCGAAGCCCCCGCCCAGCGAGGTGAACAGCGCTTGCGCCAGCAGCGCCCGCCCGCGTGCGTCGATCCCCACCCAATTGCCGTGCAGCGCGATCTCGAGGCCGCGCTCGGCCCGGAATTCAGGGTTGGCGCGCCAGCCCACATCGGCGAGCAGGCATGCCGCATGCCGCAGCCGTGCGAGATCGGCCGTGTCGTCGAACAGCGGCGCGATCCAGGCGTCGAGCAGGTCGCCATGCTCGGGAAAGCGCCCCGAGCGCTGCGCCTCGTCGCGCGCCGCGACGATCAGCGGGTCTTCCTGCCGCTGCTCCGCGGTCAGCCCTCCATAGAGCAGCCCTTCACGCAGCCCGAAGGCGGATGCCACCGTCTCGCGGCTGCCCAGATGCTTGATCAGCACGCCCAGCAGCGCCGCGGCGTCCTCCATCGTCACGACGCGGCCTGACGAGAGGTTGGGTACGGCGCGGATCTTGCCGCGGCCCAGTTGCTGGATCGTGCGCTGCAGCCGTGTCACCGTCGCCGCGGGCATCGCATATTCGTGGATCACCGGCAGCGGGTAGCCGGTCAGATGCATGTCGAGCCGCGCCAGCGCGCGCCACGATCCGCCGACCAGATAGAAGGGCAGTCCGGCCCCGCGTCCGGTCCAGCCGGCATCGCTCAGCAGCTTGGCGACCGTCCTGTCGAGCGTCCCCTTCCCCTTCTCGCGGATCGCGCCGATGCGCAGCACGCCCAGCGGGAAGGAAACCCGGTCGGTCACCGTGCCCGCTACAACGCGCACCAGCTCCAGCGATCCGCCGCCAAGGTCGCCGACGATGCCATCGGCCTCGGGAATGCCCGACAGCACGCCATAGCCCGCCGCCAGCGCCTCGGCCTCGCCGGAGAGCAACTCGACATCCAGCCCCAGCGACCGCGCGATCGCGATCAGCTGGCCGCCGTTCGACGCCTCACGCACCGCGGCGGTAGCGACGGTACGGATCGAATCGGCTTCCATCTCACGCGCGAGGCTGGCGAAGCGGGCCAGCGCGGTGGTCGCCATGGTCAGCGCCGCTTCGTCGATCGCCCCGGTTTCGGACAGCGACCGGCCAAGGCCTGCCATCACCTTCTCGTTGAACAGGGTCGCAGGCAGCCGCGCCGCGCCGTCATAGACGACAAGGCGGATCGAGTTGGAACCGATATCGATGATCGCGGTGCGCTGAGCGGACGGCACCGGCTCTGCGCGGGGTTTGCGGAACAAAAGCGTGGTCACGCTCACCCGCTACGCTCCGCGCGCCACCGGCGCAACGACAGCTTGGGCACCGCCTCGCTCGTTTCCAATGCCGCACCACGGCCCGACAGCGACGGGTTGGTCATGAAATAGCGGTGGAGGTTGAACGGCTTGGGGCCGGGATCTTCGCGTACGTAGCGGCCATCGCTTTCCAGCTCCCAGCTCTGCTCGGTGTCGATCAGATTGGCGACCATCACCTGGTCGAGCACCTGATCGTGCACCGTGGGGTTCTGCAACGGAAGCATGAACTCCACCCGCCGGTCGAAGTTGCGCGGCATCCAGTCCGCGGAGGAAATGAACAGCTTCGCGCCGTCATTGGGCAGCGCCTTGCCGTTGCCGAACGCCCAGATGCGGCTGTGCTCCAGAAAGCGGCCCACCACCGATTTGACGGTGATATTCTCCGACATACCGGCAATCCCGGGCCGCAGGCAGCAGATGCCGCGGATCACCAGGTCGACCTCGACCCCGGCGTTGCTCGCCTCATAGAGCTTCTCGATCATCGCTGGATCGACCAGGCTGTTCATCTTGCCCCACACCGCCGCCGGCCTTCCGGCAAGTGCATGCGCGATCTCGCCGTCCACCAGCTCCATCAGCCGGTCGCGCAGATGCCGCGGCGAGACCGTGAGCAGCTCCAGATCCTCCGGTTCGACATAGCCGGTGACATAGTTGAAGATCTTCGCCGCATCGCGCCCGATCCGCGGATCGGCGGTGAAGAAGCTCAAATCGGTATAGATGCGCGCGGTCACCGGATGGTAGTTGCCGGTACCGAAATGGCAGTAGGTGCGAAACTCGTCGCCCTCGCGCCGCACCACCATCGACACCTTGGCGTGGGTCTTCCAGGTGGTGAAACCATAGATCACCTGAACGCCCGCGCGCTCCAGCGCCGACGCCCAGAGCAGATTCTGCTCCTCATCGAACCGCGCCTTGAGCTCGACTACCGCCGTCACCGATTTGCCCGCCTCGGCCGCGGCGATCAGCGCCTGGATCACCGCCGACTGCTTGCCCGCGCGGTACAGCGTCTGCTTGATCGCGACCACGTCCGGGTCGCTCGCCGCCTGTTTCAGGAAGGCGAGCACCACGTCGAACGTCTCGTACGGGTGGTGGACGACGATGTCCTTGGCCTTGATCGCCGCGAAGCAATCGCCGCCGAACTCGCGGATTCGCTCGGGGAAGCGCGGGGCATAGGGCGAGAATTTGAGGTCGGGCCGATCCTCTTCGACGATCATCGACAGGTCGCCCACACCCAGGAAGCCGCCGGTCTCGGTCAGCAGCGCCTCGCTGCCGCCCAGTTCCTCGAGCAGCACCGCCTCGAGCCCGGCATCGATGCCCTCTTCCATCTCGAGACGGATGACCCGCCCGCGCCGCCGCCGCTTGATCGCGGTGCGGAAGTAGAGGACCAGATCCTCGGCCTCTTCCTCCAGCTCGATATCGCTGTCGCGCAGCACCCGGAAGGTCGCTGACTTCTTGACGTCGTACCCCGGAAAAAGAAGCGAAGAGAAGCGCTTGAGAAGCGTTTCTACCGGCACGTAGCAGGCACGCTCACCCGGCACGCGCACGAAGCGCGGGCTGGCCGGAGGCAGCAGCACCAGTTCGCGGATCGGCTCGCCGTCGCTCTGCCGGACCAGGTCAAAGATCACGCTCAGCCCCTTGTTGGGGATGAACGGGAACGGGTGGGCGGGGTCGAGCGCCTGCGGGGTCAGGATCGGAAAGATCTGAAGGCGGAAATGGTTCTCGACCCAGTCGGCGACCTCGCCGACGATCGCATCGGCATCGAGCACCTCGATCCCGCGCTCGCCCAGCTCGCGGCGGATGACGTTCCACACCGCCTGCTGGCTGTCGACCAGCTCGCTCGCATCCTCGACGATCGCGGCAAGCTGCTGTGCCGGGGTGCGCCCGTCGGCGGAGTGCGCCTCCACCTCCTGCATCTGCTGGCCCTTCAGACCCGCGACGCGGACCATGAAAAACTCGTCGAGGTTCGAGCCCGAAATGGAGAGGAAGCGCAGCCGTTCCAGCAAGGGATGCGCAGTGTTGCCCGCCTCCTCCATCACGCGGCGGTTGAACGCCAGCCAGCTCAGCTCGCGATTGAAGTAGCGCGCTCCGCCTTCCGCCGGGCTCGCCGGCTCATTCTCGTCAGGCTTCAGTTGCGCGCGGCTCGACATGTTTCCTCGTCAGGGTTGCGCGCCCGGCTCCTTGAGCAGACCGGACGCTGTGAGTGTGGACTTCGCCGCCGGGATCGACAAGCGCCGGTTGCGGCGGCGGCTGACATCCTCCTCCAGCGCCTCCGCGGTGCGCAGGATCGTCAGATAGTCCCGCTCGATCCGCCGCAACACCCAGGCCACTACATCGGGATTTGCGACAATCTCGTGACGGTCGAGCAGTTGCTGCAGGATATCAGCCGCCAAAGCGTCGTCGGGCTGCTCGATTCGCGCGACCGGGCTGGCGTTCAGGCGCGATCGCAGATCGGGCAGCCGTACCTGCCACACCGGCGGCGCATCGTCCGCCACCAGGAACAGCGGCCGATGCGCCGCCTGCGCCTCGTTCCAGGCATGGAACAGCATCGTCTCGCTCTGGCGGTCGGCCTCGTCGATCATCGTCCCGCCGCTGCGCACCGCCATCGTACGCGCCAGCAGGCTGCGGCCCGACTTGCGCGGTCCGGTAATGATCGCTGCCATGACGGGCCAGATCGCCCAATGCTCCAGGATATGGACCGCTCTGGAATTGCCTTCGCCGACAAGGAAGCTGTCCTCGCGCGCGCCGGCGGGCCGGTCGAGCGGCAGGGAAAGCTGGCTCATCCGTCCGTGCTGTTCCCGACAGGCGGCGGCGGAGCCGGGGTCGCGGGCGCCTGCCCGCCTCCCCCGCGCCGGATTCGAAGGACGCCGGGTCCTTCCTCGACCTGCCAGCCGCGCGCGCGCAAAGCCGCGCTCAGCGAAGCCTGGCTGCCTTCGAAGGTCACGCGCATCACCGAGATGCCGCCCAGCGCCATGCTGGTCGTGGTGGCGGAGGTGACGCCCGGCACGCCGCGCATCGCCGATTCGCCGCCGCTGAGCGCCGCGACGCTTGGCGTATCGAACTGGACCGTCAGCGCCGTCCCGGTGGTTGCGACCGGCACGTCGGTCGGCTCAAGCGGCGCTTCCTCGCCGGTCTCCTCGACCGGAACCTCGGGCTTGGGCGGCTCGGTACCCAGCAGATGATCGGTGCGCAGCCGGCCGGAGCGCAGCGCATCCTGATAGGCTTGGTCGATCCGCCGGATCCCGGCATCGATCAGCGCGGGCAGCGCATTGCCGTCGTTCACGCGCAGCACGAACTGCGCGATCCGGATATTGTCCGGCCCGTGGCCTGCGGTGAACACCCCGACGATCGGCCCGCCCGGATAGCTGCGCCGCAGCTCCACCGTCGGGATCAGCACATCGTCCGCGCCATATTGGTCGAGGATCGCCCGCCACCAGCCGCGTCCGTTGCGTCCAACCTGCCCGCCGTTCATCAGCAGCCGGTCCGGTCCGCTGCCCGCGGGTCGGACATAGTCGATCGCGCTGTTGCCGGTGCGGAATCGCTTCCACCCGTCGATGAAGGCGCTGTTGCCCTCGAACACGCGATGCGTCCCGCCCGAAACCTGCACCGGGATCAGCAGCATCGGCGGCGATCGCATCATCTGCCCGCCTACGCCCAGGATCGATGCCGCGCGGTTGCGGTCGAACAGCACGCCGAGCTTCGCGACATAGCGGTTCGGGCCGATCTGCTCGCGCTCGACGATGATGCCGGTGACGAGTCCGTCCAGCGCCGAGTCGCCCATCGTCGATCCCTGCCCGGTCAGCCGCTGCGCCAGCATCGTCCACGCCTTGCGCTGCGCCAGCCGCCAGCCGCCCAGCCGGGCCGACTCCGCGTCCTTGGCGCGGACGTCGATCTCGACTCCGCTCACCTCGAAGCTGCCCGAACTGTCGCCGCTGCCTGCTGCAGGCTCGGCGCTTCCGGCGCCCTTCCCAGCCTGTGCAAGCGCGAAACCCGCGGTCGCGAGCAGCGCGACGGCGGCGGTCGTGGCGAAAACAGGGGACATGCGACGCAACATTCGCCGCCCTTTTGGCGAAGCAGGCGGGCGAAGCCAAGGGCTATCCCGCGATAATCCTCCTGCACCGGGGGAGGATTCGGGTTCCGATTCTCGCAACTCGGCGCTAAGCGCACGCGCATGACCGATCCCAAGCCCTATACCTATGCCCAGGCGGGCGTCTCGATCGATGCCGGCAACGCGCTGGTCAAGGCGATCGCCCCGCTTGCCCGTTCCACGCGCCGCCCGGGTGCCGACGCCGATCTCGGCGGGTTCGGCGGCCTGTTCGATTTGAAGGCCGCGGGCTTCACCGATCCGCTGCTGGTTGCGGCAAACGATGGTGTCGGCACCAAGCTCAAGCTCGCGATCGAGCACGATCATCATGACGGCGTCGGGATCGATCTCGTCGCGATGTGCGCCAACGACCTCGTCGTCCAGGGCGCCGAACCGCTCTTCTTCCTCGACTATTTCGCCACCGGAAAGCTGGTCAACGGCGTCGCCGAGCGCGTCGTCGCGAGCATCGCCGATGGCTGCATCCAGGCCGGCTGCGCGCTGATCGGCGGCGAAACCGCGGAAATGCCCGGCATGTACGCCGATGGCGACTATGACCTTGCCGGCTTCTGCGTCGGCGCAGTCGAGCGTGACCGGCTGCTCGATGGGCGTAGTATCGAACCGGGCAATGTGATCCTCGGCCTCGGTTCGACCGGCGTCCATAGCAACGGCTACTCGCTCGTCCGCCGTCTTGCCGCGGACAAGGGCTGGAAACTCGATCGCCCCGCGCTGTTCGATCAGGAAACCATCCTGCTCGACGCGCTGATGGCGCCGACCCGCATCTATGTGAAGAGCCTGCTACCCCTTCTTAAGACCGGGACCGGCCGTATTCGCGGCTTGGCTCACATTACGGGCGGTGGCCTGCTTGAGAACATTCCGCGTGTCTTGCCAGAAGGCTGTCATGCAATGATCAATGCGGACGCTTGGCAGCAGCCCCGTTTGATGGCGTTCCTGCAAGCTCAAGGAAGCATCGAACCTGAAGAGATGGCCCGTACCTTCAACTGCGGCATCGGTATGGCCGTGGTAGTGGACAAGATGCACATGCCCGCGATCTGGAGCGCTCTCGAAGCATCTGGAGAAAAGGTCTATCGCATCGGTGAGGTGGTCGAGGGGCCGCGTGGTTGCACCGTCTCCGGAAGCGAAGAGGTCTGGAGCGCGCGGGCGGCGTGGAGCGCGACGCATAACGCCTGATAGTCTCAGGCAGTTGGACCCGTTCGGGCTGAGCTTGTCGAAGCCCAGCCCTTCGACAAGCTCAGGGCGAACGGCGCTTTGGTGAAACGCAAACTCGGCATCCTGATCTCCGGCCGCGGCTCCAACATGATGGCGCTCGCCGAGGCTGCACGCGATCCCGCCTGCCCCTATGAGATCGCACTGGTGGCCTCGGACAAGCCCGCCGCGCCCGGCCTCGTCTGGACGGCGGACCAGGGCATCGCCACCTTCGCGCTGTCGCCCAAGGGCATGCCCAAGGCGGACTATGAGGCCGCGATCGACACCGCCCTCCGCGATGCGGGCGTCGAGGCGATCGCGCTGGCCGGTTACATGCGCCTGCTCACCGACGATTTCGTCGCACGCTGGCGCGGCCGCATGGTCAACATCCACCCCTCGCTGCTGCCCAAATACAAGGGCCTCGACACCCACGCTCGTGCCATCGAAGCAGGCGACGCGGCGGGAGGCTGCTCGGTCCATGTCGTGACCGAGGAACTCGACGGCGGCGAGGTACTGGGTCAGGCCGAAGTGCCGATCCTGCCCGGCGACACCGCCGAAAGCCTCGCGGAGCGCGTGCTGGCCGAGGAACATCGTCTCTATCCCCGCATTGTTGCGGAATGGCTCAGCAGATGACACCGGAGGCGGCAGCGGCGCTGGAAAAGCTCCGCGTCGCCGCGCTCGCGCTTCCCGAGGCGGACGAGAAGCTCTCCCACGGCATGCCCGCCTTCTTCATCCAGAAGGGCAAGATGTTCGCCTATTTCTGGCACCATCATCACGGCGACGACGTGACGGCCGCGATCGTCAAGACCAGCGGACCCGAGGAACAGGCGATGCTGATCGAGATGGAACCCGATCTCTATTACCGCCCGCCCTATTTCGGCCCCTCGGGCTGGGTCGGCATCCATCTCGACCGCCCCGATACTGACTGGGACCGCGTCGCCGACCGGGTTGCGATCAGCTGGGAACTCGTCGCCCCGCGCCGCCTGCTGGAGGTTGGCGGGCGCTGATCCCCTTGCCCTGACGCATCGCACTGCCCAAACAGGGACGATGCTGAAGGTTGCCAGCTACAATATGCGCAAGTCGATCGGGACCGACCGGCGGCGAAGCCCTGAGCGCACGCTCGAAGTGCTGCGCGAGATCGACGCCGACGTCATCGCGCTGCAGGAGGCCGACCGCCGCTTCGGCGCGAAACAGGGCGTCATCACCCCGCATTTGCTCGAAGAGCACAGCCCGTGGAAGGCGGTGCAGTTCGGCGTCCGCACCGGCAGCATGGGCTGGCACGGCAATGCGATCCTGGTGCGCAAGGATGCGCAGATCCTGGATTGCGAGGTCATCCATCTGCCCGCGCTCGAACCGCGCGGCGCGGTGATGGCCGATCTGCGGGTCCATGGTGAAGTGGTGCGCGTGGTCGGCATGCATCTCGACCTGCTGGGGCTGTGGCGGCGGCGCCAGGCCCACGCCATCCTCACCCATCTCGGCAGCAGCGAACGCAAGATCCCGACGGTGATGATGGGGGATCTCAACGACTGGACCGCGCGCTCGGGCTGTCTCAAGGATTTCGGCCGCCAATTCGTCTTTGCCGAGACGGGCCGTTCCTTTCATGCCCGCCGCCCGGTCGCGCGGCTCGACCGGATCATGGTCTCGCCCGGCCTGTCGGTCGCGGATTGCGGCGTCCACGAAAGCCCGGCATCGCGCACTGCATCGGATCATCTGCCCGTCTGGGCGTCACTGGAGCGCAAATGAGCAACGGGGTGCGGGAGCGGGAATTGCGGCTGGCTTTGGTCTGCTATGGCGGCATCAGCCTCGCCGTCTACATGCATGGCATTACCAAGGAGGTCTGGCACCTCGCCCGCGCCAGCCGGGCCCACCGCGATGGCGACGCGCCCGGTGCGGGCAGCGAGGCAATCTACCACAACCTGCTCGACGAGATCCGGGAGAGCACCGGGATCAACCTGCGCGCTTTGGTCGATATCGTCGCGGGCGCCAGCGCGGGCGGGATCAACGGCGTGTTCCTGGCGCAGGCCGTCGCGACCGGCCAGTCGCTCGATCCGCTCACCGACCTCTGGCTCAAGGTCGCCGATGTCGAGGCGCTGCTGAACCCTGATCAGGGTCCGTCGCACAAGCTCGCCAAGGTCTGGGCGCTGCCCATCGCCTGGATGCTCACCCGCGAAGGCTCGACGGTGGACGAAACCGTTGAGCCCGGCGCGCGCGAGGAGGTCCGGGCCAAGCTCGAGAAGTTCGTCCGCTCGCGCTGGTTCGAACCGCCCTTCGGCGGCAAGGAGCTGCTCGACATGATGCTCGACGCGCTCGACACCATGGAAAAGGCACCCGCCGGTCCGCGCCTGCTGCCTGCCGGGCAGCCGCTCGACCTGTTCGTCACCGTCACCGATTTCCGCGGCCATCCCGAGCGGCTGAAGCTCAACTCCCCGCCCGAGGTGGTTGAGACCGAGCATCGCCTGGTCTTCTCGTTCAGTGATCATGGCGACACCAGCGCGCCGTTCGCACACCCCGCCGAGCTCGCCTTCGCCGCTCGCGCCACCTCCAGCTTCCCCGGCGCCTTCCCGCCCGCCACGGTCGGTGAGCTCGATGCCGTCCTCGCTGCGCGCGGCATGGACTGGCCGGGACGCGAAGCGTTTCTCGAACACGCGCTGCCCCGCCAATATGCAGCCGGTTCCGCGGACAAGGCGACGCTGATCGACGGCTCGGTCCTTGCCAACGCGCCCTTCCGCCCGGCGATCGATGCGCTCAAGGAGCGCCCGGCGCGACGCCAGATCGACCGCCGCTTCGTCTTCATCGATCCCACCCCCGGCCACCGCCTCGGCTTCTACAGCGAGGCGCCGGACAATCCCGGCTTCTTCCAGACGATCATCGGCGCGCTCTCCGAGCTCCCCCGACAGCAGCCGATCCGCGACAATCTGGAGGCCATCGGTCTGCGATCGGGGCGGATCGAACGGATGCTGGCGATCGTCGAACGCATCCGTGCCGAGGTCGAGAGCCAGGTCGAATCGCTCTTCGGCTATACCCTGTTCCTCGACTATCCGACGCCCAAGCGCCTGTCCGCCTGGCGCAGCCGCGCGCAGATCGCCGCCGCCGCCAAAGCGGGGTACGGGCATGCCGCCTATGGCATGCTCAAGGTCGAGGGGGTGGCGGACCGTATCGCCACCCACCTCCACCAGATCGGCGACCAGCCCGGCCCCGACCGCTGGCGCCGCCTGCGCGATGCGATCGGCGCGGAGATTCTCCGCCGCGGGGCCGACGATTTCGGCACCAGCCACCCCGGCTCGGCCAGCCCCGCCACGCTCGATCTGCTGCGCGCGCACGATCTCGGCTTCCGCATTCGCCGCCTGCGCCTGCTTGCGCGCCGCCTGACCGAGCTCGACCAGGAGCATGAGAATCAGGAACTGACGCCGATGCGCGACGCGATCTACGAATCGCTCGCCGGCTATCTCGAATGCCAGCGCGCGGATCCCTTCCTCGGCCTGCGCGAGGCGGTGCGTGCCACCGATCTCGATATCGGCGCGCTACTCGACAGTCTCGCCGCGCGGATGGAGCTGCGTACGCTCGATCACGAAACCGATGCCCGCCTGTCCGAAGGGCTCAGCGCGCTGTCGAAGGAGATGCGGCGGCCGATGCTGCTCGCCTATCTCGGCTTCCCCTTCTTCGATATCGCCACCCTCCCATTGCTTCAGGGCGAGGGGCTCAACGAGTTCGATCCGATCCGCGTCGATCGCATCTCGCCCGACGATGCGACTTCGATCCGCAAGGGCGGCGCGCGTGCGACGCTCAAGGGCACGCAATTCAACAATTTCGGCGCCTTCTTCAGCCGCGCCTATCGCGAGAACGACTATCTCTGGGGCCGCCTTCACGGTGCCGAGCGGCTGGTGGACATCCTCCTCTCGACCCTCCCGCCCAGCGCGACGCTCGGCCCAGGCCGGGTGACGGAGATCAAGCGCAGCATCTTCCACGCCATCCTCGACGAGGAGCAGGATCGGCTGAAGGCGATCCCCACCCTCTTCGCCCAACTCCGCGCGGAGATCGGCTGAGGCTGGCCAATCTGGCCCACCCGTCCTAAAGCTACCCGAAACGACAGAGGATCATTCGCGCGGATGCAGTTTCTGAAGGCATTGTTCTGGTTCCTGATCCTGGGCCTTATCGCGGCCTTTGCGGTCACCAACTGGCACCCGGTCGAGATCCAGCTGTGGAGCAGCCTGGTCGCCGACGTGAACCTGCCCTTCCTGTTGCTGATCGTCTTCCTCATCGGTTTCCTGCCGATGGTCGTGATCTACCACACGACGCGCTGGCGCAGCCGTCAAAGGATCACGATGCTCGAACGCACGGTCGAGGAACTGCGTAACCTCCACGCGACGGCCTCCGCCACACCGGCGATGCCGATCCAGCCCGACCCGGGGCCTACGGAAAGCCCCGCCGCGCCGCCGCTGGTGACGCCATGAGCAGCCCGATCTACGTCGCGCTCGATACGCCCGACCTTGAGCGCGCCAAGGCGATCGCGAAGCGCGTCCGCCACCATGTCGGCGGGATCAAGCTCGGCCTTGAATTCTTCATGGCGAACGGCCGTCAGGGCGTGCACGAAATGGCCGATATCGGCCTGCCGATCTTCCTCGACCTCAAATTCCACGACATTCCCAACACCGTCGGCAAGGCGGTTCAGGCGCTGCGCCCGCTCGAGCCCGCGATCATCACCGTGCACGCCGCAGGCGGCCGCGCGATGCTGGAGGATGCCAAGGCCGCCGCGCCCACCGGGACCAAGGTCGTCGCCGTCACGATGCTCACCAGCCTCGATGCGAGCGACCTCCGCTCGATCGGCCTCTCGCCCGATCCGCATGAACAGGTGGTCCGCCTCGCCGAACTCGCGAAATCCGCGGGCGTCGATGGCATCGTCTGCTCGGGCGAAGAGGTGAAGGCCGCGCATGATGCGTGGAAGGACGGTTTCTTCGTCATCCCCGGCGTGCGCCCGTCCAACGGCGTGATCGGCGACCAGAAGCGCGTCGTTACCCCGCGCGCGGCGCTCGACGCCGGCGCCTCGATCCTCGTCATCGGCCGCCCGATCACCCAGGCCGAAGATCCCGACCTCGCCGCGCGCGAGATCGAGGCGACGCTCTGACCGGCACGGTGCGTCCGCCGTCTGCGGCCCGCCCGGATCGAGCCCTGGATATTCTCTGGCTGCTCACGATCGTGGTGGCAGTCACGTTGGCCGCGCTGATCCTGCATGTCGGCGATCCCGGATCGATCGACTGGTGGTGGACGACCATTCCCTTCGGCCTCTGGATCGTCGGACCGGCGGTCCTGCCCTGGGTGATTGCCCGGTTTCGCCGGCGTCCCGGCGTCCCGGTTGCGATGCTGATCTTCCTCGTCGCATCATCCCTGATGTCGGGGATTGCCTATCACGACGCGTTTTTCCCCCCGACTTCATCCACCTCGGCGCTCGTCCTCGTCTTCGTGCCGCTGCTGCAATGGATCGGGCTCGTCATCGTCGCAACCATCACGCTCGTGGCAACCTCGCGCGCATTTGAGAGGCCAAGTTGAACGTCCATATCCGTCCGGCCATTGAAGCCGATCTTCCCCGCCTCCACCCCGTCGTCGAGCGCGCCTATCGCGGCGACAGCGCCCGTGCGGGCTGGACGCACGAGGCCGATCTCGTCACCGGCGAGCGGACCGATCTCGAAACCCTGCGCTCGCTGCTCGACGGCGACAGTCGCCTGCTGATCGCGTTCGACGGCGAGACGGTCCTTGGCTGCGTCAACGTGTCCAGCCGCGGCGACAGCCTCGCCTATCTCGGTCTGCTCTGCGTCGATCCCACGCTTCAGGCCGGCGGCATCGGCAAGCAGCTGATGGCCGCCGCCGAAGCCACTGCCCGCGAAACCTTCGTCGCAACGCAGATCGAGATGACGGTGATCGACCGCCGCGCCGAACTGATCGGCTGGTATGTCCGCCACGGCTATGCCCCGTCGGGCGAGGTTCGGCCCTTCCCGGTGCCGCTCGATCCGCCGCTGGCGATGGTGGTGCTGGTCAAGCCGCTCTTCGACTAACGGCGATTGCCCTCACCCGGACGGGTCGTTACGCATGTGACGATATCACAATGGTCCTGGGAGTTGTTGCCGATGCGTGTTCTGTTGCTTGCCGCCTCTATCCTTGCGACGGGCACCGCCCTTGCCAACGAACGCGCCCCGATCGGTACCGGCGTCAGCGCCAGCGATCGCGCCAACACCGCCGAACGCCCGATCCGCTTCGCCGCCACGGCACCGGCAGGCGGCGTCCTGGTCGTCCCCATGGCCGGCGCGAGTGATCTCGCCCATGTCCCTGCCGCGCTACGCGACAGCGTCACCCGCGCCGTGGCGACGGCGGACTTCAAGGCCGCGCCCGACAAGACGCTCTCGCTCTACGGCACCGGCGGCTATGACCGCATCGTGCTGATCGGCGTGCCGCAGGGACAGCTCAGCGCCGCCGCGCTCGCCGACTTTGGCGGCCGCGCAGCACAGGAAACCAAGGCCAACGCGCGGCCCGTCGCGATCGTCGCGGGCAGCCTGCCCGCCACCGTTGCCGATCCCGCCGCGCATGTCGCGATGGGCGCAACGCTCGGCCAGTACCGGTTCGACCGTCTCAAGAGCGGCGTAACCGCTCCGGCCAGCCAGCCGATCACCGTCATCGCTGCCGCGGGCGAAACCACCTATGCGCGCGACCTCGCCGGCATCGCTCAGGGCGCCCGCATGGCGCGCGACCTCATCACTTTGCCCTCCAACGCCAAGACCCCCGACAGCTTCGTGGAAACCGTCCGCGCCCAGTTCGCAGGCGTGCCCAATGTCCGCATCACCGTGCTGGACGAGGCGCAGATGCGGCAGCTCAACATGGGCTCGATCCTCTCGGTCTCGGCCGGGTCGCGCCATCCCGCGCGGATGATGATCGTCGAATATACCGGCGCCGGGAACGCCGCCCCGCTCGCGCTGATCGGCAAGGGCATCACCTTCGACAGCGGCGGCATCTCGCTCAAGCCCGGCGCGGGCATGGGCGACATGAAGGGCGACATGGCCGGCGCCGCCGCGGTGATGGGCGGCGCGCTCGCCGCTGCCAAGCGCGGGGCAAAGGCGAACATCGTCGCCATCGCCGCGCTGGCCGAGAACATGCCCGGCGGCAATGCCTCACGCCCCGGCGACGTGGTCCGCACGATGAACGGCCAGACGATCGAGATCATCAGCACCGACGCCGAAGGCCGCATGGTCCTCGCCGACGCGAACCAGTACGCCATCGACCGCTACAAGCCTGCTGCCGTCGTCAACATCGCGACATTGACCGGTGCGGTCAGCACGGCGCTGGGCGACGATTATGCGGGGCTGTTCGCGCGCGACGAAGCGCTGGCCGCACGCGTCCAGACCGCCGCGACCCATTCGGGCGAGGCCGTCTGGCGCCTTCCGCTCCACCCCAGCTATGCCAAGGACATGGACTCGCCGATCGCGGATATCGCCAACGGCACCACCAAATCCGGCCCCGGCGCGGGCCGCGGTGCGCATTTCATCGGTTTCCTCACGCCCCAGCCCACGCCCTGGGCGCATATCGACATGGCCGGAGTGGACGGGACCGACGAATCGTTGCCCACCATGCCCAAGGGTGCACGCGGTTTCGGCGTCCGCCTGTTCGACGCGCTGGTCCGCGAATACGAGAAATAGGCGCGGCCGCGATCAGCTGAATGCCTTGAAGGCGGCGTCGCCGATCTGGAGAAAATTCGCCAGGATCGACGCCGCCGCCAACAGCTGAACCCAGATCGACTCGAACTTGCGCCGCAGCCAGCGCCGGAATCCTCCGCGCCGCCGACCATTCCGGTCGGCAAAGGCCCATCCCGCGGAGGTGAGGCGATAGACCTCATGCCCCGTGGTCTCGATCTCGGTCCGCGTGACCAGCCCATGTCCTTCCATGCGCTCCAGATCGCCGCGGATCGCGGTCTCGTTCAGGCCGTGCCCCTCGGGCAGCCGCGCGGCGATGGCGTCGATTCCCGTCGCGAGCGAGAGGATCTCATTCTCCTCGTCCGCGAAATAGCTCGCCCATCGCCGTTTGGTCTCGTCCGAAAGCGCGGGCAGGTCGCGTGTTTCAGGACGATAGCGCTCACCACGCAACGCCGCGTTGAGCCGCGCAATCGCTTCGGAAAGCGAGAAGCTGGCCCGTTCGAACCGGTTGATCGTCCCATGGATGTTGGGCGTCATGTTGCGCAGCTGCGCCTCGCTCACTTCCTGCTTGAGCGTCTCATAGAGCCGGTGGACGTTCTCGATCCGCGTATTGACCTTGCGCACCGCCTGACGGCGCCCTTGCGGTATCGGATCGAGCGGCGTGATCGGCGGCGTCATCGCCGGTAGCGGGTTGATGTTGGGTTGATTGTTCGCGCTGGTCATGCTTCCCACCCCCAGGTCCGGAATCGGTGAAACGTGATACCACGATCCTCCCCTGTCTCCGGAGCCCTAAACGGTACCGAAACGAACCCAAACCGCCGGAGTAGACGCGAGTGGTCACAGCCAAGATTTGCGGTCTCTCCACGCCCGCCACGCTCGACGCCGCGATCACGGGTGGGGCAAGCCATGTCGGTTTCGTCTTTTTCCCGCCCTCCCCGCGTCATGTGACCTTCGATCAGGCCGGATCGCTCGCCGCGCGTGTCCCCGCACAGACCGGCAAGGTCGGCGTCTTCGTCGATCCGGAGGATGCACTGCTCGATCAGGCGATCCGCGCCGCGCGGCTCGATGCGATCCAGCTTCACCGCGTCACGCCCGATCGCGCAGCGGCGATCGGCGCGCGTACCCGCCTGCCCGTCTGGGCCGCCGTCGCGGTCAAGACCCGCAACGATCTCGATGCCGCCAACGGCTTCCGCGGTGCGGTCCAGCGCCTGATCTACGACGCCAAGGTGCCTGAGGATGCGAAGCTCCCCGGCGGCATGGGCATGCGCTTCGACTGGACCCTGCTTCAGGGCTTCGCGCATCCGCTCCCCTGGGCGCTGTCGGGCGGCCTCGATCCCGCCAATGTCGCCGAAGCCGTAGGCATCACCGGCGCGCGGCTGGTCGATGTCTCCTCGGGCGTCGAGTCCGCACCCGGCGTGAAGGACGAGGCGAAGATCGCCGCCTTCCTCAAGACGGTCGCCACGCTGTAATCGCACAGCTGTAACAATGCTTGGCCTGCGCGCCAGACGCGCCTAAACGCCCCTCACCATGACCGCGCCCAACTCCCTTCGCAACCTGCCTGACGAGCGGGGACATTTCGGCCAGTTCGGCGGACGCTATGTCGCCGAGACGCTGATGCCGCTGATCCTCGACCTTGAGCGCGAATATCGCGCCGCCAAGGCGGACCCGGCATTCCAGGCCGAGTTTGACGGGCTGATGAAGCATTATGTCGGCCGCCCGTCGCCGCTCTATTTCGCCGAGCGGCTCACGCAGCATTACCGTGAAGGCGCTGCCGCGGGCCGGGGCGCGAAAATCTACTTCAAGCGCGAGGAGCTGAACCACACCGGCGCACACAAGATCAACAACTGCATCGGCCAGATCCTGCTCGCCATCCGCATGGGCAAGAAGCGGATCATCGCCGAGACCGGCGCTGGCCAGCACGGCGTCGCCACCGCCACCGTCTGCGCGCGCTTCGGCCTGCCCTGCACCATCTTCATGGGTGCCAAGGATATCGAGCGTCAGCAGCCCAACGTCTTCCGCATGAAGCTGCTCGGCGCCGAAGTGCGCCCCGTCACCAGCGGCTCGCAGTCGCTGAAGGACGCGATGAACGAGGCGCTTCGCGACTGGGTCGCGACCGTCCACGACACCTTCTACATCATCGGCACCGCCGCCGGCCCGCACCCGTACCCTGAGCTGGTCCGCGACTTCCAGTCGGTGATCGGCACCGAAAGCCGCGCCCAGATGCTCGAGGCCGAGGGCCGCCTGCCCGACCTGCTGATCGCGGCGGTCGGCGGCGGCAGCAACGCCATCGGCCTGTTCCACCCCTTCCTCGACGACAGCGACGTCGCGATGGTCGGTGTCGAGGCCGCGGGCAAGGGCATCGACACCAAGGAGCATGCCGCCAGCCTCACCGGCGGCGCGCCCGGCATCCTCCACGGCAACAAGACCTATCTGCTGCAGGACGAGGACGGCCAGATCACCGAGGCACACTCGATCTCCGCCGGCCTCGACTATCCGGGCATCGGCCCCGAGCATAGCTGGCTGCACGAGAGCGGCCGGGTCGAGTACCTCCCGATCACCGACACCCAGGCGCTCGACGCCTTCCAGCTCTGCTGCAAGCTCGAAGGCATCATCCCCGCACTCGAAAGCTCGCACGCGTTGGCAGCGCTGGAGCACAAGGCACGGGAAATGAACGGGGACCAGATCATCCTCGTCAACGTCTCCGGCCGCGGCGACAAGGATATCTACACCGTCGCCCAGGCGATGGGGGCTGAGATATGAAGGCGGCGCAAGACTCTCTGATGGGGGCGCGCCCTTCGGACCGGTGGCTCGGCGACCCACACCCGTGCAGCCGCGAAGCGCTCAAGGCTTATGATCGGCCCGACGACGGTTTCCAGTTCTTCCAACTTCACGAAGACGGGCGTTGGGCGTTCCGACCTTTTGCGATTCCGTTCTTCATCCTGCTGGCGCTTGGTATTCCAATCGGTCTGAGTGCCATCCACGGGTCGCTGGACGAGTTCATGGACTCCGAGATCAATGTCGTGATCATTTGTGGTCTCGTCGCCTTCATTTTTCAGGTTGCCAACGAATGGCGAAAGTCGCGCCGATGACCCGCCTCACCTCCGCTTTCGCCGCTGCCGCTGCGCAGCACCGCGCCGCGCTCGTCACCTTCGTCACCGCGGGAGACGGCGATACCGCCGCGATCCTCGACGCGCTGGTTGCGGGTGGTGCCGATGTGATCGAGCTCGGCATGCCCTTCACCGATCCGATGGCCGACGGCCCGGCGATCCAGGCCGCGAATTTGCGCAGCCTCGCCAGGGGCACGCGCACCGCCGACGTGCTGGCCATCGCCGCTGCCTTCCGCCAGCGGCATCCTGACGTTCCGCTGGTGCTGATGGGCTATGCCAACACCATGACCCGTCCCACACCCGAAGCCTTTGCGCAGAAGGCAGTGGACGCGGGCGTGGACGGCACGATCATCGTCGACATTCCGCCCGAGGAGGCCGACGAGATCGCGCCCTTCGCCGCGCACGGCATCGCCACGATCCGCCTCGCTACCCCGACCACCGATTCGGCGCGCCTGCCTGCGGTGCTGAGCGGCGCGAGCGGCTTTCTCTATTATGTCTCGGTCGCCGGCATCACCGGCCTCCAGCAAGCCGCGCAGGACAGCATCGAGGCCGCGGTCGCCAGGCTCAAGGCCGCGACCGACCTGCCCGTCGCGGTCGGCTTCGGCGTCCGCACCCCGCAGCAGGCCGCCGCGATCGGCCGCGTCGCTGACGGCGTCGTGGTCGGCTCGGCGATCATCGACCTGATCGCAGCCAACGGCGCCGATGCGCCCGCCGCGGTCCGCACCTATATTCAATCCCTGTCGGCCGCGTTGAAGGCCGCCCGAAAGGAACCCGCATGAGCTGGCTCAGCCGCGTCCGCAACGCCCTGTCGAGCGTCATCCCCAACAAGGCGGAGACGCCCGACAATCTCTGGCACAAGTGCAAGGGTTGCGGGCAGATGGTCTTCACCCGCGAACTGCAGGAGAACATGTCGGTCTGCCCGCTCTGCGACCATCATGAGCGGATCGGCGGCAAGGCCCGGTTCGAACAGCTGTTCGACGCCGGCTACACCATCCTGCCCGGCCCGCGCGTGACCGAGGATCCGCTCAAGTTCCGCGACCAGAAACCCTATCCCGCGCGGATCAAGGCCGCGCGCGCCAGCACCGGTGAGCAGGACGCCTTCCTCAACGCCAGCGGCACGATCGACGGGCACAAGGCGGTGATCGGCGTGCAGGACTTCGCCTTCATGGGCGGATCGATGGGGCAGGCCGTGGGTGAAGCCTTCATCGCCGGGGTCGAGGCCGCGATCGGCGCGCGTGCGCCGTACATCGTCTTCACCGCCTCGGGCGGCGCACGCATGCAGGAGGGTATCCTCAGCCTCATGCAGATGCCGCGCAGCACCGTCGCGATCCAGATGCTCCACGATGCGGGCCTGCCCTATATCGTCGTGCTGACCGACCCGACTTCGGGCGGCGTGATGGCGGCCTATGCGATGCTGGGCGACGTCCAGATCGCCGAGCCCAAGGCGACCCTCGCCTTCACCGGCCGCCGCGTGATCGAGAATACGATCCGCGAGAAGCTGCCCGACGATTTCCAGACCAGCGAATATTATCTCGACCACGGCCTGATCGACATGGTCGTCCACCGCAAGAACCTGCGCGAGAAGCTCAGCCAGCTCATCGGCTTGCTGGTAGGTGGAGAGAAGGCGGCGGCGTGAGGGCAAAAGCCCTCTCCCCTCTGGGGAGAGGGTTGGGAGAGGGGCAGTGGCGAAGACCGACCCGAAGTTGCTCGACCGCGCCCGCCAGCTACGAAGCAACATGCCCCAACCTGAACGCGAGCTTTGGACAGCCTTGCGCGCCAAACGCTTCGAACAAACAAGGCTCAGCCGCCAAGTCGTGATCGGTCCTTACGTCGCCGACTTCGTCTGCCGATCGCGAAAGCTGATCATCGAGCTCAACGGTGCCACGCATGCTGCCCCGTCACGCGATGAACACCGAACCGCATATCTCCAAACGCAAGGCTATCGCGTGACCCGTTTCAGGAACAACGAGGTGATGACCAATCTCGAAGGGGTGCTCACGATCTTGAGCGATATGCTTGCCTCACCCCCTCTCCCAAACCCTCTCCCCTTGGTGGAGAGGGCTTAGAGATGCCCGACCACGCCAACTCCTCCCACCCCGCCGTCCAGCGCCAGCTCGACCGCCTCTGGGCACTCGGCCCCGGCGCCGACATTCTCGGGCTCGACCGGATTACCCGCCTGCTCGCGCGCGTCGGCGATCCGCATCTCAAGCTCCCCCCGGTGCTTCACGTCGCCGGTACCAACGGCAAGGGTTCGACCTGCGCGTTCCTGCGCGCCGCAATCGAAACCGCCGGGCTCACCGCGCACGTCTATTCGAGCCCGCACCTCGTCCGCTTCAACGAACGCATTCGCCTCGCCGGCAAACTGATCGACGACGATACCCTCGCCGTCTTGCTCGAGGAGGTTCTCGATGCCGGCGGCGATATCGGCGCCAGCTTCTTCGAAGTGACCACCGCCGCCGCCTTTCTCGCCTTCAGCCGCACGCCTGCCGACGCCTGCATCGTCGAAGTCGGCCTCGGCGGCCGGCTCGACGCCACCAACGTCATCCCCGCGCCCGCCGCCTGCGCCATCGCCCAGCTCGGCATCGATCATCAGGCCTTCCTCGGCGACACCGCCGAAGTCATTGCGGGTGAGAAGGCCGGGATCGCCAAGCCCGGCATCCCGCTTGTCACGATGGACTATGGCCCATCGGTTACCGAACGGATCGCGCAAGTCGCGACCGCCGCCGATGCCCCGGTCTTCGCACGCGGCACGGCCTGGGACTATGAAGTCGCGAACGGCCGCCTCCGCTACCGCGACGCGAACGGCACCGTCGAAACCCCACTGCCTGTACTGGCCGGCCCGCATCAGCCGGGCAATCTCGCGCTCGCCATCGCCACGCTTCGCCACCAGCAGCGGCTCAGCATCCCGCCCGAAGCCTTCGCGGCTGCCGCCACCGCCGCCCGCTGGCCAGCCCGCATGCAACGCCTGTCCCCCGGCCCGCTGCTCGGCCTGCTCCCGCCCGGCGGCCAGATCTGGCTCGATGGCGGGCACAACGAAGCCGCTGCGCAATCGGTCAGCGCGGCGCTCGCGCAGGTCGCGCAGGGACGTACAGTTCACCTCGTCCTCGGCATGCTCGCCAACAAGGACGCAGCAGGCCTGCTCAACCCCTTCGCTCCGCTTGCGGAGTCACTGACCGCGATCCCGGTGCCCGGCCATGCGCATCACGCGCCTGCCGATCTCGCCGCCGAAGCCCAAACGCTCGGCATCCCGGCGACCGGTACTGCCGAGACTCCGGACGAAGCCCTTCGCGCCATCGCCGCCAGCCTTGCGCCCGACGGCCCCGCACCGCTCATCCTCATCCTCGGCTCGCTCTATCTCGCCGGTGAAGTGCTCCGCGCGAACGACGAGCTCCCCGACTAATTCTTATTGCGATTGACTATCAATAACAGCCTGTCAGGATAGCCGGACGAATCGAATCCGGAGTCCGCCGCATGTCCGCACTCGCCACGCTGGGTCACGCCCTGCCCCGCCTTCAGCCCGAGGATCCCGGTGCGCGGCTATTGCTGTTCGGCATTCGCCAGATGGGCGCAGGCGGTCTTCATGACGCTGCCGCGGCGCACGCCTTCGTTACCGCCTTCGGCCGCGACTTCCGCCGCCCGCTGATCCTGCTTCGCTCGCTGATGGCGGAGATGTCGACCGCCTCTGCCGGACCGATCCAGATCGCACCCTGGTGCTGCGCGCGCATGACCGCGGCGGAAAGCGCCACGCTCGAAAGCATCGCGCGCGCGCCCCATGATCCGGCCCGCGCCCATATCCTGCTCGCCGACCTGCTCGGCGTGCGTCAGGCCGACGGCGTTCTCACCACCGCCCACGCGCTCGCCAGCGCCTTCGCCGATCTGGGCTTGCCGCTGGAGGCCTAGCGCGCGGTTTCCGCCGGCGCATCGCCCTCGGTCCCGGCATTGCCGATCGAACGATCGACCAGCCCCGTGCGCATCATCCACCAGAAGATGACGATGCCCGGCACCGCGACCACGCCGGTGAGCAGGTAGAAGTTCACATAGCCCATCGCCTCGATCAGCGACCCCGCGCTGGTCCCGGTGATGAACCGCCCGACGATGCTCGCCGCCGCCGAGATCAGCGCATATTGCGCCGCCGTGTAGCGCAGGTCGGTGAGCGCCGAGAAATAGGCGACCAGCACGACGCCGCCGATCCCGCTCGCGAAATTCTCGAAGCACATGGCCGCAGCCATCATCAGGTTCGAATGACCGGCCGCCGCGAGCCCCGCGAAGCTCAGGTTCGAGACCGCCATCAGCACCAGGCTCAGCAGCACCGACCGCTTCATCCCGATACGGGCGTAGAGGATGCCGCCGACGAAAATGCCGATCATCAGCGCGAAGAAGCCGAGGCCGACGTCGTAGAAGGCGATCTCGTCGTTGGTGAAGCCGAGATCGTCGAACAGCAGCCGCACGGTGAGCTGGCTCAGCGTGTCGCCCAGCTTGTGGACGAGGATGAACAGCAGCACGACCAGCGCACCCTCGCGGGTGAAGAATTGCTGGAACGGCCCCCAGATCGACCTGGCGACCTGGCCGATGCCCTTGCGCTGCGCTGCCTCGCGATGCCGTGCGGGCTCGCCGACGACGATGCCGGCGATCACCGCGGGCAGCACGAACAGCGCGCACGCCATATAGGCCGCTTCCCAGCCCATCCGCGCCGCGATCACCAGTGCCAGCGCACCCGCGCTCGCCGATCCGATGCGCCAGCCATATTGCGACATGCCCGATCCGACGCCCAGCTGGCGCGGTTCGAGGATCTCGATACGGAATCCGTCGATGACGATGTCATAGGTCGCGCCCGCCACGCCGACGAGGATCGCGGCGGTGATGATCGGTGCGATGTTGTTCGGGTCCGGCGGCGTGAGCGCAAGGTTCACGACCGCTGCGGCCACGAGGATCGCCGAGACGATCAGCCACGATACACGCTGCCCCAGCCTGCCCAGCACCGGGATGCGAACGCCATCGACGATCCAGGCCCAAAGCCATTTGAGGTTGTAGACCAGGATCGCCAGCGTGAAGGCGGTGATCGTCGACTTGTCGATCCCCTGCTGCGCAAGGCGCGAGGTCAGCGTCGCGCCGATCATCGCATAGGGGAAGCCCGAGGAGATGCCGAGCGCCAGCGCAGCCAGCGGTGCGGTCTCGAAATAGGGGCGCACCGCTTCGGGCAGTTCGTCACGCCAGTTCGCCGGTGCCGCAGCGCGCGCCGCGAAAAAGGCCAGGATCAGCGCGCCCGCGCCCGCGAACAGGCCGAAGGACGGCGCGAACACCGCCCCCGCCTCGCGCAATGCCTTGGGCGGGGCGTAGATGGTGTAGAGCGCGGCGATCAGGATCAGCGCCAGCGCCACCACGCTTCCGGCGACCAGCATCGACGCGCCGCCGCGCCGCCGCCAGATCAGGCTCGCGCCCAGCGTGATCAGCACCACCAGCAGCGCGATATTGAAGGTCATCGACGGCGCCAGGCTGATGCCGGCTCCGGTAACGCCCGAGGCGATGTCGATCCCGCGGCCGATCACCGGCGAAGCGCCCGGCAGGGTCGCGGACATCCATGGCAGCAGCAGCGACGCCAGCGCCCCCACCAGCCCCAGCTGAGCGATCACATACCCGAAACCGCTCTTCTCTTCCGTACGCTGCATCCCCGCCCCTTTGTCCGGCAATCGGGCGACCCTAGCGGCAAAAACGCCGATGCAAAGCCCTTCAGGCGACGGACTGGAACAGCTTCAGGCTGGCCGGCACGCGGCGCGGGGTCTTGCCGTCGAGCAGCGCCTCGACGATCGCGATCGCGCGCAGCAGGTCGCGCTGGGGATAGGGCTTGGACAGGCAGCCAAGGCCGATCGCCTCGACCTGGTCCAGCCGCCGCCCGGTCACGATCAGCGCCGGCACGCCCTTCGCTTTCGCGGCATGCGCCACATCGGCGCCGTCGCCGTCACGCAGCCCCAGATCGACCAGCACCAGGTCGATCGCCTTGCGCCCGCCGATATGCCCGATCGCCTCCGCCACCGAATCGGTGGTCGCGACGACCACAAACCCTTCTTCGGTCAGGAAATGTTCGGTGTCGAACGCGACCAGCGGCTCGTCCTCGACGATCAACAGCCGCGCGATCCGCCGGTTCTTCTTTCCGAACAACATGACCCACCCACATGATTACGCGGCCAGAACGCACTAGGGCCGAAAGCGGCTCCCGCCACACAAGAATTTTGCGCCGGACGCCAACCCGCTGTATCGCGCGGCGAATGTCCCCGCCATCACCCATGGAATCGCCTCGCCGCGGCGAACGCATCGCCAAGCTGCTCGCCCGTGCCGGAATCGCGTCGCGCCGCGAGATCGAGCGCATGATCGCCGACGGCCGCGTCGCCATCGACGGCGAAATCCTGACCACCCCCGCCACAATCCTCACCTCGCTGCACGGCGTCACCGTCGACGGCGAAGCGGTTGCCGCCGCCACGCCCGCACGCCTGTTCCGCTTCCACAAGCCCAGCGGGCTGCTCACCACCGAGCGCGATCCTGCGGGCCGCCCGACCATCTACAGCAAGCTGCCCAAAGGGCTGCCCCGGCTGATGCCGGTCGGCCGCCTCGACCTCAATACCGAGGGGCTGTTGCTGATGACCACCGATGGCGAACTCAAGCGCGCGCTCGAGCTGCCCGCCACCGGGGTCGAGCGCAGCTATCGCGCCCGTGCCTATGGCGAAGTCAGCCAGGACCAGCTTGAGGATCTGATGCTCGGCGTCGAGATCGACGGGGTTCGCTATGGCTCGATCAACGCCAATCTCGAACGCCGTACCGGCGCGAATGTCTGGATCGAACTGACCCTGACCGAAGGGAAGAACCGCGAAGTCCGCCGCGTACTCGAGCATCTCGGACTCAAGGTCAGCCGTCTTATCCGCACCCGCTACGGCCCCTTCCACCTCGATGACATGCCCCCGGGCGCGGTCGATGAGGTTCGCCAGCACGACCTGATCCTGTTCCGTAAGGCACTCGCGGGTCCGGGCGGCGGCAAGGCCGCGTCGAATCTGCAACTGTCGAACAAGCCCAAGGCGGTGCAGATCGACGCTGAGCCCAGTGAAACGGATCCGGCCGAAACCTCGCCACCAGCCAATCGCGCCGAACGCCGCAAGGCGGTGTCACCGGATCGCTCGACGGGGAAACCCGGGGCTGGATCGCGCGGGGCGCCCCGTTCGGAGGCTCGTCCGGCCGCTGGCGCCGCAAAGCCTGGCAATCGCGGCGCTGCCCGGCACGTGCGTCCGGATTCCGACGACCGCCCCAAGACGGCAGGCCGGCGGGCACCGGCAGCCCGGGACGACCGGCCTTCGGAGGAGCGCGCAAGGCCGGCAGCCCGGAAACCCGCCGGACCGGAAAAATTCGGCGTCGGGCAGCGCCGGCGCCAGCGCGTAGCGTCCGACAAGGCTTCGAGACGCGAAGCCGATCCGCGCACGGCTGCGGCAGGCAAGCCAGCCAAGGCCAGGCCCGCGCGGATCGACGACGATGCCGGTCCGCTGCTCGATCGCCCCAAGCGCCACTATCGCTCGAACGATCGCCGCCCCCGCCCGCCGGCGGGCAAGGGGGCGCCCGCCAAGCGGGGGCCGCGTAAATGAGGATCATCGCCGGCCAATGGCGCGGCCGTCCGCTCGCGGCGCCCAAGGGAGACGCCACCCGCCCCACCGCCGATCGCACGCGTGAGGCGCTGTTCTCGATGCTCGCCAGCCGCGTCGGCAGCTTCGAGGATCTGGCCGTCGCCGATCTCTTCGCCGGGTCGGGTGCGCTCGGATTCGAGGCATTGTCGCGCGGCGCCGCCTCGTGCCTGTTCGTCGAGCAGGATCGGGCCGCGCTCGATGCGCTACGTATGAATGCGGAGAAGCTGGGCGTCCGCGCGGACATCCGCGCCACCTCGGTCCTCGCGCTCGGTCCCGCGCCCAAGCCCATGGACGTGATTCTGATGGACCCGCCCTATGGCACCGGCGCAGGCTCGGTCGCGCTCGACAAGCTCGCCCGCCTCGGCTGGACCGGCCCTGCGACCTGGATCAGCATCGAGACCGCGAAGAATGAGGCGATCGAAGTCGCCGGTTTCGAGATCGACGCCGAACGCGTGCACGGCAAGGCCAAGCTGACGATCCTGCGCGCAACCTGATCCGCGTCAGGGAACCCGGCCCGCTGCTTCGTGGTTCTGCCACGAAGTGCTACCCAGCGGAGCCGGACATGCGATACACGCCCGTCGCGATCTGCGCAGCTGCCCTGCTCTTCACCGGCCCTGCATCGGTGCAGGCGCAATGGCTCAACCCCACGCTCGATGCGCAACGCTGGGACAATCTCCGCAAGCATCAGCAGCGGCAGCGCCAACGCGCGCAGCAGAAGCACAAGGTCACCCACCCGGCCGGGCGCGTCACACAGGCCCAGCGTCAGGCGGCGTGGTCGCGCAACAAGGCCGAATATCGCCGCCGCATGCTCCGCGACGGCCCCGCCAGCGCGGACCGCTGGCTCGACAGCCTCGTCCTCGCCGGACGCTAGGTCGTTTCGCGCCGGTCTCTCAGCGCGATCAGCGCCACCAGGCTCAGCACCGCCGCCGCGCTCAGATACCAGCCCACCGGCATCAGCCCGCCCTTGAGCGCCAGCTTCTGCGCGAAGAACGGCGTCAGCCCGCCGCCGATCACCCCCGCGATGTTGAAGGTCATCGACGCGCCGGTGTAGCGCACACGCGGCGGGAACAGGTCTGTCAGCCACGCGCCGAGCGGCCCGTAGACGAAGCCCATCGCGAACAGCAGCAGCGACAGGAACGCGAACACCCCGATGAGGCCGCCCGCCATCAGCGGCGCGATCACGAACCCGCTCGCGGCGACCAGCACGCACCCGCCCGCCAGCACGCGCCGCGGATCGTATTTGGCGTCGGCCATCCACGCGGCCAGGTAGATGCCCGCCGCCATGAACAGGATCGCGACCAGCTGGCACCCCAGGAAGTCCTGCATCGGATAGCCGAGCGACTTGGTCCCCCAGCCCAGCAGGAACGCGGTCGCGATATAATAGGTCGCGAAGCACGCCACCGCGCCGATCGTCCCGCCCAGCAGCGCACCGCCATGCTTGGTTACGACCTCGCCCAGCGGCACCTTGGGCGGCGGCGCTTCGGCCAGGCTCGCCTTGAACTCGGGCGTTTCGCCCAGCTTGAGCCGCACCCATAGCCCCACCGCGACCAGCGCCGCGGACAGCACGAACGGGATGCGCCAGCCCCATTCGGCGAACTGCGCCGGGGTCATCATCATGCCGAGCAGCAGGAACAGGCCGTTGGCGGCGATGAACCCCGCAGGCGCCCCCATCTGTGGCGCGCTGCCGAAGCGGGCGCGCCAGCCCGGCGGCGCATTCTCCACCGCCAGCAGCGCCGCGCCGCCCCATTCGCCGCCAAGGCCAAAGCCCTGCCCGAACCGCAGCACGCACAAAGCGAACGGCGCGATCCACCCCGCCATCTCATAGGTCGGCAGGAACGCCACCAGCGTGGTCGAAAGCCCCATCGTCAGCAGCGACGCGACGAGGGTCGCCTTGCGTCCGATCCGGTCGCCATAATGGCCGAACACCGCTGCCCCCACCGGCCGCGCAAAGAATGCGATCGAGAGCGTCAGATACGCCCAGAGCTGCGTTTCCGCCTCGCTCCCGATGAAGAACAACTTCCCGAACACCAGCGCCGCGGCGGTCGCGTAGATGTAGAAATCGTAGAACTCGATTCCCGTCCCTACAAAGCTCGCCCATAGCGCGCGGCGTTGCCGTGCCCGGTCAGCGTCCATCCATCACTCCCCAGATCGTGCGGCGTTCGCGCGCCGTCACTTCTTGTCTTCGAAGCAGGTCGTGCGAGTCACCTGCACCACCTGGCCCTTGTCGTCCTTGATTTCCTTGCGGCCGGCCTCGCACGGCTTCTGCTCGGGGGTCTGGTCGAACCCGCCGGTGCGCCAGCCCACATAGAGCGCCACGCCCGCCAGGGCGACGAGCAGCAACAGCCGGCGTGCATTGAACCGGCGCTTGATCTTGTCCCACATGCTGCTCCCCTGCACCCGCCCGCGCGCCCGCGCAAGCGGTGTCTCGGGCGCACGGCACCCGGCACCGCTTCAGCGCGCCATCCGCGCTTGCCCCGACTCGCCGCGTTCCCTAACTGTTCACCGATGTCCGTACCGCAAGCCTCTCCCGACGATCCCCCCTATCTGCGCGGCCTCAACCCGCCGCAGCGCGAAGCCGTGCTCACGCTCGACGGACCCGTCCTCGTCCTTGCCGGCGCAGGCACCGGCAAGACCGCCGCGCTCACCGCGCGCCTCGCCCATCTCCTCTGGACCCGCCGCGCCTATCCGTCGGAGATCCTCAGCGTCACCTTCACCAACAAGGCCGCGCGCGAGATGCGTGAGCGTGTCCGGGGGCTGGTCGGCGACGCGGTCGAGGGGATGCCGTGGCTCGGCACCTTCCACGCGATCGGCGCCAAGATGCTGCGCCGCCATGCCGAGCTGGTCGGGCTGCAGAACAACTTCACCATCCTCGACACCGACGATCAGCTGCGCCTGATCAAGCAGCTCATCACCGCCAACGACCTCGACGAGAAGCGCTGGCCCGCGCGCCAGCTCGCCGGGCTGATCGACGGGTGGAAGAACAAGGGCCTGACGCCGAAGGACCTCGACGCCGGCGAGTCCGAGCTGTTCGCCAATGGCCGCGGCCAGTCGCTCTACGCGCAATATCAGGACCGGCTGCGCACGCTCAACGCCTGCGACTTCGGCGACCTGCTGCTGCACATGCTGACGATCCTCAAGACCCACCGCGACGTGCTGCAACAGTACCAGCAGCGCTTCCGCTACATCATGGTAGACGAGTATCAGGACACCAACAGCGTCCAGTATCTCTGGCTCCGCCTGCTCGCGCAGGAGCGCAAGAACATCTGCTGCGTCGGCGACGACGATCAGTCGATCTATTCGTGGCGCGGCGCGCAGGTCGAGAATATCCTCAAGTTCGAGAAGGATTTCCCCGGCGCCAAGGTGATCCGCCTCGAACAGAATTACCGCTCCACCCCGCACATCCTCGCCGCCGCTTCCGGCGTCATCGCCAACAACGGCGGCCGCCTCGGCAAGGAGCTGTGGACCGAGAAGGACGCGGGCGAGAAGGTCAAGGTCGTCGGCGTATGGGACGGGCCGGAAGAGGCCCGCCGCGTCGGCGAGGAGATCGAGGGCGCCCAGCGCCGCGACGGCAAATCGCTCGACGAATTCGCCATCCTCGTCCGCGCCCAGCACCAGACGCGCGAGTTCGAAGACCGCTTCATCGCCACCGGCCTGCCCTATCGCATCGTCGGCGGCTTCCGCTTCTACGAGCGTGCCGAGATCCGCGACGCGCTCGCCTATCTCCGCATCGTCCATCAGGGCGCCGACGACCTCGCCTTCGAACGCATCGTCAACGTCCCCAAGCGCGGCCTCGGCGACAAGGCGATCGCCAAGATCCACCAGCTCGCCCGGGCCGAGGGCATCCCCCTGCTCCTCGCCGCCGCGCGCATCCTCGACACCGACGAGCTGACGCCCCAGGCCCGCCGCGCGCTCGGCAACTTCGTCGGCGACGTCGCCCGCTGGCGCGACATGGCCTATTCCTCCCCGAGCTCGCTCTGGGAGGGGGATCGTCCGCAGGACGGTGGAGGGGCCCCGGCGCAGCCGGGAGGAATCCCCCATACCGAGCTCGCCCAGATCATCCTCGACGAAAGCGGCTACACCGCGATGTGGCAGGCGGACCGCACCGCCGAGGCCGCCGGCCGGCTCGAGAACCTCTCCGAACTCGTCCGCGCGATGGAGGAATACGAAACCCTCGGCGCCTTCCTCGAGCATGTCAGCCTCGTCATGGACAATGACGCCGCGGCGGACGAGCCCAAGGTCACGATCATGACCATCCACGCCGCCAAGGGGCTTGAGTTCGACACTGTGTTCCTCGCGGGGTGGGAGGAAGGCATCTTCCCGTCGCAGCGCGCGCTCGACGAAGGCGGCCTCGCCTCATTGGAGGAGGAACGCCGCCTCGCCTATGTCGCGATCACCCGTGCCCGCCGCCTCGCGACCATCCTCCACGCCGCCAACCGCCGCATCTACGGCCAGTGGACCAGCTCCATCCCCAGCCGTTTCGTCGGCGAGCTGCCCAAGGACCATGTCGATGAGGAATCGACCATGTCCGGCGGCGCCAGCCTGTGGCGCGCCAACTGGAGCGAGCATAGCGACCCCTTCGCCCATGTCGGCCGCGGCACCGGCCGAGGCCCCGGCTGGCAACGCGCCGCCGCCCCCAGCTCGACCTTCACCACCGCCCCCAAGCGCGTCGTCGAAAGCCGCGCCAGCGCGGTGAGCCTGGGCAACAAGGGCCGCGACGACCTGTCATTGGGCATGCGCGTCTTCCACCAGAAGTTCGGCTACGGCGAAATCGTCGAGATCGAAGGCAACAAGCTGGAGATCGAGTTCGAACAGGCCGGGCGGAAGCGGGTAATGGATAGTTTTGTGTCGGTGGGGTAACATTAAAATATCTGACGGGGGGTGCCTGTGACTGCTGAAATCGCCATTCTGAATAAGCTGGCAGTGACTTTAGCCGCCGATAGCGCAGTCACTCTATCAGTGGGCGGCACGCAAAAAGTCTACAACTCAGCTGACAAAATCTTCGAGGCAACCAATCACGACCCGATTGGCATAATGGTTTATAACAATCCGGAATTTCAAGGAATTCCTATTGAAGCAAGTATCAAGATTTTCCGGGACCAAAAATGCCACTCTCATTTTGATACGGTATTTAGTTTCGCAGAATCTTTTCTTTCATATCTAGAATCTATCGAAGCGCCAACCCTTACAATTGAAGAAGCCATCTTTGGTTCCCTTGTTCACAAAATGGACTCTCTAAGGGAACTTTATAACAGAGCCGGGTCAAGGGTTATCGACGAACTCTCTGAGCTTCCAGAAGAAGACACGACTGGCGAGAAAATTCTAGCCAAGATGGAGTCCGAGGTTTTTCTCGCCCTTACCCAAGAGTTACTTATTTTACAGGAGCGAAGCACACCTGAATGGGCGAATGGCCTAGATGAGGCTGCGGTTCAAGCGGCTCATGGGGAGACCATTGACCAGCTGATCTCCATTGTTTTCGGGGACATACAGCTTTCCCAATCCGCCTTGGATCGTATCAAGTCCATTTCGGCGCTCTGTCTTCTGAAGGACTATCAGCACGAACAACTCACTGGCCTCGTATTCGCCGGATTTGGAAAAAGCGAGATTTTCCCCTCACTTGTTTCCTATGCGATCTACGGTGTGATCGCTGGAAAGCTGAAATATCGATTCGACCGAAAATTCGACGTTGATCGGAAGCTTGTTCCAGTCGCGACCGTCATCCCGTTTGCGCAGCAGGAGATGGTAGATCGATTTATGTACGGAATGGATCAGCAGTTCCTTGACTTGTGCGATCGATATTTCGACGGCGCCTTGAGTTCATTGCGCCTGCAAATTGAAGGCGTCGCCGCGACTATGGATGAGCCAGTGGCGACAGCTCTGAAGGAGGCCGTCGAAAATTCACTTGAAGGCATAATGGAGGAGTTTCGCAGGAAGCTCGTCCCCGATCATCTAAGCAGTTCGGAGGCCAAATTTTCAGACATCATCCGGTCGATGCCGAAGCAGGAATTGGCCGCACTTTCGGAAAGCCTCGTTCAGATCACGTCCCTCAAACGAAAATTTTCAGCCGATGCCGAGTCGGTGGGTGGGCCAATTGACGTGGCAATGATAACGCGCGCTGAAGGATTTGTTTGGGTGAAGCGAAAGCACTTTTTCGAGCCGGAGCTTAACCCTCGCTACTTCTTTCGACGTTATGGGTCCACAAGCCCGGCTAAGGGCGCCGATCAGGAAGGTTCAGAATGAGCGGCCATTGGACAAGCCTTCACGCGTCAGAGAAGCGCGAACCCGTGCCATTCGCTCAGTCTCACCGCTTGGCGACTACTTCACCATCGGATCGAGCGAAGGCGAGCGTCGAGCGAGTCACAAACACAATTGTGAAATCGTTTGAAGATGTGAAAAAGAGGTAGTCCGGCCTGTCGCTGCTGGCAGTTCCAACATGCTAACCTTCACCCCCCTCTCCCCCCGCGCCATCGCCATCGTCGCGGAAGGCCATTTCACCGTCGCCGACGTCGCGCCCGCGCTCGCCCGGATCGAGGCCCTCCTCGACAGCACGCCGCAGCTCGATATCCTCGCCGATGTCCGAGGCTCGCCCTCGGTCGCGCTGTCCGCGATCGCCGAGGAGTTGAACACCTCCCCCTCATCATCCGCCTGATCCGCGCGATCGATCGCGTCGCCATCGTCGCGGATGCGGAGTGGGTGCGCACCGCCAGCCGGATCGAAAGCGCGCTGATCCCCGGCCTCCACTACGAAGTGTACGAGCGCAAGGACGAGGCCCATGCCCGCGCCTGGCTGCTGCGTGAGACCGATCAGCCGCGCCCGGCCTGACCGGAACACATCGGGAACAAAAACAACTTTCCTACACGCCCCGGTTATGCCCATAGACTGGTGGATGGACGACTCACGCACCCTGCTCGCCACGGACGAAGCCGAGTTGCTCGGCTTCACGCCCGTTCCCACCTCCAACCGCCATAATGGCTGGACGCCCCAGCGACAGCGCGACTTCATCACCGCGCTCGCGATCACCGGCACCGTCCATCGCGCAACCCGCGCGGTCGGGATGAGCCGCCAGTCGCTCTACAAGCTGCGCGAACGCCCCGGCGCGGAAAGCTTCGCCGCCGCCTGGGACATCGCCATGTCGCTGAGCTACGACCGCGTCTTCGCACTGGCGATGGATCGCGCGATCAACGGCATCACCATCCCGCGCTATTACAAGGGCCGCCAGATCGGCACGATCCACCGTCCCGACCTTCGCCTCGCCATGGCGGTCCTCGCCGATCGTCCGCAGCCCCCGACAAAGGCGGCGAAGTTGACAAAATAAAATGCGTTCCGCGTAAGTTCGTCAACTTCGTAAGGCGGTTTACAGCTCCGCCGCCGCCTCGATGATCGGCACGAACTTCTCGGCGGTCAGGCTCGCTCCGCCCACCAGCGCGCCGTCCACGTCCGGGCAGCCCAGCAGCGACGCCGCGTTCGCCCCGTTCACCGATCCGCCGTACAGCACCCGCATCGCCGCTGCGGTCTCGGCGCCCAGCAGCTCGGCGAGCTTCGCGCGCACCGCCCCGTGCATCGCCGCGACATCGGCCTCGGTCGGCGTCCGCCCCGTCCCGATCGCCCACACCGGCTCGTACGCGATCGATAGCCAGTCCGCCGCCGCGCCGTCGGGCATCGATCCGGCGAGCTGCGCGGTGACCACCGCCTCCGCCTGCCCCGCGTCGCGCTGCGCCAGCGTCTCGCCGACGCACAGGATCGCCTTCAGGCCATGGCGGTGCGCGGCCTCAGCCTTGCCCTTGACGTCGGCGTCGGTCTCGCCCTGGTCGGCGCGGCGTTCGCTATGCCCGACGATGGTCAGCGCCGCGCCCGCGCCCAGCAGCATCGGGGCGGAGATGCAGCCGGTGTGCGCGCCCTGGTCCGCCGCGTGGCAATCCTGCCCGCCGATCGGCATCCGCGCCGCCACCGTCACCGCCGGAGCGATCAAGGTTGCCGGCACGCACAGCGCCACATCGACGCCGGGAGTCACCGCCGCCGCCTGTGCGATCGCCTCGATCTCGGGCAGCGCCGCGATCAGGCCGTGCATCTTCCAGTTCCCCGCCACCAGCTTGCGCCGCATCCAATTCCCTCTCGTCGATTTCTGGTTTGTCCGTTTTCGGACAATGCCCCTAAGCGTGCCCCACACGCTTCACAAGCTTGATGGCTGCGCATTGCCCCCCTAAAGCACCATCCTTCACTTTTGATCGGGTCTCCATGCTCACCTTCCTCCGCCGCATCCTGTTCTCGACCACGGGCAAGATCATCGCTCTTCTGCTGCTCGTGGTGATCGCGGTAGCCTTCGCGCTGGGCGACATCACCAACCTTTCCGGCGGCGGCGGGCCTTCGGGCGGCGCGCTGGTTCAGGTCGGCAATCAGAAGGTCACCGAGCAGGAGCTGCAGCAGCGGCTCAAGAATGCGCTCGAGCGCGCACGCCAGCAGCAGCCGGCGCTCGACATGACCCAGTTCGTCGCGATGGGCGGGTTCGATCAGGTGCTCGACGATATGGTCAACGGCATGGTGCTCGAGGAATATGCCCGCGATCACAGCATGGCGGTGTCCAAGGCCGCGATCGACGGCGAGATCGCGTCGGCTCCGGCCTTTGCCGATCCGCTGACCGGCAAGTTCAGCCAGCGCAATTTCGAACAGATCCTGGCGCGCGAAGGCATCACCGCGGATCAGATTCGCGACGATATCCGTCAGGGCACGCTTGCCCAGTGGGTCGCCGGCCCGACCGTGGGCGTCGTCCGCGGCGCCACCTATATCCCCACCGAACTCGCCTTGCCCTATGCCTCGCAGCTGCTGGAGCGCCGCAAGGGGTCGGTCGGCTATGTCCCGGTCAGCGCGATCGCTCAGGGCGCTCCGCCCACCGATGCCGAGCTGACCGCCTTCTACAACCGCAACCGCACGCGCTACACGCTGCCCGAGCGCCGCGTGATCCGCTATGCGCTGGTCCGCCCGGCGCAGTTCGCGGAAGGCGCCAAGGCGACCGAAGCGGAAATCGCTGCCGCCTATAAGCAGAACGCCGCCCAATATGCGGCCAGCACCAAGCGCACGCTCGCCCAGGTGATCGTCGCGGACCAGAACACCGCCAACGCGCTCGCCGCGAAGATCAAGGGCGGCGCGACCCTGGCTGCCGCGGCACAGGGCGCGGGCCTCCAGCCCTCGACCATCGACAATGCGGAGAAGGAAAGCTTCGCCCGCGCGAGCAGCCCCGAGATCGCCAATGCCGCCTTCGCCGCGGCGCAGGGCGGCCTCATCGGCCCGCTGCGCTCGCCGCTCGGCTGGCACATCGTGCGCGTCGAGAAGATCGAGCAAGTTGCCGGCAAGACCCTTGACCAGGTTCGCGGCGAACTCGCCACCGCGATCACTCAGCGCAAGGAGGTCGAGGCGCTGACCAACCTGCGCGGGCAGATCGATACCGCGGTCGCCGGCAACGCCACCTTCGATGAGGCGGTTGCCGATGCCAAGCTCAAGGCAGAAACCACGCAGGCCGTCTTCGGCGACGGCCGGACGCAGGAAGCCGCCGAGGCCGCCACGCCGACTCCGCCCGATCCGGTGATCGCGCAGGTCGCAAAGGCGGGCTTCGCGATGGAAACCGGCGACGATGCGCAGATCGTCCCGATCGATCAGGACGGCAGCTTCGCGCTGGTCAAGCCGGAGCGTGTGATTGCCGCCGCCCCGCGTCCGCTCGCCGAGATCCGCGAAGCGGTCGCCGCCGGCTTCATCCGCGATCGCCAGCTTCAGGCGGCACGCAAGGCCGCCACGGCGATCCTCGCGGACGTGGGCAAAGGAACGCCGATCGCCGACGCGATGAAGAAGACCGGCCTTGTCCTGCCCGCACTCCAGCCGCTCGACGCCGTACGCGGCCAGCTTGCCCAGGCCGGGATGCAGATCCCGCCGCCCGTGCGCCTGATGTTCAGCATGGCCGCCAAGAAGGCCAAGATGACCGAAGCCCCCAATGGCGGCGGCTACTGGGTGGTCTGGCTCGACGAGATCACCCCGGGCGATGCGCGCAACGACAAGGCGCTCGTCGCGCAGACCCGCGGCGGTCTGACCCAGGTGATCGGCGCCGAGTATCTTGAGCAGTTCGTCGCTGCCGCGCGCAAGTCGATCGGGGTCAAGCGCGACGAGGCCGCGATCGCGCGGATCAAGGCGCAGCTCGGCGGCCAGTCGACCGGCGGCAACTGATCGCGATGACGACCGGAGTCGAGGGGAGGGTCGAGGGCCTTGATGCCGCTCGCGCAGCGCTTGCGCAGGGTCGCCCTGCGCTGGTGTGGCGGCGGCAGCTCGCCGATACCGACACGCCGGTGTCGGCTGCCCTCAAGCTGATCGAGCCGGGTCGCGGCGATTTTCTGCTGGAATCGGTCGAGGGCGGCGCCGTCCGCGGCCGTCACAGCTTGATCGGCCTCGCCCCGGACCTCGTCTTCCGCGCTCACGAACAACAGGCGGAGATCAACCCCAACTGGCTCACCGATCGCGCGGCGTTCGCGCCCGCGGGTCAGCCGACGCTCGAGGCGCTGCGCACGCTCGTCCAGAGCTGCCGGATGGATGTGCCGGCCGAGCTCCCGCGCGCACTCGCCTGTCTGGTCGGCTATTTCGGCTATGAGACGATCGGGCTGGTCGAAACGCTGCCCCGTGCCGCGGAAGACGCGCTCGGCCTTCCCGACATGATCTTCGTGCGGCCCACGGTGATCCTGATCTTCGACCGGCTGGCGGATTCGCTCTTCCTCGTCGCGCCGGTATGGCCCGGCTCTGGCCGCGATCCCGAAGCACAGCTCGCTGACACAGCCGAGCGGATCGACGCGACTGCAGCGCGCCTCGCATCCGCGCCGCTCCCGCCCAAGATTGCCGCGGACGCCACCGAGATCACCGCCCAGCCCACGCTCGCGGACGGCGACTATGCCGCAATGGTGGCGCGGGCGAAGGAGTACATCACCGCGGGCGACATCTTCCAGGTGGTCCTTGCGCAGCGCTTCACCGCGCCCTTCGCGCTCCCGCCGATCGAGCTCTATCGCGCGCTGCGCCGGGTGAACCCCTCACCCTTCCTCTATTTCCTCGACCTGCCCGGCTTCGCGCTCACCGGGTCGAGCCCCGAAATCCTGGTCCGAGTCCGCGATGACGAGGTGACGATCCGCCCGATCGCCGGCACGCGTCCGCGCGGCAAGACGCCGGCGGAGGACGAGGCCAACCGGACCAGCCTGCTCGCCGATCCCAAGGAGCGCGCCGAGCATCTCATGCTGCTCGACCTTGGCCGTAACGATACCGGCCGCGTCGCACAGGCCGGCACGGTCAGGGTCACCGACAGCTACACGGTCGAATTCTACAGCCACGTCATGCACATCGTGTCGAACGTGGTCGGCAAGCTGCGCTCCGACGCCGACGCGCTCGACGCGCTGTTCGCGGGCTTCCCGGCAGGCACCGTCAGCGGCGCGCCCAAGGTCCGCGCGTGCGAGATCATCGCCGAACTCGAGCGCGAGCAGCGCGGCCCCTATGCGGGCGGCGTCGGCTATTTTTCGCCTGATGGATCGATGGACAGCTGCATCGTGCTGCGGACCGCGATCCTGAAGGACGGAACGATGCACGTCACCGCCGGTGCGGGGATCGTCGCCGACAGCGACGCAACCTATGAACAGCGCGAGTGCGAGGCCAAGGCCGGTGCCCTGTTCGCCGCCGCTCGCGAAGCCGTCGCGCGCGCCAGCGAACCCGGCTTCGGGCAGTAGCTTACTCTTCCCCGCCCGGGATCGCGGCTTGCTCGGCCTTTTGCGCCGCGCGTTCGGCACGCCAGTTCTGCAGCATCTGGATCGTGCAGCCGGTATGGCCATAGCTGCCGATCGGCGAGCAGCTTCCCGGAAGTACCTGACGGTTCACTTCGTCAACCAGTTCGGCACGCCGCGTCCAACTCGTGCTCGCCGGCGTCGGCTCGCTCTTTCGAAGCGATTTGGGGATGCGATAGGGTGATTCGCCGACCTTGGAGCAGATGACGACTTCGTCCTCGCTGGCGGGTTTGGGGCATTGATCGTCGCCGTACAGCAGCACGCTGCGCACCCGCTGCGGCGGTGCGTTGTCGTCGTCGGCTTCCTGCGCCATCACGGGAGTCGCGGCGAGCGCCGCCAGCATCAGCAATCGGATCACTACGCACCTTCCTTCACCCGCCGGCTTCCGGCACCCCGGATGTAGGAACGCTGAACGGCAGGATTAAGGCCAATCGCCTCACATCATCGTTCCAGCGCAGCCTCGACCGTAGCGGCCCCGCCCGACAGCCGCTCGATCTCCCATACCATGTTTGCGCGCGCTCGATCCTCCAGGGCCGTTTCGGAAAGGCCCATCGCCTGTGACAGTCGCGCCAGCAAGGGCACAGCCGTCAACGCGGTCAGCACGCGGATCCGCCCCGCGCGATAGGCGGCATCGGGAAAGCGCCGATACTCGTCCCGGATGGCGAGCGCGTAGCCGCGATAGCGTTCGCGGTCCTCGGCAAGGATAGCGAGATCCAGGTCGACCATCAGCGCCGGCAGCCCTTCCCCGGCCGCATGCCCCTTGGTCGCCATGATGCATGCCTCAAGATCGCGCCGCTCATCGTCGGGCCAGCGCAGCAATGCCAGCCCGATATCCGCGCTGCGCCGCTCGTTGTCCGGCACTTCGACGTCGTAGAACAGATCGTGCAGCCAGATCGCGTAGCGCAGGATTCGCGCGTCCCGCGAAGTCAGGTCCGCCGCAAACCAGCGCTCCAGCCCATCCAGCATGTGCGCGATGTGCGTTGCATTGTGATAGGCTAGGCCGGAGGCCGAAAACCGTTCGACCACCACCGCGCGCAATAGTGCCGGCATGTCGCTAACCGCTACCCGGACCTGCTCGGCATCCATTGCGTTGATCTAGCCGATCCATGCGCCGCCAGCGAGCGAAAGTCGATTTACCCCATATGGGTGAATTTATCGCTTGCGCCCATTTACCCGGCGGGGGTAAGGCGCTCGCACTATGACGACTCTAGCTGGTTCGAAAATCCGCCGCTTCCGCGAAGAACGCTCTCTGTCCCGTGCCGCTTTCGGTGCGTGGTTCGACACGCCCGGTTCCACCGTTCAGGGCTGGGAAGAGGATGGCAAGCGCGCCTCGCCCGCCGTGCTCAACCAGATCGCCGCCAACGGCATCGCGCATCATCAGGACTGGTACGTCCATGTCCGCAATTTGGAGCAGGCCATGGGATGGACCCCCGACAGCTGGAAATCGGCCGAAGCGCGCCAGCTCCCGATTTACCCCGATGCCGCCGCGCTCGATGCCGCGACCACGCAGCTTTCGAGCTTCCCGCCGCTCGTCTTCGCCGGTGAGGCGCGTGCGCTTACCCAGGAACTGGCCAAGGTCGCGCGCGGCGAGGCCTTCCTGCTTCAGGGCGGCGATTGCGCCGAGAGCTTCGCAGAGTTCCACCCCAACAACATCCGCGACACCTTCCGCGTCATCCTCCAGATGGCGGTGGTGCTGACCTTCGCCTCGAAGCTGCCGACGGTGAAGGTCGGCCGCATGGCCGGCCAGTTCGCCAAGCCGCGCTCGGCCGATACCGAGACGATCAATGGCGTCGAGCTGCCCAGCTACCGCGGCGACAATGTCAACGACATCGCCTTCACGCCCGAAAGCCGCATCCCCGATCCGCAGCGGATGATCCAGGGCTACAGCCAGTCAGCCGCGACGCTCAACCTGCTGCGCGCCTTCGCCAGCGGCGGCTACGCGAACCTGCACCAGGTCCACAAATGGACGCTCGATTTCATGGGCAAGAGCCCGTGGAGCGCCAAGTTCGCCGACGTCGCCGACCGCATCGGCGAGGCGCTGGACTTCATGCAGGCCTGCGGGATCGATGCCGACAGCGTCCCCCAGCTCAAGGGCACCGATTTCTACACCAGCCACGAAGCGCTGCTGCTTCCCTATGAGCAGGCGCTGACCCGGCAGGATTCGCTCACCGGCGACTGGTACGACACCAGCGCACACATGCTGTGGATCGGCGACCGCACGCGGTTCGACGGATCGGCGCATGTCGAATTCCTGCGCGGCATCGGCAACCCGATCGGCATGAAATGCGGCCCGAGCCTCGAGCCGGACGCGCTGCTGCGCCTGCTCGATACGCTCAATCCCGCGCGCACGCCGGGCCGCCTCACGCTCATCACCCGCTATGGCCACGACAAGATCGAGGACGGCCTGCCCAAGCTCGTCCGCGCGGTGAAGCGTGAGGGGCATCCGGTGGTGTGGAGCTGCGACCCGATGCACGGCAACGTCGTCAAGGCAGCGAACGGCTACAAGACGCGCCCGTTCGAACGAATCCTGGCCGAGGTCCGCGGCTTCTTCGCTGTGCACCGCGCCGAGGGCACCTATGCCGGCGGCATCCATGCCGAGATGACCGGCCAGAACGTCACCGAGTGCACCGGCGGCATGATCGATGTCAGCGAGCACGATCTGGCCGATCGCTACCACACCCATTGCGACCCGCGCCTCAACGCGGGCCAGAGCCTCGAACTGGCATTCCTGCTGGCCGAAATGCTCAACGAGGAGATGGCGGAGCGGCGCAAGGCGGCCTGACACCGTCCTTCATCTGGCCATCCGCTCCTCGCGGATGGCCAGGCCGTCGCATCAGATCACACGGAGCAGAGCCAGGCCCTGGTCGGGCGGCAAAGCGAGCACCGCCTTGAACAGCGCGATCCGCACGTCGCAGCGATCGGTCGCATCTGCCTTTCCGTCCAATGCCTCCTGCGCGCGCGCAGCGCTCAGCCCCGTGTTACGGAGGATCGTCTGGAATACCGGCTCCGGGATGACAAAGGTCCGTGACGACGACTGGTTGAGGTCGGTCGTCTCGAGCAGCATGTCCTCGATCAGGGCGGCCTGGCGCTTGTCGATTGCCTCCGTTCCCGGCAGCGGGCGCCGCTGGCCAAGCGTGAACAGGTCGTCGCAATAGACCGTGCTCTTGAGCCGATACAGCTCGGCCCGCTCCAGCTCGTTCCGTTTGAACGCGGCGATGATACGATAGGGCGCGTTCCGTATCACGAGCCGGCTCCGGTCGTTCAGAGCCGTGCGCAAGCGTTCCGGGAATTCGGCCATCCCGCCAGCGCTGTCCCGGGCGAGATTCCAGTTGCTTCTCAGCATGCTCGCCAGTTCGGGATTCCGGCTCTCGATCAGCGCAAGGTTCAGCTTCTCATAGCCGATCGCGCGCAGCACCCGGTCGATACCTGCTCGCTGATCGACGCCATCCGCCATCCACGGCGCCGAGAGCTGCACGGGCGCATCGATCCGCCGGTTGCGCTCGGCTTCCATCTCCGAGCAACGCCCAAGCAGGGCAAGCAGCACCATTCCCGGAAAGACAAGATAGCCCAACGGTATGTTGAATGACCCTGCCGAATTCTCCCACAGCGCGACGCGGGTCCCGTCGAAATAGTCTTCGACGTCCGGGCAATCGCGGCGCACCGCTTCGAGCAGCTCGCGAACATGCCGCCGTTTGACGTTCCAGCTCCGGTTCGAACGCTCATGTGCATAGGCCGTCAACTCACGCCATGCCCGGTGCCAGACATGATCCTTGCGGCTTACCTGCTCGACAAACTCGAACACCTTCAGTCGGCGGTTGATGAACGCCACCGTATCGGCCTCGGCCAGTTCCCCCGCGCGTTCGCGCCAGCGGAAAAAGTCCGCCGCCGGCGCCATCAGGCAGTTGGACGCGGGCGCACCATGCGCGACGATATCGCCGAACCAGCGCTCCGCCTCCGCGAAATAGGCCATCTCGCCGATCCGCGCGCCGTGCGTGATCGCCCTGAAATGCGCGAGCAACGCCGCTTCCTCTTCGGGCGACGGCATGTCCTCACGCCGCTTGCCATCCCGAAACAGGATCGCGAGAATGCCGTTATACTGTTCGCCATCGTCGTGCGGCTGGTCGAAGGCGGTGATCGTGCCGGTACCCGCCGTATCGATCTCTGGAGGCCGGAACGCGCAGGCCGGCGTGAAAGGCAGCGTGACCGCGACTGCATCGGCCGCCGCAGCGAGTTCAACTACCCCCGTCTCGACCTTGTACCGTCGGGCGTCTGCCGCGGGGACTGCAGGGATCGTCGCAGCAGCCGCCAGCGCGGTGTCGAGCGTCGCCGGCAGGAAGGGAGAGACCGTGAGCCGCAACCCCTGCTCTTCCCCGCTCGCGCCGCTGTCCTCCGGCAAAGGATCATGCCATCGCGCGTCACGAGGATCGACCGGCACGATCCCTTCTGCAGCGCGGCGCAACGCTTCCTCGCGTGCGGTTCGCAGCGCCGCATAATGCTCCGGATCCGCATCGATATCGATCGCCTTGAGCTGGGCTGCGTAGGCGCGGCGGATCGCGCGCGTGTCCCCGGTCTCGTCGATACCGAGGATTGACCAGACATCGGGCGCCTTCACAGGAACCGCTCGCCTTCCAGCGCGTCGAGCAGTCCGGTCAGTTCCTCATAGGCAAGCTTGATGCCCCGCGGCTCCTGCCGGTCGAGCGCCGACTGAAACAGCAGAATCCCCTGTCCGATCTGTTCACGATGGGCACCGATGAAGCTCTCGTAGCATCGCGCCGCGCGCGCCATCAGCGCGGCATTGTCATTGTCGTCGCGCGGGTGGAATTTGAGCGCGGCCAGCGCATCGCGCCGGCTCGCAAGCTCTTGTTCCGACATCGCGTCCGCCTCGTCGATGATCACCATGTTGCGCGTCACTCCGGTCTCCGGGACCGTCACATCGACTTCCAGCAGACCGCTCGAATCATAGCTGAACCGGCATTCGACCCCCACTTGCCCCGCTGGTCGCGGAGGCACTGGAACGACCAGCTGGCCGAGCTTGATATTGCTCGAAACCTCGCGCGCCTCGCCCTGGTAGATCCCGAAATGCACCTCGCGCTGATTGTCCGACAGCGTCCTGAAATAGCTGATCCGGCTGGCAGGGATCGGCGTGTTGCGCTCGATCACCGGGGAGAAGAGTCCGGCATGCAGCACGCCGCGCGCATCGCGCTCGGTAGTGTCGACGCCAAGCGAGAAGGGACAGACATCGGTCAACCGGATCTCTTCCAGCCCCGCGTCGCGCCCGATCAGCGCCGCCTGGACCGCCGCGCCCAACGCGACCGCATGATCGGGATGCACCGTCGAGTTGGGGAAGCGCCCGAACATACGGGTGATCGCCTTCCGCACTGCCGGCATCCGCGTCGCGCCGCCGACCAGCACGACCTCACTCAACGCATCGACGCGGATGTCGCTCTCACGCAACGACCGCAGCACGGGATCACGCAACCGCTCGAGCAGCGAGCGTGCCTGTGTCTCAAACTCGGAGGCGCTGATCCCGGTCCCGAACTGCGCGTCGCCAAGGGTCACCGTGAACGGCGCCGTCTCGCTCGTAGTCAGCGCACGGCGCGTGCGCTCCGCAGCTGCGCGCATGATTTCGTGGAGCAAGGCCGGCGGTGAAAGCGCGCCCATCGCCGCCATGTCCAGGCGCCCGCGCGCGATCGCGGTGATCGCGTCGTTGAAGTCCTCGCCGCCCAGCCGATTGTCGCCGGCCGACGCCCGGACCTCAACCACCCCGTCAAAGACTTCGACAATCGACACGTCGAACGTACCGCCGCCCAGGTCGAACACCAGGAACGGCTCACGCTCCTCGCTGTCCTGAATCCCGAACGCCAACGCCGCCGCGGTCGGCTCATTCAGCAACCGCTTGACCTCAAGCCCGGCCAGTTCACCCGCGCGACGGGTCGCCTTGCGCTGGCGGTCGTTGAAATAGGCAGGGACGGTGATCACCGCGCCGGTCACCGGCTCACCCAGGAACGCCTCGGCATCCGCCTTCAGGCTGGTCAGCACCAGCGCGGACAGGTCCTCGGCCGAGAAGCTGGCCTTGCCCATCCTGGTCACCTGACGCGTGCCCATATAGCGCTTGAAGGCGGTCGCGCTGAGTTGTGGGTGTGTCGATTGCCGATCGCGCGCCGCGATCCCGACCAGGATCGCACCGTCCTCCACCACGCTGACAGCTGAGGGAGTCAAGAAATCCCCAACCGAATTGGGAATCAGCACGGCCTGTCCGTCGCGCCAGATCGCGGCGGCGCTGTTGGTCGTGCCGAGGTCGATACCGATAATCATTCAAAGCCCCCCGCGCGAAACCTCCGCGCGCCATGGAGCTATCGTTTCGGTACCGTTTCCGGCAAGGGCCAAATTGCCGCGCCGGCGCGGATCAGGCGACTGCCAGCGCCACCTCGTACTTCGCCGTGGTCTTCGCAGCGACCTCCTCTTCAGTCACCCCAGGGGCGAGCTCGATCAGACGGAAGGGCGAATTGTGATCGGCGCGCTGAAACACCGCCAGGTCGGTGATGATCATGTCGACCACGTTCTTGCCGGTGAGCGGCAGCGTGCAATCGGGGATGAATTTGGGCGTCCCGTCCTTGGCGTTATGCTCCATCACCACGATGATCTTCTTGACGCCGGCGACCAGGTCCATTGCGCCGCCCATGCCCTTGATCATCTTGCCCGGGATCATCCAGTTGGCGATGTCGCCATTCGACGCGACTTCCATCGCGCCCAGCACGGTGAGGTCGATATGCCCGCCGCGGATCATCGCGAAGCTGTCGGCGCTGCTGAAATAGACCGACTGGGGCAGCTCGCTGATCGTCTGCTTGCCCGCGTTGATCAGGTCGGGGTCTTCTTCGCCCTCATAGGGAAACGGACCGATGCCGAGCATTCCGTTCTCGGACTGGAGCGTCACCTCGACCCCTTCCGGGATATGGTTGGCGACCAGGGTCGGGATGCCGATGCCCAGATTCACGTAGAAGCCGTCGCGCAGTTCCTTCGCAGCGCGTGCGGCCATTTCATCACGAGTCCAGGGCATCATGTCTCTCCGTCGGAAATCACTGGTTTTGGGGTGCCGCGACGCTGCGCACAGGGTTGGGCAGGATGAACCAGCCCGCCCCCCATAGCGGCGCGACCATCGTTTCGGTCGCCGCAGTCTGACGCTTGCCCGCGTCGTTCGTCGCCTCGAACAAGCTGCTGAAATCGTTGAGCGAGTCGCCGACCAGCGCGACCACGCAATAGCCGGCGGCAATGACCTGGCGCACCTGCTCGTCGCCCTTGGCCGCGTCCGCCCCGCCAGCCAGGATCAGCGTACGGCCGGGCTCGAACCGGCCAAAGCCCAGCTGGTCGAGCAGCCCTGTGACGCCAGGCGCGCTTTCGGGCGAGCGCCGCGTGGTAAAGATCACCGCGATTCCCTCGCGCCGCGCGGCATCGATGCCCTCCACCGCCCCCGGGGTTGCCGTGACCGTATCGCTGCCGTCGCCCTTCCAGCGCCGCCAGCGCGCATCGGGATCGGCCGCCTTGTCCTCGCTCTCGTCCAGATCGAACACGACGGCGAGCGGCTTGCTGCCGCAGGCCGCATAACCCGGCGCATCAAGCGTGGCTCCCGGTGCCAGCACCACGGACTGCAGCGCCTCGCCCCGGCGGCGGCGCTCCGCCTGCGCGGCAAGGTGATTCCACAATGCCTGATAGGCTTGCAGGCTGTACGCCGCGGCTTCGCCCGCAGCGCCCGGCGGCGGCAACACCCGCAAGCCGGGCTGGATCACCGCGCGTCCGTCAATCGCCGTGATCGCGACCTGCCCTGCTTCGGTTTTCTGCGGCACGGGAGCCGGGATCGCCGCCTTCCGCTCCGGATCGCCCTTCTTCTCGCGGCGGGCCTTGTCGCGACCGGGAAGCTGGTCGCGCGCGATCAGCCCGCCTGCGACGACCGGGATCGCCGCCGCCACGCAGCCGCCTGCCATCACCGGCAACAGCGTCAGCGCGACCGCGGCGCGCAACCGGTTCACGCCGCGCCGACGCCTTCCGGCCGCGCCCGTGTCGTCCGGAATTCGATCTTCTTGTCGTAAGGCGCGCCGACGATCATCCGCTTCACATAGATGCCGGGCAAGTGGATCGCATCAGGGTCGAGGCTGCCGACCGGCACCACCTCCTCGACCTCCGCGACGCAGATGTTCGCCGCGGTCGCCATCGGCTGGTTGAAGTTGCGCGCGGTCTTGCGGAAGATCAGGTTCCCCGCTTCGTCCGCCTTCCAGCCCTTGATGATCGCAAGGTCTGCGCGGATGCCACGTTCCAGGATATATTCCTGGCCGTCGAACAGCTTCACTTCCTTGCCCTCGGCCACCTTCGTGCCGACGCCGGTCTTGGTGTAGAAGCCGGGAATACCCGCTCCGCCCGCGCGGCAGCGCTCGGCAAGCGTGCCCTGCGGACAGAATTCCACTTCCAGCTCGCCCGCCAGATACTGCCGCTCGAATTCCTTGTTCTCACCGACGTACGAGGAGATCATCTTCTTCACTTGGCGGCTGCGCAGCAGCTTGCCCAGGCCCTCATTGTCGATCCCGGCATTGTTCGACGCGATGGTGAGATCCCTGACCCCCGAAGCCTGAATCGCGTCGATCAGCCGCTCCGGGATGCCGCACAGCCCGAACCCGCCCGCGCAGATCGTCATACCATCTTGGAGCAGGCCTTCGAGCGCGGCCTCGGCACTGGGATAGAGCTTCTTCATCGCGGCGATTCTCTCCTGTGTGCGTTTGCGTGCGCGATAGGCGTGCGATCCGGTGCCGGTCAAGCAAAGCCGAATCGGGTTTCAACTTGAGTTGCGAGCAGCGAAACTGCGCTGCAATGCAGCAAAGTTGCGACGAGCCGAAATTGAAGCGTCAATCTTTCCGCCCTAGTTTCTGCGCCGCATTTCGGGGCGGGTCAGCGCAATGATCGAATTCACGGTTTTCCTGTACGGGCTGCTGACGGCCTTCGTCCTTGTGTCGGCCGAGCAGAATCGCCGTCTTGAGCGCCCCAATCCGGCCATGGTGACCGCGGTCGGCTGGGGCCTGTTCTCGATGTCGTCGACGCTCGCGGTGCTGCTTGGCGGCGTCGCGCTGGCGCTGGCGCTCGGCATGGATGTCCCCGAACTCGCGCACCTCGCCCTTCGCTGACGCACAAGAGAACCCGGCAAGAAGAACCAGGCGGCCGAGGCCGCGCGGCCAAAAGAAAGGGCGGCCGAAGCCGCCCAGGTGCTTGGGAAGGTTTTGCCCGGGTCAGCGCACGGAACCGCGCCGCACCAGGTTCACGATTCCGAGCAGAACGACTGCGCCGAGGAACGAGACCAGCAACGACGTCAGGCTGAACTCCTGCGTGATCGTCGTACCGCCGATCAGCGGCGTGATGATCAGACCCGCGAGCACCGCGCCCACGATCCCCACCACGATGTTCAGAAAGATACCCTGCTGGGCGTCGGTGCGCATCACGATGCTGGCGAGCCAGCCCAGCACACCACCCACGACGAGAAGTACGATGAGATTCATCATCTGCCGTCTCCTGCAATCCGGCTCGGCAGTGCCGAGTCATGCGGATATACGGTTGAAACGGCGGGACGTTCCGCCCGCGAAAAAGATTCCCACGAGGACGAGGAGACGCAGCGATGGCCCTGTACGCGTTTGAAGGCAAAGCGCCGTCTATCCACCCTGGCGCCTGGGTCGCGCCCAGCGCCGATGTGATCGGCGACGCGCAGCTGGCGGACGGGGCAAGCCTGTGGTTCGGCGCAGTGATCCGCGCGGATAACACCCCGATCATCATCGGCGAGCGCAGCAATGTGCAGGAAGGTGCGATGCTGCATTCGGACCCCGGCATCCCCCTGACCGTCGGCGCCGATTGCACCGTCGGCCACCATGCGATCCTGCACGGCTGCACACTGGGGAATCGCGTCCTTGTCGGCATGGGCGCGATCGTCCTCAACCGCGCCGTGATCGGCGACGACTGCCTGATCGGTGCGGGTGCGCTGGTGACTGAAGGAAAGGAATTCCCCCCGGGCTGCCTGATCGTCGGCAGCCCCGCGCGGGCGGTGCGGGAACTTGACGCTACGGCGCGCGCGGCTTTGCTCATCTCCGCACACAGCTATGCCGATCGCCAGCGCCGATTCAGCACGGGTCTGACCCGCATCGATTAGCCTTTTCAAAGATCGGGTATGGAATCCATTCCCATCTTCCCGCGCCCGCTGGACAGGAAATTCAGTTCGGGTATGAAACGCAAATGGCCCTACCCGCTCTGTTCGATCGCCTGCGCCTGCCCGTTATCGGGTCGCCGCTCTTCATCGTCTCCGGCCCGGAACTGGTCATCGCCCAGTGCAAGGCTGGGATCGTCGGCTCCTTCCCGGCGCTCAACGCGCGGCCGCAGAGCCAGCTCGACGAATGGCTCCACCAGATCACCGAGGAACTGGCGGCCTGGAACCGCGACAATCCCGGCCGGCCGGCCGCGCCGTTCGCAGTCAACCAGATCGTCCACCGCTCGAACGACCGGCTCGAGGCCGATCTCGCCACCTGCGGCAAATGGCAGGTGCCGATCGTGATCACCTCGCTCGGCGCGCAGGAAGCGCTGAACCAGGCCGTGCACAGTTGGGGCGGCATCACGCTGCACGACGTCATCAACGACCGGTTCGCGCACAAGGCGATCGAGAAGGGCGCCGACGGCCTGATCCTCGTCTGCACCGGCGCGGGCGGCCATGCCGGCCAGCTCAGCCCCTTCGCCTTCGTGCAGGAAACCCGTGCATGGTTCGACGGGCCGATCATCCTCTCCGGCTCGATCGCCAATGGCGGCGCGATCCTCGCCGCGCAGGCGATGGGCGCGGATCTCGCCTATATCGGATCGCCCTTCATCGCGACGGCGGAAGCCAACGCCGAAGCCAGCTACAAGAACGGCATCGTCGAGGGGACCGCGTCCGACATCGTCTACACCAGCCTCTTCACCGGGGTGCACGGCAATTATCTGCGCGCCTCGATCGAGGGTGCCGGGCTCGACCCGGACAATCTGCCCGAAAGCGATCCGAGCAAGATGAACTTCGGATCGGGCGGCAATTCCAAGGCAAAGGCGTGGCGCGACATCTGGGGTTCGGGTCAGGGTATCGGCGCCGTCCATGCCGTGACGCCGGTCGCCGACTATGTCGATCGCCTCGACAGCGAATATCGCGCAGCCCGTGCGCGGGTCGCCGGCCTCTCGCAGGGTGGCTGGAGCGCCTGACGCCTAGAAAGCGTGGGCAAGCCGGTCGAGCATCCGCCGCGCGGGGCTGACCGGTACCGGCGCCTCTTCGCTCTCCGTAACGTCGATCCGCGCGACTCGCCGGTAGAGATCCTGGCTCGCCGCGATCAGCCCCTGCGCAGCGAGAGGCATCGCGGCGAACGAGGCCGCATCGGTTTCCGGCGCCGTGCCCAGCCGGCGCGACGGATCCATCGCGTCACCCATGGGAAGTTCGCCGGCATCGACCGCGCGCTGGGTCAGCAGCCATGCGATCACATGCATCAGGCGCGTCGTGACCTTGAGCGACTCGCAGGAGAAGACGACGCGCGTCATCGCGTCGAGCGTATCGCGCTCACTCCGCCCCATCTCGTCGAAATAGGCGCGCGCCTCATCCGCCAGCACCATCGACTCGGTATAGAGCGAGTCGATCAGCCGCCGGTGAATCCGTGATGTTGCGTCGCCTTTGCTCATCACAGGCAACGCTGACACAAAGGATCAGAGAGCGAAATAGCCAATCTTCGCAATCCCATGTCCCAAAGCGATCTCATGTCCCAAAGCGATGCGCGACGGGGGCTCATGCGATGATGTCGGGGATCAGCCCGTCCTCGAGCATCGCAATCTCGTCGCGCAGGCGCAATTTGCGCTTCTTGAGCCGTGCGACCTGGAGCTGGTCGGGCGCGCTCGCGGCAGAGAGCGCCGCGATCGCCGCATCAAGGTCGCGATGCTCAACCCGAAGCAGCTCGAGGCGGCGCAGAATCTCGGTATCTTCCATCCGTTTATGCACCCCGCAAAGCGGCACGAGCTTCGGCCCGCCGCATGAAGCCGTTGCCCTGTCGATGCAGCGATTCGCAAGGGGCGACAAGCGCTGCGAATCGTGATTTACTCCGTGATCCTCGCAACCCACGAGCAGGAGGATAGCTTCCATGCAGAATGCGCATCTCTCGGCACTTACGGCCAAGCACGCGACTCTCGATCGCAAGATCAGCGCCGAGTCGCAACGGCCGATGCCCGATCAGATGATCATCGCCGATCTGAAGCGCCAGAAACTGAGGGTAAAGGAAGAAATCACGCACATGTGATGCGTGGCTTGGTGTCACCCTGGCTGAACTGCCGGGGTGGCGCCGCATTCGCGCGCAGCCCCTGCCATCCGCGGACGGGCGCGCACCAGGATCCAAGATCCAGTCAGGGTTTGAAGAGCGGCCGCGCGGGCCGCGGAGCGGTCTCCGACGCCTTGGCATAGCGTGGCGTATGCGTGCCGGTGCCGACAGGTTTGCGGGCCGCCATCGGATCGATCTCACGGTCGAACGCGATGCCCACCCGGCCTTCCGCCTTCCACGCGATCCGTCCGCCGACCCAGCCCACGCCGCGCACATCGACCTCGACCGCGGTTCCGACCTCGACCGGCTGCGCATACTCAGCCATCAGGCCGCCCGCCGAAAGGTTGCGGACACGGACCGTCGTCTCCGCCTCACCCTCGACTCGCAGCTGCGCCGACAGCAACAGGCTGTCACGCGCCGCAGAGCGCTGGTGCGACGGATCGTCGCTCAAATTTGCGTTCAGGGGATCGGTCGGAAACTGGTCCATATGCCGTTCTGCAAATCCGCTTTCATGCGCGAATTAGAACAGGAATCGCTATCCAAAGCGTTAATCGAAATGAGTAGCCACGTCCGATCCGGCGCTATTCGTCGCGCGAAACCTTTTCGTTGCGCTCATGACGCTCCTGCGCCTCGACGGTCATCGTCGCGATCGGACGCGCCTCCAACCTGCCCAGGCTGATGGGTTCGCCCGTCACTTCGCAATAGCCATATTCGCCATCGTCGATCCGGCGCAGCGCCGCATCGATCTTCGCGATCAGCTTGCGCTGCCGGTCGCGGGTGCGCAGTTCGATCGACCAGTCGGTCTCGCTCGACGCGCGATCGGTCAGATCGGCCTCCCGCAGCGAATCGACCTGAAGCTGCGACAGCGTACCCGCCGCCTCACGATGGATCGCATCCTTCCAAGCCAGCAGCTTCTCGCGGAAATATTGCAGCTGCCGCGGATTCATGAAGGCTTCTTCGGGGCTTGGCCGATAGCCGTCCGGAAGATCATTCGCAGCCGGCGGCGCTTTTTCGGGTTCGTCGCGGTGCTCGTAAACGGTCGCCATGCCACTCTCCACACCGGGTTTCAGCGGTTGCCCCGATCGAAACCCGACTTTTGCCCGTCGGCGCTATAGGCAGGTGCGTCCTGCTCCACAAGCGTCCGAATCCACAGATTTGTGGGCCAAACTGTTCTTGATGTGTGGAAAATTGCACGGGCCTGAACCGCACGGGGTGCGGCGGCACCCATTAACCACATCGGATAGCGATAACCGGATCGGGTATGGCGAGCTGTCTCGCTGTGGCACATTAACCACAGCGCGCGCCATCGCAGGAGACAAAACGACCCAAGTTGATGTCGATTTGTGGTTAACGGCGTTGCACTTAATGGTTTGTTCTGCACTTTCTGTGCATGAGCCTGCACAGGCGCTGTGTCCGCAGCATCCACGCAGCCTCCGGGGAAATTAGAGAGAACGATCATGTCGGTTCGGATGGCCTTGGCTAAATTGTGCGCATGTGCGTGCGGCGGCGCCGTGATCGGCGGCGGTGCGGTGCATGTCGCCGAATCCCGCGCTGAGCGGTCTTACATGTCGAAGCAGCCGGTCGCGGCGAAGCGCGTCATTACGAAGCGCGTCGTGAAGCGCCCAGCCGTCCGCAAGCGGATCGTGCGGCGCACCGTCACCACCACGGCGCAGTGTCAGCCGCAGGTCATCACGGTCACGCCGCAGGGCGCGCCCGTGCCGCTTCCGCCGGTCTTTGCCGAAATGCCGGCGATCGGTGGCGGTGGCGGCGGTGGCGGCGGTGGAGCCGCGATCGGCGGCGGCGGCTTTGGCGGCGGCTTTGGCGGCGGGTTCTTCGCGGGCGGCTTCTTCGGCGGTTCGGGCGGCTCGGGCGGCAGCGGCGGGATCGTGATCTCGTCCACCTCGTCCGGCGGATCGACCAGCACCTCGGGTGGCTCGACCTCATCGGCTTCGGGTGGCTCGGGCGGTTCATCGACCTCGACCTCGACCGGCGGCGTTTCGAGCACCAGCACCTCCTCGACCGGCGGGTCTTCGACCAGCTCGGCGTCGGGCGGCTCGTCCACCTCGGCCTCGTCTTCGGGCGACGTCTCGTCCTCGTCGAGCGGCAACGTCTCGACCTCGACCTCCACCTCGGCCAGCTCGTCGGGTGACGTTTCGTCCTCGACCTCGAGCGGCTGGAGCACGTCGAGCGGCTGGAGCAGCACTTCGTCGACCAGCACCTCGACCTCGACCAGCACGTCGAGCGGCAGCACCGGCTCGTCGGGCGGACCAGATCCGGTCCCTGCCCCGCCGATGGTACTCCTGTTCGGCGCAGCCGCTGCGGCGCTGGTCGTGCGCAAGCGCTTCCAGAACCGCAAGGCAAAGGAAGCCGACGCGGCGGCCTGATTACTCGGCGGCGATCAGCGCCTGCTCGATTTCGGCTATCGTATGGCGGGTGAGATCCTTGTCGATCTCGCCCGCCAATCGATTCTCGACCGCCTTATGGTAGTTCTTGCGCAGCTCACCCAGCGTGCGCGGCGGCGCCACGACGATCAGCGACTCGAAATCATTCTCCAGCGCGCGCCGGTTGAGCAGTTCCGCCGCCTCCGCCGCGAACCGGTCCTCCTCGATCTGGTGGAAATCGGCATTCTCCATCGTCCCGCCGCCTGAAGCGAAGGTTCCGCCTTCCATCCGTGTCGACTGCGCCCGGCCCGACAGGTCGGCCGCCTGCTCGTGCGTCGCCGGATTGTCCTGGACGCGTTTGTGTTCCACCTGAAGATTAGGGTGCGTTGCATCGCCTTCGTTCCTGAGGAACAGCATCTTGCGGCCGTCGGCGACCACGACAAAGGCGTTGTGCGGAACCTGCATCGCTCATCTCCTTGTTGGTTGCAGGTGAACGCGCGCAGTGCGTCGCGGGTTGCGCGAGTCATCGCCCCCCGCCATAGCCCTGCCCCATGCATGACATCCGCCTGATCCGCGAAAATCCCGAAGCCTTTGACGCGGCATTGCTCCGCCGTGGTGCCGAACCGCTCGCTGCCGGCCTGATCGCGCTCGACGAGTCGCGCCGCGCACTCACCACCCGCCAGCAGGAGGTGCAGGCCCGCCGCAACGACCTGTCGAAACAGGTCGGACAGGCGAAGGCGGCGAAGGACGAGGATCGCGCCCAGGCGCTGATGGCCGAAGTCGGCGCGCTCAAGGATGAGCTGGAACAGCTCAACGCCGATCAGGCCGAGGCGGACGAGGCGCTCAAGACCGCCCTCTCCGCCATCCCGAATCTCCCGGCCGCCGACGTCCCTGACGGGGTGGACGAGGAGGACAATGTGCTCGTCCATATGATTGGCACGCAGCCCGTCTTCGCCTTCGAACCGAAGGAGCATGACGCATTCGGCCCCGCACTCGGGCTCGATTTCGAGACCGGCGCATCGCTTGCAGGCGCCCGCTTCACGCTGGTGCGCGGCCATGCCGCAAAGCTCGCCCGCGCGCTCGGCCAGTTCATGCTCGACACGCTGACCGGCGAGCATGGCTATGAAGAGGTGAATCCGCCGATCCTTGTCCGTCCGGACGCGATGTTCGGCACCGGCCAGTTGCCCAAGTTTGCCGAGGACAGCTTCCAGACCACCGACGGCCGCTGGCTGATCCCCACCGCGGAAGTCAGCCTGACCAACATCGTGCGCGAACAGATTCTGTCCGCCGACACGCTGCCGCTGCGCTTCACCGCGCTTACCCCCTGTTTCCGCTCGGAAGCGGGGGCCGCTGGCCGCGACACGCGCGGCTATATCCGCCAGCACCAGTTCGACAAGGTCGAGATGGTCTCGATCGTCACGCCCGACGACTCCGAAGCCGAGCATGAGCGGATGACCGCCTGTGCGGAGGGCATCTTGATCGCGCTCGGTCTGCCCTTCCGCCGCATGAAGCTGTGCGCCGGAGACATGGGCTTCTCTGCCACGCGGACCTACGATCTCGAAGTGTGGCTGCCCGGCCAGGGCCGCTATCGCGAAATCTCGTCCTGCTCGACCTGCGGCGACTTCCAGGCGCGCCGCATGAATGCGCGCTATCGCAACGCCGATGGCAAGCCCGCCTTCGTCCACACGCTCAACGGCTCGGGCCTCGCGGTCGGCCGCACGCTGGTGGCAGTGCTGGAGAATTACCAGCAGGAGGACGGATCGGTCGCGGTGCCGGAAGCGCTCAAACCCTATCTGCGCGGGATCAACCGGCTGGAACCCGCCGCGTGAGGATTCTCCTCACCAACGACGACGGCGTCCACGCCCGCGGGCTCGAAGTGCTTGAGCGTATCGCCCGTACCTTGTCGGACGACATCACCATCGTCGCCCCGCTCGAGGAACAGTCGGGCAAGGGCCGTTCGCTCTCGCTGACCGAGCCCGTCCGCCTGCGCCGCTTCGGCGAGCACCGCTTCGCGGTCACCGGTACGCCGACCGATGCAGTGATGATGGCGCTGGCCGAGATCATGAAGGAGTCGCCGCCCGACCTCATCCTCTCCGGCGTCAATCGCGGCGCCAATCTGGGTGAGGACGTCAGCTATTCCGGCACCGTCTCCGCCGCGATGGAAGGCGCGCTCGCAGGCATCCGCTCGATCGCACTCAGCCAGCGCTATGCCGCGCCTGCACCAGGCGAGCGCGTCAGCTTCGAGGCTGCCGAGCAATGGGGCGAGCGTGTGCTGCGCCCGTTGCTTGATGCGCAATGGGCGCCGCGCACCCTCATGAACGTCAACTTCCCGCCGGTCGCTGCGAGCGAGGTCAAGGGAATCAAGGCGGTGAATCAGGGCCTGCGCGACTATGGCCGGATGAAGCTGGACAAGCGGACCGATCCGCGCGGCTTCGACTATTATTGGTTCGGCCTCGGCCGGATCGACCATACGCCCGCCGCGAACACCGATCTCGAGGCGATCGAAATGGGTTACATCACCGTCACGCCGCTACATCTGGACATGACGCACCGCGAATCCCTTGATATGGTTACCGATATATTTCGTTAGTGCCGGGGGGCAGGTGATGGTTGGCCGGGGGGCCTGGTATCGGGGCGTGATCGTGGCGGCATTGTTGCCGCTTGTTTCCGCATGCATCCCGGCGGGCAGCGGCCCGCCGCCCGCGCGCAGCTATGCCGATGACGAGCCGCAGGATCCGACGCGTGCGCCGCGGAGGGAGGATGTCACCGCCCTCCCCGCGCCGCCGCCCGCCTGGGAAGCGCGTCCCGTCACCGCCGATGCGCGCACGATCTCCGCCTCGACCTACACCGTCCAGCCCGGCGACACGCTGCGCGGAATCGCCAACAAGACCGGCGCAGGCTCCGAAGCCATTGCGCGCGCCAACGATCTCGAGCGTCCATTCGTGATCCGCGCCGGCCAGCGCCTGTCGATCCCCGGCGGCCGCTACCACCTCGTCCGCGACGGGGAGACGGGCATCGCCATCGCCCGCGCCTATGGCGTCGAATGGGGACAAGTCGTCACCGCCAACGATCTGGCCGAACCCTATATCCTGCGCACCGGCCAGCGCGTCCTCATCCCCGGCGCCGAACGCCCGCGGACGCGCGAGGAGCGCGCCGCCGCCTTCCGCCTCGACATCGACGATATCGTCACCGGCAGTCAGCCGGCGATCCCCGAGCGGGCACGCCCGACCCGGCCGACCGCTTCCTCGGCCCGCGTCCTCCCGCCCACCGCAGCGGTCGCGCCGCCGGCAGCGCTCAAGGGCCAGTTCCAGTGGCCGGTCCGCGGCAACGTCATCCGCCGCTTCGGCCCGGTCGCAAGCGGCGAGCGCAGCGACGGCCTCAAGATCGCGGTGCCGCTCGACACCCCGATCCTCGCCTCGGCGGACGGCACCGTCGCCTATGTCGGCAGCGACATCCCTTCGCTGGGCGGTCTCGTCATCCTTCAGCATGGCGGCGGCTGGACCACCGTCTATGGCCATGCCGGGCAGTTGCTCGTCCAGCGCGGCCAGAGCGTGAAGCGCGGGCAGATGATCGCACTCTCGGGCGACAGCGGCGCCAATCGGGCCCAGCTCCATTTCGAGATGCGTCAGGGCCGCACCCCGGTCGACCCGCTCCCAAGGCTTCCGGCGCGGCCCTAGGGCGCATTGATTGCGCGGCGATAGCAGCTAAGCTCCGCCGCGCATGCGCTTCCTTCCCCACGCCACGCTCAAGCGCAAATCGACCCTTCCCGTCTGGGTCTCGATCACCTGGCGCGTCCTCGCGGTGCTCGGCCTGCTCGCGCTCGCTATCGGCGTCCACTGGTTCGACCGGGAAGGGCTGCGCGACAATTATGACGGGCACATCAGCTTCGTCGATATCGTCTATTTCACGATGATCTCGATCACCACGACCGGCTATGGCGACATCGCCCCGGTCACCGAGCGGGCGCGCCTGTTCGACGCGCTGGTGGTGACGCCGATCCGCGTCTTCGCGGTGCTGCTGTTCATCGGCACCGCCTATAATTTCGTCCTCAAGCGTACATGGGATAGGTGGCGCATGGCCCTGATCCAACGGAACCTCCACAACCACATCATCGTCGCGGGCTTCGGCACCACCGGGTCGGAGGCGGTGGACGAACTGATCGCGCGCGGCACCGATCCCGGCCAGATCGTCGTGATCGACGGCAACACGCAGGCACTCGACCGCGCACGCGACGTCGGCTGCATCATCCTTCAGGGCGATGCGACGCGCGATGCGACGCTGGAAGACGTCAAGATCGTGAGAGCGCAGTCGATGATCGTCAGCGCGGGACGCGACGACACCTCGGTACTCATCACCCTCACCGCACGCCACCTCGCCCCCGATCTCAAGATCAGCACGGTGGTGAAGGCGGAGGACAATGAGCTCCCCGCAAGGGCCGCGGGCGCCACGACGGTCATCAACCCCGTCAGCTTCGCCGGCCTGCTCCTCGCCAGCGCGTGCAAGAGCCAGCATGTCGCCGACTATATGATGGACCTTGCCTCGATCGAAGGACCGGTCGCACTAAGCGAACGCGCCGTGAAACCCGAAGAGATCGGCATTCCGCTGGCCGGCATCGCCACCGGCATCGGCCTTCGCCTCTACCGCGGTGGCGCGCCATTCGGCTATTTCACCGACGAAGCGAAGGCGCTGCAACCGGGTGACATGATCGTCGAGGTGGTTCGCACCGGCGGCAAGGCCGCGGCATGACCAACCAGATGCGCGCGCTGCTCCTCACCCGCTATGGCGGCCCTGAGGTTGCAGTGCTTCGCACCGTTCCCCGTCCCGCTCCCGGCGCAGGGGAATTGCTCATCCGCGTCCACGCCGCCGGTCTCAACCCGGTCGATTTCAAGACGCGCGAAGGCAAGCTCAAGGTCATTCAGCGCTACGCCCTCCCCGCGGTGATGGGCAACGAACTGGCCGGGGTGGTCGAAGCGGTGGGCGCGGGCGTGACCCGCTTCTCGGCCGGCGATCGCATCTTCGCGCGCGTGCCCAAGGGGTCGATGGGCGCCTTTGCCGGTTATGCCGTCCTGCCCGAGACCGTCGTGGCAGCGATGCCCGCCGCGCTCGATTTCGAAACCGCCGCGGGCGTCCCCCTCGCTGGTCTCACCGCGCTCCAGGCACTGCGCGACGAACTCCATCTCAAGCCCGGCAGCCGCGTCTTCATTCCCGGCGGGGCAGGCGGCGTCGGCACCTTTGCGATCCAGATCGCCAAATGGCTCGGTGCCGAAGTCACCACCACCGCCTCCCCACGCGGCCGCGCGCTGGTCGAGCGGCTCGGCGCGGATGTCGTGATCGACTATACGACACAGGACTTCACCGATCATGTCCGCGACATGGACGGCGTGTTCGACCTGCTCGGCGGCGAGACGCTCATCAAGTCATTTGGCGTGGTCAAGCCCGGTGCGACAATCGTCTCGGTCGCCGCGCTGCCCGAACCACAGACCGCGCTCAAGGATCTGGACCGCGGCCCGGCCCTCGCGGCGCTGTTCTGGCTCGCCAGCTATCGTCTGCGCGCGCAGGCCCGGAAGCATGGCGCCCGCTACCGCTTCCTGTTCATGCACCCGAGCGGCAGCGAACTCGCCGAGCTCGGCCAGTTGATCGAGCAGGGCATGCTCGAACCGGTCATCGACCGCGTTTTCCCCTTCGACCAGATCGGCGACGCCTTCGCCTATCTCGAGTCCGGGCGGGCCAAGGGCAAGGTGGTGGTTCGAATGGAAGACTGACGGCACGATATCTCAGGCATGGAAGGAGCGGATCGGAATGCGACGACTTCTGCTGGCAGGCCTCGGGCTGATCGCAGCCCTGATCTCGACTCCCGCCACGGCCGCTGCCAGTCAGCTGGTTTCCGGACAGATCCGTTCCGCCGCCTTCGCCCAGAGCCGGATCGGGATAGACCCGGTCCGCAAGATTTCGGTCTACCTTCCCGCCGGCTATGCCGACCGCAGCCGCCGCTTCCCGGTGATCTACTTCCTCTCGAACTTCTTCGAGGACCAGACCGCGCCTTTCGCCAACAATGATGCCGCGAAGCTGTTCGACGCGGCGATCGCGGAGGGGGTGATCGGCGACGTCATCGTCGTGACCGCCGATTTCACCACACCCGCGGGTGGATCGTGGTTCGTCAACTCTCCCGCCACCGGCAATTGGGAGGATTTCATGGTGCGCGAACTGGTACCCCATATCGACGCCAACTTCCGCACCCTCGCCCGGCCGGAGTCGCGCGGCATCGCGGGCGATCGGATGGGCGGCTATGGCGCGATCCGCTTCGGCATGCGCTATCCCGGCACCTTCGGCTCGGTCTATGCCCTGCACCCGATCGGCATTGGCCAGGGCGTGCAGACGATGTTCTCGCGGCCGAACTGGACGCTGCTCGCCGATGCAAAGTCGCTCGACGATCTGCGCGCCGACCCTTTCTCGCAGATCTTCACCTCGATCTTTCAGGCGCATCTGCCCGCACCCGATCGTCCGCCGCTGTTCTTCGCGCCGCCGGCGGCGATGGCCGGCGGTCAGCTGCAGGTCGATCCCGCGCTGACCCAGCGCTTGCAGGACAATTTCTTCCTCGATCGGCAGGTCGGGCGCTATGCCGATAATCTGAGGCGCCTGCGCGGCCTCAAGTTCGATTGGGCACGCGGCGATGCCAATCCCGATCACATCGTCTCGCTTCAGGCCTTCACCCGCACCCTCGACGAGTATCGCGTCCCGTATGAGGCCGAGGAATATCGCGGCGGCTGGGGCGAACGGCATTGGGGCAGACAGGGCCGGGTCTATTCCGACATGCTGCCCTTCTTCCGCACGCACCTGGTCTTTCAGGGCGGCTAGGCCTGTCGCCGCGGAGGGCGCGTCAGCGCAGCAGCTGAAACACCACGCCCATCACGCAATAGACCACCAGCCAGTATCCGGCATCGATCAGAAACAACCGCATCGACAGGCGCGAGAACAGATAGTTCACACCGAACGAGGTCGCGATGAAGCCCAAGGCGATCCCGCCCGCGATCATCACGCTCAGCCCCAGATCGGGCGTGCCATAGGTGCCCAACACATGATCGAGCACGAACGACGCGATCAGGTTGAGCACGAATGCCGTGCCGAAGATCATCGGCATGTTCGCGTTGGCGGCGTCCTCCGGCGTCACGCCGCGCTCGGCCATCCACGCCTTGCCGAACACCGGACCATACCAAAGCGCGCCGACTGCAAAGCCCGCGATCGCGGCGACCAGCACCGCAAGCCAGTGAATCTCCGTTCCCATGCAACCCTCCCCTGCTACACTTGTAGCAGAGTATCGCACTTCGATTCGGCTGGCAACTGTGCGGCAGCCCGCGCCCCGCGCCGAAGCGGTAGGCAGCCGGGGCGAACGGGCACAGAAAACCCTGTTTGTCCCGCGACCATCCGGAACTGAACGCGATCGCCAGACGCTCTGTCCAGGTCACGATCTGCTGTGGCAGAAAGGAACAAGTCATGGGCATCGAAGGAAAAATCAAGGAAGCCGCCGGCTATGTGAAGGAGGAGGCGTTCGAGCATGGCGACTCCCCGGAAAGCAAGAAGAAGGCCCAGGAGGGGCGCGATCTGCGCAACGAAGGCCGGATCGAGGAGGGCAAGACGCCCAAGACCGGCGAACCCGGTTCCGGCAACTGACCGTCGAGCAGCCCGCCCCGGCAATCGCCGGGGTGGGGTTTGCCCGTTTCCCTGAATGAAGCTGCCGCTCAGCGAATCCCGAAATCTGCGGACTGGCGCCGTGCCCTGGGATCAGGGCGGCTGGAGCCTTCCGGCCGCCACCGCCTCGCTTCCGAGGCGCGTCGATGTCGCAATTCTGGGTTGCGGAATCATGGGTGCCATCCTCGCCGAAAGGCTGGCGGACGGCGTACGCACCGTCGGCCTGTTTGATCGTCGCCCGCCCGGCTGCGGCAGCACCGCAGCCTCCACCGCCGAGGTCATGTGGGCAATGGACATACCGCTCATGCATCTTGGTGCAAAGCTCGGTGAAGCACAGGCGGCGCGGCGCTGGGCGCGGGTCTTCGCGGCGGTGCGCGAGCTCGCGGCGCGGATCGACGCGCTCGGGGATTGCGGCGAGCGCGTGGAGCGGCCGACCCTCTATCTCGCGGGCAACGTCCTGAACGAAACCTGGTTGGCCCAGGAAGCGGCGCTCCATCAGCGTCACGGCCTGCCGTCCGTCTTTCTCGACGGAGCGGAAACCGCCCGCCGGTTCGGAATCGCCCCGCGTGCTGCGATCCTGTCCGATGGCGGGTACGAGATCGATCCCGTCGCCCTTTGCCACGCGATGCTGCGGCGTGCGGTCGAACGCGGCGCTACCCTCACCTACCCGGTCGACGTCATTGCGTTGCACCCGGTCGCGGACGGCGTGGAACTGGAATGTGCGACCGGGCATCGCTGTCTTGCGGCAAAGGTGGTGCTCGCGACCGGCTATGAACGTGCCCGGCTGTTCCTGCCGCCGGCATTTTCCCTGCTCTCGACCTTCGCGATCGCAACCCCGCCAGGCATGGCGCCGCTCTGGCGTGAGAATGCGATGATCTGGGAAGCGGCCGATCCCTATCTTTACATCCGCACCAATGCCGAGGGCCGCATCATTGCAGGTGGCGAAGACATCGAAACGCCGGACGAGGCAACGCGCGACGCCCGGATCGAAGCCAGCGCCGGCCGGATCGCGGCCAAGCTGGAGCAGTTGCTCGGTGGCAAGAGGATCGCAATCGACCGAGCATGGGGCGCTACCTTCGGTGCTTCGCCCGACGGCTTGCCCGCGATCGGCCCGGCGTCATCAATGCCCAATATCTGGCTGTCCGCAGGCTATGGCGGGAATGGCATCGCATTCGCCGCGCTCGCTGCACAATTGCTTGAGCGAAGCTTCTCCGGCGAGATCGACCCCGATGCGGAATGCTTCGATCCCTATCGGTTCGGCTAAGCAAAAGAGATAGCGGCTCACCGCCCGGCGCGCAGCGCCTCGATCACCGCCCGCAGTCCGGCCGACAAATACTTCCGTGTCGGATAATAGAGGTACAGCCAGTCCTCCGGGACGATCCATTCGTCCAGGCACGCGATCAGCCGTCCGCTCTCGATATGGGCCCGCGCCCGCTCCTCCATGACATAGGCGAGAGCAACCCCTGCCAGCGCCGCCTCGATCATCAGCTCGTGATCGTGCAGCGCGAGCGGGCCCGAGGGTTCGACGTCGATCTCCTGTCCGTCCCGCGCGAACGACCAGGGATAGGCAATGCCGCTGGCGAACAGGTTGCGGATACAGCGGTGCGCGCTCAGCTCCCCCGGCTCGCGCGGGATCGGGTGCCGCTCGAAATAGGCAGGCGATCCCACCACTGCGAAGCGCAGCCGCGGGTTGATCCGCACCGCGGTCATTCCGTCGCGCAGGCTCTCGCCCAGCCGGATCCCGGCGTCGAACCCTTCCTCGACGATATCGACCAGCCGGTCGGTCGCGACGATCTCGAGCTGCAGATTGGGGTTCTGCTCGATCAGCGGACCGATCACCGGCCCCAGCACGAACGGCGCGATCGAATTGGGGGCGTTGATCCGCACCTTGCCGAACGGCGTGTCGCGATACTGGTTGAGCGCATCGAGCGCCGACCCGATCTCGCCGAACGCAGGCGAAAGCTGCGCCTGCAGCATCGCCCCGGCATCGGTCAGCGACACGCTGCGCGTCGTGCGGTTGAGCAGCCGGATGCCGACGCGCGCCTCCAGATTGCTCACCGCATGGCTGATCGCCGAGGCGGTGACCCCGCGCTCCTCGCTCGCCTTGCGGAAGCTGCGGTGCCGCGCGACCGCGTCGAAGGCCGCCAGTTCGGAAAGATCGGTCGCACGCATTACTGATTTTCACTCAGCATTGTTCGGAAAACTCATCGTCTAATCGACTCAATCGAAATGACGCAAATCCCTTTTCGTCAACCGGCGCCGGCCGGGAGCGAACCAGGGAGACCGACAATGACCCTCACCCAGACCCAGGCCGCGAAGCTTCTCGCCGCCGCCACCGCCCATGCCGAGACGCTCGGCGTTCCGGTCAACATCGCGCTGCTCGACGATGCCGCGCATCTCAAGGCTTTCCTCCGCATGGACGGCGCGGTGCTCGGCAGCATCGACGTCGCGCTGGGCAAGGCGCGCACCTCGGCCTTGTTCCGGATCAGCAGCTCATCCGTCTGGGACTATTGCCAGCCCGGCGCGCCCGCCCCGAACCTTCAGGCGAGCAATGGCGGGCTGATGCCCTTCCCCGGCGGCCTGCCGCTGATCGCCGCCGACGGCAGCTTCCTCGGCGCCATCGGCGTGTCGGGCGGCGCGCCATCGCAGGATCTCGAAATCGCCGAAGCCGCGGTCGCCGCGCTTCACCTCTGACCAACCCCGCGACCACTCAAACCCAAGGAGACCTATCATGACCACCAAGACCATCCTCATCACCGGTGCCGGCTCGGGCTTTGCCGAGGCTGCGGCAATCGGCATGGCCCAGGCCGGCCACAATATCATCGCCACCGCACAGATCTCGCCCCAGGTCGCCGCGCTGCGTGAGAAGGCCGCCGCGCTCGGCCTCGACAATCTCCGCGTCGAGAAGCTCGACCTGACCGACCCCTATGACATGGCATTCATCGCGAAACTCGATGTCGACGTGCTCTGGAACAACGCAGGCTATGGCGAGAGCGGCCCGGTGAGCGAGATCCCGCTCGACCTCGTCCGCAGGAACTATGAGGTCAACGTGTTCAAGCCGCTCGAGCTGACCCAGGCCTTCATCCGCAAGTGGATCGACCAGGGCAAGCAAGCGAAGATCGTCTTCACCTCCTCGATGGGCGGGCTGTTCACGCCGGCGGGCTGGGGCACCTATGTCTCGACCAAGCATGCGCTGGAATCGATCGCGGAGGCGATCGCCCAGGAAGTCGCGCCGTTCGGGATCAAGGTCCAGACGATCAACCCCGGCGCCTATTATACCGGCTTCAACGAGACGATGGCCGACACCGCCTTCCGCTGGCTCGATGCCGAGAAGAACTTCACCAAGCCGGCCGAACTGCGCGCCACCTTCGATGCGCTGCTCGCTTCGCCGATGGGCCATATGGATGCGCAGGAGATGATCGATCGCATGATCGCCATCGTCCCCGCCGATACCGGCAAGGTCCGCAACGTCAGCCCCAAGGCGGTCGAGGACATGCTCAAGGAAGCGCAGGCCGCCGCCTGGGAAGCCGAAATCTGAACCCTCATGGAGCGGCGGCGAACCCGCCGCTCCCCCTTCCTTCGGGAGAAGACCGATGACCGACACATTCTGGACCCGTTTCGCTGCCCGCACCGGACTCGCCTTCGCCGCTGCGGGCCTTGGCATCCTCGCTTTTGCCCCGCAGGCACAGGCGCAGAGCGCCGAAGCCAACGAGGCCGCGGTCGCGGCCAAGTTCGATGCCTGGGCCGCGGGCACCGGCAGTCCGTTCGACCTGCTCGCGGACGAAGCGAGCTGGACGATCGAGGGCAATTCCGCCGCCTCGCGCCGCTACCCGAGCAAGGCGGCGTTCATGGCCGAGGTGATCCGGCCGTTCAATGCGCGCATGGTCGCCGGCATCAAGCCTATGGTGCGCAGCATCACCGCCGAAGCCGACCGCGTCGTCATCTTCTTCGACGCCAGGGGCGAGGCTCGCGACGGCAAGCCGTACGTGAACACCTACGCCTGGTTCTTCCGCATGAGGGACGGCCGCGTGGTCGAAGCCAACGCCTTCTACGACTCGATCGCCTTCAACGATCTCTGGTCGCGCGTCGCGCCCTGACTGTCTCCTAGTGCCTCATCCGCCTGATGGTGCCTGCGGCGTAGCCGGAACACCATCACCGCCTGGATCGTCAGCCAGATCAGGCTTGCGGCAATATGGGCGACATTGGCGCCGACGACCCCCGCCAGTGGAAGCAGCGTCGCTGCGACCAGATAGAACACACCACTGGCCGTCATCGCCGCGATCAGGACGATGTCGGCGCGGCCCATTGCAAGCAGGCCCGATCGCAGGACGGAGCCGCACAGGATGAACGTCACTGCGACCATCTGAACGGTCAGGTAGGTGCCGGCCAGCCGAAATCCTTCGCCCGCCAGCAGGGCGATGGCCTCGCTCGCAAGCGCGAAAGTGCCCAGGATCATCAGGATGCCGCACGTCGCCAGCAGCGCTTCCGTCTGGAGGATCACCCGCTGAAACGCGCGGCGATCCGCACTTGCCCATAGCCGGGCCAGATCCGGATAGACGACGGTTTGAACATGCTGGGCAAGTTGCTGGGCAAGACGGGCAATCCGCTTCGCGAAAAAATAGAGCCCAGCCGATGCCGTGTCCACGAAATAGCCGACGAGCAGGGTATCAAGCTGCTGGATACTGGCCCACAGGCTGGACGAGAGGTTGGCGCTGAAACTGAAGCCGACAATTCCGGGAAACAATGCGCTGGCATCGCGCAACCTCCCCTGATCCAGCCGGTACAGATCGCGACGGCCCAGCTCGCGACAGGCCAGCCCCAGCATCAGCAGCACCCCGATGACTTCGGTAAGCGCCCAGATCGCCAGAAAGGCCAGCAGCCCCGCCTGCGCCACAAAGGCGATCGCGCAAAGTGCGAGCTTGATCGCTCCGACGGCCAGCTGGCTGTAGGCCAGAGCACCGATGCGCCCGCTCAACCGCATGACGGCGATCGGCATTCCGTTGATGTTGAACAGCAGGACGCTGGCGTAGATGAGCATCCCCTGAAAGGCTCGGCTATCCAGGCCGAACAGCTCCAGCGCGACAATCGCTCCGCACAAACCGATGAGCCATCCGGTCAGTGACGCCGCAAGATCGACGGCGAGGCCGTATTTGAGCAGCGCCAGATAGCTGCTTCGATCGGTTTCCGGGTGGAGCGCGGCACCGTAGCGGATGATCGGCTGCCAGATCTGGAAGTCGGCAAATCGTTTGATGAATGCGATGTACGAGACGATCATCGCGAGCGTTCCGTAGCTCTCGCCACCCAGCGCCCGCGCGGTAAGCACAAGCGTCGGAATGGCGATGACCGCACCTGCCATACCGCCGGTCAGAAGATGCGCGATCTTGCGGAAGCGCGAACCTGCGGAGTCCGGCTCAGCCTGCATCGGACACCGGGCCGCCCGTCACGACTGGTCATCCAGCTCGGGTTTGGCCAGTTCGCGTTGGGGTGGTCTCGAAATACGGACCGGCGCCCAGTTGCCGATGCGCAGCCCGCTGAGAAACGCCAATACTCCCGTAACGAACAAGGTGAAGGTGAGCGGGAGCGCCAGCAGCACGTCGGTCAGCCGCTGCCCTGGATTCTCCGCCCCCTCACCGCGATCGACCCCGAACAGGCCCAGGCCGTCCTCGACCGACCAGCCGGGCCACTCCCCGCCGGTTACCCATTCCCAGCACTCGATCAGCAAGATCCCCGGAGCAATGAGCGCCGCGACCAGCCCGAAACTGATCAGCGCCTCGGCGGCCAGTTGCCGGAAACGAGAACGGCTTGATTCACCCATGTTCTGCACGAGCGGAACGTTGGCATGCTGCGCGGATCGCGCCGGTCGCGCTGCAGCCAGATGCAGCGCGTCTCCCGCAAGCAGACGGCGCGCATTCTGGTTGAGCTGCCGGGCGCAGTAGTCATCGATCCACGCGATGGACTCGGCATCCAGATAGTCCCGGAACCCGCCGACCTTCCCGCGCCGCATTCTCGACGCATCGGCATTGGACCGGTCATACTCGCGGCCGGGCACGCCCTGCACCTGCTCCATGCGCCGAAGCCTTTCGAAGCTCGCCGCTTCGACGGCACGTTCCACCAGCGCACGATCCACAGGAAGGTTGAGGAACCGGAGCGTCGCGATCGTCTCTTCCACCGGTGCTTCGGTCAGCCGCTCATAGGCGATCACGCGGTGGGGATGCCACCGGATCGCCGTCCCCCACTCGTTCAGATATCGGATGAAGGCCGGCAAGCCGTGGCGATCGTCCGGCAGAAACTCCGCAATCCCGCCACCATAGCTTTGCTTGTGATATTTCAGGTGAAAATAGGAGGACACGACGACGTCGCGCGGATCTCTGACCATGAACAATATGGGGCAGCCGTCCGCTGCAAGCCGATGCGGCATCAAATGCGTCGCCGCGACGAGCGGAAGCCGCGCATCGGCTTCCCGGCGATAGAATGCAGGAACGCCACGAACAGGATCGAGATCGTAGTTCGGAACCAGCCCGAACATGGTTGTCAGATCCACACTCTCATTCTGCCGCAAACCGTTGATGTAGAACGCAAGAATGAACCGGTACCAGGTTCTTCCGCATTTGGGGTAAGAGGCAAGCAGGGTTACGCCGTCGCGCCTGACCCGCGACATTCCCGCTGCATTGGAAACATACCGGGCGGTGTATTTTGATATTCGCCGAATCATGGCACCGAACCTCCCCGAATACGGTAGGACGTGTGCAAGGCGCTGAAAAATAACTATCGGGATTACTTCAAAGGGTCAGACCCTGTTCAATCCGAACGGCAAGGCCGAAACCGGCGCAGGACAGAGGGAGCGCCTCTCTTCAATCCCGGCTTTCATCTGCCTCATACTCCCCGGCGGGACACTACACCGTCCCCGGCCCGCTGCCCGCCCTCTATCTTTTTCCGCAAAAATCTCTATGTGCGCCGCCGATCATGGCAACGCGACTTCCTGAAGCCCCCAAGGTGGGCATGGTGTCGCTCGGCTGTCCCAAGAATCTGGTCGACTCCGAGCGTATCCTGACCAAGCTCCGTTCCGACGGCTATGCCATGTCGGCCGACTATGCCGGCGCCGACGTGGTGCTGGTCAACACGTGCGGCTTCCTCGACAGCGCCAAGGAAGAGTCGCTGGAGGCGATCGGTGAGGCGATTGCCGAGAATGGCCGCGTCATCGTCACCGGTTGCATGGGCAAGGAGGCGGAGGTCATCCGCGCCCGTTTCCCCAACGTCCTCGCCGTCACCGGCGCGCATCAATATGAGGAAGTCGTCGGCGCGGTGCACGACGCGGCGCCGATGCCGCCCAACGCCTTCCTCAACCTGGTGCCCGACAGCGGCCTCAAGCTGACCCCGCGCCACTACAGCTATCTGAAGATCTCGGAGGGCTGCAACCACCGCTGCGCCTTCTGCATCATCCCCGCGCTGCGCGGCGATCTCGTCAGCCGCCGCCCCGACGCGATTTTGCGCGAAGCGGAAAAGCTGGTCGAGGCGGGCACGAAGGAGTTGCTGGTCATCAGCCAGGACACTTCGGCCTATGGCGTCGACATCCGCAAGGAACCGCGGATGTGGAAGGGTGAGGAGATCGTCCCCCACATGACCGACCTTGCCCGCGAGCTGGGCAAGATCGCGCCGTGGGTGCGCCTCCACTATGTCTACCCCTACCCCCATGTCGATCAGGTCATCCCGCTGATGGCCGAGGGGCTGATCCTCCCTTATCTCGACATCCCGTTCCAGCATGCCAGCCCCACGGTGCTGCGCACGATGAAGCGCCCGGCCAACGAAGCGAAGGTGCTGGAGCGGCTCAAGAACTGGCGCAGCATCGCGCCCGACATCACGATCCGTTCGACCTTCGTCGTCGGCTTCCCCGGCGAGACCGAGGATGATTTCCAGTATCTGCTCGACTGGCTCGACGAGGCGCAGCTCGATCGCGTCGGCGCGTTCCGCTTCGAGCCCGTCGAGGGTGCGGCCGCCAACGATCTGCCCGGCGCGGTGCCGGAAGAGGTCAAGGAAGAGCGCTACGCCCGGATCATGGAAAAGACCGCCGCGATCAGCGCCGCCAAGCTCCAGGCCAAGATCGGCCGGACGCTTGAGGTGATCGTCGACGAGGTCGAGGATGAGGGCGCGAACGCCCGCAGCCAGGCCGACGCGCCCGAGATCGACGGCACCGTTTTCCTTCGCGATGCCGGCCATCTGAAGCAGGGCGATATCGTCAAGGTCGAGATCGAGGACGCCGACGAGCACGATCTGTACGGCGTACCGCTGGCCTGATGCCTGCCCGCGCCGCTCTCGCCGCCGCCCTGTGGCTGGCGTTGAGCGGCACGCGGCAGGACGACGAGGTTCGCCGCACCCCGGTCGATCCGCTGACCATCGCCGACGATGATTTCGCCCGCCACCGCGACCTGGCGGAATGGCGCGGCTTGGCGGTCACCCAGATCGAGTTCCGCGAGGAACGCGGTGCCTGGCGCCTGTACCGCATCGCCAATGCGAAGAAGCCGCGCGGCCCTTTATGGTTCGTGCCCCACGATAACGAGAATGCCGGGTTCGAGGCAGCGCTGGCCGGGGTTCGCAAACATGGCGGCGTGGTGATCGCGATCGACTCGGGGATCGTCGAGGACGGCAAGCGCCGCAACGGCGCGGTCGACCGCGGTCGCCCGATCGATCCTAACCGCAATTTCCGCGACGGTTATCCGCGCTACGCCAATACCGTCCTCGCCGACTATCGCGGCGGTGCCCGTCCGATCATCGCGCTCCACACCAATTCGCCCGGCTTCGACACCTCGGCATCGAGCTGCAACCAATCCGACCGCCCCGGCCGGGGCGAAGTCTCGATCCGCTTCTGCGATGATGTGATGCAGCCATCCCCGTCGCGGAGCCGCGACTGGCCCTTCGACGATGACGATACGCTCGCCTATGTCCCCTGGCGCAGCGGCACATCGCCGGCGACTGCATGGTGTGGCCGGACGCTCGACAAGGCCGATTTCAACGTCGTGTTCGAGCGGGTCGGCGTGACCGATGGATCATTGTCCAACTACGCCCTGCTGCGCGGCCTCGACTATGTGAACTTCGAGACACGGGAACGCGGCCTCGACCCTGCAGCGCTGGCGGAGAGCCGCAACCGCCTCACCGCTATGGTCGATCGCGCGCTCACCCTCTGTCTTCGCCGATAGCGCTTGGCGGCCAAGCTCCGGAATGCTTAGATCATCGCAATGACCGACCTGTCCCCGCTGCTTCAGCCCGATCGCGGCCAGCCCGCACGCACCATCCACGTCGTCCACCCCGACAAATGGACGGAATGGCTCAAGGGTCAGCCGCCACGCGTCCGCACCGCGATCACCGCGAACAAGCTGGCAGGCAAGGCGGGCAACCGCGCCGTGTTGCCTGGCGACAAGGATGACGACTGGTCGATGCTGCTGGTGTGCGACGAGGCGGAGACTTCGCCCTACCGCATCGCATCGCTCGGCGAGCAACTGCCTGAGGGCACCTACCGTCTCGCTTCCGGCGAGCCGGGGGCCGCGATGCTCGGCTGGGTGCTCGCCCAGTATCGCTTCGACCGTTACCGCAAGGACGAAAACCCGACCGGTCCCCGCACCCTGCTGACCGGGGAGCCGGGCCGGATCGAGGAGACCCTTCGTCTGGCCGCCGCGACCTTCAAGGTGCGCGACCTGGTCAACACCGCCGCTGCCGATCTTGGCCCCGCCGAACTGGAGGCCGAAGCCGCCGCGCTCGCCAAGGCGCACAAGGCAACGCTCACCGTCACCCGCGGCGATGCCCTCGAGCAGGGCTATCCGATGATCCATGCCGTCGGCATGGCCGCCGCACGCGGCCGCGAGCCGCGGCTGATCGAGCTCGAATGGGGTGATCCCAAGCATCCTCGCATCGCACTGGTCGGCAAGGGCGTTTGCTTCGACACCGGCGGGCTCGATATCAAGCCGTCCGCCGGCATGCGGCTGATGAAGAAGGATATGGGCGGAGCCGCCCACGCACTGGCGCTGGCCGGTGTCATCATGGCCCAGCGCCTGCCCGTACGCCTCCACATGCTCGTTCCCGCGGTCGAGAATGCTGTCGCGGGCAATGCCTTCCGCCCCGGCGACGTGCTCAAGACCCGCAAGGGCCTGACGGTCGAGAACACCAATACCGACGCCGAGGGTCGCCTGATCCTCGGCGATGCGCTGGCCAAGGCAGTCGAATCGAAGCCCGAAATGATCCTCGACTTCGCCACCCTCACTGGCGCAGCCCGCGTCGCGCTGGGCCCGGACCTTCCCGCCCTGTTCGCCAACACCGACGCGCTGGCCGATGATCTGCTCGACCACGGTATCGCGCAGAAGGATCCGCTGTGGCGGCTCCCTTTGTGGGACGGCTATGACGAGATGCTCAAGTCCGACATCGCCGACATGATCAACGCCCCCGAAGGCCCCTTTGCCGGACCGATCACGGCCGCGCTGTTCCTTCGCCGTTTCGTGCCCAAGGAAATCGCCTGGGCGCATTTCGACCTGTTCGCGTGGCGTCCTGTGCCCAAGCCCGGCCGGCCCAAAGGCGGCGACGCGATGAGCCTCCGTGCAGTCTGGGCGATGCTCAAGGCGCGCTACGCAGCCTAGTCGAAATGCTCCATCCCGGGCGCATCGACCGTAACCCAGTCGAACTTGCGCTCTTCGTAGACCGAATAGAAGGGGGCGCTGAACGCGCGCGGATCCGCGAACGCACCAAGAGCGACCGCGATCACATCAGGCTGGCCATCGAAATGATACCAGACCGTCGATCCGCAGCGTTTGCAGAAGTGAAAGCTGCCGACGCCGCCTTCGTCTCCGGTCCGCTGCCACATCGCGGTCTCGCCCGAGGTGACGACGTCGGCGGCGGCAAAGCGCACCTGCGCGGCGAACGCGCTGCCGCTGCGCTGCTGGCATGCCAGACAGTGGCAGACCGAAATCCGCACAGGCTCCCCGGAGCATACTGCCTTCACCGCACCGCACCCACAGCTTGCCACCCGCATCACTCACGCTCCCATTGTTGTGCCCAACCCTAAGCAATATCGCGATTCCACGCCATTACCCGGCTCGACTTCGCCGCCACGGGACGCCAGAAAGGCGGCATGACGACGCTTCGTAACGGTGGCCGCATCCTGGTCGACAACCTCGTGGCCCAGGGCTGCGATCGTATTTTCCATGTTCCCGGCGAAAGCTTCCTTGCGGTGCTAGACGCGCTGCACGACGTACCCGAGATCGATCTCGTCACCTGCCGGCAAGAGGGTGGCGCCGCCTTCATGGCCTGCGCCGACGGCACGATGACGGGCAAGCCCGGCGTGTGCTTCGTCACCCGCGGTCCCGGCGCGACCAACGCCAGCATCGGCGTCCATGTCGCGATGCAGGATTCGCAGCCGATGCTGTTGTTCATCGGCGACGTCGACCGTTCGATGCGCGACCGCGAAGGTTTTCAGGAGGTCGACTTCCCCGCGATGTTCGCCCCGCTCGCCAAATGGGCGACGCGGATCGAGGATGCGCGCCGTATCCCCGAATATGTCGCCCGCGCCTGGAACGTCGCGATCAGCGGCCGCCCCGGTCCGGTGGTGATCGCGCTGCCTGAGGACATGCTGCTTGACGAGGTCGAGGCGGTGGATCGGCCGGTCTCGATCTCCTACCCGCTGATGCCCGACGTCAATGAAGAAGCGGCACACCAGATCATCGAGCGCATCCGCAGCGCAAAACGCCCGTTGGCGATCGTCGGCGGCGCCGGATGGGACGTTTCGACCGGCCTCCATTTCGCGGCCTTCGCCGAGCGTTGGGGAATTCCCGTGGCAGGCGCCTTCCGTCGTCAGGACGCGATCGCGAATACCTCTCCCGCCTGGGCCGGTAATCTCGGTTATGGTCCCAATCCCAAGCTCACCCAGCGCATCCGCGACGCCGATCTGCTGCTCGTCGTCGGCGCTCGGCTCGGTGAGGCGACCACCGACGGTTACACGCTCGTCACACCTGACCATCCCGGCCAGACGCTGATCCATGTCCACCCCGACCCGGAGGAGCTCAACCGCGTCTATCACGCCGATATGGCGGTGTGCTGCGACGTCGGAATCTTCGCCGACATGCTCTCCAGCCTGAAGCCGCTCGACACGCCCTTCACCGGCGCTGCCGAAGCCCATGCGGAGTGGCTCGACTGGTCGACGCCCAAGCCGCGCGAGGGCGTCACCCTCGACCTCGGCCAGTGCGTTGCCGCGATGCGCGAGCGGCTGGGACCGGACGATGCGATCATCTGCAACGGCGCAGGCAATTTCTCGGGCTGGTGGCACCGCTACTGGCATTATGGCGCCCAGCCCACCCAGCTCGCCCCCACCTCCGGTGCGATGGGTTACGGCACCCCGGCAGCGGTCGCAGCCGCGTTGCGCCGCAAGGACAGGCTGGCAGTCGCGCTCGCCGGCGATGGCGATTTCATGATGAACGGCCAGGAACTCGCCACCGCGATCCAGCATGATGCCAACATGCTCGTGCTGGTGATCGACAACGGCGCCTATGGCACGATCCGCATGCATCAGGAGCGCGAGTTCCCTGCCCGCCTGTCCGGCACCACGCTGCACAATCCGGATTTCGCCGCGCTCGCCCGCGCCTATGGCGGCTGGGCCGAGACCGTTCTGCGCACGGAGGACTTCGCCCCCGCGCTCGACCGCGCGCTCGCACAGACGGGAGTCCGCCTGCTGCACCTCAAGACCGATGTGGAGTTCATCACCCCCGGCACCACGATCACCGCGATCCGGGGATAAGGGGCGTCAGGCCGCGACCAGCGCCCGCTTCTCGGCGATCGCTTCCGTGACCGCCTCGCTTGCCCAGCGCTCGCACAGCCCGACCGAGCGCGCGAACGCCTTGACGAAGCCCTTGGCGTAGATCCGCCCGGGGATGATATCGAACTGCTCATCCTCGATCGCGTGAAGATAGCGGATCGGCACACGCGTCTGTGCGGCGATCTGCTCGATCGTCATTTCGCGCTCGCGACGCGCCTGTGCGAGGACGTAGCCCAGACTGCCGCGCGGTTCGACGCGCCACTCGCCTTGAGCGAAGGGAAGAACAGGATGTTCGGCAACGGTGTTGATCACGAGTCGAGCCCCCCGGATGGCTGACTTGCGCCGGGAAAAGCCCGGCCCGAAACAGGATAATGCACAACGAAAGTTAACGAGTCGAATCGGCCCGTCCATGAAAAAGGGCCGCTTCCCGCAGGAATCGGCTGAATCCTGCCTTTGCTGCGTCCCCGCATACTCATTTTGATCTTCGCTTGAATCTCGCCCATGATCGCGCCGCGCGCAATCGGATCGAGGTGGCTGGCCGATGAGCGATGCAGGGGTTCAGGAAGAGCGCGCGGAAAACCAGGACAGCACATGATGCCCGACCGGATAGCCGAACTCTATCAACGCCACGCACATGCCTTTGACGCCGCGCGCCGCCGCAATTTTCCCGAGCGCCTCTGGCTCGACCGTTTCATCCGCCATATCCCCAAGGATGGCGCATTGCTCGACCTGGGCTGCGGCGGCGGGGAACCGGTCGCGCGCTACCTGATCGACCGCGGCCTGCATGTCACCGGCGTCGATATCGCGCCCGCCATGATCCAGCTCGCCCGCACCCGCTTTCCGCGTCATCGCTGGTTCGAGGCGGACATGCGCAAGTTCGGCGCCGAATCCAACGCCTATGACGGCATCATCGCGTGGAGCAGCCTCTTCCACCTCGATGTCGAATGGCAGGAGAAGCTGATCCCGCGCATCGCCGTCTGGCTCAAGCGCGGCGGCGTCGCCCTGTTCAACACCGGTCCCGCGCACGGCACGGCAATCGGCGAGTTCGAGGGCGAGGAACTGTTCCACGCCAGCCTCGCTCCCGCCGAATATCGCGCCCTGTTCGCCAGCAGCGGCCTTGCCGTGATCGCCCACCGCATCGAGGATCCCGATTGCGGCGGCATGACCGTCTGGCTGGTGGGAAAGGCCTGATCGCCTAGGCGGCCAGCCGCTCCGCGATCTCGCGATAACGCGCGTCACGCTTGCGCTTCAGCAGCGCGATGGCCGTGTTTCCGTCGCGATCGGCGATATCGCCGCGCGCACCGTGGCGCACGAACATCTCGAAATGCGCCGGCGCGCTGGCCTTGCGAAGCATCAGATGCAACGCGGTCCGGCCGCCCGAGTCCACCGCATCCGGATTGGCGCCTCGCGCCAGCAGCGCTTCGGCCGCTTCGAACTTGCTCCACGAAATCGCGCCGATCAGCGGCGTCTCACCGCGTCCGGCGCCTTCCTCGATGTTCGCGCCATGGTCGAGCAACAGGTGGATCGCCACATTGTCCTCGTTCCACGCCGCCGCGAACAGGCAGAAGTCGGGATTGGCACCGCGCTTGAGCAGATGCGCGGCAAGCGCGAGATTTCGCCCGCGGCTGATCGCATGCCATAGCGGCGTCGCCTGCCACTCGCCCTCTGTGAACGCCGCATCGTCGATCTCAAGGCCAAGATCGAGCAGCACGTCCGCCAGCCGGATGCTGTCCGCCGGATCCGCGCCCGGCGGTGTCATGCATGCCAGATGCAGCCATCCCCGCCCCTTGTCGCCGCGCACCGCCAGCAGGTCGGGCCGCGCCGCCAGATCCTGAGCAACTTCCCGCCAGCGATGGTTCCGGACGCTCTCGATCAAGCTCGTCTTGGAAACCATCGCAGCCTCCGTTCTAGATCAGTCCCGCCAGCGGCGAGCTCGGATCGGCATAGCGCCTTTTGCCCATCCGCCCCGACAGATAGGCCAGCCTTCCGCTTTCGACCGCCAGCCGCATTGCACGCGCCATCAGGATCGGATCCTTCGCCTCGGCGATCGCGGTGTTCATCAGCACGCCGTCGCAGCCCAGTTCCATCGCCACCGCCGCGTCGCTCGCCGTACCGACGCCGGCATCGACCAGCACCGGCACCGTGGCACCCTCGACGATCAGGCGGATGGTGACGAGGTTCTGGATGCCCAGCCCCGATCCGATCGGCGCGCCCAGCGGCATGATCGCGACCGCGCCCGCATCCTCCAGCCGCTTCGCGGCGATCGGATCATCGACGCAATAGACCATCGGCTTGAAACCTTCATTGGCGAGAATCTCGGTCGCGCGCAGCGTCTCGACCATGTCGGGGTACAGCGTCTTGGCTTCGCCCAGCACCTCGAGCTTGACCAGCTCCCAGCCACCCGCCTCGCGCGCCAGGCGCAGCGTACGGATCGCGCTCTCCGCGTCGAAACATCCCGCGGTGTTGGGCAGATAGGTGATCTTCTTGGGATCGATATAGTCGGTCAGCATCGGCGCGTTGGGATCGCTGACATTCACCCGGCGCACCGCCACCGTCACGATCTCGGCGCCCGAAGCCTCGACCGCCGCCGCATTCTGCTCGAAATCCTTGTACTTGCCGGTCCCGACGATCAGGCGCGAGCGGAAGGTCTTGCCCGCGACAGTCCAGCTGTCGTCGCTGACCGACGCTGCATGATCGCCACCGCCGACAAAATGCACGATCTCGATCTCGTCGCCATCCTCGACCAGCACCTGCGCCAGCGTCGACCGCGGCACAACCTCCAGATTGCGCTCGACCGCGACTTTCTCGGGCGCCAGCCCCAGCTCGCCCGCAAGCTGCGCGAGCGTGAGACCGCCCGCAACGCGGCGATGCTCGCCATTGACCGTGATGGTGATCGTGCCGTCGCTGTGAGTCTGCATGCTGGTCCTTTCGCCGGGGCGCGATATAGGGACTGGCGCAAAAGCTCAAATGCGGGAGTCGGCATGACGGATACGATTTACGTACTCAACGGGCCGAACCTGAACCTGCTCGGCACGCGCGAACCGGAAATCTACGGCTCGGACACGCTCGACGACATCGCCGGGATGCTCGAGGATCGCGGTCGCGAACTCGGCCTCACGATCGACATGCGCCAGTCGAATCACGAGGGTCACCTTGTCGACTGGATGCACGAGGCGCAGGCCCGCGACGCCAAGGCCGTGCTGCTCAACGCCGGCGCCTTCACGCACACATCGATCGCGCTGCACGACTGTATCAAGTCGATCCGCACCCCGGTGATCGAGGTGCATCTGTCGAACCCGCACGCCCGCGAGGAATTCCGTCATTTGAGCTATGTCGGCCGTGCCGCTAAAGGAACGATCGCCGGGTTCGGCGCGCTTTCGTATCTGCTTGCGCTTGAAGCCGCCGCGCGCCTCTGACGGCCAGGACCCGTTTGCAAGCGGGTTCATCTTCACTAAGAGGCGCGTTTCCAAGCAGGCCTAGATAAACTAAGTGGCCGCTCTGATTTTCGAGGTCGCATGAGCGAAGAGAACAAAAAGAACATGCACGTGGACATCGAGCTGGTGCGCCAGCTCGCCGCAGTGCTCGACGAAACCAACCTGACCGAAATCGAGGTCGAGGACGGCGACCGCAAGGTTCGCGTGGCGCGCAAGGTCAGCGCTGCGCCGGTTGCCTATGCCGCGCCCGCTCCGGTCGCCGCAGCGCCGCTCGCCGCCGCGCCGGCGTCGATGCCGTCGGACCCGGCGTCGATCACCCCAGCGCATGAGAATGCGGTCAAGTCGCCGATGGTCGGCACCGCCTATCTCGCGGCCGAGCCGGGCGCCAAGCCGTTCATCGCGGTGGGCAGCCAGGTCAAGGCCGGCGACACGCTGGTGATCGTCGAGGCGATGAAGGTGATGAACCCGATCGCCGCGCCGCATGGCGGCACGGTCAAGGCGATCCTGATCGAGAACGGCCAGCCGGTCGAGTTCGACCAGCCGCTCGTCGTGGTCGAGTAACGCACTTTGCCCGAGATCAAGAAGCTCCTGATCGCCAATCGCGGCGAGATCGCTTTGCGCATCCATCGCGCATGCCATGAAATGGGGATCAAGACGGTTGCGGTCCACTCGACCGCCGATGCGGACGCGATGCATGTCCGCCTCGCCGATCAGGCCGTCTGCATCGGGCCGCCCGCGGCGGCCGATTCGTACCTCAACATCCCCAACATCATCTCGGCCGCCGAAATCTCGGGCGCCGATGCGATCCATCCCGGCTATGGCTTCCTCTCGGAAAACGCCAAGTTCGCCGAGATCGTCGAGCTGCATAACCTGATCTTCGTCGGCCCGAAGCCCGAGCATATCCGGACCATGGGCGACAAGGTTGAGGCCAAGCGCACCGCCGGCGCGCTCGGCCTGCCGCTCGTCCCCGGCTCGGATGGCGCGATCAGCGACGTCGAGGAAGCCAAGAAGCTCGCGGCCGAGATCGGTTATCCGGTGATCATCAAGGCTGCGTCCGGCGGCGGCGGTCGCGGGATGAAGGTCTGCACCGACCCCGACCAGTTCGAGACGCTGATGCAGCAGGCGGGCAGCGAGGCGAAGGCCGCGTTCGGCGACGCCACCGTCTATCTCGAAAAATATCTCGGCAATCCGCGCCACATCGAAATCCAGGTGTTCGGCGACGGCAATGGCAATGCCATCCATCTGGGCGAGCGCGACTGCTCGCTCCAGCGCCGCCACCAGAAGGTGCTCGAAGAAGCCCCCTCCCCGGTCCTCTCGGCCGAGGAACGCGACCGCATCGGCGGCATCTGCGCCAAGGCGATGGCCGATATGGGCTATCGCGGCGCAGGCACGATCGAGTTCCTGTGGGAAAATGGCGAGTTCTACTTCATCGAGATGAACACGCGCCTCCAGGTCGAGCATCCGGTGACCGAAGCGATCACCGGCCTCGACCTCGTCCGCGAACAGATCCGCATCGCCGAGGGCCATCCGCTGACCCTGCGCCAGCAGGATGTCCAGTTCCGCGGCCACGCGATCGAATGCCGCATCAATGCGGAAGATCCGCGCACCTTCGCGCCCTCGCCGGGCCGGGTGAGCCAGTATCACGCGCCGGGCGGCATGAACGTCCGCGTCGATAGCGGGCTCTACTCGGGCTACAAGGTGCCGCCCTATTACGACAGCATGATCGCCAAGCTGATCGTCTATGGCACCACCCGCCAGGGCGCGCTCCGCCGCCTGCGCCGCGCACTCGAGGAATTCGTGATCGAGGGCGACGGGATGAAGACCACCATCCCGCTCCATCAGGCGCTGCTCGACGATCCGCAGTTCCAGCAGGGCGACTATACGATCAAGTGGCTCGAAGAGTGGCTCGCCAAGCAGGGCGACGCCGCGTGAATCCGGGGCGCCGGCTGCTCTTCGGGCCGGCGCTCGTTCTTCCGTTGCTTGCGACCGGTGCTTCCGCGCCGGATCCCGCGCAGACCCTTGCCGGGCGATATTACAAGCAATCGCAGCTTCATATCGTCGGTTATGAGTCGAAGCCGTACACCGGCGAAGACGTGGTCGAGATCGTCCCGATCGCCCCGCGCACCGCCTATGTTCGGGTGCATCTCGATTTCACCAATGCGCATTATTGTGCAATTTACGGTGTGGCCCGAGCCGAGGGCGACGCCCTCGTCTATCGCGATCCGCGCCCGGCCTTCCGCAACGATGGGCGTTGTGTGCTTACCATCCGGCACGCAGGCAGGTCATTGTCGATCGACGATGGCGAGTTGACGCGCTGCTCCCCCAACTACTGCGGGGTCCGCGGCACGCTGAGCGGGGTCACCCTGCCCTATGCCAGCAAGCGCCCGATCCGCTATCTGCCGCGCCTCAAGGCATCGCGTGAATATCGCAATGCGCTTGCTGAATGGCGCACCGGAAAGCCCGTCGAACCGTGAAGGCCGGGCGTCGACTAGGCATCGCCAGCCGGCAAGATCGCCCAGGGCCGCACCGGAAACGTCCCCATATGCCGCACCTTCGGCGGGACCGCAGAGAAGCGGAATCCGCTCGCCGGCAGATCGCTCAGCCGCGTCATATGCTCGACGATCGGTATGCCCGCGCCCAGCAACACGCTGTGGACCGGCCGCGTATTCGTTGAAACGTCGTCGATATTGAACGAATCGATCCCGACCAGCCGCGCGCCCTGATCGCGCAGATAGACCGCCGCCGCCTCGGTCAGATGCGGATGCCCCTCGAAATACTGGTCGGTGCGCCAGTGCCGGTCCCATCCTGTGTGCACCAGCACCGCCTTGTCGCGGACCTCGCTGGCGGCGAACGCCGCCCAGTCGATCGCCCGGTCCGCCGCGCCCTCCACGCGCACCACGACGCCCTCGCAATCCGCCACCCGCGCCAGCGGCAGGTCGGCCAGGTCATGCCCGTCGGCGTAGCGGTGATAGGGGGTGTCGAGATAGGTGCCGGTGTTGCCGACCATCTCGATCCGGCCGATCTGGAACTCGGTCCCCTCGGCATAGACGCCACGTGACGCCTCGCGCGACAGATGGTCGCAGATCAGCGGCGCGGGCAGGCCCTTGTAGGTGATCATCCCAGCCTCGATCACATGGCTGAGGTCGATCAGCCGCGCTGCCGGAGTGGCGGCCACAGCCGCCGCGAGTTCGCCACGCTTGTGGCGCTCCTCGATGATCCGCTTGTTGAGGATACGCACCTCGCCCACCATCAGCAGGCGCAGGTCGGCGATCACGTAACGGGCCAGCTCGGCGTCATCGATGTCGTCGCCCTCGATATCCAGCCGGAAATCCTGCCCCTGCACCCCGCCGCCATTGGTGAAGCTCACCTCGAAATCGAAGCACACCCGCTTTTCCGTCATCGCCACTCCCTCACCCACCTATCCGTAAAAGCGGTGCTGCCGCGCTCTTCCTATCCCAAAGCGCCGTTGCCGCTCAAACGCTCCACCATATTACTATCGTTATATGAGCGTTCTCGGCACCGCGCGTCAGATACGCCGTCGACTCGCCTGGTTGCACGGCCGTGTCTCCTGGACCGCGGCGCTCAACCTGATCCGGTCCGGAACGGCGCTTGCCTTGCAGCGAGAGCGGGCAGGATCGCTCCCGCCGATGGTGAAGATCGACATCTCCCCGGTCTGCGCGCTCGCCTGCCCCGCCTGTCTCCACGCCAATCCGGCCGGACGCAACCGGCCCCTGCTCGACCGTCAGTCGTTCCACGCGCGTCAGCGCATGACCCGCGAGCAATTCGCCGGCATCATCGCCGAGATTCGCGACCATGCAATGGCGGTTAGCCTCTATTATTACGGCGACCCGCTAACCCATCCGGACTTCGCCGGACTGGTCAGGATCGCAAGCGACGCCGGTCTGTCGACCCACGCCTCGACCCATTTCAGCTACCGACTGACGGACGAGAAGCTCGCGGCCATCGTGGAGTCGGGCCTGAGCCACCTCACCGTGACGGTCGATGGCGCGACCCAGGATGTCTATGCCGTCACCCGCGTTCGCGGGCGGCTCGAATGGGTGCTGGAGAACCTCCGCCGGATCGCCGAAACCAAGCGTGCGCTCCAGCGCGATACGCCGGTAATCGAGGTTCAGTATCTCCGTCACCCGCATCATCCGCCTGACGAGGGCAAGCGGGTGGAGGAACTCGCTCGCGCACTCGGCGCCGAAACCTATTCGTCCTATGACGGCATCTATTTCGACGTGGACGGCGATCTGTACAATGCGGTCGACACCGATTGCGACGTCGCAAACCCCGGCGCTCCGAAGGGAACGGCACTGATCCCGCATTGCCATTGGCCCTATAGCGGCGCCGTGATCAAATATGACGGCGACGTCATACCGTGCTGCAAATGGCAGGAGGCCCAGCAATATAGCGAAGGCGATCCCCGCGCCCTGGGCAATGTCTTCGAGACCCCGTTGCGCGAGATCTGGAACGGCGAATCCTACCGCCGCCTGCGACGCATCATGCGCAATCCGGCCGCCGCCGGCGACAAGGTTGCCGGCTGCTTCTGCGAGGGGTGCCCGAAACTGTTTGCCACGCCTTCGCGGCTGGGCGAATGGGAAGCGCAATGAAAGCCACGATCTATCATAATCCGCGTTGCTCCAAGTCGCGTGAGGCGCTGGCGCTGCTCAATGATGCCGGTGCCGAGGTCACGGTGGTCGAGTATTTGAAGACCCCGCCGTCGCGCGACGAGCTCGCCCGGCTCTATGCCAGGGCCGGCATCTCGCCCCGCGACGGGCTGCGCAAGGCCGAGGACGGCGCCAAGGCGCTGAAAGACGCAAGCGACGACGCCATCCTCGATGCGATGGCCGCCGACCCGATCCTGATCGAACGCCCGCTGGTCGAGACCGAAAAGGGCGTCCGCCTCGGCCGCCCTCCCGAGGCGATCCGCGAAATCCTTTAACCGGCGCCTTTCATCTCGTCGGTGACGTCGATCTTGGTTCCGTAGAGATAGCGCGCGACGCCGTTCTCGGTCACGACGTCGGCGGTGATCCGCATCCAGCGCATCGCGCCGTCCGCCCGGCGGATTTGTGCTTCGAAGGTAAAGCTCCCGCACGCCGCAATCGCCGCGCTGCGCAACCGGGCCAGCTCTTCCTGCGACTCGGGCAGATACATGGCGACGATCGCATCGCGCTCCAGCGGACTCCCGCGGGGCAATCCGAACAGGTCGTAGACCCCATCGCTCCAGGTCAGCGAATCATCGCGCAGGTCGCATTGCCAGGCGGCCTGAATCGGCATCACCTGCGCCTGCGGATCGCGTGTCCCGTGCATATGTTCGCGTTAGCATCAGAAGGCCTAAAGTCCAGTTAGCGGCTCACTCCCGTTCGGGCGGGAGACGCTCGAACACCCATTCATGCGATTCGCGCACCAGCGCCGGGACGGGGCGCCCCCTGCCGTCGCGTGAGGGGCGGAAGCGGAACCGCTCGCGGATCAGCCGACAGGTCAGCGCGTCGAGTCGCGGGATACCGCTCGATCCTACGACATCGCATTCGGGCACACGCCCGTCGGTCTGGACCAGGAACAACACCGTTACCCTGCCACCGATCCCCGCATCGGCCAGATCCTCGGGATAATCCGAGTCGCGGATACGCCCGCGCGTCTGGATCGGGGGCGTGGCGTCGGGATCGCCCGCGCCGTCGCCATCGCCGCTCCCGCCACCGCCAAAGCCATTCCCCTGACCGCCCGCACCCGTTCCCGGCCCGGCCACCTCTGCCGCGCCGCTCGTCGCCTCGGCCGCATCCGCCGGCTTCTCCGCCGCGATCACCAGCGGTGGGATCACGATCGGCACGACCGGCTTGGGCGCCGCCACCTCTGTGGCGCGGGATCGCAGGTTCGGTGGCGCAGCCTCTCCGGACGGCCGCGTATTGCGCTCGGGCATCCGCTCCACCTTCGCCTTGGGTTCGGGGTCGGGAAGGATGTCGAACAGCGCCACGTCCGGCTCATTCCCTGCCAGCCGTTGGTGCACCGCCAGCCCGAGCACCAGCACCGCGCCCAGCGCGCAGGTCACCGCCAGCGCCGCCATTGCGCCGCCCGCCCGTTCGCGCGGACTCGAGAGCGTCATCGCCGTCATGTCCGCCTAAACGCACAAATCGCATGAACCGGCGCTTTCCGTGGGGGTGACGAACGCGACGCGCCTCGCTATGCGCGCGGCCATGACTCAGATCACGCCCGAGATCGTCGCCGAACACGGCCTGTCCCCCGAGGAATATGAGCGCGTCCTGCACGCGATGGGCCGCGAGCCCAATCTCACTGAGCTGGGCATCTTCTCGGTCATGTGGTCCGAGCATTGCAGCTACAAGTCGAGCCGCATCCACCTGAAGAAGCTGCCGACCGAGGCGCCCTGGGTGATCTGCGGCCCCGGCGAGAATGCCGGCGTCATCGATATCGGCGACGGTCAGGCCGCCATCTTCAAGATGGAGAGCCACAACCACCCGTCCTACATCGAGCCCTATCAGGGTGCGGCGACCGGCGTCGGCGGCATCCTGCGTGACGTGTTCACCATGGGCGCACGCCCGGTCGCGAACATGAACGCGCTGCGCTTCGGCCGCCCCGATCACCCCAAGATGAAGCATCTCATCGCCGGCGTGGTCCATGGCATCGGCGGCTACGGCAATTGCGTCGGCGTCCCGACCGTCGGCGGCGAGGTCAATTTCCACAAGGCCTATGACGGCAACATCCTGGTCAACGCGATGACCGTGGGCGTCGCCCAGACAGACAAGATCTTCTATTCGGCCGCGTCGGGCGTCGGCAACCCGATCGTCTATGTCGGTTCGAAGACCGGCCGCGACGGCATTCACGGCGCGACCATGGCGAGCGCGGATTTCGGCGAGGATGCCGATGCCAAGCGCCCGACCGTCCAGGTCGGCGATCCCTTCACCGAAAAGCTGCTGATCGAGGCGTGCCTCGAGCTCATGGCCTCCGACGCGATCGTCGCGATCCAGGATATGGGCGCTGCCGGCCTCACCTCGTCCTCGGTCGAGATGGCGTCCAAGGGCGGCGTCGGCATCGAGCTGATCATGGACGACGTGCCGCAGCGCGAAACCGGCATGACGCCGTATGAGATGATGCTGTCGGAGAGCCAGGAGCGCATGCTCATGGTGCTCAAGCCGGGCCGCGAGGCGTTCGCCGAAGCGATCTTCCGCAAGTGGGAGCTCGACTTCGCCGTCATCGGCCACGTCACCGACACCGGCCGCATGGTGCTCAAGTGGAAGGGCGATACCGTCGCCGATATCCCGCTCGCGCCGCTGGCCGACGAAGCGCCGCTCTACGATCGTCCGCACGTGCCGACGCCCAAGCCCGCCGAAATCTCGGCCGAGCCGGAAAGCGCCGACATCGTCACCGATCTGGTCAAACTGATGGGCTCGCCCGACATCGCCTCGCGCCGCTGGATCTGGGAGCAGTATGACCACATGGTCGGCGCCGACACCGTCCAGCGCCCCGGCGGCGACGCCGCGGTGGTCCGCGTCCATGACACGCAAAAGGGGCTGGCGATCACCACCGATTGCACCCCGCGCTACTGCTTCGCCGACCCGGTCGAGGGTGGCAAGCAGGCGGTGGCCGAAGCGTGGCGCAACCTGACCAGCGTCGGCGCGACCCCGCTCGCGATCACCAACTGCCTCAACTTCGCCAATCCGCAGCGCCCGGAGATCATGGGCCAGATCGTCGGCTGCCTCGAGGGTATGGGCGACGCCTGCCGCGCGCTCGACTTCCCGATCGTGTCGGGCAACGTCTCGCTCTACAACGAGAGCAAGGCCACCGGCGGCGGCTCGGCGATCCTCCCCACCCCCGCGATCGGCGGTGTCGGCATCCTCGCCGACTGGTCCAAGTCGATGACCATCGGTTTCAAGGCGACCGGCGACGCGATCATCGCGGTCGGCGAGCGCGGCGGCCATCTCGGCCAGTCGATCTGGCTGCGCGAAATCCATGGCCGCGAGGAAGGACCGCCCCCGCCTGTCGATCTCAAGGCCGAGAAGCGCACCGGCGATTTCGTCCGCGCTATGATCGGCCGCGGTCTCGTCAATGCGGTCCATGACGTGTCGGACGGCGGCGTTGCCGTCACCCTCGCCGAAATGGCGCTGGCATCGGGCATCGGCGCGATGATCGATCAGGCGCAGCCGTTCGGCGTCGCCGGATCGTTCTTCGGCGAGGACCAGGGCCTCTACCTCGTCACCGTTCCCGACGAGGCGCTGACCGAATTCCTCACCGCAGCCGCCGAAGCCGACGTCCCCGCCGATCCGATGGGCCGCACGATCAAGGACCGGTTGATCTTCGAGCTGGACGAAGGCGACTGGTGCGTGTCGCTCGACACGCTTCGCACGGCACATGAAGGCTTCTTCCCGGCGCTGATGGGGCCGGACGCGGCAATGGCGTGAGCGTCTAGCTCCCCACCGAGCGCACGGATTCATCCACCGGCCAGGCCGCGGTCACGCGGTTCCGGCCGGCGCGCTTGGAATCATAGAGCGCGGCATCGGCACGTTCGATCAGCCGCGGTCCGGTATCGGTCTCGATTTCGGTCAGACGTGCAGCACCGATGCTCACCGTCACCCGTCCGTCCGGCGCCGGGGATGACAGCGCGAGTTCCTCCACCGCGGCGCGCATCGCCTCGGCGACCGCAAGCGCTTCGGACGGGCTGGCGCCGGGCAGGATCGCCGCAAATTCCTCGCCGCCATAGCGCGCGACCACATCCGTCGCGCGCGCTGCACAGCCCTGCAGCGCCTCCGCCACGTCGCGCAGCCGTTCGTCGCCGGCCTGATGGCCGAGCGTGTCGTTGAGCAGCTTGAAATGGTCGATATCGATCATCAGCAGCGCCAGCCCCTGCCCCGACCGGCGCGCCCGCACCAGTTCGCGCCGCAATGCCTCGTCGAACTGGCGACGGTTGGGGAGCCCGGTCAGCGCATCGACCTGGGAAAGCAAGGCCAGCCGGTCGCGCTCGCCCATGCCATGCAACTGGGCCAGCACCGCGCGCAGGCCGTACCCCAGCGTCGCGGCGACGAAGCCGGCGATTGCGAGCGCCGGTGTACGCGGGATCAATGCCGCCGAAAGCACCAGCAGGCTGAGCGGCAGGATCAACGGGCTGCCGGTATGCACCACGCGGACGAACATCCCGATTTCGGGCTGGGCGCGTGGCGGGGGCGGCTTGCGCAGCGCCAGAACCCCGAGCAGGATGAACGGAGCCCCGACGATCAGGCTGACCAGCGCGCCCAGAGTCTCGTCGATGAAATGATTATAATAGGCGGCGGCGGCGGCATAGACCCAGGCAAAGGCCGTCAGCGTGCCGAACAGCCGCCGTTCATGCTCGTTCGCGCTCGCACGGTAACGGACCAGTGCGAACAGGGCGATGAAGACATTCTGGATGTCGAACATCATCGACAGCGTCGCGGCTCCGGCTTCATCCTGCACGCCGGAGAGCCGGACGAAGCTGAAGATGAACGCACCGAACAGCCCGCCCAGCACGATCGCCAGCGAACCATCCACCAGACGCGCCCGCCACGGGTCGCCATCGGGACTTGCCAGCAGGAAGACCAGCGGCACGCCATAGAGCACGAACAACAGCATCGAAATCGCACCGGTCCCGCTCGCGCCGGCCGGTGTCAGCGCGCCCAGCAACTGCCCGCCCACGCCCAGGCTCCAGCACAGCATGCCGGCTGCGATCAGCAGCCATCCGCGCCGCTCCCGCCCGCTGCTGTTCTGCGCCCGCCAGCCACAGGCCAGCGCCGCGATCAACGCCGCCAGCGTCTCGCAGATCAGCGTGCCGGCAAAGATGGGATTCGCCGTGCCGAGCGCCACCGCGGCGTGCGCGGGAATGAAGATCAGCGGCAGGGCGATGGCCAGCCGCGCCGCAACCGCATCTGCGCGCGCGGCGGCGATCGTGCCGTGCTCGGCTGCCGTCTCTGGCGCGCTCGCACTCATCCAGCCCATTCTATGCCCACGTAGTTAACACTTGCATAGCGGGAGCCCGGCTTAGGGTTTTCCTACCGAGCCGATCTGTGCCACCTTCATCGCAGGCCCGGCTTCATGAGCATTATAGCGGCCTCGCGCGTTAGGGGTGTGACCTTTGTGACTTTCTGAACGGACTGAGGGAGGAACGACAGCAAGTGACCGCCGGCTACTCCACCACTCCGCTCGCCGAGAAGCTCGGTTTCAAGCCCGGGATGCGTGCCTTCATCGCCGACATGCCGGCCAGCGTCCGCGCCGAGATCGCGCTCGACTCGCTCGGACTCGAACTGCTCGCAGCGCCTGGAGCCGGCATCGACGCGGCGCATGTCTTCGTCACCGAACGCACGCGGCTCGATTGCGAACTGTCCGCGCTGCGCCAGCTCATCGCGCCCAGCGGCTTCGTCTGGGTCTCCTGGCCCAAGAAGGCGGCGGGGGTTGATACCGACGTCACCGAAGACGTGATCCGCGAACTCGCGCTGCCGCTCGGGCTTGTCGATGTGAAGGTCTGTGCGGTGGACCCTATCTGGTCGGGGCTGAAACTGATGATCCGCAAGGAACTGCGCTGAACATGGGCGCAAGGGGGGAATGATGTCGAACTGGAGTACCACAAAGCGCATTTCCGTCGCCGCGCTCGTCGCAGGCACGCTCGATATTCTTGCGGCGGTCGGCATGACGCTCGCCTATGGGCGGCCGATCGATGCGATGCTGCGCTATGTCGCTTCCGGCCCGTTCCCTGGCGCAAAGCAATGGGGCGCTTCGGGTGCTGCGCTCGGCCTGGCAGTGCATTTCGCGCTGATGGCCATCATGGCGGCGGTCTTCGTACTCGCCGCGAACCGGCTCCCGCGGCTCAAGGCCCAGCCCGTCTATTGGGGCGTCGCCTATGGCCTCGTCACCTATGTCGCGATGAACCTGATCGTCGTGCCGCTCCGCTTCGGCACCACCCCCAGCGCCGTCGGCATCGCCAGCCAGCTGCTGTTCCACATCCTGCTTGTCGGTATCCCCATCGCGCTGATCGCTCGGCGCTAGCGTCCCGCCACAGCGCCGGGTAGCAAGCGCCGAGAACAGGGGGAATTGATGGCAGCCACGACACGCGACCGTATCCTGACGCTCGATACCGTGCGCGGGGTGGCCGTGATGGGCATCCTGCTCCTCAACATCATCGCCTTCTCGATGCCCCCGTCCGCCTATATGAACCCCCGCGCCTTTGGCGGGTCCGAAGATCTCGACCTCGCTGTCTGGCTCGGCAACTTCATCCTGTTCGACGGCAAGATGCGCGGGCTCTTCTCCTTCCTATTCGGCGCCTCGACCCTGCTGGTGATCGAAGGCGCGACCGCAAAGGGAGAGAGCGCGGCGCGCGTCCATTACGCCCGGATGGTCTGGCTGCTGGTCTTCGGCCTGCTGCACTGCTGGCTGATCTGGTGGGGCGACATCCTCAACCACTATGCGCTCATCGGCATGCTGGCCTTCTTCTTCCGCAACACGGCGGTGAAGCGCCTGATCGGCTTCGGCATAATCTTTGTGGTCCTGCAGTTTCTCGTCGCGCTGCTGATGCTCATGACCCTCGAATCCGGCAGGGCCGGCCTCGCCAGTCCGGACGCGCAGACCGCGCGCGACGCGCGGGAGATGCTCACGGGCTTCAAGCACACGTTCGGCATTCCAGGCGAAGCGGTGCTGGCGAAGGATGTCGCGGCCCATGGCGGGAGCTGGCTGGAAATCGCGCGTGAACGGTTCAAGACCGCTGCCATGGCGCCGCTCGGCTCGCTGTTCATCTTCGGCTTCGAGACGCTGGCCTATATGCTGTTCGGCATGGCTGCATTCCGGTCCGGCTTGCTTACCGGTTCATGGGAACGCCGCCGTTATCTGCGCTGGGTTCTGATCGGATTCGGCGTCGGCATCCCGGCCTATGCCGCACTTGCCGCGCTCATCATCGATTCGGATTTCTCGATGAGTTCGGTCATGCTCGGGGTCATCGTCCTCACCATTCCCGTCCGCCCGCTCATGGTCCTGGCCTGGGCCAGCCTGATCATCCTGCTGATGCGTCCCGGCGGCGGGCTCACCATGCGGATCGCGGCGGCGGGTCGAATGGCCTTCACCAATTATCTCGCCACCAGCCTGATCTGCACCACGGTCTTCTACGGCTACGGGCTGGGCTGGTATGGCGAACTTTCGCGCGCCCAGGTCTATCTCGTCGTCTTCGCGGTCTGGGCGGGCATGCTGCTCTGGTCGAAACCCTGGCTCGAGCGATTCGCCTATGGCCCGCTCGAATGGCTCTGGCGCAGCCTCGCGCGGGGCAGCTTCCAACCGATGGCCGGCGGCGCGCTTGCACGACCAGTTGCGAACGCAACGCAATAACCATTGCGAATCACTCTCAGTCGCCCTAACTATTGCGAACTGCGAGAGGGTTTCGATGGTCGTCTGCGTCTGTAATGCAATCCGCGAGAAGGATGTCCGCGCTGCGGCGCGTGACGGTGCGATGAGCGCGTGCCAGGCTTATCGCGCGCTCGGGCGGCAGGCGAAGTGCGGTCAGTGCGTGCCGTTTGCGCGAGCCATTATCGACGCAGAGCGTGCAGCTGCGTAGCGTTCGCAGCTTAGAAAAACCGCAGAAATCCGCCATTTTTCAGCTGTATGAAGCGCCGTTTCGGCGCTATAACCGTGCCCGATTTTCAGAAGAACGGAAGGCACGACAGCCATGAAGGGCGACCCCAAGGTCATCGACTATCTCAACGAGGTGCTCAAGAACGAGCTCACCGCGATCAACCAGTATTGGCTGCACTACCGCATGCTCAACCACTGGGGCGTCAAGAAGCTCGCCGAGTTCGAGCGGCACGAGTCGATCGACGAGATGAAGCACGCCGACATGGTGTCGGAGCGCATCCTGTTCCTCGACGGCCTCCCCAACTTCCAGCTGCTCGGCCGGCTGCGCATCGGCGAGACGGTCGAGGAAATCCTCAAGGCCGATCTCGACCTGGAGTATGAAGCGGTCGCCGTGCTCAAGGATGCGATCGAGCATAGCGAGAAGGTCCGCGACTATGTCAGCCGCGACCTGTTCCGCCAGATCCTCGACAGCGAGGAAGAGCATGTCGATACGCTGGAAACCCAGTTCGAGATGATCGAACGCATGGGTATCCAGAACTATATCCAGCTCAACTCGAAGCCCGAAGAGGCCGAATAACTTCTGAAGGAACGAAAGGCGGGACGGCGATGATGCCGTCCCGTCAGTCAGGGGACTCTACAATCCGGGACGGCGGCCAAAGGCCGAAACCGGGCGCCGCTCGACCAGCGGGTTCGCCTCGCGCTCCAGCAGCGCCAGCGTCGCTTCGAACAGCGGACGCAGTTCAACCACATGCGGCAGCGCCTCGCTCGGCTCGTACCGGTTCTCGATACAGTGCCGCGCGATCGTCTCGATCGCAGCCGCACATTCGGCGAGCGGTTCGGCACCGAACTGATGCGATTCGCCCTTCAGCGTATGCGCAGGCAACACCAGCGCCGCGGCATTGTTCGCGCGCATCGCCTCCTCGATCCGCGCGACCGACTTGACGCCATCCTCATGAAAATAGCCGAGGATACGCACGAAATTGGCGCCCAGCTCGGTGCGTGCCTGCGAGAACGCGGCCCAGTCCACCAGTCTGTTCGGATCGTCCGCCGCCAATTCACCCTCCCGCGATATGCGGTCCCATCTGTATGATGAATAAGGGCAAATCGGTAAACGACCGGTTGACGCGATACGATTCAGCCGATGCGAAACGCAGGATCGCCATCGATTTCGAGCGCCTCGACGCCGGTACCGCGTGCCGCCGCCAGCGCACGGATCTCGCGCTCGGCGGCCGGGTCGTCGGCCAGGATCTCGACCGGCAACAGCCCGCTGCGCAGCGCCCGCGCCAGCCGTAGCGCCGGCCACGGACAGCGCAGCCCGCGCGCGTCGATCCGCGCCGGTTCAATCACGGTCGTACGGATTCTTCGACGGTCGCATCGTCAGCCGCACTGGCACCGCGCCGAAATCGAACTCCTTGCGCATGCTGTTCACCAGATAGCGCTCATAGCTCTGGGGCAGCAGGTCGACGCGCGTCCCGAACAGGATGAAGCTCGGCGGCCGGGTCTTGGCCTGGGTGACATAGCGCGGCTTGATCCGCTTGCCGCCGGGCGCAGGCGGCGGGTTCGCCTCGATCGCGCGCTCGAACCAGCGGTTGAGCTGGCCGGTGGTGATGCGCCGCGACCATGCCTCACGTGTCTCGAACGCGACCTTGATCAGCGTGTCGAGCCCCTTCCCCGTCGCGGCGGAGACGGTGAGCAGCGGCACGCCCTTCACCTGTGCCAGCCCTTCGTCCAGCGCGCCCTTGACGCCGTTGAACAGGCTGGAAGCGTTCTCCGCCACATCCCATTTGTTGAGCGCGATCACCAGCGCGCGGCCTTCCTGAAGCACCTTGTCGGCGATCTTGAGGTCCTGGACCTCCAGCCCTCGCGTCGCATCGAGCAACAGCACGACGACTTCGGCAAAGTCGATCGCGCGCAGCGCGTCGGCGACCGACAGCGACTCCAGCTTCTCCTGCACCTTGGCGCGCTTGCGCATCCCCGCAGTATCGATCAGGCGGACCGGGCGTAGATTGCCCTCGAAATCCTCCCATTCCCATTCGATCGCGATCGAATCGCGGGTGATTCCCGCCTCCGGGCCGGTGATCAGGCGATCCTGCCCGATCAGCCGGTTGATGAGCGTCGACTTGCCCGCATTGGGGCGGCCGACCACCGCCAGCTTGAGCGGTCCCTCCGGCGCGTCGGGATCCTCCGCCTCTTCCTCTTCCTCACGATCGATGAAGGGCAGCAGCGCCTCGAACAGATCGGCAATGCCTTCGCCATGCTCGGCGGAGAATGGTACCGGGTCGCCCAGACCCAGCGCCATCGCTTCATGGATACCCGGCTCCGCGGCGCGCCCTTCCGCCTTGTTGGCGAGCAGCACGATGGGCGTGCCCGAGCTGCGCAGCCAGCGTGCCACCTCCTCGTCCAGCGGGGTCACGCCGGCGCGTGCGTCGATCATGAACAACGCCACGTCCGCCTCGCGCACCGCGGCTTCGGTCTGCACGCGCATGCGGCCGGGCAAGCTTGCGGCGTCCTCGTCCTCGAAACCGGCGGTATCGATGATGCGGAAGGGTATGCCGAGCAGCTCGGCATCGCCCTCACGCCGGTCGCGGGTCACGCCCGGCTGGTCATCGACCAGCGCCAGGCGCTTCCCGACAAGACGGTTGAACAGCGTGGATTTGCCGACATTGGGCCGGCCGATGATTGCTACGGTGGGACGGGACATCTTGGCCTCCTATCCCAACGCGGCGCTCAGCGATAGGCGGTGATCTCACCCTTGTCGCTGAGGAGGTAAAGCACACCTCCGGCGACCACGGGGCTGAGGCTCACCGCGTCCTTGCCCTCGATCGTCGCACCGACAGCGCCGTCGGTCGGCGATACCGACACCAGCTCGCCCCGCGAATTGGCAAGCCACAGCTTGTTCCCCGCCAGAACCGGACCGACCCAGGTGATCGCGTTCTTCTTCTTTTCCTCGTTACGGAAACCGCGAAGCTGCGAGATCCAGCGGACCTTGCCGGTGCCGCGCGCGACGCAGACGAGCCGCGCGTCGTCGGTGACGACAAACAGCCACTCGCCCGCGATCCACGGGGTCGAGATGCCGGCGATATTCTGCTCCCACAGGCGCTGGCCGGTCGCGAGCTCGACCGCTGCCATGCGTCCGCCCTGCCCGACCGCGTAGACGCGGCCCTGGTCGATCACCGGCTCTGCGTCGATATCGGCAAGGCTCGAAACCGAGGTCGACATGGTCGAGCGCGAGAGCGTGTCGCTCCACAATGTGCGGCCATTCTCGTAGCGATAGGCGTTGAGCTCGCCCGAGGAGAAGCCGGCCACGACCGTGCCCTGCGCCACTGCAGGCGCAGCGACTCCGAACACGCCCTGCGATTCGAGCGTACCCGACTGGGTCCAGATCGTGTTGCCGTCCGCAGCCGAGAGCGCGAAGAGCTGGTTATCCTGCGAAACGACGTAGAGATTGCCTTCCCAGACGCTCGGCGCGCCGCGCAGTGGGCCGCCGGGCTTCTTGCGCCACACTTCGCTGCCCGCAGCGGCGTCGATCGCCACCACGTCGCCCAGGCCGTTGGTCGCATAGAGGCGCGCACCATCGACGCTCACGCCGCCGCCAAAGGCCGCGCGGCGGTTTTCTTCGCCCTTGACGGTCGAGAGCTGCCAGCGCCGGGCGCCGGTTGCAGCGTCGAATGCGTGCACCGCGCCTTCGGTATCCATCACGAACAGCGTGCCATTCGCAACCACCGGCGCAGCGGCAAGCCGCGTACGGCCGCTGGTGCCCGGAATCCGTGCGGTCCAGATGCGGGCCGGCGTCTCGCTCAATGCCAGATGGCCCAGCGCCTTCGCCGCACTGCCGCCCGGCTGGCCCCATGCCTCGTTCGATGCCGCCGCGGGCACCACAACCTGCACCTCGGCGATCGTGGGATCGGCGACGATGCTCGTCTCCGAAGCCAGAATCGGCACGCGCTGACCCAGGACCGGGGTCTTCTTGTCGCCACCCTTGAAGATGCCGCAGGCGCTCAACGCAACCAGCGCCGCCATTGCGACGGGAACCCGTACCGACTTCATCATTTCGCTTTCTTGTCCTCTCCGGCGTCCACAACGGCATCTACGCCGAGAACGCCCGCCATCTGGAGCGCGCGCGTGCGGATTGCCCGCGGAACGCCATCCGTCTTCGAGATTTCGCCATAGAGCTTGCCCGCTTCGGCGCGCTTGCCCAGGCGAAGCTGCGCGATCGCGACCATCTCGCCCGCGCTGCCGAACCAGGGGCTGTCCTTGACCGCGAGGCTGCCGAGCCGCGCGACGACCTGATCGGGCTTCAGCGAATCATATTCGGCAGCGGTCTGCCGGATCAGCGCCAGATCGCGGAACTCCTGCGGCACGCCGCTGTCCGCCGCGATCGCCGCCAGAGCGGCTGCGCCGCCCTTCAGGTCGTTCTTGGCGAGCAGCGCATCGGCCTGCGCGAACCGCGCAGCCGAGCTGAACCCGGTCGAGCTCGATCCGGCGAGTTCCTTGAGCGGGCCTTCCGCTTCCTGGCCCTTGTTCTCGCTCAGCGCCTTGACCGCGGCCTTGAGCTTCTCGCCCTCTTCGCCGCGGCGTCCGTCGCTATGGCTCTGCCAATAGAGCCAGCCGGCGAACGCGATCAGCCCAACCACCACCGCAGCGATGATCCAGCGGCCGTAATTCTGCCAGACGTGCAACGCCTGATCCTTGCGCAGTTCTTCATCGACCTCGCGCAGAAAGGCTTCGTTGCTTTGCGGGCTCAGCGCCAAGGGTCACTCCATCGGGGTAAGGGATTTCGGGCGCGGACCTTAGCCGCGGTCTCCGGGAAACGAAAGCGGATCAGTCCTTGGGCTTATAGACTTGTTCGTCGCCGGGGAAGCTCCGGTCGCGCACGGCGGTGGCATAGGTTTCAACCGCGGCGGAAATGCGGCCAGCCAGATCGTCGAACTTCTTCACGAAGCGCGGGGTGCGCTCGAACATGCCCAGCATGTCCTCGGTCACCAGCACCTGCCCGTCGCACTGGTTCGAAGCGCCGATGCCGATGATCGGACAGGCCACCGCCGCGACGATCTCGTTCGCCAGCGTCTCGACCACGCCTTCGGCGACGATTGAGAAGGCTCCCGCTTCGGCGATCGCCTTCGCGTCGCCGATGATCTTGGCATATTCGGCGTTGCCGCGTCCGCGCGCGCCATAGCCGCCCAGTGCGTTCACCGCCTGCGGGGTCAGGCCGATATGCCCCATCACCGGGATACCCCGAGCGGTGAGGAACGCGACCGTCTCGGCCATCGCCTCCCCGCCCTCGAGCTTCACCGCGGCCGCGCCGGTCTCGGCCAGGATGCGCGACGCCGACGCGAACGCCTGTTCCGGGCTCGCCTCGTAGCTGCCGAAGGGCATGTCGATCACGACCACCGCATGATAGCTGCCCCGCACCACGGCGGCGCCATGCGCGCACATCATCTCCAGCGTCACCGCCAGCGTCGAGGGCAGGCCGTAGATCACCTGCCCCAGGCTGTCGCCGACCAGCAGCACGTCGCAGTGCGGATCGAGCAGCTGGGCCATCCGCGCCGTGTAGGCGGTGAGCATCACCACCGGCTCCTTGCCCTTGCGTCCCTGGATCGCCGGCACGGTCAGCCGTTTCATCGGGGCCGGAGTCGGGTGCGCGCGGCTGGTGGAGGTGTCGAGCGTGAAGGTCGTGGACATGGCGCGGCGATAGCCGATCGTTCCGGGCCGTGCCAGCGAAACGGCACGTGCAATGTTCGATATCATTGACTCAATGTTCGATATTTTTTACATCGAGTCGCGTTGATCGAACATTGAGGAGCAATCATGTCGTATCGGGAAAAAGTGCAATGGGCGTCGCTCGCGACGGGGCTACTCGTCTGGGGCATCTATTTCGCGCACTTCGCCGTGTCGCTTGCTGCGGGGCAACCCAAGCCGGGCGACGCCCTGGGCGGATTCATCGGCGCGGTGATCGTGCTCGTCATCCTCCAGATCGCAGCCATCATCGCCATCGCCGTCCATCGCCCGTCGGAAGCCGAGCTTCCCGCCGACCCGCGCGAACGCGAGATCGAAGGACGCGCCGCTGTCGCCGGCTATATCGTGCTGTGCGTAGCCGTCGTCACGGTCATGCTCGCGACGCCGCTACTGACCGTTGCCGGCCCCGCGGCACTGGGACAGCCGGGCGGTGCGGCCGCTGCGATGCTTGTCGGCAACGCCCTGCTGGCTGCGCTGGTGTTCGCCTCGATCGTCCATTCGGTCTGGCAGCTCGTCCTCTATCGTCGTCAGGCGTGAGCGGGTCATGGCCATGCCCCCCATCACCAATCAGATCCGCACGCTCCGCTTCCTTGCGGGCGAGATGACGCAGGCCGAGCTGGGCGAGCGCGTCGGCGTCACACGCCAGACGATCGCCGCAATCGAGCAGGGCAAATACTCGCCCACGCTCGAAACCGCGTTCCGCATCGCCCAGATATTCAAAAAGCCATTGGAGGAAGTGTTCCAGTGGCAGGGGAAGTGAACGTCAGCGGCCGCTGACTGGCCGGAGCCGCGTTCCCCTATGCGCGGTTCCGGCCTTGCCGGCGATTCAGCCGAGCCAGCCGCGCTTCTTCGCGAAGCCGGCGAACCAGAGCTGGAACAGCGCCATCGCGAAGATGAAGGCGGGGAAGAAGGTCGTCGATACGCCCTTCACCGCCAGCATGTCGGTCGCCAGGAAGATATAGCCGAACTGGATGACGACCGCGATCAGCGACAGCCAGTAGAGCGTCACCGCCCATTTCGATCGCAGCAACAGCGCGATCGATCCCAGCACGCCGGCCCCAACCGCTATCGCGAAGTCGATCGCGAACCAGCCGGGCAAGGCGGCGAAATAGGCGCGATCCCAATCCGTCGCCTGCGGATTCGCAGCCGGGCCCAATGTGATGTGCATGTAGAAGGCCCAGCATCCTGCCAGGCCCCAAAGAAGCAGGATGATGCCGACGATGTAGAACCAGACAGGCGGCTTCCGAGCAAATTGCGTTGCCATCGGAACTTCTCCCCCAAGGGTCGTTCGATGGTAACAGATTACCCTAAATGACGAAGTTTCCAATCATTTCGTCAGAGCAGCGCCGCGGCCCATTCCTCGGCCTTGAACCCGACCAGCACGCCGCCGCGATACTCGACCACAGGCCGCTTGATGACCGACGGGTTCGCCGCCATCAGCCGCAGCGCCTTGGCCTCGTCGATATCGGCCTTGTCCGCCTCGTCGAACTTGCGGAAGGTCGTCCCGGCGCGGTTGAGGAGCTTCTCCCAGCCGGTCGTCTGCGCCCATTTCGCCAGCCGGGCGGGGTCCGCGCCTTCCTTCTTATAGTCGTGGAAAGCGTAGGCGATCCCGTTGGCGTCGAGCCAAACCCGCGCCTTCTTCACCGTGTCGCAATTGGGGATGCCGTAGAAGGAGATTGTCATCGGAAGTTGCACACCTGTCCTGACCAGATCGCGGTTACCTTGGCAGCTGGCCCGGGCCCGCTCAACAGCCCCGACAGCTCGCCTGCGGTAAATTCCTCGCCGAGCGAGCTTTCGCTGATCTCAGCGTCATAGACGCCGGTCAGATCCTTGCGGGTCGATCCGATGCCGATCCCCGACGCCGTGGTCAGCTTCGTCGTCGCATCGTCGGTGAACCAGCCGACGAACTTGCCTTCCTGAAACCAGACCAGCAGCCCGCCCGGCATCCGCGCAAAGTCCATCGCGCCCTCGCCGCATTCGCGATTCAATCCGCGCTCGGCTGCCTTGCCCAGAGCGAGCTCAACTGCGCTCTCCACCTCGGCCCGTCCGGCGCCGAACGCCAGTTCGCGCGAACGCCCGCTAACGGGATCGACCAGGCTCAACGCGCCGGACGACAGGTTCAGGAGCGGTTTGTCCTCGACCAGGAGCCTTTCGGTCGCGTTGTTCGCCGGGGAGGCCTCGACCTGCTCCGCCACAGCGTTCGACGGCTCGAACGTGACGTTGGCAGGCTCGCTGCCACAGGCGGCCAGCAACAGGCATGTCGAGACCAGAAACGCGTTCCGCACCGTCCGTCTCCTTGAGCTAGCGACTCACTCCCACTCGATCGTGCCCGGCGGCTTCGACGTATAGTCGTAGACCACGCGGTTGACGCCCTTCACCTCGTTGACGATCCGCGTCGCCACGCGCGTCAGGAAGCTCGCATCGAAGGGATAGACGTCGGCGGTCATGCCGTCGGTGCTGGTCACCGCGCGCAGGCCGCACACCGAGTCATAGGTGCGCCCGTCGCCCATCACGCCGACGGTCTTGACCGGCAGCAGCACCGCAAATGCCTGCCAGATCGCGTCATAGAGGCCAGCGTTGCGGATCTCTTCCAGATACACCGCGTCCGCCTTGCGCAGGATATCGCAGCGTTCCTTGGTCACCTCACCCGGGATACGGATCGCGAGACCAGGTCCAGGGAACGGGTGGCGACCGACGAACACATCGGGCAGCCCCAGCTCACGGCCGAGCGCGCGGACCTCGTCCTTGAACAGTTCGCGCAGCGGCTCGACCAGCTTCATGTTCATCCGCTCGGGCAGGCCGCCGACATTGTGGTGGCTCTTGATCGTCACCGAAGGCCCGCCCGTAAACGACACCGACTCGATCACGTCGGGATAGAGCGTGCCCTGCGCCAGGAACTCCGCCCCGCCGATCTTCTTCGCCTCTTCCTCGAACACGTCGATGAAGGTCTTGCCGATGAACTTGCGCTTGGCCTCGGGATCGGTGACCCCCGCCAGCCCGTTCAGGAACAGCGTCTCCGCGTTCACATGCACCAGCGGGATGTTGTAGTGGCCGCGGAACAGCGACACGACCTGATCGGCCTCGCCGCTGCGCATCAGGCCGTGGTCGACGAACACGCAGGTCAGCTGCTCGCCGATCGCCTCATGGATCAACACCGCCGCGACCGCCGAGTCCACGCCGCCCGAAAGCCCGCAGATCACCTTGCCCGTGCCGACCTGCTTGCGGATTTCCTCGATCTTGGTCTGGCGGAATTCCGCCATCGTCCAGTCGCCCTTGAGCCCGCAGACATGCCGTACGAAATTCGCCAGCAGCTTGGCCCCGTCCGGGGTGTGCACCACTTCCGGGTGGAACTGCATCGCGTAATAGCGGCGCGTATCGTCGGCGATCACCGCGAACGGCGCGCCGGAGCTTGCCGCGACCGGGCGGAAGCCGGGGGCAAGGCTGGTCACCTTGTCGCCATGGCTCATCCACACCTGATGCGTCTCGCCCTCGGTCCACAGGCCGTCGAACAGCACGCAGCTGTCGGCGATCTCGATAAAGGCGCGGCCGAATTCGCCGCTGTCGCCCAGCTGCACGTTGCCGCCCAGCTGCTGCATCATCACCTGCTGGCCGTAGCAGATGCCCAGCACCGGCAGCCCGCTCTCGAAGATCGCGTCGGGAACCCGCGGCGACCCGTCCTCGAGCACCGAAGCCGGCGAGCCCGACAGGATCACCCCGCCCGGCTTCATCCGCTCAAAGGCCTCGGCGGCGGCGTTGAAAGGAGCGATTTCGCTGTAGACGCCCGCTTCGCGCACGCGGCGCGCGATGAGCTGGGTCACCTGGCTGCCGAAATCGACGATGAGGATGGATTCGCCCGGCTGTGTCATGGCGGGGCGATAGGCAGGTGCGCGCGGAGTGTAAAGGCGTCGGCGCCGCACTTATGGCCGATGTCGCGTTAACCATGATCGCAAACCCTTCCGAAGCGCGGATTGGCGTAGCTCCGGATGCATGAAGTCGAACCGGACCCCCCGCCGGATCGTCTTGTCGATGCTCGGCGCCGCATCCCTCCTCGCGGCGCCAGCGTCGGCATCGATCCTCGATTATGTCGGCGAATGCGTGCCCTTTGCGCGCCAGGCCTCTGGCATCCAGATCTGGGGCGACGCCTGGACCTGGTGGGGTCAGGCGCAAGGCAAATACCAGCGCGGTGACGTGCCGGAGGTCGGCTCGGTCGTCGCCTTCGCCAAGTCGAACGCCCTTCGCCTCGGCCATGTTTCGGTGGTCAGCCGCATCATCGAACCGCGCGTCATCATGGTCACCCACGCCAACTGGTCGCGCTTCGACGGCAAGCGCGGACAGGTCGAGCAGGACGTAACCCTGTTCGACGTTTCGCCGCACGGCGACTGGAGCCAGGTCAAGGTCTGGTACCGCGACACCCGCGGTCTCGGCAGCACCACCTACCCCGTTCACGGCTTCATTTACGGCCGCCCCGCGAGCGGCGCCAAGGTCGCCCGTGCCCGCCCTGCCGCCGAGCTGACCGGCGATCGCCCCGACTATGTCGGCTCGCTGATCGACGCCTATGCGCGGTAAGGTCCCGCCAACCCCAAACTAGGGTCGTCACCCCGGCCTCGTGCCGGGGTCCACGGTGCCTCAAGCTATGCCCTTGAGCCTCTAGCTTCGCCGCCCGACGCCCGGTGGATCCCGGCACAAGGCGGGGATGACGGGAGAAGGCTGGACGCGCCAGCTTGCCTCCGCCACACTCCCCGCATGTTCTTCAGCTTTGTCGACCAGCTCCGCGCCGCGGGCATTCCCGCCAGCATGAAGGAGCATCTGATCCTTCTCGAAGCGCTCGACCGCGATGTGATCGACCGCACGCCAGAGGCCTTCTACTATCTCGCCCGCGCGACCTTCGTGAAGGACGAGGGGCTGCTCGACCGCTTCGATCAGGTCTTCGCCAAGGTGTTCCGCGGTATCTCCACTACCTTCGGCACCCAGACCGCCGACATTCCCGAAGACTGGCTCAAGGCCGTCGCCGAGAAATACCTCACCCCCGAGGAGATGGAGGCGATCAAGTCGCTCGGCTCGTGGGACGAGATCATGGAGACGCTCAAGCAGCGGCTCGAGGAGCAGCAGGGCCGGCATCAGGGCGGCAACAAATGGGTCGGCACCGGCGGCACCTCCCCCTATGGCAATTCGGGCTACAATCCCGAAGGCGTCCGCATCGGCGGCGAGAGCGTCCACAAGCGCGCGCTCAAGGTCTGGGATCAGCGCGAGTTCAAGAATCTCGACTCTACCCGCGAACTCGGCACCCGCAACATCAAGGTCGCGATGCGCCGCCTGCGCCGGTTCGCCCGCGAAGGCGCGGCGGACGAGCTCGATATCGACGCGACGATCGACGGCACCGCCCGCCAGGGCTGGCTCGACATCCATATGCGCCCGGAGCGGCACAATGCGGTCAAGCTCCTCCTCTTCCTCGATGTCGGCGGGTCGATGGACCCCTGGGTCAAGCTTTGCGAGGAACTGTTCAGCGCCGCGACGTCGGAGTTCAAGAATCTCGAATTCTTCTACTTCCACAACTGCCTCTACGAAGGCGTGTGGAAGGACAATCGCCGCCGCTTCACCGAACGTACCCCGACCTGGGACGTGCTCCACAAATATGGCCACGACTATAAGGTGATCTTCGTCGGCGACGCCTCGATGAGCCCGTACGAGATCAGTCACCCCGGCGGTTCGGTCGAACATTTCAACGAGGAAGCGGGCGCCGCCTGGATGCAGCGCGTCACCAACACCTATCCCGCCGCCGTCTGGCTCAACCCGATCCCCGAGGAGCAATGGGGCTATTCGCAGTCGGTCCGCATCCTCCGTGAGCTGATGAACGACCGAATGTATCCGCTCACGCTCGCAGGTCTCGACGACGCGATGCGCGAGCTGAGCCGGAAAACCTGATTCTGGCCGCAGCCGCGCGTTCGCCGCTAGCCGATGGTGACGCGCCGGGCTTGCTGGATCCGATACGCGCCCGCGCCCCGGACCGGAACGCCGGCGGAATTGCGCGCGGGTGCAAATAGCGCGCGCGTCTGCAGCATTCCGCACGCCATCTTGCTCGCGGGTGCGTTCGTCAGCCCGGCCACCTGTTCGCAGCCGTCCACGACGCCCTCCGGTGTGATCGAGAGCTTCAGCACAAGATCCATGTCGTCCTCGACGAACGGCAGCTTCGTGCGCTGCGCCGGGGTGAGCCAGCTGTCGGGGTCAGTCTTGGCCGCCGCCGGGGTGCCGCCCGGTTTGAACTGTTCGGGATTCGCGCCCCATTCCACCAGCTGATCGGTCACGCAAGTCTTCAGCGCGCTGATCGCCTTGGCCTTGGCCGCTCCCGAAATCGCGACGGGCCCGATCGGCCCTCCGGCGCCCTCGACCGAAATCGTCGATGCGCGTTCGAATCGCTCGGGAAACGTGGCTGGCAATCCGGCGATACGGATCGCTCGGCCATTTTCCTTCAGACGAAGGAAGGTCGCGAAACCTGGAAGCTGCTCGCCCGCCACGTCGAAACCGACGCGGACAGGTGCCTGGGACAGGTTGGTTCGCCGATGCAGGGCGCCACCGGCAAGCGTCACGACATAGTCGCCCGAGCCGGGGACGGTCGATACCGCGATCCTGCTCGCCACGGGATGTTCGACGGCGCCAGTCAGCGTGCATTGCGCGGGTGCGATATTGACCTGCCACTTGGGAGCCGGCTTCTGTGATGCCGTCAGCTTCTCCGATTGAGCCGGCCCGGCCAGGCCTATGCAGATTGCCAAAGCGATCAGCCTGCGCGACATCGTGTTTCCTCCCCCATGAACGGGCTGGAAATGTAGCGGAGAATCATCTCGCGGCAAGGCATCGGCAAGCCAGGGAAATCAGCGCATGCGCATTCGGATCCGCCTCTTCTTCATCGCCCTGCTAGCGGCACCGGTGCCATCGCTCCAGGCATCGCCCGCACCGGTAGTGCAAAGCGACGTCGGCCTTCTCACCCTTGCCGCCCCGCTGGCCGCATCCGCGGCCCCGGCTGCGGAAACCATCGTCACCGGGCCGCGCAACGCAGATCTCATCGCGGTCGCCGATGCATTCGACCGCGCTCAGCTCACACAGGACCGGGCGGCGCTCGAACGCATGGTCGATGACGGACTGGTCTTCATCCAATCCGACGGCAAGCGGGCAGGCAAGAAGGCGTTCATCGACGGCTGGACCGCCTCGGGCGACCGCTATGATCCGGTGAAGCTCGTCGATCGGGTGGTCGTCCGGCTCGGCCCGGACGCGTTCATGGTCAGCGCCGCGACCACGCTCAGCGGGACCTCCGGCGGCAAGCGTTTTTCAAGCAGCTTCCGTTTCACCGACACCTTCCGCCGCATCGCGGGCGAATGGCGGGCCATCCATATTCAGGTGACCCGAACCGCCGGCTAGCATCTGCTTTGCCGGTCCGTGGACAGCCGGCCCGATCGCTGGCACGCTCACCTGTGCAGACGCCAGCTTTCAGGGGAAGAGATGGTATTGTTGACCGCATTGGCGCTGGGGTTGGCGGCCCAGCAGGTTCCCGGCTTCGCGACCCACTATAATGGCTGGAAGCTGGTTCCCACCGACAATGGTTGCATGATCCTCAAGGCGTTCGAGCGCGATGTCGTCATCGGTATCGGGTTTGACGAGCGCCGCAACGATCTGCGCCTCGCGATCGGCGACCCGAGCTTCCGCAGTCTCAAAGACGGCGAGATCTACAAGCTCGGCGTTGTGCTCACGCTCAAGGATGGCAGGAGCGTCGAATATCCGGGGGTTCCGTTCGAAGGCGTGGTCGATAAATCGACCAGCATTCTGACCGACGCGCTCAATGGCCGCGATTTTCTGGCGCATACGGAGAACGCATCCCGGCTCAAGATCAATCGGGGAGACGTGAACGTCGCCGATATCGATATTTCCTATGGCAGCGGCGGCCATGTCTGGGCGCTGCGCAGATGCGCGGAAGCCAGGGCAAAGACGAACCCGAGCGACCCGTTCAAGAATTGATCCCCGCACCGGCGCAGATGCTTGAAATGTTGGATTTCGACTGCTTGGCTCGATCCCGCTCTTTGAGATCGTCAACCAGCCCCGCTTGACACATGCGTGCGAAAACCCGCGAAATATGTCGGCTTCGTCAACCGCCCCGCGCGCGTGGCAGTGTGACTTTTGGGACTTTTCGCGTTCAGCGCGTGGCGTTCAGAGCCGCTCCACCGCGCGCTGCAGCTTGCGCAGGATTCCCGAATCCCCCGCAGGCGCATCCGCCGCTTCCTGCGCCAGCGCCATCAGCCGTACCGCGCCGAAGCTTGCCGACAGCCCCTTCAGCCGGAGCGCGGCGGTGCGCCACGCCTCCGGGTCGTTGGCGGAAGCGAGCGCCTTCAGCCCGCGCTTCGCGCTGTCCAGAAACGCTCCGCGAAGCTCGGCGATCAGGCCGGGCTCGTCGCCCACCGCCGCCGCCAGAGTCGCATCGATTGCACCGGGATCATAAGCCATGCCGTGCGTGTATCGGGCTGTGCTTAACGACTGGTTTCTCAGCGCTATTCCGATCGCGCCCAACCGTGCTAGATTGGGACGATGAACGGGGGAACCAAAGCAGCCGGCTTTGCGGCGAACGAGGAAGACGAGCTGATGCTCGTCGAGGAGCCCATTGCGCAGGCCAGCGCCGCGCACCCGGCCTATGATCCGGCCGAGGATATCGAGCCGGAAGAGATCTACCGCGCACCCGGTGAATGGCTGGTGCCCCTGCTCGCCGCGGGCCTCACCCTCGCCTGGTTCGGCGTGATGGGCTGGTTGCTCCAACCCGCCTTCGCCGCCGGCATGCCCGCGGTTCAGCTCGTCCAGCTGATCGCCGCGCTCTGCATTCCGCCGATCCTGATCGGTATCCTCTGGCTGCTCGCGCGCCGGTCGAGCCGCACCGAGGCGCGCCGCTTCGGCAACACGGCGCGTGCGATGCGCGAGGAAGCCGCGAGCCTCGAGCGTGTCGTCGCGACCCTTGCCCGCAAGATCGAGGCGAACCGCGCCGCGCTCGCCGCACAGACGACCGCGCTGATGGCGATGGGCGACGGCGCTGCCGAACGCCTCCAGGCCGTGTCCAATGGCATGGCCGCAGAGGCCCGCTCGGTCGATGCCAGCGCGAAGATCCTGATGGAAAGCGCGGCGACCGCCGAAAAGAGCGTCGCCATCGTCCTCGCCTCGCTGCCCAAGGCACATGAAGGCATGACCGGCATGGCCGCCACCCTCGACGCCGCAGGCCTCAAGGCGGGCGAGCATGCCGCCGCGCTCGATGCCCAGCTCTCCGCGCTCGCTGAACGGGGCCGTGAGGCTGATACCGTCGCGGGCGGCGCAGCCCAGCGCCTTGCCGCCCACATCGCCAAGATGGAAGCGACCAGCGAGACCGCGGGCGCCCGGCTGGAGGGCGTCGCCGACCAGATGTCGGGCACGGTCGATGCGATGCTGGATCGGACCGCTGCCGCGGTGGACGAGGCGCGCAAGGGTATCGCAACGCAGGGCGAAGCCATGCTGGCGATGCTCGCCGCCAATCAGGCCTCGCTCGACGCCGCCGGCCGCGAGAGCATCGAGACCGTCGGCACCCGCATCGGCGAAGTCGAGCAGACGATCAGCCGCATCGCCGAGAAGCTCGGCGAAGAGCAGACGCGGATCGACATCCTGCTCGCTTCGGTCACCGGCGGGATCGCCCAGGCCGACGGCGCGATGGCCGCACTCCATTCGGCGGGCATGGATCGCACCCAGGCGCTCGCCGCCTCGGTCAGCGCACTCGACAGCTCGACCGCCGCGATGACCGAGACGCTCAAGGTCGGCGACGAGACCGCGCGCCGCGTCATCGCCACCGCCGAAGACCTGCTTACCGCCCTCGATTCCTCGGCGCGCGAGATCGACGAGACGATGCCCGAGGCGCTGACCCGGCTCGAGGATCGCATCAGCGCCACCCGCACCGTCATCACCGGCGCCAAGCCCGAGCTGCTTGCCCTCGTCACCGCCGCCGAGAGCACGCACGACGCGATCGAGGCGATTGCGGACGTCGTCTCGCGCCAGCGCGAAACGCTGATCAAGACTCAGGCCGCGCTCATCGAAACGCTCGATTCGGGACATGAGAAGACCGATCAGCTCGAAGAGATCGTCGATCGCGCCATCGCCAATGCCCGCCGTTTTGCCGACGACGCGGCGCCGCAGCTGGTCGATGCGCTGCTCCGCATCCGCGAGACTGCCGCAGCCGCCGCCGAACAGGCACGTGCGACCCTTTCGGGCCTCGTCCCCGAGGCCGAACGGCGGCTGGAGGAAGCCGGCAGCGCCGCAATGCGCCGCGCAGTCGATGCAGGCGTCCGCCAGCAGCTGGTCGAGCTCAGCCTCGTGTCCGAGAATGCGGTCGCGACCGCCGGGCGCGCCTCGGAACATCTCACCCAGCAGATGATGAACATCGGCGAAGCCGCCGCCACGGTGGAGCGCCGCATCGAGGAAGGGCGCGCCGAGCGCGAAGAAGCCGATCGCGACAATTTCGCCCGCCGCGTCTCGCTGCTGGTCGAGGCGCTCAACTCGGCCGCGATCGACATCACCAAGGCGTTCGCGCACGAGGTTTCCGACAGCGCGTGGTCGGCCTATCTGAAGGGTGACCGCGGCGTCTTCACCCGCCGCGCCGTCCGCCTGCTCGACAGCGGCGACGCGCGCGAGATTGCCGGCCTCTACGACAGCGACCCGCATTTCCGTGAGCAAGTGAACCGCTACATCCACGATTTCGAGGCAATGCTGCGTCAGGTGCTCGCGCTGCGCGACGGCTCGCCGCTCGGCGTCACCCTGCTCTCCTCCGACATGGGCAAGCTCTACGTCGCGCTGGCGCAGGCGATCGAGCGCCTGCGCACCTGACCGCTATTTCTTCGCTGCCTCGAGCACCTTCATCCCGAACGCCAGCCGCTGCATGTACAGCGCACGGTCGCTCGCCTTGGGCCAGGCGGCGCTGGTCACCATGACGACCCTGGTCGCGGGATCGACCAGGATCACCTGCCCGAAGATCCCCTGCGCGGCATAATAGCCGCCGGGGAGAGTCCACCATTGATAGCCATAGCCGCCGCCCGGATGCGTCGCATGGCTCTTGGTCGCGTCCGCGAACCAGCTATTGGGGACGATCCCCTTCCCGCCTTCCAGCGTCATCTGCCCGATCCGCCCATAATCGCGCAGCGAGACCGAGAGGCAGCAGCCGCTGACTTCCGCGCCGCTCTGATCGGTCATCCAGAAGGCGTCGCGCTCCATGCCGTAGCGGCGCCAGATCTTCTCGCTCAGATAGTCCGACAGCTTCTTCTTCGTCGCGCGCCGCACCAGCACGCCGATCAGGTTGGTCTCACCGGTCTTGTAGACGAACTTGCTGCCCGGCGGATCGGCACGCGGCAGCTTGCGCATATAGGCGACGGTCGGATCCTGCCCCGGCGGAACCGCCTCGGCGAACATCCGCGCCACGTCGCTGTTGGGATCGGTATAATCCTCGTTCCATCGCACGCCGGAGGTCATCGTCAGGATCTGGCGGATCGTCACTCCGTCATAGCCGCCGCCGGCAAGATCGGGGATGTACTTGGTCACCGGCTCATCGAGCGATTTGATATAACCGTCCTTGATCGCCGCACCGACCAGCGTCGATGTCACCGACTTGGCGACCGAGAAGCTCGTCCAGCGCCCCTCGCGCGAATAGCCCAGTGCATAGCGTTCGAGCCGGATCTTGCCGTCCTGAAGCACCAGCAGCCCGGCGACATTCTGCGCCGCCATGAAGGCATCGACGTCGGCCTCCGCAATCGGGAGCGGCGCGCCTTCAGGCAGCGGCCTCACCTTGCCACCGGCCTTCACGACATGGCCGGGGAAGATCTTCTCCATCGCCGGGAAATTCTTCAGCCGCTCCTCGGCCGACCAGAACAGCACCGCGGCCCCGACCTGCCGCAGCCTGGCCTCATCCTTCGCGGCGGGAGCAGGTGCCGCTGTCTGGGCCGTGGGCGCACAACCCCACAACGCCAGCGCCGAAAGCGCGATCCCGACCGTCCGCATGCCCCTCTCCCTTCAGTCCTTTATCAACGTCACCTGCGCCACCCAGATCCCGCCACCGCGGAACCCGCCTTCACAATACATGAGATAGAATCGCCACAAATCGATGAAATGCGGATCGAATTCTGCCGGTATCCGGCCTGATGCAACCGCATCGTCGAACCGTTCGCGCCAGATTTTCAGTGTATCGGCATAGTCCAGCCCGAATTCACGGCGATCATGCCAGCTCAGCCCCTGCTCCGCCGCGATCGCGCGGAAACGGTCCTCCGACAGCAGCAGGCCACCAGGGAACACGTAGGTCTGGATGAAGTCGACGTTGCGGGCATAGGCATCGAAGATCGCGTCATCGATCGCGATATACTGGATCGCGGCGCGGCCACCGGGTTTCAGGGCTTTGGCGATCGCCTGAAGATAGGCGGGCCAATAGGCTTCACCCACCGCCTCTACCATCTCGATGCTCGCAACCGCATCATATTGGCCGCCCACATCGCGATAGTCGGTCAGCGAGACTTCGACGCCGTTCAGCCCGGCTGCGTTCATCCGCGTATCGACATAGGCCTTCTGCTCGGTCGAAAGGGTGAGACCATGGACCTTGCGGCCGCCCCGCGCCGCGATCTCCGCGAACGAACCCCAGCCACAGCCGATTTCGAGGATCGAGTCGCCCGGCTTGGTACCTGTCCGTTCGAGGATCGCCGCCAATTTCGCCGCCTGCGCGTCTTCCAGCGACATGCCGGGTTCGCCGAACAACGCGCTGGAATAGGTCATGCCGGCATCTAGCCAGGGCGCGTAGAAATCATTCCCCAGATCATAGTGATAGGCGATGTTGCGCCGCGCGCCGTCTCGATCGTTGCGACGCATCCAGTGCCAGACCCGCTTTGCGAGCCGTGAAATTCCCTGCGCCCGGCCAGCATCGCCCAATGTCGCGCGGTTGCGCATGAACAGGTCGAACAGCGGAACGGGATCGGGGCTGGTCCATTCGCGCGCCTGCCATGCCTCGTACCAGCCGATCGACCCACCGGTGGCCAGCCGCCACAACGCGCGCCAGTTTCGGATATCGACCAGCGCCTCCGGCCCCGGTGCACGCCCGCCGAGCCGCCGTCCCTTGCCGCCGGGCAAAGTCAATTCGATTGCGCCGTAAGCGAGCCCAGCATCGATCCGGTCGAGCAACTTGTGCAGCAGCGGCGTGGCAAGGGCGATGAGCATCCCGCCCGCCTGCGCGCCGCTCCCCCAGCCATCCCGGCGGCCTCGATTTTTAGCCGGTGCTTGCATATCGCGAACAATGCACGCGCGGTTGAGTCGGGCAAGGGGCAACTAGCGTGCCCGTAACGACTTTCGTCGAACGGCTATAGTCGCAGACACCGGCTCGAATAGGACTTGCCATCCCCTTTGCCGATCGTCACCCGCTCACGCCAGCGCGACCATCGTGCCTTGATCTGAAGGTTTTCGGCATCCTGCGCGTCGAGGCATACCTCGCCGCGTTCATCGGGAATGGCCCACCAGCCCGCGACCAGCCATTCGCGCTTCCACAAAAATGCCTGTACCAGCAGCCGCCTGCCTGCAGGACCATAGAGGTTGTGCGCGGTGTAGCGGAGCATCCGGCCCGTTACCTTCGGCGATCCCGAAATCCGGCGTACCGTCCGGACCGGCACATCATAGAGTTCGGCGATGCAGAGATCGTCCTCACTGGCTTCGCCGGGGGCAGTGCCGGGACAAGTTCTGGGAAAGCCCGCGAACTTCGCGACTTCGCGAAACTCGACGACCATCACGGCAAACTCCGGCGTGGGCTCCGCACTCGGGGCGGCAAACAGCATCGCCACCGCCGGGAGAGCGCCGGCCGGCATCAGATCGCGTGGGGCTCCTTGTCGACCATCCAGGTCTGCCCCTTGCTGACCAGCTTCTGGAGATCCGCCACCTTGCCTTCGCTCGCCGCGGCATTCTGCGCCACCACCGCGCTCTCGAAGGTCGGTGCAGGATCGTCGTAGAGGACACCCAGCGCCATCGGGAACGGGCCAAAGGGCATCTCGACCAGCATATGTGCGATGGCGCGGTTGGTGACGTTGTGGACGATCACCCCGGCGCTCTGCCAGTCACCTTCCACCACATCGACGACCTTGAGCGTCAGCCGTTCGGTATCGAGCGCGATCCCCCTGGTCCCGCTCGCAAACACCATCGGCTGGCCGTGCTCCAACCAGAGCTGATGCCCGGCGTTGGCCTTCTCGGTGAAGGGCGCAAAGACATCGGCATTGTAGACGATGCAGTTCTGGAAGATCTCGACGAACGCCGCGCCCTGATGGGCGTGGGCAGCCTTGAGCACCGACGGCAAATTCTTGTGGACGTCGATCCCGCGGGCGATGAAGCGCGCGCCGCTGCCGAGCGCATAGGCGCAGGGCTTGGCCGGGTGATCGACCGAACCGAAGGGTGTCGAGGGCGAACGCGTCCCCTCGCGGCTGGTCGGGGAATATTGGCCCTTGGTCAGGCCGTAGATCTCGTTGTTGAACAGCAGGACCTGGCAGTTCAGGTTCCGCCGCAGCAGGTGCATCGTATGGTTGCCGCCGATCGACAGGCCATCGCCGTCGCCGGTGATGATCCACACGTCGAGATCGGGATTGGCGAGCTTGACCCCGGTCGCCACCGCCGGCGCGCGGCCGTGGATGGTGTGGAAGCCATAGGTTTCCATATAATAAGGGAAGCGCGACGAGCAGCCGATGCCGCTGATGAACACGGTGTTCTCCGGCGTCGCGCCGATCTCAGGCATCGTCCGCTGAACCGCCTTGAGGATCGCATAGTCGCCGCAGCCCGGACACCAGCGGACCTCCTGATCGGTCTCCCAATCCTTGGGCGTCGAGGGCTTGATGGTGGTGATCTCGTTCATCTTATCGTCCTTCGGCTAGTAGCCAGCCGGTAGCTGTCGATAACTGAATGTGATGCCGCTCTGCTCGGCTACATCATCGACCTTCTCGAAAAACCAACGAACACCTTCAGGCGCGAGGAACTTTCCAATGACGTCAATCCGGACAGGTGCTCGCGGCGCATGTTCGAAAACCTGCTCGCTCCCCACAAACTCCAGATAGGCGTTGAGCTTGGCTTGGAGAGCTTCAAGGTGAGCATGCTCATCAGACCAATCTAGATGGTCTGATATTGTGAGCACGGTTTCCCCGGTCACTTTGTCGGTTCCCAAACCGTCCACTACATTGGGATCATCGACCGCCATTAGGCCAATGCCTCCTCGATCGCGGCTTCGATCTCATGGATGCGGAAGGGTTGGCCGCTGACCTTGTTGAGCGGGCGGGCATCGACGAGGAACTGGTCGCGCAGCACCGTCTTGAGCTGGCCGGTGTTCATTTCGGGTACAAGGATACGTTCGTAACCCTTTAGCAGATCGCCAAGATTCTTCGGCATCGGCCAGATGTGACGGATATGGATATGGCTGACGTCGAGCCCCTTGCGGCGGGCGCGGCGCACGGCCTGAGTGATCGGGCCATAGGTCGATCCCCAGCCCACGACCACCAGCTTGCCGCCGGCCTCGCCTTGCTCGAGCTCCTGATCGGGCACCGCGATGCCGTTGACCTTGTCCCTGCGGATGTTGGTCATCGCCTGATGGGTGTCGGGGGCATAGTCGATGTTGCCGGTGCCCAGCGCCTTCTCGATCCCGCCGATGCGGTGGAGCAAGCCCGGCGTGCCCGGCTTGACCCACGGGCGCTTGAGCTTGTCGTCACGGGCATAGGGCAGGAACTTTTCGCCCTCCGCCGGAAGCTCGGTGTGGAACTCGACCGGGAACGGCTTGTAGTCGCTCATGTCCGGCACCTTCCACGGCTCGGCCGCGTTCTGGAGGTAGCCGTCGGTGAGCAGCATCACGGGCGTCATATATTGGGTGGCGATCCGCACCGCCTCGATCGCGCAGTCGAAGCAATCGGCGGCCGAGCGAGTCGCGATCACCGGAACCGGGGCGTCGCCGTTGCGGCCATAGACCGCCTGATACAGGTCCGACTGCTCGGTCTTGGTCGGCAGACCAGTCGAAGGACCGCCGCGCTGGGCGTTGACGATCACCAGCGGCAATTCGGTCATGATCGCAAGGCCGATCGCCTCGGTCTTGAGCGCGATTCCGGGGCCGGAGGAGCAGGTGACGCCAAGACTGCCCGCATAGGCAGCGCCGAGCGCCGAGGCGACCGCCGCGATCTCATCCTCCGCCTGGAAGGTGGTGACACCGAATTCCTTGAGGCGCGCGAGATGGTGGAGGATCGCCGAGGCCGGGGTGATCGGATAGCCGCCATAGAAGAGCTTGAGCCCGGCGAGCTGCGCGCCCGCGACGAGGCCGAGGCTGATCGAATCCGCGCCGGTGACGGTGCGATACAGGCCGGGCTCGACCGGCGCGGCGGGGACGTGGAGCTGCCCTACCCCCTGCGCGCCGAGTTCGGCGGTCTCGCCATAGGCATGGCCGGCGTTGAGCGCGGCGATGTTGGCTTCAGCCAGTTCAGGCGCCTTGGCGAATTTGGTCTTGAGCCAGTCGATCAGCGGCCCACGCTCGCGGTCGAACATCCAGAGCGCGAGACCCAGCGTCCACATGTTCTTGCAACGCAGCGCCTCCTTGTTGCCGAGGCCGAAGGGCTTCACGGCATCGAGGGTGAGCTGCGAAATGTTGAGCTTGAGCAGCTGCCATTTGGCGAGGCTGCCATCCTCGAGCGGATTGTCGGCGTATTTGGCCTTTTCGAGGTTGCGTTTGTTGAACTCGCCCTCGTCCGCGATGATCAGGCCGCCGGGCTTCAGGTCGCCGACATTGGTCTTGAGCGCCGCGGGGTTCATCGCGACCAACACGTCCGGCGCGTCGCCGGCAGTCTCGATCGCGGCCGAACCGAAATTGATCTGGAAGGCGGAGACCCCGAACAACGTGCCCTGCGGGGCGCGGATCTCGGCGGGGAAATCGGGGAAAGTGGCGAGGTCGTTGCCCGCCAGCGCGGTCGAAAGCGTGAACTGGCCACCGGTAAGCTGCATGCCATCGCCCGAATCTCCGGCGAAGCGGACGACGACCGCTTCGGGGGGCGGATTAGCGGAAGCCTCTTCGGGCGTGACCTGATGGACGGCTGTGGCCATTCAGTCTCTTCCTGCAATGTCTATCCACCCTCTACGCCTCGGGGTGGTCATGACAGAAGGTAGAATGATGGGAGGCGGTTGCAACCGCTTCTTTTGCGGGCATCTAGGCGGCGTCCCGAACCGGTGCTACCCGCTGTAGCGAAGGGGGCCGGTCTTGGCGGATCGTTTGGACAGACCAAAGTTGCAGGCGGTGCGCCTCTCGATGGTGGACTCTGCAACGCGCGCCGAACTGCTGCGGCGTTACGAGGTCCAGGTCTATAGCCCTGCCTTCCCCGACGCCGAGATTCGTGAGGACCCTGCCTATTGGCGCGGCTTGCTCGACGCCGATCCCTACCCGCCGCCGCCCCAGCCGCTGATCGAAGTTCTGCTGCTCGTCGATTCCACGGGCGATGTCGCCGGCGGCGTCACGATCGAGCTCTACCGCGGGGCGGACGCCGGCCTACTCACCTATATCTCGGTCGATGCCAATCGCCGCGGTCAGGGACTCGGCAAGCGGCTGATCGCGGAGGCGCGTACGGCGCTCGACCGGATGGGGTCGGCCGCAACGCTGATGTTCGCAGAGACCGAACGGCTTGAGGATGCACGGGACGAAGCCGAGCGCACCGCAACCGTCCTGCGCCAGCGCCAACTCGCCGGCATGGGCGCACGCTGGGTCGAGTTCGACTATGTCATGCCGCCCTTGCGGGCCGACACGCTGCCCCACCGCCTCCATTTGATGCTGTTCGGCGGCCCCGATCGCGTGCCGGCCGCGACCATCCTTGCACTGCTCGACGAACTGGCGCGCGCGCTGGGCACGCGGCTCGATGCGTTCGAGGATACCAGGGCGATGGCGTCATGGCTCGCCGACACGGGCATGCTCGCGGTCAAACCCCTGCCCGCAAGCGGCCGTGGCTGAGGCGCAGCCGCCCGATCGTCTCTTTTTCGAGACCCCGGCCTTCCGGGATCTCGATCCCGCCTTCACCTTCGCGTTCGAGCTGACCTATCTCGGCGAGACCGGAAATCCGGTCGAACGCGCCTTCCGGCTCCGCAGAATCAGCAAGGCGATGAGCCGCAGCCGCGAAGGCACGGAACAGGAGCACGAGGCGTTCAAGACGCTGGTCCAGCCGATCCGCTCGTTCCTCGACGACGTCACCATGGGGCCGGCGGGCACCAATGGGCGCCCGGCGCTGTTCGCCGCATCGGGCGCGCGGCCCAATGCCCGGAGCCGGAGCGTCTGGCTCTGCCGCCCGGAAACCTGGCGGTACGAATACGAGAATGAGGTCAGCGAGCTCGCGGTCGAGGCAACGCAACGTTTTCACCACTTCCGGCTGCGCGACAGCTTCGCTGCGTTCGAAAGCGGGCGAATCTTCTATCTGCTCACGCTGACCCAGCAGGCACCCGGCGACGAGGCCACGCGCAAAGGAGAAAGCGACGCGGCCGATCCCGACATGGCATGCAACACGCAGCGCCTGCCGATCGACGAATACACGATCCTCCAGCTCCAGCAGCTCGCGCTGAATCCGGACGATTACGCCGACGACGCAGGCTATCTCGCCTTCTGCCGTGACAAGGAACGCCCGGCGGATACGACCGGCTTTCTCTCGCTCATCGGACTTGCCGAGCAGCGGCTGCAGGAGCTGGAGGCGAAGAACGCCGCCCGCCCCAACGGGGTCGCCGATGTGATGCGCGCACGCGACATGATCGGCAGCGACTATGGCCGCCGGCCACTGACAGCGGCTTCGCTTCAGCGCCTTGCGATCGGGATCGAAAGCGACACCCTGCTCGACACGGCCGATCGCGTGAACCGCAAGTTCCTCCCGCCCGATCAGGCGGCTGCCAGCCGGATGGGCTGGATCGCGCATGATCAGGAAATCGAGGATGTACGCGGCCGATGGGAAGGAATGTTCGGCAATACCCCCCCACGCGAAGGGCGCCGCACGCACGACAATCCGGACAATGCGTTCGACCGCGACTTTCTGGTATTCGCCGGCCTGGCGCAGGGCATCCCCGACTTCCCCTATCAGGACGAATCGGAGGTCCATGACTCGACCCGCCCGGCATTCATGTCCGTCGAATCCGCGATCTACACCCATCCCCGGTTCGTGCTCGAGGTCGCAAAGAGCTGGCGTTCGTTCAACGCGGCGCGCCCGGCGATCGGCACCTGTCCCTATCTGCTGCTGATGTTCGTCGTCTCGCTGCACGACGAACTGGTGGTCGCCAGGATGGAACGCGTGATCGACGACCTGATCTATCGCCCGGGCGCGCATGGAGATCAGCGCACGCGTTCCTACCCGATGTCGGATGTGCACCGCATCCTGATCCACGCAAAGGCGATGTTCGGCGGGCAGGAGGCCATCCTGCAGGCCAATCTCCACCAGCGGCTTGAGCTGTTCCGGTGGAGCAGCGTGCATCGCTCGGGCAACATCTTCCGTTATCCCAAGGAACGCGGTGCACTTGAAGCGATCCAGAAAGCGATGGCAACCGGAACCCGGTTCGATCGCGCGCACAACACCATCGATCGCATGGAATCGCTGGTCGAAGATGTGGCAAACCTCAAATCGGCCTATGCCTCGCGCCGGACCAACGGCCTGCTGCTCCTGCTCGCAATCGTCGGTGTAATCGGCATTCCGAAGAGCGTGAAGGAATTCCTCGAAACGCTGGGCGTGACGGGGATTCACAAGGGCTGGTTCATCGGCACCTCGGTCGTGCTGCTCGGCGCGCTGCTATGGTGGTTCCTGGCACATTGGCGGAGCGGCAGGCGTATCACGCGCCAGCGCTAGGCACCGCCCAGCGCCAGGATCGACGCGACGTGCCGCGCTGAAACCTCCATCGCATCGACGCCATATCCGCCGCCCAGCGCGCTCGCGAGCGGCAGCCCTCGCACCCTCGCCAGCGCGGCGATCCATTTGTCGCGTACCACCAGTCCTTCGCGGCTGAGCTTCAGCCGGCCGAGCCGGTCTCCCTCCCACGGATCGACTCCGGCCTGATACAGAATCAGCGTCGGCGCAAAATCCTCGACCAGCGCCGGCAGGCTCGTCGTCAGCGCATCCATGTACGCCACATCATCCGTGCCGTCGGGCAGGGCCACATCCAGCGTCGAACGCGCCTTGCGCACCGGAAAATTCTTCTCGGCATGGATCGAATAGGTCGCCACGTCGCTCCGCCCCGCCATCAGCGCTGCGGTGCCGTCGCCCTGATGCACGTCGCAATCGACGATCAGTACGCGCTCGCCCTCCGCCGCCAGCCGGTTGGCGGCGATGGCCAGGTCGTTGAACACGCAATAGCCCGCGCCGGTATCGTGCAGCGCGTGATGGCTCCCGCCCGCAGTATTCGCCGCAAAACCGTGCCGCTGCGCCAGCTTCGCCGCGAGATAGGTGCCGCCCGGCACCGCGACCGAACGCAGCGCCACCGCCTCGGTCACCGGAAATCCGATGCGCCGCTCCTTCTCGTGCGGAACCCGTATCTCGATCACCTCGGCGACATAGTCGGGGTCGTGCACTGCCTCGATCCACGCGCGCGGCATCGGCTCCGGCTCATGCCAGTCGAGGTCCGCGCCGCTGTCGCGCAGCAGGTCGCGAACCAGCCCGTTCTTGTTCCACTGATACTGGCTGCGCGCAGGCGCGGGGGCGACGTAGAGCGGGTGGTGGACGACCGGGACCGGCCGCCTGTTCACGCCGCCAATGCCTCCAGCGCCTCGCTCGCCTCCACCCACGCGGCTTCAGCGGCCTCGATCGCCTTCGCCACGGCGCCGCGCTGCTTCATCAGCTCGGTCATGGTGAGCTTGGCGAGGTCGGGCGCGGCGCTGGCGGGATCGAACATCGCGCGGTCGATCGCGCTGAGCTTCTCGCCGAGCTTGGCCATCTCGGCCTCTGCCGCCTTGGCCGATTTGCGCAGGGCATTGCCCTTCTCGCGTGCCTCGGCCGCCTCGCGACGCGCGTCCTTGCGGTTGGCCTTGGCCTCCGCCGTCGAAGCGCCCTTGGGCTCCTTGGCCAGCACGAAGGCGATATAGTCGTCGAGATTGCCCTCGAACGGCTTTGCGGTGCCCTGATCGACCAGCACGAGCCGGTCGGCGGTCATCTCGATCATGTGGCGGTCGTGGCTGACGATCACCACCGCGCCGGTATAGGCGGTCAGCGCCTGGATCAGCGCTTCACGCGAATCGACGTCGAGGTGGTTGGTCGGCTCGTCGAGGATCAGCATGTGCGGCGCGTCGCGGGTGATCAATGCCAGCGCGAGGCGAGCGCGCTCACCGCCCGACAGCTTGCCGACCTTGGTCATCGCCTTGTCGCCGGCAAAGCCGAAGCGGCCGAGCTGAGCGCGGACGAAGGACGGCTTCTCACCTTCCATCAGCCGCTGCATGTGATCGAACGGCGTGTCGTCGCTGTGCAGCTCCTCCACCTGATACTGGGTGAAATAGCCGACGCGCATCTTGGCCGAGGCGGCCTTGTCGCCGTCGATCGGGGTGAGCTGGGCGGCGAGCAGGCGCGCAAGCGTGGTCTTGCCGTTGCCGTTGCGGCCGAGCAGCGCGATGCGATCGTCCGGGTCGATGCGCAGGTTCAGGCGCTGAAGGATCGGCTTGCCGTCATAGCCGACGCTGGCGTGATCGAGCGTGATCAGCGGCGGGCGCAGCGGATCGGGATCGGGGAAGCCGAACGCCAGCGTGGGATCGTCGACCACTGCGGCGATCGGCTGCATCCTGGCGAGCGCCTTGGCGCGCGACTGCGCCTGCTTGGCGGTCGAGGCGCGGGCGGAGTTGCGCGCGACATAGTCCTGGAGCTTGGCGCGCTCGGCCAGCTGCTTCTCACGCGCGGCGGCCTGCTGCGCCTGACGCTCGGCGCGCTGGCGCTCGAAGCTGTCATAGCCGCCCGGGTAGAGGGTGAGCTTGCCGCGATCGAGGTGGAGGATGTGGTCCACGACGTTGTTGAGGAAATCGCGCTCGTGGCTGACGATGACGATCGTCGCCGGATAGCTCTGGAGGAAGTCCTCCAGCCACAGCACCGCTTCGAGATCGAGATGGTTCGACGGCTCGTCGAGGAGCAGCAGGTCGGGCTGGCTGAACAACAGCGCGGCGAGCGCGACGCGCATGCGCCAGCCGCCCGAGAAGCTGTCGAGCGGGCGGTGCTGCGCGTCCTCGTCGAAGCCGAGGCCGACGAGGATGCGCGAGGCGCGAGACGGCGCCGAATAGGCGTCGATCGCGCCGAGGCGTTCGTGGATCTCCCCCAGGCGATCGGGATCTTCGAGACCCTCGGCCTCCTCCATCAACGCGGCGCGTTCGATGTCGGCGGCGAGCACGGCCTCGAACGGGGTGGTCTTTCCGGCGGGCGCTTCCTGCGCGACATAGCCGATGCGCGCGCCGCGCGGCATGTCGGCGCTGCCCTCGTCCGGGTCGATCTGGCCAGCGATCACCTTGACCAGAGTCGATTTGCCCGCGCCGTTGCGCCCGACCAGCCCGATACGCCCGCGCGGGGGCAGCGCGGCACTGGCGCGGTCGATGATGACGCGACCGCCGAGGCGGACGGTAATGGCAGAAAGGTTCAGCATGGCGGGGCGCCTAGCACCGCCGGGTGCCTCAGGACAACCGGCCCTCGAAATCCGCGTAGCCGAACGACTTCACGATGCGCAGATCGTCGCTGCGGCTGTCCCACAGCGCGATGGTGGGCAAGGGCACGCCGTTGAAGGTCGTGGTCTTGACCATCGAGTAATGCGCCTGATCGAGAAAGGCGAAGCGCTGGCCGGGCACCGGACGCTCGGGAAAGCGGAAATCGCCGAGGATGTCGCCGGCGAGGCACGACGGGCCGCCGAGGCGGACCAGCACGTCGGCATCGTCTCCTTTGGCCTCCCCCAGCATCGCCGGACGATACGGCGCCTCGATCACATCGGGCATGTGGCAGGTGGCGGAGATATCAACCACGCCGATCGGCATGCCGTTGTCGAAGATATCGACAAACTCGCCGACGAGGATGCCGGTGTCGAGCGCGATCGCCTCGCCCGGCTCGAGGATCACCTCAAGGCCGGTTTCGGCGCGGACTTCCTGGAGAAAGGCGACGAGGTCGTCGCGCTGATAGTCGGCGCGGGTGATGTGGTGGCCGCCGCCGAAGTTGAGCCATTTGAGCTGGCCGAGATACGGCGCGAGACGCGGGCGCAGTGCTTCCCAGGTGCGGCGCAGCGGCGGGAAATCCTGCTCGCACAGCGAATGGACATGGATGCCGTCGACGCCCTCGAAATGCTCGGGGCGAAGCTGGTCGGCGGGAAAGCCGAGGCGGCTGTGCGGCTGGGCGGGGTCGTATTTCTGGACCTCGCCCTCCGAATGCATCGGGTTGAGGCGCAGACCGACGTCGAAGGTCTCGCCACGCGCACGGGCCGCGGCGAGCTCACCCTTCATGGCTGCGTGCTGGCTGGGGGTGTTGAAGATCACGTGGTCGGAGATCCGGCAGACCTCCGCCATGTCCGCGGCCTTGTAGCCCGAGCAATAGGTCGCGATTTCGCCGTGATAGTGATCGGCGGCGAGCTTGGCTTCGTGAAGGCCCGACGTCGCGACGCCATCGAGATATTTGCCGACGAGATCGCCGAGCGACCACATCGAGAAGGCCTTGAGCGCGAGCAGGATCTTCACCCCCGCGCGGTCGCGGACATCGGCGATGGTCGCGAGGTTGCGCTCGACCGCCGCCGCATCGACGACGAAGCAGGGCGACGGCACGCGCGACAGGTCGAACCGGGAGAAAGCACCCGGATCGCCGGCCTTGGTCGACATGACCGGCGGGGCTGCGCGCGTGTCCGTGCTCATTCGATCAGAACTTCAGCGGTTCGGCGAGCTCATGGACCTGCCAGGGCAGGCCGTGCTGGTTGAGCATGTCCATGAAGGGATCGGGATCGAACTGCTCCATGTTGAACACGCCCTCACCCTTCCAGGTGCCGTTCAGCATCAGCGCCGCGCCGATCATCGCCGGAACGCCGGTGGTGTAGCTCACCGCCTGGTTGCCGGTCTCCTCGAACGCGTCTTCGTGATCGCAGACATTGTAGACGTAGAAAGTCTTCTCTTCGCCGTCCTTCGTCCCGGTCGCGATATCGCCGATGTTGGTCTTGCCCTTAGTGGTGGTGCCGAGCGTCGACGGCTCGGGCAGCACGGCCTTGAGGAACTGGAGCGGGACGATCTCGCGGCCCTCGTAGATGATCGGCTCGATCGAGGTCAGGCCGACATTCTGCAGCACGCGCAGGTGCGTGAGATACTGCTCACCGAAGGTCATCCAGAAGCGCGCGCGCTCGATCTCGGGGATGAACTTGACCAGGCTCTCCAGCTCCTCATGGTACATGAGGTACATGTTCTTGGCGCCGACCTGATCGAATTCGAACACCTGACGCGACGACAGCGCCGGGGTCTCAACCCAGTCGCCATTCTCCCAGTGCCGCGTGGGCGCGGTGATCTCGCGAATATTGATCTCGGGGTTGAAGTTGGTCGCGAAATGCTGGCCGTGATCGCCGCCATTGCAGTCGAGGATGTCGAGCGTGCGGATGCTGTCGAGCAGGTGCTTCTTGATGTACGTCGCGAAGACCGAGGTGACGCCCGGATCGAAGCCCGAGCCGAGCAGCGCCATCAGGCCAGCCGACTTGAAGCGCTCCTGATAATCCCACTGCCAGCCATAATGGAACCGCGCCTCGTCGCGCGGCTCGTAATTGGCCGTGTCGAGATAGTCGGTGCCGGTGTTGAGGCACGCGTCCATCAGGTTGAGGTCCTGATAGGGCAGCGCCAGATTGACCAGCAGATTGGGCTTCACTGCCTCGATCAGCTTGCTCGTCGCCGCGACATCGTCGGCGTCGACCTCGGCCGTGTCGATGGTGACGCCGAAGCGCGCCTTCACCGATTCGGCGATCGCATCGCACTTGAACTTGCGGCGGCTGGCGAGCGTGATCTTCCCGAACAGATCCGGGTTCTTCGCCATCTTGTGCACTGCGACCGACGAAACGCCGCCTGCGCCGATTACGAGAACGTCCTTCACGCCTTGTCCTTCCTTCTAATGCCCCATGGGGAATGGCGCCCCCATATTTGAGCAGCGCCCCGGATGCAAAGGGCGATGGTAGCAGCTGCAATCAATCCGGCCCGCCAAGGAGAGGATTGAACCCGAACGACAATCCGCCCTAGCATTGTGACATGGTAACGACGATCGGCCGCAGGGCATTTATCGGGGGCGCAGCGGCGCTGGGATTCGCAGGACCGGCGAGCGCGCAGAGCCGGCCCAAGGTCTTCGCCCCTACCCCACCCTGGCCGCCGCACGAGTATTTCATGCTGTGGCCCAGCCTGCCGCCCGGTGCCCCGCCGGGGTTCGCCCCATCCAGCTTCCCCGTCCCGCTCCCGCCCGGCACGCCGCAGCGATGGGAGAAGGGCATCCGCAACCCCTATGTCGGCGTATTCCGTGCGGCCCGCCCTGACGGGCGCGCCGCTTTGGTCATTCCGGGCGGCGGCTATGGCATCGTCAGCCTGGTCAATGAGGGGATCAACGTCGCCCGCGCGCTCAACCCGCTGGGCATCACCGTCTTCGTCCTCGCCTATCGCCTGCCGCCCGAAGGCTGGCTCAACCGCAGCGACGTGCCGCTGCAGGACGCGCAGCGCGCGATGCGGCTGATCCGCTCGCGCGCGGCGCAGTTCGGCATCGATCCGGCGAAGCTCGGCATTTGCGGCTTTTCCGCCGGCGGACATCTGGGCGGCACGCTGACCGTGGGACATGACGATCCGGTCTATCGCCCGATCGATGCCGCCGACCGGCTGTCGGCGCGGCCCGCCTATTCGGGGCTGATCTATCCGGTCACGCAATTCGCGACCGTCGGGCCCAACGCCCGGTCAGGCCCCAATCTGCTCGGCCCCAACCCGGCGCCGGGCGCGGCCGCGCGGTTCGACCTGATTACACGAGCGAGCGCGGCGTTGCCACCGCTGTTCCTGCTCCACGCGATGGACGACGAGACGGTCCCCGTCTCGCAGAGCATCGGCCTGATGGAGGCGGCGCGGCGCCACAAGGTGCCGGTCGAGGCGCATTTCATCGAGCGCGGCGGCCATGGCTTCGGCGCGGCGAGCCTGCCCAAGACCAACCCCGCGGCGAAGTGGATGGACTGGTATGCGGCGTGGACCGCAACGCATGTGAAATAGCCCCGGGAGGTTGCGATGGCGATGGATGAGGTTTTCGCGGCCCAGTCACGCGAGGAGATGCGGCGCTTGTTTCCCGGCCTCGTCCGCCTTGATCTGAAGATCAATACAAACGCCGACGACTTCCCCGATTTCGCTCGTGGGGTCATCATTGACTGGGTATCGGCACGCCATGCCGAAGACCTCTCCTGCTGCTCCAACCCTGAATGCCGTTGGCTTAGTCAACTCGACCTGGTCGCGGTTTGCCATCATGCACAGGAAGCCGAACCTCTCCGCCCGACGCTCAAGGAGCGCCTGTTCGAGCAAAAGGAGAACCGTCATCCGGTCGACCTGCGGCTGAAATGCCTGGGCTTTGTTGGCGACCCTCTTGCCCGGAACAAACCACCGTGTCCGAACATGTTTCATGTCACGGGAGTGGCTGCCTTCGCAATTTAGCGCCTCATTCCGCGAGGTCATTTGTTCTTGAAATGTTCCGTTCACGAGCCTAGCGTTCGCTTATGGCTAAGACCCGCCCCGTGCGCGGGGCCACGCATAATCGCGAAAGCGCCCGCTTCAACCTGCCCGCGCGGGAGGCCGATGGCGACTGGCTGGACGCGCGCGAGGGGATCGACGGGGAACCGCCCCGGCTGCGCACGACTGTCGCGATCGACAAGGCAAAGACGGTCCTGACGCGCAACCAGTCGCCGGACATCGCCTTCGACCGGTCGGTGAACCCCTATCGCGGGTGCGAGCATGGCTGCATCTACTGCTTTGCGCGGCCGACCCACGCCTATCTCGACCTGTCGCCGGGGCTGGATTTCGAGACGAAGCTCTTCGCCAAGCCCGACGCCCCTGCCCTGCTGCGCGCGGCGCTGGGCAAGCGCGGCTATGTCTGCCAGCCGATCGCGTTCGGGACCAACACCGACCCCTATCAGCCGATTGAGGCCGAGTGGCGGATCACGCGCGGCTGCATCGAGGTGCTGGCGGAATGCGATCACCCGATCACCATCACCACCAAGTCAGACCGGGTGACGCGCGACATCGATCTGCTCGCCCCGATGGCGGAGCGCGGACTGGCGGCGGTGATGGTGTCCGTCACCTCGCTCGATCCGAAGATCGCCCGCACGGTCGAGCCGCGCGCGCCGCATCCCGAGCGGCGGCTGGCGGCGGTGGCAAAGCTGCGCGAAGCCGGCATCCCGGCCTATGTCTCGCTCTCGCCGGTGATCCCGCAGATCACCGATCACGAGATCGAGCATATCATGGAGCGCGCGGCGGAGGCCGGGGCGCTGGGCTGCTTCTATCTGCCCGTGCGGCTGCCGCATGAGGTGGCGCCGCTGTTCCGTGCATGGCTCGACGAACATTTCCCGGATCGCGCGGGGAAAGTGATGGCGACGATCCAGTCGATCCGCGGCGGGCGCGACAACGATCCCGATTTCCACAGCCGGTTCCGGGGCAAGGGCCCATGGGCGGAGCTGCTGCGCACCCGCTTCAAGATCGCGGCGCGGCGCTTCGGGCTGGACAAGGAGTATATCCCGCTGCGCCGCGACCTGTTCCGGCCGCCGCCGGGGGCGCAGGGGGAGCTGTTCTAGGAAGCAGTCTCAAGATGGCGAGCTTGCTGGAAACGAGCCCATGGCTGTCGCTTAGCGTCGAGGTTGGATATGGTACATATTACCCGGCGAGATTCTCTGACGGGTGAAACCTTCATGGCTTTGCGAGATTACTCAGGCGAGGAAGATTTCTACTCGCAGGGTTTTGACAGGGAAGGAGTCGTGTCGATTTGGGTGAGCTTGGCGAAGCCCGGCGGGAATCCAGAGACTGACACGCTTCAAGATTTGTGTGGTGTCGGGTACTACGATCCAGACAACCAAGAGGCGGTGTCTTCTGCCGACGCAGCGGATGTCACTTCACTTCTCTCTCAAATTTCGTACGCCCCCTCCTTCCAAAGCCGGGCAATAGCGCTTGCCCAGGCTGCGGGCATTGAGAAAGCGCGGAGAGTCGTGGTTCAGTATGACTTTGCTTACGACCCTTCTCGGGTGTCGCGCGCAATCAGCGATGATCCGATCTTCCTCGGGGTGCTCCCGTATCACTGTGATTAAGCAGTCGTAGCGGCCGCTCTCGACGGTGGCTCAAGGCAGCAACCGTTCCCCACTCAATTCCAAACATTCCGCTCTAACAATCGCAGCCGTTCACGCGTTCGCAGCATAGTTGCACGTAGCTTCTGCCCGCGCGATGATCGCGGACATGCGGGCGTTGCGCTTTCCCCGATCCGGCTGGTGGCGGCAGGTGCTGCTCTATGGCGGCCTGCTCGCGCTGGGCACTGCGCTGCTGCAATGGCTCGACTATCGCTGGCTGATGCGGGCGCATTCGACCGAATTCTACCTGTTGCTCGTCGCAGGCGGCTTCCTTGCGCTCGGGCTGCTGATCGGCGCGCGGGTGATGGGGCCGACCGCACAGCCGCGGCCGGAGGGCAATCCGGCGGCTCAGCAATCGCTCGGGATCAGCGAGCGTGAGATGACGGTGCTGCGCGAACTTGCCGCCGGGCACGCCAACAAGCAGATCGCGCGCAACCTCGACATCTCGCCCAACACGGTGAAGACCCATGTCGCGCGGCTGTTCGAGAAGCTGGGCGCGCGCCGCCGCACCGATGCGCTGGCGCGGGCCCGCGAACTCGGCCTGCTGCCCTGACATGATTTCGGGCGAAACCGCCCAAATCACCCCTTTGGGCGATTGCCGCATCTCCGTTCGCTACCGATCAATCCGCCATCGAACGCATAAGGGGACATGACATGCAGCGCCTGATCCTGACCTATGGCCTCATCGCCGGCGTGGTGGTGGGCATCCAGCTTTTCCTGATCGTCACGCTGTTCGGCGACAATCCGCCGACCGGCCCGCTGGGCATGGTGATCGGCTACCTCACCATGCTGATCGCGCTGAGCGCCGTGTTCGTCGCGATCAAGCGGCGACGCGACCATGATCTGGGCGGCGCGATCCGCTTCTGGCCCGCCTTCGGCCTTGGGGTCGCAATCTCGGCGGTCGCGGGATTGCTGTATGTGCTGACCTGGGAAGCGCTGCTCGCGATCCACGGCACCGGCTATCTCGAGACGATGATGGCGGTCGAGGTCGAGCGGAAGCGCGCGGCAGGCGCCAGTGCGGCGGAGCTGGCGGAACTGCAGGCATGGATCGCGGACTTCCTCAAAAGCTATGCCAACCCGCTGATCCGCATGCCGATCACTTTCAGCGAGATCTTCCCGGTCGGACTGCTCGTCTCGCTGATCTCGGCCGTGCTGCTGCGCAACCCGCGCTTCATGCCGTTGCGGCGCTAGACCCCGGACGGGGCGGATCAGAACCCGATCCGCCCCATCCCGCCGGGCTTGGCCGCCACCTCGTCGCGCAGGCGATCGAGGATCCAGCCGGCATCGCCGCCGCTGAAACGCAGCTGCCGCTTGACCACCGCAAAGTCCCCCGGCGTCAGTCCTGCGATGTGCGCGAGCCCGGCCGGCGCCGGCATCGCGAAGAACCGCTCGAACGCGCGCGCCGCCCGCGCCGGTTCCAACGGGCCCAGGTCGAGCTTGAACACGAAGCGCCGCAGCGCCGCGGGGTCGAGCTTGCCGCCATGATTGGTCGCGGCAACGAAGGGCAGCGGATGGCGATCGAGCCAGGTCAGCAGCTCGTTGACCTGGCTGACCTCCCAGTTCGCTTTGGCGTTGCCGCGATCGAACAGGATCGAATCGACCTCGTCGAAGAACAGCATCCCTTCGCGCTGCTCCGCCTCACGAAACGCCTCGGCGATGTTCGCCTCGGTCTGGCCAACCCATTTTGAGAGCAGGTCCGAGGCGCGCTTGACGATCAACTGCCGCCCCAGCCCGCGCGCAAGATGCGTGGCAAGCCCGGTCTTGCCCGTGCCCGGCGGACCAGTGAGCAGCAGCGACACATCGACGGGCGCACCGCGAGCGGTGATCGCGGCGAACAGCGCGGGGATGTCGCGATCCGCCTCGAACAGGTCGAGGTCGATCGCTTCCTCGACCGCGCGGGCCGGCTCGCCATGCCGCAGCGCGGTGACGAGTGACGCCGCGGCGAGCCCGATATCGTCGGGCGCACCGGCAAGTTGCCCTGCCCGCGCCGCAACGCGCGCGACGCTGGTCGTCTCGGGCGCCGCCTGCGCCAGCGCATGGACCGACGCGGGCATCGCAACCCGCTCCTCCTCGGCAACGCGATCGATCATCGCCGCCGCGCCGCGCCCGGCGGGCGGATCGAGGCGCAGGATGAAGCTCATCCGCCGCAGGATCGCGGGATCGATGTTGCCGACCGCGTTGGTGGTCCAGATCACCGGAACCGGATTGGTTTCGATCAGCCGGTTGATCCACAGCTTCGATCCCTGCCGGCCCTTCATCCAGCCGCCCTCGGCCACGCTGGCGTCGCCGATCGCGTCCTCCATCTCGTCGAACAGCAGCAGCGCACCGTCGCGGCTCGCGAGCATGCGATGGGCGAGGCGAAGCGCGCTCATCCGCTCCCAGCGATTGGGTTCCTCGCCGTCCTCGTCCGCTTCGCCGACGCTGAACAGCGTCGCGCCGGACGCGGCCGCGAGCGTCCGGGCAAGCTCGGTCTTGCCGGTTCCGGGCGGCCCGTGGATCAGGATATTGACGCCCGTAGCGCGCTGATCGAGCGCCCCGCGCAGCAGGCGTACGAGGAAGTCGACCTCTTGCGCCCGGCCCGCGAAATCGCCCACCGCGAGCCGTGCCTGCTGGCGCGGGCCGACGACGATCTCGAGCAGTTCGTCGGCATCGTTCGCGGGCCGGTCGAACAGCCGTTCGAGCGTCCAGCCGATCTCGATCTCCACCCCGCCGCCGCGCCGGTCGCGCAGGCGCACCAGGCCGAGGCGCAACGGCTGAGCGCGGCGCAGGGCCAGCGTCTCGATCCCGGCGACCTCCGCGAGCATCACGCCGAGATCGGCTTCATGCTCGAGCATCACCTTGGCGAGCGTGCGCACCCGCGAACCGAATTCGATCGCGACCGCACCGACCAACACGCGCATGTCCGCCTCGCCAAGGCACAGCGCCTCAGCGAGGCGCGCGCTGAGACCCAGCGCAGGCGCGTCCCCGCCCCGCGCGACGAGCCCCGCCGCGCGCCGCTTGAGCTCGATCCAGCCGAGCGTCTTCACCGGCGCGCCGAACAGCCACAGCGCGTTCGTCCGCGCCCAGCCCAGCATCGCCTTTGCGAGCGGCGAGGTGCCCGGCACCTCCCGCCCGGCCCGCAGCAACATCGCGCGGGCCACATCATGTTCGTGCAACATACCCATCCCTGCCCGCGGCAGACGCAAAGGTCCCGTGGGTCTTGTCCAAAAATTCTGGGATTTCCGCAGGGGCGCCTTCACCCCCGCAGCGCCTGGGCAGGCGCGTTACGGAAGGGTGCTGGCGATCCTGGGGTTCGACCCCGATAGGAAGTTAAAGTCCAGCAATTCATGTCTCCGTTCGCCCCGGACCGTAATCCGGGTGCGCGGGCGAATAGCGGATTCGTTGCGCTATCGCAAGGTTAGGGGTCCGCGGCCGTCACGCGGCCGCGAACTGGAACCCCTTATACTGGTCGCGCAGCGCGGTCTTGAGCAGCTTGCCGGTAGCGGTATGCGGCAGCGCCTCGACGAAGTGGATCTCGTCGGGCAGCCACCATTTCGCGACATGCCTGGCGAGGTGCTGCTGGACCTGATCGGCGGTCACCTCACTCCCGGGCTTGCGAACCACCAGCAGCAGCGGGCGCTCGTCCCATTTGGGGTGGTGGATGCCGATTGCCGCGGCCTCGGCCACGCCGGGGCAGCCGACCGCGGCATTCTCCAGCTCTACCGAGCTGATCCACTCGCCACCCGACTTGATCACGTCCTTGGCGCGATCGGTGATCTGCATGATCCCGTCGGGATGCAGCACCGCGACGTCGCCGGTATCGAACCAGCCGTCAGGGGTCAGGCAAGAGCCGCCCCTATCCTGGAAATATTGCTTGATGATCCACGGCCCGCGGATCTGCAGCCGTCCCGAACTCTCGCCGTCGCGGGGAAGCAGATTGCCATCATCATCGACCGTGCGCAGCTCGACGCCGAACGGCGCGCGGCCCTGGAACACCATCTTGTCGACCCGCGCATCGAAATCGAGCTCGTCCCAATCCGGGCTCGGCGCGCCCATCGTTCCGATCGGTGAGGTCTCGGTCATCCCCCAGGCATGGTTGACCCGCACGCCCATCTTCATGATCCGCTCGATCATCGCGCGCGGCGCCGCCGATCCGCCGATCGTCACGACCTTGAGATGCTCGGGTACCTCGCCGGTCTCGTCCATATGCTGGAACATCGCGAACCACACGGTCGGTACGCCCGCAGTGTGCGTCACCTTCTCGCGGTTCATGAGGCCGCACAGCACCTTGCCCTCGTTGATCGCGGACATGACCAGCTTCACCCCGACCATCGGCGCGGCGAAAGGCAGACCCCAGCCTACGGCATGGAACATCGGCACGACCGGCAACACCACCGACTGAGTCGACAGGTCGAACACCGCCGGCTGGATCTCGGCCATCGCGTGGATCACCGACGAGCGGTGCGTATAGAGCACGCCCTTGGGATTGCCGGTGGTGCCGCTGGTATAGCAGAGCATGCACGGCTCGCGCTCGTCGCCCTCGACCCAGCGGTAATCACCGTCCTCGGCGCCGATCACCGCCTCGAAACTGTCGGGGCCGTCGCCATCGAAGACGATATAGTGCTCGATCGTCTTCCATTGCGGCTTCATCTTGTCGATGATCGGCTGGAACATCCGGTCGTACATCAGCACGCGATCCTCGGCATGGTTGCCGATAAAAGCGAGCTGGTCCTCGAAGAGGCGCGGGTTGATGGTGTGGATCACCCCGCCCATGCCGATCGTGCCATGCCAGGCAACGAGATGACGGCTGTGGTTCATCGCCATCGTCGCGACACGATCACCGGGCTTGATCCCCATGCGTTCAAGTGCCTGAGCCAGCTTGCGCGAATCCCGCGCAACCCCGGCCCAATTGGTGCGGGTCTCGCTGCCGTCGAACCAGCGGCTCACAATCTCGCGATCGCCATATTCGCGCTCGGCGTGCTCGATCAGCCGCGGTACCCGAAGCTCGAAATCCTGCATCGCGCCCAGCATCACACTCTCCTTATCCGCACGGGTTTCCGTGTCCGTAAGGGCATCCTGCGGATTTGAAGGAGCGGATGCAAGGGGGTGGCTATCCCCCCTGGGGGAGGTGGCATCGCGCAGCGATGACGGAGGGGCCGCCCCGAAGAGGGCGGAAACGCTTCAATCGAGCACCGCCGTCTGCGCGGCGGCGCCTCCACCACGCCCTTCGGGCGCGGTCCCCCTCCCCTGAGCAAGCTCAGGGGAGGAATTTCAGCTCGCCAGCGCGAGCCTTGGCAGTTCGGTCGGCTTGAGCTCGCAAGCGGAGACTCCGGGCAGCCCCTCGATCCGTGCGGCGAGCTCGCCGTCGATGCGGAAGTTGCGGCCCAGAACAAGTTCCGCCTCCCCGCCGCCAGGAAGTGGCGCGTCGAGCACCACTTCACACCGCCCGCCCCGTGCATCCGCGAGTTGTGCGGCGATTACCGCCAGTGCGGACGGCTCGGTCGCCGTCAGGCGCAGCGTCAGACGAACGTCCTTCGCCATCCCCTCGAACGGCTGCACCTTGCGCACGGTCACCCGCGCAGAATCCTCGCCCGCACGCCGGTCGAGCTCGAGCGTCAGGATGCCGCAGCCGCCGGCGCGCGACGCGTCCTCCATCTCCTTCGCCGTATGGTCGTCGAAGCAGGTGCAGGGCACGGTGCCGCTGGCGTCGGACAGTGTCGCCATCAGATAGCGCTTGCCACGCGCCGAAGTCCGCCAGCGCGCATCCTCGATCAGCGCGGCAATCGTCGCACCGGCGCGGCCGCCCTCGGCGATATCGATGTCGTTCAGGCTGACGATGCTGCGCGCCGCGTGGAGCCGGGCGAGGTGCTGGTAGCGGTCGAGCGGATGGGCGGAGAAGAAGAAGCCGAAGGAATCCTTTTCGGCCTCGATCTTCTGGCCCAGCGTCCAGCGCGCACTCTTGGGCAGCTGGATCGCCGAACCGACCGGCTCGGCCTCGCCGAACAACCCGCCCTGCCCGCTTTCGCGATTGGCATGGGTGCGCTGGGCAACGGCCAGGATCGTCTCGGCGGCGGCGTAGACACCCGGCCGGTCGGGCGCGATGCTGTCAAAGCCCCCCGCCCCGGCCAGCGCCTCGACCTGCCGCTTGTTGAGCAGCCGCGGATCGACGCGGCGCGCGAAATCGTCGAGGCTCTGGAAGCGGCCCTTGGCGTGGCGCTCCTCGACCAGCAGCTCCATCGCCTTTTCGCCCACGCCCTTGAGGCCGGCGAGCGCGTAGCGGACGGCGAACCCGTCATCGACCGCCTCGACCGAGAATTCGGCCTCGCTCGAATTGATGTCGGGCGGCAGGCACGCGATGCTCAGCCGCTTCATGTCTTCAACGAAGATCGCCAGCTTTTCGGTCTGGCCGAGTTCGAAGCACATCGAGGCGGCGTAGAATTCGTGCGGGTAATGCGCCTTGAGCCAGGCGGTGTGATAGGCGAGCAGCGCGTAGGCGGCGGCGTGCGACTTGTTGAAGCCATAGCCGGCGAACTTGTCGATCAAGTCGAACAGTTCGTTCGCCTTGCCCTCGGCGATGTTGTTCACCTTGGCGCAGCCCTCGACGAACAAGGCGCGCTGGGCGTCCATCTCCGCCTTGATCTTCTTGCCCATCGCGCGGCGCAGCAAATCGGCGCCGCCCAGCGAATAGCCGGCCAGGATCTGCGCGGCCTGCATCACCTGTTCCTGATACACGAAGATCCCGTAGGTCTCCTTCAGGATGCCCTCGAGCGCCGGGTGCGGATACTCGATCGGCTCCAGCCCCTGCTTGCGCCGCCCGAACATCGGGATGTTGTCCATCGGACCGGGGCGGTAGAGCGAGACGAGCGCGATGATGTCGCCGAAATTGGTCGGCCGCACCGCGGTCAGCGTGCGCCGCATGCCTTCCGATTCCAGCTGGAACACGCCGACCGTGTCGCCGCGCTGGAGGAGCTCATAGACCGCCGGATCGTCCCAGCCGAGCGCGGCGAGATCGATCTGGATGTTGCGCGCGGCAAGCAGCTCGACGCCCTTCTGCAGCACCGACAGCGTCTTGAGGCCGAGAAAGTCGAACTTCACCAGCCCCGCGCCCTCGACATATTTCATGTCGAACTGGGTGACGGGCATGTCCGAACGCGGGTCGCGGTAGAGCGGCACCAGCTCGGCGAGCGGGCGGTCGCCGATCACCACGCCCGCGGCGTGGGTGGACGAGTGACGCGGCAGCCCCTCGAGCTGCATGGCGAGATCGATGAGGTGCTTCACCCCCTCGTCGCCGTCATATTCGGCCTTGAACTCGCTGACGCCGTTAAGCGAGCGCGGCAGCGTCCAGGGATCGGTCGGATGGTTGGGGACGAGCTTGGCGAGGCGGTCGACCTGGCCATAGCTCATCTGCAGCACGCGGCCGGTGTCCTTGAGCACCGCGCGCGCCTTCATCGTTCCGAAGGTGATGATCTGCGCGACCTGGTTGCGGCCATACTTCGCCTGGACGTAGCGGATCACCTCGCCACGCCGGGTTTCGCAGAAGTCGATGTCGAAGTCGGGCATCGACACGCGTTCCGGGTTGAGGAAGCGTTCGAACAGCAGGCCCAGTTCGAGCGGGTCGAGATCGGTGATGGTCAGCGCCCAGGCGACCACCGAGCCCGCGCCCGATCCGCGGCCCGGCCCGACCGGGATGCCGTTGATCTTCGCCCATTTGATGAAGTCGGCGACGATCAGGAAATAGCCGGGGAATCCCATCTGGATGATGATGTCGGTCTCGAACGCCAGCCGCGCGAAATATTCCTCGCGCCTGGCGGGGTCGGTAATCCCCGCGGTCGCCAGCCGCGCCTCCAGCCCCGCGCGCGCATCGTCGCGCAGCTGGGCGGCCTCGCCCTCCAGATCGCCGGCGAGGCTGGGCAGGATCGGCTTGCGCTTGGGCGCGGCATAGGCGCAGCGCTGCGCGACGACGAGCGTGTTCTCGATCGCCTCGGGCAGATCGTCGAACAGCCGCTTCATCTCGGTCGCGGGCTTCATCCATGTATCGGGCGAGGAACGCGCACGCTCGTCGCTGGCGACATAGGCCGATCCAGCGATGCACAACATCGCGTCATGCGCCTGATGGAAATTGGGCTCGGCGTAGCAGGCCGGGTTGGTCGCGACGATCGGAATGCCGCGGTCATAGGCAAGGTCGAGCAGCTTCGGCTCGGCGCGGCCTTCGACCTCGTCCAGCCGGCGGATGAGCTCGATATAGAGCCGGTCGCCGAACAGCGCCTGAAGCCGGTCCGCGTAGGCGAAGGCGGCCGTGTCCTGCTCTTCGGCGAACAGCCGGGTAAGCCCGCCTTCCTTGCCCGCCGTCAACGCGATCAGGCCGTCGGTGCGGCCCTCAAGGTCGGAGAAGAGGACATGCGCATCCTTCTCGATCGGGCGCTCGAGATGCGCGCGCGAGACGAGATCGCATAGATTCTCGTAGCCGCGCTGGTCCTGCGCGAGCAGCGCCAGCCAGTCGAGCGGCGGGGTGACGCCTTCGGGCACATCGGGCCGCTCGACGCACAGCAAGGCGCCGACGATCGGCTGGACGCCGGCCTTCTTGGCGGCGTCGCCATAGGACATGGCGGCATAGAGGCCGTTGCGGTCGCAGAGCGCGGCCGCCGGGAACCCGAGCTCGCGCGCGCGTCCGGCGATCGCCTTGGGTTCGATCGCGCCTTCCAGCATCGTGTAGGCGGAAAAAATGCGGAGGGGGACGAAGCCGGAATGGGGCATAGGATCGTTATAAATGGGGGTGCCGAAGGGTCAAAGGAAGCACCTGGGTTTTCCACAGCTAATCGCAGGCCAGCGCTCGCCTAGTCCTCCTTGCGCCGCCTCATCCGCAGCGTCCCAAGCGTATAGGTCAGCGTCAGGGTGTCGCCCTCCACCGTCACCACGGCATCGGTCATATCCGCCACCCCGAAATCATTGGGCGTAAGGTCGAAGACTGCCGTCGTACCCGGCCGGGGCTCGAGCGGCAGGCGGGGAAACTCGATCCGATGCGATGGGATGCTGAAGGTGACGAAGCGCGGAATGCGTTTCTCGTCCTCCGGCAGCGACCAGGGGCTGCCGGGCAGGTAGCTGTCCAGCGGTGCTCCGCCGTCGAATTCGATCCGCAGGTCGACGCCCGGCACGTCGTTCCCCGACGGCCCTACAAGGCGAATGGCGAAAGGCTTGTCCGGCGACGTCGCTTCCACCCGTCCCGCCTTGATCGTCGGCGCGACGGGGCGCGGGTCGCTGATCAGGCGAACCCGCTTGCCATCCGCCTCCCATCGCCCCTGCGCCATCTGATCGAGCGAACCGACGGTCAGACCATATTGAAACCGCCCGTCCTTGCCCAGCCGCAGGCTGGCCACCATCTCCCTTTCGGAAGCGTCATAGTCGCCGGCCAGGCTTGCCGCGGCAGGAGCAGGCTCCTCCGTCTCTTGCGCATGGCCGGGCGCTGCCATCGCCAGAAACAGGCCGGCAAGAACGCCCGAACCCATCCGGCGCCAGAGGATCAAAGCAGCTTCTCGATATCCGCAGCGATATCGTCGGGCTTGGTCTGCGGGGCGTAGCGATCGACTACATTGCCGGTGCGGTCGATCAGGAACTTGGTGAAGTTCCACTTGATCCCCTCGGTCCCGAGCAGCCCGGGCGCCGCCTTCTTCAGGTGACGATAGAGCGGCGCGGCGTCCGGCCCGTTGACGTCGATCTTGCCGAACACCGGGAAGGTCACGTCATAGGTCAGCGAACAGAAATTCGCGATCTCAGCCGCGTCGCCCGGCTCCTGCCCGCCGAACTGGTTGCAGGGAAAGCCCAGCACCTCGAACCCGCGATCGGCATAGCGCCGGTGCAGCGCCTCCAGCCCCTCATATTGCGGTGTAAAGCCGCATTTGGAGGCCACGTTGACGATCAGCAGCACCTTGCCGGCATAGTCCGACAGGTCGATCTGAGTCCCTTCGGGCGTGGTGACGGGAATATCGGTGATCGCGGCCATGACCTTCTCCTCCCGCAAGCGTCAGCGGGTCAGCTTGCCCGCCATACCGATGATATCGTCGAGCGGATTGCCGTCGCCGTTGAGATCGATGAGCTTGCCGAGGCCGCCCAGCCCGCCCGCAGGCGCCTGCGCGCCGCTGCTGGCTCCGCCGCCGAGCACATTCCCGAGCACGCCGCCCAGTCCGCCCGAACCGCCGCCGCCGAGCATTCCGCCGATCAGACCGCCCAGCCCGCCGCCCTCGCCCTGCTGACCGCCGCCCTGTTTCGCCAGATAGCCCGCGACCAGCATCGCCAGGATCGGCAGCATCTTCTTGAGCAGGCCGGAATCGAGGCCGGTCTGCTCCGCGGCGTGGCCCGCGACCGTGCGGCTCACATCCTTCGATCCGAAGATCTGGCCGAGCACGTCATTGCCCTGATCGACCGGCGTCGGCTGTGCACCCAGCACCGCGTCGAGCAGCCCGCCACCGCCCAGCTGGCCCAGCAGTCCGCCTAGTCCCTCAACCCCGCCGCCGGTCTGCGCCTGCTTCTTGAAGCCGCCCAGGATCGCCGGAAGCAGCGCGTCGGCGCCCGCCTTCGCGGTGTCGGGCGAAACGCCCAGATCGCGGGCCATCGATTCGATGCCGCCCGCCTGTGCGAGGATGTCGGTCAGATTCATTGCCTTCTCCCGAGCCTGCATTTCCCGGATGAGGGTCATCCGCGTGCGGCGCACTATAGCAGCGCGGAGATGGCATGCGAGTTACTTCACTCCAGCACGCCCTCATGCAGCCGCACCACGCGATCCATCTTCGCCGCCAGCCGCTCATTGTGTGTCGCGATCAGCGCCGCCGCGCCCTCGCCGCGCACCAGCCGCAGGAATTCGGCGAGCACCACATCGGCGGTGTTCTCGTCGAGATTGCCGGTCGGCTCGTCCGCCAGCACCAGCGCCGGCCGGTTGGCCAGCGCCCGCGCCACCGCGACGCGCTGCTGCTCGCCGCCCGACAGCTGGCTCGGCCGGTGCGTCAACCGTGCGCCGAGGCCGAGCGCGGTGAGCAGCCCCTCTGCCCGCGCCCGCGCATCGGCAAGCGTGGCGTTCTGGATGAGCTGCGGCAGCTCGACATTCTCGAGCGCGTTGAAGTCGGGCAGCAAATGGTGGAACTGGTAGACGAAGCCCAACTTGTCGCGCCGCGTGACGGTGCGCGCATGGCTTTCGAGCTTGCCGACTTCCTCGCCCGAAATGCGAATCGAACCCTCGAACCCGCCTTCGAGCAGGCCGACCGCCTGAAGCAGCGTCGATTTGCCCGAGCCCGAAGGGCCGAGCAGCGCGACGATCTCGCCCTGCCCCACGGTCAGGTCGATGCCACGCAGGACGTGGATATCCGCGCCGCCCTGGCTGAAGGTCCGCTTGAGGCCCGTGGTTTGAAGGACCATCTCACTCATAGCGCAGCACCTGCACGGGATCGGTGCTCGCCGCCTTGAAGGCGGGGTAGAGCGTGGCGAGGAAGCTGAACACCAGGGCCATCAGCGCAATCCCCGCGACCTCGACCGGATCGGTCTTGGCGGGCAATTCGGTGAGGTAACGCATCGACGGATCCCAAATCTCCTGCCCGGTGACGAAGCCGAGGAAGGTCAGCACGCCCTGGCGGAAATAGAGCAGGATGAAGCCGAAGATCAGCCCGGCGAGGATGCCCAGCGATCCGATCACCGTACCCACGGTCACGAAGATCTTGATGAGCCCGCTTCGCGTCGCGCCCATCGTACGCAGGATCGCGATGTCGCGCGTCTTGGCGCGCACCAGCATGATCAGTGAGGAAAGGATGTTGAACACAGCGACCAGGATCAGGATCGACAGCACGGTGAAGGTCACCAGCCGGTCGACCGCCAGCGCCTCGAACAAGGTCGCGTTGAGCGTGCGCCAGTCGGTCAGCTGGCCGACGCCGGCGACCTGCTGTGCCAGCGGGGCCAGGATCTCGCCGACCTTGTCGGGATTGCTGGTGTCGAGCTCGACCATCCCCACCGTATCGCCCATCAGCAACAGCGTCTGGGCATCCTCCATCGGCATCACGACGAACGCCTTGTCATAGTCGTACACCCCGATCTCGAAGATCGCGGCGACGCGGTAGGACACGATGCGCGGCACCGTACCGAACGGGCTGGTCAGCCCCTGCGGGCTCAAGAGCGAGACGCTGCTCCCCGGCGTCGCGCCGAGCGATTGCGCCAGTCGCGATCCGATCGCGATGCACTCGCATCCCGGGGTCAGCTGCTTCAGATCGCCGATCAGCACATTCTTGTTGAGCGTCGGATTGATGCGGATGTCGGACACGTTCATGCCGCGCACCAGCACGCCCTCGACCCGCCCCTGGAAGCTCGCCATCAACGGCTGCTCGATCAGCGGGGTGGCACTGGTCACGCCCGGGGTTTTCTTCGCCTGCGCAACGATCTCGCGCCAGTCGCGCAGCTGGCCGCCATAGCCCTGCACCACGGCATGGCCGTTGAGGCCGGTGATCTTGTCGAACAGCTCCGCGCGGAAACCGTTCATCACGCTCATGACGATCACCAGCGCGGCAACGCCGAGCATCACCGCGACCAGGCTGATCGAGGCGACGAGGAAGATGAACGCCTCCCCCCGCCCGGGCAGGAGGTAGCGGCGGGCAATCATCCGCTCATATCGGGAAAGAAGCATAGGGCGGCGGTGTTAGGGGGTGTTTGCGGTTTCGCAAAGAAGCGAATTTCGTTGGCGGGGACGCCCCGCAGCCCATTCGTAACGGATGGGCACAAACCCGCGCTGTTGCCAAATAAACACAGGATGAATGCAAAGCGCTGCGGTGACGTCATCGCCCCGTGACAAGCGGCACCCGCCATCCTAGCACGTCCCCACGAAGCGCAGGCAATGGCCGTGGTTCGGGGAGGCTCTCCCGTCCCGTTCTTTCTCGGAAGGATGTGTGGGCAGGAAAGCCACAAGGGGGCTGACGAGGCATCGTCACGCAGGCGCCCGGGCTGGAAACGGCCCGGGCGTTTCGCGTTTCTGGACCAGATTCCCCCGCGACGCCTAGATCCGTAAATGCCTGATGGGCCGCCAGTGGCGCCAGATGGAGCCGAAAAGGGTGATTTGCGAGCACCGGAGCGCAGCGTACTTCAGTACGTGAGCACCGGAGCGGAGCAAATCGCGCTTTGCAGGCCTGTCTGGCGCCGCTGGCGGCCCATCAGGTCGGGGAGGAACCGCAGGAGCCTGGTTGCGGCCCCTCCCCTGGCATCTGCCGCCCGCGCCGGCCTGTTCCTAAAGTCAATCGCGGGGGCAGATACGTCTCGTTGTGCGGGGCTAGAAGCTCAGCCCCGCGGTCACGCCATAGGTGCGCGGATCGCCGACATTGCCTGAGATCAGCCCGGTGTTGCCCGGCGTCGTCGCCAGCACGTCGAAATACTTCTTGTCGAACGCGTTGCGCACCCAGCCGAAGATGTTCAGCCCCTCGTCGGTGCGGAAACCGAGGCGGAAATTGGCCAGCGTGTAGCCGTCGATGTCGGTGTAGATGGAGCGCGAGGCGTTGGACGAGAATTTGGACCGCGAGTTGGCGTCGGCGCCCAGATAGATCTCGCCGTCCTTGCCGAACACCTTGGCGGGTACATTGTATTCCGCGCCATAGGAGAAAGCCCAGTTGGAGATGCCCGGCAGCCACTGGCCGGAGATATCGCAGACCAGCGGGCTCTGTGCACCCGGCACGCCGGGCGCGCCGCCGGGGCTGCCCGCGGGGGCCGCGGGGCCGCCCGAGCGCTCTGGCGGGCACGGCGCGTTGGTGAACTTCACATATTCGTGGTCGGTATAGGCACCGTTGACGTAGAAATTGAACCGCTCGCTCGGCCGGATCGAGAAATCGGCCTCGACGCCACGCACCCGCACTTCGCCGGCATTGGCGAGATAGCCGCGCAGGGTCGAGTTCTGGCCGTCATTGACCAGCGCCTGATAGTCCTTGATCACCGTCCAGAAGCCGGTGACGTTGAACGTCGCCTTGCGGTCCCAGAACTGGGTCTTCACGCCCAGCTCGAAATGATCGACCTTCTCCGGATCGACCTGAGCGAACTGGGTCTGGGCGACGCCGTTGGCGACGGGCACGCCGTTCAGGTTGAGACCACCCGATTTGAAGGTGTGGGCGTAGGTCGCATAGAGAAGGATATCGCGCGACGGCTTGTACGATGCCGTGAAGTCATAGGTGACGTTCCACGCGCGATACGCCTCGTCGGTGAAGGCCTGCGGCGTCAGCGCGGTGCGCTGCTCCACCTGGCGCGGCGTGCCGCCGGTCGCCGGAACGAGGTTGCCCTGCCCGTCGCGCACGATGCTGACATAGCTGCCGACCTTGTCGTCATAGTTGACGCGCACGCCCGGCGAGAGGGTGATCGCATCGGTCACCTTCCAGTTGAGCTTGCCGAACAGCGCTCCGCTGAAGTTCTTGAGCTGGATGTCGTTCGCCGCGGTCAGCCCGTCCAGCACCGTCGGATCGTTGGCCAGCGCGCTCGACGGGTTGATCAGCCAGCGGCTCGCCGCCGGGCCCTGGCGTTGCGTCCCCGTGGTGTGGATCTTCTGGTAGAAGCCGAAGGCGCCGATGACATAGTCGAAGCCGCTCCCCTCGCCCGCATAGCGGAATTCCTGGGTGAACTGGTCCTGCCGCGTCGGGTTCTGCGACAAAGTGGTGATCGGCAGGCCGGTGAAATCGCGATCATTCGCGGGCAGCCAGTCCCAGAAGCGCCAGGCGCTGACCGAGGTCAGCGTACCCGAACCAAGCTGCCATTCGGCGCGCAGCGAGACGCCGCCCAGCACATTCTTGGCATTGAGATCGGCGTCGAGGTCGGTGAGCCGGTCGAACGGATTGGTGCTCGGCACCGCATAGCCCAGCGCCGCGGTCAGCGCCGGATATTGCCGGTTGGCGGCGCGCTGGGTCGGACCGTATTTGATGTAGATCTGCGCGCAGCATTCCGGGTTCTGGCGGCTGTAATCGGCGCTCAGTGTCAGGCTGAGATTGTCGGTCGCGCGCCACAGCAGCGCGCCGCGCAGGCCGATATTGTCCTGCTCGTTGACGTAGTTGCCGGTGGCGACATTGAACACGGTACCGCGGCGATTTGTCGCCGCGAAGCCGATGCGGACCGCGACGTCCTCGCTCAGCGGGCCGCTGATCGACGCCTTGGCCTGCTTGAACTCGAGATTGCCGACCGACAGTTCGGCACGGCCTTCGAAATTGAAGCTCGGCGCCTTGCTGGTGATGTTGATCGCGCCGGCGACGGTGTTCTTGCCGTAGAGCGTGCCCTGCGGCCCGCGCAGCGTCTCGATCTGCGAAACGTCGAGGAAGTCGAGCGTCGCGACCGCGACGCGGCTCAGATAGACCTGGTCGATATAGACGCCGACGCCCTGGTCGATGCCGTCATTGGTGAGGCCCAGAGGCGCGCCGAGCCCGCGGATGTTGACCGACGAGTTGCGCGGGTTGGTCGAGTAGAATTGCAGCGTCGGCTGAAGCTGCGCCAGACGCGAAACGTTGAAGCTGCCGGTATTGTCCAACTCCTTCACGCCCACCACGCTGATCGGAATCGGCACGTTCTGCACCTGCTCGGCACGGCGGCGCGCGGTGACGACGATGTCCGAGGCCGCCGAGCTGCGCTGCACGTCCTCGGCATCGCGCCCGGTTTCGCCCGGCACGGTCGGCGGCGCGGGCTCTTGGACGGTGACGTCGGCCGGCGGCGTTTCCTGCGCGAGCGCCGCGGGCGACGCGCTGGCAAGCAGCAGGAATGATAAAGTGTTCAGGCTCACTGGTTGGCTCCCCTCGTGGTGTCGGGGTTAAACTCCACTAGGTCGATAGGGTTTAGCCAGAAAGCGATTCTATTCCTACCTGATCAATAGGCTTTACACCTTAATTGCCACACATTTCACCGCGCTCTTGAAACCCGTCACCGGCTTCCCAAATCAACGCTGCACGGTGCCTTCGGGGCCGCGCAGACCTGGCATCGCAGTTCAACTGGATGCCACAAGACGTTGAAATTGCTCAATAGAGGATTCGCTTTATGCGTCAGATCGATCTCACCCCCTTCCGCCGTTCGACGATCGGCTTCGACCGGCTCTTCGATATGCTCGAAGCGACCGCGCGCCAGTCGGGCAGCGAGAACTACCCCCCTTTCAACCTCGAGCGAATCTCCGACGACCGCTACCGGATCACGATCGCCGTCGCCGGCTTCAAGCCTGACGAGGTCGAGATCACCGCGCAGCAGAACCTGCTGCTGGTCGCCGGCAAGAAGATCGAGTCGCAGGACAACAACGCCGCGCAGATGCTGCATCTCGGCATCGCCAATCGCGGGTTCGAGCGCCGTTTCGAACTGGCCGACTTCGTGCTGGTCGAAAGCGCCAACCTCAATGACGGTCTGCTCGTGATCGAGCTGGTCCGCGAGGTGCCCGAGGCGATGAAGCCCAAGAAGATCGCCATCGGCAGTGGCAACGAGTCCGACGACGGCACCGCGATCGAGCATCGCTCGGTCGGCTGAGCAGCCGAAGTCCCAAAGGGCGGCGCGTTCTACCCCCTTGCGCACCGCCCCCGGAGGGCGCCCGGATATCCGTCCGGGCGTCCTTTTCTATTTCTGCGCCGGAAGCAGGAACCTGAGTGCGCGGGTAAAACCGCGCGGCGCGACCGAAACATGGTCCTCGCCGTTCAATATCTCGGCCTCAAGCGTCAGCCCGGGATAGCCCCGTTTGCGTAGCGTGTCCGCCAGCGCGCGGCTGTCAGCGACAAGGTCCACGCTCTGGTTGTAGCGCGGATCGCCCTTGCGCAGCGCCTCATACTCGCCGGTGTAGATGAAGACCTTCGCCTTCAGATCGCGATGTCGCGCGGCATAGGCGGCCTCAACGCCGAGCATGTGGCGCTTGTCGTACCAGAGCGACGGGCTGCCCAGGACATAGCCGCCGAACAGCTCCGGCTCGCTGAACAGGATCTGCGCGGCGAGCAGCGCGCCATAGCTGTGCCCCAGCAGGATGCCGCGCCCTGGCGCGGTACGGTAGCGGCCGGCGACGAAGGGCAGCGCCCGATCGCGCAGCCAGGCCTGGTGCTTCGCGCCCTCGCCATGTCGGGTGCCGGGCGGCGTATCGCTCGGGCCGTTCGGCGTCGGCGTATAGTCCCGCCGCCGGCTGGCGACCGGATCGCCGCCCTTGGCGTAGGAGATTCCGACCAGGATGAACTCCTCGACCTTCGGCCCCTCGACATTCAGGCGCCGAGCGATCTGGCGGATGACCGGAAAGGCATAGTCGGCATCGGTGACGTAGAGCACCGGATAGCGGCGCGCCGGCTCCGTGCCATAGGAGGGTGGCAGGCTGACGAAGAGCTGGTAGGTCCGCCCCGTCGCCGGATCGGGCACATCCCACACCTCTGTGCCCAGCAGCTCATAGGCCTGCCCTTCACCGCGTTGCGCCGGCACACCCGTCGCCGTGGGTATCGCCTGCGGAGCGGCATTTCCGCACGCAGACAAGGTCAATGCGGCTATCGCGCCGCCGAATAAGGCCTGTTTCAAGCTTCCCCCCGTGTTTTCGCTGTTCCTGCCGCTAGCGCATCGTCGAGGGCGGACAACGCCGCCGCGCATGCAAACCGGCTGATCGTTGCGCAGGCGCGACGGATCGCCGCCTTGCCTCCACCGGAACGCTAGGGCATCGATGGGTCGCATTCCAGCTTGGGGCTTCGCAAAAGAACATGGCCGCCACCGGCTTCCGCTTCGAACGCTTCGACCTCGACCCCGCCAACCGACGGCTGACGCAGGACGGCATGCCGGTCGAGCTTAACGCGCGGTACCTCGACGCGCTGCTGCTGCTGGTGCGCGCGCCCGGCCAGCTGGTCTCGAAGGACCGCTTCATGGCCGAGGTATGGCGCGGCATCCCCGTCACCGACGAGGCGCTGACCCAGTGCATCCGCACCCTGCGCCGCCAGCTCGGCGACGATGCGACCAACCCGCGCTTCATCGAAACCGTGCCCAAGCATGGCTACCGCTTCATCGCCCCCGTCCAGCCGGCAGAGGAAACCGCCTTACCGGAACCCCTGGCCAGCCCCCTGCCCGAACCGTTGCCGCGCCTGCCCGGGCGCTGGGATGAGGCTGCGCTGACCGCCGGTTTCGGCGTTCTGGGCGGCAGCATCGCCGGGCTGATCGGCGGACTGATCTACGGGCTCGCAGCCGCGTCGCAGCCGGCACAGGCTGGCGCGGCCTCGACGCTGCTGGTGCTGCTCTGCGTCGCAATCCTGCTCGCCACCGTCGGCGCCGCCGGGGTCAGCGCGGGCATCGCCGTGGCGAACGCGCTGTCGGAGCGGGCGTGGCGCTGGAGCGTCGCCGGCGGCGCGGCCGGGGGGCTTATCGTCGGCGCGCTCGGCAAGATGCTCGGGCTGGACGCCTTCTCGCTGCTGCTCGGCCAGTCGCCGGGCAATATCACCGGCGGCGCGGAGGGGGCGGCGCTCGGTGCCGCGGTGGGGCTGGGAGTCTGGTTCGCCCATCGCCGCGGCACACCCCGTTTTCGCGATGCAGCACTGCTGGGCGGGCTCAGCGGGGGCGTTGCCGGACTCCTCGTCGCGCTGCTCGGCGGACGGCTGCTCGCGGGCAGCCTCGCGCTGCTCGCCGGGCAATTCCCCGCCGCGCGCCTGCGCATCGATCAGATCGGCGCTCTGATGGGCGAAGCCGGCTTCGGCCCGCTCAGCCAGGCCGTGTCCGCGACATTGGAAGGCGCGCTGTTCGGCGCCTGCGTGACTGGCGTGATTGCGCTCGCCCGCCGCGAGCGGCGGGGCTAGCGCAAACCAGCCGGCTCTTCAGACCAACCGGCTCTGCCGCACCGCCGCTTCGATGAAGCTCGCGAACAGCGGGTGCGGGTCGAACGGCTTGGACTTGAGCTCCGGGTGGAACTGCACACCGACGAACCAGGGATGGTCGGGCCGCTCGACGATCTCGGGCAGCATCCCGTCGGGCGACATGCCCGAAAAGACCAGCCCGCCCTGCTCGAGTGCGTCGCGATAGCCGGTGTTCACCTCGTAACGGTGACGATGCCGCTCGCTGATATTCTCGCTGCCATAGATCGAACCGACCACCGAATTGCCGGTGAGCTTCGCCGGATAGGCACCCAGCCGCATCGTGCCGCCAAGGTCGCCACCCTCTTCGCGCGTCTCGATCCCGTCCTTGCTCATCCATTCGGTGATGATGCCGACGACCGGCTCGCTGGTCGGGCCGAATTCGGTCGAGGACGCGTCCGCGATCCCCGCCACGTTACGCGCGCCTTCGACGCACGCCATCTGCATGCCGAAGCAGATGCCGAAATAGGGTACTTTCCGCTCGCGTGCGAAGCGGACGCTGGCGATCTTGCCTTCGGCGCCGCGCGATCCGAACGCGCCCGGGACGAGGATGGCGTGGCACGCCTCCAGATTCGCCGCGACTTCGGCATCGTCGCCATTCTCGAACAGCTCGGCGTCGATCCAGCGGATGTTGACCTTCACGCGGTTGGCGATCCCGCCATGGACCAGCGCTTCGTTGAGCGACTTGTACGCGTCCGGCAGGCCGACATATTTGCCGACCACGCCCACCGTCACCTCCCCCTCGGGGTTGAACAGGCGATCGGTGATCTCGGTCCAGCGGCTGAGATCAGGGTTCGGGCCGGGTTCGATCCCGAAGGCGCGCAGCACTTCGCTGTCCAGCCCCTCGGCATGATATTGCAGCGGCACTGCATAGATGCTCGGCGCGTCGAGCGCGGGGATGACCGCGCTGGCCGGGACGTTGCAGAATTGCGCGATCTTGGCGCGCTCGCCCGCGGGCAGCGGCTTTTCGGCGCGGCACACCAGCACGTCCGGCTGCACCCCGAGCGAGGCAAGCTCGCGCACGCTGTGCTGGGTCGGCTTGGTCTTCAGCTCGCCCGCGGCCGCGATGTACGGCACCAGAGTCACGTGTACGCTGATCGAGCGGCCACGGCCCAGTTCGTTCTTGAGCTGGCGGATCGCCTCGATGAACGGCAGCGATTCGATGTCGCCGACGGTGCCGCCAATCTCGCACAGCACGAAATCGAGGTCGTCGGTCTCGGCCTGGGCGAAATCCTTGATCGCGTCGGTGACGTGCGGGATCACCTGCACCGTCGCGCCCAGATAGTCGCCGCGGCGCTCGCGCTCGATGATCGTCTTGTAGATCCGGCCCGAGGTGACGTTGTCCGACTGGCGCGAAGCGACGCCGGTGAAGCGCTCGTAATGGCCAAGGTCCAGGTCGGTCTCGGCCCCGTCGTCGGTCACATAGACCTCGCCATGCTGATACGGACTCATCGTGCCCGGATCGACATTGAGATAGGGATCGAACTTCCGGATGCGGACCTTGTAGCCGCGCGCCTGGAGGAGCGCGGCAAGGCTTGCCGCCATCAGGCCTTTGCCAAGCGAGGAGACCACGCCGCCGGTGATGAAAATATACCGCGTCATGGGAGTCACCGCTTAGCCTTTATGCACGAGTTGGGGCAAGCGCCCGACTCCGGGCGCCGCCGAAAAAATCTGTCGATAGCCGCTTACTTGGCGAGCGGGACGGCGCTGTTGTCCGCCGGCGCCACCGGAGCGGCGCTGGGCTGCGCCACCGGGGCCGGTCCCGAAGCCGGCCCGGGAGCCGGTGCCGTCTGCGCGGGCGCGGTCGCGCGGCTGGTGTCGATCGTGTCACCGCCACGCGTGGCGGCCAGCACTGCCAGCACGATGCTCATCACGATGAACATGCCTGCCAGGATCGCCGTCGCGCGCGTCAGGAAGTTCGCGGCGCCGCGCGCCGACATCAGGCCCGACGGGCTGCCGCCCGTGGTCAGGCCGCCGCCTTCGGACTTCTGCATCAGAATCGTCGCCACGAGCAGCGCGGCGATGATGGCATGGACGACGAGGAGGAAGGTGAACAGCATGTCGGTCTTTCGCGGGAAAGCGGCGACATAGTGGAGGTGGCCGCCGCGATCAACCGCTCAAAGTGCGCCTTATTGGAAGTTCGGTTCCAGCCCGCTCCCCCACCCGGCCACCCAGCGCCAGCATCCTATGGGTGGCCGGGTGGGGGAGCGGGCTGGAACCGCCAAACCAAACGAATGTCACATATCCGGAACATTTCGGCGCAGCACTGAAACCTGAAGGCATCTCGGGGCGTTGATGCCCCGGAAACCACGGCTCCTTGCGGGCCTGTAACTAAAACGCCTGTAACTAGAAACGAGTGCCATGCGATGAACGCCGTGAGCGACCAGTCGCTATATAACTGGAAGAACACACTGATCGATTACGTCCGGTCAGGCGAACCCGATCTCACGAACAGGCAGATGGCGCTGATGCTGCTCGTCTACCTCGATTCCGGCCCGCATACGGTGCGCGGATTGGCCAAGGCGCTCAACGTCTCGAAGCCGGTCGTGACGCGCGCCTTGAATAGACTGGGTGCCCTCGGCTATCTGCGCCGCCAGCGCGACGAAACCGACAAGCGGAACATCTTTGTCGCGCGTACACCTGAAGGGGCGGAGTTTCTTGCAGAATTCGGGCAATTCGTCACCGGCGACAGCCACGTCGGACAACCAGCCAGGCATCGCGCGTAGCCGATTCGCGCTGACCGGCCGGTCGGTGCAGATCGATCCACGGACCGATGCCGCCCGCCGTGACCTTGCCGACGTCCGCCTCGCCGACCGCGTCTTCGCGCCGCACTATGCCGCGCCGGTCGCGCATGTCGTGACGGCGCGCGTAGCGCTGCGCGCGGCCAAGGAAGCCGACGCCGAGATTCTCGCGCAGCTGGCCGAAGGCGATGTGTTCGAGGTGCTGGAACTGTCTGCCGGCAACGCCTGGGGCCGCGCGCCCGGTTCGGGACTGGTCGGCTATGTCGATGCGGCGCAGCTGAAGGTGGTGGCATGAGCATCACGGTCTTCATCGACGGCGCCGCCGGCACGACGGGTCTCGAGATTCGGGAACGGCTCGCGACACGCAGCGACATCGCGCTGATCGCGCTCGACGATGCCGACCGGAAGAACGCCGGGAAGCGGGCCGAGGCGCTCAACAGCGCCGATTTCGTCATCCTGTGCCTGCCCGACGACGCCGCGCGCGAAGCGGTCGAGCTGATCACCAACGACACCACACGCGTCATCGATGCATCGACCGCGCATCGTGTGGCCGATGGCTGGACCTATGGCTTTGCCGAACTGGAGCCGGCGCATGCCGCCGCAATCGCCGAGGCGCGCTATGTCAGCAACCCCGGCTGCTGGCCGACCGGCTTCCTTGCGCTGGTGCGCCCGCTGGTCCGCGCTGGCCTGATCCCGCCCGACTGGGTGCTCACGATCAGCGGCGCATCGGGCTATTCGGGCGGCGGCAAGAGCATGATCGCCGAGTTCGAAGGCGGCAACGAGGCCACCGGCTTCCGCGCCTATGGTCTCGGGCTGGAGCACAAGCATCTGCCCGAGATGCAGAAGCATGCCCGTATCGATCATGCGCCGATCTTCCAGCCCGCGGTCGCGCGCGCCTATCGCGGCATGCTGATCGAGGTGCCGCTGCCGCTCCAGGCGCTGCCGCGCAAGCCCTCGCCTGCGCAGATCGAACAGGTGCTGGCCGACACCTATCGCGATTCGCCGATCGTGCGCGTGCTGCCGTCGGACGATGTCTCGCTGGTCCGGATCGAGGACGATGCAGGTACCGATCGTCTGTCCATCCGCGTGTTCGGCAATGCCGAGCGCGGTCAGGCGCGGCTCATCGCCACGCTCGACAATCTGGGCAAGGGTGCGGGCGGCGCGGCAGTGCAGAACCTGAACATCATGGCCGGGTTCGATCAGACCGCCGGGCTCGTGCTTTAGATCGCTATTGTCGCGGTACCGGCCCACTCCCCCACCCGGCCACCAGCGGTGGCACGATATGGGTGGCCGGGCCGGTACCGCAGCCAGTTCGGCTTTGCCGAACCAGACTTTAGTCGCCAAAAGCGCAAGGTGCTTCGCAACCCGGAAATCCGCTGCTAGGGCGGGCGCGCAACGCGATTAGGGAGGATCGATGCGACAGCCATTCGGCAAACTGCTGCTGTTCGGAGCGACAGGGGATCTGTCGCAGCGGATGCTGATACCGTCGCTTTACGGCCTTCATGCCGATGGTCTGCTCCCCAAGGATCTGACGATCACGGGAACCGCACGGTCAACGCTGTCAGATGCCGAGTTCCGGGATTTCGCCGCCAAGGCGCTCGACACGCATTTGCCTGCGGACCGCAAGGATGCCGACGCGATCGCCGCGTTCCTCGACCGGCTGCAATATCAGGCGCTCGATGCCGCGGACATCGAGGGTTATGCGACGCTTGCCGAGAAGCTGGGCGACATCTCGAACGGCCTCGCCATCTTCCTGTCGACCGCGCCCAAATTCTTCGAGCCGACGATCAAGGGCCTCGCTTCGGCGGGCTTGGCGGGCAACAACGTCCGCATCGGCCTCGAAAAGCCGCTCGGTACCGACCTGCCCACCAGCCGCGAGATCAACGACGCCGTCGCGTCGGTCTTCCCCGAGGACCGAACCTTCCGCATCGATCACTATCTGGGCAAGGAAACCGTCCAGAACATCCTTGCGCTGCGCTTCGGCAATTCGCTGTTCGAGCCGGTCTGGAACGCCGCGGGGATCGAGCATGTCGAGATCACCGTCTCCGAGACTGTGGGCCTTGAAGGGCGCGCCGGCTATTATGACGATGTCGGCGCGCTGCGCGACATGGTCCAGAACCATATTCTGCAGCTGCTCGCGCTCATCGCGATGGAGCCTCCTGCCCGCTTCGATGGTACCTCGATCCGCGACGAGAAGGTCAAGGTCCTCCGCTCGCTCCGCCCGGTCGAGGGGCACGAAGCCGCCAACCTGACCGTTACCGGACAATATACGGGTGGCGCATCGACCGGAAAGATCGTCGCAGGCTATGCCGAGGAGCTGGAGAAGGGGTCGCGGACCGAAACCTTCGTCGCGATCAAGGCGCATGTCGACAATTGGCGCTGGCAGGGCGTGCCCTTCTATCTGCGCACCGGCAAGCGCATGACCGAGCGGCGCTCCGAGATCGTCGTCCAATTCAAGCCCGTCCCGCACTCGATCTTCGCCGAGCGCGGCGGTGTGCTCCAGTCGAACAAGCTGATCATCCGCATCCAGCCGGAGGAATATGTCCGCCTGCTGGTGATGGCCAAGGAGCCGGGCCTCGACCGTGAAGGCGTGCGCCTGCGCGAGGTGCCGCTGAACCTCAGCCTCGAGCATGAGTTCGCAGGCACCCGCCGCCGCATCGCCTATGAACGTCTGCTGCTGGACTTGCTCGAGGGCGATCCTACCTTGTTCGTGCGCCGTGACGAGGTGGAGGCGCAATGGGCCTGGATCGACGCGATCCGCGCCGGCTGGGACACCGCCGACGTCAAGCCAAAGCCCTATGCCGCCGGCACCTGGGGTCCGAGCGCCGCCATCGCGCTGACCGAACGCGACGGCGTCACCTGGAACGAATGACACCCTGTTCTAAGATTGAAGTTTCCCACTGGAGTTGTTGAAATGGCCGAAGAAATCGAATGGTGGGAGTACGAAGAAGCCGAGGAGTGGGTTGACGCCCTCGCCGGCGACATCGGCTTCATCATCGAAAGCGCGATCGATGCGCGCGGCGGTGCGGTGATCGCGCTGGCGGGCGGGCGCACCCCTGCCCCGGTCTATGAGAAGCTCGCCGCCGCCAAGATCGACTGGAAACGTGTGACGATCGTCCCCACCGACGACCGTATCGTCCCGCTAGGCGACGCGCTGTCGAACGTCACCGGCCTCGGCAAGACCTTCATCCCCAAGGGCGCGCGCGTGATCCCGCTCGTCAGCGAGAAGGCCGACGACTACAAGGCCGCCGGCCGCGCCGCCGATGCGCGGCTTGCCGATTTCCACTGGCCGCTCGACCTTGTCCTGCTCGGCATGGGCGCAGACGGGCACACCGCCTCGATCTTCCCCGGCCCGGATTTCGACGAGGCGCTGAACGGCCCCAAGGAGCGCCGCGCGCTCGGTGTGCTGCCTGATCCGCTCCCGCCCGAGGCTCCGGTCGCCCGCGTCACCCTGTCGGGTGCGGCGATCGCCAACGCCAAATCGCTGATGGTCGCGATCACCGGCGCCGAGAAGCGCAAGGTGCTCGAAGCCGCGATCAAGCAGGGCGCGTCGAGCGCCTATCCCATCGGCCGCGTGCTCGCCGAGACCGAGCTGCCGGTCGACGTCCACTGGCTGGAGTAGAACCGGCGTGACCAACCTCCTCCCCGAGATCGCCGCGGTCACCGATCGCATCATCGAACGCTCCAGAAAGCGCCGCGACGCCTATCGTGCGCTGATGATCGCCCAGCGCGAGGCGGGCAGCAGCAGCCGTGGCCGCCTCGGCTGCGCCAACCTCGCCCATGCCTATGCCGGCACCGACGAGCAGCGCGACCTGATGAAGGACGGTCGCCGCATGAACATCGGCATCGTCACCGCGTATAACGACATGCTCTCGGCGCACGCGCCCTATTACCGCTATCCCGAGCAGATGAAGATCTGGGCGCTCGAGGCTGGTGCCACCGCGCAGGTCGCGGGCGGCGTGCCTGCGATGTGCGACGGCGTGACCCAGGGCTATGCCGGGATGGAGCTGTCGCTGTTCAGCCGCGACACGATCGCCATGTCGACCGCGGTTGCGCTCAGCCACAATACCTTCGAGGGCGCGGCGCTGCTCGGCATCTGCGACAAGATCGTGCCGGGGCTGCTGATGGGCGCGCTGCGTTTCGGCCATCTGCCGATGGTGCTGATCCCGGGCGGTGCGATGCCCACCGGCATCGCCAACAAGGAAAAGGCGCGAGTCCGCGAGCTTTATGCCGAGGGCAAGGCGAGCCGCGAAGAGCTGCTCGACTCCGAAATCGCCGCCTATCACGGCAAGGGCACCTGCACCTTCTACGGCACCGCCAATTCGAACCAGATGATGGTCGAGGCGATGGGCCTGCATATGCCCGGCGCCGCCTTCATCCACCCGGGCACCAAGCTGCGCCAGGAGCTGACCAAGGCTGCCGTCCAGCGGCTTCCGCAGATCGGCTGGGACAGCAACGACTATCGCCCGATCGGCGAGATCGTCGACGAGCGCGCCATCGTCAACGCTGCCATCGTCCTGCTCGCCACCGGCGGCTCGACCAATCATCTCATCCATTTGCCCGCCATTGCGCGCTGCGCCGGGGTGATGATCGACTGGGACGATTTCGACCGCCTCTCGCGCGTCGTGCCCCTGCTCGCCCGCGTCTATCCCAACGGATCGGCCGACGTGAACGGGTTCGAGGATGCCGGCGGCCCCACCTTCGTGATCCGCGAGTTGATCAAGGGCGGCGTCATGCACGGCGACACGCTCACCGTCGCGGGCGACAGCCTCGCCGACTATGTGAAGCACCCGGTTCTGGAGGACGACACGCTCGTCTGGAAGGATCATGGCGAGAAGAGCGGCGACGATACGATCCTCCGCACGATCGACGCGCCCTTCTCCGACGAGGGCGGCTTCCGCATCCTCTCGGGCAATCTCGGCCGCGCCTGCATCAAGGTCAGCGCTGTCGAGCGTGACCGCTGGACGATCGAGGCCCCGTGCCGCGTGTTCAGCACCCAGCAGGCGGTGCAGGACGCGTTCAAGGCAGGCGAGCTCGACCGCGACGTGGTCGTCGTCGTCCGCTTCCAGGGGCCGCGCGCCAACGGCATGCCCGAGCTTCACAAGCTCACCCCGCCGCTCGGCGTGCTCCAGAACAAGGGCTTCCGCGTCGCGCTGGTCACCGACGGCCGCATGTCGGGCGCGTCGGGCAAGGTGCCCGCGGCGATCCACCTCTCGCCCGAGGCGATCGGCGGCGGTCCCATCGGCAAGTTGCGCGACGGCGATGTCGTCCGCCTCTGCGCCGAAGAGGGCATCCTCCAGGCGCTGGTCGAGCCGGCCGAATGGGAAGCGCGCGAACTCGCCGCCGCCCCGCCGCCGGACCTCGGCACGGGACGCGAGCTGTTCGCGATGATGCGCGCCGGCGCGAGCGAAGCCGAAGCCGGCGGCTCTGCGATGCTCGCCGCGGCGGAACTGTAACGTCATAGCCCCTCCCCTTTAGGGGAGGGGTTGGGGTGGGGCAGTCGCCCCGGGCGATGGTCTCGATGAGACTTGCAGTCCCCACCCCCAACCCCTCCCCTAAAGGGGAGGGGCTTGAGAAGGAGAATGAATTTGGAAGTCGTCGCGGTCGATATCGGCGGAACCCATGCGCGTTTCGCCATCGCCGAAGTGGAAGGGGGCCGGGTCGTCTCAATCGGCGAACCGGTTACCCAGAAGACCGCCGAGCATGGCAGCTTCCAGCTCGCCTGGCAGGCTTCGGCGCGCGCACTCGGGCGCGAGATGCCGCGCGCCGCGGCGATCGCCATCGCTTCGCCGATCAATGACGAACTGATCAAGCTCACCAACAATCCGTGGATCATCCGCCCGCCGCTGATCAAGGAACGGCTCGAGGTCGACAGCTATTCGCTGATCAACGATTTCGGCGCGGTCGGCCATGCCGTAGCGCAGCTGCCGTCGGAGCATTTCCTGCACCTCTGCGGTCCCGACGCACCGTTCGCGGAAAAGGGCTCGATCACCGTCTGCGGCCCCGGCACCGGGCTTGGCGTCGCGCAGGTCTTCCGCACCGGCCCGCTCAGCTACCACGTCATCTCGACCGAGGGCGGTCATATGGACTTCGCCCCGCTCGACGGGATCGAGGATTCGATCGTCAAGCGGCTGCGGTCGACCTACACCCGCGTCTCGGCCGAGCGCATCTGCGCCGGCCCCGGAATCGTCCCGATCTACGAGACGCTTGCGGAGATCGAGGGCAAGCGCACGCATCGCCTCAACGACAAGGAAATCTGGACCCTCGCCTTCGAGGGGAAGGACAGCCTCGCCGTCGCCGCGCTCGACCGCTTCTGCCTCAGCCTCGGCGCGGTCGCGGGCGATCTTGCCCTCGCCCATGGCCCGACCGGCGTGGTCATCGCGGGCGGCCTTGGCCTCAAGCTCAAGGACCATCTCGTCAATTCGGGCTTCGGCCAGCGCTTCATCGCCAAGGGGCGGTTCCAGGCGCTGATGTCGTCGATCCCGGTCAAGCTCATCACCCACCCCCAGCCCGGCCTCTATGGCGCCGCGGCGGCCTACGCCCAGGAGCATACCCAGTGAGCATCGAAACCATCATGCGCACCAGCGCGGTCATTCCCGTCCTGGTGATCGAAGATGCCGCCACCGCGAAGCCGCTGGCCGAGGCGCTGGTCGCGGGCGGGCTCAAGGTACTCGAGGTGACGATGCGCACCGCCGCCGCGCTCGACGCGATCCGCGAGATGAAGAAGGTCCCGGGCGCGATCGTCGGCGCGGGCACCGTGGTCAACACCGACCAGTTCGCTCAGGTGATGGACGCGGGCGCCGAATTCATCGTCTCGCCGGGCCTGACCGAGCGACTGGGTCAGGTCATCGTCCAGAGCGGCGTCCCCTTCCTGCCCGGCGTCGCCAATGCCGGCGACATCATGCGCGGCTACGACCTCGGCCTGCGCCACTTCAAATTCTTCCCGGCCGAAACCTCGGGCGGCCTCAAGGCGCTCAAGGCGCTCGCCGGACCATTCTACGAGGCGAAGTTCTGCCCCACCGGCGGCATCAGCCCCGCGACCGCGCCCGACTGGCTCGGCTTCAACCCTGTCCTGTGCGTCGGCGGCAGCTGGGTCACGCCCAAGGGCGCGAGCTATGCCGAAGTCGAGCAGCTCGCCCGCGACGCGGCCGGCCTCGCACGCTGAAATCTGACCGGGAGCGGGCGATGACGAGCGCGCTCCCGTTGACGCCGGACGATCTGCGGCACCTCGCTCGCTGGGCCGAGGGTTGCGCGGGCCGCGCCCTTTCGGTGTTCGAAGCACATTGTTCGGACGACCCGCGCCCGCGCGAGGCCCTGATGGCAGCATTGGCGTTCGCGGACGGCGCCGAGCGCTCCGGAGCGCTGCGCAAGGCTGCCTGGGCTGCTCAGGCCGCTGCCCGCGAAACCTCAGCCCCCGCTGCGACCGCCGCCGCGCGCGCCGCTGCTGCGGCAGCCGGTGCCGCCTATCTGCACCCGATCGCGACCGTACATCAGCTCAACCACATCCTCGCCCCCGCCGGTTATGCCGCACATGCGCTCGCCCTGCGCTCGGAAGACCCGGTACGTATCGGGGACATGGAGATCGACAGCGCCATCGCCGGCGCGCCCTCCGCCGTGCGCCGCCTGATCGCCCAACTCCCCCCGCGCGCTCCCAGCCGCACCGCGCTCGGCCGGCTGTTCCACCGCCTCGACACCGGCTTGCGCCGCTAGACCCAACCGCATCCACTGCACCCAGCCGTCACCCCGGCCTTGTGCCGGGGTCCACCGGGAGGCAGCGGCTGGACAAGAGGCTCCAGCTCAGCTCGTGCTGTTGAGTGGACCCCGGCACAAGGCCGGGGTGACGAAGGGAGTAATCCCCGACACGGCGAATCGGAACGCGCGCCTAGTTCCCCGTGTACCCCCGCGCAGCCAGCCAGCTCGACAGCACCGCGATATACTCGGCTGAATCCGCCGTCTCGGTCCCGTCATGCTTGGGGTCGAGCGTAATGCTCTGGTCGGCCGCCATATGCATCGAATGGTCGGCGCCGGCGACGACATGGACCTTCATCTTCGGCATCCGCGGCGCGATTTCCCTGAGCCGCTCGACCGAGGTCGCGACCGGCACCACCGCGTCATAGGCACCGAACAGCACCAGCATCGGCACCTTCACCCCGGTCAGGTTGCGCAGCGGATCATTCTCGATCTCCTTGCGCCATCCCGAGACCGCGCGGTCGCGGATCGTCTCGCCCATATAGGTATATTTGAACCACGGCCGGGTCCTGGCGACGTCGATCATCGCCTGCGCGGCCTCGCGCGTCCCGGTCCCGCGCATATAGGTGTCCACGGCCTTGCGCGTCGCGACCATCTCATCGATCTCGGCCTGCGAATGGCCATTGGCGCGCAGGTGATTGATCGATGAGAAGATCATCTGGACGTCGGCGGTGACCACCGGCGCCGACACCGCGATGACGAAGGCGATCTCAGGGCTGCGCGATGCCGCGAGCGGCGAGATCCACCCGCCCTGGCTCAACCCCCACGTCCCGATCCGCCGCGCATCGATGCGCGGATCGGCCTTGAGGCTGCGCACCGCCGCGATCGCGTCGTCGGCCAGCACGGTATAGTCGCCACCGGCCGCCTTGGTCCCCGACCGCCCCGAACCGCGCCGGTCATAGGTGAACACCGCGATGCCCATTGCCGGCAGCATCACCTTGAGATGCTCGTAGAGCGACGCATCGCCAAGCGGCGAGGATGCACTGTGCGTCACCACCACCGCCGCCAGCGGCTTGCGGCTGCGCGGCAGGTAGAGCGTGCCGCCCAGCTCGACCCCGCCGCTGGTAAAGCGCCGCGCCTCGGTAATGATCTCAAGCGTCGCAGGCGCGCTCCACGGCGGGCTCGCGGGCTTCTCCTGCGCCAATCCAGGCTGGACGAAACCCAGGGTCAGCGCGAGCGCGCAAAAGGCAGTGGAGCGCATCGATGGCCTTTCCTCGGAAGGGAAAGGTTGGGTTGCCGAGCGACGCCGCCTCGTCAACGCCGTCTCGACGAACGACTTCAGGTCGAGCCGCCGTCATAGCCGCGTTGGGCCTCGGCCACGTCGGGCATATGCGTCTCGGCCCAGTCGATCATCGATTGCAGCGACCCGATCAACCCCTGCCCCAGCGGCGTGATCGCATAGGTGACGGTGACCGGCACCGTCGCGACCACCGTCCGGCTGACCAGCCCGTCGCGCTCCAGCGATCGCAGCGTCTGGCTCAGCATCTTCTGCGACACGCCCTCGATCCGCCGCTTGAGCGCGTTGAAGCGCAGGTCCTCCTGCCCGAGCAGCAAGAGGATCAGCACGCTCCATTTATCGGCGATCCGGTCGAGCAGCTTCCGGGTCGGACAATCGGCCGCATAGACATCGCCGCGTTGCACGGCGGTTCCCTCGGGGTGACTATCGTTCTTCAAAGTGCCTTCTTGCATGATCGGTATCCATACCCGACTTGGTATCCATTAGAAACTATATAGGACACCGGACATGAAAGTTGCAGTTCTCGGCGCCAGCGGGCGCGCAGGATCGGAAATCACGAAGGAACTCTCGGCGCGCGGCCATCAGGTGCTCGCCATCGCCCGCAAGCCCGAAGCGATCCCGCAGCTGCCGGGGGTTATCGCGAAGGCCGGTGACGCCTCCGATCCCGCCGCGCTGGCCGATCTGATCCGCCCCGCCGATGCAGTGATCAGCGCGCTGCACTTCGATGTGTCAGCCGACACCCTGTTGTCCGCGCTCAAGCAGGCCGGCGTTCCGCGCCTGCTCGTCACCGGCGGCGCGGCGAGCCTTGAGGTCGCGCCCGGGGTCCGCGTCATCGACACGCCCGATTTCCCGGCGGAATGGAAGGACGCGGCCTTGGGCGGCATCGCCTTCCTCGACGCGCTGCGCGACGAAACGCAGGTCGACTGGACCTATTTCTCCCCCGCTGCCTTGCTGTTCGAAGGCCCCCGCCGCGGCACCTACCGCACCGGCACCGACCAACTCCTCACCGATGCGGATGGCGAGAGCAAGATCAGCTTCGCGGACTATGCAATCGCAATGGCCGACGAACTGGAACAGCACCGCCACAGCCGCGCGCGCTTTACCGCCGCCTACTGATCCGGCATGACCGCGCTGCCCGATTGGCGTCGGGCAGCGTGGTCATTTGCCGGCGAACATCAGACTTTCGATCTCGCAATCGGTACAGGCATCGGCTTTCAGCACCAGCCGGTTCTGACCCGGTGCCAGCCCGATTTCAGCAAAGCGGACCGCTGTCCAGTCGCGCCCGGCTGGAATCGTGATCGACACCGGTGCTCGCCCGTTCGCGGCGAGCGAAAGCGTACCGCCCGCACCGCCGCCTCGCACGCGAACGCTCACGCTCCGCACGCCGGCCTGCTCCGCATCCACGGTGTACTGCATCCATTCGCCGGTCTGTACGCCCGTCACATAGGGTGCGCCCCTGGCGTCCGCGGCGATGTCCACACCATCGTTGCGATAGGTCATGCCCGAATTCCAGGTCACCCGCTCGCCGCCGGTCGCGACATGATAGTTCGCGTCCTCCCGGTCCCGATAGGCAAAGCCCGGCCGCCCAAGGTCGAAGTCGACCGCCGGGATCCGCGCCTCGCTTTTGCCGATACGGTTCGGCTTGAATGCCCGCGTCGCGGTGGAATGTGGCTGGCGGAACATCGCGTCGATCACGTCGGGATGCTGGATATTATTCTCATACCGCGCGTCGTGCGTCGCCAGCCGCATCAGCGCCGCCTCGGCATCCGCCGCGCTCGGCTTCGGCCCCTTGCCGAGCCAATAGGCGACCAGCGCGTTCCACCCCGGATTGGGCACCAGCTGAAGCGGGTTGTTGTAGCGGATCTTCTTGAGCGGCCACCACGCCCAGCCGATCCCCTCGCCCTCGACCAGCGCGATGGCATCACGGAACCAGACGTTCGAATTCTCCCCCGTCTCGCCAAGCCACAGCGGCAGGCGGAGCTTGTCGCGCAGCGCCAGATGACCTTCGATCGAGGCGCGGTCGTTCCGGTTCCAGTATTTGTGGAAGCTCAGCGCGGAGTTCGCGTCGAGCGGCGTGTCGAGCCCGCCATAGTTGTTGCCCCAGCAATTCCCCTCGAGGATCACCATGTGGTTGCGATCGACCGAGCGGATCGCCGCGATCACCTCGCGATAAAAGTCCCATAATTGCGCATTCGCCTTGGACGAACAGCCATTGCCCTGTTTCGGCCCGTCGAAGTCCCAGTTGGGCTCGTTGAGGATGTCATAGGCCGCGATCCCCGGTTCGTTCGCGTAGCGCTCGGCCAGCTTCTTCCACAACGCCACCGTCTTGCGCCGGTTCTCCGCGCTTTCCCACAGGGAGGGCTTGGCGGGATCGCGATCGCTGATCGGCAGGTCGTTGCCCTGCCCGCCCGGCGCGGCATGCAGATCCAGGATCAGATGCATGTTGTTGGCGCGCGTCCATTCGAGCAGCCGGTCGATCCGTGCGAAGCCGTCCTCGATCCACGTATCCTGCCCCGCCACCGGCTCGCGCTCGGCCGGCAGCGTGAACAGGTTATAGTGCATCGGCAGTCGCACCGAGTTGAAACCCCAGCGCGCCATTGCGTCGATGTCGGCCTTGGTCGTGAAATTATCGAGCCAGGCCTTATAGAAACGCGCCGCCTTCTCCTCGCCGACCAGCTCGGTAATCCGGCGCCGGATCACATGCTGCTGGCCCTTCTCGAGCCCACCGAGCTCGAGCATATAGCCTTCCTGCAGCATCCAGCCGCCCAGCCCCATGCCGCGCAGCAGCAACGGGCGCCCCTCGCCATCGACGATCTGCTTGCCCTCGCGATGCACGAAGCCCTGCGCACCGGCCGGCGCGGCCCCGGCCAGCAACCCCGCCACGACCGCAATCCAGCGCATCCGCATCGCATCCCTCCCATCGATTCTGCATCGTTGGGAACGTTATCAATCGCAGAAATCCGCGTAAATGGCCGTTTGACGGCTTGGCCGTCAGCGGGTCACATTTCTCCCCGCGCCCGGCGCAGCGCATACCATTTCTGGACGTTGGCGTTGTGCTGCTCGAGCGTGTCGGCGAAGATATGCCCGCCGGTGCCGTCGGCGACGAAATAGAGCGCGTTGGTCTCGGCCGGGTCGAGCACCGCGTCGATACTCGCGCGGCCGGGATTGGCGATCGGCCCGATCGGCAGCCCGGCGCTGGCATAGGTGTTGTAGCCGTTCTTGTCCTGCAGTTCGGAGCGCAGGATGCGGCGGCCCAGCGGCTTGCCCTTGGTCACCGGATAGATCACCGTCGGATCGGCCTGCAGCGGCATGCCGCGCTTGAGGCGGTTGGAATAGACCCCCGCCACCATCCGCCGCTCCTCGGCCTTGCCCGTCTCCTTCTCGACGATCGAGGCGAGGATCAGCGCCTGTTCCGGCGTGCTCACAGCAATCCCCGGCTTCCGCTTCGCCCAGGCTTGCTCAAGATACTTCGTCATCGCCGCCTGCATCCGGTCGAGCACCGCCTGCCGGCTGTCGCCGCGATTGTAGGAATAGCTGTCGGGCAGGATGCTGCCCTCTTCGGGTACCACTGTCTTGCCGCCCAGTTGCGGCGCCGCGGCCAAGCGTTCGTGGACGAGGATAGAGGGCATCCCCTCGGGGATCATCACGAAGCGCTGGAGCGTGCGGCCGCCCTGCAGCATCTTGAGGACATCGGCCTGGCTGATCCCGGCGGGAACGCGATATTCGCCCGCCTGAACCGGCGCATCGTCGCCGAAGAGGCGAGCCATCCACAGGAAGGTGTCGGCGCTCTTGATTGCGCCCGCCTTCTCCATCGCCTCGGCGGCCGAGCGCATTGTGGCGCCCGCCGGCACCTCGACCGTCACATTGGCCTTGCCCGGCCCCGCGCCACCCCATTGGTTCGCCGCCCAGAAGGCGGCGGCGCCAATGATCAGAACGGCGATGACGCCCAAACACCCAAGCTTGCGCAACATCGCCGTGCTTCTCCTGTGGAGATCAGACCGCCTTCATCACCAGCGATGCGTTGGTGCCGCCGAAGCCGAACGAGTTGTTCAGCACCGCCTTCACCTTGCGCTCCTTGGCAACGTGCGGGACCAGGTCCACGCCCGCGCAATTCTCGCTCGGATTGTCGAGGTTGAGCGTCGGCGGCACGATCCCGTCGCGCATCGCAAGGATGCAGAAGATGCTCTCCACCGCGCCCGCGCCGCCCAGAAGATGGCCGATCGCCGACTTGGTCGAGCTCATCGACAGATCGCCGATCGCATTGCCGAACAGCTTGCGGACCGCACCCAGTTCCAGCTCGTCGCCGAGCGGGGTCGAGGTGCCATGCGCGTTGATGTAGTCGATGTCGCTGAGGTCGAGGCCCGACTTCTTCATCGCCATCTGCATCGAACGGAACGCGCCCGAACCCTCGGGATGCGGTGCGGTGACGTGATAGGCGTCGCCCGACAGACCATAGCCGACCACTTCGGCATAGATCTTGGCGCCGCGCGCCTTGGCCCGCTCATATTCCTCGAGCACGACGATGCCCGCGCCCTCGCCCATCACGAAACCGTCGCGGGCCTGGTCCCAGGGGCGGCTCGCACGCCACGGCTCGTCGCGGAAGCCGGTGGACAGCGCGCGCGCCTGGCCGAATCCGGCGATTCCGATCGGGCACACCGTGCTCTCGGCGCCGCCGGCCAGCATCACATCGGCGTCGTCCATCGCGATCATCCGCGCGGCGTCGCCGATCGAGTGCGCGCCGGTCGAGCAGGCGGTCACAACGGCATGGTTCGGCCCCATCAGGCCGTATTTGATCGAGACCTGCCCCGAGATCAGGTTGATCAGGCGGCCATGGACGAAGTGCGGCGAAACGCGCTTCGGGCCCTTCTCGGCCAGCACCAGCGATTCGCTCTCGATGCCTGGAAGGCCGCCGATGCCCGACCCGATCGAGCAGCCGGCGCGATAGCGCTCCTCCTCGGTCATGTCGGTGAGGCCGGCATCCTCGATCGCCTGTCCGGCGGCATCGATGCCATAGATGATGAACGGATCGACCTGGCGCTGGATCTTGTGATCGACGCGCTTGGCGGGATCGAAGCCATATTCATGGTCGGCGGGCTTCACTTCGCAGGCATAGTTGCTCTGGAAGTCGGTGGCGTCGAACCGGGTGATCGTCCCCGCGCCGGATTTCGACGCGATGATGTTCTTCCATGCGGTTTCGACATCCGCACCCAGCGGGGTCACGAGGCCAAGGCCAGTCACGACGACGCGGCGCATAGTATCTCTCCGTTCAGAGCATCGTGCCGAAAGAGCGGGAACCGGCCTTTGGCGAACAACGATGCGGCAGCAAATGGTCTCAAAAAACGAAACGGCTCCCCGCCCCTTTCCGGGACCGGGAGCCGTTCGTCAATTCCTGCCCGTGCGGGCGGCCATGCGGTAGGTCCGCTTAGCCCTGATTCTCGTCGATATAGGTGATCGCGTCCTTGACGGTCGTGATCTTCTCGGCGGCATCATCGGGGATCTCGACGCCGAATTCCTCTTCGAACGCCATCACCAGCTCGACGATGTCGAGGCTGTCCGCGCCCAGGTCGTCGATGAAGCTCGCGTCCTCGGTCACCTTTTCGGCCTCAACGCCGAGGTGCTCGACGACGATCTTCTTCACGCGATCGGCGGTCTCGCTCATACCCTGTTCCTTCTTAAATTGGGTCGTTGGATTGATAATTCCTGAACGCACGTAGAACGCCGCCCGGCCCCGCGCAAGGGGTCGCGAAGCGTTCGCGCCGCGTCAGATCATCGCCATGCCGCCATTCACATGCAGCGTCTGGCCGGTGACGTAACCTGCTTCCTTCGACGCAAGATACACCACCGCCGCGCCGATGTCCTCACCGGTACCAAGGTCGCCTGCGGGAATCTTCGTCAGCAACGCGGTCTTCTGCGCTTCGGGCAGTACGTCAGTCATCGCGGAGCGCATGAAGCCCGGCGCGACGCAGTTCACGGTGATGTTGCGGCTCGCCAGTTCCTGCGCCAGCGCCTTGGACATGCCGACCAGGCCGGCTTTCGACGCGGCATAATTGGCCTGCCCCGGATTGCCGGTCTGACCGACCACCGAGGTGATCGAGATCATCCGGCCATAGCGCGCCTTCATCATCGGCTTGGCGGCGGCGCGCATCAGGCGGAACGCGGCCTCAAGGTTGACGCGGATCACCTGATCCCATTCCTCGTCCTTCATCCGCATGGCGAGGTTGTCGCGGGTGACGCCGGCATTGTTAACGAGGATATCGAGCTTGCCGAGCGCCTCGACCGCACGCGGGACAAGGCCGTCCACCTCGGCACCATCCGACAAATTGCACACCAAAGCGACATGATCCCCGCCCAGCTCGGCGCGGAACGCCTCCAGCTTCTCGGCATTCGATCCCGAAATCGCCAGCCGCGCGCCCTGCGCCGCCAGCCCCTTCGCGATCGCGGTCCCCAGCCCGCCCGAAGCGCCAGTCACCAGCGCGGTCATGCCTGTAAGGTCGAACATATTCCCTCTATTCCCTCTTTCTTCCGTCACCCTGAGCTTGTTTCAGGGTCCAGTTCGTCACCGGCGACTGAGCCACTGGTTGCACGATGGATGCTGAAACAAGTTCAGCATGACGGCGTGTTGTTGGCCAGTTCTAGAGCGCCTTCTCGAGCGCTTCGATATCGTCCATCGTCACCACGCTGGTCACGGCCGCGTCGGGCGCGATGCGCTTGACCATCGCCCCCAACACCTTGCCGCCCAGTTCGACATAGTCCGTCACCCCGGCATCGAACATCGCCGCCACCGATTCGCGCCAGCGCACCATGCCGGTGACCTGCTCGACCAGCAGCGTGCGGATCGTGTCGGGATCATGGACCGGCGAAGCGGTCACATTGGCGTAGACCGGCACCAGCGGCGCGCGAATCGCGACGTCGGCCAGCGCCTTCTCCATCGCGTCCGCCGCCGGCTGCATCATCGGGCAGTGGAACGGCGCGGACACCGGCAGCAGCACTGCGCGCTTGGCGCCGTGATCCTTGGCGATGGCGACCGCACGGTCGATTGCGCCCTTGGCGCCGGAGATCACCACCTGCGACGGATCATTGTCGTTGGCGACGGTGCAGACCTCGCCCTCGGCCGCGGCGTCGGCAATCGCCTGCGCCTTGACCAGATCGGCGCCGAGCAGGGCCGCCATCGCGCCCTCACCCACCGGCACCGCCGCCTGCATCGCCTGCCCGCGCAGCTTGAGCAGCTTGGCCGTCACACCCAGGTCCAGCGCCCCCGCGGCGCACAGCGCGGTATATTCACCCAGCGAATGGCCCGCGACGAAATCGGCCTTGTCGGCCAGCGAGACGCCGCCCTCCTTCTCCAGCACGCGCAGCACCGCAATCGCATGCGCCATGATCGCCGGCTGGGCATTCTCGGTCAGCAACAGGTCGCCTTCCGGCCCCTCGGTCATCAGCTTGAACAGGTTCTGGCCGAGCGCCTCGTCCACCTCCTGAAACACCTCGCGCGCCACGGCGCTCGCCTGCGACAGCGCGAGGCCCATGCCCACCGACTGGCTCCCCTGGCCCGGAAAGATGAACGCACGCATGTTATGGCTCCCTCATATTACGTTCGGTCCCGCGCCGGCCCACTCCCCCACCCGGCCACCCAGCGACAGCATCCTATGGGTGGCCGGGTGGAGGAGCGGGCCGGTGCCGCGTCAGCGCAAGCTGACAACAAACAAGCCGCCGCCCTATGCCCGCAGGGCCAATCCCGCAAGATGAACGAACGCGACACACTTGCGACAATCGGTGACCATTTTCCGGGTTGCCGGCGAAACTTCCGCGACACCCCGTCTCCAGATTGCAGCTGTGGCCGCTGAGGCGACCGCCAGTAGATCGAGGAGACAGGATATGAAGAAGTTCGTGCTCGCGGCGGTCGCCGCATCGATGATCGCCAGCCCGGTGCTGATGGCCGCTCCGGCCGCCGCCGCGCCCCAGCATCACACCACCACGGTCGTGAAGCACAAGCCCAACGGCAAGGTCGTGGTGAAGAAGCAGACCTACCGCCCGGCGCGGGTCGAGTATCGCAACTGGAAGCGCGGCCAGCGGTTCGACAGCCGCTACGCCCGCAACTATCGGCAGATCGACTATCGCCACTATCGCGGTCTCAAGGCGCCGCCGCGCGGCTACCGCTATGTCCAGTCGGGCAATGACGCGGTGCTGGTCGGCATCACGAGCGGGATCGTCGCCGCGGTGTTCGCCAACATGATCCGGTAAGGTCCGACAGAAGCGTCAATCAAGCTTCCTCCGGGCGGCGGGGTGTCAACCACTCCGCCGCCCTCGCCTGCCCATGATTTCTTAGCTTCCAATGTTGGAATTCAGATGCTTAGTAAGGATTCCAAAGGACGTATGCGAGGAAATATGCGCCGGAAAAACAGCGCGTTTGTGTCAAGCAACCTGTCAACTTCGAGGCCGGACTTGCCTTTTGCCCCCACCGCGCGTAGAGGCGCGGCGTTGAGCGGCAGCTTCGGCTGACCGCTTTTCGTATTTGGAACGACAGCCGGAGGGGCGTCCGCACGGGGCGGCGTCAGCGATCGGCCAACAGTGAGAAGACGCATGGCTCTGTACGAGCATGTGTTCCTTGCGCGCCAGGATCTGGCACAGGCGCAAGTGGACGCACTGGCGGAAACCGCCACCAAGATCGTCGAGGACAATCAGGGCAAGGTCGTGAAGACCGAGACCTGGGGTCTTCGTTCGCTCGCCTACAAGATCGCGAAGAACCGCAAGGCGCACTATGTGATGCTCGAAATCGACGCCCCCGCGGGTGTCGTCGCCGAGCTCGAGCGCCAGACGCAGATCAACGAAGACGTGATCCGCTACATGACCGTCCGCGTGGACGAGCTGGAGCAGGGTCCGACCGTGATGATGCGCAAGGGCCAGGAGCGCGAGCGCGGCCGCGGCCGTCGTGATCGTGAAGAAGGTGGCAACACCACCGGCTTCAGCAACGCGGGCGAGTAAGGAGAAAGACCATGGCACGACCCTTTTTCCGCCGCCGCAAAAGCTGCCCCTTCTCCGCGAAGGACGCCCCCCGGATCGACTATAAGGACGTACGTCTGCTGCAGGGCTTCGTGTCCGAGCGAGGCAAGATCGTCCCGTCGCGCATCACTTCGGTGAGCGCGAAGAAGCAGCGCGAGCTGGCTGTCGCCATCAAGCGCGCGCGTCATCTGGGCCTTCTGCCCTTCATCGTGAAGTAAGGAGCGCAGCTCATGGAAGTCATCCTGCTTGAGCGCGTCGAGAAGCTCGGCCACATCGGCGACGTGGTGAAGGTGAAGGACGGGTTCGCCCGCAACTTCCTTCTCCCGAACAAGAAGGCGCTCCGCGCCAACGAAGCCAACCGCAAGGTCTTCGAAGCCAACCGTGAACGCATCGTGGCCGACAACGCCGCGAAGCGCAGCGAGGCCGAGAAGGAATCGAAGGGCCTCGAGGGCGTTTCGGTCACCCTGATCCGCCAGGCGTCGAACACCGGCCAGCTCTACGGCTCGGTCGCGGTTCGCGACATCGTCGAAGCGCTGGTCGCCGACGGCCACAAGGTCACCAAGTCGCAGGTCGTTCTCGACAAGCCGATCAAGGCGATCGGCGTGTTCGAGGTGCGCGTCGCGCTTCACGCCGAAGTCGCCGTGACCGTCAAGGTCAACGTCGCCCGCTCGCCCGAAGAGGCCGAGATGCAGGCACAGGGCGTCGACGTCATGGCCGCGATGTTCGAAAAGGACGAGACCGGCTTCGTCGAAGACCGCGACCCGAACCTCGAGCCGGGCGAAATCGCCGCGGACGAGGCTCCGGCCGCCGAGGAGCAGGCCGAGGGCTGACGCTCTCGCCGTTCCGGCAAGTCAAAGAGAAGGGCCGCGCGGGAAACCGGGCGGCCCTTTTCCGTTGTAGTGCCGCTTGCAAAGTTGGATTTCGCCTGCTCACCTCGCGACTGTCAGGGGTGAAGCCGGATCATGATCAAGATTCTCGTTCTGGCCGGTCTGGGGTTTATCGCAGCCTCGATGCTCGCGACCTGGCTCTACGGCCGCTTTGCAGCCGGTGTTCAGGGCAAGCCATCCCACGCCCTGCCGATCGCGGAGGATCAGACCGCGCTGGATCGCCGCATCGGCGCAGCGACCGCCGCCCATCCGGGCGAGACCGGCCTGCTGCTGCTCGACGAGAATCTCGACGCCTTTGCCGCGCGAGGCATCTCCGCACGGCAAGCCGAACGCTCGCTCGACCTCCTCTATTACATCTGGAACGACGATCTGACCGGCCGTCTGCTGATGGCCGAAATCCTTGAAGCGGCCGGGCGCGGCGTTCGCGTCCGCCTTCTGGTCGATGATATCGGCACCGGACACAGCTCGGACGCCATGTCCGCCATGGCGCATCACCCGCTGATCGAGATCCGCATCTTCAACCCCACCCGCGCCCGGCCAGGCAGCCTCCGGCGCGGCATCGAGATGGCGCTGCGGACCTTCAGCGTCACCCGGCGGATGCACAACAAGGCGTGGATCGCCGACGGGCGCATCGCGATCCTGGGCGGGCGCAATATTGGTGACGCCTATTTCGACGCGGCCGAAAGCACCAATTTCCGCGACATGGATGTCCTCGCGATCGGCGCAGCCGTCGGCGAGACCGAACGGATCTTCGACGACTATTGGAACAGCGGCCTCGCGCTGCCGGCAGACCGGCTTTCGCCGCTCCGAAATCCCGATGCGGCGCTCGCGAAGATCACACCTGAGCTCGCCGCCACCGCCGCTCGCACCGACGCACACGCCTATCTCGATCGCATCGCCAGCCGGATCGCGATCTTCGATCCCGAAGCGACACGACCGGACTGGACGCCAACCGCACGCGTCATCGCCGACCCCCCGGAAAAGGCCCTCGGCAAGAAGGGCGAGAACTGGCTGATGCGCGAGTTGTTGCCCGTGTTTGTCGCAACGAAGCAACGGATCGAGATCACCTCACCCTATTTCATCCCGGGCGTGGAAGGCACCACCGCGCTCGGCGGGCTGGCAGCGCAAGGAATCGCGGTCTCGATCCTCACCAACTCGCTCGCCGCGACCGATGTCGCCGCGGTCCATGGCGGCTATGCCCCCTATCGCGTTCCGCTGCTCAAGGCCGGGGTCAGACTATGGGAGCTTCGCCCGGAAGCCACGGGACGGAAACTCACCCTGCGCGGGTCGAGCAGCGCCAGCCTGCATACCAAGGCGTTCACCACCGACGGGACGTCGGGCTTCATCGGATCGATGAACTTCGATCCACGCTCGGCCTCGCTCAACACCGAGATGGGCGTGCTCTTCGACTGCCCGACGATCGCCGCGAAGATGGAAGCGGTCTGGCAGCATGATACCGCGCCGAACCACAGCTTCGCGGTCAGCCTGACCCCGGATGGCGCACTGCAATGGCGCGCCAGCGATGGCGGAAAGCCCATAACCTATGAACGCGACCCGGAGGCCTCCTTCTGGCGCCGCCTGACCGCCCGGGTCGTCGGATGGCTTCCGCTGGAGTCGCAGCTCTAGAGGGCGGGCCTCACCGCCGCGTCTCACTTCCGCCCGAACAGTTTCTCGATATCGCCATGCGCCAGCTTCACCCAAGTCGGGCGGCCATGGTTGCATTGGCCCGAATGCGGCGTGATCTCCATCTCGCGGAGCAGCGCGTTCATCTCCGCGACCGACAGCACCCGCCCGGCGCGCACGGAACCGTGGCACGCCATGGTCGCGGCGACATGGTCGAGCCGCTCCTTCAGCGAAAGCGCCTCGTCGAACGCGGCCAGCTCGTCGGCGATATCGGTGACCAGCGCGGTGACATCGCCCCCGCCCAGCATCGCAGGGGTCGCGCGCACCAGCATGGCGCGAGGCCCGAAGCGCTCAAGCTCCAGCCCGAACTCGGCCAGTTCCGCCAGCCGCGCTTCCAACCGGTCGCACGCCGGTTCGTCCAGTTCGACAACCTCTGGAAGCAGCAGCGCTTGCGCCGCGACCCCGCCGTTGCTCATCGCCCGCCGCATCCGTTCGAGCACCAGCCGCTCATGCGCGGCGTGCTGATCGACCAGCACCAGCCCGTCCTCAGCCTCGGCGACGATATAGGTGCGCGCAACCTGCCCCCGGGCGACGCCCAGCGGGAAGCTGGTGACGCCCGGCACTGGCTCAGCGGCGGGCTCGGCCCGGGCCTGGGGCGGCGCAATGAAGCTCGGGCGGCGGTCGAACACCGCGTTGTGGCGGGTCAGGGTCTCGGCCCCGCCATGACCGATTCCCCAGAGATTCTGCTGGGGCTCCGGTGCGGGTGCTGCGGGCTGCTCGGCCTGCCATAGGCCCATCACGGCGGTATCTGCGCGCTGCACGCTGCGATGCCCCGCTTCATCCAGCGCACGCCGCAATCCGCTCACGATCAGTCCCCGTGCCAGCTGCGGATCGCGAAAGCGCACCTCGGTCTTGGCCGGATGGACGTTCACATCGACCTGATCGGCCGGCACATCGAGGAACAACGCCACCACCGGATGCCGGTCACGCGCCAGCATCTCGGCATAGGCGCCGCGCACAGCCCCGTTGAGCAGCCGGTCCTTCACCGGGCGTCCGTTGACGAACAGATATTGGTGGTCGGCGATACCGCGGTTGAAGGTTGGCAGGCTCGCCACGCCGCCCAGCACATGGCTCTCACGCTCGAAATCGACACCGACGCTGTTGGCGGCCAGATCGCGGTCGGTCAGCGCGGCGACGCGTTCGGGCCGGGTCATCCCTTCCTGCACGCTCAACACCCGGCGTCCGTCATGTTCGACCGAGAAACCCAGATCGGGCCGCGCCATCGCCAGCCGCTTCACCACATCGAGACAGGCAGCATATTCAGCGCGGGTCGAGCGCAGGAACTTGCGCCGCGCCGGCACCTTCTCGAACAGTCCTTCGACCCGCACGCGCGTACCCGGCGGCAGTGCAGCCGGTCCCTCGCCAGTCAGCGCGCCGTTATCGACCGTCCGCGCCCAGCCCTCGGCGCCGCGCACCCGGCTTTCGATCGTCAGGCGGGCGACGCTCGCGATCGAGGGTAACGCCTCACCGCGAAAACCCAACGTCGTGACGGCTTCGATCGCATCGTCAGGCAATTTGGAGGTCGCATGACGCTCCAATGCCAGCGCCATTTCGGTGCGGTCCATACCGCATCCGTCATCGGTCACCTCGATCAGGTCGATACCGCCTCCCGCGAGACGGACCGCGATCCGCGAGGCCCCGGAATCGATGGCATTTTCCACAAGTTCCTTGAGCGCGCTGGCAGGGCGTTCCACCACTTCGCCGGCGGCAATTCGGTTGACAAGATGCTCTGGGAGACGGCGTATTGACATGAACGCCGGTGTAGCCCAAGCGGCGCCATTCCGCGACCCGCATCCGCCAGATTTGAGTCCGCCTGATCGGGGCCGGAGTCGATCCGCCCGGATCGGCCGGGATTAGTCTCAGTGCGAATAAGCGGCTCGGGCCCAGCCGCAACAGGACGGTGCGATCAAATGCTATTTTCCCGCCTTTTCAAGTTCATGTCCCACGATCTGGCGATCGATCTGGGAACCGCGAATACGGTTGTGTACCTGCGCGGACGCGGGGTCGTCCTGAACGAGCCGTCCGTCGTGGCGGTCGAAACGCTCAACGGTATCCAGAGGGTGAAGGCCGTCGGCGACGACGCCAAGCTGATGATGGGCAAGACTCCCGGCTCGATCGAGGCGATTCGTCCGCTGCGCGATGGCGTGATCGCGGACATCGACGTCGCCGAAAAGATGATCGAGCACTTCATCCGCAAGGTGCATGGCGGCCGTCGCCGCCGCCCGTTCGGCGTGCAGATCGTGATCTGCGTCCCCTCCGGCTCGACCAGCGTTGAGCGCCGCGCGATCCGCGATGCCGCGTCGAACGCCGGTGCCAGCCAGGTCTGGCTGATCGAGGAGCCGATGGCCGCCGCGATCGGCGCCGACATGCCGGTGACCGAACCGATCGGATCGATGGTCGTCGATATCGGCGGCGGCACCACCGAAGTCGCCGTGCTCTCGCTGCGCGGTCTCGCTTACTCCACGTCGGTCCGCGTCGGCGGCGACAAGATGGACGAAGCGATCGTCAGCTATGTCCGCCGCAACCACAATCTGCTGATCGGCGAAAGCACCGCCGAGCGGATCAAGCAGGAAGTCGGCGTCGCCAAGCCGCCGGCGGACGGCGTCGGCAAGACGATCCACATCAAGGGCCGTGATCTCGTCAACGGCGTGCCCAAGGAAATCCAGATCAACCAGGGCCAGATCGCCGAAGCGCTGAGCGAGCCGGTCGGCACGATCGTCGAGGGCGTTCGCATCGCGCTCGAGAACACCGCGCCCGAACTGGCGGCGGACATCGTCGATCAGGGCATCGTTCTCACCGGCGGCGGCGCGCTGCTGGAAGGGATTGACGAGGTGCTGCGCGACGAGACCGGCCTGCCGGTCACCGTTGCAGAAGACCCGCTTACCTGCGTCGCGCTCGGCACCGGACGCGCACTGGAGGATCCGGTGTTCCGCGGCGTGCTCCTCGCGGTCTGATAAGGGCAAGGGGAGATGGCGCCGCCACGCAACCGGCGCCCCGGATTTTCGCGGCGGGCGCAATACGGCCTCTTCATCAGCTACGTCATCGCTGCCGGCGGCGCGCTGGTCGGCGTGGTCCTTCTGCTGCTCTCCACCTTTCACCCGCCCGCCTTCGCTGCGGTGCGGGGGACCTTCTCCGAGCTGGTTACGCCGGTGGCTTCGGGGCTCGACTGGACGCGTCGCGGCCTCTCCGGGATTCCGGCGGGGATCGGCAGCTATTTCGGGGTGCGCAGCGAGAATGCGGCTTTGCGCGCCGAAGTCGAAGCGAACCGCAAGCTGGTCGAGGAAGCGCGCATCGCCGCTTATGACAACAAGCGGCTGCGCGCGCTGCTCAAGCTGCGTGACCGGATCGCCGCGCCGGTCGTCACCGCGCGGCTGGTCTATTCGACGGGCTCCAGCACCCGTCGCTTCGCGACGCTCAACGCCGGGTCGTGGCAGGGGGTCCGCGCCGGACAGCCGGTCAGCAGTGCCGACGGACTGATCGGCCGTGTAGTCGAAGTAAGCCCCAACACGGCGCGCGTACTGCTGATCCTCGATCCCGAAAGTGTCGTCCCCGTCCGCCGCGTGCGCGACGGCCTGCCTGCCATCGCCGCCGGACGTGGCGACGGGCTGATCGAAATCCGCTCGGCGGGCGCGGCGCAGATCCTCTTCGACCAGGGCGACGCGTTCGTCACCTCGGGCACCGGCGGCATCTTCCCGCCCAATACCCCGGTTGCACGCGTACGTGCCCGGGCGCGCGACACCGCCGAAGGCGTGATCTTCGCCAGCCCCGACACGCTCGATTATGCGGTCGTCCAGCAGGCCTATTTCCCCGAGGCCGGTGCGGTTCGTGCACCCGAGGCCGCACCACGGTGAGCGGATCGCCCTATGCCGGCCTGGGCAAGGTCGATATCTCGACCCGTGCCCGCTGGCTCGCCCCGCTTTCGATCATCATCGGATCGTTGACGGTGCTCGTGCCGTTCAAGGCGTCCTTTCCGATCCTTCCGCCGCTCGGGCTGATGATGCTGCTCGCCTGGCGACTTCATCGTCCCGACCTGCTCAAACCCTGGGCGCCAGTGCTGCTGGGATTTGCCGATGATCTGATCAGCGGACAGCCGATGGGCAGTTCGATGCTGTTCTGGACGGTGTCGTTCATCGCGATCGATGTGCTAGATACGCGCATCGTGTGGCGGGATTTCCTCCAGGACTGGCTGCTGGCCGCGGGCGCGATCAGCCTGTGCCTGATCGGCGGCCGCCTCGTGGCGGCGCCGCTCGGCGCCCATGTCGATACGGTGCTACTGATCCAGATCCTGGTCTCGATCGCACTGTTCCCGGTCCTTTCGCGCCTCGTCGCGCGGCTTGATGGCAAGCGGAGCGTACAGTGAACGGCCCGGTACGCCTGATCAGCGAGGTGCAGCAAAGCTACAGCTTCTCGCGCCGCGCATTGTTTCTGGGCGCTGCCCAGGTGACGGGTGGGCTGATCCTGGCTGCGCGGATGACCTGGCTGTCGGTCTATGAGAATGACAAATACAGGCTGCTTGCCGAAAGCAATCGCGTCAATCTGACTCTGATCCCGCCGCGGCGCGGCTGGATCGTCGATCGCGCGGGCGTACCGATCGCCAACAACCGGACCGATTTCCGCGTCGATATCATCCCGGACCGCATGGAGAAGGACAGCCGCGGCCGTGTGCTTGCAGCGCTGCAGAACCTGCTGGCGCTCACCGCCGAGGATCTTACGCGGATCGAGGAGGATCTGAAGGGGGCCGCCGGCTTCCAGCCGGTTCAGGTTGCCGAGAATCTCGACTGGGAGCGCTTCGCCGCGGTCAGCGTACGGCTGCCCGAGCTTCCCGGCGTGGCCCCAACCCGCGGTTTTGCACGCAACTATCCCGCCGGTGCGGCGGTCGCACATCTGGTCGGCTATGTCGGCGCAGCGACCGCCGAGCAGTTCAAGGCGAGCAAGGATCCGCTGCTCGTCACGCCGGGCTTCAAGCTGGGCAAGGACGGGCTTGAAAAGGTGCTGGAAGGCGAACTGCGCGGCAAAGCAGGCGCCAAGCGGGTCGAGGTCACTGCGCGCGGCAGGCTGGTCCGCGAGCTCGCCACACGCCCCGACGAGCCGGGCAAGACGGTGCGGCTCACGATCGACGCGGGGCTTCAGGAATATACCGCGCGACGCCTGGGCAATGAATCCGGCTCCGTCACCGTGTTCGACGTCACCAATGGTGACATTCTCGCGATGGTGTCGATGCCGGCCTATGATCCCAATGCCTTTTCGGACGGGATCAGTCGCACCGAGTGGAAGATGCTGTCGGAGGACGACCATCTTCCGCTGATGAACAAGACGCTCCAGGGCCTCTACCCGCCCGGATCGACCTTCAAGCCGGCAACCGCGCTCGCGATTCTCGGCGCCGGTATCGATCCCAAGCGGGTGGTCTACTGCAATGGCGGCTACCAGCTGGGAAACCGCCGGTTCGGCTGTCTCGGCCGCCACGGCCCGATGACGATGCACACCGCGATCGCGCGCAGCTGTAACACCTATTTCTACACCATGGGCCGCGAGATCGGGATCGAGGCCATCGCCGCAGCCGCGCGCAAGCTGGGCTTTGGCGCCGAATTCGACCTGCCCCTGCCCTCGCAACGCTATGGCACCATTCCCGACAGCGCGTGGAAGATGCGCCGCTACAAGCAGGAATGGACCCAGGCGGACACGCTTAACGCCGCGATCGGCCAGGGTTATGTGCTCATCAGCCCGTTCCAGCTGGCTCTCTCCGGAGCGCGTATCGCGTCGGGCCGCGAGCTGATCCCGTCGCTGCTCGCGACGAAGCGCGACGCGCCTGCGCACCTTGCCTTCCCCGAGGAGCATCTGGCCATCGTCCGTTCCGGAATGGACGAGGTGGTGAACGGTCACGGTACCGCCGGCGCATCGAAACTGCGCCTCGACGGCATCCGGATGGGCGGCAAGACCGGCACGGCGCAGGTGCGACGGATCATGGATCGCAACCGCGGCCAGGGCGGGGAGTGGAAGTATCGCGACCACGGCCTGTTCGTGTGCTTCGCCCCGGTCGACAATCCACGCTACGCCGCATCGGTGGTGATCGAGCATGGCATGGGGGGGGCCCGCGCCGCGGCGCCGGTGGCGAAGGACGTGCTCACCTATCTGTTCGACCGGCAGCAGGCCCTGGATACGCTCGCCCGGTTCGAGACCGAATGGGGTGGAGACATCCGCGCCCGCATGGCCGCAAAGGACAAGGCCTATCGCGCTGCGCAGGGCCTTCCCGCCGCCATACCTACACCCGGTGCCACCCCGTCCGCAACGCCGACAGCCGCACCGACCGCTCGCGCCACACCGCAAGCGCCCGCTAGCCCGGCATCCGCTCCCACCGCCTCGCCTCAGGGACCCACCGAATGAGCCGCCCCGGTTTCGTCCCTGCCCCGCTGGCGCAGCTTCCCTGGCTGATCATTCTGCTCGTCTGCGCGATCGGCGGGTTCGGGGTGATCGTGCTGTTCTCCGCGGCAGGCGGCGACCCCAAATGGGCGATGCCACAGGGCATCCGCTTCGGCGTCTTCCTCGTCATGGCGCTGGCACTGTCGCGCGTGCGGGGCGACCACTGGTCGATGATCGCCTTCCCGCTCTACGCCATCTTCCTCGTCATGCTGATCGGCGTCGAACTGCTCGGCGCGGTCGCAGGCGGAAGCCAGCGATGGCTCGATCTCGGCTTCATCCGCATCCAGCCCTCCGAGATGATGAAGGTTGCGATCGTCCTCGCCTGCGCAAAATTCTACGACCTGCTCCCGGGAAGCGACATTCGCCGTTTCGGGGCGATATGGCCTGCAGCAGTAATGATCGGCTTGCCGGCTGCGCTGGTGATGCTTCAGCCCGATCTCGGCACGGCATTGATGATCACGGCAGGCGGCCTCACGGTCATGTTCCTGGCCGGCGTTCCGCTCCGCCTGTTCATCGGCGGCACGCTGGCACTCGCGGTCTCGGTGCCGATCATCGTCAACTATGTCCTGCACGATTATCAGCGCAACCGCGTGCTCACCTTCCTCAACCCCGAGAATGATCCGCTCGGCACCGGCTACCATATCAGCCAGTCGAAAATCGCGATCGGATCGGGCGGCTGGTTCGGCAAAGGTTTCCTGAACGGCACGCAGAGCCACCTCGACTATCTGCCGGAGGGACATACCGATTTCGCGCTGGCGACGATGATGGAGGAATGGGGGCTGATGGGCGGCCTGTTCGTCATCATCGCCTTCGGCTTGCTGATCCGGTGGGGGATCATGGTCGGGGTCCGTAGCCAGAGCCGCTTCGCCAAGCTGACCGCGGCGGGCATTTCGACCACCCTCTTCTTCTATGTCTTCATCAACATGGCGATGGTGATCGGCCTGGCGCCCGTGGTGGGGATCCCCTTGCCGCTGATCAGCTTCGGCGGATCGGCGCAGATGACGACGCTGATCTGCGTCGGAATCCTGATGTCGCTCGACCGCGAAAACCGGCTGAATCGCAACACGCGCAGCTGGCAGTGATTTTTTGCGAAAACGGGTGTTGCCAACCAGAAAACCCGATGCTAGTGGCCCCGCTCCCGACCGAGGCAGCGCCCTTCCAACAGCGCTCCTGATCGCCCGGATGGACGCATAGCTCAGTTGGTAGAGCAGCTGACTCTTAATCAGCGGGTCCTAGGTTCGAGCCCTAGTGCGTCCACCATTTTTCCAACGACTTATCGATATATCCTCAGAAGGTTTCCGAAGATTTTCGGCGCCACGTAAGCACCGGGTAAGCACGGCGCATCCGACAAAGTGCGCGCTACATCTCACGACCTCAAAAGTTAGTGCGAGAGCCCGCTCGCATCGATCACTGCGAATTTGTCACGCCGCAGTGATCGTCGCGATGTGCCGCCCCCACTTCCTAAGCGCCGCACGCTTCTCGTCGCGATATTCGTAGCACTGATAGACGCCGGCAATGGTTCCTCTGAGCGCAGAGACGTGGTTGAGAACGGCTTCCACAACCTCTCTCGGCACTTTTCTGGCCTGCATGCCAGTTGCAACCGTGCGCCGCAGGTCATGGAGCCGCCAAGGCGCAACCGCAGTTCCCTCGCCTCGTGATCGCAACGCGTTGGCGATCTCGCGGTCCCATAGCAGCTTGATCTTGGAGAACCCGCTGAGCGGTGTCCCGCACGTCGAGGGAAACACCAAGCCGGACGATGGCCATGTCGCCCCACCCACTGCACCGTCGAGCAAAGCTATCGCCGACTCGCTGAGCGGAACAACATGCATGTAACCATTCTTCGCCCTTTCCGCCGGGAGGACCCACTCCTTTCGTGACCGGCTGAGTTCCGACCAGTCCAGGCCCACGGCCTCGCCCCGCCTCTGGCCGGTCAGCATCATTATCCGGAACAAAGCGCCGTAGTTTCCCGGTAGCCGGAAGCTCTTCGTCCAGGCGCAGGCCAATTCAGAGTCAGAGAGGTATCTGGTGCGCGGCTTTGGCGGCGCCGGAGCCTCTGCACCCTTCGCCGGAGAGTGTTTGAGATCGTCTTGGCTCATCGCCCAATTGAACATTTTCCGAAGCGTCGCGTGCATCGCTCGGGCGACCGAGGGTGTGTTGTCGAGGCGCCGGTAGATCGCCGCCAAGTCCGCTCGTTTGATATCGGAGAGCTTCGTGCTGCCGATGACCGGAATGGCGTAATTGTCCAGCATGGCGCGAATGCGTTCCCAGTCTTTCCAACGATGCTTGAGGTACCGTTCCGTGAAGGTATCGACGTAAGCATCGAAACGGAGTTCGGCCTCCTTCCGCCGGCGCTCGCGACGCTTTGCGACCGGGTCCCTCCCCTTGGCAACCTGCTTAGCCAGCCGCCCCGCCTTTGTCCGTGCCGTTTGTGCTGTCCACGGCGATCGATGCCGGCCGATCGTGTAGCGCCTGGAAGCCGACCCTCTGCCGCCAAGCCGATACTGGAAAATATAGGATTTCGTACCGCCGGGCGTCACTCGGACACCGAAACCAGCTAATTCGCTATCCCACAGAAACACATCCTTGCGCTGCGGCCTCGCCATATCGACCATTCGTGTGGTCACCTTGTCAGTTGACACCATTCTCTCCGCGTAAGCACCGGGAAATCACCGGCGCGCAGAGGAACGTCGTTCCTATGGGATCGGGTCAATGGCAGGTTTCGTACTGACGCCATTCGCGATGCGCTACCGCGAGACGGGTTTTGGGCCGACAGCGGACTAGCAGCTCTCGGATGGCGCTGCCGAGAAAGCGGACGATCGGATCGTAGATCGTGCCGTGTACACGGGACATGCTAGCGACGCGCACTGGCAATGCATGCGACGCATACCCATATGACGTCTATCGCTCCGCTTCTTTCCGAGCACGGAGCGGCTGAGAGATACGTGCGCTCCCGCTCTTTCTGTGGAGCTGCGCATGCATCTTCCTCCCCATACGGCCCTGAGAATCACTCCAATTGCGCAGGTTCGCAATCGGCCTGTGCTTTCGCTGTTCCCCGCCGGCATCGCGATGCCTGACCTGAAAGCAGTTCAAGGAGAACACGTGTCATGTCACGGGCTGTGAACGTCAACGCGACCGTCGCCGAGGTCATCGCGATGGCGGCGAGGCATAACGCCATTGTCAGCGCGATCGAACCGCTCCTGCCGGAAGGTACGCGCGTCGTATTCATGAATAGTGAAGCCGCAGCAACTGTCGCCCGTGCCTTCGGCCGTCGCGTCCTGAACGGCACGGTCGTCCGCGAACCGTGGACGCAACAGCGCATCAACTAGAGCCGGCACATCGTCGCAACCAAGGAAGAGTCATCATGCCGCCCGTCATCTCTCAGCCGTCTCCAACTGTTCCCGATGATCCCGCCACAATGATGGAGAGCTATGGCATTGAGTGCATCCCAGTCGACTATTTCCACTGGAACGGGTTTCGCTACGGCAGCCTGAAAGACGCGATCGCCGCCGCGCGGCGTGGACGAGCCGGTGCGTGTGCCGGACCTCCTGCACCACCTGTTCGGAACGCATGTTCCTGATCCCGCACGCAACCATTGGGATCGGGGCTATTTTGCGAGCTGCTGCGTCCATTGTGGTGCAACATGATACGGCTGCCGGGCCTTCCCTGGCGTGCTCTTTGAAAGGATATCGCATGAACCCGACCCTCGCCATGTGCCGCGCACAGGAAGCACGTCAGCGCACCCTTGCCGCCGATGCAGCGCTCGCGAACGTCAAGGGCGTGGCGATGCTTGCGGCGGCGGCATGGGCAAAGGAGGCGATCACCGCCGAACGCCGTGAGCAACGGCGCGTGCGCAGGGATCAGGAGCTGCTCCACTCTCCGCCGCTGTTGGAGGATCGCATATTCAGCGAGAACCCGGATCGCGGCTTCGCGGACCCGGGGGCCTGAAGGCGATGGCGAAGGAAGAACTGATGACCTTCGACGGCACGATCGACGAGATCCTGCCCGATGGCCGCTTTCGCGTCCTGCTAGAAAATGACCATCAGATCGTCGCCTATACGGCGGGTCGGATGCGGCGAAACCGTATCCGCTCGGTCGTCGGTGATCGCGTCCAGGTGAAAATGACGCCCTACGACCTCGACAAGTGGCGCATCATCTATCGCGAACGAGCACCGGGATCGGGGTTCGGTACGCCGCGCAGCGCCCGTCGACGCTAGCCCTTTGCAGGAGCCGCCAGCCTCGGCGAGCTTGCCTAAAACTCGACGATCGCGGCTTCGGTCATCAGCAGCAGCCCCGCGACCGACGCCGCATCCTGAAGCGCGGAGCGGGCGACCAATGTCGGATCGATCACCCCCGCTTCGATCAGGTTCTCATAGATTTCGGTCTGCGCGTTGAATCCCATGTCACGGTCGTTGCCATCGAGCAGGCGCGCAGCAACGACGCCGCCGTCGTACCCGGCATTCTCGGCGATCTGACGCAGCGGAGCCGACAAGGCCTTGCGGACGATATCGATGCCGCGGGTTTGATCCTCATTGGCGCCGGGCACGCCATCCAGCGCGTGAGATGCATAGAGCAGCGCGATGCCGCCACCGGGGACGATTCCTTCCTCGACCGCGGCGCGCGTTGCATGCAGCGCGTCATCGATCCGGTCCTTGCGTTCGCGCATCTCGACCTCGGTCGATGCACCGACGCGGATGATCGCAACGCCGCCGGAAAGCCTGGACAGCCGCTCCTGCAGCTTCTCCTGGTCATATTCGCTCGAACTCAGGTCGATCTGTTGCTTGATCGCGCCGACCCGACCGGCAATCGCCGCGGCGTCGCCTGCGCCATCGATGATCGTCGTGTCGTTGCGATCGATCGTCACGCGCCGGGCAGTACCAAGCTCTTCGAGCGCGATATGCTCTAATTTGGTGCCGAGGTCCGGGGATATGATGATTCCGCCGGTCAGGATGGCGATGTCCTTGAGGATCGCCTTGCGGCGGTCGCCGAAGCCGGGCGCCTTGACGGCCGCTACTTTGAGCCCGCCGCGTAGCTTGTTGACGACCAGCGTGGTCAATGCTTCCCCATCAATGTCCTCGGCGATGATCAGCAATGGCCGGCCCGACTGGGCTACCGCTTCCAGCACTGGTAGCAGCGGATGAAGGTTGGACAGCTTCTTTTCGTGAAGCAGGAAAAAGGGATCATCGAGCGCGACGACCATCTTGTGCGTATCGGTGATGAAATAGGGGCTGAGATAGCCTTGCCCGAACTGCATGCCCTCGACGATCTCAAGCTCGAACTCGGTGCCGCGGGCGTCCTCGATCGAGATGATGCCTTCCTTGCCGACCTTGTCCATCGCGGCTGCAATCATCCGGCCAATCTCGGCATCACCATTGGCGGAGACGGTGCCGACCTGGGCGATCTCGTCGGCGCCGGCTACCGCCCGTGACCGTGCCATCAGGTCCGCTATTACTCGTGCAACCCCGAGGTCGATGCCGCGCTTGAGGTCGATCGGACTTGCGCCAGCGGCCACTGACTTCATGCCCTCACATGCGATCGCCTGTGCCAGCACGGTCGCCGTAGTGGTGCCGTCGCCGGCATGGTCCTGGGTTCGCGATGCCACCGCGAGCAGAAGTTGCGCGCCCAGATTTTCGAACTTGTCGCTGAACTGCATCTCCTTGGCGACGGTAACGCCATCCTTGGTGATGTGCGGAGCGCCATAGCCGCGATCGATCAGGACGTTGCGGCCCTTGGGTCCCAGCGTCACTCGTACCGCGTCGGCAAGCCTGTCGACGCCGCGCATGATGCGTTCGCGTGCGTCACGCGCAAACCTGATGTCTCTTGCTGTCATGAAAGTGAGCCGTTCGGGTCGCTGGACCGCGACGCATACGTCGCCTTCACAATCGGAAGCCAGCGCCGCCTATGCGAATGGGCACGCCGGAACGACACGCCAGTCCCTCGCATGTGGGCGTTGCCGCGCCCGCCGACAAGTGCCGCTGGCTATCGCGCGTCGGCTGCAACCGCCGCATCGAGTTCGTCGCCATCCACAGTACACATGCGCATCCCGGACGCCGTTGGTACGAACAACAAGGTCGCCACGCGCCGGAACGCATTATGGTCGCGGCCCTCCAGTACCTCCTCGTCGGTCTCGACATCGTAGCGACCGGGCGGGAGCTCTTCTCCAACGCCCTTGAGCCGGAACGACGATCCGAACGTGACGGTTGTGCGTGTCGTTCGGATCGTCATCGCTACTCTCCCGAAACGGCGATTTGCCGCAGCAACGCTATAGCATGGGATGGTCAGTCGCCACGAATGCGTGTACGACGGAATCATCATCGCCCTTCGCTCCGCAAGCACGCGATGCCCGAGAGAAACTGATTTGCTCCCGCTTGCTCATGGGAGGAATCATGTGACGAACAGCTTTGCATATCATGGGTTCGACGAGCCTCGGTGCATCGCAACGAACTTGCCTGACGACATTTCCGGCGCGCTCGCGGCATTTGCGGAACCGGCCAGTTTACTGAGTGTCAACGAACCGGCCGCCGAAGCCTATTTCGAGATCTATCGCGCCGATCGCGTGAGCCTTACCTCGATCCTGTTCTCGGGCGGAGACTGGCGCTGGCGATTCTGCGCACCCAACGGCCGGTCGATTGCGAACAGCGTTGGCTATGGCAGTGAGCGCGAATGCGCAAATGCCGTTGCAGCGCTACGCGTCGGCGCCAGCGCAGCAACAATCCGTAGCCGGGGCCCTGCTGAATACGATTAAGCTGGTGCCTTCAGCGACCGGGGTGTAGATCAGGTGGCTGCTCCAATCCGGGTCAGAGCGTTGGCCGAAAGGCTCGAACGCGAAGGAGGAGAGCGCCCCTGTGGCAAATCCCTCGCTAAAGGGCATCCCGGTCGTCAATCGCGACAAGCGCGTCTGAGTATCCTGCAAGCCCGGCTCCGCTCCGGATCCGGGTGATGCTGAGCGCATATCCGGCGCTTTGATCGTGCTGGGGCGACAAGAGGCGCCGACATGTCACTCACCATCTAACACCAGGCCGCGATCTGCGGCCGGAGAGGTTCGCCATGGAACCAAGATTGATCGCCGCCTATCTGCTGATGTTCCTGCTTGTGGCCTTCGTCGCTGCGGTCATCGGCTATCTACGTTATCACACGCATGCTCACAGCTACGCCCGGCACTTGAAACGTGAGGCGCGTCGCGCTGCGGAACGCGAACAGGCGCCACCCGGCTGAACCCATCAGACCCCAGCAGCAATTGGCAACTCTCACTTACGGTGGTCGTTGAAAGGCTGATGAAATCCTCGTTTCTTCGGCTGGCGGCGGCATGGGCAACGGTTGCGGCCATGTATGCTGGCGATCCCGTCCGGCTGATCGGCGCGCATCCCGCAATTACCGCCCTTCTCTTCATCTGGCTTTTGGGCGTGATCCTGTGGGCGGCGTTCGGCGTGGTTCACGAAGCGGAGGAAGTGGCGGAACGGCTCGGCGAGCCGCTTGGAACGCTGGTTCTTACTCTTTCCATCGTCATCATCGAGGTCGCGCTGATCGCCGCGGTGATGCTGAGCGCGCAGCATGTGCCAACACTCGGCCGCGACACGATGTTCGCCGTGCTGATGATCGTCCTCAATGGTGTCGTTGGCCTTTGCCTGCTTGTCGGCGGGCTGCGGTTCCATCAGCAAGCCTATAATCTACAGGGCGCAAGCGCCTATCTTGCGGTCATCATTCCGCTGAGCGTGATCGCGCTCGTGCTGCCCAACTTCACGATATCGAGCGCCGTGGGAGCGCTTTCACTGCCGCAGGCCTTGAGCTTCTCCGCCTTCACGATCGCGCTCTATGGCGGTTTCCTTTGGCTCCAGACCGGCAGGCACCGCGGGTTCTTCCTTCCGGCCGGCGGAAACGCACAAGACGCAGTAGCCACGCCGCTGCCGCGTCAGGAACGTGCTCCGGGTACAACCAGGCTGAGGATCGCCATACTGGTAATCAACATCCTGCCGATCGTGCTGCTTTCCAAGCATCTTGCAAAGCTGCTCGACCATGGCATCGCCGTCCTCGGCGCACCGCCCGCCCTTGGCGGCATTCTGATTGCTCTGATCGTTTTCACACCTGAGGGCATCTCGGCATTGAAGGCCGTCGCCGCCAATCAGTTAACGCGGGCGATCAACCTGTGCCTCGGCGCTGCCACCTCGACGCTCGGTCTGACGGTGCCCGTCGTTCTCTTCATCGGTTTGGTCACCGGACAGCCTGTCATCCTGGGTGTGTCTCCGGCGAACATGGTCCTGCTCGCCGTGACACTCATACTCAATACGCTGACCTTCTCCGGCACGCGTACGACGATGCTCGAGGGCGCAGTACACCTCTCCCTGTTCTTTGTCTTCCTGGTGCTGATCTTCAGCCCCTGAAGTGTTCCAAAGCCCGGCGCTCTCTCAAACCAGCCTGCCAGTTTACCGTGGTATCGCCCCGAAGCGGTTCGGCCAGCTTGAGAGTGGGAATAGTCCAATCGGGGCATATCGAAGCCGTGGCACCTTACATGGCAAGTAGCGCTGCCGGCGCGGCTTGGAGGGGAGGCTCGCCGAGAAGCTTCTGCGGCAACTGCTCAAGGGCGAGCGATATTGGTTGCGGCGGCGCTTCACCCGCCAAGCCACGGCCGACCGCCCAGATCGCGGCCTGGGTGCGGTTGCGGACACGCAGCTTTCGCAAGATCGCCTTGATGTGGACCTTGACCGTCGCGTCAGCGATGCTCAGGCGACGCGAAATGACTTTGTTCGCCTCCCCCTCGGCGAGACATCGCAGAATGTCGACCTCGCGAGTAGTGAGGTTGGACCCGTTCGTGGCACCGTCCCAGCAGCGTGAGATCGCAGGCGCACGCGCGAGCAAGCCAGCGATTTGCGAGGGCAGGACTTTCTCGCCGAGCGCAGTGAGGCGCAGGGCGCCGGCAAGCCGGTCGCAGGAAAGTTCCTTCACGAGATATCCGTCGACAGATCCTGTCGCGAAGGCGCGTGAAACGTCCTCAATGCTGTATCCATCGGTCATGATTGCGATACGCGGCTCGGGCCAGCGCTCACGGACATTGGCGCATGTGCGCAGGCCGTCGTCGATGTCGTCGGCGTCGATAATCACAACGGCTGCGCTACTTTCCGCCTCGAGGTCATCGATGCAGGATACGGCGCGATCCACGCAAAAATCCTGATCGGCAAGAATGCGCCTCAGACCTTCGCGGACGATTTCATTCCTACTAACGATGTTCACGCGAATGGCTTGGCTCACCATAGGCCGCCTCCTGTTGAGTTGTGGCAGCCTACGCGACTCGTCTCTCGGATGCTGCGGCTACATATATTTCTAGGATCGACCCAATTCTGGGTTACGCCTCAAATATCTATGAAAATACATCTCAGTTTAGCTTTCTAAAAGTATCTCTATAATTTATCATTGATATTCACCCGGCCAGGCGTCGCTCTGATCTATTTCCGCGAAATAATTTACACCTTCGTGATTCGCGATACAAATCCAGCGATTTTCATTTTGGAGTCGCGGCCACATCAGAGATGCTCTTTTAACGCGCAAGGCGTCTATGCTCGGAAGCCGCTGGCGCAGAATCGATACCCAGACATATGCGCGGGATTAGTCGGGGCTGCTTAACAAACGCGGCTAGGATTGAGACATAGGTCGCCATTAGCTGCCTTCGTGAGCGAATATCCGCTTTTTCGGCTCTTTACCCATGGCGCTGAACGACGGGAATGCGGGCACCTGGCGACACCGCACTGCAGAGAGAGCGACGTCAGGCAGGCGATTTCTGTTGTATGCTAACACCCTTCCCGAAAGACGTGGCCTGGATCTTGTCGAGTTCGGATATGAGCTCTGTGAACACATCTTCATGCTCGACTGGGAAATAACGGTCAAAGTGCTCTCCCAACAGCTTGAGGTCGGCACTGGTTAGTAAACCGACGGCGACAATGCGATTGTTGGCCATCGGCACCTCCGCCGCATCAACAAGCACTTGCGCAATTAGTCACATTCGTTTCTGGCGGCCCCTAAATAAATATAGGCCGGGGACCACGATCGCTTATGTGACAGATTCTCGACTAGCATAGTTCAGTTGGACATGAGCCTGCAGCAAGGTGAAAATCGTCGGCTAACTGGCCATAGAAGGCGCGAACGTTTTGGAGATCTGCTGGCTTGACGATTATCGGGCTTCCCAAGGGAGCTACCTGAAGGAGGCCATTCTCATCGGGCCAACCCAAGGTCATGACCCCGGCGCTGCCCACATCTGCCCGTCGGGCGATACCGTCGCAATGGAACAGGCAATCCCGCGACCTCCCAAGCGCCCGAAGCCGCACGTGACCGTCGCTCGGCACTCCGATATTACTCCAGAACTCTTGAAGCTTGTTCGCGGTATTTCGTTGGCCGGGAGCGGTTGGTAAGTGCCGCCGGCAAGCGGCTTCGTCGACAAGGAGGTTCAGGAACCGGTCCAGCTCACGCAGGCCGTTGCCGATGCCCCTCGACCGCAGCTGGTGTGAAATAGGGCGCAAAGCGCTTGTCGACGCGCTGGGCCGTGCCAGCGAAACAGAAATCTGCACTACGGCAGAGCGTCATATGCGCTCGCGCAAATTCATCCGTCATGCCGACCGCGAGCCCTATGGTGGTGACAGATCATCAGCGACATACGGCGCGTCAGTCGCCTTTGGCATAGGCGGCGATGGCGAGCTCGACCGCCTCGCAACCTTCCGCACTCGCAACTGCGATATCCAGCGGGCGACCTTCGAGGCCATCATGATATCTGTTGAGAAAGGCGATAGCCGCATCGCCACCAAGGATATTCCAGGCAAACAGTGTCGCGCGACTCTGACGCTCTACGGCTTCGGGTGAGAGGCGCGGCGCTTCGAATTTCTTGCGAAACAGCTTGAGCTTTGGTGCGGACGGCTTGGGAGGAATGGATGCGCTGCCGGTCATCGGCGTCTCGACGTGCGAGCGTTTAATCCGGCATTTGCCACCCGTTCGCGGTAGACGAGCCGGCCCTTCTCCATGTCATAGGGCGACATCTCGATCTGGACGCGGTCACCAACGAGCGTGCGTATGCGGTATTTGCGCATTTTGCCGGCCGTGTAGACGATGATGCGATGTCCATTTTCGAGAAGGACGCGGAAGCGGGCGTCTGGAAGTATCTCTTCGACCAGCCCATCAAGGGTGAGGAGGTCCTCCTTGGGCAAATCAGGTCTGCCCGATCAACGCTGGCGCTGCGCCAAGCTTGCCCTGAAGCTCGCGGATACGCTCGGCATAATGCCCGGCACGTCCGCGATGGGCGATGCGTGCCTCGGAACAGGAAGCGGCATCGGCTTGCATCAGGGAAATCTGATGTCGGGATAGCAGATAATTGAGATCCATCGCATAGCTCCAGCTAATGTAAGCGGGAGCGCGATGGTCTCTCAGCCGCTCGCGCCTACGTGACCGTCCTGCGAGCGATGCACCTGATATGGGGTCGCCAGCGCCGCGGCGAAAGCCTGATCCAAATATAGTTTGAAATAGCGGGCTTCGTCCGAGAGGCGCCTTTTAAGGATGGCTTACGCTGATTTCATGCTATCGAGGGGCATCGTCGGCTGTCGTTTATCGTAAGCGCCGATGGCTGAGAGACTCTGCGCGCTCCCGCTTACCAGTCGGAGAGGCGCCATCTACCCCTACCTCAGTGTTGCATATGCCGTTGCGATCGCATTTGTCGCCATTGGTATGACTTTCATAGCGACAGCCTTCCAGCGCACCCGCGAACGCCGCCGCTTGCATCTCGATTCCGCCAGCAGCCGCCGGCGGCTGCTTATATGGTGGCAGAAATAGCTGCGGAGATAGGCGCCGACGGCCAACCCTATAACGTCGACAAGGTGTACTGCCGTCCGCCACGCTGGGCCGCTTCGCACGCAGGAATGTGGAGGTCCGGGTGATTCCCGACAGAGGAAGCGGCGACGGCGACGGGCGGCTGGGTATCGGGTTCCTTGCCGACTGCGATCTTGCTCTCGACATCAAAGCGGGCGGACTGTGGGTGATACCACGCCTGCGGTCCGGTCCGGTCCGCTCCGCTCCGTCCCGGAGCGCTAGCCAGCCCTACGCGACAAGCCGCCTGCTGGCGCGCTCAATCTATATTTATCGAACGTCCGCTTTCGAGTGCCGAAGCGACAAGACTGAGTGACCGCTATCAGGGCGCGTAGCGGCCGGTTGGTTCGATCGACGGTAAATGGGCCGTTAGCGGTCTGACAGCATTTAGCAGTTTAGATACAAATGCGGTCACGGACAGCGATGGGGAATGCTCTTGATGGCCGGGAAGATCCCGCTGCGCTCGTCACCGCAGCCGCTCCAGTGCTTTCACTTCAGGCGCGTGGTTTCCTGTCAGGTGACATCAACTGTCGTTCCCTTACGGGAGAGGAGCCCTACAATGTGGTGCGGGTGCGAGCGCGCCGACTAGCGCGGCCCATGTGCGACTGCACCGTAAGCGTCTGAAAGGCTGGAACAACGCTACCGGATGCACCGAGCCAGCCCGGGGAGCGCTGGCAAAGCTCCGCTGGCACTGGCGACGAGCGTCGGCCGTCCCAGCAGCGCCGCTAGGTCGCGGGTTGAGCAATAGCCCGCAATTGCCAGTCGGGCCATCATTGCAGTCTTTTCCTTGGAACAGATACAGCCGGAGGTGGTGGCCGGCCCAGTCGAGCGAACTCCTTCACGGAACGCCGGCCATTCTTCGAAACGACCGGCGTGTCTGTGATCCAACCGCTCTAGAAGCCAATACTGGTGGATGCCGTCCAACGCAGGCTGTTCCTGCCGAAGCGACCGAACGTCTCGGTCACGCCCAGTTGGACGCCGACCGGGCCGCCGACGATGGCAATACCGCCGCGGAGCTCGGTCCAGCGGCGGTCGAGCGATCCCGGCGCAAAGGAGAAGCCGGTTCCGCCCTCGACAAACCGGGCCAGCACGTCCGGGTTGCGTGCAGTCAGCGTACGAACGTGCAGCGCTTCCAGGCTCGGCCGGATTGCCATGCCGCTCAAGTCGAAGTCGCCGGCGATCGAGACGCCAAACCGCGCATCGAGCCGCCGCGCGGTGCGGCCGTCGAGCGACAGTGCGAAGATTGAGCCGCGCTCCTTGGCGGCGTCGACATGGATGGACTGGTAGCGCAGCCCCGCGACCGGCGCGACGCGCAGCGCGCTGCCCACCGCATAGCCGATATCGGCGTCGATCAGCGTGCCGCGCAGACTACGCGTCGCCGCCGCGGTGCCGAAGTCGCCCAGCATGCGCTGCGTGGCAGCCTGCTGCAATGCCAGCACGGTGCGCAGATCGACGAACAGCCCCGCGCCTCCATCATAGGCCAAGCTCAGGCCGATCTGATGTGAACGCAGCGTCGCATGGCCCGAGGCGACGGCCGCGCGATTGCGCGCAAAGCCATAAGCCGCGCCCAGCTTCCAGTGCGGGCTGAGCTGCCGGTCGAACCCGGCGGTGGTCTGCCAGCCGCGCATGTCGGTGACCGATCCCGCATCGTCGAGCGCAACGCGCCCGGTGATATCGCCACCGGCCAGGAAGGCGCGCCAGCCGCCTGCCCCCTGTGCACGGCCGCGCAATGCGCCCGGCGCCATCTGCACCGCGAGCTGATCCGCCATGCCCTCCAGCGGCGCCGAGCCGAGCCGCTCCAGCGCACGGGCATCATCGGGCGCGATCGCCTCGGCCAGGGCGGAGGCCTGCGCGGCGCTCAGCTCGCCGAACGCAGCGACGATCGCGGAAGCTCCGCCGCTCGCCTCGCCGCAGCGAGCCTCGACGGCATTGAAGATCGCCGCCTGATCGGCGCTGCGGGCGGTGGGAACGCCCAACGCCGCACGGCGGGCGAGCGATGCCAGCAGGCGGTAAGTCGCAGCCTCGCTGCCCGCCAAATTGGGGATCGCCTCGGTTCCCATATTGGTCGCCAGCACCAGTCCGACGCCGGATTCGGGCAGCAGGAACGAATAGGCGCTGCTTCCGGCGGTATTGCCGATGAAATAATGGCTGGTCTCGCCCAGGATATCGCTCGTCAGGATCGCGCCGTCGCCATAGCCCAGATGTGGCGTGAACAGACCTTGCAACGCCCGGTTGGAGGCGAGCGCCTGGTCCAGCCCCATCGCGGCACGAAGGAGCTGCGTTTCCACCTTGGCGAAGGCCGGCATCGTCGCGACCATCCCGCCCGCCGATACGGTGGATACGGGCATGCGGCCGCGAAACACGTCGCTCGCACCCTCGGGCCGGTCGACCACCAGCACTGACCCGTCGGGCTGGGGGATATGCAACGACGGGTTGGCGGCGCCGAAATCGCGCGGAATGCCCCAACCCGCCGTCGCGCCGACCTTGCCGAACGTGCCGTCGACGATCGTCTTTTCCAGACGCTCGCCTGTCACTTTCTCCAGGATCGCGCCGAGCACGACATAGTTGGCGTTGGAATAAGCGGAATCTCTGCCGGGCTCGTAGAGCGGCTGCTGAGCCAGGATATATTCAGCGGCCTGGCGGCGCTGCTCGAGCAGACTGGACAGGGATCGCTCCAGCCCCCTGCCCGCGACGCAGCGGCCAGCATAGCCCGCCTGCGCCGGCGCCGCCAACGCGATCAGGCTTGCTCCGGCTAGGCCGGTGATCATCATGCGCACCATCAATTCATGCCTCTCTGTGATTGGGTGGCGGCCTGCTGACCGCGGCGGATGGAGACCGGTTCGCAGATCGATGGAACTTCGATGGATCAGGTCACGTCCCGCCGTCGTACGCTTGCGCTGGCTCGCAGCCCTTGCCAGTCGGGCGGTGGAGCGTGTTCTCCATCGAATCTCTATAATGCTGTGCTGTGGGCGCGGCGTGGAACGGAACCCCATGGACAACGCGCTGGTGCTGATTGCGGAGGACGAACCGCGGATCGCCGATATCCTGCTCGCCTATTTCGAGCGGGCCGGCTTTCGCACGGTGACCGCGTCCGATGGCGACACGGCCATCCAGCATCATCACCGGCTCAGCCCCGACATCGTCATTCTGGACGTGAAACTGCCGGGGAGAGACGGCAATGCGGTGCTCGCGGAAATCCGTCGTCACGCCGACACGCCAATCATCATGGCGACCGCCATGGGTGAGGATGTCGAGAAACTCGCTGCGCTCCATGCCGGTGCCGACGACTATGTGGTGAAGCCGTTCAATCCGCTGGAGATCGTCGCCCGCGCCAAGTCGGTGCTGCGCCGTTCTCGAGGCCGTCCCATTCTGCGCACGCTTCGAGCTGGCCCACTCGAGATCGATCGCGAGGGACATGTCGTTCGGCTGATCGACGCTGACGGTAACCCGACCACCCTCGACCTCACCCCCACCGAATTCCGCCTGCTGTCGCATATGGTCGCCGCCCCCCGCCGCGTTTTCACGCGTGGAGATCTGCTCGATGCATGTCTTCCCGCGACCAGCGACCCGCTCGAACGGACGGTGGACAGCCATGTAAGCAACCTGCGCCGCAAGCTGGTTACCGATGAAGGCCCCGACCTGATCGTCGCGGTGCGCGGCGTGGGCTACAGGCTGCTCGCGTCATGACGGGCAAGCCGATATTCAAACTGCCCCGCCCCACACGGATCCGGACCTGGATCGCAATCGCACTGGTGCTGGCGATCTGCCTCACCGTCATTTGCAGTGTCCTCGGGCTAATGACCGTCGGCGAATGGCTGAGCGCACGATTGCTGACGCAGCTTCCCGCCGATGCGCAACGCGCGGTTCATATGCTCGATGCCGGCAAGCTTCCCTCCCGGCGCGATTATGAGATGCTGGTGGAAGCCGAGCGTCCGCTGCTGGCCCTGTTCGACATTCTCCAGGGCGTGCTGTTGGTCACGATCACCGCGATCGCGGCGGCGGTCGGCGTCATCGCGAGCCTGTTTCTCGCCCGGCGGATTACCGTGCCGATGGAAGCCGTGGCTCAGGCCGCACGCCAGATCGCCTCTGGCCGGCTGTCCACGCGCGCGACGCCAGCGCATGCCGCGATGGCCGGCGAAGCCCGGCAACTGGTCCATGACTTCAACCAGATGGCCTCCTCGCTGGAGCGTTACGAGCGCGAAATGCGTGAAGCCTCTGCAGCAGTGGCGCATGAGTTGCGGACACCGCTAACGGTGCTGCGTGGGCGACTGCAAGGCCTGCGTGATGGCGTGTTCGAGCGGACGGAAGCAGAGATCGATGGACTGATTGGCCAAGTCGATGCGCTATCCCATCTCGTCGACGACCTGCAGATTGTCAGCCTTGCCGCCAACGGCTCGCTGCGCCTGCGCACACGCGGGATGGATCTCGCCACCGAAGTCGCCGAACTAGTCGAGACGCTGCGCCCGGAACTGGAGGCTGATGGCTTCGCCCTCAGCCTCTCCCTGCCTGCGACATCCATTCAGGCCGACCCGCTGCGAATCCGCCAGGCGGCGCTTGCTCTGATCGACAATGTGCGTCGCCATGCGCCATCCGGTCGCGCGCTGTCAGTCGAGGTCGAGACTGCCGCGGAAATGGCAATTTTGCGCGTTGGGGATCGCGGGCCAGGCCTGCCCAATGTGCCGCAACAGCGACTGTTCGAACGCTTCTGGTCCGGAGACGACGCACGCCGGCTCGGCTCAGCCGGATCGGGCCTTGGTCTGTCAGTTGTCGCGGCGATTGCTGCCGCGCACAACGGTACCGTCACTGCGCATCCTAGGCACGGTGGCGGGATGATTATTGAACTGGCTCTGCCTCGGCATTCTGAGGCTTCGTCTCAGCGCCAACCGACCTTTGGATGGTAACAACGCTCAGTGACTTTCCAATAGCCGCCGCCAGGCTATCGCCTGAACCAATAGCCGCTTTCGGGATTCCCAGTGGGTGCGCCGAGCGGGAAGAATGTGGGGCGCAAAGCTGCCCAAGATCTCCAAATGCAATGTAGGTGATTTTGTGTCGTTGCGAATTGTCGCGAATTGTCGCCCATTGTGGCATATTGAGCAGCTGATCATACGCGGATGCAGCCAAATACCTGTTAATGCTGAATAATATGCCACGCTGGGAGCGTCTCTTAATCAGCGGGTCCTAGGTTCGAGCCCTAGTGCGTCCACCACCCCTTTCCAAAAGTTAGGTCAGATTCCCGATAGGAATTTCCGCGGAAGCACCGCGTAATCACTTCAAGGGTCGCGGCCGAAGTGTATGCAGGCCGCATCGCATCCGGAAAGAGTTCAGCTTTCAAGCTTGAGCAGCGAGGAACGAAGAGCATCAACTGAGCCCTTTGCAGACTCTCCGTTTCAAGCGTGAACCCTGCAGAAGCGGTCAAGTCAGCCGATTTCCTGTGATTTTATAAAAGATACCCCTATCGTTTGGCTCCGGAGGAAAGGGGTTGGAATCGATGGTGGAGAGAATCTCGGTACCGCCCGCCCGCGTCGCGCAGGCATCCTTGGCTGGCGCTTTTGCACGCGCAACTCCTGACATCCCGGCTGGAAGGCAACCGTCTCGAAATTTCGCCTTGCCGGATCCTTCGATAAACCGGCCCTTGGGCAAGTACTGATGAGCAGTTCCGGAACGGTGATCGGGCGGCGAGCTTTGCTGGCCGGATCCGCGGCACTCATTGCCAGCGGCGCGGTGCCCGTTCGCGCCCGTGGGGGAACTCCGGACGGTAAGACCAGTTGGATCCCGTCCGCGGACCAGCTCGGCGAACTTCCGCGCCTGATGCGGATTGCCGGGGTGCCCGGCGTCGCCATCGCGGTCGTCGACCGCGCGAAGCCCATCTGGAGCGGCAGCTTCGGCGTGAAGAACGCCCTAACCCGCGACCCCGTGCGCGAGGACACGCTGTTCGAAGCGGCATCGATGACCAAGCCGGTCTTCGCCTATGTCGTCATGCGGCTGGTCGACGAGAAGCGGCTCGACCTCGACAAGCCGCTCGTCGCGTATCGCCCGCCGGCGAATCCGGGCAACGACCCCAATCTTGAGCGCATTACCGCCCGGCATGTTCTGGAACATTCGACCGGTTTGCCCAACTGGTCTTCCGAGCCGCTCGTCACCAGTCAACTGCCCGGATCCGGTTTCACCTATTCCGGCGAAGCGTTCGTCTGGCTCCAAATGGTCGTCGAGAAGATCATGGGAGCGGGCATCGGCAGCGTGATGCAGGCGAAGCTGTTCGACCCGGCCGGCATGTCCCGCAGCAGCTTCGGCTGGGACGAGGTGATCGCGAGGTCGCTGGTCTTCGGCCATTCCGAACCGCCGGAGGGCGAACAGAAACTTCCCCGTCAGCCCACGCGCGAGATGGGCGACCGGCTGCTTCCGCTCGCCTCGACATGGCACAAGCCGATCGCGTCCTGGACCTATGAGGATTCGGTCAGGGCGATGCGCGAGACGGACCCCAAGTCACCGCCGTCAACACACGGCCTGCTGGTCAATACGGCGGGCGGGCTGCTGACGACCGCGTCCGACTATGCGAGGTTCATGGTGCTCATGATGGATCGGTCGAACCGGGCGGCGTGGGAGATCAGCGACGCAGCCCGGCAGGCGATGCTCACGCCCCAGCTCGAACTGCGCGGGCGCGATATTACGCGCGCGCTGGGTTGGGAGCTCGAGCAATCCCCGTCAGGCACGCTGTTCCAGCATAGCGGCAGCAACTACGGCATCTTCAAGACGCTGGGGATCGGCGATGCCCGGCGCGGGCGGGCGATCGTCGTCCTCACCAATGCCGCGAACGGAAATGCGCTCGCGGCCCGGATCGTCCGGGACGCAACGGGGATCGACCGGCTGAAGTCGCTGGTCTGACCGGCGCGGTCTCGGCACCGCGTCCGATCGTCCCCAGTCAACTTACAGCGGGTTGCCGCCGATCTTGTAGGTCAGCTGCATGAAGACGCTGCGGCCCACGCTGTCGAACCAGGCGGTGTTGTAATAGGGATAGCTCGACCAGGTTTCGTCCTTGACCGGCTTGGTATCGAGCAGGTTGCGCACCGTCAGCGATCCGCGCAGATGATCGGTGAAGTCGTACTGGACGGTCGCGTTGAACAGGGTGCTGGCCTTGAGGAATGCGTCCTCGTCATAATTGGGCAGCCTGCCCAGCCGCGTACCGGAAACGGTGAGCTTCAGCCCGTCATGGTCCCAGCTGATGCTCCCGCTCGACTTGTCGCGCGGCAGGTAGAAGCCGCTGCTGTACGCCAGCTTGTTCTCGATCGGGTCGCCCGGATATTGCTGATAGGTGTGCTTGAACACGTGGCTGTGCGCCAGCGACAGGGTGAAGTCACCGATCCCGGTCGGCAGCGTGCCGCGGAAGGCGACGTCGATCCCGCTCGTCGTTTCGCGCGAAATATTGATCGGGTTGACGCGGATCGCCTCGATCTCGCCTGCGGAACCGCCGCTCGCAAAGCGCCGGATCCGGGCGATCGCGTCCTGGCAGGTCGGTGAATTGGGGTCGAGCGTGGTCCTCCCGGCACCGTCGGGTCGGCAGTCCGCCTCATCACGGGTGATCTGGTTGACGCTGAGATCGGTGACCTGATTGTCGAGCGTGACGCGGAAATAATCGACCGAGATATGCAGGCGGCGCGATGGTGAGAACACGAGCCCGGCAGTCAGTGACTTGGCCGTTTCCGGCTTGAGGTTGCGGTTGCCGGTGCGGTTGGAGACGATATCGGTCTCATAGTCTTCGCAATCGCTGACCCCTGCCCCCGGGGTATCCTGGCGGCAGGTGTAATAGTCGACCACGCTGCTTTCGACGTTACCCGGACCAGTGAAGACATAATGAAGGTCGGGCGCGCGGAAGGCAGTGCCATAGGCGGCCCGGAACAACAGGCTGTTGGTCGGCCGCACCTCGACCCCGCCATTATAGGTGAACTTGCCGACATTACGGCCGGCAAAGCCGAACGTGTCGTAGCGCCCGGCGCCGGTCAGCGTGAGGAAATTGAGCACCGGCACGCGCAACTCGCCGCCGAGCGCTCCATGCGTACGGCTTCCCGACCCGTCACTGTCCTTCCAGCTGAAATAATAGTCGGTCAGCGCCAGCGGATCGGGGCGCAGATCATAGCCCTGCTTGCCATATTCGGCGACCGCCGCGAACCCGACCGGCCCGGCGGGCAGCTGGAACAGCTCGCCATTGGTCAGCGTCGCCTGAGCGTTGCTGGTCCAGCTATAGGGGCGGTAGACGGTGTCGGCGGAGATGCTGGCGTATTCGGCGGGGGTCAGCGCCGTGTAGAGCCGCGCCGGATTGGCATTGTAGATCGGATAGCCGCTCGCCGCGTCGATGCCGAGCCGGTCGCCGAGGAACAGCTTCTGCGCCTTGCTGTTGATGATCTGCGGCCAGCGCACGACCGACTGGTAGCGGCTGTAGTTGAACGACAGCTCGTAATTCCAGACACCGCCGACCGTTCCGCGGATACCCGGCGTGATGCTGTAGGTGGTCTGCTTGATCCGCTGCATCTGGAAGCCGCCGGTTTCCTCCGGCGTGAACTGGCGCCCCCAATCCTCGACCTGACCGGTAAAGCTGTTGAAGAAATTATTGTCGGCGCTGCTCGACGCCTGCTCGAACGACCAGCTCGTCACGTCGTACATCAGGCGGACCTTGCTGATCCCCAGCTGGAAATCGGCGAACAGCTTGGCATTGTCCGAGAGCTCGTAGGACATGGTGCCGAAGCTGTTGAAGCCCTTGCGGCCGGACACGATCGTCCCATAGGCGATCGACTCCTGGCTGCCGCAGAACTCGCCATAGCGCGGACGATTATACTGGCGGATGGTGCCCCGGTTGAGCCCCGCCAGCGCTGCGCAGGCGCCCGCCGGGGGCGTAAGGTAATCCACATCCTCATTGGCGCGATAAAAGGTGCGCCGCGCCAGCGTGGTCACCGGATTGTCCAGCGTGCTGTCCTGGATGTCCCGGTCGAACGCCCAGAGCGGCCGCTGATCGAGATATTCGATACCGCCCGCGATGTTGAACCGGCCGGACGACCAGCCGCCGGTCGCGGTGATGCGATGCGACATGCCGCCGCCATGCTCGGTGCGGCCATGGCGATAGTCGAGCGTGATGCCGTCCAGCTTCTCCTTCATCTTGAAGTTGATGACGCCGGCAATCGCGTCCGAACCATAGATGGCGGATGCCGCGCCGCTCAGCACCTCGACCCGCTCGATCAGGCTGACCGGGATGTTCGAGATGTCGGTGAAGTTGCTCCGCCCGATATAGGGAAGCGGAAAGTCCGCGATGCGGCGGCCGTTGATCAGCACCAGCGTATGGTTCGGGCCCAGGCCGCGCAGATCGACCTGTTGCGCGCCCGGCGTGAAATCGGAACTGCTGCCCGATTGCGGGCTCTGCGTCTCGCCGCTGTTCTGCGGCAAGGCGGCCAGCATTTCGGGAACGCTGGTATAGCCGTTCGACCGGATGGTGTCGGCATCGATGACAGTGACCGGGGCAGGGCCTTCCTTGATCGTGGGAATGCGCGATCCGATCACGACCACTTCGCGGGGCTGTTCCTCGGCGGGCGCGTCCTGCGCAAAGGCGGGCGCAGCGAGCGCACTCGCACAGCAGCCAATTGCCAGATGAACCCGAAACGCGCGGCGCATCGAATATGTCATGTCGCTCCCCTTTTGCACGCCAGCCGACCGTCCACCCGTCGAGATGACGGACCGGAAAGTTCAACATATCGTCCAAATTAGCAATCAAATTATTGCATACAGCGTCTAAACTGTATCAAACTGCGTACAATCTGTTCAATGGAGCCCTTCCCGATGCGCGCATTGCTTGTTCTGGTTATCGCGACCCTCGGGTTTGCCCCTGCCGCGGCAGGCGCCAAGACCAAGACGTTCGACCGCTATGTCGAGGGCAAGCTTTCCGCACCGAGGCCGGGGCAGCCCTCGGGCGGGCTCCTCCTGATGGGCGGCGGCGACCGCAACCACGACGCCATGCGCTGGTTCTTCGCAAAAGCCGGGAACGGCCATATCGTCATCCTGCGCGCCTCCTATGCGGGCGAGATCGGCAAGGAATTCGTGAAGGAGATTGGCGGGGTCGCCTCGGCCGAGACCTTCGTCTTCCATGACCGCGCCGCCGCCTCCGATCCCCGGATCCTCGCGGCGCTCCGGCGTGCCGACGGCATCTTCCTCGCCGGTGGCGATCAGGCAAACTATGTGCGCTACTGGAAGGGCACGGAGGTCGCGCGCCTGCTCACCGCACATGTCGCGGCGGGCAAGCCGATCGCGGGCACCAGCGCCGGTCTCGCGATGCTCGGCGAAGCCCTCTACGGTGCCTCGGACGGCGGCAGCATCAAATCGCCCGAAGCGCTGGCCGATCCGTTCGGCCCGGCGAACACGATCGAACGCGACTTCCTCGACATCGCGCTGCTCAAGGGCGTGGTGACCGACACGCATTTCAAGGAGCGCGACCGACTCGGCCGCCTGTTCGCCTTTGTCGCCAAGGCTCAGGTCGGGCACCCGTCGGATGCACCGGCGATGATCGGCGTCGGTGTCGATGAAAGCGCGGCGGTCGCGGTCGAGGCGGACGGACGGGGCCGGGTCTACGCGACCGAACCCGATGGCGGCGCATGGATCGTCGACGGATCGGCCCTTCGTGTCGCACCGTCGCGCGGCGCGCTCGTCGCCGACCGGATCAAGGTGACGATCATGAACACCGCATCGGTTCTTCACCTGCCCTCGGGCCGCGTCGACAACCCCGCCTCAATCCGTCGCTATTCGGCGGCCGGCGGCGAGGTTTCGGAGATGCCGCGCTGGTCGCTCGCAATCCATGGCGGGGCCGGAGTCATCGAACGCGGTGCGCTCACCCCGGCAAAGGAAGCTGCCTATCGGGCAGGTCTCGCCGAAGCGCTGCGTGCCGGCGGTGCGGTCCTCGACCGCGGCGGCCCTGCCCTCGACGCGGTTGCCGCGGCGGTCCGCGTTCTGGAAGACAATCCTCTGTTCAATGCCGGTCGCGGCGCGGTGTTCACAGCCGAGGGCCGCAACGAGCTCGACGCGGCGATCATGGACGGCGCTACGCAAAAGGCGGGCGCCGTTGCCGGGGTTACCCGGACGCGGCATCCGATCGACCTTGCCCGGGCGGTGATGGACAAGACCCGCCATGTCATGCTGAGCGGCGCGGGTGCGGACCGCTTCTCGGTCGAACAGGGCCTTGAGCAGGTCGCTCCCGAATGGTTCCGGACCGAGGAGCGCTGGCAGCAGTTGCAGGCGTGGCGCAACCGGCAGGCGGCCGCGGTGGACCGGACCCATTTGTTCGGGACGGTGGGCGCGGTCGCTCTCGATGCCGACGGCAATCTCGCCGCTGCGACCTCGACCGGAGGCATGACCGGAAAGCGCTGGGGCCGCGTGGGCGATTCCCCGATCATCGGCGCCGGCACCTATGCCAAGAACGGCCAGTGCGCCGTCTCGGCAACCGGATCCGGCGAATTCTTCATTCGTGAGAGCGCCGCGCGCCAGGTCTGCGACCGCGTCGCCTGGAACGGTGAAACCCTTGCAAATGCTGCTCAGGCGACGATCATGGCGGTGGGATCGATCGGGGGCGACGGAGGGCTGATCGCGATGGGTTCGAATGGAAAGCCGGCGTTCGCGATCAACGATCTGGGAATGTATCGCGGCCGGATCGGACCTGGCGGCGATCCACAGACGGCGATCTTCGCCGACGAGCGCTTCCCGGAACGCTGATGTCGGGCCAGCCGAACCTCGACGAGATCGACGTCCGGCTGCTAGGCCTGCTGCGCGACGACGCGCGTCAGCCGATCGCGCAGCTTGCCAAGGAACTCGGAATATCCCGTGGCCAGCTCTATTCGCGCCTCGCTCGCCTTGAAGAGAGCGGCGTGGTGGACGGCTATACCGTCAGGCTGGGCGACGCGTTCGCTCGCAGCCGCCTGCGCGCGCATGTCATGATCAAGACCGCGCCGAGATCCCGCCGCGAGCTCGAAGCGCTTCTTTCCGAGATCGTTCAGGTCTCGGCGATCCACGCCATCAGCGGCGAGTTCGATTACATCGCGATGCTGGAGGCCGAGGACGGTGTCGAGCTGAACCGGCTCATCGACGAGATCGGCATGCTGGACGGCGTCGAGTTCACAAGGAGTTCGGTCATTCTGGCGACCAAGCTTGAACGCTGATCCACGATCTCTTGCTCCTTCTCCGAATGATGGATTGCCCTTCACAAGGCTGCCTGTTGATCACCACGGGCGAACGGCAGCGTCCGGTAACGGACGCAAGAGGGCTGAACGGCCGGAATTGGGGCATTGCGACAGACCTTGCAGACTGCCAATAACCCCTTCCAAGAAGGGGATTTATGTCACGCGTAGCATTTCGCGCTGTGCTCAGCAGCATGGCAGCTTTGACACTTGCAGGCTGTGGGGGTGGTAGCACCGCCGGAGGTGGATCGGTTGTCCAGCCAACGCCGACGCCAACAACCTCGCCGCCGACGCCGACACCGTCGGCAACATTCTCCGAATTGAACTCCTATAGCGAAATGCTTCCAAACGGCGCCGCCGCGCTGGGCCTGGTTCGTGGCGCGGATGGCAATTTCTACGGAATCAAACCCCAAGGTGGCCCGAACACCTGCAGGCCGACCTCACCTATTTCTTGCGGCGCGATCATCAAGGTTACGCCTGCCGGTGCGGAGTCGATCTTCTACGCGTTCGGTTCGATAGCCAATGACGGATACCTGCCGAATGCGTTGATCGCCGGCAAGGATGGCGCGCTCTACGGGCTCACCTCGAACGGCGGGAAATTCGGCGGGGGCGGCACGTTCTTCAAGATCACCACGTCCGGCCAGTACTCAAGTTTATATTCCTTCGCGAGTTCGCCGACAGATGGCCACACGCCGTCCGGGATCATGCAAGCCAGCGACGGCAATTTCTACGGAACCACCGGGTCCGGCGGTGCGAACGTTTGTGCCATGATCCCTCAGGCTGGGACGAACTGCGGCACCGTCTTCAGGATGACGCCCACCGGCGTGCAAACAATTCTCCACTCATTCGGAGCGACTCCGTCTGATGGTATCCAGCCGCAGGCCACATTGCTCGAAGGCGATGACGGGTACCTCTACGGAACGACGTTGATGGGGGGCACAAATCAGTGCGCCAGCAATCCGCATGATTGCGGCACGGTCTTCAAAATCTCTACGGCTGGCGCGGTTTCAATTCTCTACTCCTTCGGCAGCTCGCGCCAGGATGGAATCGCTCCATCGCGCGTTCTCATCAAGGGAAGGAATGGCGAATTCTACGGTGCCACCGTTTCGGGCGGCGACGGACGGTGCGGCTGGGCATATGGGTGCGGCACGATCTACAAGATCGCAGCCAGCGGGAGCGTAAGCATCATCTACAGATTCGCGCTCGACGGACGGATCGATGGGGACGGACCGTCGTCACTCTTGTTGGGGCGTGACGGGAATCTCTACGGCACGACCTATTCCGGCGGGGCCCGTCAGTGTTCTTCGTGCGGGACGGTCTTCAAGCTGACCCCTGCCGGGGTGAAGACCATCCTTCATTCATTTGGGCCGGCGGTTCAGCAATCCACCAGGCCGACGGGGCTGACTGAAGGCGCGGACGGCGCACTCTACGGCATGGTCGAGTGGCCGGTGACCAGTTCCAGCACGCCTCTGGGCGGCTTCAAATTGACAGGATACTAGAGCAGCTCCGCCCCAAGCGATCAGTCCCAACCCGTCATTCCGGCGCGAAAGCACGCAGGAAGACCTCGGCAACATGCTCGGCTTCGCTATCGAGTTCGGCTGCGGACAGTTGCTGCCCCCACATCACGCGCTGCTGCACGCCCAGGCAAAGCGAGGCGAGGATGCGCGCGGCGAACAGCGGATCGTCGCGGCGCATCGTTCCCGCTTCCATCGCGCGCTCGAAAAAACCGGAGAGCAGTTGCTGAGTCGGCTGGGGCGCGCGGCGATAGAAGATGTCGCCAACCTCGGGAAAGCGGCCGACTTCGGAAGCGATCAGCCGGTGCAGCCGAACCCCGTCGGACGATGAAATCTTGGCGATGAAGCCGCGGCAGAATTGCAGCACGGCGGCGCGCAGGTCCTCGCCCGGCTTGAGCACATCGGCGAGCCGGCTGCGATATTCCCTGGTCGCATGGTCGAGCACCGCGGCGAACAGGTCTTCCTTTGACGGAAAATAGCTCCACAGGGTTCCCTTGGAGCCGCCCAGTTCGGCCGAGATCGCCGACATCGATGCGCCCGAATAGCCGTGATCGAGGAACTCGCGCTTGGCGATCTCAAGGATCATCTCGCGCCGCTCCTCCTTGCGTGCCTCTCGCTTGCCGGGCGCCTTCTCCACGATATTTTTCATAATCGTACTATAGGGTACGATTTTTGGTTGACAAGGCGATAGGTCAGGCCCAATTCGCGAGCCGTACCAGACAGTACGGTATATATATCATGATCCGAGTCTCCCCCCGTTCGTTGCTCGCCGTTGCGGCCGCCGGAACCGCGCTTCTCTCCGCCTGCGCGCCGGTCCCGCAGCTCGGCGCCCGTCCTGAAGTGCGCGCGGCGACGGGCTATGCCGCCGACCAGTCGCTCGGCAGCAAGGCCGATGCCGCCAACTGGCCGGTGAACGACTGGTGGAGCGCCTATGGCGACAGCCAGCTGAGCGGCCTCATCGCAGAGGGGTTGACCGACTCGCCCGATCTCGCCGCCGCGGCCGCGCGGCTGCGCTCGGCTCAGGCCTATGCCCAGCAGGCCGGCGCGGCCCTCCTCCCGTCGATCGGCGTTCAGGCCGGCGCGACCGAGGGCAAGCAGAGCTACAACAACGGCATCCCCCCCGCCTTCGTGCCCAAAGGATGGAACGACAGCGGCCAGGTTGCCGCGAATTTGAGCTTCGATCTCGATCTGTGGGGCAAGAACCGCGCCTCGCTCGCCGCCGCAACCTCGGATGCCGAGGCGGCGCGGATCGAGCTGGAGCAGTCGCGGCTCGTCCTCTCGACCAGCATTGCCGCTGCCTATGCCGATCTCGCCCGACTTGCCGCCCAGCGCGCGGTGCAGAGCAAGGCGCTCGAATTGCGCACTCAGACGCAGAAGCTGGTGAGCGACCGCGTCGTCAACGGCCTCGATACCCGTGCCGAGCTGAAACAGGCCGATGCCGCGGTGCCGGCCGCACGGGCCGACCTCGCTGCAACCGACGAGGCGATCGGCCTTACGCGAAACCGCATCGCCGCACTGCTCGGCAAGGGCCCGGACAGAGGCCTCACCATCGCACTGCCCGCTGGCCCGGCGGAGACGCACGGGCTTCCGGCTGGTGTCACCACCGACCTGATCGGCCGCCGTCCCGACATCGCCGCGGCGCGCGCCCGGGTCAAGGCTGCGGCCAACCGCATCAAGGTCGCCCGCGCCGATTTCTACCCCTCGATCAACATCAGCGCGCTGATCGGCTTCCAGGCCTTCGGTCTCGACAATCTGTTCAAGAGCGGATCGACCTATGGCTCGGTCGGCCCTGCGGTGAGCCTGCCGATCTTCCGCGGCGGCGCGCTCGCGGGCCAGTACAGGGGCGCACGCGCCGGCTATGACGAGGCGGTCGCGACCTATGACTCGACCGTCACCACCGCCTTCCGCGAAGTCGCCGACGCCGTAACCAGCAAGAATGCGCTGGTCACCCGCCTGTCCGAGAGCCGCCAGGCCCTCGCCGATTCCGAAGCCGCCTATGCGATCGCCCGCCAGCGCTATGAAGGCGGCCTGTCGACCTTCCTCGACGTGCTGACCGCCGAACAGGGCGTGCTGCAGAACCGCCAGATCGTCGCCGACCTGCAGGCCCGGGCGTTCACGCTCGACGTCCAGCTGGTCCGCGCGCTGGGCGGCGGCTTTTCCACCGACACCGCGGCCGCGAATGCCGCCCGCAAGGATCCGACCCATGGCTGACGCCGAACCCAATATCCATGTCGCGAACGCCGCGAAGGACACCCCCGCCAGGCCCAATCTGCGCAAGCGGCTGCTGAGCGGCATCGCTGGCGCGGTGCTGTTCGCCGGCGTCGGCTATGGCAGCTGGTACGTGCTGGTCGGCAGCCATTATATCAGTACCGACAACGCCTATGTCGGCGCCGACACCGCCAGCGTGACACCGATGATCGCGGCGCAGGTCGCAGGCGTCGCGGTCTCGGATACCCAGGCCGTCAAGAAGGGCGACATACTCGTGCAGCTCGACGACAGCGACGCCAGGATCACGCTCGCCCAGGCCGAAGCGGATCTTGCCCGGGCCCGCCGCCAATATGGCCAGACATCGGCCACCAGCGCAGCGCTCGCCGCACAGGTCCAGGCCCGCAGCGCCGATATTTCCCGAGCCCGCGCCCAGCTCGTCGCCGCCCAGGCAGATTACGAGAAGGCACGGGTGGACCTCGCCCGGCGCCAGCGCCTCGCCCCCAACGGCGCGGTGTCGGGCGAGGAGCTCACCTCGGCGACCAACGCCTTCTCCTCGGCCCGGGCCAATCTCGAGCTGGCGCGCGCCGGCGTCGCTCAGGCCAGTTCGACCCGTGGCGCGGCCAGCGGCGAGCTCGCAGCGAACAATGCGCTGATCAGCGGCACCACCGCCAATTCGGCGCCCGAAGTGCTCGCGGCGCAGGCCAAGGTCGCGCAGGCGCGGCTCGACCTCAATCGCACCGTGATCCGCGCGCCGATCGACGGGGTGGTCACACGCCGCGCGGTCCAGGTCGGTCAGCGCGTCGCGCCCGGCGCCCAGCTGATGTTGGTCGTCCCGGTCGGCCAGCTCTATGTCGACGCCAACTTCAAGGAAGGCCAGCTGACCCGCGTGAAGGTGGGCCAGCCGGTGACGCTCAAGTCCGATCTCTACGGCGGCAGCGTCGAATATCACGGCAAGGTCGTCGGCCTGTCGGGCGGTACCGGCTCATCCTTCGCGCTGATCCCGGCGCAGAACGCCACGGGCAACTGGATCAAGGTGGTCCAGCGCCTGCCGGTGCGCGTTGCACTCGACCCGAAGGAACTTGCCGAGCACCCGCTGCGGGTCGGGCTCTCCATGGACGCCGAGATCGACGTCTCGAACAGCTGAGGATCAACGCCATGAACGGCAAGGCCGAGGAAATGGCGCCGCTGAAAGGCCTGCCGCTGATCCTTGCGGGCGTGGTGCTCGCGCTCACCAACTTCATGGTGGTGCTCGACACCACCATCGCCAACGTTTCGGTCCCGCACATCGCCGGCAGCCTGGGCATCTCGGGCAGCCAGGGGACGTGGATCATCACCTCCTATGCCGTGGCGGAAGCGGTGTGCGTGCCGCTCACCGGCTGGCTCGCCAGCCGCTTCGGGACGGTGCGTACCTTCACCTTCGGGATGATCGGCTTCGGTGTCTTCTCGACACTGTGCGGCCTGTCGACCTCGCTCGGCATGCTCGTCGCCTGCCGCATCGGCCAGGGACTCTGCGGCGGCCCGCTGATGCCGCTTTCGCAGACCCTGCTGATGCGGATTTTCCCGCCCGAGCAACGCGCCCAGGCGATGGGCGTCTGGGCAATGACCACCGTCGTTGCCCCGATCCTGGGTCCGATCCTGGGCGGCACCATTTCCGACAGCTGGTCGTGGCATTGGATCTTCTTCATCAACATCCCCGTCGCCGGACTCTGTGCGTTCGGCGCGATGCGGCTGCTCTCCAAGGTCGAGACGCCCACCGAAAGGCTGCGTGTCGACCGGATCGGATTGATGCTGATGCTGCTGTGGATCGGCGCGCTGCAGATCATGCTCGACCTCGGCCGCGAGCATGACTGGTTCAACGACCGCACGATCGTGATGCTCGGCGTGATCGCGCTGATCGGCTTCCTCGTCTTCCTCGCCTGGGAAGTGACCGAGGACCAGCCGATCGTCGACCTCAGGGTGTTCCGCCATCGCGGCTTCACCGTGTCCGTCCTGTCGCTATCCTTCGCCTTCGGCACCTTCTTCGCGTCCGCGGTGATCATCCCGCAATGGCTGCAGACCAGCATGGGCTACACCGCGACCTATGCCGGCTATGCCACCGCCTTCACCGGCGTGGCGGCGGTGATCATGTCACCGATCGTGGCCAAGATGAGCACCCGGGTCGATCCGCGCGCGCTGGTTTGCTTCGGCATCCTCTGGCTCGGCTTCACCTCGCTGCTGCGCGTGCATTGGAACAGCCAGGCCGATTTCTGGAGCCTCGCCCTCCCGCAGATGCTTCAGGGCTTCGGCATGCCCTTCTTCTTCATCCCGCTGACCACGCTTGCGCTCGGCTCGGTCGAACCGAAGGAAACCGCGTCGGCGGCCGGTGTGATGGCGTTCCTGCGGACCATGGCGGGCGCGATCGGCACGTCGATCTCGACCACCGCCTGGGACGACAGCGCCCGCGTCGCGCGCAACGAGCTTGTCTCCAAGCTCAATACCGACGGCACGGTCAACGCACTGGCGGCGCAGGGCTTCTCACTCGACCAGGCACGGGGCGTGATCGCGCAGCTGGTCGACAAGGAGGCGTTTGCGCTGGCGACAAGCCATATCTTCCTCCTTTCGGCTTTCGTCTTCGTCGGCGCGGCAATGATCATCTGGCTTACGCCGAGACCCCGCCGCGCAGTCGGACCCGGTGCAGCGCACTAGGCTGTCCTTCAGGCCGGCGGCGGTGTGCAGACATTGATCAGGATCGCGAAGTCTTGACCGCCATCGTCCGTCACCAGCTGGCGCAGCTGGCTCAGCCATACGAAGCGGCGGGGAGTTTCAGAACCCGGGTCGATCCGCTCCCCGCACGCGATCTGCCGTTCCTGATCGACGATGCGCACGTCGCGAATGCGCACGCCCGGCTTGCCGATGGCCTCCAGGATCTGATTTTCCATTGAGGCTGGGATTCTTGCTTGCGGTGAGCCGTGCAGGGCCGCCAGGCTCTCCGCAGCCCGTACGACGCCCCCTCCCGGCTCCGGATCCCCGCCGGCGAGCCACCATGCCAGGCCGGTTGCGGCAAGCAGGGCGGCAGTGGCGAGCATAATGCGTGGCATCCTGCTCGCCGTCTTCATGCGATGACGCTCATCCCGCATGCCGCAATCTCAGCTGCTGCGCGCTGCGACGAGCGAGACCATCTCCTGCATCGAAAACTGCATATCGAGGACATGAAGCCCATTGTCGCCGATCAGGAGCTGGAGGATCAGATCGAGCGGCGTATCGGACAGTTTGACGATGCCGCGGCGCGGATCGCCGACCGGCAGTTCCTCCCGGATCGAGAAGAAGCGCATGCGCGGGTCGGACGCCGTCGTGCAGGCGCCGCTATACGCTCCGGTCAGGCGCGTGAAGGACTTGGTCTGGGCGTCGTCGCGGACAAAGCCCGAGGAGTCCTTTGCCGGCATCAACAGCGTCCCCTGCAGCAGCTTGCGCCCGCTCCGGCGCGCCTCGGGCGACAGTGCCGGATCATCAAGCGTGGCCGGGTTGATGCACACCCGCTCCTGCCCCGCCGGCGTCGGGATACGGGAATCCGTTCCGGGGTTGGCCCCTTCGGCATAGCTGCCGAAGGCGATGAAGCAGCCCACTTCACCGGGCAGGGTGCAGACCGGAACGTTGCCGAACGTCCCCCCGACCTTCTGGCCGACCGGCACATTGACCGGAATGCCGGCAAGGATCCCGATCAGCAGCTTTCCACGCAGCTCGGACGAAGTCTCGAACCGCGCCTGAAGCAGCTTGATCAGCATCTCGCCGCCCTGCGAATGACCGATCAGGACGATCTTCCGCCCCTGATTATAGTTCGCCAGATAATAGTCGAAGGCCGCCAGGACATCGGACGCCGCCACCTGGATATACATCTGCCGGACGAACTCCGGCAGCGCGTAGGCGCCGATGGTCGCCTGGCGATATTGAGGCGCGAAGACGCGGCATGTGCTGCCGAAGGACGCCGCCTGTGCTGCGGTTGCCGCCTCGATCGTGCTGGTGTCGCCATTATAGGGGTCGGCGTTGCCCGGGATCAGGTTCAGCGTCACCGTCGGATAGATGTAGAAGCAGTCGACCTGGCTCGACGTGGCCGGCGGCCATGCCGGAACCGGCACCGCCGATCCATCCGCGAGCAGTTGCTTCGCCTGCAGGTCGCGCGAACAGACATCGTCGCGCCCCGGCAGGCACACCCATCGATTGGTATCGGCATATTTGGCTGTAGCGGGCGGCGGGGTCTGGGCAGTTGCCGGGCTGATCCCCGCCGTGGCTGTCACGCAGGCAATGGCCGTAAGAATGCGTCGGAACCAGTTGGGCCGCTTGGATTGCTTCAACATAAAACCTCCCCTCCCGCTCTGTGTCGTTTCAATTCATGCTCGGGATCGCTTGCTCGGTGACGGCGGGCCTTCCGGCCGCACCTTCACTGGATTGCGCTGCCCAGGCCTTCACGCGCTCATTCGCGTTGTGCCGGATCGCAGCGTAGAAAATGCCGTAGTCGCCCAGGTGATAGCTGCCGTAGATGAGGCTGAGCATGTCGCGGAAACCGCTTGGCGCGGACCGCGGGATATCGACGTTCAGCAGCCCCTCCTGGCACACCGCGCCGGTGAGGTTCGGCGTCAGCGCGGCAAGCGTCCTGCCCGGCTCATCGGCCTTGCCCGTGGGAAACGGCAGGCTGCCCGGATTGGCGGTCGCCGGTGCGGCGCCCTCGCGGCGCCAGGTCAGCGGATTGACGCAGATCGCCGGCGGCTGGCCGCTATTCTTCTCGCCGCCCTGCCACCAATAGGCCTTGTCGCGGATCAGCTGGAGCGCGCCGGTGCGGCCGGTCTGGCTGGTATTCCAGGAAAGGATGCAGCCGGTCTGGCGGGCGTCGTCGCAGACCGGGAGGCCGATCGTCCCGAAGTCCGATGGCGCATAGGCGCCGATGACATAGGCAGCGACCAGCCGCGGCTGGAGCGGCGTCCCGAGGATCTCCGCCTGGAGCAGCCGCACCGCGTGCATCGCGCCCTGGCTATGCGCGGCGATCAGGAACGGGCGGCCCCGATTCTCATGCGCGATGAAATGCCGGAACGCGCGCGCGACATCGCCATAGGCCAGCGCCACCGCTTCCCGGCTGCGATCGAGCGCACGCAGCGAGGCCTGACGGTAGTGCGGCGCGAAGATGCGGCAACAGCCGTTGAACACGCTGGCCTGGCCGAGCAGCACCGCCGGATCGAACTCGGACGCATGGTCATAGGCGACGTTCCAGACATCGCTTTGCTGATAGGTCGTGGGATGGATGAAGAAGACGTCGACCGGCGCCTTTGCCTCATCGATCGCCGCCATGCCGGGGGGCGTTGAGCGCTCGAGCCCGTTGCGCCCGGGAAAGGCCAGCCAGGCGTCCGCCCGGCCATAGTCGGGCGCAGGCGGCACCAGCGCAGGATCGAAGGGCTGGGAGGGAGATCCGAAGGTCGCAATGAGCGTCGCGACCGGGCCGACACCGAGCATCCCCAGCAGGCCGAGCGCACCGATCCCGGTCAGGGCGACCAGCCCGGCCTTCTTCCAGATCCCCCGGCGGCGCATCTAGAATTGCCGGCGCAGGCCGAGACCGATCGTCCGTGGCCGCAGCGTGACCGCGGCCTGCATCCCGCTGACGACATTGTGGTCGAGCAGCGGCTGCGCATCGGTCAGGTTGTTGACGTAGAGATCGACCTGCCACGACGTCCCGGTATCGACCGTCAGGCCGAGATTGACGATGTCATAGGCCTGCTGCCGCTGGGTGACATTGGGCGCGGACACCGGCCCCGCCGGTGTGGCGACGGTGAAGCTGTCCTCGAACATCCTGAGGCTCGAGCTGCGATACTGGTAATCGGCCCGCGCCGTCAGGCTCGCGTCACCGCCAAGCGCGATGCGATAGGCGATGTTGGCGTTCGCGATCCATTTCGGCGTGTCGAGCACCGGCTGCCCGACCGCGGCCGACACCCCGGGCGCGCTCTTCGAAATCTTGGCATCGGTGTAGCTCGCTGCCGCGCCGAGCGTGAGGCCGCCGGTGGCGAATTGCGCGCTCAGCTCAGCGCCCTTGATCTCGGCGCCGCCGACATTGCCGCTGAACGAGAAGCCGCACCCAGGCAGGAAGACGTTCTGCTGGATGTTCTTCCAGTCGGTGTAGAAGGCTGCGCCGTTGACGGTCAGGCGGCGGCCGAGGAACTGGTTCTTGCTGCCGATCTCGTAGGTCCATAGCCGGTCCGACTTGAAGGCGACCGGGACCGCGTTGAGGCCGAGATTGGCGAGATCGGCCTGGCAGAGCCCCGGCGCCACCGCGAAGGGATTGCCGCCGCCCGGCCGAAAGCCCTTGGCCGCGCTGGCATAGACCAGATTGTCGCGGGTGGCGCGATAGGCGAGTTCGAGCTTGGGATTGACGCCGCTCTCACGGGTTTCGGCGCTGCCCTTGGTGTTGCCGCCGTTGAGCACACCGTCGCCCCGGGTGTCGATCGTCTGCTTGATGCTGAAATAGCGCAGCCCGGCGGTGGCTTCGAGGCGCGGCAGGATCTCGTACGTCAGCGCGGCAAAGGCGGCATATTGCCGCAGCTTGCTCACGCTGTTGCCGTGATAGACCGTGTCGGTGCCGAGCCCGAGCAGCGTGCCGACCCCGATCGAGTTGACGGTCTGGTCGAGCTCGTCACGCTGGTGCGCATAATAGAGGCCGGCGGTCCAGCGCAGCGGCGCAGCGGGATTTGCCGATCCCGCGCGCAGTTCCTGGCTGAACGTCCGGGTGCTGCTGTTGGAAGAATTGGGCGAGTTGACGCCGAACAACGGCGGCACCAGCGTCGCGATGTAGAAGGAATAGTCACGGTCGAACGCGACCGAGCGATCGGCATAGGCGGTCAGCGAGGTGACCTCGACGTCGCCGAACCGCTTGACGATGTTCAGCGAATAGACCCCCAGTTCATCGTCGGTCGGCTGCGCGAGCCGGAACGAACTCTGCAGGCCGGGAAGATTGGTGAAGAAGGCACCGGTGTTCTTCTGGCGGTAGACCTGCCGGAACATGGACGGGGTGATGTCGAGCGTGGCGTCGGGCTGCCAGAGCAACGCCGCCTTGACGACGGCGACGCGGTCCGAATTCTGATTGTCGTCGGCCCGCGTGCTGCCCGACGGGCGCACGAGCGGAGTCAGCGCTGCGGGCGGCGCCGTCGTGCTGGTCCGCACATCGACGACAGGCGCGTTGGCGACATTGTCGACGTAACCGGCATTGCTGCGATACAGCACCCCGGTCCGCACCGTGAGCTTGTCCGACAGCGGCAGGTTCAGCACCGCCTCGCCATTGTAGGAAATGCCGCCATGCGCAGTGGTGGCGATCCCCGCCGCGGTGTCGAGCGTGGTCGTGCCCGGTTCGGGCGCGTGGCTCACATATTTGATCGCGCCGCCCATCGCGCTGCCGCCATAGAGTGTGCCCTGCGGCCCTTTGAGGATCTCGACCCGGCTGAAGTCGAAGAACACCGGGTCCGCGGCGCCGCTGAAGGCGTTGGTCGCGCCGAGCAGCGAGATGTCGTCGAGATAGATGCCGACGGTCGGGCTGGGCGAAGTCGTGCTGACGCCGCGAATGCTGTACCGGCTCTGCCCCAGCTCGGCGCCCGAGAAGGACACGCCCGGCACCTTGCGCAACACGTCCTTGAAGTCGCGGGCATTACCCTCGCGCAGATCGTCCTCGGAGAAAGCGGAGATCGAGAGCGGCGCATCCTGCAAACGCTCGTTGCGCTTGCGGGCGGTGACCACGATCTCGTTCGAGGTCGTATCCTCTTCTGCCTGAAGCGGTTCGGCTGCCGGGGCCTGGGTCTGAGCCAGCGCCGTGCCCGCCGTTGCGAGTGCGAGTGCAGTCAGCGCAGTGCCGCAGAGATAATGTCGCATTCTAACCTGTCCTCCCGTCCCATGCGGATGCCGTCAGCATCATCCGCCGCGCCCGATTGGGGGTCACGCCGCCGTCATGGGAATGCAATGGAATCACTCATTCACGTCTTTTGTCGTGACATCATTATGCGCGGGCATCGCCTGCTTATGCCGCACGCAGAAAATCGACCGCGGCGGCATGAATGCGCCGGCGGAGCGATTTGGCATGGCACCGCTTCCGTGCGAAGCTGCGCTTTCGCACATTGCTAGCCGAGGCAATATCCATGGCGACCGCAGACCTGCAGGGGCCGCAAGGCAAGGTCCCGCTCTACGTGAACGGACGCTTCGAGCCGTTCCTGCATGACGACGCGATCAGCGGCGTGGTGATCGACGGGCGTTCGCGCGGCCGGATCGACGAGCAGATGGTCGGCGACGACCGGCTGACCTTCAAGGTGCAGCTGACCGGCGCCGGCGAGTATCAGTTCAACGATGCGCCGACTTCCGAGATCGCCGGCGAGTGCCTCGTCATCGCGCACCAGCCGCCGGGCGTGATCAAGCGCCAGATCATCCTCGACGACACCGAGGAGCGTTCGGTGACGCTGTTCTTCCCGCGCCTCGGCAACGGCCGCATCGCCGGCTTCGAGGATGACGGGCAAGAAGTCCGCGCGGCGAGCGACTTCCTCGCCCAGCGGCTGGTGTTCCGCCGCTACCAGCTGCCGCGCGCCGCCGCGCTCTGCGCCGCCGACATCCTCGACCCGCGCCGCTCGCCCTGGACGCAGGAACGGTTCAAGCGCGCGAAGATCGACGAGCTGACCTGTCTGCTGCTCGATTTCTTCATCAGCCAGTTCAAGCGCGCCGACGATCACGGGCTGACCGAACGCGAGGTGCGCCGGGTGCGTCAGGTCCGCGCGATCATCGCCGAGCATCTCGACCAGCCACTCGGCGTCGCGGAGCTGGCCCGGGCGGTCGGCACCAACCGCACCCGGCTCAACACCGCCTTCCGCGCTTATTATGGCGAGACCATCGGACAGGCGCTGCAGAAGGAGCGGATGGAATGCGCCCGCCTTCTGCTTGGAGAGGACATGCTGTCGATCAGCGAGATCGCCGAACGCTGCGGCTATGGCCACCTCAGCAACTTCTCGCTCGCCTACAAGGCCTATTTCGGCATGAGCCCGTCGATCGCGCGCGGCGCGGCCACGCAAATAGTGCGCCCGGCATAATCCTTCCGCCGCCCGCATAAGCACCGCGCCGGCATAACCGCCTAGGATCATGGGGTTCGTTCGCGCAGGCGGGCGTCCGATTACTGGAGCCATGATGAACCCGGCCATGAACCTGGATCGAGAGATTGACCCGCTCGTCGCGGAGATGACCGGATGGAGGCGGCACTTTCACCAGCATCCCGAGCTGGGGTTCGAGGAGGTCGAGACAGCCGCCTTCGTCGCCGAGCGGCTGCGCGAATGGGGCATCGAAACGCATGACGGGCTGGGCGGCACCGGCCTGGTCGGCGTGATCCGCGGCGACCGTGGATCCGGCCCGGCGATCGGCCTGCGCGCCGATATGGACGCGCTGCCGATCGCGGAACAGGGGCACGCCGCGCACCGTTCGGTCCGGCCGGGGCTGATGCATGCCTGCGGCCATGATGGCCATACCGCGATGCTGCTCGGTGCTGCCCGGGTGCTGGCGGAGCGGCGCGATTTCGCGGGGACGGTCAATCTGATCTTCCAGCCCGCGGAAGAAGGGCTCGGCGGCGCGCGGACGATGATCGCCGACGGCCTGTTCGAACGTTTCCCCTGCGACACGGTGTTCGCGCTGCATAATGCCCCGCCGCTGCGCCTCGGCACTGCCGCGGTTCATTCCGGCCCGGCCTGCGCCGGCGCGGCACGCTTCGAGGTCGAGGTGCGCGGACATGGTGGCCACGCCGCGACGCCCCACCTCACCGCCAGCCCGGTCTCTGCCGCCGCAGCGCTCGTCGCGCTGATCGAAGCGATCCCGGCACGGCGGGTGCAGGCCAGCCGCATGGCGGTGATGAGCGTCGCGTCGATCAACGGCGGCGACGCGTTCAACGTCGTGCCCGACAGCGTCATGCTGACCGGGACCGCACGCGCGTTCGACGCACCCACGATGCAGGCACTGGAAGCGGAACTTCGCCGCTGCTGCGCGGGGGTCGACGCGGCGCATGGCGTAACCTGCGACGCGCGCTTCGAGATCCTGTTCCCGCCCACCGTCAACCATGCAGGCGAAGCCGGGATCGCAGCCGGCGCACTGGAGGCGATCCTGGGCATCGATGCGGTGATCCGCGACATGCCGCCGGTCACCGGATCGGAGGATTTCGCCTATATGCTGGAACGGCTGCCCGGCGCCTATGTGCTGCTCGGCACCCGCGTCGCCGACGACACCCCGATGCTGCACAGCCCCGACTATGATTTCGAGGACCGGCTGCTGCCGATCGGGGCGAGCTTCTTTCTCAAGATGGTCGAGCTCAAGCTCGGTTCGGGGTCCGGCCCGGCATGAGTGACGGCGCCACAGGGGAGTTCGACTATATCGTGGTCGGTGCAGGCGCGAGCGGCTGCGCGGTCGCCGGGCGGCTGGCGGCGATGCCCGGCGTACGGGTCGCGGTGCTCGAAGCCGGGCGCGCGGGCCGGCTGCGGATCGAGGCGATTCCCGCCGCGACGATCCACACCAACGGCCACCCCTTTTACGACTGGAAGCTGGTGTCGCAGCCGGATCCCACCCGGCTAAACCGGACCGAGGATTGGCCGCGCGGACTAGGCCCAGGCGGCAGCACGCGGATCAACGGGATGATCTTCGTGCGCGGCGCGCCGGAGGATTACGACGCGTGGCGCGATCTCGGCGCCACGGGATGGGGCTATCGCGACGTGCTGCCCTATTTCCGGCGGATCGAGACCAGCACCGACGGCGAATCCCAGCTTCGCGGCGCCACCGGCCCGCTGCACGTCTCCCCCCTGCCCTATGTCCATCCGCTGACGCCCCGCTTCATCGCGGCGGCGGCGGAAGCCGGGCTGCCGTTCAACCCCGACATCAACGGCGAGCGGCAGGACGGCATCGGCTATGTGCAGAGTTCCGCGCGCAACGGCCGCCGGCACGACAGCTTCACCGCCTTTCTGAAACCCGCGATCGCCAACGGCTCGGCCAGGATGCTGCAGGGCGCACGCGTGCGGCGGGTGATCGTCGCGGATGGCCGGGCGACCGGCGTCGAGTTCGAGCAGGATGGCGTGGTCCGCACCGTGACCGCGCGCAGGGGCGTGATCCTGTCAGGCGGGGCGATCCATTCGCCGCAGCTGCTGATGCTGTCGGGCATCGGCCCCGCCGCGCGGCTGCGCGAACTCGGCATTCCGGTGGTGGTCGACGCGCCCGAGGTCGGCCGAAACCTGATGGAGCATGCCGGTCTCTGGATGGGACTCAAGGTCACCGTCCCGACGCTCAACCAGCAGGTCAATCTCGCCGGGATGGCGCGCGCGATGCTGCAATGGCTGGTTGGCAGGGGCCCCGCCGCCAACCCGACCGCGCAGGCCGTCGGCTTTGCGAGAACCCTGCCCGGGCTGTCCTCGCCCGACATCCAGATTCACCTCACCCCGTTCGGCCGCGGCGACGGCGGCAAGCTGGCGCCGTTTCCGATGGTCAGCGTGGTCGCCAGCGTCAACCATCCGCTGAGCCGGGGCCAGATCGATCTGGCGAGCGCCGACCCCGCCGCCGCGCCGCTGATCTTTCCCAGACTACTCGAAGCGCCAGAGGACGTGGCGGCGCTGCGCCGCGGCGTCGAATTGTGCGGCCGCATCGCCGATGCACCGGCCTTCCGCGACTATGTCGTCGAACGGATCGGCTGGCCGGATCTGAACGCCGGGGGTGACGAGGCCGATCGCCAGATCCGCAGCCTCGCGGCGCCGATCTATCACCCCGTCGGTACCTGCCGGATGGGATCGGATGCCGCGTCGGTGGTCGATCCCGCGCTCAAGGTTCGCGGCGTCGACGGGCTGTTCGTCGCCGACGCCTCCATCATGCCCCGCCACATCAGCGGGAACACCCAGGCCGCCGCCATGATGATTGGCGACAGGGCCGCAGACCTGATCGGAACACATTCATGAATTCCCCGGCCCTTCCCGCATGGGATGCCCCTTTGCCGGAGGCGCTCGACCATGGCTGGATTCACGGCGAGACCCGCAGGTCCGGCGATGCCCCGATCGCCAGCGTCAATCCGGCGACCGGCGAAATCTGGGGCGAGTTCGGCGACGGCGGCGCCGCGGCGGTGGACGCCGCGGTGGCCAGCGCGCGCTCGGCCTTTCGTGGCGAGTGGGGGCGGATCGGCGGCGACGGCCGCGCCGCGCTGCTGCTGGTCTGGGCCGCGCGCATCGCCGAGGAGGTCGAACAGCTGGCCTGGCTCGAGACGCTGGAGGTCGGCCGCCCGATCGCCGATGCGCGTGCGCTGATCGCGCAGGGCCCATTGCTGATCGGCTATTATGCCAGCCTGATCTCGGCACTCGAAGAGCCCGCGGACGGCGCTGCGCGGCGTGCACGCGGCGTGGTCGGCGCGATCACGCCATGGAACTTCCCCACCGCCAATGTGCTGATCCGCGCGGTGCCGATCCTGGCGGCGGGCAATACGCTCGTGCTCAAGCCGTCGGAGCTGTCGCCGCGATCCGCGGTCCTGCTCGCGCAGTTGGCGAGCGCAGCGGGCCTGCCGCCCGGCGTGTTCAACGTGGTGCCGGGTAGCGGGCCCGCGACCGGCGCCGCACTCGCGGCGCATCCGGGCGTCGATATGCTCGCCTTCACCGGCTCGACCCGGACCGGCCAGGCGATCATCCAGGCCTCCGCGTCGCGATCGATCAAGCCGCTGACGATGGAATGCGGCGGCAAGTCGCCGCAGCTGGTGCTGCCCGACATGATCGATCAGCCCGAGATCTGGCCCGGCGTCTTTCACGCCGCCTTCTGGAACACCGGGCAATGGTGTGCGGCACGCACCCGGTTGCTGGTGCCCAAAGGCGGGCTCGACGCAGCCGTCGAAGGGTTGCGGGCAGCCGCAGCGGACTGGCCGATCGGCGATCCGCGCGATCCGGCGACGCGGCTCGGGCCGCTCGCCAGCGGCAGGCAGTATGAGACTGTGCAGGGCTATCGTGAGATCGCCCGGCAAACCGCGCAAGTCGTGCCGCTGTCCGCTGCGCCCGATGCGGACGGTTTCTACGCCGCACCGGAGCTGGCGCTCGGCGCGCCACAGGATGGCGCCTTGGTGCAGCAGGAGATTTTCGGTCCGCTGCTGGCGGTGCAGGAATATGCCGATCTGGACGAGGCGGTCAGGCTGGCGGACGACAGCGCCTATGGCCTTGGCGCGACCATCTGGGGCGCGGACCGGGACGCCGCCGGGCGGATCGCCGCCGGCCTGTCCACCGGATCGGTCGACGTGATCACCGCGCCCGCGGCCCGGCCGGGCCTGGCGCTCGGCACGCCGTTCGAACCGCGCAAGCAATCCGGCTTCGGGATCGAGGGGGGGCTTGCCGGCATCGCCGCCTTCACCACCCCACAGGCGATCAATCATGCAGGCTGAAGTGCAGAAGGAATCCCGGACGACGCTGGCCGCGCTGATCGTCATCGGCACCGGCGCGATGACCAGCGCCACGCTCAGCCCGGTGATGCTCGGCCTGTTCATCGACGAGTTGCGTCTCACCGCCTCGCAGGCGAGCCTCGCGCTCGCCGCCGAGAACGGCGCCTATGCGCTAGGGCTGCTGCTCTTCTACCTCGTGCTGCACCGGGCCCGGCGGCCGATGCTGGCCGCGATCGGCCTGGCGGTCATGATCGTCACCAGCCTGTTGACCGCCAAAGCGGGCGGCTTCGTGCCGCTGCTGGCGATCCGCGCTGCATTCGGCCTCGCAATGGGCTTCACCGCGTCGACCGTGTTCGCCGCCTATGCCGGCCGCGCCGATCCGCAGCGCGTCTGGGCGATCGCGACCTTCGTCAACCTCACCTATGCCGCGCTGCTGCTGACCCTGTCGGGGTGGATCGCCCAGACTTTCGGGCTGGCGGGGATCGTAGCGGTGCTGGCCGGTGTCGCGCTGATCGGCCTTGCCTGCACGCGCGCGATCCCGCCCGCGCCACCGGTGGCAGAGGCCCCGCGGGTCGCAGGGACGGCCCACGGCTGGACGATCAACCGCCCCGCCATCTGCGGCGCGCTGGCATTGCTGTGCCTCTATGCCGGCCATACCACCTTGTGGTCGTTCCAGGAGCGGATGGGGCTGGCGGTCGGCCTCGATCGCAGCCAGGTGGGCGTGCTGCTCGGCATTTCGGTGCTCGGCGCGATCGCCGGCGCCATATTGTCGATGACCGCCGGTCACCGGTTCGGCCAGCGCGGGCCCAACGCCCTTGCCTTTGCCGGCCTGATCGCCTCGGCGCTGCTGCTCGCGATGCCGGTGATGTCCGCCTATGTCGCGGGTGCGGTGATCGTGAAGACCGCCTGGTTCTTCGGCCTGCCCTTCATCCTCGGCGCGCTCGCCCGGCTCGACCGCAGCGGCCGCTGGAGCAGCATGGGCGCCGCGCTGCTGGCACTGGGCTCGGCAATCGGCCCCGCGATCGGCGCGACGCTGGCCAGTCATGGCGCGCACATGATCGGCTTTCTCGCGGCGGGCCTCTATCTGCTGAGCTTCCTCTTCACCCTGCCCCTGTTCGCCGCCGACCGGCCCGAGCGCTGAATGTTCGCCGAGAGCTACGAGGAAGCCCGCAGCGCCTTTCGTGCGGCCGTCGCGGCATTGGGCGGCCGACTCGAATCCGCCGCGATTCCGGGCAGCGGCGCTCAGGGCGAAGCGCTGACGATTGACTGGGGGGTGATCGGCCCGGCCAATGCGCCGAACACCCTGCTCTCGATCTCCGGCGTCCACGGCGCCGAAGGCCATGCCGGCTCCGCCGCGCAGCGTGCCTTTGCCGCCGCGCTCGATCCCGACGCTCTGGGCGATGATCGCAATGTTCTGATGATCCACGCGCTCAATCCCTGGGGGCTCTCGCACGGCCATCGCGTCGATGCCGACAATGTCGATCTCTCCCGCAACTTTGGCGATTTCGACGCGCCGCCGCGGCCCAATCCCGACTATGCGCGGATCCATACCAGCGTTTGCCCCGATCGCTGGGACGACGGCCTGCTGGAGCGGGTTGGAACGCTCTTCCAGTCGCTCACCCGGGAACTGGGCGCAGCGCGCGCGCTGACCGCCTTTACCGGCGGCCAGCACAGCCATCCCGGCGGCGTCGGCTTTGGCGGCGCTCGCCCCTCCCCGTCGCGCCAACTGTTCGAGCGGATCGTCGAAACCGAGCTCGCCGCCTGCAGGCGCATGGCATATCTCGAATGGCATACGGGCTTCGGCGACTATGGCCGGCCGCTGGTCGTCGCACTCGATGCCCCCGCCAGCGCGACGCGAGAGCGGATGGCGCGCTGGTGGAGCGATCAGGAACTGCAATCCGAAGGCCAAGCCTTCGACTCCGGCGAAACGCCGGACTGGTCCGGACTGCTGCTGCCCGGCCTGCGCCGGATGGCGCCACATATCGACATCGCTGGAGCGCCGGTCGAGATCGGCACCGTCTCCAACCTAGAGGCGTTCGAGGCGGTGATGATCGACCGATGGCTCCGGCTGGGCACCGAGCCAAAGGATAGCGCGCTCCGCGCCCGGCTGCGGGGGAAATTGCGGGCGGCCTATGATCCGGCAGATCCGGTATGGCGGGAGCGCGTGATTGAAATCGGCCGCGCCATGCACGTCGCGGCGCTGGAGGGACTTCACGCCTGGCAAGCGGAAGCGGCTGGAACACGGTAAGGATTTTGAGGAGATCAGGGATCGATGTACCGCCCCTGTCGTTCAGGCAGCCCACAAGGAAGGATGCCGATGTCTCGCAGCTATTATCCAGCCTCGGCCCTGTTGGGCCTTCTCCTTGCCGCGCCTGCATCGGCGAACGAATTCTACGACGCTGCCATCTGCAAGCCGCCCTATACGATGGACTCTGCCACGGCACTCTACGAGGCTGCCGAGAAGCTCGCCAAGCCCGACACATCGATGCTGACCGCCGCTATCTACACGCTGTCTGAGGAGCTTGGGCAGGACGGGTTCAAGAGCAGGCAAGTCGTCTTCGCCGGCACCGCGATCGGCGTCCTGATCGAAGGCTTGCGTGCCGATGCACTCGCTGAACATTATCAGCTGACGAAGGAGGGCTCGACCGTGTTCGGCACGTCCAGCAAGGGTTATGCGCGGGCGCTGCCGCCGGAGCAGCAACCGCAATCCGACATGGGGACGGTCTCGATCGTCGCGCGGGAGAGCGCATCCCTGCCCGGGAAGACCCTGCTGGCGTGCGAATTCGTCTCGAAGGCCGATCAGGAAGCGCTCGACGCGTTCGGCAAGTCCGGCGGCAAATAGCGCGCGCCAACGCCCCCTCTATCGGTCAGGTCTTCCATGGTCATCCTGTCGACGATCTCATATTTTCTCACCCACCATCCCTTCCTGTCCTGGCCGGTCATCATCCTGACCGGCGTGTTGCTGGCGTATCTGCTGGCGAAGTGGACCGGGAGCGCCCGCTGGTACGTGCTGATCCTGCCCTTCTTCATCTATGGCCAGATCAACATCTTCACCGCGCACATCTTCAACGCGTTGTTTCTTGAGGCGTATGGCGTCGACGGGACGGCGATCATCACTCAGGCCGAGGAAACCAGCTCAACGCTGAACGACCAGAATGTCTGGGCCTATGACGCGGTGATGAAGACGGCGGACGGGGTCGACATTGTGACGCAGTTCGACACCATGTCCGCCAGCATCTATCCGATCACCAACGCCATCCTCATCCCGCCCAAGGGCGAGACGTTCACGGTGAGATATATTCCGGGGTTTCCGCGCAACTTCGTCATCATGCGCGAGCTCTCCCCCTATGGACGAAAATACCTGCTCAACGAAGATCGCAAGCCCGTCGAAAAGGCGGCGGCGCAATTCGCCGCCAGCCCGGGCAACAAGGCGTTCATCGCGGAATACCGGGAGGCGCTGACCGCGTTCATCGCCAAACACGGCAATGACGCCGACCCGGCCCTGATCGGAAATTACCGGGCACAGCTCGACGCATTGCCGCGAACGGATTGAGGGAGCCTCAGGCTTCAGCCTCCATCGCCGTATCGATGATCAGGCGGGCGCGAAGCGCCTTCTTGTCGATCTTGCCGACGCTGGTCCGGGGCAGGTTTTCGAGGACGAGTACCCGTTCGGGGATGGCGTACCGGCTCAGCTGTCCGGCATCGACATGGCACATCAGACCTTCCCGGATGAGCTCGGCATTCGGCGTGTGGCCGCTCGCGGCGACGACGAAGGCGACCGGCCGCTCGCCCCATTTGCCGTCCGGAACCCCGATAACCGCAGCCTCCGCCACCGATGGCAGCGCCATCAGCAGTTCCTCAATCGCAATCGAGGAAACCCATTCTCCGCCGGTCTTGATCACGTCCTTGAGCCGGTCGACGATCCGGATGGCCCCGTCACCGTCCGTGGCGGCAACGTCCCCGGTATGCAGCCAGCCTCCCGCCCACAGTTCGTCGGACGCAGCCTGGGCGCCATAGCCCTGGGTGAGCCAGGGCGCACGGAGCAGCAGCTCGCCACCCCGCTCGGTGTCCACCTGGGCATGAACCAGCGGGATGGGAAAGCCGGCGCGGCAAAGCTCCGCCGTGTCGCCGTCGGGCGAGCGGGCCAGTGCGACGACCGGCCCGGTCTCCGACATGCCGAAACCGGCGAGCGTCGAGATGCCGGCGCGGGCCGCGTCCTCGGCCAGCGGCTGCGGGAGGGCGGAGCCGCCGATGATCAGCGTCCACGGATCTAGCGATTGCTCACCGTCCCGTGCATCGAGCAACATTCTCAGGATCGTCGGCACACAATGCGAGAAATTCACGCCCTCGCGTTGCTTGAGCGCCAGCAAAAGCTGCGGATCATAGCGCCCGGGATAAACCTGTTTGAGCCCGAGCATCGTCGCGACGAAGGGCAGACCCCAGGCGTGGACATGGAACATCGGCGTCATCGGCATGTAGACGTCGCCGCGACGAAGCCCCTGCCCCGCCGGCTGGTTCGCCAGGGTCGCCGCCAGTGTCAGCGTGTGGAGGACCAGCTGCCGGTGGCTGAAGAAGACCTGCTTGGGATTGCCGGTCGTGCCGGTGGTATGGAAGGTGGTGGCGATCGCGTTCTCGTCGAAATCCACGAATTTGAAGGACGGTCCAGTCGCCGCGATCAACGCCTCATAGCTGCCTGCCGTCGCGCCATCCTCCATCGGAATCACACCGTGGATCGCGGGAAGCTCCGGCCGGATCGCGTCCAGCAGCGGCGCGAAATCACTGTGGTGGAGCACGAACACCGCGCCGGATTCACGCAGCGTATATTCGATCTGCGCCGGTGACAGCCGCACATTCACGGTCTGCAGCACCGCGCCCATCATCGGGATCGCGAAATAGCATTCAAGATAGCGGTGGCTGTCCCAGTCCATCACCGCGACCGTGTCGCCGGCCCGCACCCCGCGTTCGGCAAGCAGCGTCGCCAGGCGGGTCACACGATCGATCAGATCGTCATAGGTCAGGCGCCGCCGGCCGCTCACGATCTTTGCCGTCGTCTGCTGCGCCACATTGGCGAGCAGGTGCCGGAGCAGGAGCGGATAGGAATAGGCGTCTTCTGCCGGCGTCGTCAGGATTCTCGGGGTGCTCACAATATCTCCAGCAGTAATTACGGTCGGTTCGATCCAGCGCGCCGTGGCGGGCGGCAGGCACTGCGCTTGCTGGTATCCGTGCCCGTCACCGGCTTCGCGCCAAGGCTGGGATCACCGCCCTTGAGCGCCGCCATCGGAACCTTGTCCGCCTTGCGGATGATGTCGGCAAGCATCGCGGTCTGGCGGGCGGCAAGGTCCGCATCCAGCTTGTCCATATGGCCGTTGGGGGCGATGCTCAGCAGGTAGCTGGGACCGCCGATCAATCCCATGTGCGGAACGCCGCTTTCGTGGAACACCACCCCGGTCGTGACCCCGGGTCCCGGCTCGACGCCGTGCCGCAGCAGATCGTGCTTCTTGATGCCCTCGATGACGATATCGGTCAGCGGACCGGCCGAGGTCGGACAGTTCATATATTCATTGTGCCCGGTCGGCCCGTAGCCCTTGCCGGGAATGTCGAGCCACTCGCTCGATCCCAGATGCTCGATCGTGAACGCCGCCGCCGCGCGCTTCATGAGTTCGGGATGGGCCAGCGCCCAGCCGGGCGCTTCCGGCATCTCCCCGGTCATATGGCCTGGCCAGCCTGCGAAGACGATGCTTCTGCGCAACCGTTCGCCCTTGGGCAGGCTCGCGAAATGGCGAGCGAGATGCAGCAGGGTGATGCAGCCATTCTCCTCGACGAAATTCTGGCCGTCGGTGTGCGTATCGACGATCATCACCTCGTCGCTCTCGCCGGGCAGGATCGCGGTGAGCTGCGGTACGTCGCCCGTCGCCCATTCGGCGTCGAGCGTCAGGTGCGCAGTCTTACCTGCCTTGGCCGCCTCGCGCAGCGCCTCGCCTGCGTCCTGCCCGACGAAGAGCGCCGGCACCTTCGGCCGGTAATGCGAGGCATGAGGAGAGTAGTTGCCCTCGATCATCGCCGAGGAGACGTCCATGATGATCGCGACGCCGGCGACGCCACGCGCTACCAGTTCGTCCAGCGGATAGGCCGTCGTCGTCCACAGCCGGTGATAGGGCGTGTCGAGTACGTCCGCCTTGGGTTCATTACCGACATGGACGAAATGCGGATGGGTGAGTTTCCCCATCGTCATCCGGGGAAGCGCTCCGTCGAAGACGAGAATGCTGCCCTTCGGAAAGTCCGGAAGCGCTCCGGGACCGTTCGGCTGCAGCTTGCCGCCATAGACCAGAGGTCCGGTGACGCCCTCAGGTCCGGTGGGCGCCGAACGGACGAAGAAAGTGACCTTGTCGATCGGCCGGCGCGTACCGCCCTCAACGATTTCAAGGCCAACGCGCTTTGGGTCCCAGCGCCGGTAGCTGTACGATTCACATGGGCCGAGCACGAGGCCCGCATCCTCGAACTGGCCGGCCATCCAGTCGACGAAGGCGAGATGGTTCGCATTACCCGGCAGCCGGGGGCCGAAATCGACCATCTCCTGATAGTCCCGCCGGATCTGCGCCGCGGTTGGCAGGGGAACGGGCGCCCGGCGGCGCTGGCCCGCAGCCAGAGCGCGGCCGGCCGCGCTGGTGCTGGCGAGCGCACAGGCGGCGGCGAGGAGCGCGGCGCGGCGGGAAATGAGCGATGGATCATGCATGCCGGCTATCTCCTAGAATTTGAGGTTCACGCCCGCGGTGAACTGGCGCCCGATGACGTCGTAGAGCAGCGGATTGGTGGGGATGAAAGTGAACAGCGTGCCACCCGGCGCCAGCGGCGGATCGCGATCGAACAGGTTGTTGACGGTCAGGAAGAAGCGGAAGCCGTCGTTGAGCCGCACCGCGGCGGTGAGGTCGGTGTAGAAGACCGACTTCACATTATTGTCCTCGATCGTCCGCGGTTCCACGCGCGTCACGTCATAGGTTCCCGCGCCGATGAACCGCTCCTGCGCGAAGAGCTCGACCGGTCCGCTCTTCCAGTTCACGCTGGCGGTCGCGCTCCAGCGCGGATTGGCGCTGAGGCCAACTTCCCCTGCCCGGTCGATCGACGGACCGTTGCTGATGTCCTGCCGCTGCTTCTCAAGGTAGCTTGCAATGAAGCGCAGATCGACGGACCCGCCAAGGACTTCTCCGCGCGGCCGGTAGCCGAGCTCGATATCGATGCCCGATGTCGCCAGCCGGTTGAGATTGAGCGTCGGCGATTCGATCCGCGTGATCTGCCCCGCCGCGTTGCGCGTGATGTTCGCACAGAGCGCGGTGGCGCCCGCGAGGCACTGGTTCAACGTCAGCTGCGGCGTGAGCGACGAGATGATGCCGGCGATGTCGATCGAGTAATAGTCGACCGACAGGGTCAGGCCCGGCGCGAAGGCCGGGGTGAGGACGATGCCCGCCGTATAGGTGTCGGCCTTTTCGGGCTGCAGCGACGGGTTGCCGCGCGCCGCCTGAACGATCGGCACGGTGACTCCGTTCTCGATCACCGATCCGGTGTTCTGCACGATCCCGGCGAACAGCTCGGGCACGTTGGGCGCGCGGATGTCGCGTGAGGCGGTGCCGCGTAGCCGCACGCCCTTGACCGGCTCCCACACCAGGCCGGCCTTCCACGTCGTCACGCCGCCGCTGGTGCTGTAGTCGGTGTATCGTACGGCGCCGTTGACATCGAGCGCATGCAGGAACGGCAGATCACGGGCGAGCGGTACTGCCACCTCCGCGAACACCTCCCAGAGATTGTACGAACCCTTTACCGGGAAGACATTGGTGAGCAGCCAGCCGCCCGGCTGATTCTGATAGGCGGGCGGAAAGCCGCGTATGCCGGTGGCGTCGTTGATGCTCTGTGCGATGTCATCGGCGATCTGGTCCAGCTTGACCCGGCGATACTGGCCGCCGGCGGCGATCGAGACCGGTCCCGCCCAGGTCGAGAAGGGCTGCGCGCGCAGCGAGAGGTCGCCGACATCCTGCGTGAAGCTGGCCGTATAGCTCGATGAGCCCTCGACATAGGCGATCGCCGCTTGGGATGGCGCGCCGGCCCCGAACAGGTTGATCGGAACGCAGCCGGGGTACAGGCCCGGATTGGTCAGCGTCACCCGGCAGACGATCTGGCTGGTGGCGGGATCGCGCACGGCGTCCACCGCAGCGTAGAGCCGCTCGAGCGCGACGTTGTTGTGGGTCCGGATGTTCGTGCGGTTCTTGCCGCGCTCCCAATAGCCCTCGATCTGCAGGCCGTTCGCTCCGGCGAAGCGGAAGCCGGCGGTGAGATCGAGCGTGCGCGCCCGCGCGGTCGCGTTCGCCGGTTCACCGAAGTCGAAATTGACCCGGCCCATCGCAAACGCAGCCGTGTTCGTGTTGCTCAGGACCTGCTGAACCGCCGGGTTCAGGAAGGCGTTGCCGCTGAAGATGGTGAAGCCGTTGAAGCCGCCCGGATTGAACTGCTGGGCCTGATTATAATGGTTGCGCGCGAGCGCCAGGCTGCCCTGAGCGTAGAGCGTGAGCGACGGCGTGACGTCGAACTCGGCATGCCCGAAATAGCTCCGCGTCGTGACATCGGCGGACAGGTTGCTGAACACCTGGGCACCGTCGCCGCCGACCTGAATCAGCCCCGACTGGGCCGAGCCGCGCGAATAGGGAACAAGCGTCCCGCCCGGGGCGAATTGCTGGAATGCCAGCGGACCGCTCAGGATCAAACCGCCCGGAGACGCTGTCGAAGATCGCAGATTGTCCCGGAAGATCAACTGGCCGGGGACCGCCGGGTTGCTGAGAAATCCGGTACCCCGCCGCCCCCAGTCGCGATCGCCGACGCTCTGGATGCCGCCCATCTCGAAATAGGTGGCGCTCGCCACGACCCGCCCCCGCCCATCGGCGAAGGAGTGGCCGGCGGTGATGCTGGCCTTGTAGGTCGGGGCGTCACCCTCGTCGGAGATCCCGGCTTGCGCGGTCGCCTTGATCCCGGTGAAGCGCGTATCGAGAACGAAGTTCACGACACCGGCCACGGCGTCGGATCCATAGGCGGCGGAGGCACCGCCGGTCACGATATCGACGCGCTTTACCAGTTCCTGCGGGAACAGGTTGATGTCGGTCGAGCCATCGCGGGAAGACGGCGCCGCGCGACGGCCGTCGATGAGCACCAGCGTGCGCTGCACCCCGAGATTGCGAAGATTGAGATAGCTTCCCGATTGCGGCCCCACCGCCCCGGTGAATGCGCCTGCCGGCCGCGTGGACCCGCGGAACGACGGCAGCTGATTGAGCGCCTCGCCGATCAGACCGGGCTGCGCCTTGACCAGATCCTCGGCCGCCATGACCGTGACCGGCGTAGGAGCCTGGGATCCGTCACGGATCGCCCGCGACCCAGTCACGACGATTTCGGGGCTTCCTGCCTGAGATGCCCCCGGCTCCGCCTCGGCGTCCTGCGGTTGGGCATCTGCCGAAGCGCTCGCCACGGTTTGAGCATATGCAGGAGCAGCCACCAGCGCTGCCGAACATGCTGACGCAAACAAAATCGGTCTGATCATTGGACCGCCCTCTCCAGTCTTGGGCGCGACCATCGTCGTCTGCCCGTCCTCTCTCGCCTCTGACCTCGGCCAATCGCAGGCCCAAGTCAATATCTTTCTTTTGTTAGGAAGAAATGTATTGCTGCTGCCAGCCCCGCTATTGAAGCGAGACTCCTGGGGATGAGGCGAATCTATTTTCTTTCCTGGGAAAAAGTGCATATCGAGAACAGGAAGGTTGAGCATCGGCTCAAGTTTCGATGTCCCTTGAGAGGGGACACAGCGCTTTCAACCGGGGTTCGGACGTGACGATGCAACGGAAGTCGGGAAAGTCATCCTCATCGCGGCGCTCGAACGCCGAGCGCCGCGAAGAGTCGATGACGATCATTCTCGACCACGCCGAGGCGGAGTTCGCCTCCAAGGGATATGACGGCACAACCTTTGTGAGTGTCGCCGAGTCTGCAGGCGTCGATGCCGCGCTGATGCGCTACTATTTCGGCGACAAGGAGAAGCTCTTCGCGGCAGTCTTCCGCAGGCGAGGTCCGGAGGTCAACGCGCTGCGTATCCGGGCGCTGGACGCGTACCGGTCCACGGCGGGAACGCAAGCTACGCTTGAAGGCCTGATCGAGGCCTTTACCCGTCCCGGTTTCGAATTCGGCTCGCTGAGCGACGGACACCGCAACTATGCCGCCATCGTCGCATTCGTGAACAGCTCGCGCGGCACGATGCACGCGCTGATGTCGGAGGTCTTCGACGACGTGTCCCGTGTGCTGATCGACGACATGCAGCGGCTGATGCCCGACGTCCCTCGGGAAACCTTGTACTGGGGCTATCATTTCTTCACGGGCGCCTTCACCTTTTCGCTCGGTCAGACCGGCCGCATCGACCGCATTTCCGGGGGCGCTGTCTCCTCCAAGGATTTCGCGGGGATCGCCGATCGCCTGCCGGCGTTCGTTGCCGCCGGAATCAGGGCGCTGGCTGCACGCTGACATTCTGCTGCGGCCGGTTCGAAAGGCCTCGGCATAGCCTCGAGCATCACAAGCACCTGCTGACTCCGCTTTCCGATGGCGCAATCCTTCTTTTCAATTTCATAGAACGTACCGGATAATTTTATCCGCCTGTTTCGTACAAACACTCCGCCCTAGACCGGCTGCACCCCGAACGCATCGGGCGAACGGTTTCTCAAAAGGAGTGTCATCCATGTCGATCAAGGCCACCCCGACCCCCGCCAAGACCCTGCTCGATCCCAACAATCACGCGCTGATCCTGATCGATTTCCAGTCGCAGATGGCCTTTGCCACCAAGTCGATCGCCCCCGAGCTGCTGCGCAACAATGCCGCGCTGATCGCGAATGCCGCCGCGGGCTTCAACGTTCCGACGATCCTGACCACGGTCGCCGAGAAGAGCTTCTCGGGCCCGATGTTCAGTGAGATCACCGACCCGTTCCCCGGACAGAAGCTGCTCGACCGCACCAGCATGAACACCTGGGAAGACACCGCGGTGATCGATGAGGTCAACCGCGTCGGCAAGGACCGGCTGGTCCTCGCCGGCCTGTGGACCTCGGTCTGCATCGTCGGCCCTGCCCTCTCGGCGCTCGAACAGGGCTATGAAGTCTATGTCATCACCGACGCCAGCGGCGACATCTCGACCGAGGCGCACGAGCGCGCGGTCGAGCGGATGGTACAGGCCGGCGCCCGCCCGATGACCTCGCTCCAGTATCTGCTCGAGTTGCAGCGCGACTGGGCGCGTGGCGAGACCTATGATCTGACCACCGGCATCGCCCGCAACTATGGCGGCGGCTACGGCCTGGGCATCACCTACGCCAAGACGATGTTCGGCGCCTCCGAGGGCAGCCACTGATCCCCCCGCGGCCGGGCCGTCCGCGCCCGGCCGCCTTCTTCTTTCCCGGCCCGCACAGGAGGGACGTCATGAAGGTCTATCTCATCTCGCTGGGCGCCGGACTGCTGGTCGGCGTGATCTACAGCCTGCTCGGGGTTCGTTCTCCCGCCCCGCCGATCATCGCGCTGGTCGGGCTCGCGGGGATCCTGCTCGGCGAGCAGATCGTACCGATCGCCAAGCGCCTTGCCGACCGTACCGAGCTTACCCGCTTCGTCCGTGAGGATTGCTCGCAGCATGTTCTCGGCACGCTGCCCGCCAACAAGGAGCGCGACGCATGATCCCGCTGACCCGGCGCCAGGCGCTCGCCGGCGCCGCCACCACCGCCCTGCTGACCGCCACGGAGAGTTTTGCCATGAAGCCCAAGGACCTGATCATCATCAATGCGAAGGTGACCACGCTCGACCGAGCCAATCCGGTGGCGCAGGCGGTGGCGATCCGCGGTGGCCGGTTCCTCGCCGTCGGCAGCGAAGCCGCAGTGCGCGCCGCCGCCGGCCCCGATGCCGATGTGATCGACGCGAAGGGCCGCCGCCTGATCCCCGGGCTGATCGACAGCCACATCCATGTCATCCGCGGCGGGCTCAACTATAATATGGAGCTGCGCTGGGACGGCGTGCCGAGCCTGGCCGACGCGATGGCGATGCTCAAGAAACAGGCCCAGAACACTCCGGCGCCGCAATGGGTGCGCGTCGTCGGCGGCTTCACCGAGCATCAGTTCGCCGAAAAGCGCCTGCCGACGATCGAGGAGATCAACACCGCCTCGCCCGACACGCCGGTGTTCATCCTCCACCTCTACGATCGTGCCCTGCTCAACGCCGCCGCGCTGCGCGCCGTAGGCTATACCAAGGACACGCCCAACCCGCCGGGCGGCGAGATCGTCCGCGACGCCGCGGGCAACCCGACCGGGCTGCTGCTGGCGCAGCCCAATGCGACGATCCTCTATTCGACCCTCGCTAAGGGGCCGAAGCTTCCCGAGGAATATCAGGTCAATTCGACGAAGCAGTTCATGCGCGAGCTGAACTCGCTCGGCGTCACCAGCGTGATCGATGCAGGTGGCGGCTTCCAGAACTATCCCGACGATTACCAGATCATCGAGAAACTGCACAAAGACGGCGAGATGACGCTGCGCATCGCCTATAACCTCTTCACGCAGAAGCCGAAGGAAGAGCTGCGCGACTTCGCGACCTGGTCGACCCAGGTGAAGCCCGGCGACGGCGACGACACCTATCGCCACAATGGCGCGGGCGAGATGCTCGTCTATTCGGCGGCGGACTTCGAGGACTTCCGCGTCGAGCGCCCCGACATGCCGGCGAACATGGAAAGCGACCTTGAACCCGTCGTACGCCTGCTCGCCGAGCGCAAATGGCCGTGGCGAATGCATGCGACCTATGACCAGACGATCACCCGCGCGCTCGACGTGTTCGAGAAGGTCAACAAGGACATTCCGCTGCAGGGCCTCAACTGGTTCTTCGACCATGCCGAGACGATCAGCGAGCGCAATATCGACCGCATCGCCGCGCTTGGCGGCGGCATCGCAGTGCAGCACCGCATGATGTTCCAGGGCGAATATTTCATCGAGCGCTATGGCGCCAAGGCCGCCGAGGCGACCCCGCCGATCAAGCGGATGATGGACGCCGGTCTCCCCGTCGGCGCGGGCACCGACGCGACGCGCGTCGCGAGCTACAATCCCTGGGTCTCGCTGTCCTGGCTCGTCACCGGCAAGACCTTGGGCGGCACCACCCTCTATCCGGTTCGCAACCGCCTCGATCGCGAGACCGCACTGCGCCTGTGGACCGAGAAGAACACCTGGTTCTCGAACGAGGTTGGCAAGAAGGGGCAGATCAAGCCCGGCCAGCTCGCCGACCTCGCGCTGCTCTCGGACGACTATTTCAGCGTCGCCGAAAGCGAGATCGTCCATCTCCGCTCAGTGCTGACCTTGCTCGGCGGCAAGGTCGTCCATGGCGAGGGCGATTACGGCCCGATCGCGCCCGCGCTGCCCCGGCCAATGCCCGACTGGTCGCCGGTCGCGACCTTTGGCGGCTATCATCGCCGCAGCGAGGGCAATGCGCAGAAGCTCGCCGCCGCCTGTGGCTGCAGCACCGCCTGCGGGGTCCATGGCCATGACCATGCCGCAGCACTGGGCACCAATGTTCCCGCAGCCGACGTCCAGAGCTTCTGGGGCGTCATGGGCTGCGGCTGCTGGGCGGTCTGAACGATGGCCCCCGCCCCCATCGCCCGCCTGCTCGGCGACTCTCGCTTCGCGGCGTCCGCTGCGACCCTGCTCACCCTCCCATACTGGACGAGTGGCATCGCCAAGCTGCTCGACCTGCCCGGCGCGCTTACCGAGGCACGGCATTTCGGGCTCGAGCCTGCGATCGTCACCGTCATCGCGACAATCCTTGTCCAGATCGGCGGTTCGCTGCTGGTGATCCTCGGTCGTCACGCATGGCTCGGGGCCGGTGCGCTCGGCGTTTTCACCGCCATCGCGACGCTGATCGCGCACCCCTTCTGGCAGGTCGCCGATCCGATGACGCGCTTCCATGAGCGCAACACCTTCCTCGAGCATGTCGGCCTGATCGGCGGATTGATGCTCGCGGCCATCCTGCAGGAGCGCAAGCCATGACCCGATCGACTCCCTCCGCCGGCCCGCTCGCCAGCCCGGTGTTCCGCGCGCTGTGGATCGCCACCGTCGTTTCCAACATCGGCACCTGGATGCACGATGTCGGCGCGGGCTGGCTGATGACCTCGCTCTCGCCCGACCCGCTGATGGTCGCGCTGGTGCAGGCGGCGACCACCTTCCCGATGTTCGTGCTTGCGCTCCCGGCGGGTGCGCTTGCCGATATCGTCGACCGGCGGCATCTGCTGATCGGTGCGCAGCTCTTCGGGCTGGTCGCGGCCGCGATGCTCGCCGCCCTGACCCTTGCCGGGCTGACCAATGCCGTCATCCTGCTCGGCTTCACCGCCGCCATCGCGATCGGCGCGGCACTCTCCGCCCCGGCCTTCCAGGCGGTCGTGCCCGAACTGGTGCCGCAACCCGCGCTGCAGCAGGCGGTCGCCCTCAACTCGCTGGGCGTCAACATCGCACGCGCGATCGGCCCCGCAGTCGGCGGGCTGATCATCGCGGCTTCCGGGCCGGGTGCGGTGTTCGCAGTGAATGCGGTGTCGGTGCTCGGCGTGCTGATTGTGCTTGCCCGCTGGCGGCGCGCGTCGCCCGAGCGCCACCTCCCCGCCGAGCATATGGTCGGCGCGATGCGCGCCGGGCTGCGCTACGCCCTGCGCGCGCCCGAGCTCAAGGTGGTGCTGATCCGCTCGGTCGGCTTCTTCCTCTTCGCGAGCGGCCTCTGGGCGTTGCTCCCGGTCATCGCGCGGCGCGACCTGGAGCTTGGCCCGCTCGGCTATGGCGGCCTGCTTACCTTCATGGGGGTGGGCGCGATCACCGGGGCGATGGTGATGCCGAAGCTGCGCGGCCGGATGGGCGCCAATGCGATCACGCTCGCCGCGTCGATCCTGCTCGCGCTGTCGATGGCGGCACTGTCGCAGGCCGGCCAGTTCGCGACGGCCTCGGCCACGCTGTTCGTTGCGGGTTTCGCCTGGATCGCGATGATGGCCTCGCTCAACGGCGGCGCGCAGGCGACCTCGCCCGGCTGGGTCAAGGCGCGCGCGCTCGCCATCTATCTGCTCGTCTTTCAGGGATCGATGGCGGCCGGATCGACCCTGTGGGGCTCTGTCGCCTCGCGGATCGGCGTGCCCTCGACCCTGCTCGCCGCCGCCGGCCTGCTGATCGTGGCCAGCCTGATCCTCGCCTGGCGCTTCCCGCTCGATCGTGCGAGCACGCTCGACCTCGCGCCCTCGACGCACTGGCCCGCACCGTTGATCGACGGCAATGTCGAGCATGACAGCGGCCCCGTCCTCGTCACGATCGAATATCGGGTCGATCCCGCGAACGTCCCCGCCTTCTTCGCAGCGATCCAGGAGATGCGCCGCATCCGCCGCCGCGACGGCGCGATCCATTGGGGCGTCTATGAGGATACTGCCCAGCCCGGAACGGTGGTGGAGACCTTCACCGTCGAAAGCTGGCTCGAGCATCTGCGTCAGCACGACCGCGTCACCAACGCCGATCGCGTCCAGCAGGAAGCGCTCGCCGCCTTCCATGCGGGCGATACGCCGCCGGTGGTGCGTCACTTCGTCACGCGCCGCTGATGCGCCTCTCGCTGCTCCTCGCCGCGCTCTTCCCCTTCGCCGCGCACGCGCAGGAGGTCGCGCAGACCAATCTTCGCTATGACGAGGACTGGTCGGTGCTGCGCGGCGCGGAGCAACCGGGCTGGCGGCAGGCCAAATACATCCCGCTCGATGCTGGCGGCGATATCTACCTGACCCTCGGTGGTGAGGCGCGGGCGCGCTATGAAGGGTTCGACAATAACCTCTGGGGCGATCCGCCCGCGCCCGACGACGGCTATCTCTGGCTCCGCGTCATGCCGCATGCGGATCTTCACGCCGGGCCGGTGCGCGCCTTCGTCCAGGGCATCGCCGGCTATGCGCGCGGCGTCGGCCCGGGCAAGGGGCCCGCCGACGAGACCGGGATCGACCTGCTTCAGGGCTTCGCCGACATCCGCCTCGGCCTTGGCGACGAGACCAGCCTGACGCTGCGCGGCGGGCGCGAACTGATGGCGCTCGGTTCGGAGCGGCTCGTCGGCATCCGCTATGGCCCCAATATCCCCCAGGCCTTTGACGGGGTCCGCGTGATCGGCGAGCACGGCTCGCTGCGCGTCGATGCCTTCCACCTGCGGCCGGTCGCGATCGGCGGCGGCGATTTCGACGACCGGACGTCGAGGACGCGCACGCTCGACGGCATCTATGCGACGCTCACACCGGTGCGCAGCATCGGCGTCGACGCCTATTGGCTTGGCTACGCGAATGAGGAGGCGCGCTTTGCCGGCCGCACCGGACACGAGAACCGCGACACATTCGGTCTCCGCGTCTTCGGCCAGCGCGGCAATCTCGGCTGGAACTGGGAGGCGATGCTTCAGCGCGGGCAGTTCGACGGCATGCCGATCCGCGCCTGGTCGATCGCAACCGAGACCGCGTGGCGCTTTCCGCAGGCAATGTTCAAGCCGCGCCTGCGTCTGCGCGCCAATGTTGCGAGCGGCGACCGCAACCCCGCCGATACCCGGCTCGGCACCTTCAACGCGCTCTTTCCCAAGGGCAAGTATTTCGGCGAGCTGTCTCCGATCGGCCCGCGCAACATCGTCAACCTTCATCCCAGCGTCGATCTCGACCTCGGTTCGGGAATCGGTGTCGAACTGGCGACCGCGGCCTTCTGGCGGCAGAGCCGCGGGGACGGCATCTACGATATTCCCGGCGGGCTGATCCGGGCTGCGAGCGGCAGCGGGGCACGCCATATCGGCGACCAGATCGAGATTTCCGCCGGCTGGCAGGCGAGCCAGACCCTGTCCTTCAATGCCTCCCTCTCGGTCTTCCGGCCCGGCGCGTTCATCCGCGAAACGGGGTCGGCACGCACCATCCGGATGATCGGCGCCGAAGCGATGGCGAAATTCTAGAGGTCGATCATCCCGGCGATCTCGGCATCGTGGCTGCCAAGCTCGACAAACTGTTCGAGCAACCAGGACGCGGCCGGTCCCGGCGGCGCATCGCGGCGCCACACGCCCGCGAAGCGATAAGTGCCGCCCGGGTGATCGGGCATGGCGAGCCGGATCAGCGTCCCCGCGACGAGATCCGCTTCGATCATCGGCAGCGGCATATTGCCCCAGCCGACGCCCTCGCGGAGCAGCGCGTGCTTGGCGCCGAGATCGGCGAGGCGCCAGGTTTTGGGGCTCATCACCGAATAGTCGCGCCCCTCGGTGAAACGCGAGCGGTCGGTCAGAACGAGCTGAGTGTGATCGCGGCCCGCGCCGGGCGGAATCCGCTCCATCCTGCCGAGCGGATGGTCGGGCGCCGCGACCGGCACCATCGGGATCGATCCGGCCGCGACGCACTCCACACCCTCGACCCCGATCGCCAGCGGGCCGGAGATGCCGATCATCGCCTTCCGGTCGAGAACCATCGCCGTGATCGCGCCCAATGCCTCGACATGGAGGCGCAGTTGCACCGTCGGGAACTCAGCCGCGAAAGCGCGCAATACACGGCCCAGCCGGTCGGCGGGCAGCATCACATCGACCGCAAGATCGACCTCGGCCTCGAGCCCGTCGAGCAGCCCCTTCACCTTGGCGCGCAGACCGTCGATGCCGTGCGAGATCGCCCGCGCCTCCGACAGCAGCGCCCGCCCCGCCACGGTGAGCTGCGGCTTGCGCGTCCCCTCACGCTCGAACAGCGTCAGGCCCAATTGTGCTTCCAGATTGGTGATGCCGTAGCTGATCACCGAAACCGCGCGGCCGAGCTTGCGTCCCGCAGCCGCGAAGCTCCCCGTATCGACGATAGCGAGGAAGATGCGCAGCTGGTCGAAGGTCGGGGTACCGGGGTTGCTCACTTTTCCAATTCTTCGAACATTCCGAGCAGTTTTATCCCACTCATATGGAGGTCACGCAATCGCTAAATCCCTCCTGTCGGCGGCCGAGTCCGGTACGCCTCTGGAGACAGACCATGATCGAACTACGTCCCTTCGACAGTCTCGGCGCCGCCAATCACGGCTGGCTGGACGCCAAGCATCATTTCTCCTTCGCCGGCTATCATGATCCGGCGCGGACCAGCTGGGGCAATCTGCGTGTGTGGAACGACGATACCATCGCGCCGCAGACCGGTTTCCCCCCGCACCCGCACCGCGACATGGAGATCATCACCTATGTCCGTGAGGGCGCGATCACGCATCAGGACAGCCTGGGCAACAAGGGCCGTACCGAAGCGGGCGACGTGCAGGTGATGAGCGCCGGCACCGGCATCCGTCATTCCGAGTACAACCTTGAGGATGTGACGACGAAGATCTTCCAGATCTGGATCATCCCGACCCGCGATGGCGAGGCGCCGCAATGGGGCGCGAAGCCGTTCCCCAAGGGCGAACGCTCGGGCAAGTTCGTCACCCTCGCTTCGGGCTATGACAACGACGATGACGCGTTGCCGATCCGCACCGACGCGCGCGTTGTCGGCGCGACGCTGCGCGCGGGGGAGACGGCGGAATATCCGCTCGGCGCCGATCGCAAGGCCTATCTCGTCCCGGCGACGGGCGCAGTGCAGATCGGCGATGTCCGGGTCAATGCGCGTGACGGCGCCGCGATCAGCGATGTCGACGTGCTCCGCGTCACCGCACTCGAGGACAGTGAGGTCGTGCTGGTCGACGCCGCCTGACTCGCGGCCCAGCGCATCCCCCCGGAGCGCCGAATTAAGGCCCGGCGCTCCGGGGGATCGGTTGCAGTCGAGTGCAATCGCCCCCCTCGCATCGACAGTTTCAACGAAATCACCCGCCACGCAAAAAAATTTCGCGACGCATGAGGGGTATGGAAACGAGCCGCGTATTGATAGCGCATGCTACGCACATACAAATTCAATCTAAATAATTGAAATAACTGACAGAATCTGTATTGACCTGTATATACAACTCATGCTCCTTCGGCCCATAACAAGGGACAGGGAGAATTCACATGAGCAAGAAGGGGGCGCTGCTTGTCGGCGCTGCAATGGTCGCGGTCTATTCCGCACCGGCACTGGCACAGACCGAAACCGCAGGCGAGAGCGCACAAGACGCCGCGTCGGGCGAGGTCGTCGTCACCGGATCGCGAATCCGCCGGCAGGATCTCGCCGGAGTCGGACCGGCCACCGTCGTGACTGCCGAGCAGATCGAGAATACCGGCATCGTCAATATCGAGACGGTGCTCCAGCGGCTCCCTGCCAATGCGGGCTTCGCGGGCAACCAGACCTCGGCCTATTGGGCGAATAACGGCTATGGCACCGCGCAGGTCAATCTGCGCGGCCTCGGCATCAAGCGCACGCTGGTGCTGCTCAACGGCCGCCGCCTCGTCGCGGGCGGCACCGGCGCCAACTCGTCGCCCGACCTCAACATGATCCCCGTCGTCGCGCTCGCGCGGACCGATGTCCTCAAGGACGGTGCTTCGGCGATCTACGGCGCCGACGCCATGGCAGGCGTCGTCAACCTCGTCACCCGCACCGATTATGAAGGGCTCGGCATCAGCGTCCGCCAGGGCCTGACCGAGCGCGGCGACGGATCCGATTTCACCGCCGACCTGATCTGGGGCCTGCGCAACGACCGCGGCGGCTTCATGGCGGCGGTGACCTATCAGAAGACCGAAGCGGTCAACATGGCGACCCGCGCGCCCTGTTCGCTCTCCGAAACGACGCCGGGCAAGCTGGCCTGCGTCAACAGTGCCTCGACCATCGGCGGCCGCGCCGTGCTGCCCAATGGCCAGCAGATCAACTTCAACCAGGTGCCGGGCGGCAACGGCAATTTCTACGAGCCGTACAGCGCGGCGAAGCACAACTTCAATTCGACCCCCTATCTGAACGCGGTCAGCCCGGTCGAGCGGATCAGCACCGCCTTCTTCGCAGACTATGCGGTGACCGACAGCATCACGGCATTCGGCGAGTTCCTCTACACGCACCGCAAGTCCAACCAGATCGCGACGCCGGGCACGCTGCGGAACCTCGCCATTTCGGCGAGCAACCCGACCAACCCGACCGGACAGAATATCGTCCTCATCCAGCGCCGCCTTGCCGAACCCGGCCCCCGGCAATTCTTCCAGGAGACCGACACCTGGCAGGGCACCTTCGGGCTGCGCGGCAAGTTCGCCAATGACTGGGCGTGGGAAGTGGCCGGCAGCTTCGGCCGCAATACCGCGGTCGACGGATCGACCAACGTCGCCAATCTGGAGCGGGTCGCGAACACGCTCGACACCAGCAAGTGCAGCCTCGCGGCGGGCGCCGCGATCCCCTGTGCCGACTATCTCGGCTTCGGCGACCTGACCCCGGCGGCGCTCGACTATATCCTGTTCACCTCGCGCGATCGCGGCGGCAACGAGATCGCGACGGTCACCGCCGACATCAACGGCAACCTCTTCCGCCTGCCCGCGGGCCCGGTCGCGTTCGCGGCGGGCGTGGTCTATCGCAAGGAGAAGGGCTGGCGCGATCCCGATCCGCTGACCGTGCTCGGCGTCGCCAACACCAACCAGCAGGACCCGATCTCGGGCTCCAGCGTCGCCAAGGAAGGCTATCTCGAGCTCTCGGTCCCGCTGCTCGCCAATACGCCCTTCTTCAAGGCGCTGACGCTCGACGGCGCGGTCCGCTATTCGGACTATGACCTGTTCGGCGGTGACTGGAACTACAAGCTGGGCGCGGACTGGGTCATCAATGACGACATCCGCCTGCGCGGCACCTATGGCACCGGCTTCCGCATCCCCAACGTGCCGGAACTGTTCGGCGGCGTGTCGGAAGGTAACCTGACCACCACCGATCCGTGCAGCCGCTATTCGGCCAGCGGCAATGCGACGCTGATCGCCAATTGCCAAGCATCGGGCGTGCCGGCCAACTATGTCCAGCTCGGCACCACCATTCTCACCACCGTCGGCGGCAACCAGAATCTGAAGCCCGAAAGCTCGCGGACCTGGACGATCGGCACGGTGATCCGGCCCAAGGGGCTGGTGCCCGGCCTGTCGCTCACTGCCGACTGGTTCGACATCGACATCAAGGACGCGATCCGCGCCATCCCCGGCTCGACCAAGCTCGCAGTCTGCTACGCCACGCCCAACCGGGCGCACCCGTTCTGCAGCGATTTCACGCGCAGCACGCTGACAGGTGAGGTCACCTATTTGTCGGCGCAGCCGATCAACACCGGGCGCGAACAGATGAACGGGCTCGATCTCGGCCTGGTCTATGACCGCAATGTCGGCGGGATCGCGCTGACCGTCGATCTCAACGTCACCTATCTCAACAAATATGTTGTGATGCCCTTCCCGGGCGGCGCCCCGATCCAGTTCGACGGCCATATCGGCGGCGGCAATGGCGGCTATGCCAAGTGGCGCGGCTATGGCGTGATCACCGGGCGAAAGGACGGCTTCAGCGCCACATGGTCGACGCAGTGGATCGGCAAGGCGACCGATTTCAACGCGGCGGCGACCGATATCGGCTATCGCACGCCGAACGTGTTTTACCACAACGCGCAGCTCGCCTACGAGATCAACGAGCGTACCCGCTTCCAGATCGGCGTGGACAACCTGTTCGATCGCAAGGCGCCGTACATCAAGAGCTTCACCGATGCGAACACCGACACCATGACCTATGACCTGCTCGGCCGACGCTTCTATGTCGGCTTCCGCACCGGCTTCTGAGGCGCGGAAGGCAATGGCGGGAAAGATCCGTTGGCCGCTCGTCGCGCGGCGCACGCACAAATGGCTGGCGCTGCTGGTCGGGGTTCAGGTGGTCCTGTGGACGCTCACCGGCGTCTACATGGTCGTCATCCATATCGATACGATCCATGGCGACCATCTCGTCCGGGCGCCGGCGGTTCAGCCCTACGACCTCGCCGGGATCGTTTCCCCGGCGCGGATCGTGGCGGCCCAGCCGGGCAGCGCTGAGCTTCGGCTCCAGCGTCATTTCGACAAGCCGGTCTGGCGTGCCGAGACGCCGGAGGGCCGGGCGCTGTTCGACGCACGCACCGGCCAGCGGCTTGCCCCGCCGACCGAGCTGGAAATCCACCGGCTCGCCCAACAGATCTATACCGGGTCGGGCAAGATCGTGTCGGTCAAGCTGCTAACCGAAGCACCGCAGGAGATGCAGTCGCGCAAGCCGCCCTATTGGCAGGTCGAGTTCGAAGGGTGGAACCGCCCGACGCTCTATCTGTCGCCTGCGACCGGCGAGCTGATCTCGCGGCGGCACAATCTGTGGCGCGGTTTCGACATCGCCTGGATGCTCCACATCATGGACTATGACGAGCGGACCGACGTCAACAATCCGCTGCTGCGCGTCGCCACCTGGAGCGCGTTCGCCATGGCCCTGACCGGCGCCTGGCTGCTCATCTGGGCGTTCCCGCGCCGCAAGAAAAAGAAGAAGGCACAAGCGGCATGAAACGCATCCGCCTCTCCCCTTTGTTGTTCCGCCGCATCCATAAATGGGTGGGCCTGATCCTCGGCCTCCAGTTCCTGCTCTGGGCTTTGAGCGGCGCGGTGATGGCGCTGCTCGACAAGGATGCGGTCGGCGGTCACGGCGCACACGCCGCGCACGTTCACCCGCTCCCGGCCGAGACCGCCTTTGTCGATCCGGCCAAGCTTGCGGCCTATGGCCCCATCTCGGGCCTTGCGCTCCGCGACCTCATGGGACGTCCGGTCTATGAGCTTCAGACGGACAAGGGCATTGCACTCGCTGACGCCACCGACGGGCAGCGTGTGACGGTCGACGACAAGACGGCGCTCGCAGTCGCGACGATGATGCACGATGCACCCGTCCGCGACGTGGTGCGGCTGGCCAAGCACAATCTCGAGGCGCGCGACCATAGCGGCCCGATGTGGCGGGTGAACTTCGCCGATGCGCAGAACACCAGCGCCTATGTCTCAGCCGAGACGGGGCGGTTTCTCGTGATGCGCGGCGATACCTGGCGGACCTGGGACTTCTTCTGGATGCTTCACAACATGGATTATGTGAACCGCTCCAGCTTCAACCACCCGCTGATCATCATCGTCGCGCTTGGCACGCTGTGGCTGTCGGGAACTGGCTTCTACCTCTTGTTCAAGAGCTTCAGCCGCGCCGATTTCCGCTGGCTCCGCCGCCGCCGGAAAACGCCGGCGGCCTGAGGATCAGTCGCTCGAGACCGAGAAGCTCGCGGAAAGCTCGAACCGGCTGGCCGGATGCGTCAGCCAGGCATGGGAAACCAGCTTTCCGCGGCTCCAGGTCTGCCGGGTCATCACCAGGATCGGCTCGCCATCGTTCAACCCCAGCAGGTTGCGGGTCGGATCGTCGGGCATCTCGGCACGGACGCGATGCTCGACGCGTTCGAGCGGCGCGGTCCGGGTCAGATACTCGTTCGGCGTCATGCAGGTGAAGTCCATCTCGCCATAGTCGGGCGCCACCGAAGCCAGGACGATGCGTTCCTCCAGCTGGATCGGGAATTCGGCCTCGTGGTGCACGATGACCGAATGGAACAGGCGCGTACCCGCAGCGACGCCCATCAGCGCGGCGGTGTCGCCCATCGCCTTCACCGCCTCGTTCCGAACGACCCGCGCGCGATAGGCATGGCCGCGCGCGCGGACCTCGTCCGCGATGTTGCGGATCTCGATCATGTGCCCGATCGGCTTCGCCTCCGCGACGAACGATCCGCTCCCCGCGCGCCGGACCAGCACACCCGCGCTTTGCAATTCCCGCAACGCACGGTTCGCGGTCATCCGCGAAACGCCGAAGCGGGACACAAGCTCGGCCTCCGACGGCACGCGGTCGCCGGGGCGCAGCGTGCCGTTCTTGATCGCATCATGGATGGACAGCTTGATCGCCGCGTAGCGCGGGGCCTCGCCCGGTTCCTCCGCTGCCTTCTTCGCCGGGCTCCCGTTTGTTTCTCCGCCTTTGGCCGCGTTTGCTGTCATAGCCTGTCTATACAGGCCAAGTGCGTCCTGTGCCATGATCATGCGAAATCAGGGGAATTTATCCCGCTACCCGTTGTGGCGGGCGAAAGCCTTCCTGACGCCGGGACCAAAGGCATAGACGGTAAAGGCCTGCGGGCGCTGGCCGGGAACCTCCATGCCGGGCGAACCGATCGGCATGCCGCCGACCGCCAGCCCCTTCACGCCCTTCGGACGCTGGGCAAGCACGCGCTTCATGTCGGCGATGGGGACATGCCCCTCGAACGCCATGCCGTCGATGATCGCGGTGTGGCATGAAGAAAGATCGGCGGGAATGCCCATCTGCTTCTGAAGCGCGGCCCGCTGGGCGTCGTCGATCATCCGGACCTGTCGCTTGAATTGCGCGCGAACCTGTTGCGCCCAGACTTCGCAGCAGCCGCAACCCGGATCGCGATGAACGGCGATCTGCTGAGCTGCCAGCGCGGCGGCCGGCACCGTCAGGGCCAATGCTGCCAGAAGAACCCGTATTCTAGTCATCTCGATCCCTCGCTTGGATTGCACGCGCGGCCAGGACGGGGCGATGCAACCATCAACCTTCCATCCTGTCCTCGCGCCAAGTCTACGCGATCCGTCGGCGCTTCCCCTGAATTCTTTCGCGCTACCGCTTCTCCGGCAGGCGTGCCTGCCGGAGGCAGGTGCGATAGACCGACGCCACCGGCGAAAGCTGCCCGCGCCAGTCATAGGAAAGTGTGCGCTGCGCAGCAGCCGCTCCGAGGGCGGCTCGAGCCGGGCGGGACGCGATGAGCTGCCTCAGCGCATCGACATAGCCCGCCACATCGCCTTCCTCCACCAGCAGCCCGGACACCCCGTGCTCGATCAGCGCCGCGGCGCTTTCGACCCGCGCGGAAACAACGGCAACGCCCGATGCCATCGCCTCCAGATTCACGTTGCCGAACGCCTCGGTCACCGAGGGATTGAGCAGAATGTCCGCGCTTGCGATCGCCATGCCGAGATGTTCGCCGGACAGATGCCCAAGGAAGATCGCATCCGGAAGCTGTTCGGCAAACCAGTGCCTTGCCGGCCCCTCGCCCACGATCATCGGCCGCGTACGGTATCCCAGGTCGCGCAAGGCGCGCATGACCTCGACGAACAGGCCGATGCCCTTTTCGCGCACCAGGCGGCCGAAGAAGAGCGGAACCACCTCGTTATCGGCATAGCCCAGTTGACGCCGTAACGCCGCGCTGCGGCGTCCCGGATTGAACTGGCCCCGATCGACGCCCCGCCCCCAGACCGACACCCTTCCGTTCATTCCAGCTTCCCGGAACGTGCGTGCGATCGCGTCGGTCGGGACGAGCACATGATCGCACCCCTGATAAAAGCGCGTCAGACACCGCTCCACCGGCCTTCTGAGCCGCCGTAAGCCGTAATAGTCCAGATAGGTCTCGAACCGCGTGTGCAGGCTGCTCACGACAGGGATCCCAAGCTCGCGCGCAAAGCGCTGTGCCCGCCAGCCAAGCCAGTCGGGTGCCGACAGGTGCACGATATCGGGCGCAAAAGCCCGGATATCCCCCCTGATCCTCGCCGGAAGGCCAAGCGCCACCCGATATTCGCTGCGCCCCGGAATGGCGAGCGATCGAACGGGCACCACATCGCCGACCGACTTGAACGCCGGCTCAGCCGCGACCGGCGAATAGATGCGCACAGCCGCTCCCTCCTCGTGAAGGAGGTGACCGACAAGCCGGTTGAGCGCCTGGTTCGCGCCGTCGCGGACACAGTCGTAATTCCCTGAGAACAGCGCAACGCGCAGTGCGGGATTCCGGGCGGGCGGCGCGGGACACGTCCGCCCCTCGGTCATCAGATACGCCATGTTTCCTCCCGGCCGAAACGTCCGGCCCCGGCGCTGGACCAACTCGATGCAGGCTCAGTCGGCGAAGGATGAAGGTTGCGTGGAGCCGGCAGCGGATGGTTGCCGCCCGGACTCGACCCGCCGTCGGCACGACCTCCACCGCACCTCCACACTTCGGCGCGAGATGCGGCCCACCGGTCGATCAGGGCCGCAGTATCTTGGAGTATCCCATGAAGACCAAATTCCTCCTGAGCAGCCTCGCGCTCGTCGCTGCCGGAACCGCACAGGCCCAGGACAATTCGGACAAGGCGTTCGACGGACCCAAGGTCGGTGTTTCGGCAGGCATCAGCCGCGTGAGCATCGACAAGCCGGTCGCAGGCGAAACCGCCAGGCTCGACGTCAGCAACAAGGGCTTCGACTGGCGCGGCTATGTCGGCTACGACGTCCAGACCGACAGCAACATCGTGCTCGGCGTCGAGCTCGGCCTTGGCGGTGGCGGCCGGACGTTCGACCGGAAGGTCGGCACGACCAGCGTCAAGACCAATCCTGGCCGCACCTTCGATGCCGCGGCACGGGTCGGCTATGCGCTCGGCAACAGGGCGCTCCTGTTCGGCAAGGCCGGCTGGGCTCGCCAGAATTTCGATCTGACCGCGACATCGCGAGCGGTCGGCGCGAAGCCGGTCACGACCAAGATCAAGGAAGACGGCTTCATGTTCGGCGGTGGTGCCGAAGTCGCGCTCACCCCCATGTTCGCGATCCGCGGCGAGTTCGACCGGGTGAAGTTCAGCGACGACGTCAAGCGCAACCGTTTCCTGCTCGGCGGCGTGATGCGCTTCTGAGACAGGGCGGCTCCGGCCCGGGCGATGCCACCTGATCGTCCGGGCCGGTCAGCATGCCGGATTTCGCTCCGGCTCCATCAAATCTCCACAATTCATCCGCTTAATCTCGACCGCCAGGCCGTTGAACGGCCGCAAGGAGTCGAACGTGGAACGTGCATTGGTGCTGATCGTCGAGGACGAGCCCGAAATCGCCTCCATCCTCGACGCCTATTTCACGCGGGACGGCTTCCGCACGGTGACGGCGTCCAACGGCGAGATCGCCTTGCAGCATCATCTGATGCTCGCGCCTGACCTGATGGTCCTCGACGTCAAGCTGCCGAAGACCGACGGTTTCGCCGTGCTTGCCGAAATCCGCCGCCGTGGCGGCACGCCGGTGATCATGGCGACCGCGCTTGCCGAGGATCTCGACAAATTGTCGGCGCTCCGGCTGGGTGCAGACGACTATGTGGTGAAGCCCTTCAACCCGCTCGAAGTGGTCGAGCGGGCGAAGGCGATCCTGCGGCGCGGCCGGATGAGCCAGGACGCACTGGTTCGTCACGGGCCGCTCGAACTCGATCCAGCGGCGCACGCCGCCTATGTCGTCACCGAAAACGGACGCCAGCTGCTCAACCTGACCACCACCGAATTCAAGCTGCTTGCCCATATGATGCGCGCGCCGACCAAGGCCTTCTCGCGCGGCGAGTTGCTCGATGCCTGCATGCCCGAAAGCGATGCACTTGAGCGCACCGTGGACAGCCATGTGAGCAACCTTCGCCGCAAGCTGCTGACGGCAGGTCCCGGCGACCTGCTGGGTGGTGTTCGGGGCATCGGCTACCGCCTGTTGCCGCCGTGAGCCGCGTGCTCAGAACACGCAGCGGCCGTTCACGCACCGGAACGTTTCGCAGAGTGTCATGGATCGCGGCGCAGTTCCGGGACGAAGTAGAGCAGCCAGAGAAACCAGCCGAGCGAAAGGAATTGCCACGCGCTTTCGCGGCCGTGCCAGGCAAGCACCATGTCAGGCACCTTGTAGAATCCGATCAGCGCGACAAAGCCGAGCCACCATCGCTTCTGCATCTGCACGCGCAACTCCTCGCAATACGGCTGCCGCGGATGCAGCGCGCGCCGGCAATCACGACGAGAGTGTCCAGAGTCGGTTGAGGTTCGATGGGGGCTCGGCGGAGCAGCGTGCCAGCCGATACAGAGGGACTTCGACCCATGAATGGAAGGCCATAGACCCGATGACGATTGACGCAGAGGTGCCTGCGCACCGGACCGGCCGGCCCAGCCCGACCAGCCTTGCCGGATTGGGTGGCATGATCGGGCGGGCGCGGCATCGCAAGCGCCGCGCCCGGCTGGCCACCCAGCTCACAGCTGCAATGACCGTCGTCACCGTCGTCACCGTCGTCGTGATGCTCGGCGGCATGCTCGCCTTCTATTTCTGGTCGTACAACCAGTTCCGCAACTCGCTGTCTCCCAGCGCGGTGCTCGCCTATGACATGGTCGAGCTGAACCGGTTGCCAGCGCAGTCGGATCTGGAATCACTCCTGAAGGCCTATCAGGGGTGGGAAGCCGGCTTCGAGCTGCGCGAGCTGGTCGCGTTGATCGTGCTCGCAGGCTTCGCCCTGCTCGTCGGCATCGTCGTCGGGCGCTGGCTCGCGGCGCGGATCAGCGATCCGGTGCACAGGGTCGCCGCGGCTGCCCGGCGGGTAGCTGCGGGAGACCGGACCGTCCGGGTAACCGCGACCGGGCACGGCGCGGGCGAGACGCATCAGATGATCGCCGACTTCAACATGATGGCGCGCGAGATGGAGCGCTCCGAGCGCGAGATGCGCGAGAGCATCGCAGCGATCGCGCATGAGCTCCGCACACCGCTGACCGTATTGCGCGGTCGCCTGCAGGGGATGGCGGACGGCGTGTTCGAACCCGACGCGAAGGGGATCGAGGGCCTGATCTTTCAGACCAATGCGCTCGCCCAGATCATCGAGGATCTGCGGACGCTCAGTCTCGCCATGTCCGGGCGGCTGGTGATGCGCCCGACGATGATCGACCTCGCCGCAGAGGCGGGCCAGACGATCGACGCCTTCTCCCCCGAGCTGGCCAATGCCGGCATCGTCGCCGAACGCGATCTGAAGCCGGTGCGCCTGGCCGCCGACGGCGCGCGCCTGCGCCAGATCCTGCTCGCTTTGCTCGACAATGCGCGGCGCTATGCCGCATCGGGCGCCGTTGTCAGGGTCGAGACGGGCTCCGACCGGAACGGGGTGTTTCTGCGTGTGCTCGACCGCGGCCCCGGCATCGCTGCGGGCGATGCCGAACGCCTGTTCCAGCGCTTCTGGCGCGCAGACGATTCCAGATCGCGGGATTCCGGCGGTACCGGGCTGGGCCTTGCCGTGGTGAAGGCCATCGCCGAGGCGCATGGCGGACGCGCTTGCGCAACCCCGCGCGACGGCGGCGGTGCCTGTTTCGAGGTCCGCCTGCCCTGCTGAGCCGGTCTCGACATCGCCTCCACATTGTGCGGGGCATCGCTCCATGATCGCCCGTCATCAGCCCGGCCATGATCTCTCTGGCCCGCAAATCCATCGTGCACGAATGGCGCCGCTTTGCTCCGGCAATCTTCGCGATCGCCTTTTCCGGCATCCTGCTGGTGATCCAGGCGGCGCTCGCCGTCGGCATCTTCGCCACGGTCGCCGTCTATATCGAGAAATCCGACGCTGAACTCTGGGTCGGTTTTCCCGGCACGCCCAGCGTCGATCAGGGACGCTATATTTCCAACCGCACCGAATCCTTCGTGCGGATGCATCCCGATGTCGACCGGACCGAGCCCTTTTCCTGGGCCGGCGGCGTCTGGCGATCACGCCCCGGCGCCGGTGACGTCAGCGTCGTCCTTGCCGGCATCGACCCCCGCCCCGGATCGCTCACCTTTGCGCACGCGGTTTCGCCGGAGCTGCGCGACAAGCTGACGATCCCGGGCGCCGTACTGGTCGACATCGCCGACCGCGAAAAGCTGGGCGTGTCGATCGGGTCCAACGCCGAGATCAACGGCAAGAAGGTCCATGTCGCCGGCTTTACCGAGGGGTTGCGCGGCATCGGCAGCATCAACGTCATCTCCTCGCTCAGCACCGCGCGCCATCTCGACCCCAGCCTCCAGTTCTCGGACGACGTCGCTTATTATCTGGTCAAGCTGCGCGCCGGTGCCGATCCGGCCGTGGTCAAGGACGCGCTCTCGCCGAAGGGAGCGAACGCCCGGTATCAGGCGTGGACCGCGAAGGAGTTCGGCGACCGCTCGACCAACTACTGGCTGTTCGAGTCCGGCATGGGTACCGCCTTCGGCCTCTCCTCGCTTGTCGCGGTCATCGTGGCGATCGTCATCACCAGCCAGACGCTGATGGCCGCAGTCGCCGCGTCGATCCGCGAATTCGCGACGCTGCGCGCGCTCGGCGCACCCGGCAGCCACCTGCGTGGCGTCGTGCTGCAGCAGGCGCTGTGGGTCGGGATCGTCGGCCTCGTCATCGCGGGCGCCGTTTCGGCCCTCATCCTGTGGCTCGCCCAGCTGGCTCACATCCCGGTCGCGGTCTCGGTGCCGATCAACATCGCATGCGGCGCGCTCGTGCTCTGCGTCGCGATCCTCTCGGGCTTCGCCGCCCTCAGCCAGCTCTCCAAGGCCGATCCGGCCGCCTTGCTCAGGTGAATGCCATGACTGCACAGAATGCGGCGGCCGCAATCGACGCGCACGCCATCAGCAAATCCTACACGGTAGGTCAGGTCCGCACCCAGATCCTGTTCGGCGTCAGCGTTTCGATCATGCCCGGCGAACTGACGCTGGTCGTAGGCCCGTCGGGCTGCGGCAAGAGCACATTGCTCGCGATCCTCTCGGGACTGACCCCGCCCGACCAGGGCGAGGTCCATACGCTGGACCAGCCCCTCTCGCAGATGAAGGCCAGCGCGCGCGATGCGTTCCGGCTGGCGAATACCGGGTTCGTCTTTCAGGGTTTCAACCTCTTCAACGCGCTCACCGCCGAAGAGCAGGTCGCCTATGTGCTCCAGTGCATGAAGGTGAAGCCGGCCGCAGCGGTGGAACGCGCGCGCGCCGCACTGGAGGCTGTAGGGCTTGGCCCGCGCATGAAGCTTCGGCCGTTCGAGCTGTCGGGCGGCGAGAAACAGCGTGTCGCAATCGCACGCGCGCTCGCCAAGCAACCGCGCATCCTGTTCGCCGACGAACCGACCAGCGCGCTCGATTCCCACAATGGCCATGCCGTGATCGCACTGCTGCGCGACATCGCCCACAATCAGGGCGCCGCGGTCCTGTGCGTCACCCACGACCCCCGCCTGCTCGGCTTCGCGGACCGGATCATCCGAATGGAGGATGGCCGGATCATCGGCGACGAGCGCCCCGATCCCCAATCCGCTGTTCAACGCGAGTCTCATTGATCATGCCTATCCGTTCTACCTTGCCCGGCTTCGGCCTCCTGCTTCTTTCCGCAGCCGTGCTCAGCGGTTGCGGAGACCCTGCAGACTTCCCCACAGCGACCGCGGCGCCGCGCGACTTCGTTGCGATCGCCAAGGGCAAGATCGACGTCGAAGGCGGCGTGATCCGCCTTGCCGCCCAGCGCGAAGGCCTGATCCAGGCGGTGTTCGTCGAGGAAGGCGATCGCGTGAAGAAGGGACAGTTGCTCGCGCAGCTCGACACGCGCCTGGCTGAGCTGAGCGTCGCACAGGCGCGCGCCGACCTTGCCGAGGCGAAGGCGCGCCAGACCATCACACAGGCACGGTCGCTGGCGGCGGATCGGGAGGCAAGGCGGCTTGCCGGTCTTGCAGCGACCAGTGCGGTTCCCGTGCAGGATGCCGACAAGGCACGCGACGAGGCACGCGTTCAGCGCGGTGAGCTCGCAACGGCCGCCGCCGCGATCGGGGTGGCGCGAGAGAAGCTGCGGCGCGAATTGTTCGAGATCGAAGCGCGGCGCATCCGCGCGCCGCTCGACGGACGGATCGTCCGGCGTTCCGCTAAGCCGGGCGACGGTGCCTCAACCTTCAACGTGACCGAGCTGTTCCTGCTGGCCCCCGAAACCGATCGCATCGTTCGCGCCGAGCTGGACGAGCAGTTCGTGAGCAGCGTCCGTCCCGGTCAGAAGGCGCGGATCCTGATGGATTATGACGGCAAACAGGCCTTTGCCGGCCAGGTTTCGCGGCTGGGCGAGGTGTTCGGCGCGCGCAAGCTCGCCAGCGACGATCCCAACGAACGCCAGGACACGCGCGTGATCGAGATGGTCGTGAGCGTTCGCGGCAGCCAGGCGCTGCGCATCGGGCAGCGGGTCCAGGTTCAGGTGCTCAAATGAGCCGCCACGCGAACCTCGCGATACTGGGGATGCTCCTCACCCTGCCCGCCTGCGCCAGCTTCCCCGACGCCACGGGAGCCGGGCGGATCGTCCGCGTCGCCGATCTCAAGGCTGAAACGCCCCGCAACTGGTCGTACGATCTTGGCGATCCCGCCTTCACCGCCTTTCTCGATCGTGCCGATCTGGGGTCGCTCGACATCAAGGCCGCCCTCGCCCGGGCCGCAGCGAGCGACGCCGCCATACGGGTTGCGCGCGGGGGAAGATTGCCGACGATCGACGCCACGGCCGGATGGCAGGGCTCGCTCGCCGGCCCGGATCGCCAGGCTCGCGGTGTCGATGCAGGGCTGAGCCTGAGCTGGACGCCCGACCTCTCGGGTGCGGTGAATGCCGCGGTCAATGCGGCGCGCGCCGACGCCAGAGCGGCCAGCCACGATGTGGATGCGGCCCGAGCGGTGCTGGCGGCGGAACTCGCGCGCAACTGGCTTGCGCTCGTTGCCGCCGACGACCGGCTGGTCCGCATTGCCCGGCAGCAGGCGATGGAACGCGAAGGCCTCGCGCTTGCGCACCGGCGGATCGCCGCCGGCTATGCCGCGCGCGATGCGGTGCTGGTACGCGAGACCGCGCTCGCCCGGCTTGCCGACGAACGCCTGGCCGCCATGAACGACCGCGAGGCTACCCGTTTGCGCCTGCTCGCACTTGCCGGGCTGGCACCGGCGGGTGGATTCGATGCGCCAAGCGGGCTCCACGCCCTCCTGCCCTATACCCCCGCGACGGTGGCGCTCGACCAGCTCGACGCCCGGCCCGAGGTCAGGGCCGCCGCCGAGCGCCTCGCGGCCGCCGACGCGCGACGTCTGGGTGAAATCCGCAACGCGCGACCGCGGATCGTGCTCAGTCTCGGCGGGCAAGGCGGCAACAGCTCGCTGTCGCGCTTTCTCTCGAACCCCGGCTTCGCCCTCGTTCCCGGCGTCCGGCTCGAAGGGGCGGTCTTCGACGGAGGCCGGTCACGCGCACGCGCGGATCGCGCGGCGGCCGAAACCGCCGAGGCCGAGGCACTGTATTTGAAGGCCGGAGTCGAGGCTCATCGCGGACTTGCAACGGCATTGGCAGCGTTGCTCTCCGCGCGGGACCGTCAGGCACCTGCAGCAGCTGCCGTCAGCTACGCGCGCGCACGTCTGCAGCTTGTCACTGCCCAATTCGATCACGGCACCGCCAGCCGCCTTGACCAGATCGACGCCGAACGCAGCCTGGTCGAGGCAGAGGCAGCCGATGCCGAGGTACGACGCGCCCTGATCGCGGCCGGGATCGAATTTCACGCCGCATTGACAGGGGGATGACACCAGGGACGGGCGCGGCCTGTTGCTGCCTGCCCGGCCCGCCACTCCACCTGTCAGGATTAGCGGCTCCCCGACCGGTCCAGATTGCTGCGAACCGCGATTGATGCGACGATGAGACCGCCTTGATGGAGTCGGATCGTGGCAGACGGTAAAGCGAGATACGCACCCTATAAAAGCCCTGCGGGCGGATGGGGGGCGGCCGCGGCGACCGCCAAGGTATTGCTCGAACAAAGCGTGGTGACCAAGGGATCGCGCGCGCTGCTGGCGATGAACCAGCCGGGCGGCTTCAAATGTCCCAGCTGCGCCTTCCCGGACGCCGACTGCACGAAGAAGCTGGAGTTTTGCGAGAACGGCGCCAAGGCGCTGGCCCATGAGGCGACCAAGTTCCGCGTGACCCGCGACTTCTTCGCGCAGCACAGCGTGACCGAGCTCAACGCGCAATCCGACTATTGGCTTGAGATGCAGGGCCGGCTGACCGAACCGATGCGCTACGACGCGGCGAGCGACCGCTATGTCCCGATCAGTTGGGACGATGCCTTCGCGACGATCGGCCGGCATCTGCGCGCGCTCGACAGCCCCGACCACGCCGAATTCTACACCTCGGGCCGGACGCCCAACGAGGCGGCGTTCCTCTATTCGATCTTCGTGCGGGAATTCGGGACCAACAATTTCCCCGACTGCTCGAACATGTGCCACGAGCCGACCAGCCGTGGCCTGCCCCCGGCGATCGGCGTGGGCAAGGGCACCGTGGTGCTCGATGATTTCGAGCATGCCGAGGCGATCTTCGTGATCGGGCAGAATACCGGCACCAACTCGCCGCGGATGATGACCAATCTGGTCGAGGCGCGCAAACGCGGGGTGCCGATCGTCGCGGTCAACCCGATGCCCGAACGCGCGCTGATCCGCTTCACCGAGCCGCAGGACATCGTCCAGATGGCGACCTTCGGCTCGACGCCGATCGCAAGCGAGTTCGTGCACATCCGGATCGGCGGCGACCTCGCGCTGATCAAGGGCATGATGAAGGTCATGTTCGAGCGTGAGGCGGCGGGCGAAACCGTCCTCGATCATGACTTCCTGCGTGAGCACACGGTCGGGATGGAGGCGATCCGCGACGAGGTCGTCTCGCTCGACTGGGCAGACATCGTCCGCGTTTCCGGCATCGAGGAAGCACAGATCCGGCGCTGCGCGGAGATCTACATTCGCTCGAAAGCGACGATCATCTGCTACGGCATGGGCATCACCCAGCATCGTGAGGGATCGAAGCTTGTCCGCCAGATCGCTAACCTGCTGTTGCTGCGCGGCAATTTCGGCAAGCCGGGTGCGGGCATCTCGCCGATCCGCGGCCATTCCAACGTCCAGGGCGACCGCACCGTCGGCATCGACGAAAAGCCGTCGCAGGACTATCTCGACCGCGTCCGCGACGTCTTCGGCTTCGAACCGCCGCGCGAACATGGCCACCATACCGTCGAAGCCGTCGAGGCAATGCATCGCGGCACGGCAAAGGTGTTCATCGCGCTCGGCGGCAACTTCGTTCGCGCGATCCCCGACACCGATCGTTCCTATGCGGCGATGCGCAAGCTCGACCTGACCGTCGCGATCACGACCAAGCTCAATCGTGGACATCTGATCCATGGCAAGGAAGCGCTGCTGCTGCCTGTGATCGCGCGATCCGAACGGATCGAAACGGCCGCGGGCGAGCAGTTCGTGACCATCGAGGATTCGATGTCCAACGTCACCGCGTCACGCGGCGTGCTCGCACCGGCCAGCCCCGACTTGCTGCCCGAGGTGGAGATCGTCTGCCGCATGGCGATGGCGACGCTGCCGGACAGCAAGGTGCCCTGGGCAAGCTACATCGCGGACTATGGCTCGATCCGCGACAAGATCGCTGAGGTCTATCCCGCGATCTACACCGGTTTTTCGGCGCACATCGAGAACCCCAGGGGGTTCCACCTCGACATTCCGCCGCGCCGTCGCGTGTGGCCGACCCCGAACGGCAAGGCCAATTTCCTGCCGCTGCCGGGCCTCGAAGTGAATGACGTGGTCGATGATCCGGCGATGCTGCGGCTGGCGACGGTGCGCTCGCACGACCAGTTCAACACCACCATCTACAGCTACAATGACCGCTATCGCGGCGTGTACAATGATCGCATGATATTGTTCATGTGCGCCGAGGATCGGGAGGCGCGCGGGCTTGAAGCGCGCGCGCGCATCACATTGGAAACGATCGCGAAGGACGGGATCACACGCCGCGTCGAAGGGCTGACGGTGATCGACTATCCGATGTCGCGCGGCGCGGTGGCGGGCTATTATCCCGAGCTGAACCCCCTCCTCCCGCTCGACTATTACGACGAAATCAGCGGAACGCCCGCCGCAAAGTCGATCCCGGTCAGGGTCGTCACTGCGTGACTGCGTCCAAAGCTGTAACAACGCTGGCAATGGGGGAGTAACCGCAGATCATGACCGGACAGACGTGGGAGCGCGTTCCGATCGATGCGCAGAGTGTCGAAGCGCCACTATCGAGCGCGGCGGTGTTTCTGGTTGTCGAGGTCGAACAGGGGGAAGCCGCGCTGGCGACGGTGCGCGGGCAGCTCGCGGCGATTGACGACCTGATCAAGACGGTAGGGTTCCGCGACCTGTCCGGGCGGCTGTCCTGCGTCGTCGGCATCGGCCACGACCTGTGGAAACGGCTGGGCGCTTCGCCGCTTCCGGCCGAACTTCACCCGTTCAAGCCGGTACAGGGCCCGGTGCACGCCGCGCCCGCAACGCCCGGCGACATCCTGTTCCACATCCGTGCCGAGCGCGCCGATCTCTGCTTCGAGTTCGAACGGTTACTGCTTTCGGCGCTGGGCGATGCCGTGCGTGTCGTCGATGAGGTATCGGGATTTCGCTATTTCGATGCACGCGATCTGCTCGGCTTCGTCGATGGCACCGCAAATCCCGCCGGCAACGATATCCCGTCCGCCACTTTGGTCGGGGACGAGGATCCCGACTTTGCGGGTGGCAGCTATGTGGTTGTGCAGAAGTATCTGCACGACCTTGCGGCATGGAATGCGGTGCCGGCGGACGAGCAGGAAGCGATCGTCGGCCGCACCAAGATCGACAATGTCGAGATCGACGATGACGACGCCCCGCGCAAGTCGCACAAGTCGCTCGCCACGATCGAGGACGAGAATGGCGAGGAACTCGACATCCTGCGCGACAACATGCCCTTCGGCAGCCCCGGACGCGGCGAGTTCGGTACTTATTTCATCGGCTATTCCAGACGCCTGTGGGTGATCGAGAAGATGCTGGAACGGATGTTCGTGGGCGACCCGCCAGGCAGCTACGACCGGCTGCTCGACTTTTCGACGGCGAAGACCGGCACGGTGTTCTTCGCGCCGTCGCGCCGCGTGCTGACGGGACTTTGCGGCGAATAGGCAGCGCTCAGCGGGAGCCGTCGAGCAGATCCCAATCTTCCCGCGCATTGATGTTCACCGGCGCAGCGTGATCGATCGCTGTAGCGCCGATGGCGCGTGACCAGCGCCGGATCGAACGATCACTGGCTTGATCGAGATAGGCGTCGAGCTGGTCCGCAAGGACGCTCGGCCAGCACCCCAGCACGGGCAGCGAGGACAGAAAGACCGGTGCCGGCGCGGCAAGCAGGGCAGCGAGCAGGTCCGGACCGATCCTGGGCGTATCGCACGGCGCAGTCAGCACCTTCGCATATCCATTGTCTGCGGCATGGCGGAGCGCCGCATTGATACCGCCAAGCGGTCCGAGTCCCGGGCGCGGCCGGTCGGGCACCCCAGTCAGGCCCGGATGGGTCCGGCCACAGACGATCACGCTGTCGACTTCCCGCGAAAGCGTCAGGATGACATGATCGATCAGCGCGCGCCCTTCGAGCAGCGCCATCGCCTTGTCGCTTCCGAAGCGCGAGGATTGGCCTCCGGCAAGGACCGCGCCGAGGATCATGCGCACACCGCCAGCAGCGCATCGGGCCGGACGAGGACGTTCAGCGCCAAGCCTGCTTCCTGTGCCCGCCGGACCGCAAGATCGCTCGGCGCGGAGATCGTCGCCAGCATCGGGCATCCGGAGATCGCGGCCTTTTCCACCAGCTCGTACGAGCATCGTGACGACAGCAGCGCAAAGCCGGCATCCCATTCCGCGCCCTCGGCCAACATCGCCCCGATCAGCTTGTCGAAGGCGTTGTGCCGGCCGACATCCTCGCGCACCGACAGGATCGTCCCGTCGAACGCGCACCGCGCCGCAGCGTGGACGCCCCCCGTTGCCCGGTTGAGCGGCTGGTGTGACTCGAGCTTCGCGGCCGCGGCAAAGACCGCACTGGCCGCTCCGGCCCAGCGCCGCGGGATTTGCGGCAGCGGATGCATCGCCTGCTCGATGTTCTCGATTCCGCACAGGCCGCAGGATGAATCGGTTGTGCGGTGCCGCACCCGCTCGAAAATCCGATCGGACAGATGCGCGGCAAGCGTAATGCGAACAATGAACCCGAGTTCGACCGGATGAACCTCCAGATCGACGATATCGCCGGCGCGATCGATCAGACGCTCGCTCAGCGCAAATCCCCGCGCAAGGTCGTCCAGATCGGCCGGCGTAGCCATGAGTGTGGCATAGCCAACGCCGTTGAATTCCATCGCGACGACCGCTTCGCGGGCCAGCGGACGAACCACCGGCTCATGCCCGCCGGCCGGATCGACCCGCTCGAACCGCCAGCCATTCTCGGTCGTTTCCATGCAACCCGTTCCTGCCGCTTTCGGCCTGCCGCGCAAGTCCGCAAAGCTAGCAGGTCAGAATGAAGGTGGAAGCAGGTGATCTTCTCCCTTCATAGCCCGGACCTTGTGGGCTCTCCATCTATCGCCCGCACGCCAAGCGCGCTTCAGCGGCGCGCACCTGAAAGCGGCGTGAAGCCCTCCACACCCCAGCGCATCAGCGCCATATCTGCGCTCTGGGCGCCCTTGTTGCCGGAGTTGGTGGCAAGATAGAACAACCCGTCCCCCACCGGCTGCAAGCCGACATCGGCTTTTTGGTGCCAACCCCGAATTCCGGTGGAAGGATCCCCGAGGCCTGCATCGGCAAGCGCGAGCACCTTGCCTTGCTCCCACCCCTTGCCGTCCGGAGCCGGCACGCCCAGCAGGTCACCGCGTACCGGTTGCGTATCGGCATCGACCGCAAACAGCAGATAATTGGGGAACGTCGGCTTCTTGCCGGGATAGACCCCCATGAACCAGCGTCGTGAAGCCGCGTCATAGGCAAGATTCTGCACGCCATAGGTCGTGTTACCGGTGCGGACGAAATATTTGCCGTGCACGGCGGCTGGACCGCTGCGATGCGGCAAACGCTCGACCAGCGGCTTGGCATAACGCGCCCAGTCCGCGATGTCGTACTGAAGCAGCACCTGATGATCGTTATCGGTGCGCGCAGTGTTGCCATAGATACCGTAGGCGACCGTCAGCAGCAGCGGCCCGTCGCTACGCCCGAACGCAGGACCGAACGAAACACCATCGATTCCCGAGCAGCCATAGCGATGATCGGGCGAGGCTGCAGCGTTGTCGCGGAACTGGCCATCATCCCCGTCGAACCGGCCGTCGCCATTGACGTCGGCGGCATAGTCCTTTGCGACCTCGGACAAATAGACAGCGCGCAGAATGTCGCCGTCCCCCGCCTCGATCCCGACACGGTCGATCCGCGCGACATCGATCACCGCGATGTAGAAGGCCTTGTCCTTCTTGTATTCGAGCGAGCCGTAAACGCGGCCATCGGCAGGGTTGAAATCGAGATCGCCCAGATGTCCGGTCCACCCCACCAATGTCCCGATCAACTTGCCGCTAAGGTCGTATTTGGCGAGCAGGTTGGTGAAGGAATAATAGATGTAGCCGCCCTTCCGGTCGACCGCGATCCCTTGCACATGCCCCGACGCCCAGGGCCCGCTGCGATGTGTAGCGGGCAGCGGCTGATCCACAGGGCGGGCGACCGCCGCCGGCGCGATCGCAGCCGCGAGAAGGAACAGGGTGGCCTTCATCACGCCAACGCCTTCCGGCCGCGCTCGACATGCATGCGGTGCGTTCCCGAAAGCTGGGTCGAGCGTTCCGTGATCGTCCGCAGGAACTGCCACTCACCGGTCACACGCTGCGGCGTCACCTCGACCATCAGATAGCCGCGACGGCTGGTATCCGCCCATTTGAGTTCGGGATTGGCAGCGACAAAGCCCTGCGCGACAATGCGCGGGTCGGCGCCCATGCTGCCCTCCATCCCGCCCGAAGTGACCGCCTGCCCGGCCAGATCGACACCCGCGGGTTTCCCGTCCTCGACCAGCGAATAGGCCCAGGCATTGTGGCTGTCGCCCGACAGCATCACCAGGTCCGCATCCGCACGCTGTGCCGCGCGCAGCAGCCGCGCGCGCGCCGCGGGATAACCGTCCCACCGATCCATCCACATCGGCACGCCCTGCTTCGCGGCGCGGATATGGTTACGGAACTTGGCGACCGCGCCTGGCGTCGCGTCCGGCTTGAGCCAGTCGACCGCCGCCTCAGGCATCAGCGTCCGTCCGATAATCGTGGCCATGCCCACCAGCTGCCATGCGCTGGTTCGCACATTGGCCCTGAATTCGTGCGCCAGCCAGCTTTCCTGCGTAGATCCCAGCATCGTCGCCGAAGGATCCTGCCACACCCCGTCGCGGAACGCACTCAGCGCGGCATCGGGGTCCGCCGCCTTGAACGCAGCGTCGAGATCGGCCGGCCTGGTGCGCGCGAGCAGACGGGATTCGGTACGGTAAAGCGTCGCGAGCGTGCCGATCGGATAGGCCTTCCACGGCTCGTCGCTGATCGGAAGCCATTCGCGATAGGCCTGCATCGCGGCGGCACGGCGCGGATTCCACTCACCCTCCTTGGCGGGCTGGTGGTTCTGCGCGCCATATTCATAGCTGTCATTGGCCGATTCATGATCGTCCCACAGCGCGACCATCGGCGCCATCTGGTGCAGCCGCTGAAGGTCGGGATCGGCGCGGTAGCAGGCGAAACGCAGCCGGTAATCGGCCAGCGCGATCATCTCGTGATCGGGCTGAAGCACCCGCCCGGGGAGCGCCTTCCCGGCATAGGATGCGTTGCCATATTCATAGACATAGTCGCCGACGTGCAGCCACAGGTCGAGATCGTCGCGCGCGGCAGCATGGCCATAGGCATTGAACCAGCCATTGGGCAGGTTCGAGCAGGAGAAGACGCCGAGTCCGAAGCGCGACGCATTGCCCTCAGGCAGCGTCTTGGTCCGTCCGACGGGCGACTTGCTGCCATCCGGTCCGACGAAGCGATACCAATAGACCGTGCCGGGTTTCAGGCCGTCGACCGTGATCTTCGCGGTCCAGTCGCGATACGCACCGGTACGGACGCTGCCGCCCGAGACTTTACGCGTGAATTCCTGGTCGAGCGCCACTTCGGCGTCGAGGCGCACGATGCTCTCGCCATCCGCGGGGACGTAGCGCGTCCAGAGCAGCATCGTATCCTGCCCTGGCTCGCCGCTTGCTACATTGTGAGTGAAACCGCGCGCGCCGCCCAGTTCCGCGGCAAGGCCGCGCCCCGCAGGCAACAGCAACGCGCCCAGCCCCAGCCCGCCGCCAAGAACCAGCTGCCGGCGATCGATGTTCAGGACCATGATCTGCTCCGCAATCAACAGATGAAAGAAAGGCGGCTGCGCCAGGCGCAGCCGCAGGAGGGGACTTCAGAAGGTGCCCTTGATCCCGATGTTCCACATCGATCCGTAGATGCTGTACTGCTGCACCCGGCTGCGCTCGTTCGAGTAGATGATGTCGGGCGCATTGAAGATGTTGCGGCCGGCCAGCATCACCTCGAAATTCTTCGTGACCTTGTAGCTCGCGCTGATGTTCCACAGCTCGCGCTCGGCGCGGTAGAGGATGCCGTTGTTCGCGGTGGTCGGCGTGTTGCCGAGCGCGCTGATGCGGTAGCTCGACTGCCAGTTGCCGGTCAGCTGGAAGTCGAACGGGCCACGGCTGTAGCGCAGACCCCAGTTGGCGGCGCGCTCGGGCAGGTTCTGGCGCACGCCGTCGGGATCGACCAGCGTGAACGATCCGCGCAGACCCAGCCCCTTCAACGCACCGGGCAGGAAGGTCAGCTGCTGATCATATTCGAGGATCAGGCCATTATTGCTGCTGGTCCCCGGCGCGTTCTGCGCGCTGCGGAAGGTGTAGCCGGCATATTCGTTCGGGTCGTATCCGACATCCTCCGGGTTCACCGTGATTCCGGTGATCTGCATGTCCTTGATGTCGAGCTTGTACGCGGAAATCGCGACGATGCCCGATGGCTCGAGGAAATACTGAAGCCGTGCGAAATATTTGGTCGAATGCTCGGGCTTGAGCATCGGGTTGGGCACGTTGACGATCATCGTGTCGTCGTTGACCGACACGACACCGCCGAGATTGCCGTAGTCGGGTCGCAGGATCGACTGGCTGAACGAGACCTGTGCCACCAGCTTGTCGGTGAAGTCGTACTTCACGCCGCCGCTGAGGAACCAGTCGTCATAATCGCCGCGCCGCGTCGAATAGGTGCCGCCATTATACTGGTAGAGCAGCCCGGGGACCGTTGTGGCGGCAGTCGCACTGACCGGATAACCCGCCGCCGCCACTTCGGAGAGCGGACGAATATTGGCGATACGGGCACCGGTCTTGGTCCGCTCATACCGGACGCCGAGATCGAACGAGGCACGGCCCGCACGCGCCTGGAGCTCGAGATAGCCAGCGTAGATGTCTTCCTTGACGCGCTTGTTGTTGTCGAGCTCGCGCTTCAGATTGCCCAGCGTGTCGGGCACGAAATATTCGGGATGCTCCTTGTAGATGTCGTAGACCGCATAATTGTTGTCCGCACGCCATCCCTGCGCGTTCATGTTGCCCGCGTCGAAGCCGTGGATCTGGAACTTGTAATATTGGGTCCAGGGGATCACCGCCTCGGGTGCCTTCTGCGTCAGGTCGCCGGTCGGGCCGACATATTGGAACTGGTCGAAGGAACCCTCATTGGTGCGCCAGTCATTGGTGCGTACCGCGGCGCCCGTCATCAGAGTCATCGGCACCCCGCCGATCTCGAACTTCTCCTTGAGGTCGAGATTGACGCCGAACATCTCGTTCACCGCATCGGACTCGGACGTGCGGATGTTGTTGCCGATATCGTCGTCGCGATTGAAGCTGCGCGGGTCACCCCATGGCCGCCCCGCGGTCTGTGCCAGCGTCCAGGCATTCGAATCCTCCGACGCGCGATCGAGCGTGAAACCGATGCGCGTCAGATAGCTGTCGGTGCGCTGGAAGAAGCCCTTGCTGTTGTCGCGGAAGTTGAACTCCGATCGCGAGTAGCTGCCGCGCAACGTCGCCTCGAAGGTATCGCCGCGATATTCCAGCTTCGGCGCGACCAGATAAGCCGGCGTACCGGCATAGCGATGCGAATATTGCGTGTGCAGCCGCGTGTTGGTGCCGCTGGGATTGACCACGATGTGCGTCGGCGTCGAGTCCGGCGTAGCGTAGGACCGGGTGGTCGTGCCGAAGATCAGGAAGGTATATTGATTGAAATATTCGACGTCGTAGTAGGAATAGGAACTGCGCAGCGAGAAGGCGAGATCGTCGGTGATCTTGTAGTCGAGCGCGAGGTTGGCGGCGGTGCGGCTGGTGAATTTGGGGCCCGGGCGCCACATTACCTGATAGGGCATCACCCGCCCGTCGGGCAGGTAGGACCAGTCGGTCTGGATCCGGTCCTGCTGGACATAGTTGGCGTTGTAGCTGGCGTTGAACGCGACGCCGAGACGGCCGTCGAGGAACACGTCGGCAAAGCCGATCTGCCCCGACGGATAGATGCGCGCATGCTTCTTGTCGTCGGGGAAATAGGCCGGCGACAGGCCGGAGTCCGACGTGCCTACCCCGCCGAGCTGGAAGCGCAGCTGACGCCCCTTGCGCTGGAACGCATATTTGCTGCGCAGGTTGATGCTGCCGCCCGGAGCGTCCGCGTCCATGCTCGCGGTGAGCGTGTTGTTGAGCTCGATCGATTCGATGCCGGTGATCGACATCTGCTCGAACGAATTCTGGCGGCCGTTATTGTTGTTCGACGTCGCCGTCGCCATACGCGCGCCGTCGGTGGTGAAGGTCGAGTATTTGGGATCGAGACCGCCGATGCGCACCGCGGTCGCGTCCACCTCGGTATAGTCGAGCGACAGGCCCGGCATGTTCTTCATGAACTCGCCGACATCGCCCATGGTGAGGCCGCCATAATTGTCGGCAGCGACCACCGTCTTCGCGTTCATCGCGGCGCGGCGCTCCATGATCGCGGCGGCTTGGCCGTCGCGCGCGGCGGTAATCGTCACCGACTCCACCTCGCCGCCGCCGTCGGCGGCAAAGGACTGCGCCTCGAGCGCCACCTGCAGCGTCGCGACCTGCCCCGGCCCGACATTGGCGGTCGCCCGCGTTTCCTGGAGACCGGTATAGCGCACGACAATGGTTACCTGCCCGGCAGGAAGCCCGGTCAGGCGGAAATTGCCACCCTCGTCCGAATAGGCGACGATCGTCGTGCCCTCGACCCGGATCTCGGCGTTGCGCACATATTCGCCGGTCGCGGTGTTGAGCACGCGCCCGGCAAGCACGCTTTGCCCGATCGTCCGTCCCGATTGCGGCGAAGCGGGAGCGCGGGCGGAGCGCAGCGTCACAACCTGCCCGTCGTCGCTCGCGATCTCCAGCGGCGTACCGGCGATCAGGCGGCGCAGCGCGGCGCGCGCGTCCATCCGCCCCTTGATCGCGGGCGTACGTACCCCTGCAAGATCGCGCGCCGAGGCGACGATCTGGAGCTGGGCCTGACGCGCGAACGCCGGGATCGCCTTGACCGCGGGCTGCGCCGGAAGGTCGAAGCTGCGCTCCTGCGCGGCGGCTGGCGTCGCGGCGACGACGGCGGCGATCGCCGTCCCTGACAGGATCGAATTTCGGATGAACATGTCTTGCCCCTGTTGCTCGCGGCAATCGCCGCGCGGTTCGGGGCTTGAGAGCCGCGGCACGGCATTTGCCGCCATCCGCTTCGCGAAAAAATTAGGGATGCCCTAGCGGCGGGCGAGAATGACCGTAGCGCCCTGCTGCTCGACCCGCGCGTCGAGCGCGCTTGCCACCGCACGGCTGAACCCGACCGGATCGCTCGCGGCGAACAATCCGGTGATCGGTTCCTGCGCCAGCGCGGGATCTCGGATCTCGATCCGGGTCTTGCTGTACCGCGCAAACTCGGCGGCGGCTTCGCTCAGCGGCTCGCCTTCGAATGCGATCCGCCCCTCCCGCCAGGCCAATGCGCGTGAAACGAGGTCCGTGGAGATTGGCTCCGGCGCGGGCACCGGACCAACGTCCGGCAAGGTCAGGCGGGTCTGCGCCGGCATAAGAACCGCACCCGATGTCCCCGCCTCTCCCAGCGAAACCGCGCCCTGATCGACCAGGATGTCGATGGGCTTGTTCTCGAGCTTGCGCACGCGGAACGTTCCTCGCGCCGCCCGAAGCGGATGCCCGGCCAGATCGACGACAAACGGTCGCTTCCCGTCCTGCACGACAGTGAAATAGGCCTCGCCATAGAGGAGTTCGACGCGCCGGATATTGTCGCTGTAGCGCACCCGCATGCTGCTCTGGGTGTTCAGGATGATCGTCGACCCATCGTCAAGCGTGACCAGCCGCACTTCGCCGAGCCCGGTGGTGATCGCCTCGGCCGGCCGCACACCGACGACGAGCAGGGCGAGCGACGCGGCGGCCAATCCCCCTGCTCCCGTCCAGGCGAGCATCCTGCGCCGCGTCACCGGCACCTGCGGCGATGGCTTCGGCGGTTCCACAAGCGCGAACTGCGCAGCATCGAAGTCCGGACCGAGCGCCTGGGCTGACTCGCTCTGGAGTGACAAGGCGCCCGCACGCAGCAACGCTCCGCGCCGCCGGACATCTCCGCTCAGCCACGCCTCTAGCGCCTGCGATTCCTCTTGCGAAAGCGGCTCGCGATCGAGCCGCGCAATCCAGTCGGCCGCGGTCGCGTCAATGTACCGACTGGATTCTCGCTCGCTCATCTAGGGACATGTTCTCCGAATCTCTTACCCTAGAGGCTTCTGCCAGAGCATTTCCGCCATGACCAAACCAATCGGCGAGAAAACGAAGTCCTCGGGAGATATGCTTTTCGACGGTATTTTCGGAGATCGCCATCCGCGCTGAAATCTCGCGCTGCGAAAGGCCATCGACCCGCCGCAGCACGAACGCCTCCTGCGTACGGTCGGGCATCGACGCGATCGCCTCGGCAAGCCGGCGAAGCTGGTCGCGGTCGATCGCGATCCGTTCGGGCGAGGGATAGTCGTCGCAGGGATCCAGGTCGGCAAGGTCATCCATCGTGCGGATGGATACGACCCGCGCCCGCCGCACATGCTTGGTGATCACCGATCGCGCCACCTGGAACAGATAGGCGCGCGGAAAGCGGATCTCCTCGACCGTCTCCAGATCGGCGAAGATCGCATAGGTCTCCTGGATGATGTCGTCGACCTCGAGACCCATCGGCTGGCGGCGCGCAAGCCAGTTCCGCAGCGCCTGCTCATGCGGCAGGATGTTGCGGAGAAACCACCGCGTCCGTTCCCGATCGATCGCGTGCATCAACTGTCCCTGGAGAGCGCAAACCCGCTGGAGCGACGCCGCTGCGAGTTGCCCTTTCGAGGGGCGATCCACCGCGAGTCGCGGCCCGGTTAGGCGATGAATGTGACAGTCGTTGTTCGATTGCGCCGCTGGATGCGGCAAGGCGAGACCAATGCCATGCCCGGATCGTTAGCGGGCGAGCGGCGGAGAATAGGGATAGCGAAGCATTGGACGGGCCGGGAGGTCCGGCTATGACGCCGGTATGCCGCTTGATCTGCCTCTGGGAAGGGCGCTCCGCCGCTTCCGCCGATTGAACGGGATCAAGCAGGGGCATGTTGCCGAGCTTCTCTCCGTCTCCCAGGCTGCGGTTTCACGCTGGGAGAGCGGCGTCCATGAGCCCGAGTCGCATCAACGCGAGCGCATTCTCGAGATCATTGCCGCCAACGCCAGCAACGATGCCGATGCCACGCTGAAGCGGTTGATCGAGACATCGACGCTGCCGGTCCACCTGGTCTGCGATGCGACCCATCGTCTGCTCTCAGCCTCACCGGGCCGGACCTGTTCGTGGAGCGGCGGTGCGGAAGCGTTCATCGGCGAATCCCTCTGGCGCTTTGCGAGCCCGGAGATCGTGGTCGCGCAGGACAGTCTCCAGAACCACGGCTGGTTTGAACGCCCGTTTCAGCGGCTGCAGTTCGAGACGGGCCATAATGGCAGCGACGTCGTGACGGTGTTGCCCGGCACCTTGTTATGGGAAACCATCCCGCTTGCCGACGGCCGCACAGGGCGCATCGTCACGACCATCGCCTAGGCGCGTATATCTTTTACGTGGCCGGACCACCCGCGCTCGACTAGCGGCGGCGCATGCATCGTTCCTGGTTTCCCATTCTCGCACTCTGGCTGCTCGGTATTCTTGCGGCGGCACAGTTCGCCAAGATGTCCGTCATTGCGCCGATCCTGCGAACCGGGTTCGGGCTGTCGCTGCCTCAACTCGGCTGGCTGATTTCACTGATGGAGGTCGGCGGCGCCGTGTTCGGGCTGGTTTCCGGACTCGCGCTCGCCCGCTTCGGGATGCGCAGCTTTCTGCTTTCCGGTCTCCTGATCCTGTCCGCCGCAAGCCTGATGCAGGCGTTTGCGGCCACGCCGTTCCTGCTGTTTCTGGCGCGCGCCGTCGAAGGCATCGGCTATGTCCTTGTCGTCATCGCCGCACCGACCGCGATCGCCGCAACTGCCGACAACACGCTGCGGCCTCGCGCGCTGGCCCTGTGGAGCACATTCGTGCCCGTGGGCATTGCGGTGGGCGGCGCGATTACAGGGCTTGCCGCCGGTATGTTGGGGATGAGCGGCGTGATGCTGCTCTGGGCGGTGATGATCGCAGCCGCGGTGCCGGTCGCAATGCGTCTGCCGCTGGCCGGCATCCCCCCGGCACGGATCCGGTTCCCCGCTGCCGCAGCATGGATTTCGACCTTCGGCTTTGGCCTCTACACGGTGTTCATCAGTGCCGTGACGATGCTGCTGCCCAGCTTTCTGATCGAGCGATGCGGTGCAACCATGGGACAGGCTGCCATCGTCGCCGGGATCGCGTCCCTCGCCGTATTGCCGGGCGCCGCGGCTGCCATGTGGCTCATGCGCGAAGGCGATCTGGGCATGCGCCGCACCCTATCCTTCTCGACCCTGGCACTGATCCCGACCGTGCCCCTCGTCCTCTTGCTCTATGGCGATGCGAGCGCCGACCTGCTGCGGATCGGAACCGTTTCGGTCCTTGCAGTCGCGGTAAGCGGCCTCGTGCCACCCCTCGTCTTTGCACGACTGCCGTTGCTGGCTGGCGCCACCAGCCCGGAAGACCCCCGGATCGCCACAGCCAATGGCCTCGTTACCCAGTTCGGCGCAGGCGGAGCCTTGATCGGTCCGCCGGTCGGCGGCGCGATCGTCAGCATCTGGGGCTGGGAAGGGCTCGGCACCGCGGCGAGCGCCCTTGTCGTCGCCATCTTGGTGGCCGTGATCGCGTCCGAATTTGCCGGCCAGCGTTCAAACGAAGCGATCGCCTGACGCCCCGGCGCTCTGGATAGCGCGGACAGCAACCCCGCCGCGCCTTGAGCTGAAGCAGCGCCCGAAATGTCCGTTTTGGTTGAGACCAGACTAACCACCATGGACCATGTTCGGCCTTGCAGGCCCGAACAGCGCCATGATAAGTCTCTGCACAGCAAGCTTCTTTTGGTCGCACCTGTATCGAAATGATGCAGAACCGGAACTGGTTTGGATAGCATCGGTCCGACAGACGACCTCTTTTGAGACGGTCCGCCGAACGCGCCACACCAGGCCACATCCAGAGGAGTGCGCGCGTTGCCAAACTGGTCGATTTCCGTGCTGGGACATGCGTCCCTCCTGTTCAGCGGTTCAGGCAAATGCGAGCTTCCCGCATCGGTCTGGCCGCTGATCGGACTGCTTCTCTGCCAGCCCGGCTATCGCGCCCATCGCGGACAGATCGCAGCTGCATTATGGCCGGACAAGGACGACGAGGGCGCACGGCATTGCCTGGCAACCGCCCTGTGGCGCTTCAAGCGGGCGCTGCGGCGCGAGGGGGCCCCGGTCGAGGCCGAAGACGACAGCCTGCGGCTGACGCCGCATCTCTGGATCGATGCGGAGGCATTTGCGTTGCGCGTCACCCGCGCGCTCGAGCCGCGCAGCGCGATCCCGCGGCCGGCGCGTGCCAAGCTGCTGCGGACCGGACTGCGGCTCTATCGCGGTGAGTTCCTCAGCGACATGTTTGCCGAATGGGCGCTGCTCGAACGCGAGCGGCTGGCGTGCCTGCGGCTCGACGCGCTGCACGCATTGGCGACGCTCGAAGCCGAAGATGGCAATTGGGAAGCGGTGGTCGCACCCGCACGCCTGCTCTGCGGAATCGAACCGCTGCGCGAGGATGGCCACCGGCTGTTGATGGAGGCCTATGCGGCGACGGGCAATCGCGCGCTGGCGCTCCGCCAGTATCGCCTGTGCGCCGAAATCCTCGAGCGCGAACTGTCGGTCGATCCGATGCCGGAAACGCGCGCTGTGGCCCGCCGGCTGGCGGGCTCACCGGCTCCCCTGCCCGCGATCGAGACGGGCAGTGCCGCCTTCACGGCACTGGTCGCGACCCGGGCGACACTGGTCGAGACCATTGGGTCGATCGACCTCGCGATCGAGGCATCGCAAGCGGAGATGGCGACGTGATGCACCGGTGATGGTGCGGTGAATGCCCCATGCGACGACGTGTCCGACTCGGGAAAATCCGGGCCGGAACAGCGCATGGAACCAGGCGATGACTTGCACGGCGACGACAGCGGCCCGACTTCGCAGCGCGCACGAACCTTCGTCCTGCGCATCTGGTTCGAACCGCGCAGCGGCCAACGCGGACCGATGCGCGGAACCCTCACGCAGCTGGGTGGCCCCGTCATCGGCGCATTCCAGTCGATGGCCGAACTGTCGGCGCTGCTCGAGCGCGCGCTTCGCGACGACGCACCTCCGGCGGACAGCCCCCGTATCTGAGCAATCTTTCCTTGGAGCAGAGCGATGACGATGCACGGCGACCAGGCATATGATCTGCGCTACCTGCGCGAGGTCGTCGATCCATCGCTGGCGGGGCTGCCGGGATATGCCCTGCGCGAGCAGGTGGATACCGCGTTCGGCGAAGGCTTTGCCGAGGCGATGGACGCGGATCTTGAAGGCGTGTTCGACGGGATCGGCCGGGCATTCTCCTCCGCCGCGCGTGACGTCGGCCGCTTCGCCCAGCGCGCTGCCCCGGCGGTCGCGCATATCGGCGGCGGCGTCATCCAAGGCGCGATGTCGGGATCGATGGCAGGGTTGCCTGGGATCATCGGCGGCGCAGCGATGGGCGGCGTAGGCGCCGGAATGAGCCGTTTCGGCTCCGGCCCGGTGCGCCAGGCCGGTCAGGCGCTGACCGGCGTGACCCAGCTCGCGGGGCAATTCTCCCCGCTGGGCCGCGCCGGCGGCGCGATCGGGTCGGCGGTCAGCGGGCTCGGCAGCCTCGCCGGCGGCCGTGGCCGGCCCAATTTCGGTCAGATCGCGGGGCAAGTCGGCCAGGCCGCCATGGGCGCGCTTGGCGGCGGAGCGGGCGGCGGCGCGATGTCGCAGATCACCGGGTTGCTGCGGTCGCCGCAGGCGGCGGGAGCGCTGGGACAGCTGTTCGGCGGCGGAAGCGGCCCCGGCCAGCTGATGAGCGCGTTGCGGCGTCCCGAAACCCAGCAGGCCCTCGCGGCGCTGCGGCTCGGTCCCATGGGCCGCCCGAGCATCCCCATGGGTCCGCAACAGACGCCCGTCCCCACCGGCGCGTTCGCCCAGCTGCTGGGCCATCTTGCGCAGCAGGCCGCCGGCGCCACCCCGCCCCGGCAAGGCGAGGATGAAGGCGAGGCCCTTGCCTTCATGTCCGATGGCGAAGGCAGCTTCTACGGCGATCCGGCCAGTGCCGGGGATCGCGCCGCGCGATTGTGGGACATGATGAACGAGGCGCAGGCCGAGCGGCTGATCGAGACGATCGAATATGAAGCCTGGCCCGGCGACGCCGACGGTTACGAGGGCGAGGGCGAGGGCGAGGGCGAGTATCTCGACGCCGACAGCGAATTCTATGACGCGCTCGATCTCGCCGATGCCGAAGCGATCGAATTCGCGCTCGAAACGGAGGCGCGCCATGTCTGGTGACACGGATCTTCTCGATGCGCCCGTCGAAATCGCGGAGGACGGCCCCGCCGCCGCACCGACGATGGCACTGCTCGATGCGGTGCGCGGCGGATCGGGCGATCCGCGCAAGGCGATGCTCGCCGCGCTCACCGGCGGCGGCGACGGCGCGCCCCAGATCGACATGATCATGAAGCTGATCGACGACCAGGGCGAGGATGCCAATGCGGCGCTTCGCGAGGAGCTGATGGCCGAAGTCCGCGAGGAACAGGCCGAGGCCGTCGCCGAGCTCTCCGCAACCGCGAGACGTCTGTTCGAGGAGCGCGCGGCGTGCAGCCAGCGCCTTGAGGATCTCGCGGCTGCGCTGGGCGCCTGCCCCGCCTGTTTCGGCGACGATCTGTTGTGCGACACCTGCCACGGCGCGGGCCGGCCCGGCGCACGCGCGCCCGAGGCCGCCGAGTTCGCCCGCTATGTGATGCCGGCGGTCGAGCGCGTGCGCACCGCGTTGCGGCGCTCGGCGCGCCGCGCGCCATGGCCCGCCGCACCAACGATGCCAACTACCTCCACGATGGGAGCATGACGATGAGCTACGACTATGACACGATCGAGTTCGAGAATGTCGACAGCGAAAGCTGGCCCGACAGCGTCTTCGACTGGAGCGACAGCGAGAGCGAAGGTGAAAGCCTCGAATCGCGGCGGCGCGGCCGGCGCGCTCCGGCCCGCCCGGTGCCGACGGCCCGTGGCGGCAATACCTTTCGGCCGCGGCCGGGCGGTGGCGGTGCGAGCGGCGCGGTAACCCAGGCCCAGCTCGAAGCGGCACTTGCCCGCGTCCGGGTCGAGGTCCGCGCCAACGCCACCGGGATCAAGACGCTCGACGGCCGCGTACGGACTGCGATCGCAGACCAGGACCGCTTCCAGGCGGCGACGCGCAAGCAAGTCGACAAGCTGCGCAGCGATCTCAAGACCACGCAGACGCTGTCCGCGCTGATCCCGCTGATCGCCAAGCCTGGGACGAAGATCGGCCAGGTTGCGCCGTTGCTTCACCTCGTCGGCTCCGACCTGATGGGTGGCGGTTCGACCGCCAGCGGCACGAGCGGTGGCGGCATCCTCGGCAACAACAACAATCTCGTGGCGATCGGAGCGCTGCTGTACGCCAGCAACGCCTTCGGAACCACGCCCTGACGATGCGAGCAAGAGGAGGCTCAGATGGATTTTCTCATGCCGCTCGCCGCGAGCGTGGTCTGCCGGGAAGGCGGTCTTTCGCCTGAAGACAGTATCGCGATGACCGCCGCGGCGCTCGTGATCGAAGGACCGCTGGCGCTGGCGCCTGCCATCGTCGCGGTCGAGACTCACCGAGCCTCGGGCAAGGTCCCGTCCCCGCCGTCAGGCGAGGTCGGGCCTGCGCTGGCGAAAGTGCCCGGCGTCCTTGGCGATTCGGAGGAGGAAGCAATCAAGAAGCTGGAAGCAGCCAGACTGCGATGGCAGGTGACCTACAACCAGGCGACCGGCGATGCGATTGGTCATGTGCTGCGCCAGTCGCCACCGAAAAGCGACACCGACCTCGTGCCCGAAAACACCCTTGTCGAACTGAACGTCGGCAAGGCCGTCGCGAGTACGGTCGAGGACGACGAGCAGGTGACCGAAGCCGAGCTCAGATCCAACCTCGCGGAAGTCGAGGAAAAGCTCAAGGCCAACCTCGCGGGTGTGCAGGCCGAGGTCGACGCGAAGCTGACGGAAATGAGCAGCAAGCTCGACCGTGCGCTCGAACTGCTCGCCGGCAGCGCCAAGGGCCCGACAAAGGCCTGACGCCCACCGCACAACATCGACCCGGCGCGGCGCGCGCAGCCCCGGCGCGCGCGCCGCCGACAGGAGGACAGCGTGGAAAGCGCCCTGCTCGAACTCGCGGAAGAAGGCGGCCCGGACGATCAGGTCTCGGTCATCATCCGCCTGCGCGAAGACGGGGCGGTTCCGGCACCGGTCCGCGTCATCGCCCGCTTCGGGCTGATCGCCACCTGCCGGCTCCGCCGCGGCGATATCGAGGCCGTGCGCGGGCAGGTCGAGAGCGTGAAACGGCCGCAAGACTATACTCCCACCCCCGACATCGATGACGACGCGCAATGGAGCGACGAGGCCGGTGGCGATGTGACCTTCCGGCCGGGCGACGCGCGGCGAAGCGAGGGGTTGCCGACGGGTGCGGGCGTCGTCGTCGCGCATCTCGACTGGGGACTCGACTTCGCACACCCGGCATTTCGCCGCCCTGACGGACGAACGCGTCTGCTCGCCCTGTGGGACCAGGGTGCGCGCTACGATCCGGCACACCCCAACCGCTACGGCTTCGGCCGCATCTTCACCCGCGAGGAGATCGATCGTGCCCTTGCTGCCCCAGATCCGCGTGCGGCGCTCGGCTATCGCTGGTGGACCTCGGACCGCGGCTCGGGAAGCCATGGCTCGCATACCTTCGGCATCTCCTCGGGCACCGGCTATCCGGGCGGAGTCGCAGGCCTCGCGCCCGAGGCCGATCTGGTCTTCGTCGATCTGACGACGCGCACGCCGCAGGGGCCGCAGCCTCTGGGAGATTCGACCGATCTGATCGAAGGCTGCGACTTCATCGTCCGCACCGCCGGGGACCGTCCCGTCGTCATCAACGCGAGCCTGGGCCGTCAGGCGGGCCAGCATGACGGCGCAACCCTCACCGAAATGGCGCTCGATGCGATGCTCGACGAGCAGCCCGGCCGCGCGATGACGATGAGCTGCGGCAATTATTTCGCCAAGGCGGCGCATGCTTCGATCACCCTCGATCCCGGCGAGGTGCACGCCTTCGACCTCGACCTCGCCGCAGGAACCCGGCCCGCCGAGATCGACCTGTGGTACAAGAAAGGCGACGCGATCGACCTGACCCTGACCGGTCCGGACGGGATCCGCGCCGGGCCGGTAAAGGCCGATGGCCGTGCCGACATCGTCTGGCAGGGACGCGTAGTCGGCCGCGTCCATAATCGCGAGAACGACCCCAATAACGGCGACTCCCAGGGCTCGCTGTTCCTCCATGGCGACGCACCGGCAGGACGCTGGCAGCTCATCGCCCATGGGCGGGCAATCGGCGACGGCAGGCTCCATCTGTGGATCGAACGCGATCCCGCGGGCGCCGGCCGGCTGCGGTTCGTCGAACAGGCGGTCGATACCGCAACGACGCTCGGCACGATCTGCAACGGCTACCGCACGATCGCAGTCGCCGCCTATGACGCGCATCGCGGCGAGCGCCCGCCCGGCCGCTTTTCGAGCGCGGGCCCGACCCGCGACGGCCGCACCGCCCGTCCCGGCTGCGCAGCGCCCGGCGTACAGGTGCTCAGCGCCCGCTCGATGCCACGCGACGGCCGTGACGCACCGCTCTCCAGCCGGATGTCGGGCACCAGCATGGCCGCGCCCTATGTCGCCGGGACGGTCGCGCTGATGTTCGCCGCGGCACCCCGGCGCTTGCGGATCGAAGAGACACGTGCCGCCCTGTTCGGCGCGCTCGAAGCGGTGCCCGAGGCCGACCGTACGCGGCTCGGCGCAGGCTATTGCGACGCCATCGCGGCGGTAGCGGCGGCACGCGCGATCGACACCGTCCCCCAGGCCTCAGCCACTCCTCCACAGGAGATCATCATGAACGAGGATTTCGACGACGAGACCGGCGACGAGGATTTCGTCTGCGCCGCCGACGACGAGGGTGAGGCGATCGAGGCTGAAGCCGAGATGGCGCTGTCCGAAGCCGGCGAAGGGATTCTTCCGGTGATGGAAGGCGAGGAAGACGATTCATCAGACGCCGAGCGGGATGCGGAAGACGCCGATTGGAGTAACGAGGGCGATGATGAGGCGCGCCGCATGCGTCATGCGCACCGCGGCGGCTCACCCTTGCCGTTCCAGTTCCAGATCCCGATCGGCGGCGGCGGCGGGCTCGGGCTGGCGGTACCGATTGGCGGCCGATCCAGCCCCTTCGCGCTGAGCGTCCCGCTCTCCTCCCCCGCTCCCGCTCCATATGCACCACCCCCCGCCACCTCAGCGGCCCCCGCTCCTGCCCCTGCAGCAAGACCCGGGCCGGTGGCGATGACGCCGCCGGACATGCCGGCGGTCACGACCGCGCTCGACCTGCCGCCTGACCCGGTCGGCACGGCGACCGAGTTCGCCGCCGAAAGCGGCGAGCTCGACTATGATATCGATTCAGCATGCTGCCCCGACTGCGCTGCGGACTCGGTCAAGGATGAGGCCGCGCTCGCCGAAGCTGCGGCGATCGAAGCGATCGAAGCGTCCTACGCATCGACGGACTTCGCTGAAATCGACGCCCGCTACGCCGGCGAACAGTTGATGGCGGCGGTCGCACAGGCGGACGGCGAATGGCACTCGTCGACGGACATGCTCGGCGGCGTCGGCGAAGCATTCGGTGCCGAGGTCGGCGAGGCGGAAAACGTTCCCGCCTCGCTCACCGCCTTGTTCAACGACCTGGCGCAGGGGGATGCTGCGCGATCGCTGTTCGGACGCCGCGTGCGGGTCCTGCTCCGGCCGGGCGAACCGATCGGCGGGATCAGCCCGCTGCGCGGCGACCTGCTTCTGCGCACCGTGCCCGGGCATGGCTGGACCCAGCTCGGTTTTGTCGCGTCGCCGGGATTTGCATCCGGAGTCCGCATCCTCGAACTGGGACTGCGACCCGAAAGTGATCCGCGCACATCGCCCGGGCGCTTCGTGCATATCGTCGAGCTTTGGCCGGTGCGCCGGAGCGAGGACGACCGTTTCGCCCGCCGCATCGCCAACGCCGCCGACCTCATGCTTGATGACACGATGCTGTTGCGGCTGGTCACCGGGGAGGCCGGCGATACGGAACAGCTGGCAGAGGAGACCGGCGAACCGGCGCTCGGCCCGGGCGCCCGCGGCCCCGCAGTCGCAGATCTGCAGCGGCGCCTGAACGCGCTCCATGCCGCGCGCACCAGCCGCGGACTGATGGGGCTCGGTGACATGCCGCTGCGCGAGGACGGGGCCTACGGCCCGCGTTTGCGCACCGCCGTGCTGGCGCTGCAATCGCTCGCGCCGGCGGGCATCGTTCCGCGCGCCGATGGCATTGTCGGCCCGGCAACCTGGCGCGCGCTTGCCTTGCTGGAGGCCACCAGTACCGCAGCTTCGCCTTCGCCGCCGCTGCGCGCGCAGCCAGCCGCGGCGGCGCCACCCAATCCAGCAAACGGCATCGCGGCCGGCGAAATCGTCGACGCCCGCGTGCCGCTGCTGGCGTCGCATCGCGGCACCGCGCCCGATCTGGTGCTGCGCTGGAACGCGATGGCGGCGGTGCCCGAGCGGCTCGACGTCGTGGTCCATCTCCACGGTTTCTCCGGACGCGGCGCGGCAATGCGGATCGATCGTGACAAGCTGCCCAATTCGGGGCTCGACTTCGCCGATCCGGTGAACCCAGCCAATGCCGGGCGCACTGCCCCGCTCCTCGCAATCCTGCCCCGCGGCAATTTCTACGGCGGGCGCACTGGCATGGGGTATGACTTCCCGGCGCTGACCGCTCCCGGCGCGCTCGGGCAGCTGATCACACTCGCGCTCGCACGCTTCGCCGCGGCGACGGGCGCGAGCAACGTCCAGCCGGGGCGGCTGATCCTCACCTGCCATTCGGGCGGCGGCGCAGCGCTGATGCGGCTGTTGCAGCAGCTCGACCCTGACGAAGTCCAGTGCTTCGACGCGCTCTACGGACCGCCGACGGCACTCATCCGCTGGGCGGAAGCGAAGCTGCGCGGCGCCGCGGCGCAGACCGGAGCCTTGCGCGTCCTCTACCGCGCCGGTGAGGGAACGGCGGCGCACAGCCGTCAGGTCGCTCAGGCCCTCGCCTCCCTGACGTCAAGCGATCCGACCTTGGCAAGACGCTGGCGAGTCGAGGCGGTGCGCGACGAGCACAACGCCATTCCCCGCCGCTATGGCTGGCGGCTCCTCGCCGACCCCGGTGCGGAGCTCTCCGGTGGCGGCACGCCGCCATCACGCGGAGGCGAAGCCGAGGCAATGGAATGGGAGAATTGGCCGGAAACCGACCCGCCAGTGCCACCGGGCCTGGCCCAGGCCGAAGTCGATGCGCTCGCCGCACGCGACTTCGGCAACGCGGCCGAACTTGAGGCCCATTTCGCCGGCGTCGGCGGGTTCGCCGACTGGTTCAACCGCACGCTGTCGGGCCAGGGGCCGTTTACACGCGGCCGCGGCGGCCCGCTGCGCATGCCGACCGGCGCTGCCGCCCGTGCCCGTTTCACCGGCTTCTGGAACCGGCTGGCAACCACCTATGACCAGCCACGCGTCGCATTGCTTGATTTCGCAGCGCTGATGGCGATCGTACTCAACGAGACCGACGGCGACTTTGCGGGGCACATCGAATCGAGCGGTCGCGGCGGCGGCGGGCGCACCGATGCGCGCGGCCGCCATCCCGGCCTCGCCTATTTCTTCGATCGTATCGAGCTGCGGCCCGGACGGACCAAGGCAAGCTACAATCACATGAGCGGGGGCCGCACGGCCGGCTCGCTGTTCGACGACCCTGTCTTCATCCGTGCGCACGGCAATTTGGGCGGTGCCGCCCGGCTGGCCAATCATGGCAGCGAGTTCGGCGGGGCGTGGAACAGCCACTATTACCCGCAAGCCGAATTCTCGACGCGCGAAGACGATCCCGAGACCGCGTTCATCCGCGAGACCGATTTCTACAAGTTCCGCGGCCGCGGCATCATCCAGACGACCGGACGCGCGAGCTATCTGCGCCATGCCGCCTTCATCCGCGGCTATCGCGGTCCCGATCCGGCGATCCAGGCACTCGCGGCGCGCTGGGCGAGCCTCAGCGACCAGGACATCTGCACGGTCAGCACCAATGACGACTGGAACCGGTATTTCGCCGTTCCCGAAGTGCTGGGGCTCGGCGTCCGCTTCCACGCAGGCACAACCCGCTATCACCATATGAGCCGCCGCGCTGAGGTGCTCAACGCCGTCGCGGCAGGACAGGCGCTCGGCCAGTCCGGCTCGATCTACCGGATGGGACGGCGGATCAGCGGCGACGGCGCCTATGGCCGGGGCGCCTATCGCGATCGCGTGCTCGGCCTGATGCGCGCAATGCTGGCGCTGTCGGCGCCCGGTCCCTCGCCGCGACCGGTGCCAAACCCGGACCCGGTACCGCCGCCGATCCCGGCTCCAGTACCGCAACAGCAGCCATCGGCGCCGCGTGCCCCTCAGGAACTGGAACACCGCTCACGCCGGGAACAGCGCAGCGACCCTCCGCCCCGATCGGGCGGGAGCCGAGCCGAAGTCGCCCCGCCCGACGAAGCGACGGCGCGCGCGCAATGGGATGCCAACCCGCGCGTTCACGGTTATTTCAGCCGGTCCTTTGCGCAGTATCTGGAATTCGTGCCGTTGTTCGCCCGCCGGGGCGTCGCCGATGCTGCGGCCTATCTGGCGACGAACATCACGGGCCTGACCTTCCTGGGGCACAGCTTCTCAGGGCATCGCGATTTCACCGAACCGCTCCGCGCGGCCGAAGCGGCACTTGGCGGCCGGTCGCTCGTTCCGCCCATCGCCCGGCCGGGCGTCTTCAACATCCGGCGCATCGCCGGGAGCCAGAATCTGAGCCTGCACGCGATGGGCCGTGCGATGGACATCAATCCGCGCACCAACCCGCATGTTCGCGACGCGCGGGACTTTCTGGTCATCCAGGCGGTGACGGGCACCGACCTGCGGCGCGAGCGCGGCCCGGCGCGGTTGCGCGAGCTCAGCGCCCAGTTCCAGCGCGATTTCACTGCCGCCTGGGCAAGCGCGCAGACCGCGCCCGATGTAGCGCGCGCGCTGGCCGACCGCGCCACGCGCGAGCGGCTCGGCCGCTACGCCCGCGAAGGCTTCTGCACGCTCGACCTCGCGCTGATCGAAGCGCTGATCGCCGCCGGCCTCGGTTGGGGTGGAAGCTGGTCGAGCAGCAAGGATTTCATGCACTTCCAACTGCCCTGAGCGAAGGCGAAAGGAGCGTCTGCGATGATGTATTCGAGGAGCGGCTGGCCGGGAGAGTCCGGCATGGCCGGCTTGGACAGCGGCGATTGGGCCGCACCGCTTGCGGGATGGGACGCCGAGACCGGCGGCGACGCCAATGTCCGCTGGCTGCAATCGGCGCTCAACCAACTGATCGGTGCCGGCCTCGGCGTCGACGGCATCGCCGGCAACGCCACCCGCAACGCGGTGCGCACCTTCCAGGGGCGCAATGGTCTGACGCAGGACGGCGTCGCCGGTCCGCTGACGGTCGCAGCAATACGCGCGGCGCTCGCCGCCGGGACGGTTCCGGCAACCCCGCCGGTCTGCACCGGACTTCCGGTACGCCAGACGCTCGACCGCTTCGCCTTTGGCCAGCACCGTATCGAGCCGCATCATCAGCCCCAGATCGACGCGATCGCCGCGTGCCTGCTCGCCAGCCTCGACACGCCGACGCCGATCGACGGGCTGGCGCTGGTCGGCCATACCGATACCGTCGGTGATGATGGCGCGAACACTGGCCTTGGCCAGCGCCGCGCCGAAGCGGTGATGCAGGCGATCGACGCCAGCCTGCGCCGTCAGGGTGCCGGCCGTCATTTCAGCTTCGTCTTCACCCCCACGACCCGCGGTGAGAGCGAACCGGTCCCCGGCGATCCTGCGCTGAGCCGCCGCGTTGATGTGATCGCGCCCTTCGCCTTCCCGCCGCCCCCGCGCCCCCGGCCGCGGCCCAGACCCCAGCCCTTCCGCTCGCCGCTCGATCCGCCGCGCTGGGGTCCGCTGCTGGCGCGGGTCATCAGTCCGCGCGCGACGATCCGGACGGGCAATGCCGTCCGGCATCTTGTCGATGCCGAAAATCCGGGCGCGCCGATGCTCGCCGGCTATGACGCGATGGTCGAGGCGATCCGTTCGGTGCGCGGCGGCAACGCGTTCATCTACCTGCTCGGCTGGATCTGCGTCGACGATTTCGACATGATCACCTGCGATCCCGACAGCAAGCTGCAGAGATTGCTGGAAAGGGCCGCGCGGGATGGCGTGCAGGTACGCGCGATGTTCTGGGAAGCCGCGTTCCACATGCGGACTCAGCTCCGCCAGACCCAGGCTTCGGCCGATCATATCAACGCGCTGCCGGGCGGCGCGGCGATCGTCGATGGCGAAACGCTCAACCTCGGCTCGCATCACCAGAAACTGCTCGTGGTCGGCGACGGCGAGCGGCTGGTCGGCTTCTGCGGCGGACTCGACGTCAACCCCGACCGAATCCTGCCCTCGACCATCGTCTGCCCCACGCCCGGCCCCACCCGGCTCGCCCAGCGCGCCCGCGAAAGCTTCGAGGTCAATTTCGACGGCTTCGACAGCGAGAGCGATATCGAGAGCATGAGCGGCGGCGGCGGCAATCCGCTCCACGACGTGCATTGCCGTGTGGAAGGCCCCTCGAGCATCGACCTGCTGGGCACCTTCATCACCCGCTGGGATCATCACCCGGGGAGCCGGGCGATCGAGATGCGCGCGCCGCTGCGGGGCCGCGGTCTCACCACGCCCACCGCCTTGTCTGCGCCGCTGCCGCCCCAGCGCAGCTCGACCGGCGACACCTGCTCGGTCGTCATCGGCCGGACCTTCAATCCGCGCCGCGGATCGGGCATGCCGCGCGAGCGCGACATCCGCGCGATGCTGCTCGCCGGCATCCGCAACGCGCGCCGCTTCATCTACATGGAGGAGCAGTATCTGCTGAACCTCGAGGCGGCGCGTGCCCTGCGCGCGGCGCTGCCCAATATCCAGCATCTGACGATCGTCATCGCCGCCACCGACGTCAACAGCGACACGCCGTGCATCTGGACCTTGCGGCGCGAGTTCGTCGAGGCACTTTCGCGCGGACTGCCGCCCGATCAGGCTGCGAAGGTACGCATCTTCCAGCTGGTGACCCCACCGATCCCTGCAGTTCCGCCGCCTTGCAGGCCCTCCAGCTCCGGCCGGTTCATGCCCACCTTTGGCCGGCACACCTATGTCCATGCCAAATGCTGGGTATTCGATGACGAGCTGGCGGTGATCGGATCGGCCAATTGCAACCGCCGCGGCTGGGAACATGATACGGAGATCGACGCCTTCATCTTCGACGACCGCGTGCCAGCTACCGCAACGACGCGAACCTTCGCGCAGCAGATGCGGATGGACCTGTGGTCGGAGCATCTCTCGCTTCCGCCTTCCCGTTTCGTCGATGGCGTCGCCTCCGCGTCACTCTGGCTGCGGCCGGGCACAACCGCCCGCGTCATGCGCTATTGCCCGGATGAGGGAAGCGACACCTTCCCGCCGCAATGCGGGATCCTCCGCGACACGCTGGTCGATCCGGCAGCACCGTGAGGGCGCCCGCAACGCCCCACCGCGCGCCGGTTCCCGTTCAGAAGCGTCCCAAGCGTTTCGTGAACACCAAGCTGATGGTCCGGGGGTTGGGCGGATTGTTGTAGGGGTCGTATCCCAGCACCGCATCCGGAAGGAAGTTGGGCCGCTGGTTGAATATATTGGCGACGACCAACTGCAGTTCGCCCCCCTTCGCTGCAGGCGCAGACACCAGACGCTCGAGGTCGAGGCCGAGAAAGAGCGACGCGGTCGTATATGCCCCGACCTTGCGCTGCGGCTCCCCGGGCCGGTTATCGGTGAAGCCATCGACATAATTCACCACCGAGCCGATCGAGTAGCCGCCGCCGCCCCAGATCGCCGAACCGTTGAGCCGCAGGTCGGCAGGCTGGGCGTACCCGTCCAGCCGGGACGCAGCGTGCCCCGATCCGGCCGTCAGGCTGAGACCAAGGATATATTGCCCGGTCAGCTTGAAGCGTGCCTCGCCGCCGAACAGACGCGTTCGATAGGCAAGATCGAAATCGATACCGTCGGTCATTTCCACCGCGAAGTTCTGCGGGCGGATATCGGCAATGAGCTGCACCTGGGACAGGAGCGACGCCGGAATCTGGCTCGCGCTGCTGTAGATGACGGTATCTCCGCCGCTGACGAACGGCACCTCCGTCGCGAACCAGCGGAAGATCGTCGGGTTGTTGACGATCCGGTTCACAAGATCCCGGCCCGGATTGACGGTGTTGAACCCCTGCAGATCGCGCACGCCTACGCTGTCGTCCTGCGAAGGCGTAACCACCCGGCCAGAGATTTTGATCCGGTAATAGCCGGCCTTGATCGAGAGGTTCGGGATGAAAGACGGCGTCAGGTCGATGCCGATGGTGAAGGTGTCGGCATTCTGGGTCTTCAGGTCGGGATTGGCCCCGGCACGGAACATCACCAGTGCGTTCCCGGCGGGCAATGCCGGATTCTGGCTGGCCGGATCGAGGAAGGCGTAGGGGTAGTTCCAGAACGATACCTGCTCGGCGATGCCGATCGTGTCGCGGAACCGCGGCACCAGGAAGGACCGCGCATAGGTGCCGCGCAGTGCGATCGAACGGTCGATCTGCCACCGGACTCCGGCCTTTGGAGCCAGCGCATTGTCAAACCCCAGATCCTCATAGCGCGCCGCGGCCGAGAGCGTGAGCGAGCGGATGAGCGGAATGCCCATGTCCGCGCTGACGACCGGCACGTTGACCTCGCCGAACAGCGACTTCACCTCGCGCTCACCGCCCGCGAGGTTGAAGAAGATCCTGGCGTTCGTGCGGAAAGTCTCACGCCGATACTGCGCTCCGCCTGCGAGCAGGACCGGCCCCGCGGGTAATCGCCCCAGTTGCGTCTGCCCGGTCAACTCGGCGGCGAACAGGGTGTTGCGGTGGGTGTAGGATCGGCTGGAGACTGGCAGAAGCGGGTCACCGCGGAACAGGGTGCTGCTGGTGCGGTTGCTGCCCCAGTCGAGATTGAGATCGAACGACGTCGTCTCGCTCGCCTGCCAGTGCGCATTGCCATAAAGCGAATAGCCCGCCGCTTCATTGTCGAAAAAGCGATTGTCCGTTGCATGGCCGATATAGTTGATGCGCGCGTCACGCTTGCGATGAAAATGCGCGGCATCGATCGAGAATTTGAGCGCTCCGACTTCTTGCGCGACACCGGCATAGAGCCCGCTCAGTTCCTCGTTGGGAAGCTGGGTGATCTGCAGCAATGTGTCGGAGACGAGGATCGGATCCTCAATATAAGCAGATCGCTTCTGATACATGGCCGCGCCATAGATGTGACCGCCATTCCAGCTCTGCCCCGCAATCGCGCTCAGTTCGGCATTGTTCGAACCAGTCTGCGTCGCGGTTGATGCGCGGGCGCGCAGTTCGGCACCGTCGGTGACCTTGCGGGTGACGATGTTGACGACACCGGCAACCGCGTCCGCTCCGTAGGTCGCCGAAGCGCCGTCGGCGATAATGTCGATCCGGTCGATCAGCGCAGAGGGGATCACCGAAACTGTCGGCGCCTCGATCATCCCTATGCTCGCCATCCGCCGGCCATTGACCAGGGTCAGCGTGGCGTCCGAGGCAAGGCCGCGCAGCGCGAATGCGGCAAAACCGTCATACTGGTTGAACGTCGTGCCCTCACCCAGCGTCGAGCCGATGCTCGAAGCCGAGGTTCCGAAATCGCTGAGATCGCCGGTGAAATTCTGGGGGATCGTCAGCATATATTCCGACAGCGATCCCGATCCCGCCTGCTCGACATCCTCGCGACCATAGGTCTGGATGGGGCTTGCGATATACTCGCGAGGCAGCCGCCGGATGAGCGAGCCGGTTACGACGATGTCCCCGTCCTCATTGCCGTCCCGGCGTCTGGATACCTCACTTTCACCCGGTTCTTCCGTCCGTGGCGCCTCCTGCGCGAAGACGGATGATGCCGGCGCGCAAACCAGCGCAGCGGCGATCAGCGAGCGAGACGATCCAAACATATTACCCCCTAAACAGTATGTAACGTTACATCATTACATAATTGAAGCGGCAATAAGCCGTGGCCTTTCGCTGTCAAGGCAGATTGGAGTGCCGTGAGAGGTGGATCAGCGGATCCCGTCGAAACAGGAAGCGTCTACCCTACCTGATCGACGCGCCTTCTGCGGCAAGCGCACGGGCCAGCTTGTCCATATCCTCCGGGCTGTTGAACAGCGCCGGCGTCACCCGGACGCATGCGCCCTTTGCCGGGCCGTCGCGATGCACGGTGAAGATGCGATGACGCTCGAGCATGCGCGCTGCGAGCGCCACATTGCCTTTGACATCGGTCACACCGCGCAAGCGGAAGGAAGTAATGCCGCCGTGCAGTTCCGGATCGTCAGGGGTCAACACCTCGACGCCCGCCAGTGGACGAACCGCCGCAACCCAACGGTCACGCAACATCCGCAACCGTGCGGCGCGGCGGGCGCGCCCGATCGCCTGCTGAAAGGCAAGCGCGACGGGTACGGTGAGCAACGCCGCGAAATCGCTGGTGCCGGGATGGACGCGTGCGCTCACGGTGTCGCGGCCGTCCGCCGGTTCGGCCGGGTCGCGGTCGATCCGGGACAAGGCGGTCTTGCGGATATGCATCGCACCGACACCCAGCGGCGCACCAAGCCATTTGTGACAGTTGATGCCGACGAAATCACAATCGAGATCGGCCAGAGTCATGTCGAGCTGACCCCAGCTGTGGGCGGCATCGACGATTGCATCGATCCCGCGCGCGCGCGCCAGTGCGGCGATCTCGCGCACCGGCAAGACTAGTCCGGTGCGGTGACTGAGGTGCGTGAGCAGCACCAGCTTCAGGCGTGGATTGGCGTCGAATGCTGCAGCATAGGCATCGATCAGCCCCTGCCGCGTCGCGGGTTCCGGCAGCGCGATGCGAACCACCGAAACCCCGCGCCGCACGCACAGATTCTCCATGCAATCCTGCATGCTGTCATAGTCGAGATCGGCATAGAGGACAGCATCGCCCGGTTGCAGCCGGTTATAACCCAGGATCAGCGCCTTGAGCGCTTCGGTCGCGTTGCGAGTGAAGGCGATCTCGTCCGCTGGCACACCGAGTTCCGCCGCCAGCGCATCGCGCACCGCCATCGCGTCGGCCCCGAACCGGCGGCGCGTATAGTAGCTCGTGTCGCGGTTCACGCGCGCCAACTGCTCCTTGTACGCCTCCAGCACCGGCCGGGCCATCATGCCCCAATTGCCGTTCTCGAGCTGGATCACCTCACGCGTTACGTCATACTCGGCAGCAATGCCGCGCCAATAGGCTTCGTCGCCGGTGTCGGAGAGCGCCGCCGGCGCTGCCTGTGCAGCCGCCGGGAGGGCGGCGATTCCGGTCAGCAGCGTCCGGCGGTTCATCATGCTTCCTTTCCTCAGAACGTCACGCCCAGCCGGACATAATACTGGCCGCCATCGGTATCATAGGGGGCGTTGCGCGAGTAGATGAGGCCGCGCACCGCCTGGTTGGTGGCTTCGTCGGGATAGGTGTCGAAGACGTTCTCGGCTCCGGCACGCAGCGTGAAATGCTCATCGAACTTATAGGCGACCGCGACGTCGAACAGGGCGACGCCGCCAAAGCGCTGGAACAGCTCGCCGGTGGCGTTGCCGCTGACGTCGGTCCATGCGCCATAATAACGGCCACGCAGCAGCAGTGAGAAACCGCCGACCTCATAGCCAAGCGAGGCGGTGCCGTTGTTCTGCGGCAGCCGTTCCTCGAAGACGCGGCGCTGCGTCTCGTTGGGGATCGCTGCGCTGGTGCCGCTGCGCACCTTGGTGTTGTTATAGTTATAGGCGAGCGTGGCGGTGGCACGGCCGGGCCCCAGGTTGCGCGCATAGTTCAGCACCACGTCGATGCCGCGGGTGCGCGTGTCGAAATCGTTGGTGAAATAGCTGACCGAGGTGAAGCGCTGCGGATTGGGGAAGCTCGCCGGAACCGCGAAGGTCCGCGACTGGCTGAACCGGTCATCAACGTCGATCTGGTAGAGATCGATGCTGCCGCTAAACCCGATACCGGTCTGGAAGGTCAGGCCCGCGGTCAGCGTCTTTGACGTTTCGGGCGTCAGCGGCTTGGCGCCGAGCGCCATCGCCAGCGGATCGCTGGGCGACAGACGTCCCTGGTTGAAGATCTGCAGCGTGACCGTGTCGAGACCCTGGGTGGTCTGGATGCTGTTGAGCTGTCCCGGGGTCGGGGCGCGGAAGCCGGTCGACCAGGTCGCACGCGCAGCGACCCCCTCGACCGGCTCGATGCGCGCAGCCAGCTTGTAGTTGAAGGTATCGCCGAACGCGGAGAAATCCTCGTACCGTCCCGCCGCACCCAGCGTCAGCATCTCCACCGGCCGCCATTCGAGATCGACATAGCCGGCATAGCTGGTCTGATCCCAGTTGCCTGCAGCTGCCGAGCTGAAGCCGGGGAAGCCGTTCGAGCTCGGGGCAAGCCCCGTCGCCGCGCCTGGCCCGATCGCATAGGAGGCGGCATCGCCCGCGCCGACCTTGTACGTCTCGCGGCGGCGTTCGGCACCGAAGGCGATGTTGAGCGGCTCGGCTCCACCCACCGGCAAGCGATAGACGAAGTCGGCGTTGATGTTGAATTCGCGCTGTTCCAGCCGGCCGATATAGAAGCTGGTCGGGCTCAGCGGCCCCATCGATGCGTTGAGGCTCTCGCGCATGTTGTAGTCGATGCGGCTGCGGCCGTAGCCGACGCTGACATCGTAGCTGAAGGCTTCACTCAGCTCGCCGCGAACCCCAGAATTGGTCTGGAAATCACTGTACTTGGTGCCGAAGCGCGGGGTGAAGCCGGCCGGATAGAGCGTCCGGAACGAGAAGCCGGGAAAGGCGCTGCTGGGGTTGTAGACGTTCGCGGTGCCGGCCGGATTGCGCCAGTTGAAATCGGTCACGCCTTCGCCCGACTGAGCGGTGAGGAAGGTGTAGAGCGTCGCCGCGTCGGCAATTTCGTAGCGCGCATCGACTGATCCGCGAATGCGCTCCTCGTCCGGCTGACCCCAGCGCTGGACCGGGTTGGGTACCTTGATGGTGGGGTTGGCAGTCTGGAAGGCGATCGCATCGGGACGCTGGCGGGTGCGCGAAGTCGCCTCGGACTTGTCATACTGGCCAGTGAAGACGATGCTGCCGCGATCGCCCAACGCCGCGCCGCCGCGCACACCGCCCTGATATTCGTTGCCGTCGCCCTCGAAATATTGGGAGAACTGGCCGAAGACTTCCATCCCCGGCTTGTGCTCGAGGATGATGTTGATCACCCCCGCGATCGCGTCCGATCCATATTGCGCCGAGGCGCCGTCGCGCAGCACTTCGATCCGCTTGATCGCCAGCGATGGGATGCTCGCCAGATCGGGCGCCTGCGCCCCACGTGTGCCGAGCAGCGCCGAACGGTGATAGCGCTTGCCATTGAGCAGCACGAGCGTCTGGTCCGGCGAGAGACCACGCAGCGTGGCAGGGCGCACGAACGCGAGACCATCCGCCGCTGGGAGGCGCTGGACGTTGAACGAGGGCAGCAGCTGGGCGATCGTGTCGGAGAGGTCACCCGAGACGCTCGAACGGACCGAATCGGCCGACAGGACATCGACCGGCGCCAGCGTATCGAACTGCGTACGCGACCGCTCACGCGTACCGGTGACGACGACGATGCTGTCATCCGAGCCGGCATCGGCCCCGGCATCGCTTGCGACGGTAAGGGTCTGCGCCGCCGCGGGCGCGCAAGCGAAAGCAAGCGCGGCGAGCGCGCTGGTAGCGGTGAGCTTCATATGATCCCCAGGATGCTCCGGCGTCAGGACGCGCCGGCTTCGGCGGTGCGGCTAGGCCGTCCAGCCTTCACTTTGATGACGGGACGACGACAGTTTGGAGATACCTCAATTCCGCTCTGCGCCGGTCCGACACGCTCTGCCGCCCGCTCAAACAGTCGAACAGAAATTGGAACTCCCAGCGCAGACCATAAGAACACCAAAGAGCAGCTGGCATTGCGTACGGCCACCGCTCAAGATTCTGCAAACTACAAATAGTCGTCCTGGTCCGGAATATTTCCCAACTATGCCTCGGATCTCCGATTCCTGATATGTTACTATATAACAATTCGATCCTCGCAATTTGCAGATGACGAATTTCAAACAATCTTGTAAGCGACCTCCGAATGAGTCGTCTTCTCCTCGCCCTGATCTGTGTGCTTGCGTCCTTTTCGCTCGCATCAGGCGCCGTCGCGCATGCGGCGGAGCGGACGATCTGTGTCGAGGCGAGTGCCACGGCTCATGCCGGGGAAGAAGGCGGCAGTACTCCGGATACCGACGGCTCGGACAAGGGCGTCCAGCACCAGCATAGTGGCTGTCACGGCCATCATTGCGCATCGCTCGCGAACGACCTGACGCCGGGCAGCTACGCGTCGCTCGCCGACGGAAGTGGTTTCCCCCGCGTGGCCTCACTTGCCGGCGCCGCGCCTGATCCGTCGCTGAGACCTCCACAGGCCTGACGACCGAGACGCTGCCGGACCCTTTTCCGGCGGCCTGAACCGGTACGTCAGGAGTTTCAGACATGAGAGTGATGATCGCGGCGCTGCTCGCCGCGGCGTCCTGTGCGGGGATCGCACAGGCGCAAACCCCGCCCGCCGAGGCGGGCGATATGATGACGCTGGAGGAAGCGGTGCGCCGGGCCGGCGCGACATCCCCCGCGAACGAAGTTGCCACGCTCGGGATTGAGGCGGCGGAAGCGGAACGCAGGATCGCCGCGCTGCGGCCCAATCCGACGCTGGATGCCGAAGTCGGAAACGTCATCGGCACCGGACCGTATCGCGGATTCAACGAATCCGAGACGACGATCGGCTTCTCCCTGCCGCTCGAGCTTGGCGGCAAGCGCACAGCACGGATCGGCGTCGCCGACGCGCAGGCCGCGCGCGCACGGATCGACCAGCAGGCTGCAATCGCCGATCTGCGCCTTCAGGTGACGCAGGCCTATATAGAAGCGGTCACCTCCGAGCGCCGTCTGGCGATCGCCGAGGATCAGGTGCGGGTCACCGGGGAGAATCTGCGGATCGCCCGGGACCGGGTGATGGCTGGGGCCAATGCGCCGATCGACGAACAGCGCGCCGCGCTGCTGTCGTCCAATGCCGCCGCCGAAGCCGAGCGCGCGCGCCGCACGGTCGAGGCGACCCGGGCCGCACTCGCGCAATTTACCGGTGCGCCTTCGTCCGGGCTCGACCAACCCTGGTTCGATCGCGTCGCGCCGGTTCAGGCAGGTCCGCAATTCCCCATCTCGGCCGAAGGAACGCTCGCACTCGCCGCGGCCAGCGCCGATCTTCGCACCGCCGATGCCGGAGTGCGCCTCGCGCGCAGCCAGCGCGTGCCCGACCTGACGCTCAGCGCGGGCACTCGGCGGCTTCAAGCGAGCGGCGACATGGCGATGGTGTTCGGTGTGTCGGTGCCGCTGCCCGTCTTCAACAACGGGCGCGCCGCGGTCGACCGGGCAGCAGCGCTGCGCAACCAGTCCGATGCACAGCGGCGGCTGGTCCGGTTCGAGGCAGAACGTGCGATCACCACGGCCCGCGCCGACCGCGATCGCGCCGCGATGAGCGTGCGTGCCTCGACCCCTGCTCTTGCTGCCGCGCAGGAAGCGGCGCGGATCGCCCGCGTCGGTTATGGCGAGGGCAAGTTTGACCAGCTCGTCCTGCTCGAAGCCGAGCAGGCATTGCTCGACACCCGCACCGCCGCGATCGACGCGCACGCGCAATATCATGATGCCGAGGCGCGCCTCGCCCGGCTCCTCACGCCGGCCACCGCGCCGGCGCAACCCGGGAACTGACGATGAAGACGCTCATGATCGGAGCTGCGGCTCCGCTTGCCCTGCTGCTCGCCGGATGCGGAGGCACGGAGGCACCCGCCAACAATGCGGCCGAAGCACCGGATCACAAGGCGGACGAAGCAGGCGGCGAGGAAGACCATGCCGATGAGGGTGAGATCACCCTGACGCCGCAACAGATCCGCACCGCCGGGATCGAGATCGTGCGGCCGTCGGTCAGCGGCGGGGGCGCACTGGTGCGGCCCGCGACGATCGAAGGCGATCCGCAGGGCACCCAGGTCGTGTCGGCGGCGATCGGCGGACGCGTGGTCGCGCTCAACTACAATCTCGGCCAGCCGGTCAGGCGCGGACAGGTGCTGGCGGTGATCGAAAGCCGCGAAGCGGCGTCGATCCGTGCCGAGGTGGAAGCGGCGCAGGCACGCGCCGCGCTCGCAGGTTCGAACCTCGCGCGCGAGGAACGGCTGTTCAGGCTGCGCGTCTCGCCCGAGCGCGACGTCATCGCTGCGCGTACTGCAGCGACCGAAGCCAGCATCGCGCTTCGCCTCGCCCGCCAGCAATTGTCGGCTGCCGGCGTTGCCGGTGGCGGCCTCAACCGCATCGGCGTGACCGCACCGATCGCAGGACAGGTGACCGCGCGCCCGGTGACGCTCGGCCAGACCGTCGCAGCGGATGCGGAGCTCTTCCGTGTCTCCAACCTCTCGCAGGTCGCCGTCACCGTTGCCCTCTCCCCTGCCGAAGCCGCGCAGGTGAAGACCGGCGCGCCGGTCGAGATCAGCTCGGGCGGACGCCGTTCGGCGGCGCGTGTCAGCTTCGTGTCCCCTGTCCTCGACGAAGCGACCCGTTTGGTGACGGTGATCGCGCTGATCGACAATCGCGCGGGCGAATGGCGTGTCGGCGAGGCGGTCACCGCCGCGATGCAATTGCCGGGCGCAGGCAACGGCAGCGTTACCGTCCCGGCTAGCGCGATCCAGACGGTCGAGGAACGGCCGGTCGTATTCGTGCGTACGCCTACCGGCTTCAAGGCCACCCCGGTCACGCTGGGCGCGCGCGGATCCGGCATCGTTACGGTCACCGCGGGCCTGACCGGGCGCGAGGAAATCGCCGGGCAAGGCAGCTTCACCCTCAAGGCCGAGCTCGGCAAGGGCGAAGCCGAGCATGGGGGGCACTGACCCATGATCGCTCGCATTGTCACCTTCGCGGTCGAGCGGCGCTGGTTCGTGCTGCTCGTCACGCTGATCGCTGCGGCGATCGGTGCCGCCTCGCTGTCGCGGCTGCCGATCGATGCGGTCCCCGACATCACCAACAATCAGGTTCAGATCAACGTCCGCGCGCCTGCCCTCTCGCCCGAGCTGGTCGAGAAGCAGGTCGCCTTCCCGATCGAGACCGCGCTCGCCGGCGTGCCCGGGCTCGAATATACCCGCTCGCTGAGCCGCAACGGCTTCGCGCAGGTGACGGCGGTCTTCACCGACTCCACCGACATCTATTTCGCGCGCCAGCAGGTCGCCGAGCGCCTGCGCACCGCGGAGGAGAGCCTGCCGGAGGGCGCCACGCCTGAAATGGGCCCGATCGCGACGGGCCTGGGCGAGGTCTATATGTGGACCGTCCACATGGCTCACCGGCCCGAGGACAAGCACAAGCCCGGTGAGCCCGGCATCCAGCCAGATGGCAGCTACATCACCCCCGAGGGTGATCGGCTGGTCAGCGAAGCCGACAAGGCGACCTATCTGCGCACCGCGCAGGACTGGATCGTCGCGCCGCTGCTCAAGCCCGTTCCCGGTCTTGCCGGGGTGGATGCGATCGGCGGCTATGTGAAGCAATATCAGGTGGTGCCCGACGTCCAGCGGCTCGCGGCGCTCAAGCTCAGCCTCGGCGATCTCGCCACCGCGCTCGAGCAAAACAACAGCGCGGTCGGCGCCGGCGTGGTCGACCGCAATGGCGAAGGGCTTGCGGTGCGCTCCGACGCGCGCATCGCCAACGCCGATCAGCTCGCCCGCACCGTGATCGCAACGCGCGAGGGCGTCCCGATCCTGCTTAACCAGGTCGCGACCGTGAAGCTCGGCCAGGCGATCCGCATGGGCTCGGCGTCCGAGAACGGGCAGGAGGTCGTGGTCGGCACCGCGATCATGCGGATCGGCGAGAACAGCCGCAACGTCGCCTCGGCGGTCGCCACCCGGCTTGAATCGATCAACGCCTCGCTCCCGACCGACATCATCATTCAGCCGGTGCTCGACCGCACGGGCCTCGTCAACGCGACGATCAAGACCGTGGCGAAGAACCTGTCCGAGGGCGCACTACTCGTCGTCGTCGTGCTGTTCCTGCTGCTCGGCAATTTCCGCGCGGCACTCATCGCGGCGCTGGTGATCCCGGTCACGATGCTGATGACCAGCTTCGGGATGCTGCGCGGCGGGGTCTCCGCGAACCTGATGAGCCTCGGCGCATTGGATTTCGGGCTGATTGTCGATGGTGCGGTCATCATCGTCGAGAATGCGCTGCGCCGCATCGCCGAGCGCCAGCACCATATCGGGCGCACACTCGACAAGGAGGAGCGGCTGCAGGTCGTGGCGAGCGCCGCGCGCGAGATGATCCGCCCCTCGGTCTATGGGCAGGCGATCATCATCCTCGTCTATGTCCCGCTGCTCACCCTTACCGGGGTCGAGGGCAAGACGTTCACGCCGATGGCGCTCACCGTCATCCTCGCGCTCGCCTTCGCCTTCGTCCTCTCGCTCACCTTCGTCCCCGCGATGCTCGCCATCTGGCTGTCGAAGCCGGTCGAGGAGAAGGAAGGCCGGATCATGGGATGGCTCAAGCGCCGCTACGAGCCCGGCCTGTCCAAGGCGATGGCCCGGCCGCGCACCACGATCCTCGCGGCGGTGGGCGCGTTCCTGATCGCGATCGGTGCGTTCGCGACGCTGGGACAGGAATTCCTGCCGCAGCTCGACGAGGGCGACGCCACCGCGCAGGTGCTGCGCGTGCCGGGCACCTCGGTCGAACAGAGCCAGGCGATGCAGTTCCGGGTCGAGAAGGCGATCTCCGCGATCCCGGAGGTCAAGTTCGTCTTCTCCAAGACCGGCACCGCCGAACTCGCGTCGGACCCGATGCCGCCCAACATCTCCGACACCTTCATCATCATGAAGGACCGCAAGGAATGGGCGGACCCCAAGCTCCCTAAAACGGAACTGGTCGGCAAGATCGAGACGGCGCTGGAAGGGCTTCCCGGCAACGCGTTCGAGATCAGCCAGCCGATCCAGATGCGCTTCAACGAGCTGATCGCAGGGGTGCGCGGCGACATTGCGGTGAAGGTGTTCGGCGACGACACCGACGCGATGAACGCCACGGCCAACAAGATCGCGACCATCCTGCGCACCGTGCGCGGCGCGACCGATGTCCGCGTCGAGCAGACCGAAGGCCTGCCGATGCTCGACATCAGGCCCAGGCGCGATGCCATGGCACAGCTCGGCATCACTCCGCGCGTCATGCAGGATACCGTGGCGGCCGCGATCGGCGGGCGTGATGCGGGCATGATCTTCGAGGGTGACCGGCGCTTTGCGGTGACGATCCGGCTCGACGACACCGCCCGCGCCGATCTGCAGACGCTCGGGCAGGTGCCGGTTCCGACGCCGGACGGCGCGTTCGTCCCGCTCGAGAGCATCGCCGATATCGCGGTGACGTCCGGTCCCAACCAGATCAGCCGCGAGAATGGCAAGCGCCGTGTCGTCGTCCAGGCCAATGTCCGCGGGCGCGATGTGGCAGGCGTGGTCGCGGACGCGCGCGCCGCGATCGATGCTCAGGTGCGCCTACCCGCCGGCGAGTATCTCGAATGGGGCGGCCAGTTCGAGAATCTCCAGTCGGCCAGCGCGCGGCTAATGCTGGTGGTACCAGCCTGCTTCGCGCTCATCATCCTGCTGCTCTACGGCGCGCTGGGACGGGTCCGCGATGCTGCGATCGTGTTCACCGGCGTACCGCTCGCGCTGGTGGGCGGGGTGCTCGCGCTGTTCCTGCGCGGCATGCCCTTCTCGATCTCGGCGGCGGTCGGCTTCATCGCACTGTCGGGCATCGCGGTGCTCAACGGGCTGGTGATGGTGACCTCGATCCAGGATCTGATGGCGCGCGGCGTCGGACGGGCCGAGGCAGCGTGGCAAGGCGCACTCGCGCGGCTCCGGCCGGTGGTGATGACCGCCCTGGTCGCCTCGCTTGGCTTCGTACCGATGGCGATCGCGACCGGCGCGGGCGCCGAGGTGCAGAAGCCGCTCGCCACCGTAGTGATCGGCGGGCTCATCTCGGCGACCTTGCTGACGCTGTTCGTCCTGCCCACCCTCTACGCCCGCTACGGCCAGCGCGAGACCGATCCCGCGGAGGTCGAGGGGGTTCGGGTGGCGGGAGGTGCGTCATGACCATGATCCGGCACCGCCGCCCCTGGACAGAGGCCGATGATATCGAGCTTCGCAGGTTGATCGAGGATCGCCAGCGTCCAAGCGAGATCGCCCGGCAACTGGGCCGGACGATCGATGCGATCCGCGGCCGCACGGCGTATCTGGGGCTGACCCTGCCGTCAGCCCTTCGACCCTGGCGAAAGACGGCGCCCCGCTTGCGATCCTGATCCGGGCCTAAAGCGCGGCGGGCTCGGTCATCTGCACGATGTGCACGACCGGCCCGCCGATTTCACCGGGTACCGGACGGATGACGGCGCGTACCTGCCCGCCGGCCGCGATCGATCGATACGCTTCCAACTGCGTAGCGAAACGCTGCCCGTCGTCACGATAGACCTGATAGTGGGTGAAGATCGCATAGGGCGCGCGGCAGCTGTCCCGCTTTGCAGCGTCGACATGCCCGATATCGACGACGGCGCGGCCCGATCGCAGCGTTTCCACCCGCGAATAGCTGATCCGGCCAGCCAGCAACGCGGCGGCATCGACGCAGCCTGCCGAGCCGAGCGGAAAGCGCAGCTCCCGGCCATCCTGGAGCAGATCGAACGCAGCATGCTCGACCAGGACCGCGCTGCCGCGCGGGGCATTGGCCCGGATCCAGGCGGCTGCGATCTGGCGCGTGTCGTTCAGCCGCTCGGTCTGGCTCGCGCGCGTCGCGAGCGCCACCGGCGCGAGAAGCAGCAGCATTGCCGCAATCTCGAACCCGGGCAAACGCTGTTTGAACTGCCCCCGCAGCCAGTCGCCCAGCGCACAAATTGCCGCAGCGGCAGCCAGCGCGAGGAACGGGAGCAGCGGAACGATCCAACGCTCCCACACCAGCGACCGCGTGACGATCACGATGCAGAAGACCGCCATACCGGGCAGCACCGCGATCAGCACCCGGCGATCGCGCAAGGTGAGGAAGCTTCCGGCCAGAACCGCGACCAGCCCGGCGATACCGAAGGATTCGGCCAGCGGACCACGCACATACCAACCGATGTTCCACAGGAACCCGCCCCCGGTCGCGCCCGGATGCATCGGCCGGGCCTCTCCGCCGAGATTCTGCGCAACCGTGGCGTAGTCGATCAGGAGGAAGGGCGAGACGATGAACAGCGTCGCCGCGGCCGAACCCGCCAGCACCGCGAGCGGGCGCAGTGCCCTGCCCTGCCCCCGAGCCAACGCGGCGGCAAGCGGGCTGAAGATGATCAGCGCCGCGGGCCATTTGGTCGCGACGCCCAGCCCGACCCAGATTCCTGCCAGCACATGATCACGCGGCCGACCGCGTTCCAGGATGTCGAGCGAGGCCAGCATGGCCAGCAGGACGAAGACGGTCATCTGCACATCGGTGCGGATCACCTGCGAATATTCGACATGCACCGAATTGACCGCCAGCAGCGCCGCCGCGCCCAGCCCGAGCCGCTCGCCGCCCAGCCGCTTGCCGAGCCGGTATGTGAGCCAGACGCAGAGCACGCCGCATGCGACGAAGAACAATCGTGCGGGCAGGAACAGGATCGAGGGATCGGCATAGGCCGCGGCGACAAAGGCATCGAGATCGGCGAAGCGTCCGGTGAGGATTCCGATCCCCGCGACCGCGACCATCACCAGCGCGATCGCATAGAAGGTCAGCGTCGCCGGGTGTCCGAACCAGCCCGGATTGGGGTTGCCGCTGCGTAGCATGTCGAGCGCGGTCATCATGAACAGCGGCTCGTCCGGATCGTTGAGCGCGGGCAGACCGAACCCGACGCCGTGGATACGGATCGCGGCGGCGACAAGGAGGATGAGCAGAATCGCGGCACGCTGGGTCCAGCGATTGCGGTTACGGGGCGGGAGGTTCGGGTCCGTCATGGTGTCGAATGGCATGACGTGGAGTAACGATGCGAACCGTAATCCTGGCCGGCGGTCTTGGTACCCGGCTCGGCGAAGAGACGGCCGTCCGGCCCAAGCCGATGGTCGAAATCGGCGGAATGCCGATCCTGTGGCACATCATGAAAATCTATTCGGCGGCGGGGTTCAACGACTTCGTTATCTGCCTGGGATATAAGGGATATCTGATCAAGGAGTTCTTCGCGAACTACTTCCTCCATACCTCCGACGTGACCATCGACCTGCGCGGTGGCAACGGGATGGAGGTGCATCACGCCCGCAGCGAGCCGTGGCGGATCACTTTGGTCGAGACCGGCGCCTCGACGATGACCGGCGGGCGGCTGGGCGCGATCCGGCCCTATCTGGAGGATGGCGAGCCCTTCTGCTTCACCTATGGCGACGGCGTGGCGGACATCGACATCGCCGACCTCGTCCGCTTCCACAAGGCGCACGGGCTGCGCGCGACGATCACCGCGGTCTCGCCCCCGGGCCGCTTCGGCGCGCTCGAGTTCGACGAAGGCCGCGTCACCGATTTTCGCGAGAAGCCCGCCGGTGACGGGGGGCAGATCAACGGCGGCTTCTTCGTCGCCGACCCGTCGGTGCTCGACCTGATCGACGGGCCGGACACGGTATGGGAACAGAAGCCGCTCGAGACGCTGGCACGGGGCGGCGAGCTGATGGGCTATCGCCATGAGGCCTTCTGGCAGCCGATGGATACGCTGCGCGACAAGATGTACCTGGAAGAGCTATGGAACGGCGGAAATGCGCCGTGGAAGCGCTGGTGAGCGGGTGGCGCGGGCGCCGGGTGCTGGTCACCGGGCATACCGGATTCAAGGGCAGCTGGCTGAGCCTCTGGCTCCATTCGATGGGGGCCGAGGTGACGGGTCTGGCACTGCCCGCCCCGACGAATCCGAGCCTGTTCGAGGCGGCACGGATTCGGGACATTGTGGAACATGTCGAGGCAGATGTTCGCGATTGCGATTTGGTACATTCCACCTTCGCCAGAGCGAAACCGGAACTTGTCTTCCACCTCGCGGCACAGCCTTTGGTGCGGGCGTCCTATTCGGACCCTGTAGGTACATATGCGACCAATGTGATGGGGACGGTCCATGTCCTGGAGGCCGCGCGGCACGCCGGGAGCGTCAAGGGCGTGGTCTGCGTCACCAGCGACAAATGCTACGCCAACCGCGAATGGATCTGGCCCTATCGCGAGAGCGATCCGATGGGCGGGCATGACCCGTACAGCAGCAGCAAGGGCTGCGCCGAACTGGTCGCGGCATCGTGGCGCAGCTCGTACTTCGAAGATGAAGGCCCCGCCCTCGCCACGGTACGCGCGGGCAACGTGATCGGCGGTGGCGACTGGGCCGGGGACCGGCTGATCCCCGACCTGATCCGCGCGTTCGAGGCGGGCGCCGCACCACTGATCCGCGCGCCCGACGCGGTGCGGCCGTGGCAGCATGTGCTTGAGGCGCTGGGCGGCTATATCGCGATCGCCGAGCGGCTGATGGCGGGCGACCGCAGCTTCGCCGATGCCTGGAACTTCGGTCCGTCGGACGACGATGCACGGCCCGTCGGCTGGATCGTCGAGCGGATGCGCGCGGCATGGGGCGATGGCGGCGCGCCGTTGCTCGACAGCGGGCCGCGCCCGCACGAGGCCGGGCTGTTGCGGCTCGACAGCTCCAAGGCACGCGCGGCGCTGGGCTGGCGCCCCGCCCTCACCCTCGACCGCGCGCTGGAATGGATCGTCGCCTGGCACAAGGCGGTGGGATCTGGTGACGACGCGCGCGCCGTCACCCTCGCCCAGATCGCCGATTACTCGGCGGCTTCGAGCATCGGCGAGCGCGCCGCAGCCTGAGCCGGTGCGGTCGCCAGTGTCAGCATATTGCCGAGCTTGAGCCCGACCGGGATCGCCGGGAGCGGCACCGATTTGACGCGGATCCCGGCGGCCCATGCCGCCTGCCGGACGAGGAAATCGAGCGGGAAGACGTTGCGGCTGCCCTCGACCACGACGTCGTCGAACCCGGCACGGCCGAGCAGTGCCTTCATCGTCGCGGGACGATAGAGTTCGGGATGCTGGAGGCAGAAGGGCGGCCAGCGCTTGCCCATCACATGCCGCAGCAGCGAGCTTTCATCGTGCGTGACGATCATCAGCGTGCCACCCGGACGCAGTTTCGCGCGGATCTGCGACAGCATCGCCAGCGGATCGAGCAGGTGATCGAGCACATGCACCATCACCGCGAGACCGATCGACCCATCGGGAACGGGCGAGAGATCGTCCATCCCGGTCGAGATCGTCGCGGGCAGCCCCCCGGCAGCCGCGCGCAGCGTATCGTGGATCGCCTCATTCGGTTCGAACAGCCAGAAGCGGTTGAACCCGCCGTGCAGCGCTGCCGCGCGGACAATATGGCCGACATCCGGACCGATCTCGAGATAGCCGCCGCCCAGCCCGCCCTGCGCGACGGTACGCTTGAAATAGCCGTGCTGGGTCGCGACGATCGCGGCGTCACCCACCGCATCCATGTTGGGCGCCATACGCGCGTACAGCTCGCCGAGCTGCTCGCCGGTGAAGAACACCGGGTTGTAGAGCTGCCCACAGCCGGTGCAGCGATGGTAGGAGAAGAAGCACTTCTCCTTGAACAGCCCCGCCCAGAACGGGCGCAGCGCATCGAGCGTCATCGTCTCGGCAGCCTTGCCCGCGCGAACTTCGCGGCGCGCTTCGGAGGAACCGCAGGCGGGGCAATCGCGGTGCAGATACTCGGTCATCAGGGTCTCTCCGCGATGCGGAAGGTGATGCGGCTGTGCCAGAACCAGCTCGTCACGATGATGACGAACGCGAAGCCGAGCTGGGCAATGATCGGCGGAACCCCGCCGATCTCGACCAGGATCGGCAGGATGATCCAGTTGGCCGCATAATTGGCGAGGTAGAAGCTGGCGAAGGCACCGAATTCGCGGGCGAGGTTGCCGCGCGTGCGGAACACGCCGAGCTTGTAGGTGGTGAAGGCGAAGCACAGGCTGACCGCCTGCGCGATGCCCAGCGCGAGCAGGTAGTGGGTGTGGAACACCGGCACCGCCCAGAGCAGCAGCGGGTAGATGCCGAGCCCGAATACGGTGTTGGCCGCGCCCGCCGCGGCAAAGCGCAACGGACGGTCTGCACGCGCGATCACGACGGGTGCCTCCCCTTCTTCTCCCCACCCGTCACCCCGGCCCTGTGCCGGGGTCCACCGGGAGGCAAGCGGCGCGAAGGAAGCTTGGGCGCAACGCGCGAGGCGGAGTGGACCCCGGCACGAGGCCGGGGTGACGATAGAGGATCGATGGAAACGGTAGCCATCACGACTCCTCCACCAGCGGAATCCGCATGTTCGCCGCCAGGACGTCGCGGGGGAGGAAGGGTGACAGGTCTTCGAGTGCGGGGGACGTGATGCGGCCGTCGGGATGCGCCTTGGCGCCTAGCTTGGGCGCGAAGCCGACATGCTCGTCGATGATCAGCTCGCACAGCACCGGGCCATCGGCGGCGAGCGCGGCGGCGATCGTGCCGGGCAGGTCGTTGTGCGATTCCGCGCGGAAATAGGCGAAGCCGAACGCCGTCGCGACCTTGCCGAAATCGGGGAAGGTGACATTGCTCTTCGGCCCGCCACCGACCTCGACGCCGTTGAAGAAGTTGCGATGCGTCTGGAAGATCGAGACGTAACCGGCGTTGTTCACGAGGAAGACCTTCACCGGCATGTTGTAGCCCGCGATGGTCTGCAGCTCCTGGATGTTCATCATGATGCTGCCGTCGCCGGCGATGGCGATGATGCGCTTTTCACCATTGGTCGCGGCCCAGACGCCGATCGCGGCGGGCAGGTCATAGCCCATCGTCGCGCAGCCGGAGTTGGTCCACAGCCGCTGGCCCTGCTTCAAATTCGCGGTCTGGAAACTGACGACGCAGGCGCTGCCGTTGCCGGTGACGACGACGTCGTCCTCATCGAGCTGACCGAACAGCTCGTCCATCGCGACATAGGGATGGATGCTCGGCCCGTGGCGGCGATATTCGGGCAGCACCGCCGGGAAGTTGAAGATCCGCTCCCGCGACCAATCCAGCCATTCGGCATGCACCGCTGTCGGTCCGGCATAGGGCCGGTCGAGCAGCGCCGGGATCAGGTCGGCGAGGTCGGCGACCACCGGCATGTCGGGGGTGACGGTGGGCTTGGCGAGCTCAACCGGATCGATATCGACCCAGATCTTGTATGCTTCGCGGGCGAAGCTCTTCCAGTTGTAGCTGACCTGGCGGATGTTGAGGCGGCTGCCGAGGATCAGCAGCAGATCGGCGCTCTGCGTCACCATGTTGCCGCCGCGGTCGCCCACCGTACCGGGACGCCCGCAATAGAGCGGATGATCGTTCCACAGCACGTCATGCGCGTTCCAGCCGGTGACGACGGGGATGCCGAGCTTCTCGATCAGCTTGAGGAACGCTTCATGCGCGCCCGACAGGCGCACGCCACCGCCCGCGAAGACCACCGGGCGCTGCGCAGCCGCGAGCCTGGCGAGGATCGCGTCGGCGGTCGCGCCGAGATCGTTCGCCTGCCAGGGCTGGTCCAGCTCCGCCGGGTCAAAGCCGGGGAGCAGATCGTCGGGATCGATCTTCGTCGCCTGAACGTCGAGCGGGATGTCGAGCCAGACCGGACCGGGGCGACCGGTGGTGGCGAGGTGGATCGCCTTCTCCAGATGATAGCGGATCGAGCGCGGATCGGTGACCATCGTCGCGTACTTCGTGACCGGGCGGACCAGTTCCTCGATATCCAGCTCCTGATCGCCGAACTGGCGCAGCTTCAGGCCGGTGTGGCGGACCGTGGTCTCCGTCTTCACCTGTCCCGAGATGACCAGCATGCCGATCGAGTCGACATAGGCGCCATAGACGCCGGTGATCGCGTTGGTGCCGCCGGGGCCCGAGGTGACGTTGACCACCGCGAGCCGGTTGGTGAGGCGGTAGTAAGCCTCCGCCGCCATCGCCAGCGCCTGCTCATGATGGGTGAAGGTCGTCTTCAGCTCCGGATGTGTGCCGAGCGAGTGGTTGAGGTGCATCGCCCCGCCCCCGGTCAGCATGAAGACATCGCGGATGCCGCGCTGTGCGAGCGTGCTGGCGACCCAGTCGGAGAGCTTTACGAAAGTCATGGAGTCCATCCGTTGTGAAGCGCGGTGCGGCGGATCGCCTCGTCGAGATCGACGGTGGGAGCGAGGCCGAGGTCGCGGCGGAATTTTGCGGTCGAGGGAACATAGCGGCCGGGGTTCCAGCCGGGATCGGGGCGGCCGAGGATCTCGACGCCGGGACCGCCGAGGATCGCGGCGGTGCGGTGCGCGAGATCGGCGATCGAGACAGCTTCCTCCGAGCCGAGATTATAGGTCTCACCGGGCTTGCCATCGAGCAGCAGCGTCCAGAGCCAGGTCGTGAGATCGGCGGCGTAGAGGTAGGAACGGACCGCCTGTCCCGACCCTTCGACCCGGATCGTCGCACCCGCCATCGCGTCACGGATGAAATTGCCCGCCGCAAAATGGATATCGAGCGAAAGCAAAGGCCCCAGCAAGGCGAAGATGCGGGCGTTCACCACCTCAACCCCGAACTGGCGGGCGTAGATCGCGCAGAGCATTTCGGCGGCGCGCTTGCCCTCGCCATAGGCCGAACGCGGGTCACAGGGGTCAGGGCCGCCATGCCAGCCCTCGGCGACATGGCTGATCTCGGGCCGCTGCGCGCCATAGACCGCACCGGAGCTGAGATAGAGAACCCGCCCCGCGCCGCTGCCGCGCGCGAAATCGAGCGTTCGGCGGGTGCCGGTGACGATGGTGTCGAACATGCGCAGCGGATCGCGCGCGTTGAGTGCGGCACTGGCGTCGGTCGCGGCATGGACGATGTGGGTGAAGGCCCCCTTTGGCGGCTCGAAACTCATCACGTCGCCGGGCAGCAGCGTGAGGCCCGCGGCGAGGTGCGGCGCGCGCTCGGCGAAGGCAGCCGGGTCGCGGGTCAGGACGACGACCTCGGCATCGATATCCGCGCGGGCGAGCGCTTCGAGCATCCAGCGGCCGATGAAGCCGGTGCCGCCGGTCATGAAGATGCGCGCGCCATTGAGGCGCGGCCAGAGCGGCGCGAGCGCGGCGTTCACCGCGGCGAGGTCTTGGTCGAGGATCATGCGGGAGCGAGTCCGAGAACAGGGCGCCGGCCGCGATGCGCGCGGACGCTCTGCGCGATCGTGTCGAGCGCGAGCGACCAGACCAGCAAGGCGATCACGCCGGGGCGGACGAAATGGCCGATGGTGAGGCCGAAGGCGGGCTCCACGGGGCGGCCGCTGAGCCAGCTGGGCGTCGACAGCTCGAGGATGGTCGAGAGGGGCACGTCGCCGACGAGGCTGAGCAGATAGGCGCAGACCAGCGCTACGATTGGCCCGGGGCGGCGCCAGGGCTCGAGAAAGACGAGGAAGATCAGGAATACCTGCGTGTAGCCGCCGGGCGACTGGGTGACGAGATAGGCGCCGAGCAGCAGCGCGGCGATCCGTTCGCGCGAAACCGCACCGGGCTGAACCCACGCGGCGAGCAGTGCGACGAGGGTGATGCCCTGGGTGGACCGGATGACGGTCGAGGCGATGAGGATGATCTTGTCGACCGTCTCCGACGGCACGAACTGGAGCAGCGGGATCGGCGCCTTTTGCACCAGCATCAGCGGGGCGTAGCTGGTCGAATAGTTGATCTCGTTCCAGACCTGCCCGCTCTGGAAGATGACCCAGTTGGCGGTGTTGGAGGCGATTTCACCCGGGGTGCCGCTGCCGACCGTGGCGAGGGTGACGAGGTAGAGCAGGATTGTGGCGATGCCCGCGATCTCCAGCGGGCGCCATTCGCGCTTCACCGCGTGGGCGAGGACGGGGAGCAGGAGGTAGGGCTTGAAGTTGATCGTCGCGGCGCTGGCGAGCGCCCTGCCCCAGCCTTGGCGGAGCAGTGGGCCGTGGGCGAGGATGAAGCAGGCGAAGCCAGGGAGGATGAGGTTGCCGCGCTCGAGCGTGAACAGCAGCGGCAAACCCAGCGCAAGCGCGACGGTGCGCATCGGCGCGGTGGCACGGTCGATCCGGCGCAGGCTCAGCCACACCAGCACGATGTTGAGGACATAGAAGGCGTAGATCGTCGTGCGGCCGAGCCAGTCGCAGTCGCGCGCGTGGAAGGGCGACTGGAGGTAGCAGCCCGGCAGGCTGAACATGTCGAGAAAGACGAAGGAGAGCGGCGGATAGATCGTCCGCCACACGTCATAGGCGCCCGGGTTGTTCGCCCAGTATGCGGTGTTGAACCAGTCCATGAAGGTGTCGTTGGTGTCGAACACGAATGGCTGGGGCAGATAGCCGTTGCGCTGGAAGAACGCCGCGCTCGCGATCAGGCTCGCGACCACCGCGGCGGCGAGCAGGATTTCAGGCAGAAGGCGCAGGCGCGACGTCACGGTGCGGGACGGTCGGCGGGAAAGTTGATCCGCTCCGCCTCGATCACCAGCGGGACGCCGCGCGTACGCTCGGAGATCAGGCGGACCTGCTCGCCGAGCAGGCCGAGGAACAGCAGCAGGATCGCGAACATGCCAGTGACGACCGACGCCGCGAGCAGGCCAAGACCGGGGCCGTTGAAGAGCGCGGCGACGAAGGCGGCGAACACCAGCGCGATCGCCGCGCCGCCCGCCCAGAATGACAGGATCACAGGCAGCCGCAGCAGCGACTTGGCCGAACCGGCGAGGCCCGAGAGCGCGAAGGAGAAGAGCGCGGCGAAGTCGTTCTTGCTCTCCCCCGCCGCGCGCTCGGGCCGGTCGAACGGGACGACCGCGAGGCGGAAACCGCTCTCGACCAGCATCGCGCGGAAAAAGGGTTCGGGTTCGTTCCAGCGGGCGAGCGTGTCCACGACCTTGCGGTCGAACAGACCGAAGCCGGTGGCGCCGGGGACGACCGGCGTGTCGCCGAACCGCGCGAGGAAGCGATAGCCGTGTTTGCGCGCCAGCCCGAGCAGGAATGAGGCGCGTTCCGAACGGCGCTGGGCCAGGACGATCTGAGCCCCTGCCCGCCATTGCGCGACGAAGACCGGTATCATCGCGGGGGGATCCTGGAAATCGGCGCACATGCCGATCACCGCCGCGCCGTTCGCCTGATAGATGCCATAGGTCGGCGAGCGCATCTGGCCGTAATTGCGGTTGTTGAAGATCGCCCGCACGTGTGGATCGGCGGCGCACAGCGCGCGCATGATGTCGCGGGTGCCGTCGATCGAGTCATTGTCGATCAGGATGATCTCATGGCTCGCCGTGCAGCCCGCCGCCGCTGCGGTGACCGCAGCGACGATGTTCCGCACATTCTCTGCCTCGTTGAAGCAGGGAATGACGATGGACAGCTCTGGCTGCACGCTCATGGCTCGGCCCGGCGGGGCCACAGCCGGATGCCGGTCGCGGGGGCATAGACCTCCGTGAACAGCGCGAGCGCGATCACGAGGGCGAGCAAGGCGACGGCGGAGACGTTGAACTTGCGGTCGTCGTCTAGGCGCGGGGCTTCGACGATCTGGACGTCGGTCGCGGTTTCGGTGGCGAGCGTCTCCACCGCCACCTCTTCCGACGACCGTGCGTAGACCTCGTACAGCGCCTGCGCGAAGCGATAGTCGCGGTAGAGGTTGAGATACTCGCCCGAAACCTCGGTCAAGCCCGCGACGTTCGGCCCGCCCGGACCGGTGCCCGGACGTGCGCTCTGCGCGATCTGGGTGCGAAGCTGCGCAACCTCGGCACGGACCGCCATCAGCTGCGGGTTCTCAGGTCCCTGGAACTGCTCGAGCGTGCTGAGCTCGACCAGCTTGGCCTGAAGCTGCGCCTCGAGCCCCGCGCGCAGCGACAGCGCCGAGCCGAGCTGAGCCTCGGGCGCCGCGAGATTGTTGCGGCGGCGGAATTCGCCAAGTGCAGCTTCCGCCTTGATGACGCGCTCAGACGCTTCCTTGAAACGGCGCTGGACCACCGCCTGCTTGCGCTTCACCCGATCCTCGCCAAGGCTGGTCAGACGATCGCTGATCGCGCGGACATAGGTCTGGGTGAGCTGCTGGGCGAAGGCCGGGTCGTGGGTGCGCACCTCGACCTCGACGATACCGCCGGTGAGCGAGTGGATGTCCACCCGCTTGGTGAGCGCGAGCCGGGCCTTTTCGACGCTAGGATATTGGCCAGATCCGACGAGGTTGAGGCGCTTGATGACGCTGTCGGTCACCTCGGTCCCGCGCCCGATGGCGAGGTAGAGGTCGACCGGCGTCTTGGCCCCGCCGAGCAGGGCGGCGAAGCCCTGCATCTGGCCGCCCACGGCGTTGGTCATCGAGCCGAGCCCGATGGTGCTGCTGTCCTGCGGCACGACCTTGGCGCGCGCCACATAGGGCCGAGGCACCACGCAGAGCACGGCGAGGATGAGCGCGAGCGCCACATAGGCGATGCGGCGATTGCGTGGATTTCCGATCCACGCCCATGTCCGTTCGATCGCCATCAGTCGATGATCGACTTGACCGAGGCGGCGCCGACGAAACCGCTGAACAGGCTACCGGTGATGTCGCGCAGCCGCGCCCAGAACTCGCCGCGATTGGCCTCGATCGGGACGTAGATGAGGTCGCCGGGCAGTGCCGGCGCGCGCAGCACACGCTTGCCGTCGGCCACAACGGTGCCGTTGGCGCGCACCACGAAGATCCCGCCCTTGTCGCCGAGCTTCTGCACGCCGCCTGCCGAGGTCACATAGTCGCCGATCGTGCCGCCGGAGCGCCAGGCGAAGGACGCCGGGCTGGGTACCGCACCGAACACACCGACCGTCACCGGCCGCTGCGGCACGAAGATCGTATCGTTGTTCTCGAGGATCAGGTCGCCGGGCAGCGACGGCGCGTCGACGGGCAGGTTGAACACCAGCCGCCCGGTCGGCTCGCGCTTGCGCAGCTGTTCGACCACCGATTTGACCAGCGAAAGGTTGGCGGGCTGGACCAGCGCCGCGCGGTTGACCGACGTCACCGGCTGCGCGGTGAGCAGCAGCTCGACATCCTCGATCGCGCGATCGAAGCTCTTGCGCTGCTGCTGCTTCACGCTCTCGCGCGTGATGACGCTGGCATAGGGAAAGGCGTGCGAAGTCAGTCCGCCCGCCGCCGCGACCACTTCAGCCATGCTGGTGCCCGGCTTGAAGTAATAGCGGCCGGGCTTCGCGACCTCGCCGCTGATCGTCACCAGCACGGATTGCTGTCCCATGGGGCGGGCGAGATCAACGTTGGAGAGGACGCGCAGCACATCGCCGCGCTGCGCCTTGCGCACCTTGGCATCGGCGGCGCTCACCTCGGTCCAGCCGGTGGCGGAACGGGCGAGCGAGTCGAGCATCATCAGGCGCGTGCCGTCTGCGATCGTGCTGATCCCGCCGGCATAGAGCAAGGTGTCCGACAGCGTCTCGCCCGGCGCGATCTCGAAGATCGCCTCGCGGTTGACGCTGCCGATCACCGCGATCTGGTCGCCCGCGGGCGCGACGAACAGGACGTCGCCATTCTGGAGAACGGCGTCGCCGGTGCGGTCGCCGCGCAGCAGCAGGTCATAGAGGTCGAAGTCGGAGACCAATTTGCCGTTGCGGCGCAACTGGACCGATCGGAAGCTGCCGCCCTCCGACGGGCCGCCCGCGGCGAGCACCGCGTTGACCAGCGTGGAGAGGCTGCCGACATTGTAGGCGCCGGGTTTGGCCGCGAAGCCGGTGACATAGACCGTGACGCCGCGAAGCTTGCCCACCGCGATTTCGAGCGTGAAGCCGCGATATTGCCGCGCGACCTGGCGCTCGATCACGCCATGGACGTCGCCATAGCGCACGCCGCCGACACGGATCGCGCCGACGCGGGGGATGAAGATGCGGCCTTCGGGATCAATCGTCAGGCGCAGGCCCGATGCCTGGACCGAACCGGTCAGGCCGAGCAGCAGCTCGTCGCCCGGATTGAGGCGATAATCGGCCGGAACCGCCGCGACCGGCGGGATCGCGAAGCCCTTCGCCTCGGGCAGCAGCAATTCGGTGCCGAAGCGGCGTAGCGGCTTGCCCGCGACCTCGGAGACGAAGCGCTCATATTCGCTGGCCGGGCGCGGCGCGGCGCGCGGAGCCTTGGCCTCCGGTTCGGGCGGCACGGCGCTATCGATGGCCGGCACCGCCTCGATCGTCTGCGGGCGGTAGGGCACGATCTCCGCCGGGGGCACGGCGATTTGCGGTACGCCGCTGGCCTGGGCGCCAGCCCCTTGCCCCCCGCCGGCAACGGGCGAAGCGAGCTGGGCAAGCGCGGATACGGGCAGAAGCAGGGTCACGGCGCAAGCCGTGGTGAACAATTTATGGGGAAGCTTCATGCCGCACGGGTTTCCATGTCGATGAGCGCGCCGCCCGGCACGAGCAGCAGATCGGCCGCGGCCTGCCAGTGATGCGCATCACCGGCAGCGAGCAGGCCCGCGCCCGGTCCGCCCACGCGATAGGGGCTGCGGTCCCAATGGCTCGCCTGCCCGCCCGCCTCGGTCAGGAACAGCACGCCGGGGGCATGGTCCCAGGGAAGGATGCGCTGGAACAGCGCGACGTCGTTGCTGCCCAGGACGAGGCGCGGATAGCTTTCGGCGGCGCAGCGCGGGATCGGCACCTGCGCGAAGCGGCGGCGCGCCGAGGCATGGACGCGCTCACGCCGCGCCGCGCTCATGAACTGGGTCGCGAGTGCCGCGACCGGGCGGCTGCTGCCGCTGGTGCGAGCGCGGACGCGAGCACCGTCGCAGGTCGCGCCCTTGCCGCGCTCGGCATGGCATAGCCGCCCGCTCTGCGGATCGAGCATCCAGCCGGCGACCGGAATGCCATCCTCGACCAGCGCGACCATCATCCCGAACGGTCCGTGACCGGCGGCGAAATTGGCAGTGCCGTCGACCGGGTCGATCAGCCACACCAGCCCGTCGCCGATCTTGTCGAGCAGCGCTGGGTCGCGCGATGCAGCTTCCTCGCCCACGATCCGCGCACCGAGACCAAGCGCGGCGAGGCCGTCGTTCAGCCACAGCTCGGATTCGCGATCGGCGGTCGTGACCACCTCACCGGGGCTCTTCTCGACGATCTCGTCCGCGGCAAGCGCACGGAAGCGGGGCATCACTTCACGCGCCGCAACGCTGCGCATGAGAGTGGCAACTTCGTCCTTCAACGGCATCGGTTCAGGCCGCCACGCTGGCCAGCTTCGCCGAGGCCGGAGTACCCGCACGCTCCTGCATCATGCGGATGCGCGCCGAATCCTCCTCGGCAGCGCCGCGATAATAGTCGCGCTTGTTTTCGAGCCAGGCGAGCTCGAACGCGACCGCATTGGCAATGCCCGCATCGATATCGGCGGCGTCGGCAGCAGCGCCGTCGAACACCACCTTGCGCGTTTCGAACCGGTCGAGCCGGATACGGCGAAATTCGCGCAGCGCCGGAACCGCCTCGGGCGAGACCGATCCGCCGACGACCAATTCCAGATCATTGTCGGCGCACGCCTGGGCGACGATCAGCACCGCATCGGTGATCTCGCGCGTGTTGACCGCCTTGCGCGGCAGGCCGCGCGACAAAGTGAAGTCGACCCGGCCGAAAACAATGCCGTCGACGCCGCTCGCGGCAAGCGGGAGCATCGATTCGAGATTGCCGAGCGTCGCGTCGGTCTCGAGATTGAACAGGAAGCTCGTACCGCCCGTATCCTCGCCATAGGTCTTGGTCTTGGCGTCGATATACTTCGACAGCGCGTAGCGGGTCTCGATCATCGGAGCGATGACGTGATCGACGCCGTAGAGCTTCGACGCGAGCAGGTCCGACACCGCTTCGCACCCGCCGATCTTGAGCGCGACCTTGAGGTCGGCGCGGCGCGCGAGTTCGAGCAGGCGGAGCAGTTCGTCGGGACGGGTGCCCTCGGCCTCGAACTCGGCCTTGACGGCGACGACGCCATACTGGTCCCGGCCCTTTTTCAGCATGTCGAGCATGCGGCGTTCGGCGGAATTCATGGGCGGGTCTCCTCAACTGGGAAGCGGTTACTGATGCTTGCCGAGACGGAGCGTCGCCGCGCTTTCCGTAACCCGGACCGGCGCGTGAAATTTTTCGCCGTTCGGCATGCGGGTTCGCCCGCGCGGCTCCGTCTTGCGGGCGATGCCCGGCTTTTTTACCCCCGCGTTGCCCTTGGCGCTCTCATTGCTAGCGAGCACTGACGGCACGTCGCCGGACATCACCGAGCTGCCCCGTGGGAATGGTCCCGCCTACCGCACTTGGGCAGCACCGCGGCCAGGGCCTGCCCCTGGTCCAGCCGCCGGCGCGTCGGCCCCCAAAAATGGCGCGCCGGCGGCCTTGCCGCGCATTTCTTCCCGTTTCGGCCTCCGTGCCGATCCATTCCAACGCGTTGCGCGGATGCACAGCGGAATCGATATTCCCGGCCGCACCGGCACGCCCGTACGCGCAGCCGAAGGCGGCGTCGTGCATTATGCCGGGCGCGCGGGTGGCTACGGCAATCTGATCGAGATCGTTCATCCCGGCGGCGCACGGACCCGTTACGGCCACCTCGCCCGCATCCTCGTCCCGGCCGGGGCCGAAGTCCAACGCGGCGAGACGATCGCGCAGATGGGCTCAACCGGCCGCTCGACCGGCAGCCATCTTCATTTCGAGCTTCGCGAGAACGGACGCGCGATCGACCCGTTGCCGCAGCTGCGGGGCGAAGCGCCCCCACAGGAAAGCACGATCTTGCCGGCTGCCACGCCCCATGTCTCAGCCTTCGCCCGCACGCGCGAGCAGTCAAAGGATAACGGATCTGTACCTTGACGACACGTGCGAGCATGAGAGCCGGGCGCATGACGCGCAGCCGCCGCCGCTTGCGTGCGACGGATTCGCATTACGCACGCAACAGGGCTACCGGGCAGCCATGACTTCGGGTGAAGCGGTCAGCGGACTCCAGCAGGTGATCCTGAACGAGCGCGGGCGATTGCTGCGCTTCCTCGCCGCGCGCGGTGCGGGCGACGAGGCCGAGGACGTGCTCCACGACCTATGGCAGCGGGTCGCAGCGTCGCCGAGCGAGCCGATCGCCGATTCGGTCTCCTATCTGTTTCGCGCCGCGGAAAATCTGATGCGCGACCGCCGCCGTTCCAGCGTGAGCCGTGCGCGCCGCCAGCAGGAATGGCATGAGGTGAGCGTCCCGGAAACCGAGGCGCCGAAGGGCGAGCGCGCCTTGATCGCGCGCGAACAGCTGCGCCGGGTCGAAACCGCGCTCGCCGAAATCGGCCCGCGCGCCGACCATGTCTTTCGCCGCTACCGGCTCGACGGTGTCGGCCAGGCGGTGATCGCGCGCGAACTGGGGGTCAGCCTGAGCTCGGTGGAGAAGGATCTGCAAAAGGCCTATCGCGCCCTCGCACAATTGAAAATGGCGTTCGATGCGGACTGAGCTGCACGAGTCCGTCATGGGAACGATATGACGATGGAATCGAACGCCCTGCCGACACCGGAGATCGCCGAGGCCGCGCGCCTGTGGGCGATCCGTGCCGGCGATCCGGGCTTTTCCGACTGGGACGGCTTCACGCAATGGCTGGAAGAATCGCCCGCGCATCTGACTGCCTATGAGACTGCACTGGCCCAGGCGGACGAAGCGGCCGAGTTGCTCGCCGCCGCGCCCAGGCCGGCATGGCAACCCGAGACGGAGTCCGGCTACCGGCCGCAGCGCCGCCGATGGCTCGCCGGCGCTGCAATCGCTGCCGCGGTGGCAGGCGTTACCGGCTGGGGCCTGATCGATCGCGGCCATGCGCCCGAGCAGATCGCGACCGCGCTGGGCGAACACCGCACGATCGAACTCGCCGACGGCTCGCGCATCATCCTTAACGGCGGCACGCGCATCACGATCGACCGCGACAAGCCCCGCCATGTCGAACTGGCGCAGGGCGAGGCGCTGTTCGAGGTCAAGCATGACGAAGCCAACCCGTTCCTGGTGGTCACCGGCAACACCAAGCTGCTCGACGCTGGCACGGTGTTCAACGTCGTTGCCGAAGGCGGCGCGCTCGACGTCGAGGTGGCCGAGGGCGCGGTCATCTACCAGCCCGGCGCCAACCAGGTGCGGCTCGATGCGGGCGCCGGCCTGTCGCGCGCCCGCGCCGATGCGGTGCCGGTGCTGCGCAAGACCAATACGCAGAATGTCGGCGGCTGGCGCACTGGTGCGCTTTATTACGACAAGGCGCCGCTCGACCGGGTGGCGCAGGATCTGACGCGTAATCTCGGGCGCTCGGTGAAGGTCGAAGGCAGCGGCTTTGCCCCCTACACCGGCGCATTGATGCTCAACGGAAGTGCGGAGGACGTGCTTGCCCGTGCAGCACCGCTGCTGGGCGTGCGGTTCACCGCACAGGGTAAAGGATGGGTAATGTCACCAGCCAATGGTCCGCCGCTTTAGTCCCCTTGCCCTGATCCCAATCCTGATGGCGTCTCCTGCAATCGCGCAGGAGCGGTCGGCCGAGATTCGCCTTCCGGAAATGCGCCTCGACGCCGCGGTGCGGCTGCTCAGCCAGCAATCGGGCGCAAGCATCGGCTTTCGTGACCCCGGCATCGCCGCGATCCGCGTCAAACCGGTGCGCGGCAAGCTTACCGCGGGCGCCGCGCTCGAGCGCGCGCTGCGCGGCACGGGTGCGCGTGCACGACAGGTCGCCGCAGCCACCTATCTGATCGAGCGCGCGCCCGCGGTTGCCCGCACTGCCCCCCGCCCGCTGCCGCCCCGTCCGGCTCCGGTCCCGACGGCCGAGCCGGAAGAACCGATCGAGGTGGTCGTCACCGCCACGAAGCGCGACATCCCGCTCGGCGCCTATCCGGGCGGGGTCCAGATCATCGACGGCAATAGCCTGTCCTTCGCAGACGGGCTGCAGGGCACCGGCGCGATCGAGACGCGCATCGCCAGCGTCGTCTCCACCCATCTCGGCCCCGGCCGCAACAAATTGTTCGTGCGCGGCATCGCCGATTCGAGCTTTGTCGGCCCGACCCAGGCGACGGTTGGCCAATATTGGGGCAACAGCCGCATCACCTACAGCGCGCCCGACCCCAATCTGCGCCTCTACGACGTGCAGAGCATCGAGGTGCTCGAAGGGCCGCAGGGTACGCTGTACGGCGCGGGATCGCTGGGCGGCGTGGTCCGCATCGTGCCGCGCGCACCGCTGCTCCATTCGACCGAGGGGTCGGCCTGGGGCGGCGTGACCGGGGTACAGCACGGTCAGCCGTCGGTCGATGGCGGCGCGATCCTCAACGTCCCGCTGATCGACGACAAGCTGGCGTTCCGCGGCCTCGCCTTCGGCTCGGTCGAGGGGGGCTATATCGACGATCTCGGCCGGGGACTGCGCGACATCAACCGCGTACGGACGATCGGCGGACGGGGCGCGCTTCGGCTCGATGCGGGCAATGGCTGGCTGGTCGATCTGACCGGTGTGGGTCAGAAGATTCGCGGCGACGACAGCCAATATGCCGACCGTGGCGCAGGCGATCTGACCCGGATGAGCAGTATCGCCCAGCCGTTCCGCAGCGATTACTGGCTGGCGGACCTGGTGGTACGCAAGCGCTGGGACGATCTCGAGCTCACCACCTCGCTCGGCTACGCCCGGCAATATGTGTTTGAACTGTTCGAGGGGCAGGCACTCGCCAGCCCCACCGCCCCCGACGTGCGCCCGACGGCGGATGCGCCGGGCACGGGCTATTCGCAGGCCAACCGCATCTCGATGCTGACCTTCGAAACCCGGCTGGCGAAGCGGGGCCCGGACGGCACCGGCTGGCTGCTGGCGGCGAGCCTGCTGCGCAACAATGCGCGCGTCGAACGCCAGATGGACATCGCACCCTCATTGGCCATGAGCGGTGCGGTCCAGGCGGCGAACGGCGCCACGACGATCAGCCGCGACTATGTCTGGTCGATCGCGGTGTTCCAGCCGATGACCGGCGTCACCAACAAAGTCGATGAAGCCACGCTTTATGGCGAGGCGACGATCGAGCCGATGCCGCGTGTCACCCTGACGCTGGGCTCGCGCCTCACCCATGCCCGGCTTTCGGGCCAGTCGGAAGACGCGCTCGAGACGCTCGCTTATCGCAAGGATCCCAGTGCGCGCGGCAGCCGCAGCGAGACCCGGCTGCTTCCCTCAGCCGCGCTTGCCTGGCGGCCGAACGACCGGCTCACCCTGTTCGCGCGCCTCCAGCAAGGCTTCCGGCCCGGCGGCATTGCGGTGCGTCAGGACTATGTCCAGCGCTTCGAGGGCGATCGCGTGACGACCCTGGAGGCCGGCAGCCGCTATGTCGGCGACCAGTTCGACCTTGCGCTGAGCGGATCCTGGACCAACTGGAAGCATATCCAGGCCGATCTGATCGACGGGTTCGGCTTTCCCACCACCGCGAATATCGGCGATGGTGAGGTGTTCTCGCTTGGCCTTGCCGGGCGCTGGCGTCCGGTTCGGGGGCTGGAGATCGACGCCTCCATCTACCTCAACGACAGCAGCGTCACCCGCCGCGACGTGATCCTGCTGCCGATCGACGCGCCGTCGGTCCCGTCCGATCGCCTGCCCAATGTCGCCGACGCCACCGGCCGGATCGGTTTCACCTACACCGCCGAGCTCAATTCGGGTGCGACGCTGACGATGGACGGGCATGCCCGCTATGTCGGCCAGTCGATCCTGGGGGTCGGACCGATCCTCGAGCGGCTACAGGGCGACTATCTCGACACCGGCTTCCAGGCGCGGATCGGCAATGAGCGGCGCGGGTTCAGCATCGCGCTGACCAATTTGCTCGACTCGCGCGGCAACCGCTTTGCGCTGGGTTCGCCCTTCCTGATCCGCGACCGCGACCAGATCACCCCGCTGCGTCCGCGGAGTGTCCGGATCGGGTTCGACTGGAACTTCTAGCCCGGATTGAGCCAGCCATGGCGTCCGGCCCAGCTGCGGAACAGTTCAGGCCAGGCCGCGACGGCGCTGCCCGGTTTACCGAGGCCGAAACTGTGTCCGCCGGTTTCGAACACGTGCAGCTCGACCGGGCGCTTGGCCGCCAGCATCGCGGCGTGGAGGCGAAGGCTGTGCTCGGGTGCGGCGATCGGATCATCGGCGGCATGGGCGAGAAAGATCGGCGGGGTCGTGACGGTGACGTTCGCTTCGACCGAGAAGGCGTCGCGGAAGTCGGGTAGCCCCTTCAATTCGCGGAAGGTGCGGGTGGTATCGACCGGCGCGCGCATGGACACCACCGGATAGATCAACGCCGCGAAGTCCGGCACCGCGCTGACCTGATCGACGGCATCGGTCGCGGGGTAGAAGGCGTCACCACCGCGTGTCGCCAGCGTACCGGCAAGATGCCCGCCCGCCGAGAAGCCCAGCACGCCGATCCGCTTGGGATCGATGCCGAGCGTCTTCCAGTTGCCACGCAGGATGCGCATCGCCCGCTGCCCATCCTGGAAGGGGGCATCGGCGTTCCAGCCGTCGCCGGGCAGGCGGTAGTAGAGGACGAAGGCGGTGATCCCCTGCTCCGCCAGCCATTGCGCGGTCGGCATCGCCGCGCTGCCGATCTGGATGCGGAAATAGCCGCCGCCGCCGATCACCAGCATTGCCGCGCCATTGGGCTTTTTCGGCCGTACCACCACCATGCGCGGCACGGTGACGTTGGAGACCGATCCGGTCGCCGATCCCTCGCTCCCGACCTTTTCCGGCCCGGCGGGTTTGCCGCTGCCCGGCATCGCTCCGGGCCAGAGGTTGATCACCTCCCTGCCCTGCGCCGCGGCCGGAACCGCGACGAGGAGCAGGACGAAAGCGGCGAGCCAGCGCATCATTTCCCTCAGAACTTCTTGCCGATCGACGCGTAGATGTAGCGGCCATAGGGCACGTAGAGCGAGCCCAGATAGCCGTCGGCGGTGACCGGCGGCTGGGTGTCGAAGATGTTGCGCGCGCCGATGCGGAAGCGCGTATCCTCGAGCGGCCCCTTGCGGACGCGATACTGGGCGTAGAGGTTGAAGAACGCCTTGCCCTCAAGCGGATAGGGATTGCCCTGCGCATCGAGGAAGTTGGTGTCGTAGACCTTGCCGATATAGTTGCCGAACGCGCCGATCTGGAACCCCTTGTGGCTCCAGGTGAGCGATCCGGTGAGGCGCCATTTGGGCTTGCCACGCTCCTCGATCAGGTCGCTCGCGTCCGTCAGCGGCGTCGCCGGATCGATCGTCCCTGCCGAGCGCGCGTCGAACAGCGCCTGCACCGCCGGCGGCGTGTCGCGCGAGAATTTGGTCAGCCGCGCGGCGTTGAGCGCGACGTCGAACCGGCCGATGCCCGTGCGGACATTGTAGAGCAGAGCGAGGTCGATGCCCTGCACCGTCTGCGGCAGCAGGTTGGTGAACTGATCGTTGATCCGCGTCACCGCGCCGGCCGGGGCGATGCCGCTGCCCTGGTAGAAGGTGACATCGTCGGCATTGGGCGCCGAGCGGATCACGTTCGGATTGCTCGATCCCTGAAGCCGCAGCAGATAGTCGAGCACCAGCGCATTGCGTGGGCCGAACTGGCCGACGATGCCGGTCTGCTGGATCGACCAGAAATCGGCAGTGAGCGTCAGGCGGCCATATTCCGAAGGGATGAATTTCGGCTCGATCACGGTGCCGACGGTCCAGTTGGTGCTTTCCTCAGGCTTCAGGTCGGGATTGCCGCTGATGAAGATCGAGTAGCTGGCGCTGCGGTCACACGCGCCCATGTTAGGGATCGGATTGACCGGGCGGCGCATGTCCACCACGCAGCGATAATAATCGTTGTTCGAGCCGAGCCGCGAATAGGCGACAGTCTTGGTCTGCTCGAGGTTGGGCGCGCGGAAGCCTTGCGACCAGGAGCCGCGCAGACGAAGCCCGTCGATGATGTCCCAGGCCGCAGCGATCTTGGGCTTCGCGACCGAGCCGAAGTCGCTGTAATGCTCGTACCGCCCGGCAAGCTGCAGGTCGAGCCGGTGGATCAGCGGCACGTTCATCTCGGGCGAGACGACCGGCACGGCGAGCTCGGCAAAGGCCGAGAAGACGCTGCGGCTGCCGCGCGTCGAGGGGGTCGGGCTGACCGCGGCGACGTTGGACAGGTTGGTCTCGCCGGTCACCATGTCGGTGAAGGTGATCGTGCCGTTGAGGCGCGGGTCGCGGATATCCTCCTGCGTTTCGCGCCGTCCCTCGACCCCGAACGCGATACCGAGCCCGCCCGCGGGCAGATTGAACAGGCTGGCGTTGGAGAGCTTGAAGTCGCCGAGCAGCAGGCTCGTCTTCGACTTGCGGACGAGGTTGAAGCTGAACGAGTCGATCGTCGCCTGGCTCGCGGGCGAGCAGTCGCCGACCGACGGCGTCGCCGAGCAACCACCGCTGAACGGATTATAGGCGTCCGGGGTCGACAGCGCGAGGTTGCGCTGGAGTGCGGTCATGTCGATCGCGTTCGAGCTGTCGCGTGCCTGCGCCTCCGAATAGAGGACCGCGGTGTCGTAATCGAACGTCCCGATCTTGCCGCGCGCGCCAAGCAGGAAGCGCGACTGCCAGTTCTCGACATTCACCACCTGATTGCCCGCATCGACGAAGCGATAGGTGGACAGGCGCACCGGCAGCCCCGCGGCGGGGACATTGGTGAGGCCGGGGATGCGGTTGGGGTTGGCCTGACCATTGGCGAAGGTCGTGGGGCCGAACGGGTTCCAGTAATTGCTCGCGGGGATGACGATGGCGTTGAGGTTGATCGTCGGCGGCTGGATGCGCTGGGTATCGGCGAGGTAATAGCCAAGCTCGGTATAGAGCTCGACCGCGTCGCTCAGCTCGTAGCGGCCGGTGAAGAAGGCGTTGTAGCGGTTGAACGACGGGGTGACGGTGGTGCCGGGACGCGTATCGAACCGCTCCGAGCGTAGCGTGGTGCCGGTCGCGCGCGTGCCGCTGCCGTAGCAGACGTTGCTGTTGATCGTGACGAGGCAACCGGGGTTGAGCGACGACTGGGTGTGGAACGCGCCTGCCGAAGAGGTCAGCGCCTGATTGCCCGGGCTGCGGCGGATCGTGCCGGGACCGCCCACCACCGCGAGGTTCGCCCAGGGACTCTGAGTGGCGCGGCCATCCGCCGTCAAGTTGCCGGCATAGGCCGGGTCGTCTGCGAAATACGACATGAGATTGTCGGTCGCGGTGTAGGGCTGATCCTCAGCGAGCTGGGCGGTGCGGCGAACATAGTTGAAGAACAGCGAGAAATTGCCGCGGCCCTCGTCGAAGGTCTTGCCGACCAGCCCGGTACCTTCGAATTCCTTGCGGTGCGTGCCCTCGGCAAAGCCGTAGCGGAAGTTGAGCTCGGCGCCGTCATAGTCGCCGCGCGTGACGGTGTTGACCACGCCCGCGACCGCATCCGAACCATAAATTGCCGACGCACCATCGCGCAGGATCTCGAGCCGCTCGATCCCGGCGACGGGCAATGCGTTCGAGTTGTAGCCGAGCACCGGCACGTTGCCGTCGCCCGCCTGGCTGGTCGGGTGATTGACCATGCGGCGTCCGTTGAGCAGCGTCAGGGTGTTGCCGACGCCGAGGTTGCGCAGGTTGATCGAGTTGACGTCGCCGCGCGCTGCGTTGCTGGTCTGCGGGTTGTTCGCCTCATTGAAGGTGACGTCGCCCGCCTGCGGGATCGATCGGATCAAATCGTCGCCCGACAGTGCGCCGGTGGCGTCGATCTGGTTGCGGTCAACCACCGAGACCGGCAGCGCGGTCGTAACGTCCTTGCCCTTGATCTGGCTGCCGACCACGACGACTTCCGGGGGCGGAGCTTCTTCCGTGGCCGGGTCGGTTGGAGCCGCTTCCTGGGCGTAAACGGGCAGCGCCAGCGTAAGCGCGATCATCGCGGTACCACTGCAAAGCAAGCGGAGCCTGGTGCGGTCAGTCATCTCTTCTCTCCCATTCGCGGGAAACCAGGTGCTTTGCCCGGCTTCCATTCGTTGATTCAATCCGGGTCGGTTTCGTTGGCAGGCCGTGCGGTTCCTTCAGCGGCGGGCGCATTGAGGGCGGTGTGGAGTGCGTCGCGGTCGAGGGCATTGTCCCAGCGGGCGAC
>NZ_JBWKUF010000004.1:0-693846 GCF_059420685.1 Sphingomonas sp. GW821-FHT03E12
GGTTCAAATCCAACCCCCGCAACCATCAAACCACACACAGCCGCCCCACACCGGGCGGCCTTTTTATTGCCCAACGCTCAGCGTTGAATCATGCGAAAAAGGCCGTCCCCTTCGGGACAGCCTTTTTGCGTTCTGCAGCCGCTTACACGTCAGGCCGGCGTACGAGCAGTTTGTCGCGAAGCTTCGCGATGCTCGCGGCGTCCATGCCTAGCTTCTCGCGATAATAGGCCTCAGGACCGCCGGGATAGGCATCGACCGTCGCGAGTGCAGCCTCGAGGTAGCTGCGATCGACGCCCATCAGTGCCTGACGGGCTTCGGTGGGCAGGCGGGCGAAGAAGGCGACCTGCGGATCCTTGGGGTTGGTCTCCGCTCCATCGGGTTTGAAATAGGTGTTTGAGAGCAGGTAATCTTCGACCACCGTCTCCCGCGGAACGCCGAGTGCGATGAGGAGAAGCGCGGAGGCGACGCCGGTGCGGTCCTTGCCGGCCGAGCAATTGAAGGCGAGCGGCGTGTCGCCGGCCAGAATTTCGGCAAAGATCACGCTGTACTGATCGGCAAAGCTGATCGGAACCTCGCGATAGAAGCGCGCCATCGTCGCCTTGACCTCGGCCGCGGTCAGGCCGGGCTTGGCGAGCGACGCGAAGAAGGTGCGATTGTCGAGCTCATAGTCCTTGGTATGGACCTGCGGCTTCATCGCTTCGGGCCACGCCACGGCTTCCCGGGTGCGTTCGCTGGTCGAACGCAGGTCGACCACCGTCTTGAGCCCGGCACTGGCGAGGAAGCGGAAATCGTCCGCGGTCAGCCGGTGCATCGTGCCCGAGCGGTAGATGGTGCCCCATTTGACGACCCGGCCGTCGGCGGTGCGGTAGCCACCCAGATCGCGGAAATTCTGGCCGCCCTGAAGGGGTAGCACGCGGTTGTGCTCGACCTTGGCGGTCTTCGGGGCCGGGGCGGCTGCCTGGCGCGCCGCGATCGGCGTCAGCGGAGCGCCGGCAGCGAGTGCGAGCGCGGCGGCGGAAAGTATCAACAGATTACGCATGGGGAGTTCCTTTCTCAAAAGGCGAAACGGGCGCCGAACAGGAAGCGGCGGCCGATCTGTTCGACCTCCGTCGGGCGGCTCTTGTCGCCCTCGTAAGCGAGGTAGACGGCGTCGGTGAGGTTGGAGGCGTCGGCGAACAGCGTGAACTGTTCGGTCACGGCGTAGCGCAGCGACACGTCGAGATTGTCATAGCCCTTGCGATACTCGCCGCTGCCGAAGCCGCCGAGCGTATCGAGCCAGTCGCTGCGCCACTGATAGCTGACGCGCGCCGAGAGGCCGTATTTCTCATAGTAGAGCGAGGCGTTGACGACGGTGTCGGACAGGCCCTGGAACGCGATGCCCTTGAGCGTCGGCGTGTCGAACTCGCCGCCGAGCAGCGCGAGGTTGCCCTGGAAGCCAAAACCGTCGATCGCGCCCGGCAGGAAGGTGAAGCGCTGCTGATAGTTGAGCTCGACGCCGTAGAGGCGGCCATTCTCACCATTGAAGGTCGAGGTGAGCAGATAGTTGGAGCGATCGACGCCGTTGCTGTCGAACACGCTGCTGCCGACGCGCTGCTGGTTCTGGTAGAGGACGTTGTCGACCCAGCGGTGGAAGCCCGACAGCGCAAGGATGCCGCCGCCGGGCAGATAATATTCGAGGCTGGCGTCGAGACCCCAAGTGTATTCGGGCTTGAGCATCGGGTTGCCGCCGCCGATCGTGCCGGGCGTGGTGGTGTCGTTGATCGCGCTGCCGACGCGAATCTCGCCGAACGACGGGCGCGCGACGCCACGCTGGCCGGCGAGGCGCAGGACGAGATCGTCCGACAGGTCGAAGCGCGCGTTGATGCTGGGGAAAAAGTCGGTGTGCTCCTGCGGTGCAGAGAGCGGACGCAGCCCGGTGGACGTGCGCGCGGTGCCCTTGTTCTCGAGCAGGAAGCGCTCGACACGGACGCCCGCGACGACCTGACCGCCGTCGAACTTGAACTTGCCCATCACATAGCCGGCGAGCGTGCGCTCGTTGAGCGTGTAGTAATTCTCCGCCGGGACGTTGTTGTTGGGATTATAGGCGCCCGTGCCCTGAAGCGCGGTGAGCAGCGCATCGACGTCTGCGCGCATCTTGACGTTGTCGACATAGTTGATGCGGAAGCCGAGGGGGAAGTTCGTGTCCCAGGTCTGGCTGGTCAGATAGTTGGCGATGCTGAACGGCTTGCCCACGGTGGCGCCGAGCGCGAGGGGGACGACGTTTGAGGTGGCGAAGGTGAAGCCGTTGATGTCGCGATCGGCGTAGAGCATGCCCGCTGACACGGTGATATCGCCCATCTCCTTCGAGAGGTCGAACTTCGCGGTATAGCTGTTCGAGAAGGTGTCCTGACGGGCGGGGATGACGATGCCGCTGGACGTGACCGCGGCCTGGTCGATCCCGGAAAGCGGCGCGCCGCGGACGCGCGTGGCACCGCTCATCACGGTCGAGAAGACGCTGACCAGCGGAAAGCGCGGATCGCTGTTGTCATAGCTGATCGACGGCGAGGCGAGCCCCGAGGTGCGCAGCTGGGTCAGTGGAAGATAGGTCGTGTTCTCGGTGCGGGTATAGTTGAGGTTGATCGTGGCCTTGAGGCCGTCGCCGCTCTCATAGCTGCCGCCGATCGTGTTGATGTAGTTGCGAGTACGGTACTGGCCGTAGTTGAAGGTCGACACGACCGGCACGCCGACCAGGTCGCCGCGCACCATGCTGCGCGTGCCGGTGGCCCCGCTGCTGTCGAGATCGAACTCATATTGGTTGCGCTGCTCGTCGTCCCTGAATTCGGTGTAGATGGTGCGCGCCCACAAGCGCTGCCCTTCGGCCGGCTCCCATTCCACCGCGGCGAACAGGCCGTTATTCTCGCGCTCGAGCAGGTAATTGCGGATGTCGAACTCGGTCGGTCCGAGTGCGTCATAGGCGCCCACCTCGCGATTGTCGGTGGTCTGCTTGCGGCGATAGTGCGAGGCACCGAGGACGATGCCGAGCACGTCGTTCGACCAGCTTGCGCGGATCGAGCCCTGACGCTGCTCGCCGCCGCCCAGTTCCATCCAGCCATAGCCAAGGTCGCCCTGAAGACTGAAGCCCTTCACCGCGAGCGGCGAATAGGTGCGCAGATCGATATTGGCGACGATCGCCTCGGCCTGAAGATCCGAGGTCAGCGATTTGTTGACCACCATAGAGCTCAGCAGCACCGCGGGGACCGCGTCGAAACGATAGGCGCGGGTCGTCCCGCCCTCGTCGACGCCGATCATCGGCACGCCATCGATGCTGACCGAGGTCCAGCGATTGGGGGCGCCGCGCACCTGGATATAGCGTTCCTGACCCTGATCGCGCTGTACCGCGACTGCGGGAAGGCGCGAAAGCGCTGCGGCGCTGTTCTGATCGGGGAAGCGGCCGACGGCATCGGCGGCGGCGATATCGACGAGGTTGTCGGCCTCTCGCTTCTCACGCACCGAGGCGGCCTGGGCCTGCGAGATCGAGCCGGTGACGAGGATCTCGGTATCCTCGCTGACGCTCTCCGCAGCGGCGTTGATCGCCTGCGCCTGGGCCTGGGCGGTGAGGCCGAGCGTGGCGGCGGTGGCGAGAATCGCGGCGCGGTGCCGGACAGGGTTGGACGAACGGAATCGCATTGCATTGCCCCCTTATGTGACTGAACTCGGGGTGCGATTAGAACGATCGTATGTCAGCCCGGCGACTCGGCTGTTACAGTTTGGCGCGCGTGGGATTTTGAACTTTGCTGGCGATCTGGTAGCGCCGCGCCGGCGGGTTTCCGCGGCAAGAGCAACGAGATAGCGACAATGCAGGGCGTATCCGTTCGAGAAGAATCGTCGAGACGCCGCGACCTGGTTGCCGCCGTACTCGCCCTTTGGCCGGAACAGGGAAGTGGCGAGATCTCTGCGCGAAACCTTGCCTCAGCTGCGGGGGTGAATGCCTCCTCTATCTATTATCATTTCAATGATTTTGAACATTTGTATGAAGCGGCTCAAGCCGAGGCGCTGACGCTTGCCGCGCAATGGGCGGACGGTTGGCGGGCGAAACTCGATGGGGTCGATGCCATGCCGTTGCAGGCATTGGGATCCCTGACCGCGCAGCTGATCGACGATTGGTGCGAAGGTGCGCGCGCGCTCGCCTTTGCCTGGCGCGAATGCCAGCTTCTCGCCGCGCGCAACCCGCGCTTCGTGCCGCTACGTGACGCATGGAACGCGCTATGGCGCGGATTCTGGGCCGATATCTGCGCACGCTTCGGTGCCGCCGCTTCGGCCGACGCGGCAGCGTTGTTCTTCGATGGTGAAGGCCTGCTCCACTTGATGCGCTGGCGCCGGCCGATCGACCGCGCCGCGCTCGAGGAATCCGCGCGTAGCTGGGCAGGGTGGCTGGACGGGCGGCTTCCGGAACCGGCGCCGTGGCGTGTTCACGCCCGCGCATGTGCCCGCGCGGCGGACCGGACAATGGCGATCCCCGAGGGCAATCTGCAGTTGATCGCAATGGCAGCCGCGCGCCTGCTCACACAGAAGGGGGCAGGGGCCGTGACTCACCGTGCGGTCGCGGCGGAGGCAGGGCTGACGCTTGGCGTGGTCTCGCACAATTGCAAGCGCACCAGCGACCTGCTCAAGCTCGCCTATTCGGAAATCTATGTGCAGCTGACGGGCGGCCTGCCCGACCGACCGGGTGCGAATCCGCAAGCGCCGGACAAGCAAACACTGGACAGGCGCGCGCAGCCGGACCTGTCGCGCATGCTGGCCATCGACGAGCTGGTGCTGGCCGTCGCGCGCGGGCGGGTCGGCGAAGATCTGATCGGCCTGCTCCGCTATCTTCGCGGAAGCACGAGCGTACATACGGTGCGCGAGCGGGTGAAGTGTACCGAAGCGCAGAGCGTGGCGCTGGCGGCGGTCTATTCGAGCATTGCCATGGGCTATTGGCGTTCTGCCGGACAGAGCGCGAACGCCGGCGCCGATTATGACCGCTTCCTGGACAGGCTGTTCGCGGTTTACGCTTGAGTTCGGATCGCGGCCGCCAGCGTACTGAATGCAGCGCTGCAGGCGTAGGGCGACGCGGGCCTGCCCGCTTGGCGAGGGCGGCGACTGTGACAGCGTGGTGACAGGCGAGCGTCTCACATTGCCGTCAAAGAGCCGAGGGGAGTGAGGGCTTGAGCGAGTTTCGTTACACGCGACGGCGTATCGGGCAGCTGACGATGGGTGCGGGTGCCTATCTGCTCGCAGGCGGCTGTGCGCGGCCGCTGGCGCAGGGCATGGGACTGCCGCCGGGCGTGGGGCCGGTCCGGCCCGACGATTATCGCGACGGCCTGCTGCGCAGCACGCCTGAGGCGCAAGGCGTCTCGTCCGAACGGATCCTGGCCTTCCTTGCCGATGTCGAGGCGGCGGGACTGGAACTCCACAGCTTCATGCTGATGCGCAACGAGCATGTCGTCGCCGAAGGCTGGTGGTGGCCCTATTCGCCCGGCCGGATCCATATCACCCATTCGCTGACCAAGAGCGCGACTGCGGCTGCGGCCGGGCTGGCGATCGACGAAGGCCGGTTCGGCTTCGACGACAAGGTGGCCTCCTTCTTTCCCGAATATGTGCCCGCGGACGCCAGCGCGAATTTGCGCGCGATGACGGTGCGCAACCTGCTGACGATGCAGTGTGGGCACGACCGCGAGACCTCCGGTTCCGCCTGGCGGCCGATCGATACGCCGTGGGTCGCCGAGTTCTTCAAGATCCCGGTCGTCCACCAGCCGGGTACGTATTTCAAGTACACCAGCGCGGCGAGCTTCATGCTCTCGGCGATCATCAGCAAGACCACCGGCCAGTCGATGGCCGACTATCTGCGGCCGCGGTTCATGGAACCGCTCGGGATCGACCGGTGGCATTGGGACAGCAGCCCCGGCGGGGTGAGTCCGGGCGGCAACGGCCTCACCTGGAACACCGCGGCCTCGCTCAAGCTGGGTGCTGTGCATGCGAGCGGGGGCATGTGGAACGGCAAGCGCATCCTGTCCGAAGCCTGGGTGCGTGCGGCGACGACCGAGCAGACGCCGGGCGATGCGGACGGCGCCTATGGCTATCAATGGTGGATGGGGCCGGGCCGCGCTTATTATGCGCTCGGACTGTTCAGCCAGTTCGCGATCGTCTTTCCCGAGCAGAATGCGGTGCTCGCGCTGTTCTCCGCAATCAATGGCAGCAAGAAGATCAAGCCGTTCATCTGGAAGCACTTCCCGGCTGCGTTCGGTGATGTGTCGCAGCCGGGTCCGGCGGCGGTCGAACTGCGGCGCAAAACCGCCGGGCTCCGGTTGCTCCCGCCGCTGGCGGGCGGCGGTGCGCCGACGGCGGCGGCTGCCGGGTTGAGCGGCAAAAGGCTGGCGGTCGGGCCCAATGATCAGGGGGTCGAATGGCTCTCGTTCGATTTCAGCCGCGGCGCCTGCACCTACCGGATGCGCGATGCGCATGGCGAGCATCAGGTCACCGCCGGGTTTGCCGACTATCTCGAGCAGGACACGAGCATGACCGGCAACCGCCTGCATCACGAGTACCGGCCGGCGCGCCAGCGCGTGGTCGCGGGTGCGCGGTGGCTGTCGCCCGGCCAACTCGAGATGAGCTGGCAGTTCGTCGAGACCGCGTTCCGCGACACGCTGGTGTGCAGCTTCATCGATGGCGGCGTGCGTGTGGACCGGCGGGTCAATGTGAACTCGGCCGAGACATCGCTGCCGACGCTGACGGCGCGCATCGCCTGATTGGATCATAAGAGGGGAGAGTAATGGGGAGCACGCTGCGATATCTGGCTGCGGGGGCGATGGCGGTGATGTGGCCGGGGCTGGCCGAGGCCGGGCAGAAAGAGCCGGCGATCCCCGAGCCGGCCGCCGAGTGCGAGGCGCGCGTCGGCTATGACCGCGACCGCAAGATGCCCGGCTATATTCTGCCGACCAAAGCGGGGCCGCGAACCTGCATCCCCTTTTCGACCGTCGCGGCGCGCCCGCCCGCGGGCTATCGCGGCGACTTCTATGTCGATGCGTTCAGCGACCGGGAACTCCGCGCGAAATGGGCGTCGTGCAAGAAGGACAAGAAGTGCCGCAAGCGCGTCGGCAAGCAGATCCATGCGCGCCGGCCGCCGAACAAGGAATATCGCACCCGCGATCCGCGGCATCTGCACCTGCTCGGCAAGCTGCCGTCGGACGAGACCGGCGACATCGATCTTGGTCGCGTGCGGCGGCCCGCCTTCTTCGCGGAGGCGCCATGGAACGAGGCGTTCGCGGCGCTCGATCCGCGTACCTTCACCGTCGAGTTCACCGCACCGCGCGACCCGCACGAGCGTATCCACCACAAGATGACCGGCGATGTCCGGTTGCGCGGCTGGTATGTGCGCGGGGAGGGCGTGGACGACGGCACGGGCGGGAAGAAGCGCGCGCTGATCGTGATGACGCCGGGCGGCGGCGGGCGCATCGCCGCGATCACCCATCCCGATGACCGGCTCTACCGGATCAAGGACGACGGCGAGACCAAGATCAACGATTTCCCCAGCGAGCGCAGCGGCGGAAGCGGGCAGCAATTGTGGCGCGACCTGGCGCGCATGTTCAATGCTGCGGGCTTCGACGTGCTGCTCTACGACCGGCGCGGGGTCGGGCTGTCGACCGGCTATGCCGACACCAATACGCTGCAGCAGGGCCGCGACATTCTGGCGATGATCGCCAGCCTGCGGTCGGGCGACGGGCTGCGCCTGCGTACCCCGGCAGGTGAGGAGCGGCGCGGCGCCGATGCTGCGGCGATGCTGCGCGGTGGCGATGCCAAGGGCGGGCTGCCGGTGATGCTGTTCGGCAATTCGCGCGGGACGATGGCGAGCGGCTGGGCGATGACGATGAACTTCGATCGCGACTGCAGCTACGACATGCCCAAGATCCGCTGTACCAAGCCGGTCGGTGACCGCAGCATCAAGGGCGCGATGCTGATGGCGGAGTTCACCAGCGGCCCCGGCTTCGTGATGAAGCATCCGAGCGAGGAGGATGAGGAACGCGGGCTTGGCCGTGACCGTCCCTACTTCATTGGCGGCAACGCGGTTGAGAACAATCTGGTGTTCTTCCCCAGCTCGGCGATCCTGGGCGGCGTCCACAAATGGCCGGCGGCGTTCTTCGCGCGCGGGTTGTGGGACTATGCCGCATCGCTCCAGGGGACGATGGAGAGCTACCGCCGCGTGCAGGGGCCCAGAGAGCTGGTCGTGGTGCGCGCGCCGCATCCGTACGAGGTGTGGCCGGAGGCCGAGCAGCAGCGCGTGCAGGCGCGGTTGGTCGCGTTCGCGACCGGTGTGATCCAGGGCAAGGCGAGCATTCCCGGCGCCCGGCCGTGGCGCGACATGAAGGAGCTGGTCGCGACCAGCTCGGACGTGTGGGAGCCCTCGACCAAGCCGACCGTGCTTCCCTGAACGATCCGCTCCGGAGGACCGTTGGCCCTCCGGAGCGCGGTATTCACTGCGCCGGCTTGTACGTCAGCACCGTGAAACTGTCGGGGTGGAAGGTCGGCGGGATCGCGGGCGCGCCCGCCGCCGACGCCGGGAAGGTCGCGTCGGCGGTGACAGTAAAGAGCCGTCCGCTGGCCGGATCGATCGCCATCACGCGCGCCTGAGGCCGGGTCTGGACATTGCCGAGCAGGCGATAGTCGTCCGGCCCGCGCTGCTCGATCACCGTCAGCGACGAATCGGCGCCGTTGCTGGTGATGATACGGTGCCGGGTCTCGTCCACCGCCATGCCGTCGATGCCCTTGCCGATCGGCAGCCGCGCCACTTCGGCGCCCGTCGCCGGATCGATCGCGAGGAAGACCGGCACATCGCCGCGGCAGCCGACGAGGATACGGTCGCTCGCCGCATGATATTCCACGGCAACGACCTGGTCGCATGCGATCTTCCACCGGGCCTGCTCGGTGAGCGTGGCGGAGTCGAGGCGCAGCAACAGATTGTCGTAGCGCGCGGGGGCGAAGAGGTGGCCCTTCCCGTCGGGCGCTGGGTCGTCCATCTTCCGGAACGGGAAGACGCGCCGTTCGATGAGCTTGCCGGTGGCGGCGTCGAGCACGAACCAGGCGGATTGTGCGGTTCGTGCGCCCACCACGGCATAGATGCGCTTCGTCGTCGCATCATAGACCACACCATTTAGTCCGCCATCGTCGGCCAGCCGCCGGCGTTCAATTACCTTGAGCGACTTGAGTTCGAAGATGAGCAGCGTGCCGTCGGTCATCGCGACATAGCCGCGGTCGAACTGCGGCAGCAGCAGCGGTCCGTTCGCGCCAGCCGAATCGGCGACCTGGCCGACCAGCTTGCGCGTCCGCACGTCGAACACGCTGAGCCCGTCCTTGCGCCGTGCGATGAACAGGCGGTCGCTTTCCGGGGCGTATTTGATATAGTCCCAGTCGGTATCCCCACTCGCCAGCACGGTTGCATTCTCGAGCGTGTAGAGCGGGTCGGCCGCGGCGACCGACATGGCCGCGACGCCGCCCAGCGCCAGTAATTTCCACAAGCGTGTCCGCATCTCTCTCTCCTTGTCGAATGATCGTTGGAGCAGACGGCCTAGGGGCGGCGGCTGTCATTGTGCTGTCAGCCGGATGATCCTGCCCGTGACAGGAGCATGACAGGACTGACCCCATAGCAAGGCGTTGGCGGACGATGCGCGATGAACAGGCGCAGCCGCAGAGATGGGGATGATGCTGACACTTCTCGCTTTCGCCATGGTCGCGACGTTCATGGTCCTGATCATGACCAAGCGGCTGTCCGCGCTGATCGCGCTGATCGTCGTGCCGACCGCCTTTGCTCTTGTCGCCGGGTTCGGCGCGGGGCTGGGCGACATGATGCTGCAGGGCGTGCGCGACCTTGCGCCGACCGGCGTGATGCTGCTGTTCGCGATCCTCTATTTCGGGCTGATGATCGACGTCGGGCTGTTCGATCCGCTGGTCAAGACGATCGTCAAGCTGGTGCATGGCGATCCGATGCGGATCTGCATCGGCACCGCGGTGATGACGCTGATCGTCGCGCTCGATGGCGACGGCACCACCACCTACATGATCACCGTCTCCGCACTGCTGCCGCTGTACCGGCACATGAAGATGGACGTGCGCATCATGGCGTGTCTGATCATGATGTCGGTCGCGGTGACCAACCTCGTCCCCTGGGGCGGGCCGACGACGCGCGCCGCGCTGGCGCTGGGCGTCGATCCGCGCGACCTGTTCGTGTCGCTGATCCCGGCGATGGTGACCACGGCGGTCTGGGTGCTGGTCGTCGCCTGGATGTTCGGGCTGCGCGAGCGTAAGCGGCTTGCCGCACTGCCCGCCGATGCGGTCGACGAGGACGCAACGGGCGAGGAGGTGATCCGCGAGCAGATGGACGGCGAGGATACACGCCGGCCCAAATTGTTCTGGTTCAACCTGGTGCTGACCGCCGCGCTGCTCGGCATGCTCGTCGCCGGATCCTTCCCGCTCGTCATCCTGTTCATGGGCGCCTTCGCGATCGCGGCGACGGTCAACTATCCCAACCTCCAGCACCAGAAGGCGCGGGTGCAGGCGCATGCCGGCAACGCGCTGGCGACGGTGAGCCTGGTCTTCGCGGCGGGCATCTTCACCGGCATCCTGTCGGGCACCAAGATGGTCGATGCGATGGCTGCGTCGGTGATCGCGGTGATCCCGCCTGAACTCGGCCCCTATATGGCGCCGATCACAGCGCTGCTGAGCATGCCGTTCACGGTGCTGATCTCCAACGACGCCTTCTATTTCGGCATGCTGCCGATCCTCGCGAAGACTGCGGCGGAATATGGCGTGACGTCGATGGAGATCGCGCGCGCATCACTGGTCGGGCAGCAGATCCATTTGCTCAGCCCGCTGGTCGCCTCGACCTATCTGCTGGTCGGCATGTCGGGCATCGAGCTGGGCGACCATCAGAAGTTCATCTTCCGCTGGGCAGTGGGTGCCTGTCTGGTGTTCCTGGTGACCTGCCTGGTGCTCGGCCTGTTCCCGCTGCGAGCGGGGTGACGGTGGCGCCGCCGCTACTTGTCCGGCTCGGCCAATGCGGTCTGCCACTGGTTGATGATGCGGCGGCGCTTGATCTGATCGAGATTGGCGATGAGCGCCGGGCCGATGCGCAGCGCGCGCGCGGTGTTCGCAGGCGCGCGGGCGCCGGCACGCGCCGGGACGTCGTCGCGTACCGGTGTCATGTAGCGCCGCGCGAGCTCGATCTGCCCCTCACGCGAGAGCATGAAATCGAGGAACAGCTTCGCCGTGTTGGGATGCCGCGCCTGATCGGGGATGATCGCGATCCGCGACATGATCAGCGTATAGTCGCTCGGCATCACCACGCCGATCGCAGGGTCGTGCGATTGACGCTCGAGCGCGTAGGAGCCGATCATGTTGTAGACGAAGATCAGCCGGCCCTCGCTGAGCCGGGTGAGCATTTCCTGGCTGGTGGCGTAGACCCCGACCTGCGCGCCGCCGAGCGCCGCCATCAGCGGAACGGTGTCGCGGCTGACCTGCAGGTCCTGGCTGAGGAACAGATAGCCCGCGCTCGACCGGCGCGGATCATAGGTCGCGATGCGGCTGCGGTAGAAGCGCGGCTTCGCCCGCAGCAGCCGGGTCAGCGCGGCATGCGTCTGCGGCACGTCCGCGGCCGGAACCAGCTTGCGGTTATAGGCGAAGACGATCGGCTCGGCCGTGGTGCCCCAGGCTTCGTTCTTCCACGACGCCCAGGAAGGCAGATTGGGCTTTTCGGGCGAGGCATAGGCCTGGGCGTAGCCATCGTTGACCAGCTTGGTCTGGAGATCCATCGCGGCGCTCCACAACAGGTCGGCACCGGGGCGCTTCAGCCGGTCGTCCGCGATCACGGTGCGGTGGAGCACCTCCGTCGAGAGTTCGCGATAGTCCACCCGCACGAACGGATAGCGCTTCGCGAACGCTGCGATCAGTCCCTCGGCCTGGCGCTTGTCGGTCGTCGAGTAGATGACCAGCGTCCGCTCGCCGAGCGCAGCTTCCATGATCTGGCGGTAGGAGCGCGGATAGCCCTTGGGCGGATCGCCGACCGGCGGAATCGCGGAGGCGAGCAGCGGCACGGCAAGGGCGAGCAATGTCGCAGATGCAAGCTTCCCCGGCCTGCGCAAATGCGCCACGCTTCCATCTCCCCAGCTGATTTTATCTTGTTGGTTGGCGAAGGAAACATGGTCAAGCTTTCAACCAGCTGTCACGGACCCATGGCATGGCACGCGTACTCCTGATCGAAGACGACCCCGCACTGGCGCGCGGGCTGGTCGCGGCACTCACCTCGGAAGGTTATTCGGTCGATCCGGCGCCCGATGGCGCGTCGGGGCTGATGATGGCCGCCGACGAACCCTATGCGATCATCACGCTCGATATCGGCCTGCCCGACATGTCGGGGTTCGATGTGCTCAAGTCGCTGCGCGCCAAGGGCTGCCGCGCGCCCGTGCTGATCCTGACCGCGCGCGACGCGATCGACGACCGCGTGCTCGGGCTCGACCTCGGCGCGGACGACTATCTGCTCAAGCCGTTCGAGCCGAAGGAACTCGCCGCCCGCCTGCGGGCGCTGCTGCGCCGGCCGCAGGTCGATCCGGCACCGGTGATCCGCGTCGGCAAGCTCGAGTTCGACCGGTCGCACCACACCGCCCGGATCGGCGAGCGCGACCTTGACCTGCGACGCCGCGAATGGGTTGTGCTCGAACGGCTGATCTCGCGCGTCGGCCAGGTGGTGTCGAAGGATCGGCTCGCGTCGGAAGTGTTCGGCTATGACGAGGCGGTCGCGCCCAATGCGATCGAGGTCTATATCGCGCGGCTGCGCAAGAAGCTGGAGCCCGACGGGCCGACGATCCGCACCTTGCGCGGTCTGGGTTATTTGATGGAAGAAGACTGAATATGGCGCCACGCCGGACGAGCTCGATCACGCGGCGCATGCTGCTTGGGGTCGGGCTGCCGATGGCCACACTGGCGCTGCTGCTCGGCATCGGCGGCGCGATCACGATCAATCAGGTGGTGGAAGGGGTCAACGACCGCCTGCTCGGCGCATCAGCGCGCGCGATCGCCGAGACGCTGGCGCTGGAAAATGAGGAGGTGACGCTCGATTTGCCGGCGTCCGCGCTCGGCATGCTGGAGAATGATGCGCGCGATAATGTCTATTACAGCGTGCGCGCTGGCGGCGAACTGATCACCGGCTATGCCGATCTGCCGCGGGTCCGTCAGTTGCCCGATGCCGACGGCGAGATGGTGTTCGAATACGCCCAGTATCGCGACTATCGCATCCGCATCGCCGCGCTGGCGCGCAAGGTGCCGCGGGTAGAGCAGCCGGTGATTGTCGAGGTCGCCGAGACGCTCGACGCGCGCCACGATCTGCGCGACCGGATGCTGCTCGCGCTGGCCGCGCTGGAAGCCTTGCTCATCGCGCTTTCGCTGGGGCTGCTGCCGCTCGCGGTGCGCTGGGGGCTGCGGCCGCTCAAGCGCGTGCTGCGCGCGATGGAGACGCGGCGTGAGGCCGATTTCACGCCGCTGCCGACCGACTATGTCCCCGCCGAGCTGCGGGGACTGATCGGCGCGTTCAACGACCTGCTCGGCCGTCTCGATGCCGCGGTGCGTGGAATCCGGCGCTTCACCGCGGATGCATCGCACCAGATGCGCACGCCGCTTTCGATCCTGCGCGCGCATGTCGATGTGCTGCGCTCCGCCGAGTTGCCGGATGGTGCCGCGCGTCAGTCGGTGGCCGATATCGAGACGGCGACCATCCGCCTTCAGCGCCTGTTGACCCAACTGCTCGCATTGGCCCGCGCCGAGGGCACCCGCAACGCGGCGATCGCGCGGCGCAAGCCCGTTGATCTTGTCCAGATCGCGCGGGCGGCGAGCCTCGAACAAGCGCCGCAGGCGGTGAAGGCGGGAATCGACCTCCAGTTCGATGCGCCCGACACCGCTGTCACCATCAGCACCCAGCCCGATCTGGCTGGTGAACTGATCGGCAATCTGGTGGACAATGCGATCCGCTATAACCGCGACGGGGGCATGGTTTCGGTCGCGGTCCGGCCGGACGGCACGGTGACGGTGGAGGATGAGGGGCCGGGCATTCCCCCGGCGGACCGTGCGCTCGCCTTTCAGCGCTTCGGGCGGCTGGCGGCGGATCGCGGGCGCGTCGGCAGCGGACTCGGACTCGCGATCGTGCAGGCGCTGGCCGACGGTCTGGGCGCGACCGTGGCACTGGACGACCGCGGCGACCTGCCCGGCCTGCGTGTGACCGTCCGGTTTCCCGGCGTCGAAGCCTGAATTCTTGGTATCGGACCGCTACCGTAACCGTCCCGAAAACGTGACAGCGCGGTGACAGGAAGGCGGCATAGGCTCAGCCGATAATCACCGCCCGAAAAGGGCGGGACGCGGGATCCGCAGCCCGCATCACTGCCTTAGCTGGCCTTCTTGGGAGGGGTGTTATCGTGCGTCCGTTCGACGTCGTTCGTCTACTATTGTCTCGCGCCGCGATCGCATGTGCCGTGCTGCTTGCGGTCGCTCCGGCCGCCGCCTTCGCCCAGGCCGAACTGGCCGAGGGGCCGCGGACCGTCATCATCAACTATCGTGCCGATGCCGCGAAGCGCACCGCGTTCCGCCAGCATATGGCCGGTCCGTTCGCCGCGAAGCTCGCCGCGATGCGCAAGGCGGGCAAGCTCGCAGCCTATGAGGTCTATTACGCCTGGTATCGCCAGCCCGAGGTGTGGGACGCGATGGCCGTCCTCCATTTCGAGAATTACGCCGCGGTACGCGAGTGGCTGGCGGTCGAGCGCAGCCAGCCGGGCGGGCTCGATGCCGCTGGCCTCGCGCTCGGCGCGCCGGTCGCCACCTATTCGGCGGACCTGAGCTGGGAGAAGAGCGCCGACGATCTCGACGTCGGCGAGGTCTATTACGTCATTCCCTATTCCTACCGCGAGGCGGGGGAGTATCGCGACTATGTGAAGGGCTATGTCCTTCCGCAGTTCGACGGCTGGATCCGCGAGGGCGCGCTGTCGGGCTACCAGCTTTACATGAACCGCTACTCGGTCGGGGCGCCCTGGGACTCGCTGTTCATCCAGCGCTACCGCGATTTCGACGCCTTCGGGAAGCGCCAGCAGGTGCTCGACAAGGTTCGCGTCGGTCTGCGCGAAAGCCCCGAATGGATGGGCTGGCACAAGCGCAAGGGCGACATCCGCAGCGAAACGGAGAACAGCATTGCCGAACTCATCGCGCATTGATCGCCGCTGGCTGGCCGCGGCGGGGGCGCTGGCACTGGCCACGCCCGCGCTCGCCCAGGCAACCGCGGATGCCGGTCAGATGCGTTTCCGCGACATCTACAAGGAGCTGATCGAGACCGACACGACGCTGTCGAAGGGCGACTGCACGCTGGCGGCGAACCGGATGAAGGCGCGGCTGGTCGCGGCGGGCTATCCCGACGGCCAGTTCCGCGTGGTGGTCGCGCCCAACTTCCCCAAGCAGGGCAATCTGGTCGGCGAGATCGCGGGCAGCGATCCTAAGGTGCCGGCGATCCTGCTGGTCGCGCATATCGACGTGGTCGAGGCTAAACGACCCGACTGGGAGCGCGATCCGTTCAAGCTGGTCGAAGAGAAGGACTATTTCTTCGCGCGCGGGGCGATCGACGACAAGGCGATGGCGGCGATCTTCGTCGACTCGCTGATCCGCTATCGCGAGGAGAAATACCGTCCGCGCCGCACACTCAAGATCGCGCTGACCTGCGGCGAGGAGACCGACGCCAATTTCGACGGGGTCGAATATCTTCTGGCGACCGAGCCGAATACGCTCAAGGCCGGGTTCGCGATCAACGAGGGCGGCAAGGGCTGGCTCGACGATCAGGGCAAGCCGCGCACCTTCGGCGTACAGGCGGGCGAGAAGATCTATCAGGATTTCAAGCTGGTCACGACCGGTCCGGGCGGGCACAGCGCGCGGCCGCACGCCAACAACCCGATCAGCCGCCTTGCCGAGGCGCTGGCACGGATCGGCCGCTATCGCTTCCCGGCGGCGCCGGGTGAGGTGACGCGCAACTTCTTCGCGCGTTCCGCTGCGCTCTATCCGGGCGAGAAGGGTGATGCGATGCGCGTCGCCGGCAGCGGCAAGGACGATGCTGCCGCGCTCGACCTGTTGAGCGCCGCCGATCCGGTGTGGAACGCGATGATCCGCACCACCTGCATCAACACGCTGGTGACCGGCGGCCACGCGCCCAATGCGGTGCCGCAGCGTGCCGAGGCCAACGTCAACTGCCGCATCCTGCCCGGTACGAGCATCGAGACGATCCGCAAGGCGCTGGCCGACACGATCGCTGATCCGGCGATCGAACTGACGCTGGCCGATGAACCGGGGCCGGTCTCGCCGCCGCCGCCAATCACCCCGGCGATCATGGCGCCGATCGAGAAGCTCGCCGCGGAGATGTGGCCGGGCGTGCCGGTGATCCCGCAGATGAGCACCGGCGCAACCGACGGGCGTTTCCTGATGGCGGCGGGCATCCCGACCTACGGCGTTTCGGCGATCTTCGTCGATCCCGACGGCAATGGCGTGCACGGGCTCAATGAGCGCGTGCGGGTCAAGTCTCTCTATGATGCGCGCAGCTTCCTGCACCGCCTCGTCAAGACCTATGCGAGCGCGAAATGAAGCAGCTCAAGCCAAAATTGCTCAAGCTGCACCGCTGGGTCGGGCTGACGCTCGGTGTGCTGCTGTTCGTCCAGGGGCTTACCGGCGCGCTGCTGGTGTTCCGCGACGATATCGAGCGGGTGATCCACCCATCGCTGGTGGTCGAACCGATGGCGGCGCGGGTTCCGATCCAGGCGCTGATGGACACGGTGGAAAGGCTGCATCCGGACATCCCGGTCAACCGCGCCGAATTCTCAGACGCCGCCGACAGCGCGGTGCTGTTCAAGCTGGTCGCCAAGGACGGATCGCGCTGGCTGACCGCGGTCGATCCCTATCGCAACATCGTCGTGCGCGATGGACCGATGGCGGTGTGGCCGGGCGAGTGGATCTTCTACATCCATTATGGCCTGCTCGCCGGGCCGGTGGGACACATCATCGTCGGGATCGAAGGGCTGAGCCTGTTGTTCCTCGCCGTGACCGGGCCGATCGTGTGGTGGCCGGGGCGCAAGCGGCTGAAGCAGGGGCTGAAGGTCGTCACCGATCGGGGCGCCGACCTCAAATGGCGCTCGCTGCACCGGGCGGTCGGCGCGGTCGCTGGGATCGTGCTCGGCGCATCGGCCCTTACCGGCGCGTCGATGGTGTGGAAGGACGAGTTCCGCGCGGTGCTGCGGCTCGCCACCACGGTGACCGACAAGCCGTCGCCCAAGGTCGCCGAGCGACCGGGCGCAACGATGGTCCCGCTCGACCGGCTCGTCGTACAGGCGCAGGCCGACTATGGCGCGACGACGCTGCGCCAGATCCGCTTTTCGAGCGGGGAGCGCGTCGCCGCAGTGTATTTGGACAGCGACCTCACCATCCGTGCCGACGGCACCAAACAGGTCTTCTACAACCGCTATGACGGCAGCGACGTCGGTCACTATGTCGCGGGCGCCTTGCCGGTAGGGACCGAGATCGTCGACTGGCTGTTCCCGCTGCACACCGGTCTGTTCGGTGGCGTGGCGACGCGGCTGCTTGCGGTGATCTTCGGCCTTGTGCTGGCCGGGCTGTCCGCCAGCGGCCTGTGGCTCTGGTATTCGCGCACCTCGCGCAAGCGGAAGCGCAAGCCCGCACCCGCGGCGGCCATGGCGGAGAACGCATGATGCGCGTCGTCCGCCCGATCGAAACCCGTGACCTGGCCGCGCTGGTCGACCTGGCCGCAAGCCTGGGGCCGGGGATGACCACCTTGCCCGCTGACCCTGCCGCGCTGGCCGACAAGGTCGAGCGGTCGGTGGCGAGCTTTGCAGGCAGCGTTGAGCGCGCCGATGCGCATTACATGCTGGTGCTCGAGGATGCGGAAGGACGCCTGCTTGGTACCTCGGCGGTTTATCCGCATGTCGGATCGCCGTTCGGCTTTTTCTCGTACAAGCGGCTGAGGCTGGTGCAGCGCAGTCAGGCGGTCGGCGCGAGTTGCGACGTCGAGATGCTGACGCTGGCCAACGACTATACCGGAACGACCGAGGTCGGCACGCTCGCGGTACGGCCGGGCGAGAAGGGCAGCGGGGCGGGGCGGTTGCTGGCGCGGGCGCGCTACATGCTCGTCGCGATCCGGCCCGACCTGTTCGCGCCGCTTCTGATGGGCGAGATGCGCGGCTGGCAGGATGGGCAGGGCCGCAATCCCTTCTGGGATGCGGTCGGCGCGCGCTTCTTCAACATGGATTTCGCCACTGCTGACAAATTGAGCGCGATCCGCGGCAGCGACTTCATCGCCGACCTGCTGCCCAAGCATCCGATCTATATCGACCTGCTGCCCGAAGCGGCGCAGGCGGTGATCGGCCGCCCGCACCAAGCTTCCGCCCCGGCAATGGCGCTGCTCAAGCGCGAGGGGTTCCGCTACGAAGGCTATGTCGACGTGTTCGACGTCGGGCCGCAGGTGCATTGCGAGCGCGACCAGATCGCCACCGTGCGCCGATCGCGTACCGGGACGCCGGCCCAGCTTTCGCCCAATTTCGCGCCCGGCGCGGCCGAGCATCTTGTCTGCACCGAGGATCTGGCGCGCTTCCGTGTCGCCTCGGTACCCGCGCAGGTTGATGGCGAAGCGATTGCGCTGACCGATGATGCGCTGCGCGGGCTGGGCGGCGACCGGGGCGAGCGGCTGCGCGCGTCGCCGGTCCAGCTGGAGGCGGCGGCATGAGCCACGCCCGCTCAGCGCTGCGCGGCAGCCTCTGCGAGGATCCAGGCGCGCAGGCGTTCGAACTGCGGGCGCTCGCGCTGCCCGGCGGGATGGACGAGATAATAGGCATCCTCTCCGACCACGGCTTCGTCGAAGGGGCAGACCAGCGTTCCGGCTTCCAGCTCGGGCTCGACCATGAAGCTTGGCAGCAGCGCTGCGCCGGTGCCGGCGACGGCGGCCTGGGCGAGCATCAGGAAATGCTCGACCACCGGGCCGGCGATCATCTGGCCGTCGGGGACGTCCATGTGACGGAACCACTGACGCCAGGCATCGCGCCGCGCGGCCTGCGCCAGCAGCGGGAAGTGGAGCAGGTCGGCAGGGGTTCGCACCGGATGCTCGCGCAGCAGCGCCGGCGCGATCACCGGGATCGCCCGCTCACGGAACAGCAGGTCATGCTGCGCGCCCGGCCAGCTCGGCAAGCCGTAGTGGATCGCGGCATCGAAGCCTTCATCCGCGAAGTCGAACTCATGGCTGCGCGCAGCGAACTCGATCACGAGATCGGGCAGGTCGCGGGTAAGGCGGCCGAGCCGCGGTCCCAGCCAGCGCATGCCGAAGGTCGGCAGCGTTGCGATGCGCAGCGTGGTTTCGGCGGGCTCCGCCAGCGCACGCGCGGTGGCGAGGCGGATCGACGCCAGCGCCGGGCCGATCGCATCGGCATAGGCGCGGCCGGCTTCGCTGAGCTGCACCCGGCGGCCGTTCCGTTCGAACAGCTGCGTCTGCAGCCAGTCCTCCAGGGTCGCGATCTGACGGCTGACCGCGCCCTGTGTCAGGCCGATCTCGGCCGCGGCCCTGGAGAAGCTGCCATGGCGGGCAGCCGCCATGAAGCTGTGGAGCGCCGCCATCGGCGGCAGCAGGCGGCGGGCATGCTCATTCATGAGCATTACGCATATTCAATTGCGAAAGAATCACAAGACGCGAAGCGCAATTCGTGCGAGCAAAGAGGGTTTTGACAGTGGAGATCGGAAAATGACCCGCTTGTCTGAAAAACAAGGTTCAGGACATGGGAAGGCCGTTATCATGACAAACATGCATAAGTCAATACTCCTTGCCGGTGCCGCGCTGTGCGCGGTGCTGGCGCCGTCGGCCGTCTGGGCGCAGGAAGCTGCGCCGGAGCGGCAGGGCCCGGAGCTCGAAGAGATCGTCGTCACCGGTGACCGCACCGGTACCGAAGTCGTCCAGGTGGGCAGCTTCCGCGGCGCCAAGCAGCTCGACACGCCGCTGACCGTCGCGGTGATCCCGCGCGACGTGCTCGACACGCAGCAGGCGACCAGCCTGCTCGACGCGCTGCGCAACACTGCAGGCGTCACCACGTCGCAGACCTCGCCCACCGTGTACAACAACATGGCGATCCGCGGTATCGACGTGGAGAACCGCGGCAACTACCGCCTCAACGGCACGCTGCCGATCGTCAACCTCACCGACCTGCCGCTCGAGGACAAGGAGCGCGTCGAGGCGCTGAAGGGCGCGTCCGCGCTCTATTACGGCTTCACCACGCCGTCGGGCATCATCAACCTGACGATGAAGCGGCCGACACAGTCGCCCTATCTGGCGGCGAAGCTGTTCGGCAACAATCACGGCCGGATTGGCGGGCACGTCGATTTCGGCGGTACCAGCGGCATCCTCGGCTATCGCATCAACGCTGTGTACGACACGCCCGATTCGGGCATCGACAATACCGGTGGCCGCCGCACGGTGCTGGCTGGCGCGTTCGACATCAAGCCGACCGACAACCTCACCATCCAGATCGACGGCGAGCACCTCTACAAGAAGGTCAATGAGCCCGGCATCTACCGCTTCATTCTGGTGCCGACGCCGACTGCGACCAATCTGTATCCGGCGATCAAGCTCCCGTCGCTGATCGATCCGCACACCAATTTCGGTCCCGACTGGGCGTTCAACCGGACTGAGGCGACCAATTTGCTGGGCAAGGTGATCTGGAAGTTCAGCCCGGCCTGGGAGTTCATCGCCAGCGCGGGCATCTCGCAGCTGGAGCGGGCGCGTCACTTCAACACGATCGATCCCAACAACCCCAATACGAACGCCGCCAATGGCCCGTTGGGCGAGTTCCCTCTGGCGGTCAGCTACCAGCCGGTCGCGCGCTTCAAGAACCAGAATTATCGCGCCGAGATCGCGGGCGCGTTCGATACGTTCGGCGTCCGGCACGAGCTGCTGATCGGCGTGTCGAAGAATATCCGTGCCAACCGTTCGGCGGCGAACACCGCGCAGACCTGTTTCTACAACAATACGACGGGCGCGCTGGTCGGCGCGGGCTTCCCGACGACGCCGGTGCCCACCGGCACCACGCGCCGGACCTGCTACCAGAGCATCAGCAACCCGCATGCGATCCCGCAGCTGGGCGAGCCGCTGGCGGCGGAGAACAATCCCACCCAGATCACCGACACCGGCGCGTTCTTGTTCGACCGGATGGAGTTCAGCGAGTGGCTGCAGCTGCTCGGCGGGGTGCGCATCTCCGACTATCAGGAAAAGCGCCTCGACACCGGCGTGAAGACCTTCTCCGCCAAGCCGACCTCATGGTCGTTCGGCGCGGTGGTCAAGCCGGTCCCGTCGGTGAGCGTCTACGGCACCTATATCGAGGGGCTTGAATCGACCCCGGCGGCGCCGACCACCGCGGTCAACGCCAACGAGCAGCTGCCGCCGAGCCAGTCGATCCAGTATGAAGCCGGCCTCAAATGGGAGCCGTGGCGCGGCCTGTTGTTCCAGGCGGCCTATTTCGACATCAGCCGCGACTCCGCGGTGATCAACGGTGCCAACCGCTGGGTCAAGGACGGCCGCTCCTCCTATCGCGGCGTGGAGCTGAGCCTGACCGGCAACGTGACGCCGGACTGGTCGGTCTATGCCAGCGCGCTGTTCCTCGATGCCAAGTACAAGTCGGGCGCGCCGACGATCATCAACGGCGCCACTGTATCGCCGACCCTGGTCGGCAACCGGATCGAGAACTCGGCCAAGCAAACTTGGTCGCTCGCGACCGAGTATCGCTTCAGCAAGATGCTGCCGGGCCTCAGCGTCAATGCAGCGGTCTATCACACGGGCAACCGTGCGATTAACTCGCTCAATCAGGCGATTATTCCGGGGCATACGCTGCTAGACTTGGGTGCCGGCTACAAGACCGAGATCTCGGGGGTCGAGACGACCTTCCGCGTCAGCGCGGAGAATGTTACCGGCAAGCGTTACTGGGCATCGACCGCCGCGAACCTGCTGTCGCAGGGCGCACCCTCGACGATCAAATTCTCGATCGAGACGCGGTTCTTCTGAGCCGTGGAGCGGGGCGGGTGGCACCCCCGCCCCGCTCATTACCGTTACGAATATAGAGCCGACAAAAACTCCTAAGAACGGGTCGCGTATCCCATTCCTTATTGATCAATAGGAATTAGATTGGTGGCATCGCCGCCATTCGAGGATCCCATGACCAGCTCGCTCATGAACGTCTATGCCCGTGCCCCGATCGCGTTCGACCGTGGGGAGGGGGCCTGGCTCCATCCCGTCGGCGGCGGCGAACCCTATCTCGACTGCGTCGCGGGTGTCGCCACCAACGCCCTTGGCCATTGCCACCCGGTGCTGGTCGCCGCGCTGGAGGCGCAGGCGGCCAAGCTGTGGCACATCTCCAACATGTTCGAGATGCCGGGACAGGATGCGCTCGCCGAACGGCTGACCACCGCGTCCTTTGCCGACACCGTCTTCTTCACCAACTCAGGGACTGAGGCGGTCGAATGCGCGATCAAGGTGGCGCGCCGCTACCATGCCGCGCGGGGCGAGCCGCAGCGCCAGACGGTGATCGGCTTCAACGGCGCGTTCCACGGCCGCACCTATGGCGCGATGAACGCCGCGGGGAACCCGGCGCATCTCGACGGGTTCGGCGATCGCCTTCCCGGCTTCGTGCACTTCGCGGTCGATAACTGGCCGCCGCTGGCATTGGCGATCGCCGACCCGGCGACGGCTGCAGTGGTGGTCGAGCCGGTGCAGGGCGAGGGCGGCGCGCGTGCGATGATCGAGCCGTTCCTCGACAAGCTGCGCGCGGCCTGCACTGCGCGTGGCGTGCTGCTGATCTATGACGAGGTGCAGACCGGGATGGGCAGGACGGGCAAGCTGTTCGCGCATCAATGGTATCCCAATGCCACGCCCGACATCATGGCGCTCGCCAAGGCGCTGGGATCGGGATTCCCGGTCGGCGCATGTCTTGCGACCGCCGAGGCGGCGAGCGGGATGGCGCCGGGCACGCACGGCACGACCGCCGGCGGCAACCCGCTGGCGATGGCGGTGGCGATCGCGGCGTTCGACGAGATCGCCAAGCCTGAGACGCTGGCACATGCCCGCGCAGTTTCGCAGCATCTGCGCGCGGGCCTCGACCAGCTGGCGGCCGCGCACCCCGGGGTGATCGCGGAAATCCGAGGCAAAGGGCTGTTGATCGGCATGCGGCTGGTACCCAACAACCGTGCGTTCATGGCGGCGGCGCGCGAGCAGCGTCTGCTGGTGGCGGGCGGCGGCGACAATTGCATCCGGCTGCTGCCGCCGCTGACGCTTACGCTCGCGGAGGCGGATCAGATACTCGATCGGCTTGATGCAGCATGCCACGCGATGGCCACTGTGCAGGTGGCGGCATGAGCGCGGTGTTCGCTTCGACCGATCCCGCCACCGGCGAGACGCTGTGGGAAGGCACGTCGGCGACGGCGGAAGATTGCGCGGACGCCGTGGCGCGGGCACGGGCAGCTTTCCCCGGCTGGGCGGCGCGATCCGGCGACGAGCGCGCGGCGATCCTCTCCCGCTATGCCGCGCTGCTTGGCGAGCGAAAGGACGCGCTGGCCGAGGCGATCGCGCGAGAGACCGGCAAGCCCTTGTGGGAGACCCTGACCGAGGTCGCCTCGATGATCGGCAAGGTTGCGATCTCGATCGAGGCGATGGCGGCACGCACCGGCACGCGCGAGAGCGCAATGCCGTTCGGGCGCGCGGTGCTGGCGCATCGGCCGCATGGCGTGATGGCCGTGCTCGGGCCGTATAACTTCCCCGGGCACCTGCCCAACGGCCATATCGTGCCGGCGTTGCTCGCCGGGAACACGCTGGTGTTCAAGCCGTCGGAGGAAACCCCGCTCGTCGGCCAGTTGATGGTCGAGGCGCTGCATGCCGCAGGGGTTCCGCAAGACGTCGCAATCCTGCTTCAGGGCGGACGCGAGACCGGCGCCGCGCTGGTCGCGCAGGATATCGACGGGCTGTTGTTTACTGGATCGGCGGGAGCGGGAATGCACTTCCGCCGCGCCTTTGCCGAGCGGCCCGCGGTGATCCTCGCGCTTGAGCTTGGCGGCAACAATCCGCTGGTGGCGTGGGACGGCGAACGGGAAGCGGTTGCGTCGATCGTCGTGGCGTCCGCCTTCATCACCACCGGACAGCGCTGCTCGTGCGCGCGGCGACTGATCGTGCCGGAAGGCCCGGCGGGCGATGCCATCGTGGAGGCGGTGGCGACGCTGTCCGATCGTCTGCGCATCGGGCAATGGGACGAGACGCCCGAGCCGTTCATGGGGCCGCTCGTCTCGGCGCAGGCGGCCGGGCGCGCCGCGGCACAGGTCGCGGCGTTGGTCGAGCTTGGCGCGCGGGAGATCCGTCCGTTCGGCGGGGTCGAAGGGCGCTCGGGTGCATTCGTTCGGCCGGCGATCCTCGACGTGTCCGGGCTGAGCGTGCCGGACGAGGAGATCTTCGCGCCGGTGCTGCAGGTCCGCCGCGTGGCGGATTTCGACGCTGCGCTTGCCGCTGCGAACGATACGCGCTTCGGGCTCGCCGCGGGGCTGATCAGCGACGACGATGCACTATGGGTGCGCTTCCAGGTGGAGGCCCGCGCGGGCGTGGTCAATCGCAACCGGCCGACCACGGGCGCAGCCTCGTCGATGCCGTTCGGCGGGCTTGGCGATTCCGGCAATCACCGGCCGAGCGCCTATTATGCCGCCGACTATTGCGCCTATCCGGTTGCCAGCCTTGAGGCGGAGCGGGTGGTCGATCAGCTCGACGGGTTGCGCGGGATCAGCTGAACCCGATGCCGGCGGCGAGCCCGTGCTCGACCGCCGGCGGACTGGTGAAGAATCCGCCGACGAGGGCGCGCCATTCGGCGAAGTCGCGCGAGGCACGGAACGCCGCGTGGTCCTCGACGCGGCGCCAGTCGATCAGCAGCCAGTAGCGTCCGGCGATTTCGTGCGAGCGGAGCAGGTCCATGCGGATGCAGCCCGGCGCGCGGCGGAACAGCGGCACCGCGCGGCCGGCAGCGTCCTCGAACGCGCGCGTGCGTTCGGGATCGACGTCGAGGCGTGCGATCTCGCGCGCCATCTATTCCGCGTCGATGCGCGTGGTGATCCCGGTCGCGATCACCGTGCGGGTCGCGTCGATCGAGGCATAGGTCCAGAAGATCACCAGCGGCTCACTGCCCTCGAGATTGAGGAAGCAGTGCGGCACCTCGGGCGGGATCCAGCTGGTCACGCCGGGCGACACCGGATGCTCGGCGCCGTCGATATGGACGCGCCCCGACCCCGAGAGGACGACGACGCTCTCCTCGCAATTATGGATGTGCAGCGGGACCGCAGCGCCCGGCGCGATGCGGGTGATGCCGTTGAGCATCGATCGCGATCCGCGCCCGGCGGTGACGAGCGGGGTGGTGACCACGCCATTGCCGCGATCCTTGACCGGGAGTCCCTCGGGGATGAGGATTTTGGCTTCGCTCATGCCGCTTCCGCGACGCGGATCGTCTTCATGTTGGTGAACTCCTTCATCCCGGCCTCACCGAGCTCGCGGCCATAGCCCGAGCGCTTGATCCCGCCGAACGGCACGCGCGGGTCGGACGCGACCATCGCGTTGACGAACACCGCGCCGGCATCGATCCGCCGGGCGAGTACGCGGCCGCGATCGAGGTCGGCGGTCCAGATCGAGGCGCCTAGGCCAAAGCTGGTGCGGTTGGCGAGCGCGATTGCGGCTTCGGCGTCGGGCGCGCGGATGACCGCAGCGGCCGGACCGAACGTCTCCTCGTCGAACGCGGCCATGCCCGGCGCGACATGGTCGAGCAACGTGGCGGGGTAGAAAAAGCCCGGGCCGCCAGGGATGGCGCCGCCAGTGTGCAGCCGAGCGCCCGCGGCGACGCTGCGCTCGACCTGATCGTGGATCGCGTGACGCAGGTTGGCGCGGGCAAGCGGGCCGAGCGTGGTGGCGGTCTCGCGCGGATCGCCCAGCCTCAGTTCGGCGATGCCGGCGAGGAAGCGTTCGACAAAGGCGTCGGCGACGCTGCCCTCGACGATGAAGCGCTTGGCATTGACGCAGCTCTGCCCGGCATTGGTGAAGCGTGCCGTCACCGCCATCCGTGCGGCACGGTCGAGATCAGCGTCCGCGAGCACGATGAAGGGGTCCGAGCCGCCGAGTTCAAGCACCTGCTTCTTGAGCGCAGCGCCTGCCTGCCCGGCGACGATCGCGCCGACCTCGGTCGAGCCGGTCAGAGTGACGCCCGCAACGCGCGGATCGGCGATCACCATGGCCACCGCGGCTGGCTCGACGAACAGGTTGGCGAACAGGCCCTCGGGGAAGCCGGCCTCCGTCATCAGCCGCTCGAGCGCGAGCGCGGACTGGGGGACATTGGCGGCGTGCTTGAGGATCGCGCCATTGCCCGCCGCGAGCGCGGGCGCGACGAAGCGGATCACCTGCCACAGCGGATAGTTCCACGGCATGATCGCGAGGATCACGCCGAGCGGCTCGAATGCGATCGTGGTGCCGGGAACGGCGACGACGGGGGCGTCGGCGAGCATCGCGGGTGCGTTCTCGGCGTAGAAGTCGCAGTTGAGCGCGCATTTCTCGACCTCGGCGAGCGCTTCGCCGACCGGCTTGCCCATCTCGGTAGTGATCAGCGCAGCGAGCGCCTGCTTCTCGCTGCGCAAAAGGGCTGCGAGGCGGGGGAGGAGCGCGGCGCGCTCTGCAACTGGCCGGAGGCGCCATTGCGCCTGCGCGCGTGCTGCACGCTCAATCCGGGCATCGACCTCGGCGGGCGTGTGGACGTTGAACCAGGCAAGTGCCTCGCCAGTCGCGGGATCGACGGTTGCGATCATAGCGCGGCGATCACCGCATCGGTGAAGCCGCGCGTGTCGAGCGGTCCGCCGACGTCGCGCGTGCGGGTGGCGGGATCGGCGAGTGTCGCCTCGATCGCTGCCTCGATCCGGCGCGCGCAGCCGGACAGTGCGGGGTCGTTGCGGTTGCGGCCGAGCCAGTCGAACAGCATCGCCGCCGATAGGATCAGTGAGGTGGGGTTGGCGATACCGCGGCCGGCGATGTCAGGCGCCGAACCGTGCTGCGCCTGCGCGACGCAGATCGTGTCGCTGGCGTTGATCGACCCGCCCAGGCCGAGGCTGCCGCTCAGCTCCGAGGCTTCGTCGGACAGGATGTCGCCGAACATGTTGGTGGTGACGATGACGTCGAACCGCTCGGGATCGCGGATGAGCAAGGCGGCGGCGGCGTCGACGATCACCTCGTCGAGCGTCACGCCGGGGAAGTCCTGCGCCACCGCGCGCACCTCACGCAGGAACAGGCCATCGGTCAGCTTGAGCACGTTCGCTTTGTGGACCGCGGTGACCTTCCGGCGGCGCTCGGCCGCGAGCTCGAAGGCGGCACGGGCGACGCGACGGACGGCAGCTGCGGTGATCTTGCGGATCGAGAAGGCGCTGTCGGGATCGGGCATGAACTCGCCCGGGCCCATGTGCATCGACCGGTCGGCGTAGAAGCCCTCGGTATTCTCGCGCACGATGACCAGATCCATCGGCTTGCGCAGGAGCGTGAGGCCGTCGCGCGAGCGGCACGGGCGGATGTTGGCGAACAGGTTGAACTTGACGCGCAGCGCCGCCGAAGGGTTGGGCTGGCCTGCGGGATAGTCATAGTGCGACACCGGGCCGAGGATGACGCCGTCCGCTTCGGGGATCGCGGCAAGTACCGCATCGGGGAGCGTACTGCCTTGCGTGGCGAGGCTGGCAAGGCCGATGTCCATCGTCTCGAAGCGGAGCAGGTCGCCGGCGGCGGCGCGGGCGACAGCGAGCGTGGCTTCGGTGATTTCGGGGCCGATGCCGTCGCCGGGAAGGGTGAGGATGCGCGTCATGGCGTGGTGATGCATCAGCCTGGCTGTCATGTCGCTGACACGACCGGCGATTTTGCTTGAAGATTGCATTTCGGCAATTCAAGATTCCTCAATGCGCGAGCGCCTAGCCGACCGGATCGCACGTCAGATCATCGATCACATCCGCACCGCGGGGCTGGTGGAGGGCGATCACCTCGCCGCGCAAGCGCTTGCCGACCGCTTCCATGTTTCACGCGCGCCGGTCACCGCGGCGCTCAAGGTTTTGGCTGCGAAGGGCATGGTCGAAGCGGTGCCGAACCGCGGTTTCTTCGTGAAGGCCGCGCCCGCCGCGGCGGCGGATCCGGCGATCGACGAAGAGCCGCTCTATACCGCGATCGTCGAGGCTCGGTTGACGGGCGTGCTCCCGGACCGCGCGAGCGAGAACGAGATGATGCGCCGCTTCGGTGCGACGCGGGCGCGGCTGCAGCGCGTGCTTGCGCAGATCTCTGAGGAGGGGTGGGTGGAACGGCTTCCTGGTCATGGCTGGCTGTTCCGCGCAACGCTGGATTCGGCCGAAGCCTATGAACAGGCGTATCATTTCCGTGCGACGATCGAGACTGAAGCGCTGCTCCAGTCCGGCTATCGCTTCGTGCCGGCCGAACTCGACCGGCTGCGCCATGAACAGCAGGAATTGCTGGCGGGCGCGTTCCGGACGCTACCGCGCGCGCGGCTGTTCGAGATCAATGCCGGGTTCCACGAGACGCTGGTGGCCTGGTCGGGCAACCGCTTCTTCCTCGATGCGCTCAAGCGGGTGAACCGGTTGCGCCGACTGATCGAGTTCCGTGCCACCGCCGACCGCAGCCGGCTCGAGCAGCAATGCCGTGAGCATCTCGCGCTGCTTGATCTGATCGAGCGCGGCGACATGGCGCTCGCCGCCGATTTCCTGCGCGGCCATGTCGGTCACGCACTCGCGCTCAAGATGCGCGCAGCCGAATAATTGCATTATGAATTGACAAATATCGTCCAGCGGTCGAGCCATCGGACGATTTTTCGACGAGGTTTGGCATGATTCTCGACCTGGCAGGGCAGCGGCTGCGAATCGCCGATCTGGCCGCGCGGCTCGGCATCCGATTGGGCGCCATGCCGGTGATCCATCGGCTGATCGCGGAGAATCTGCTGCGCGCCGGGGGTGAGGACGGTGCCGCGGCGCTGGCGCGATGGATCGAGGGTGGGGACGACGGCGTGGAGCTGGTGTTCCACCCGGGCCGGATCATGATGCACGACACGACCTGCGTGCCGGCGCTGGTCGACCTCGCCGCCGCGCGCGACGCGGTCGCGGAGGCGGGCGGTGATCCGGGCCGCGTGGGTCCGGTGCTGCCGGTGGACGTATCGACCGATCACTCGATCGCCGTCGATCATTTCGCCCGAGCGGATGCGGCGTCGCTGAACATGGCGCGCGAGCGGGCACGCAACGCCGAACGGTTGCGCGTGATGAAATGGGCGTCGGGGGCGATGCCCGGGCTGGTGGTGCATCCGCCCGGGACCGGGATCATGCACACGCTCAACCTCGAGAAGCTCGCCAGCGTGGTGCGGATCGAGGAACGCGACGGCGAGCGCTGGGCGGTGCCCGACACGCTGATCGGTACCGACAGCCATACGCCGATGGTGAACGGCATCGGCGTGCTGGGCTGGGGCGTCGGCGGGCTGGAGGCGGAGGCGGCGATGCTGGGGCTGCCGGTGGTGCTGCGCGTGCCCGAGGTGGTTGGGGTGCGGCTGACCGGCGCGCTCGATCCCGCGCGGATGGGAACCGATCTCGCGCTGGCGGTGACCGAGCGGCTGCGCGCGCATGGCGTTGCGGGGCGGTTCGTCGAGTTCTTCGGGCCGGGCGTGGCGACACTCTCCGCCGGGACGCGCACGGCGGTGGCGAACATGGCGCCCGAATATGGCGCGACCATGGGCTTCTTCCCGGTCGATGCGCGGACGATCGACTATCTGCGCGACACGGGGCGAGACGCCGGGGCGCTGGCGCTGGTCGAGGCCTATTGCCGGCGACAGGGGTTGTGGTTCGATTCCGCGGCCGAGCCTGCCTATCGCGAGACGCTGACGATCGACCTGTCCGAGGTGCGGATGGGACTGGCCGGTCCGGCGCGGCCGCAGGACCTGCGCGCCGTTGGCGACACGCAGCAGCTGATCGCCGGCGGCATGGCGGCAGGCGCGGTGCCGGCGGGCGCGGTGGCGATCGCCGCGATCACCAGCTGCACCAACACCAGCGATCCGCGCATGCTGGTCGCCGCCGGCCTGCTCGCGCGCAACGCGGTACGCGCCGGATTGAAGCCCAAACCCTGGGTCAAGACCTCGCTTGCGCCCGGATCGCCAGCCGCGGCGGCGCTGTTGGAGCGCGCGGGGCTGCTGGCGCCGCTCGAGGAGCTGGGCTTTGCGATCGTCGGCGTCGGCTGCACGACGTGCATCGGCAATTCGGGACCGCTGGTGCCGATGATGGCGGCGGCAGTTGCGGGCGGGGTCGAACCGGTGGCGGTCCTTTCGGGCAATCGCAATTTCCCCGGTCGTGTGCATGCCGATGTGCGTGAGAGCTTCCTCGTCTCTCCGCCACTGGCGATCGCCTTTGCGCTGGCGGGCGACGCTGCGCGCGATATCTCGGCCGATCCGATCGGACGCAGTCCGGACGGAACCCCGGTGTTCCTCGATACGCTGTGGCCCGGCGCGGGCGAGATCGACGGCGTGCTCGCGGCGGCGCTGTCACCCGCGGATGTGCCGGCGCGCTATGCCGCGGTGGAGGCCAATCCCGACTGGCAGGCGCTCGCCGCGCCGGACGGCGCGCGCTTCCCATGGGATGCGGACTCGACCTATTTGCGTCCGCCCCCCTTTGTCCGTGCCGAGGGCCGCACGCCGCTTGACGGCGCGGAGGCGCGGCCGCTGCTCGTGCTGGGCGACGACATCACCACCGATCATATTTCGCCGGCCGGTTCGATCCCGGCTGACAGCGAGGCGGCGCGCTATCTGATCGAGCGCGGCGCGGCGCCGGGCGACCTCAATGTCTATGCATCGCGGCGCGGCAATTGGGAGGCAATGGTCCGCGGCCTGTTCACCAATCCCTCCGTCCGCAACCTGCTCGGCCCCGGGCCGGGGCGGACGATCCACGCCCCCAGCGGGCGCGAAATGCCGCTATGGGATGCCGCGCAGGCCTATGCCGTGGACGGCACGCCACTGGTGATCGTGGCGGGCGAGCGCTACGGCACGGGATCGTCGCGCGACTGGGCGGCGAAGGGACCGTGGCTGCTCGGCGTACGTGCGGTGATTGCGGCGAGCTTCGAGCGGATTCACCGCAGCAACCTGATCAACATGGCGATCCTGCCGCTGACGGTTTCCGGGGCAGACAGCATCGCACTGCGCACGCTTTCGCCCGACGCGCGGATCGTGTTTCCCGAGACGGTCATGCTTGCGCCGGGAGCCGAATTGATTCTGCGGATCGAAGATGGCGACGACAGCCGGGAACTGGCCGCCTGTCTGGCGGCGGACACGAAGGTCGAGTGCGAGGTGACCGCGCGGGGCGGAATGCTGCCGGCCCTGCTGCAGCGGCTGCTCGCTGCGCCGAGCGAGGCGGCGGCATGAAGCGCGGGTTGCTGCCCATGTTGGCGGTGCTCGCGCTGTGGAACGGGGCGGCTGCTGCGCAGCGCCAGGCCGAGATCGCGGCGAAGACCGTGCGGCGCGACGTCTTTCCGCAGACAAGCGTGCGCTTCCCCGGCGGCGTCGTCGCGACACCGCAGGTCGAGATCTCCAATCTTGACGGCTTCCGCCCGGTGCGGATGGATATCTACGCACCCGTGCGCCGTGCAGGGCCGCGTCCGGCGGTGCTGTGGGTACATGGCGGCGGGTGGAGCCGGGGGGATTCGCGGACGTCGGGCGCCTATGCCGACTGGCCCGAGGTGCTCGCGTCGCTTGCGGGCCGGGGCTTTGTCGTCGCCTCGGTCGACTATCGGCTGAGCGGTGAGGCACGGTTTCCGGCGCAAATCCAGGATGTGAAGGCGGCGATCCGTCATTTGCGCGCGCATGCCGCAGAACTGGGAGTCGACCCTGCCCGTGTCTATCTGTGGGGCGGATCGGCGGGCGCACACCTTGCCGCGCTGGCGGCGACCAGTTGCGGCGAGCCGGCATTTGCGCCGCCGCCTTCAACCGGCCGGCTGGAACGAAGCGAAATCGCTGCGTTGAAGGCGAAGGTGGCGCCTGCCGGCAGTGATTGCGTGCAGGGCGCGGCGCTCTGGTATGGCGTGTTCGATCTTTCGCAGGTGCCCAGGGTCAATGTCGCGGGGCTGCTTGGCTGCGATCCCGCGGCCTGTGTCGAGACGGCGCGTGCGGCGAGCCCGTTCCATCGCGTCGGGCCGGACGCGCCGCCGATGCTGCTGATCCACGGCTCGGCGGACGAGACTGTGGCGCGTGCCCAATCGGTCGAGATGGCGACCGCGCTGCGGCGTGCGGGCGTTCGCGCCGAGCTGGTGACGATCCCCGGTGCCGATCATGGCTGGCTAGCCGCAACGCCGGAAGCGACGCGCGATGCCAGCCTGTTGGCGCTACGCCGGACCTTCGACTTCTTCGAGTCACTCGCCAGGCGTTGATAGGGGAGCGTTGAGCCTCGCGAGCCGCATCAGCAGCAGCGTGGAGAGCTTGGCGCGCTCGACCAGCGAGGGGACGATGAGGAACTCGCGGTCGGAATGGATCGCACCGCCGCGCACGCCTAGCGTATCGACGACTGCGAGGCCGTGTGCGGCGAGGTTGTTGCCGTCGCACGCACCGCCGGTCGCCTGCCAGGCGATATCGAGCTCGAGTGCCGCCCCGCAATCGCGCACCAGCTCGAACAGCCGGCGCTGGCGCGCATCGAACGGCTTGGGCGGGCGCTGGATGCCGCCGTGAAGCGTGGCCTCGACATCATGGCGTTCGGCGATTTCCGCAGTCAGGGCATGCAGCGTGTCAAGCGCCCATTGCTGGTCTGCGGGATCGGCGAGACGGAGGTTGAAGCGCAGCACGGCGCGGTCGGGAACGATGTTCTCCGGCCCGCCGCCGTCGATCCGCGACGGGTTGGCGGTGAGGCCAGGGCGTGCGCCGTTGAGCAGGGCGATGCGCCCGGCAAGCTCGGCCGCGGCCACGATCGCGTTGCGGCCGTCCTGCGGGTTGCGGCCGGCATGCGCGGCGCGGCCGACGACGGTGACGGCGAAGTTTGCGCAACCCTTGCGCGCGCCGGCGAGTACACCCTCGGGCGTCGCCGAGGGTTCATAGGCGAGGCCGACGGTGCAGCGCTGCGCGGCCTCGGCGAGCAGGGGGGCTGAGCCGATGGAGGAGACTTCTTCGTCGGCGTTGACGATTACCTCGACGCCGAGCCGGTCGGCGTGCGGCGAGCGGTAGAATGCGCCGAGCGCGGCGAGCATGACGACGATGCCGCCCTTCATATCGGCGACGCCGGGGCCGCAAATGGTATGTTCGTCGAGCCAGCGGGCGGTCTGGAACGGGTGATCGACGCCGAACACCGTGTCCATATGCCCGACGAGCAGGACGCGGTTCGCTGCACCCGGCGCGTCGCGGCGGAAGTGGAGATTGCGGCCGTGCGCGACCGGCTGGAGATCGCCGCGCGCGTCGGGATAGGCGAAGGGGGCGGGGTCGCGCAGGGTGACCGTGCCGCCAAGGCGATCGAGCTCGTCGCCGATCAGCTCGGCCATCCGCTCCAACCCCGGCAGATTGGCGCTGCCCGAGTTCACGGACGACCATGCCAGTGTCTGTTCGAGCAGGGCCGGGGCGAGGCTGTCGATCCAGGCGAGCGCTTCCGCTTCGTCGCGGTCGAGATCCAGTTCAATCATATGAAGGTCCTAATTGGGCGCCACTTTCACCGCGCTGTCGCGACAGCGCGGGGACAGGCTCGCATGGCTAAAGAGACGGCAGGAGGTTCCCGCATGACGCTTGCACTCGACCGTATGGTTGGCGCCACTGCCTTTGGCGCTGATGTCGCGGGCTATGCCGCGGGGCGGCTCGATTATCCCGAAGCGCTGTTCGAGATTCTGGGCGACCGGTGCGGTCTTGGACCGGGCGCGCGGGTGCTCGAGATCGGACCGGGTACCGGCCAGGCGACACGCCGGATGCTGGACGCGGGCGCTGCCGTCACCGCGGTCGAGCCCGATCCGGCGCTGGCCGGGCATCTGCGCGGCTGGGGCGAGGCGCGGCTGACGGTCGATTGCCGGATGTTCGGCGAGCAGGTGCCGGGCGATCATGCCTTCGATCTGATCGTCGCGGCGACCGCCTTCCACTGGCTCGAAGCCGGTCCGGCGCTTGCGCAGGTCCGGCGGCTGCTGCGGCCGGGCGGGGCGTTCGCGATGTGGTGGAACGTGTTTCACGAGGCCGGCGAGGATCCGTTGTTCGACGCGCTGTTCGACGGCCTTGCGCGGCCGCCCTCGCTGTTGTCCGGCCAGCATTATTCGCTCGACGCCGACGCGCGCTGCGCCGATCTCGCCGCCGCAGGCCTGCAGCAGGTGAGCCATGTCATGCTGGCCCGCCGGCTCGAAATGACCCCGGCATCGCTGCGCGCGCTGTTCTCGACCTTCTCCGCGGTGCGGCAGCTTCCGCCTGCCGAACGCACCGTGCGGCTGGATGCGGTCGAGGCGATGGCGCTGCGCGACCGCGGCGAGCGGTTCGAGCGGGTGTTCCGCACGCCGCTCTACACTGCCCGCACGCCGGACTAGGCGATGAGTCATCCGACTGCGCGGAGGAACAGGTCCAGCGCGATGTTGCGGCCGCACAGCACCACGGCAACCTTGCGCCCGCGATAGCGATCCGCCTGCTGGATCAGTGCGGCGAAGGCGACGCCGGCGGCGCCTTCGACCATCCAGCGCTCGGTTTCGGCGATACGGCGCATTGCCCCTGCGATCTCGGGCTCGCTGACGGCAATGCGGGTGTCGATGACGCGCTGACAGGCGGGGAAGGTGATCGAACCCGGCTCGATCGCGCCGGTGGTGCCGTCGGACAGTGTCGGGAATTCCTCGGTCGGAACGATCCGGCCCGCCTCGAGTGCGCGCAGCATGCAGGGCGAGGCTTCGGGCCATGCGCCGACTACCTCGATCTCCGGGCGAAGCGTCTTGAGCGCGATCCCGGCCCCGCCGATCAGTCCGCCCGCGCCGACCGCGATGAACACCGCGTCGAGGTCAGGGCCCTGTTCGCCGAGTTCGATCCCGATCGTGCCTTGCCCGGCCATCACCGCGGGGTCGTTATAGGGCGAGATATAGACCATGCCTTCCGCCTCGCCGCGCTGGCGTCCCGCGCTCTCGGCAGCGAAGGCGGGGCCGTCGACCGTGACGACCTCGGCACCGAGCGCGCGGATCCCGGCGACCTTCGACGACGCGGCATCGCTGCCGACATAGACGGTGACCGGCACCCCCGCGATCGCGCCGGCGCGCGCGACCGCCATGCCGTGATTGCCGGTCGAGGCGGTCAGCACGCCGCGGCGCCGGGTATCGGCATCGAGCGTGCGGATCTTGTTGGTCGCGCCGCGGATCTTGAACGAGCCCGTAGGCTGGAGGTGATCGAGCTTGAGCGATACGTCGCAGCCCAAAGCGGCGGAGAGTGCCGGGCTGGGCACCAGCGGCGTGACCGCCACCTGCGGTCGGATCGCCGCATGCGCAGCCTCGATCTGCTCGAAAAAGGGATCCAACTCTGCCTCCGTCACCGATGAAATTTGGTGGCGACTGTGCAGATGCAGGTCCGGGTCAGCCATCCCTCCGGAGAGGGATCAGTTGGGGCGGCGGGCCGAGGCGAAGAGTTCGGCGAGCGAGCCGATGCGCATCTTGCGGAAGATCTGTTTGCGGTGGTCCTTGACGGTGTGGCGGCTGATGCCGAGCCGCAGCGCGATCGCCTCGCTCGAGCAGCCGGCGATCAGCAGCTCATAGACCTCGGACTCGCGGACGGAGAGCTGTGTGGCCGCAGCCGACGGCCGCACCGCCGCATCCCGTTTGAACGCCGCGGCGACCGGGGCGGCGAAGGCATCCAACTCGTCCAGTTCGCCGGCGGACAGGCCGGCGTGGCCGCGCGCGCGATAGAAGCTCAATTCGACGACGCCGTCCCAGGCGGGAAAGTAAAGGCCGATCTCCTCGCACCGCTCGGGCCAGCCGAGGGTGCGGAACCCCATTTCCTCGTCCTGCGTCCACACCAGGTAGCGGTCCGCCCCGGCAAAGGGTTGGTGCGGGCGCAGCGCGAAGTCGCTGGCACGCACCGCGCCGCAAACGGAGGCGGGGGCGAGCATCGGGTTCATCCGGTGCGTGAAGCGGACATAGTTGCGGATGCCCTGCGCATGCCCGGCAGGCTCGAAATCGTCGAACAGCAGCCGGGCCTCCGCGTCGCGACGATGCAGAACGGCGGCGGCAAGGTCGAAGCCGATGGCATGGCGCAGCGCGCCTGCCGTGGTTGCGGCGAAGTCCGTTTCGCCGATTGCGCCGATGATCTCCGTCAGGGCCGTATGCAGCATGATCCGGTCACCCCTCCATCAGGGGGATAGACTAGCGCGCGATAGCTGACACGAACTTGTCGCGAACCATTCAAGGGAGACGGGTGTGCGGATCGTGGAATTGCCGGAAATCGAGGCTGCGCTGGACGAGGACGCCGCGATGGCGGCGGTCGAGGACGGTTTTCGCCGGATGCAGCACGGTGGCGTCCATCTCGCGGACGTGTCGCATCTCGCCTTCGAGGATCCGCCGGGCGACTGCCATGTGAAGGGCGGCCACATCACCGGCGACGACGTGTTCGTCTTCAAGTTCGCGACCAGCTTCTATCGCAACCCCGAGCTGGGCCTGTCGTCGAGTAACGGCTTCATGATCGTGGTGAGCGCGCGAACCGGCGAGCAGCTCGCGATGCTCAAGGACCAGGGCTATCTGACCGATATGCGGACCGCGCTGGCGGGCGCGATCAGCGCGCGGGCGATCGCACGGCCGGGCAGCGCTGTGCTGGGGATCGTCGGGACCGGCATCCAGGCGCGGATGCAGGCGCGGATGATCGGACGCCTGCTGGGGCTGAAGCAGGTGCTGGTCCATGGCCGCAGCGCGGACAAGGCGGAGGCGCTCGCCGCGGAGATCGGCGGGCGCGCGGTCGATCTGCCCGAGCTGTGCGAGTGTGCGGACCTGATCGTCACCACGACGCCCTCGACGACGCCCTGGCTGCGCACGGAGATGGTGCGGCCCGGCACGCGGATCGTCGCGGTGGGGGCGGATACGCCGGGCAAGCAGGAGTTGGAGACCGGGCTGACCGGGCGGGCGCGCGTGGTCGTCGACTCCCGCGTCCAGTGCGTCGATCATGGCGAAGCGGGATGGGCGGTCCGCGCGGGGCTGATCGCGCCCGAGGCGCTGATCGAGCTCGGCGAATTGCTTGGGCGGCCGGTCGCCTTCGGGCCGGACGAGATCGTGGTGGCGGACCTTACCGGGGTCGCGGTGCAGGATATCGCGATCGCCAAGACGGTGTGGAACCGGCTGGCGGTGGCGTGAAACGGCCGGTCCGGATCGCCGGACCGGCCGCAAGGGCTCATCCGCGCAGGGCGGCGGAGATGGCGGTGAGCCCGGCTTCGAGCTCGTCACGGGTCGCCCAGCCATAGCCGAGTCGGAAATAGCTGTCGGGCAGGTCGAACCAATGGCCTGGCGCGACATAGGTGCCATGCTGGTTGAGCAGACGATCGTAGAAGGCGGCGACACCGCCCGCCGGCTCACCGCGCATCCGCACGAAGCCGACCACGCCGCCTGCCGGGGCGTTCCATTCGAGCATCTCTTCGCCGGCCATCCACTCGCTGACCAAAGCGAGGCGGATGCGCATTTCGGCGAGCGTTTCGGCGAGGATCGCGTCCTTGCGCGACAGCACCTGCTCGGCGATCCATTCGTCGACCACACTGCCGCAGATTGCGATCTGCTCCTTCGCCGCGAGGAAGATCTCGTGCAGTTCGGGGTTCCTGACGATGAGCCAGCCCATGCGCGTGCCGGGGATGCCATAGGCCTTGGACAGCGACGAGACGCTGATGACGTGGCTGCCCAGTGTCGCGGCGAGCGGGGTGAGGTCCCCGAAGCAAAGCTCGCGATAGGTTTCGTCGACGATCAGATAGGCGCCATTGTCGCGGGCGATGCCGGCGATCCGGCGAAGCTCGCTCTCGCTGAGCAGGATGCCGCTCGGGTTATGCGGGTGGGTGATGCTGACGATCTTCGTCGCCGGGGTGACCGCCGCGGCGAGCGCGTCGATGTCGATGCGGAAGCCGGTGTCGAAGGTCAGGTCGATATGAGTGATGTCGCAGCCGATGGCGCGCGGCGTCTCCAGGTTGAGGCCGTAATTTGGGCGCACCACGACCATATGGTCGCCCGGCGCGAGCAGGGCCGTAGCGATGATGAACAGCGCGCCCGCCGCACCCGTGGTGACGAGGACATCGTCGGCGGTGAGGCCTTCACCGTCGCGGGCGATCAGCGCACGCAGCGACGCGCTGCCGCGATGCTCGGTATAGAGCAGGGTCAGGTCGGGGATGGTCAGCCCGAGATCGGAAAGCCTGCGATCCGATATCGAGCTTTCGGCGAGATTGTTGCGGATATTGCCGTAGCCGAACTCTTCGGGAGATTCGACTTCGATCGGAAGTCTTGCGTAGCGCATGGCGGCCCTGCTTCAGATGATTGACGATGCGCCATCATGGAAGGCGGCGGGTGCCCGCTCCATCCCTCCTTAGGGGGAGGGGCCTCGGTTCAACCGCGATCGATCACGCAGAGGATGGGTTCCAGTCGCGGGCCGATGAACAACGCATGCTCGCGCGCCCATGCGAACGGCGTCCACTCGTTCCGCGTCCATCTTTGCGCCGCGACAATACGCCCCGGCGGACAGGCGTGTTCGGCTAGAACGAGCCGGTAGCGGCGCACCGCTTCGCTCTGAACAGGAAGCGCCGCCACGCTCGGCATCAAGGCCAGGGTTCTTCGCGTCCATTCGTCGGTCGCGACGTTGCCGGGGCCAAGTCTGGCGACCCACGCGTCCGCCACGGCAGCCATATTGCCCGGATTGGGCCTGTCGTAGCTCAGCAGGAGACCGCGTGCGAGGATCAGGACGAGCAGAGCGACAGGGAGCAAGCGGCGGCCCGTCTTCCAGGCGCCGGCGGTAATGACTCCAACCACGGCCGCGGCGCTCGCGAATTCGATCCAGAACATCCGCGGTTTGGGATCCACCGCCAGGACATAGGTCAGCACGACGAAATGGAGCGCCGCATAGCCGCTGACGCGCATCAGCAGGCGATCGGCGCGCCACACGTCCCGGTAGACGATGGCAAGACCGAGCGCGCCCGATAGAGTGAGGCCGCATTTCGGATCGGCCAGCAGATTCAACACCGGGTCGACCGACCAATGGACTTGGATGCCCATGCTGGGCCGCCAGCCGGCGATGAAGTCCGGGTTCAGCAGCGGGCTCCTTGTCGTATCGACCCAGGGCGCCAGTTCCGTGCTCGGTATCCGCGCGTGGCGAAGCATGAGCCGCCAGCTGTAGAACGGGTCTCCTGCCGCGATCCAATAGGTTGCGGCCTCCACCGCGAGGATCGCTGCCATTCCTGCGCAGAACGGGAGTATGAGATGGCGAGCATCCCGCGGCAGCTGCAACCAGATCAGACCGAAGATCGGCAGCATGACGATCGATGTCGTGCGGCTGAAGATCGCGAGGGCGAGGCAAGCGCCCGCCAGTGCAGCAAGGTTTCGGGATCTGCGTTCGAGCGCCCATTGCCCCGCCAGCAGGGCCGCCATGCACCAGGCGAACTCGACGGCATCGACCATCGGCTGGAGCGCGTGCATCGAAAGGGCGGGGGTGGCGGCGAGCACGATTCCGGCGATCGCCGCTGCGGCCGTGCCGAACAGCCGCCGGACATTGAGCGAGAAAAGGACCAGTCCTGCGAGCGTGTAGAGCAGCGGCGCCAGCTGGACCGGGGCAGCGCTTTCGCCGAAGAGCCGCATGGCGAGCGCCATCGGCAGGACGAGCGGGAACCGCGCCTCCCAATGGGTTTGGGGGAGGCATAGTCCCTCGCGCACGGCGCAGCGCGCGCCCTGAAGATAATGCCAGTCGTCGCCGCCGCCGCCCATATAGCCGATCGGGTTGATGAAGGTCAGCGCGAGCAGGGCAATTGCGGGCAGAAGCCAGGCGGAGGCTGGCGGCAATTCAAGGCCGGCATGCTTGGCTGGTGCTTGCATGAAATTCACGTGAGCCCGGCCCCGACCGTTGGAGCGGCCGTTAAAGCATGAATATATCGATCAATCCTTAAGGGGCAGGTGGCCGCCGCCTGTGCAGGCAGCGAATGACGGCCTGTATCCCTAGTCGGTCCGTGTCAGCGCTTGCCGGGCGGCCGCGGCCAGTTCGCAGTTCTGCCGGGTGGTTCGACATTGCTGCTCGAGCATCTCCACGACCTTGAGCTGTTCCCGGCGAACATGCGCGTCGTTCCGGATATCCGGCGAGAAGAAGTTGCGTCCGGGCGACCCGGGAGCGGCGTGATCGGGGAGGCTTGTCGCGCCGGAACCTGACGTGACCTGCGCAGTGCGCGGAATGGCAAATCCGATCGCAACGCCCGCGATCAGGAATGCCCCCGCGATGGCAGCGGTCTTCAGGCAATGGCGACGCATCACGACTGGTCTCCAGCCCCGTTCGGGCACAAGCACCAAGGATAGCCGCCACCGCGCGCGGTAAAAGGGCAATTCGGGTGCCGGTACGCGGCTAGCGCTCTCCGGGGGACGGCAGCAGGATCGTGGCGAGGCCGAGCAGGGGCAGATAGGCGCAGAACTTGTACACCCAGACGATGCCGTTGAGGTCCGCGAGCTGACCCAGACCCGCGGCCCCGACTCCGCTGATCCCGAACATCAGGCCGAACATCAGCCCGGACACCAGTCCGACCCGGCCCGGGACGAGCTCCTGCGCGTAGACGACGAGCGCGGCGAAAGCCGATGACATGATGAGGCCGATCAGGATGGCGAACGTGGCGGTCCAGAAGAGATTGGCATGGGGCAGGACCATCGCGAACGGCGCGACCCCCAGGAACGACGCCCAGATCACCGCCTTCCGGCCGATCCGGTCGCCGACCGGCCCGCCGGCGAAGGTTCCGACGGCAACCGCGGCGAGGAAGCAGAAGAGATAGAATTGGGATTCGCGCGCGGTCAGGTCGAACCGTTCGATCAGGTAGAAGGTGAAGTAGTTGGTGAAGGCGCCGATATAGATGAACTTGGCGAACATCAGGATGCCGATCGCGGAGAGCGCACGGACGATCTCGCGGCGGCTGTGCGGCGAAACGATCGAGGCAGTGGTCGTGCCAGCCTGTGTCCGGCTGTGGTGCATCCGCCACTTTGTGACGCCGAAGAGCACCCAGATCGCCGCGATGGCAACGAAGGCGAGCCAGCCCACGGCGGTCTGCCCGAACGGCAGGATGATCACCGAGGCGATGATGGGGCCAAGCGCGGAACCGGTGTTCCCGCCGACCTGGAAGGCGGACTGGGCCGTGCCGAAGCGGCCGCCCGATGCCATCCGCGCGACGCGCGACGCCTCCGGGTGGAAGGTCGCCGATCCGACCCCGATCACGGCGGAGGCCAGGATCAGGGCCGGATAGCTTGCGGCCATCGCCAGCCCGCCGATCCCGGCAAGGGTGACGATCATGCCGAGCGGGAGCAGATAGGGCAGCGGCCGCTTGTCGGTATAGAGGCCGATCCAGGGCTGAAGCAGCGAGGCGGTGAACTGGTAGACCAGCGCGATCCAGCCGATCTGGCCGAAGCTCAGCCGGTATTTCTCCTTCAGCATCGGATAGATGGCGGGCAACACGGCCTGGATGAGATCGTTCAGCAGATGCGCGACCGCGACCGCGCCGACGATCTGCACGACCAGCTTCGATCCGTCAGGATAGGACGGCGCCGGCGGGGCGATGTCGGGGGAGGCAATCAGGCTGGCGGTGGTCTCGGTCACGACGGGGTCTCTCGGTCGGTTGCGAGCGTGCCCTAGCAAGCGCATATCGTTCCCGCTTCGTTGTGTGAGCCATTCATTTCTGCGAACGGGACAGTATGGACTTCTATCCTGACGAGAATGACGATGTCGCGCGCCCGGTGATCGCGATCGGGCACGCCTTTCCGGACTCGTTCGAACTGGCTGAGCACCGGCACCGCCGCAGCCAGTTTCTCTATGCGGCGACGGGGGTGATGGCGGTCAGCACCCCGGACGGCGCATGGGTCGCACCGCCCGAGCGCGCGGTCTGGATTCCGGCGGGGACGCCGCATTCGGTCCGGATGGTCGGGGCGGTGCAGACGCGCAGCGTCCTCGTCGAACCCGGCGAGTGTCCGGGGCGGGGCGTGCGATGCCAGGTCGTCGGCGTGTCGCCTTTGCTTCGCCTGCTGCTCTCGGCCGCCGCCGATGTCGCGCCGGCATATGAAATCGACGGACGCGACGGTCTGGTCATGCGGCTGCTGATGGCGGAGATCGACCGCGCGCCGAAGATCCCGCTGGCGGTGCCGTTCCCGTCGCACCCCGCGCTCGCGCGGCGGTGCCACGCCTTTCTCGAACGCCCCAGCGCCGCCGCGACGATCGACGAATGGGCGGACGCCATGGCGATGAACCGCCGCAGCTTCACCCGGCTTTTCCGGCGCGAGACGGGGATGAGCTTTGCGGAATGGCGCCAGCAGGCCTGCCTGTCGGCGGCATTGCCGAAACTGGTGTCGGGGGAGCCGATCACGTCGATCGCCTATGACCTCGGCTATGACGGGCCGGGTAATTTCTCGACGATGTTCAAGCGTGTGCTGGGTGTCCCGCCGAGCCGGTACAGGTCACCGTGAAAGCGCGCAAAATGCGCGGTATGAACGCAGGCCGACCCCGGTTTTAGTCTCGCTGCTCCGGCATAGGATGCGGGCAGATAACAGCTGGAGGGAGGGATGCGGCATCTCGTGCGCGACCTGAGGATCGCCGCAGGGACGGCATTCATGGCGCTGATGTTGCTCGCGCCCGGCAGCGTTGCCGCACGGACCATCGTCCTGATCGGCGGAACGACGCCGCATAATCCCGGCGTGCATGAGAGCCGGAACGGCGTGCGCCGGATCGCCGCCCTCCTCGAAGCCACGCCTGCCATCGCGAAGAACTTCGCGATCCGCGCCTATCCCGACGGCTGGCCCGCCGATGCTAAGGCATTGGACGATGCCGCGACGATCCTCTGGTATTTTGACGGGCTCGAGCATCATCCGCTTCGCGATCCCGCACGGCGCGCACATTTCGCCACGCTGATGAAGCGCGGGGTGGGGCTGGTCACGCTGCACCAGGCGTCGACCTTGCTGCCCGAGGATCGCGCGATCGATCTCGCCGGCTGGCTGGGCGGGGTGCGCTACGGGATGATCGACCGCACGGTCGAGACGGTCGCGCTGACGCCGACCCGGCATCCGGTCGCGCGCGGGGTGGGGGCCTTCGCCTATCGCGACGAATTTTATCCTACCCTCCACTATGCGCCGAGCGGCGTCACGCCGGTGCTGACCGGCATGCTCCATCTGGAGGCCGCGCCGCAGCTGCCGCCCACCCGGCGCACGATCGCCTGGGCGTTCGACCGGCCCGGCGGCGGGCGCGGGTTCGGGACAACCGGAGTCCATTACCTCGCGGCGCTCGACCGGCCCGAGGTGCAGCAGATGCTGGTCAACGCCGTCGCATGGACCGCGGGTCTGCCGGTCCCGCGCGGCGGGATCGTTCTGGCGAACAGGGAGAAAACCCGATGAGAACCGCCGTCACGACGACGTTGCTCGGGCTGGGCCTAGCCCTGGCACCGGCCGCGCTGAGCACCGATAAACCGGCCTTTCATGGTGATGCGCAACGCACCGGCTGGAACAGCGCCGAACGGCTGCTGACGCCAGCGGCGGTCGCGAGCGGCCGCTTCGGCCCGCTCTGGCAGTCGCCCCCGCTCGATGGATTCGGCGACGTGCCCGCACGGCTCTATGCCACGCCGCTCTATCTGGGGTCGGTCGGCATGACCGCCGGCCGGTACAGCGGCCGCACGCTGGCGGTGGTCTATGCGGTCACCTCGACCGGCTATGCCTATGGGATCAACGCGTCGCCCGGGACCAACCCCGCGCCGGGTACGATCCTCTGGCGTGCGAAGCTGGCCGACAAGCCGTGCGAGGGTGGCGAATGGGGCAACCTCGCGACGCCGGTGATCGACCGTACCGCGCAGCGCATCTATGTCACCAGCTGCGACGACACCGCCAAATGGCGCGTCCACGCGCTCGACATCCGCGACGGCAGCGCCGTCCAGGGCTGGCCCGTCAGCCTCGGCGGTGATGCGCTCAACCGGCCGGGGATCAACCGCAACGGCGCCAACCGGTTCGACGATCGGCGGACGATCATCCAGCGCGGCGCGCTCAACCTCAGCGCCGATGGCGCGCGCCTCTATATCGCGATCGGCCCGGATTCGAGCGGATGGATGGTCGCCCTCGATACGGCGCGTGCGGCAGTCGTGACGGCTTTTTCGTCGACCGCCAGCACCGATGAGGATCAGGGCGGCATGTGGGGATCGGGCGGCCCCTCGGTCGATGCGCAGGGGCGCGTGCATATCGCTACCGGCTCGAAGTTCCTCGCCCGCGCGCGCAAGGGCGTTGCCGGCATCTTCCCCGACAGCGCGCATAACTGGGGCCATTCGGTGCTGCAGTTCCGCGACGACCGCGACGCCGGCTTGACGCTGGCCGGGACCTATTCGCCGTTCAACTATTGTCAGGCAGGATCGGCGGACATCGATCTGGGCGCGGGCGGGACGATCGCCATCGATCTTCCGGGCGAGGCGACGGCGACCCCGCATCTGCTGGTGTTGGGCGGCAAGCAGGGCAATCTCTATTTGCTCGACCGCGACCATATGCCCGGCGGGACGGTCAAGCGCCAGGCGTGCGCGACCGATCCCGATACCGACGGCTCGCTGCTGGCCCCCGAACCGCAACCACATTTCGGGATGCGCGGGCCGGTCAATCTGTTCGGCCCCTATTCCGACTATGTGAGCATGCTCGATCAGGCGAAGAGCCGAAGCACGCCCGCCTATTTTCAGGCGGCGAACGGCGCGGCCTACGTCTTCGCGACCGGAAGTGCCAAAGCGGGCCGGGACTTTTCGGTCAGCGTCCCGCCGGGTCTGGCGCGGGTCCGGATCGTGACCGAGCCGGGCAAGCCGGCCTTCCTGCGCGTCGATGCGCTCGAGGAGACGCAGGCCTTTCAGAATCCGGGCTCGCCGGTGATCAGCAGCAATGGCGGCGCCGGCGGGATCGTGTGGGTGCTCGACACAAACGCCCCGCGCAGCGCATCGCTCTATGGCGAGACCCCGCCCAAGCCGGTGCTCTATGCTTTTGACGCGCTGTCGCTGAAGCTGTTGTGGAAGAACGCGCCGGGCGTGCTGTTCCCGACCGGCAAATATAATGAGGCGACCGTCGCCGATGGGATGGTGCTGGTCGGGACCGACAGGATCCAGGCCTTTGGCCTGCGCAGCGGGATGGCCCCGGTCGCCCGCACCGCGAAACCGCCCCAACCTGTGGCGAAGCAGCCTGCCGCAGTCCGGAAGCCGGTGCGTGCTGCCCAGCCGGTCCCGGCGGCGCAGATGATCGCGCGGGGGCGCACCATCTATCAGGCGCGCTGCGCCGCCTGCCACAATGCCCGCCAGCCCGGCACGCCGACGCGCGCCGATCTCAAGGCCATGCCGCGGCAGCGGATCACCTACGCGATGCTCACCGGGGTGATGCAGCCGATGGCGAGCGGCATGTCGCGTGCCGATGCGGAGAATGTCGCGCGTTTCCTGAACGAGGGACCGTAGCGGGCACCGCGGTCACCCCAACAAAAAAGCGGGCGGAGAATCCGGCGCTGCGCGTCTAATGTCCTCACGATTGCGATCTGAGGGTGCATGGGCGCTGCTTACGGAAAGGATGTTGTCGAGCTCAGCCGGGAATTCCGTCCCGCGCTGATGGCGTTCTTTCTCCGCCGCGTACACGATCATGCCGAGGCGGAAGACCTGACGCAGGAAGTCTTTTCGCGCATCGCCGCGCAGCCGGACATGCCGATGCGTTCGGGCAGCGCCTATCTGTTTCAGGTCGCGGCGAACCTGTTGCGCGATCGGGCACGGCGCCGGCAGGTCCGGCGCACCTATCGCGAGACGCTGGGGCAGATCGACGGCGAGGCGATCGAGCTGATCGACCCGTTCCGGGTGACCGCGGCGCGCAGCTCGATCGCGGCGCTGCGCGCAGCGCTGGACGAGCTCGATCCGACGACCTCGGCGATCTTCGTGCTGTATCGCCTCGAATATATGAGCAAGGATGTGATCGCGGAGAATTTCGGCATCACGGTGCGTACGGTCGAGAAGCATCTGACCAGGGCGATGGCGCGGCTGACGATGCAGTTGGGAGACGCGATTTGAGCCCGCGCGCGCCTGTGCCCGAGCGGTTCGAGGCCGCTGGCGCCTGGTGCCTTGAGCTGGCGGACGGACCGCTCTCGGACGAGCGGCAGCGCGCCTTCGACGCATGGCTGGACGAGAGCCCCGACAACCTCGCCGCCTTCGAACGGTCGAGCAGCCTGTGGCGGCAGGTGGGCGAGGTCGCGGCTTCGCCCGAGCTGATCGAGGTGCGCGAGCGCGCGCTGGCGACATTCCGGCGGCGCAACCAGTGGCGCTGGGCACGGCGGGCGATGACCGGCCGCGCGATAGCCGCCGCGGCGGCTGTGCTGATCGCGATCGGAGCGGGGGCGTGGTGGTGGAACAGTGTCCCCGATATCTACCGCACCGGGATCGGCGAGCGGCGGGTGGTGATGCTCGACGACGGGTCGCGCGCATCGCTGGATGCCGCGACCGAGGTGGATGTGCGGATGCGCGGGGACCGGCGCGAGCTGCATCTCGTGTCTGGCCGGGCGAAGTTCGATGTGGCCAAGGACCCGTTGAAGCCGTTCAGCGTGCGTGCCGGCGACAAGCTGGTGGTGGCGACGGGCACATCGTTCAGTGTCGAGATGATCAACGGCAAGCTGCGCGTGATCCTCTATGAGGGCCGGGTTGTGATCCTCGACCAGCCGGCGGGACAGAAGGCGGCGGAAGTGTTGCCCGCCCTGAACCGCGGCGGCCAGGAGGTAGCGCTGACGCCGGGCCGCGAGCTGGTGGTCGGTATGGCGGGCCAGTCGCCAGCGCAGCTTGGCAGGGCCGATCCGGTTCGCTCGCTGGCATGGGAGGGCGGCCAGCTGGTGTTCGAGGACGAGCCGCTGAGCCTCGCGGCCGGGCGGATCAACCGCTATTCGGCGCGGCGCATCGAGCTGATGGGCACGGCGGGCCGGCTGCGGGTGAACGGCGTGTTCAACACCGGCGATGTCGAGGCCTTTGCGACGGGCGTCGAAGAGACGCTGCCGGTTCGCGTGATCCGCGAACGCGACACGATCACGATCACCCCGCAATAAAGTTACACATCCTTTGGTCCGTGCATTTTTTCCGGATTGGCCCGGACGGTGTTTCGGACATGGCGCGTCTTATTCCCCCAGGCGCACCCAGACGCCGGTTCAGGGGGACGTGACGATGATCAGGACGCGAAACATCAGGACGGCAGCATGTTCGGCGGCGGCGATCGCGCTGGCCGTGCCGGTAGCGGCGGTTGCGCAGGCTCAGACCTACAGCTTCGACATCCCGGCGCAGGATCTGGGCTCCGCGCTGCGGCAGTTCGCGCAGACCGCACGCCAGCAGGTCTCGTTCAGCGGCGATGTCGTGCGCGGGATGCGTAGCGTGCCGCTGAAAGGGGCGCACAGCGTCGATGGCGGTCTGACGATCCTGCTGCGCGGAACCGGCCTCAGCGTCCGCCGTACCGGCCGGGTCCTGGTGATCCACAGGGCCGGGCCGGCGCTGTCCGCGGTGTCTACGCAGCCATCCGCAGCTCGAGCCCAGGACACCGCGGCGCAGGAGCAGCCGGACGAGGCTGAGGCGCGCGAGGCCGAGATCGTTATCTCCGGATCACGCATCGACCGGCCTGGCTTCGAATCGCCGACCCCGCTCACCCGGGTCAGCGCCGAGGAGCTGGGCGTTGGAAGCCGTGCCAATGTCGGAGCCGCGCTCGCCGATCTGCCGCAGTTCAAGGCGGGCCAGTCGCCGCAGACCTCGGGCACGAATGCGCAGGCGGGCCGGATGCCGGTTGACCTGCGCGGGCTTGGCGCGACGCGCACGCTGGCGCTGCTCGACGGGCGCCGCTTCGCCAGCGAGAATGACCTGAGCACCATCCCCTCCATCCTGGTCAAGAATGTCGATATCGTCACCGGCGGCGCGTCGGCGGCCTGGGGGTCGGGCGCGGTCGCGGGGGTGGTCAACATCCTGCTCGACCATGATCTGAAGGGCTTCCGGCTGGGCGCCGAGGCCGGCATCTCGACCGAATATGGCGATGCCGGGCAGCGCCGGCTCGAGGCTGCGTTCGGCACCGACTTTGCCGGCGGCCGCGGCCATTTCATGATCGGCGGCGAGTTTCTGCAGAATGATGGTCTGATGACCAAGACCGCGCGGCCGAACACCGGGCGCTGGGTGCTGATCACGCAGAACGGCGTGTCCACGCTGACCCCCGATGTCGGCTACGCCAACGCGCTGATCGGCGGCATCATCCTGAGCGGCGTCAACGCGGGCAAGGGCTTCAACCCCGACGGCACGCTGCGCACCCCGTCGCTTGGCACCACGGTCGGCGCGAACATGATCGGCGGCGAGGCGCCGTCGGACGACAATTACAGCCCGCTGGCGACGCCGCAAAAGCGCGTCGCGGGGTTGATCAACCTGTCCTACGAGGTTTTCGACAACGCAAAGCTGACGGTCGAAGGCCGTTATTCGCGCTATTGGGGCAACTATACCTGGTTCGGCGACCACAATCGCGGCGGCCTCACGATCCAGCGCGACAACGCATTCCTGCGGCCCGAAATCCGCGATCAGATGCTTCTGGCCGGGCAGACCAGCTTCACCATGGGCCGGTTCAACTCCGACCTTTCCTACACCACGATCGATCTGGAACGCGAAGCCTATCAGGGGACGATCGCGCTCGACGGCAGCTTCGGCGGCGGCAAGTGGCGCTACGGTCTCTATTACAGCCATGGCGAGTATCAGAACAACATCGACACCCCCGGCTTCCGCCTGACCACCGAGTTCGCCAATGCGGTGGATTCGGTGGCCGGGCCGGGCGGAACGCCCATCTGCCGGATCGCGCTGACCAATCCATCGACCAACTGTGTGCCGATCAACCTGTTCGGTCAGGGCGCGCCGTCGCAGGCGGCGATCGACTATGTCACCGGCACGCCGCAGCAACGCTCGACCACCAAGCTCGACACGTTCGGTATCAGCCTGCGCGGCGAGCCGTTCGAGCTGTGGGCGGGCCCGGTGTCGATCGCGGTCGGCGTCGAGGGACGCTGGGAATCGGTGCAGTCGGTGTCCGGCGCGCTCGACCGGGCACGTGCCTTCACCACCTTCCAGTTCGGCGAGTTGTCGGGCAAGGATTCGGTCAAGGAAGCCTTTGGCGAAGTGGTGATCCCGCTGCTCAAGGGCGTGCCGTTCTTCCACAAGCTCGAGTTCAACGGTGCGGCGCGCTATTCCGACTATCGCAACAGCGGCGGCATCTGGTCGTGGAAGCTGGGCGCGACCAACGAGTTCGTCCCCGGCGTGATCGGCCGCGTGACCCGATCGCGCGATATCCGCGCGCCATCGTTGAGCGAGCTCTACAGCACCCAGACGATCAGCTACGTCAATATCGTCGACGTCAATCCGGTCACCAACGTCAGCTCGACGGTGAATGTGCTGATCCATGGCGGCGGCAACCCCGATTTGCTCCCCGAAGAGGCGGATACCTGGACTGCGGGGGTCACCACTTCGCCGCTGCGCGGGCTGACCGCGTCGCTCGACTATTTCGACATCACGATCAACGGCGTGATCGCGTCGGTCGGCGCGCAGGATCTGGTCAATCGCTGCCGCGGCGGCAATCAGGAATTGTGCGCGCGCGTGTTCCGCGATGCGGGCGGCAATCTGCTCCGCGTGCAATCGAACTCGGTGAACCTGCAGCGCTACAATACCAACGGTATCGACGGCGAGATTGCCTATACGACCTCGCTGGGCGGCGATCCCGGCCGGCGGCTCAACTTCCGGCTGGTCGGCACTTGGGTGAACAGCCTGAGCATCGACGACGGCCTCGCCCGGATCGAATATGTGAAGAATACGAGCTACGCCTTCGTGACCGGCATGCCCGACTGGCGGATCAATGGCAGCATCGGCTATTCAGACAACGGCTTCAACGCGCTGGTGCGCGCGCGCTATATCGCGCCGGGCTATTACAACCGGAACCAGAACATCACGAACAACCGGGTGCCGGCCTATACCTATGTCGACCTGCAGCTGAGCAAGACGATCAAGGCCGGCACGCGCGAGATCGATGTCTACGCCAACGTCTCGAACCTGTTCGACAAGGATCCGCCGATCGCCTCGCTGTTCTCGCCCTTCTACGATACCGTTGGGCGGTTCGTGACCGTCGGCGCGCGTATCCGGCTTTAAGGGGGTAAGAATGCAGGAGCGCCGCTCGCTTATTTGTGCGGCCATCGTCGGGGCTGCGGCATTTGCCGCCGTCCCCGGCATGGCACAGACCCCGCAGGACGGGCGGCTCCGGTTCGAGGCGCGCGAAGGGACGTGGATGGCGCCCGACATCGCGCCCGACGGGCGGACGATCCTGTTCGACCTGCTCGGTGACATCTACGCGCTCGATGCGGCGGGCGGCGCGGCGCGGCCGCTGCTGGCTGGCGACGCGTTCGAGACCCAGCCGGTCTTCTCCCCCGACGGCAAGCAGATCGCCTTCATCTCCGACAAGTCCGGCGCGGCGAACCTGTGGGTCGCCAATGCCGATGGCAGCAATGCGCGCAAGCTGTCGGGCGATACCGATCCGGCGATCTACACTTCACCCGCCTGGTCGTCCGACGGTCGCTTCGTCTATGTCTCGCGCGCGATCCACAACATCCTGGCGTTCGAGCTCTTCGCCTATGACCCGCGCGGCGGTGCCGGGATCAAGGTCACGCAGGCGCGGCCGACGGGAACAGAGAGCAACGCCGATCGCATCAACGCGATGGGCGCTGTGTCATCGCCCGACGGCAAATATCTCTATTATGCCCGCAAGACCGGCGGGCTGTGGTCGGACAAGGTGTTGCCGCACTGGGAGATCGTGCGGCGCACGCTGGCGACCGGGGTCGAGGATCGCATCATCACCTCGCCCGGTGCGGCAATGCGGCCCGCGCTGTCGCATGACGGCAAGCGGATCGTCTATGCCAGCCGCTCGGGCGCGCAGACGGGGCTGCGCATTCGCGACCTGGAGACCGGCGCGGACCGCTGGCTGAGCTTCCCGGTCGATCCCGACAGCCAGATGGGCGGCTACTACAACGACCTCGTCCCGCGGGTGGCGTTCCTGCCCGGCGACAGGGAGGTGCTGACCGCGATCGACGGCAAGCTGACGCGTATCCGTGTCGCCGATGGTGTGCGCTCGCCGGTGCCGTTCACCGCGCCGGTCGATCTCACGGTGCGCGCGAACACGCGTGTCGAGGTGCCCGACGAGACCGGGCCGGTGCGTGTGCGAGTGATCCAGGCACCGCGCCTGTCGCCGGATGGCGCGCGCATCGCCTTCGCCGCGCTCGGCAAGCTCTACGTGCAGGATCGCGCGGGCCGCGCGCCGCGCGCGGTGGCTGGTGTCGAGGGGCTGGCGTTCCAGCCAGCCTGGTCTCCGGACGGCCGCACGCTGGTCTATGTGACGTGGACTGGCGAGGGCGAAGGCGGCGGTGCGCTGTGGGCGATCCCGGCGGGGGGCGGAAAGCCGCGGCGGCTGTCGCAGGTCTCGGCCTATTACAGCGAGCCGACCGTGTCGCCGGACGGGCGCTCGGTCGCGGTGCTGCGTGCAACCAGCATCGAGCGGCTGCAGTCGGCGTCTGATCTTCAGGCCAGCCGGCCGACCGACATCGTGCTGCTGCCGCTGGCCGGCGGCGAGGGGCGGGTGGTCGCCAGCAAGTCGGGGATCAAGTCGCTGTCGTTCGACGGCAAGGGCGAATGGCTGCGCTATATGAGCGGGCCGTCGGTCGAGGCGGTGGCGGTGCAGGGCGGCATGCTCCGGCGGATGTTCGACCTGCGCGTTCCCAACTCCAACCGCTATTTCAACAATATCCAGACTCCGCCCGAGGATATCCGCTTGAGCCCCGACGGGACGCGGATGCTGGTCAAGGCGGCATCGCAGGCCTGGCTGCTCGATGTGCCGCCATCCTTCTCGGCCGACCCGCAGGCGCTGGAACTGACCCGGCCGGTGGTGTTCGGGGTGCGGCTGACCGATATCGGCGCCGACTATGTCGACTGGTCGCGCGACGGCAGGACGGTGATGTGGTCGCTCGGCGCGAGCGTGCGGACGATCGATGCGGGGCAGGCGGCGGGTCTTGGGAAGGGCGTTGCCGAGAAGCAGGCGGCCAAGGTCGAGGCGGTGGTCGAGCTGCCGCGCGATATTCCGCAGGGCACGGTGGTGCTGCGCGGCGGCACCGCGATCACAATGCGCGGCGATGAGACGATCGCAGGTGCCGATGTCGTGGTGACCAACAACCGCATTGTCGCGGTCGGCAAGACCGGCGAAGTGACGGTGCCTGCGGGCGCGACCGTCATCGATGTCACCGACAAATATCTGACGCCGGGCTTCGTCGATACGCACGCACACTGGTTCGAACTGCCCCGGCAGGTGCTCGAGGCGAACCATTGGAGCCTGCTCGCCAACCTTGCCTATGGCGTGACCAGCGGGCTCGACGTCCAGCCCTTCACGATCGATGTGTTCGGCTATCAGGACATGATCGACGCCGGGATCATGGTGGGTCCGCGCGCCTTCTCGACCGGGCCCGGGATCTTCGTGAACAGCGAGATCAACTCGGCGGCCGAGGCGGAGGCGGTGCTGACGCGTTATCGCGACTATTACCGCACCAGCAATCTCAAGGCCTATCTTGTCGGCAACCGGACGCAGCGCAAGCTGGTGGTCGAGGCGTCGGGCAAGATGGGGATGATGGCGACGACCGAAGGCGCCAGCGACTTCAACCTGAACCTCACCCACGCACTCGACGGCATGGCGGGCAACGAGCATAATCTGCCGATCACCCCGCTGCGCGACGATGTGGTGAAGCTCTATGCGTCGTCGCGGATCGGTTACTCGCCGACCTTCGGCGTGCTCTATGGCGGGTTCGCACCGTATGACGATCAGGTGATCGCGGGCGGGATCGACAAGGACGCGAAGCTCGCGCGCTTCGTTCCGTGGGGGATCATCGAGGGCAAGATGCGCAACCGTGTCTGGACGCCGCCGATGGACCGCACCTCCGCATCGTTCGCGGCGGACGCGCTGCGCATCCGCAAGGCCGGCGGGCTGATCGGGATCGGCAGCCATGCGGTGATCCAGGGACTTGGCTATCATTACGAGATGCGCGCCTATGCCGAGGGTGGCGCGACTCCGCATGAGGTGCTGCGCGCCGCGACGCTCGACAGCGCCGAGGTGATCGGGCGCAAGGGCCAGATCGGCAGTATCGAGCCGGGTAAATATGCCGACATCCTGATCCTGAACGCCAACCCGCTGGAGCGGATCGAGAATGCTGCGGCGATCGACAAGGTGATGAAAAACGGGCGCGTCTATGATGCGGCGACGCTGAGCGAGGAATGGCCGCGCAAGCAGGCGCTGCCCGATCGCTGGTTCGCCAAGGCGCGGCCGAACTGAACGGGGAGGTGTAAGCGATGAAGATGACGCGGCGTGAGCTGTTGGCGGCCGCTCCGGCGGCGATGGCCAGCCAGGCTCTGGCAAGCCCGGTGCATGCGGTGGGGGGGAGCGATATCCTCGCGATGACCGCGGTCGATCTGGCGGCGGCGATCCGGCGGCGCGACGTGTCGAGCCGCGAGGTGATGTCGGCGCATCTGGCGCGGGTCGACGCACTCAACTCGAAGTTCAACGCCATCGTCTCGCGCGTCGATGGCGCTCAGCTGATGCGCGAGGCTGCTGCGCAGGACGAGGATGCGGCGAAGGGGCGGTTCCGTGGCGTGCTGCACGGCTTTCCCCATGCGGTGAAGGACACCGCGCCTGCCAGGGGGATTGCGCATACGCAGGGTTCCCCTCTGCTGCGCGACAATATTGCCGCGGCGGACTCGCTGGTGGTGGGGCGGATGCGCGCGGCGGGCGCGATCTTCACCGGCAAGACCAACGTGCCCGAATTCGCGCTCGGCTCGCACAGCTTCAACCCGGTCTTCGGCGTGACGCGCAACGCCTATGACCCGCGCAAGTCTGCGGGCGGCAGCTCGGGCGGCGCCGCGGTTGCGCTGGCGTTGCGCATGATGCCGCTGGCGGACGGCAGCGACTTCGGCGGATCGCTGCGCAACCCCGCGGCCTGGAACAATGTGTTCGGCTTCCGCCCCTCGTTCGGACGCGTGCCGTCGGCGCCGTCGAGCGACGTGTTCGGCCAGACCTTCGCGACCTCCGGCCCGATGGCGCGGACGGTGCGTGATACCGCGCTGCTGCTGTCGGTTCAGGCGGGACCGGATCCGCGTGCGCCCTTCTCGCTCAAGGACGATCCGTCCGTGTTCGCGGGCTCCCTCGATCGCGACTGGAAGGGCAGGCGCATCGGCTGGCTCGGCGATCTGGGCGGTGCGCTGGCGATGGAGCCGGGCGTGCTCGAGACGTGCGAGAAGGCGCTGGGGGCCTTCAGCGCGATCGGGATGCGCGTGGACGCGGCGGCGCTGGACGAGCCGGCCGAGACGATGTGGCGCACCGCGGTGACGCTGCGGCACTGGTCGGTCGGCGCGGATTTGCTGCCCTTCGCCGACGATCCCGCAAAGCGCGCGCTGATGAAGCCCGAAGCATTGTGGGAGGTCGAGGGCTATCGCAAGCTCAGCGCGATCCAGATCACGGAGGCGCAGAGGGCGCGCACGCGCATCTACGAAGCGTTCCGCAAGGCGTTCGCGACCTTCGATTTCCTGATCCTGCCGACTGCCCAGGTGTTTCCGTTCGACGTCGAGCTGCGCTGGCCGACCGAGATCGCGGGCCGCAAGATGGACAGCTATCATCGCTGGATGGAGGTGACCCTGCCGGTCACCATGGCCGGCCTGCCGGCATTGTCGGTACCGGCCGGCTTCGGCGGCGTACACAAATTGCCGATGGGCATGCAGATCATCGGCCCGGCTTATGCCGATCTCGCCGTGCTGCAGGTCGGCCACGCCTACGAGCAGGCGTCACCCTGGATCGGCCGTGCTCTCCCTCCGTCGGGATTGCCGCGCTGAAGGCAGACAATCCCGACGGAGGCGGTTCTCAATAGGATACGGTGACCGTGAGCGTGTCGCTGTAGTTGCCGGGGCGTGGCAGGGTCTGGCCTGACGGAATGCGCCCGAAAACGGTAACGGTCTGCGCCTGGCCGTTGCCGGTGTTGCTGGCGGGGCCGCTGCCTGGCGTGCCGGCGACTGTGGGAAACGGCACCGACCGGCCGTTGTCCGTGAAAATGTCGTAGTTCAACGTGTCGGCCTGCGACGCATGCTTCATCCGCTTCTGCGCGCCCGATGCGTTGATGCCGTCGTCGGTATGCAGAACCCAGGGCGTGGTGGCCGTGCAGACGAGGCTGACCGCGCCCTGATTGTCGATATTGGCGGCCGACTGATCGACGCTGCCGAACGCGAGTGTCGATGTTGAAACAATGTTACAGGATGATAGCACCTCCGCCGTTACGTCGAGCGAACCGGTGTCCTGAGCGAATGAAGGAGTCGCGGATGCCGTAAGGGCAAGTGCGACGGTCACAGTCATCTTTTTCATTTCTTCCATCCTATCCCGGAATCAATTGATGCACTTCTCCATGTCTTCATTTTGCGAGTCGAATTTTGACTCAAACATGTGAATCAATAGGTAACAGTGATCAGGACGGTGTCGGAGTAGTTGCCCAATACCGAGGGAACTGCCGTCCCGGCGGCTATCCTGCCGTAGACAATGTGATTCTGGTTGGCGCTCGTTCCGGTGCCATTGACCCCGCCGCTGCCGCCGGTGGTGGCGGTCCCGCCGGTCGCGTCCCAGATCGCAGCGTAGGCGTTGGTCTTGTAGAGCTGGTAGGGCAGCCGCCCGGCGCCATTCGCCATCTGGCGATTGCCGCTGCCGGGCGCGACCCGGTTGGCGCCGTCGCCGATATAGATGGTGTAGCTGGCGCCCGTGCTGCAGATGACGGTGATCGTGCCCTGAGCGGTGACGTCGGCTGCGACCGTGCCGATGCCGCTGATCGTCCCGAAGGCGATGGTGGGCGTGGCCACCAGATTGCAGGTCGCCGTTACCGTCGCCGTGACCGTGCCGTTTCCCGTCACCGTATCCGCGAAGGCTGGCTGTGCCTGGGACGTGCAGGCAAGCGCCGCCAGGATCAGCGAGGCCCAATTTCGTCTGGTCGTATCGAACATGCTACTCTCCAGATGAGTCTCAGTAGGTCACGGTGATCACCACCGTGTCGGTGTAGGTGCCCGGTGCGGGCAGCGCGGTTCCTGCGGGGATCGATGCGAAGACCGTCTTGTTCTGTGGAGCGCCGGTGCCCGTGTCCGAAACGCCGCCGCTGCCACCGATCGCGGCGGTACCGCCGGTCGCGTCCCAGACCTGGGTACGTCCTGCATCCTTGAAGAGCTGGTAGGGCAGCCGGGCGGCGCCCTGCGCCATCTGCCGGTTGCCCGATCCTGGCGAGACGCGGTTCTGCCCGTCGCCGATATAGATGGTGTAAGGCGTGTTGCATTCGACGGTCACGGTGCCTTGCGCATCGATCCGGGCCGGTGTCGGACCGATGCTGGTGACGTTGTTGAAATTGATCGCGGGCGTCGCGTTGAGCGTACACATTTTGGGAATGACGAAGTTGGCGGTGTAGTTGCCGAAGGCCTGCGCGCCGGTCAGTGCGCCGAAGAGTCCGCACAGGCCGAGCAATGTCGTCGCCGTCTTGGCCTCATAGATGGTGAAGCTGTTGGTATAGGTTCCCGCAGCCTTTCCGCTGGCAGCGCCGCCGGGAATGACACTGGTGATCGTCGTCGATGTCGATGACGGTCCAAGCGCGATCAGGGCGCCATATGGCCCGTACATCCCGCCCGCATTGTCCATGTCGGTGATGGTGATGCTGTGCGCCGGAATGACGGCGTCGAGACGCATGGTGACGCTGTTCGATCCATTGGTGACGCTGCGCGTGTAGGTGGCCCCGACGCAGACATTCTGACCGTCGAGGATGCCGGTGCAGTTGATGACGAAGGGGAAATCGATCCGTGCCTCGTTGCCGAGATTGGCGACCGTATAGGTGTAGGTCCGGTTCTGCGACGAACCCGAGCTGTTGGTGCAGGCCGCCTGCACCGGCGTTGCCGTCAACAGCAGCAGGGGCACTGCTACAAGCGATGCGGACAGCGCGTTTGTGCCAAGGCCGAGGACCGACAGCAGGGCGGTCAGCCAGCGTGACAGAGAGCGGGGTAGCGTATCCATCGCCGTCAGCTTCCTTGCCGTACCGGAACGTCGCCGGCGGGGTGTGAGAGGTCCGCACATTACTGACATGTCAGGGGTCCGATCCTTGCCTGCGGCGATCCGCCGTCCTGATAGGTGAAGCTGGCGTGGCACTGGCCGGCGATACCGCGGTCGACCGACAGCCGGTTGCTCGGCTTGAGGCCGCGCAGATAGACCTCGCCGTCATAGCCGATCACAGCGCTCTCGCCGCCTTCGAGCACGGCGACATAGCCCGCCTCGATCGGCTGTCCGGAACCGTCGTGGAGCACGACCAGCGCGCTGTGGACCCGCCGGCTCCCGAAATCGACGATCGCGCCCTGACGATAGCCGGACACCGCGAGCCGCTCGGTCGCATCCGGCTCCCAGCCATCGACCATGGTCGCCGGGTCGATGAAGATCTGCTGCGGATAGTAAGGCGGCACGTCGGGCAACAGGGCATGGCCGGCGCCGTTCGCCTTGCCCATCCGGACGCCGCCCTGAAGCACTTCCGTGCCCGGACCGGCATTCTTCACGATGACGAAGCCGTCGCCGATGCGATTGGCCAGAAAGACGCCGCCGCCCGCGGCGACGACCGAGCCCTCCATCTCGAAGCTTGCCAGCCAGTCGTCGCCGACCTGCGCGACGCGCGCACGAACCAGTGCCTCGGGCGCGCGGTAACTGACATAGGCACGCCGCGAATCCGGGCCATCCAGGACGGCCCGGTTGGAAACGCCCCAGCCGACATCGCCCTGACGCTGACCGGCCAGCCCCTCCGCCTGCATTTCCAGCGCGCTGTGCCCGCTGTCCCGCTCGGCGCTTGCGGTCAGCATCGTCGATCTGCCGATCCGGATGTTCAGCATCGCGAAGGCGCCGTAGCTTCTGCCGCGATCGAGGTCGGAATAGGCGCTGACATAGGCGGTGATGCGCTCTGAAATGGGCCGGGAAAGCGACATGTTGGCCAGCCGCTGCCCGTAATCGCGGTCCTGAATATCGTTATAGTTGAACGAGACGGATGTGCCGCCCAGCACCGGGCCGATCGACAGGCCTGCGCGGTTGATGGTCGTTGCCCTTGCCGGGGCCAGGGCCAGGTCGTCCGATCCCGCAATGCCGCGGCGCTGCCGGTCGCGTACCATTGCGACCCGGGCGAGGTCGAAATAGTCGCCAAGGCTGCGTTCCGTGCCGGCGAAGAAGACCAACTGGCCGATGCGCCCCTCTGCCTTCACGGCCATGCGGGCGCCCTCATAACCCTTGTAGCGGCTGCCGGAGATGGAGACGGTCAGCGCGCCGTGGCCGCCCAGGCCCTGCACGATGCCGACCCCGCCGTTGACCAGACCGTCGACCGCGCCTTCGACATGGCCTTCGACCGTCGTGACCTGCGTCAGGCCATAGCGAAGCGATCCCGAGCCGGAAAAATTGCTGTCGTAGCTGAAGGACGCGAAGCCGAAATCCTGCCGGGGAAATCCCGCGTCGATCGAATATTCGAGAAGCCCGGCCCGGAGCTGGGAGGCGACATAATAATAGTCGCGCACGATCTCGACCTGGCGGCCGCTGAGATCGGTCGTCACCAGCCGGACCTTCCCGCCGGAGACCTGTGGCAGCGACTGGATGTCGAACGGCCCGGACGGAATCTCTCCGGAGAATATCCGCTGCTGGTCGATATAGAGATCGAGGGTCGACGGCAGCGCGGCCGATCCCGCAAAACGCGGTAGCGGCGTGGTAACGATATCCGGACGCTGCTCGAAGGCGCTGGCGATCTGAAAACCGCCCAGCCGCACACTGTTCGACCAGGGCAGCGCATTGGAAGCGAAATCGCCGATGATATAGGAACGGACGGCCACCGGGTCGACAAGGCGCCAGCTGCTGTCCAGCCGCACGAGCCCGTTGCCGTCCCATCGGCTGTCGCTGTTGAAATTGACGTCCGTCGTGACGACGCTGCCGCCCATCATGCCGACCAGACCGGCCGTACCGGCGACGGCGGTTCGTTCGCGCGTCCGGGTCGCGTAAGCGGAGTAGTTGACGATCGCGCCCGGGGTCGAGCGAACTTGGGCGGCGTCGAATACCCGCCGGCCGGTGCCGAGTTCGATCTGATAGGGATCGAGCGACTGACCGGCGATGGTGAGTGATATCGATTGGCTGGGCTCGTCATACACGAAGCCGAGATCGGGAATGGCGGAGAGCGCGACGAGGTCGTCCTTCACAATCCGGGGATCGATCTGAACGCGAAGCGCGCGCAACTCACTGGCCCGCGCAAGCAAGCTGTTGTCCGGCAGCTTCAGCACCGTCAACAGGACGCCCGTCCGGGCGCTGTTGAGCATCACGGCAAGCAGGAGCGTTTCCCACGCTGCCCGTTCCGCACTGTCCGCGGGAACGATCGGCCGACCTGCATCCGGACCGGCGGCGAGTGCAGGACAGGGTTGCGATACCGCCTGGATGACGGCGAGGAAGAGGGGGAGCCGGGAGAGGTTCACCGCCCGGTTTCCGTCCGTCCCGCTCAGCGCCTGCCGACGACAATGGCTGTCTTCACATCAAGCGCATCATCCTTGGCGGCAAGGCTGATGCGATCGCCGTCCCGCAGTGGTGCGCCTGCCCCGTTTGCGGGCACGGTGAAGGTCCGGGTCGCTCCACCCAGAACATAGCCGTTGAGCCCTCCGCCAAAGCTGAGTGGATGGCCCGACGCCGTCTGAAGCATCAGATTGATGATCTTCGCGTGACGCTTGCCCTGGTTCTGGGCCTGGGCATGCACTCCGCTTTCATCCTGCCATACGGTCCATTTGAGGTCGGCCATGGCCTTCGCGTCGGTGATGAAGACCGGGAGGGAGTTCCGCAGCACCATCTTGATGCCCTGGCCGATGGTGCGGGGATCGTCGGGTTGCGGCAGCTCATCGATCAGCAGCCGATAGGTCCGTTCGCCGTTCACGGGTGTGACGACCGGCCGGGCGATGCGGATGGTATAGGATGCCCCCGCCGGCACGGTGATCGCCGGCGGACTCACGATCATGTCATCGGTCTTGTCGAGCTGTTCCTGGCCGTCTTCGCGTTCGGACCATTCGTAGATGCGAAGCTGAAGGTTGACCGGCCGTTCGTCCGTATTGACGATGGTAATGGCCCCGGCCCGCTCGGTTGCCGTCAGGTGGATGCCGATCGGCGAAATTCTAAGTTTGGCCGCCCAGGCGGGACCTGCCGGCATCAACGAGGTGAGGCATGCTGTGAGGGCAAGCGATATCAGCGATGAACGGGTCATTGTCACCACTCCTCAACGAGGAAGGCGGTCCCGGCCGAAGTCCAGGGCCACCGACGAGCGAGGAATGCGATGCAGGATCACGTACGTCGGCAATACTCCGCCAGATTTCCAGATTGGGCGTTGTGATAACAATCCCGCAGCACATATCTCACCTATGTACCGCCTATCTGTTTTCAGCGCGGAACACGCGCAGTGGCGGTTACACGGTCACCCTATTCAAATATGGTAAAGCAAAGCTTTAGATTTGGCGCATTCCTTAATAGGAGGATGTCTCCGAAACGGAGGTGACGATGACCTGAGCTTGAGTCCATGCAATGCTCATGGTGCCGTGGTGGCCGGCTGCGGCGAAACGGAAGAGATTGCTCGTAAACCTTCTATCCGGTTACTCGGCGTTTTCGATTGCCGCTCTTGCATCGGGTGAAGCCTGAACTGCGAATCGGCCATGGTCGCGACCGGCTGTCCGTTGGGCGTTCACGTCGCATCATGAAAGATGATCCCGAGGGTGTGCCGTGCGCCGGACCGGACGCGGCTCACGCCATGACGCAGATTGACGCGATATGTGCCTTTCGTGCCCCGTACGGGCCGGTGATGTACGGCGAAGGCAACAGCATCGCCCTGCCGGAGCGGCACGACCTCGGCCCGACTCTGCATCCGCGGTCGCTGCTCAGTCAGCACGAACTCGCCGCCGGTGAAATCCACTTCCGGCTCCGAAAGCAGGATCGCGACCTGGATCGGAAAGACATGCTCGCCATAGAGATCCTGATGGAGGCAATTATAGTCGCCGGGCCCGTATTGCAGGAGAAGCGGGGTCGGGCGGCGCTGACCTGCCTGATGGCACCGTTCGAGGAAGGATTCGTGCTCGGCAGGGTATCGCACATCGATGCCCATGCGCTCGTTCCACGCATTGGCGAGGTCCGCCAGGCGCGGATAGAGTGCCGTACGCAATTCGCCGATGGGTTCTGGCAGCGGATAGCGGAAGTACCGATACTCGCCTCTGCCGAATCCGTGCCGGGCCATGTGGATATGGCTCCGGAAGCGGTTTTCGTCGGAATAGGATGCGGCGATCGCGCGGCATTCCGACGGATCGAGCAGCCCCGGCAGTATCGTTGATCCCTGACTGTCCAGTTCCTTGGACGCCAATTCCCAGTCATGGGCGACAACCCGCGCGCTCATGCTGGTTTCCATGGCAGCGACGTCGGCGATCGTGAAAGGCATGGCGGCTGCTCCGTGATACGTGTTCGGATCACCAATATTGGTGCTCCAGGCCGTTCGAACTCCGATCCTTGCTCTCGAATTGGCGATGGGGGCTCGATCAGGATAGCCGGCAGGCATCCGTCTCATCGAGTAATCGGGCCATGGCGGCAGAAAGGGGGAGGATCAGCACGCGCGCCGGAAAGTCAGGTTGATGCGCTGACGCCCCACAAGATCGTGAAAACCGTCCTTCAATGCCGCGACACCATGAAAGCGAAGGCGTGCCGGTCCGCCCCAGACGACGACATCGCCATGGCAGAGAGGAAATTTGCGCACCGGATCGGTGCGCCGGTTGCCGCCGAACTGGAAAACGGCCGGCAGCCCCAGCGAGACCGACACGATCGGCTGCGCGAAATCCCGCTCGTTTCGGTCCTGATGCAGCGACAATCGCGCGTCAGGAGCATAGCGATTGATCAGGCACGCGTCAGGTTCAAACGGGCCGAAACCGGCCTGCGCCGCTGCCAGTTCCGCCAGCGCCAGGAAGCATTCGGGCATCTTTGGCCATGACTTGCCCGTCTCCGGGTCGATCGCGGCGTAACGATAGCCGGACCGGTCGGTGATCCATCCGGCCGCGCCGCAATTGGTCATCGCGACCGACATCGCGTAGCCGCCCGGTGTGAGCATATGCCGGAACGGCGAAGCATCGGCGATGCGGTTGATTGCCTCAAGCAGTGCAGGACCGAACGGCAAGGCCAGTCCCCGCATCAGCATTGCTCCGTCGGCAATGGTTTCGTTGAACGGTGTCTCGGGGCGGAGCGGATCGAACAGATCAGCCACGAGCCGCCCTCCCGATCGAAGGATGCAGCATCGGGCGATAGCCTGAGGCCAGCGCCTGAAATGTCGATGGCGGTGTCAGCATCCTCGCGGCTTGAGCAATACGCTCCCGAGGGGCGTAGCCGTCACACGTCCAGCGATAGGCGTGCTCCTGGTATATCGTGAATGCCGCGCCGTTCGCGGTGATCATCGTGCCGTCAGGAAGCCCGGATCGGGCCATCGGAATCGGATGAAGCCGCTTGCGCCCGCGCTCAACCCGTTCGTGATGAAGCGTCGCGTCGATCCGGCTCGCCGAAGCATATCGTCCTTCAGCGGTCATCGGCCATCTCTCGCGGAATCGCTCGGCATCCTTGCGCCGGCAGAGGAAACAGGGGCGATGGCCGGCGGCGAGGGCAACCGCCTCGTCAAGGAAGAAGAGTTCGGTCCAACTCCGGGTTGCCATCAGGTTCCGGCGGCGGCCCCGATAGTCGCAGGTGCATATCAGCCAGGCCTTGCTCGCCCAGCGCCGGCGCAGCAGTGTCCTTGTCGCCGGATCGTGAATGATCCCGCGATTGCCGGTGAACAGCCCCCGCTGCGGGATCGCGAGGATCTCGCCAAAAGGATCGACGCGATTCTGGAGCGGTGCGGCGGTCATTCCAGCACGTTTCCGCAGACGGGCGGAATGCGCCAGCGATCCCAAGCTATTTTCTTCCGTGCGCATTGAAACCAGTCCTCGCGAGGTGTTGCACGCGGAGTGCATCGACGATGTCCGATGACCTCGGTGCCGGGCTAGCCCTGCGCCGAGCGGTTCAAACTCCGATTCTTGCCCTGTAAACGAAGGCCGATTGGCAGCCGGGAAGCCCAGGCCGGTGCGGTGCGGCTCCGAAGAAGCGCCTGGCTAGTCCTGATCGTGCCGGATGGTTGTTGGTCCGGTCCGCGACACGGTGAATCCAATGCAGATGCGGCCGGGTTCGTTGTGGGCGAAGACCGATCCGCCGTGCATGCGAGCGACCGCCTGAACCAGCGCCAGACCGAAGCCATGACTTTCGCCATCGTTGAAGCGCGCGGGATCGATCCGGTAAAACCGGTCGAAGATGCGGTCGAGATGGACGGGGTCGATCGGCGCTCCCGGATTGGCCACGCCGATCGAGGCGGCATCGCCTTCATAGGCGATCTTGACCGTGATCCGGCCGGGCGTTGTGCCGTGGCGCACGGCATTGTCGAGCAGATTGGTCATCGCCCGCCCGAACAGTGCGCGTTCGATCGGAACCTGGGCATCGCCATCGATGTCCAGCGTGACACCCGCTTCCTCGAATACCGGAGCCATGAACTCAGCGCTCTTGCGCGTTTCTTCGGCCAAGGAACAGACGGTGAGGTTCGCCGCCACCTCGCCCTGATCGGCGCGGGCAAGGAAGAGCATATCGTTGACGATGCGGCGCATCCGGTCGAGTTCTTCAAGGTTGGACTGAAGCACTTCCTCGAGTTCGTGCGCCGGACGGTTGCGCGACAGGGCGACCTGCGTGCCGCCGATCATGTTGGCGAGCGGGGTGCGCAGTTCGTGCGCGACATCAGCGTTGAAGGTCGACAGCCGCTGATAGCTATCTTCCACCCGGTCGAGCGCGTCATTGAGCGACAGCACCAGCCCGGACAGCTCAGCAGGCAGTGTTTCGGTCGGCAGGCGCTGCGCCAGATTCTCGGCGCCGAGCAGCCGGGCATGCTCGGACAGGCGATCGACCGGGGCCAGGCTGCGGCGGGCGATCCACCAGCCCAGAGCGGCGACCGCCACGATGGCGAGGAGCGACATGACCGCGATGCCGATGGCAAGTCCGGTCTCCGTCTCATCGACATATTTGCTGCGCGACGCGATGATCAGGCGGACGTCCGGGCGCTCGCCCGCCGCGGGGACGATGCGCGCGAGGGTCAGATATTTCTGGCCGGAGATGATCGTCTTATCGAAGCCGTCGCGCGGTCCTTTCCGTGGCGCATTTCCCAACGCCGCCGGGCGTAGAGCGAAGCGCGGATCGGGGCTTTCAACGATGAAATAGAGGCTTCCGTCCGGCGGCGTGAAATCCTCGAGCTTGGCGGTGATGAAGGGCCATTTGTACGCGTAGTGCGAATCCTGCACCATCCGCTCGACGATCTGGAAGCGGGCGCCCAGCTCCTCGCGCTTGTGATGGCGCAGCTGTTCCGACTGGAAGGCGAACAGCGCGATACCGGCGATGGTCGAGACCAAGGTCACCGCGACCCCGAACATCAGGGCCAGCCGTCCGGCGATCGAGCGCGTCATGCCGCGGCCTCGTCGCGCGGTTCGAGTACATAGCCCATGCCGCGCACGGTGTGCAGCAGCTTGTCTTCACCCGGCGCCTCGAGCTTGGCGCGAAGCCGTTTGATCGCGACCTCGACGACATTGGTGTTGGTATCGAAGTTGATGTCCCAGACCAGTTCGGTGATGATCGTCTTGGAGACGATCTGCGAACGCCTTCGGGCAAGCAGCGCCAGCAATGCGAATTCCTTGGCGGTCAGGTTGAGCCGCCGCCGCCCGCGCATCGCGCGCCGCGCGATCAGATCGACATGCAGATCGGCGATCCTGACCTGCGTCGCCTCCTGCCCGCGGCCGCGGCGCACGATCGCCTGAAGCCGCGCCAGCAGCTCGAGGAAGGAGAAGGGCTTGACCAGATAGTCGTCTGCGCCTGCACCAAGGCCGCGCAGACGATCATCGACCGTATCGCGGGCGGTGAGCATGATGACGGGCGTGTCGCGTTCCGCACGCAGCGCTGCGAGCAGCGATATGCCGTCGAGTCTGGGCAGCATCACGTCGAGCACGATCGCATCATAGTCGCCGGTGCAGGCAAGGTGTAGACCGTCCTCGCCGTCGGTCGCATAGTCGACAGCGTAACCCTGTTCCGCAAGGCCGCGGCGCAGATAGTGGATGGTCTTGGTTTCGTCCTCGACGATCAGAATCTTCACTGCCCCGTGCCGACGCCTCCGGTTCCCGTTGCCGGCGCGGCGGGCGCGACGCCCAGCTGCCGGTGGAGCGAGACCAGCCGCGCCGACACGTCCGCCAGCGCCCGAGCATGATCCCTCTCCGCCTGATAGACGGTTCGGGCGGCGTCGAGAACCTCGAGCTGCGAGAGCGTCCCTTCGCGATATTGGAGCTGCGACAACTCCGCTGCCCGCCGCGCGGCCGCCATCGCCCGGCCCAGCTCGCGTTCGCGCACCTGACCCTGAAGATAGGAGACGATCCCGGTCTGCGTTTCCTGAAACGCGCCGCGCACGACGCGCTCGTAGTCGAGGCCGGCCTGACGCAGCTGCGAATCCGCCGCATCGAGTTCTGCCCGCCGCCGCCCGAAGTCGAGTACCGGAAGGACCAGCGCTGCGGCGACCGAGGCGATCGTCGTGCCGCCGTCGAGCAGGCTGCCGATCCCGCCTGCGTCGAGGCCGATCAGCCCTGACAGCGACAAGGAAGGCAGGCGGAGCCCCGCCGTGCCGTCGCGCCGCGCCGCCGTTGCGGCATAGCGTGCTTCGGCCGCGCGGATATCGGGCCGTGCGGCAAGGACGTCGGCGGGCGAACGCAGCACCGCGAGCGGATCGGCGGCGGGGATCGCGTCGCTCGTCGCCAGCCGCGCGGTCATGTCCTCGGGCGTGCTCGACAGCAGATAGGCGAGGCGGAACCGGTCGGCGTCGGCCGCCTCGCTCGCCACCGCATGTTCCGAGCGCGTCTGCGAGACGAGCGCCGAAGCACGCTCGACATCGAGCGCGCTGGCCATGCCGAACTCGAAACGGTCGCGGGTGATGCGCAGCGTTTCCTCCTGCGCCGTGACGGTCCGCGTGGTCAGCGCGATCAGCGCGCGCTGCAGGCGATAGTCGATATAGGCGCGGGCGATTTCCTCGATCAGCAGCAGCCGGACCGCCTCGGCATCGGCGGCGGTGGCGCTGGCGTCGGAGCGCGCGGCGCGGACGGCGGCGGACAGGCGGCCGCCGATATCGGGTTCCCAGCTTGCGCCGAGGCCGATGCTGGCGGAATCACTGGACGCGCGGCGGGCTGCGGTGACACCGGCCTCCGCGCCGATCTCGGGGAATAACCCGGCGGTGGCGGCACGGCGGAGCGCGTGGGAGGCAATCACGCGTTCGGCCGCGATGCGCAGATCGACATTATGCTGCTGTCCGCTGTCGATCAGGCTGTCGAGCACGGGATCATTGAAACTCGACCACCACGCGCCGGGTATCTCGCCGGTCGGCATCGGGGTTGCCGCCTCCCAGCGGGCAGGCAGGTTGCCGGGAGTAGGGGGTGCGGCGGGGGTATGCGCGCAACCGGCGAGAATCGCGAGAAGGGGGAAGGAGAGAAGGAGGGGGCGGGTCATGCCATGGCGCCTTCGAGCATGGTCTTGAGGCGCGGCGTCCTGGCCGGGCGTGCCCGGTGGAAAAGACGGTCGAGCGCCAGATAGACGACGGGGGTGGAGAAGAGGGTGAGGATCTGGCTGATGACCAGTCCGCCGACCACCGCGACACCCAGAGGCTGGCGCAGCTCTGCACCCGTGCCGAAGGCGAGCATCAGCGGGATCGCGGCGAGCAGGGCGGCGATCGTCGTCATGATGATCGGCCGGAAGCGGGTGATCGCCGCCTCGTAGATCGCCGCTTCGGGCGAGATTCCGCGATTGCGCTGCGCGTCGAGTGCGAAGTCGACCATCAGGATCCCGTTCTTCTTCACGATGCCGATCAGCAGGATCACGCCGATCAGTGCCATGATCGAGAAATCGAGACCGAACAGCCACAGCATCAGCACCGCACCGAGGCCGGCCGAGGGCAGGGTCGAGAGGATGGTGAGGGGGGTCGAGAAGCTTTCGTAGAGAATGCCGAGGATGATGTAGACCGCGATCAGCGCCGCGAGGATCAGCAAGGGCTGGGTCGCGAGTGAGTCCGTGAAGGCCTGGGCCGAGCCTTGCGCCGTGCCGGTGACCGTCGGCGGAACGCCGATCTCCTGCCGGATGCGCTCGATCCCGGCCATCGCATCCCCCAGCGCCACGCCTGCGGGCAGGTTGAAGCTGATCGTGGCCGCGGGCGACAGGCCATGGCGCCCGATCGAAAGCGGCCCGGCGCGCTGGGTATCGATCTTTGCCACTGCCGAGAGTGGCACCATCGCGTTGGTCACTGGCGATCGCAGGAACATCGTGTCGAGGCTGGCGACCCGGGCATAGCGCGACGGATCGGCCTCCAGCACCACGCGATACTGATTCACCTGAGTCTGGAACTCGCTGATCTGGCGCTGGCCGAAGCTGTCGTAGAAGGCCTGGTCGATGGCATCGACGCTGAGCCCGTAGCGCGCGGCGGCGGCGCGATCGATCGTGATCCCCTGCATACGCGCGCCGAGCTGGACGTCGTTGCGGACGTCGCGGAACAGCGGTGACTGGGACATGGCCTGCGTCATCTGGGTCGCCCAGCGTGCCATCTCGCGCGTGTCGGTCGACTTGAGTACATAGGAATATTGCCCTGCGCCGCCGCCCGCGCCGATGTTGATATCCTGCGCCGAGCGCATCGACACGCTGATCCCCGGGATGCGCGCGAGCTGCGGGCGCAGGCGCGCGATAAAGTCTTCGGACGAGACGTCGCGGTCGCCGCGGTCCTTGAGCACGACCCACACCCGGCCGCTGGCGAGCGACTGGCTTCCGCCGGTCGTTCCGATTGCGTGGTTGAACCGCTGCACCGCAGGATCCTTGGCGATGATCGCCGCGATCGCTTCATGCTTGGCGCGCATGTCTTCGTAGGAGATGTCTTCGGCGGCGAGCGTCTGCCCGACGACGAAGGCGGTGTCCTGGAGCGGGAAGAAGCCCTTGGGGATATAGACGTAGCTGGCGACCGCCGCAGCGATCGTCGCCGCGAAGCCGAGCAAGGTCAGCCGCTGCCGCGCCAGCGTCCATTTGAGCGCGCGGCCATAGCCGTCGATCAGCCGGTCGGTGAAGCGCCGTTTGCCGCTTTCATCGTGCTTCGGTGACTTGAGGTAGCGCGCGCACAGCATCGGCGCGAGGGTGAGCGAAGCGACCACCGAGATCAGCAGCGAGACGGTGACGGTCAGCGAGAATTCGCGGAACAGCCGACCGATCACCCCACCCATGAACAGCATCGGGATGAAGGCGGCGATGAGCGAGAAGGTGATCGAGACGACGGTGAAGCCGATCTCCCGTGCGCCTTCGATCGCGGCGTGCATCGCGGTCTTGCCCATCTCCATGTGGCGATGGATGTTCTCGACCACGACGATCGCGTCGTCGACGACGAAGCCCACCGCGATGACCAGCGCCACCAGCGTCAGATTGTTGATGCTGAAGCCGAGCAGGTACATCGCCGCGAAGGTCGCGATCACCGAGACGGCAAGTACCGCAGCGACGATCAGCGTCGCCGACACCTGGCGCAGGAACAGGCCCATGACGAGCACGACGAGTGCCAGCGTGATGGCGAGCGTGATCTCCACCTCGTGGATCGAGGAACGGATCGTGCGCGTGCGATCGTTGAGCACCGAGACCTCGACGCTGGCAGGAAGCGACGCGGTCAGGCCGGGGAGTGCTGCCCGGATCGCATCGGCGATGCGCACGACATTGGCGCCCGGCTGGCGCATGATCCCGATGCCGAGCCCGGGCTTGCCGTCCGGGAAAGCGGCAACATAGCTGTTCTCGGCACCGATGCTGACCTCTGCGACGTCCTGCAGGCGGATCGGCGCGCCGTCGCGCCATGCCACGACGATCTGCTCATAGTCGGCCGGGGTGAAGAGCTGGTCGTTCGCCTCGAACGTCGCGACCGTATCGCGCCCGAACACCGCGCCCTTGGCGAGATTGACGCTCGAACCCTGCACGGCCGTACGGATATCGGCCATGCTGACGCCATAGGCAGCAAGCCGGTCGGGCTGGGCACGCACGCGGATCGATGGCTTGTTCTGCCCGAAGATGAGGACCTGTGCGACGCCGTCAATCTGGCTGATCTGACGTGCGAGCTGGTTCTCGGCCAGGTCGCTGAGTTCGGTCAGCGGCATTTCGTCGGAGGCGACGCTGAGCGCCAGGACCGGGGTGTCGGCCGGGTTGACCTTGCGCCAGGTGGGGAGGCTGGGGAGGTCGGCCGGCAAGCGCCCGGCGACGCCGTTGATCGCGGCCTGAACCTCCTGCGCCGCCGCATCGATATCGCGCGTGAGCGTGAACTGGATGGTGATGCTGGTCTGGCCGAGTCCACTGGCCGAGGTCATCTCCGTGACGCCGGGAATGCCGGTGAACGCAACCTCGAGCGGGGTCGCGACCGAGGAAGCCATGGTCTCGGGGCTCGCGCCGGGCAGGCTGGCGCTGACCTGGATCGTCGGGAAATCGGCTTCGGGCAGCGGCGCGACGGGGAGCTGGGTGAAGGCGAACAGGCCGAGCAGCGTGGCGGCCAGCGTCATGAGCACGGTGGCGACGGGGTGGTGGATGAACCAGGTGGCGAAGCCGTGCCGCGGCGTGTCCCCGGCGGGGAAGGTGGCGCCCTCGCTCATTGACCATCCCCGGCGGCGGTGCCGGCCGCTGCGAGGGTGACTTTGGCCCCGTCGCGCAACCGTGAGAAACCGTCGCGCACGATGACGTTGCCGGGTTCGATACCACGCGCGACCACGGCGATCTCGTCATTGGTGTAGCCGAGCGTGACGGGCACGCGCTTCACCGTGCCGTTGGTCACGCGATAGACGAAATGCCCATCGACCCCGGGGCGGACGGCGACGGCGGGTAGCACTACCGCGCCTGGTGTCAGGCCGGTACGCATCCGCACCGCGACGAAGGCGCCGGGCGCGAGCCGCTCGGCGCCATTCTCGAACTGCGCGCGCACGCGGCCGGTGCCGGTGCGTGTGTCGAAGGCGTTGTCGAAGGCGGTGATGCGTCCGGTGCCGAGCAGCGCGCCGCCGTCGCTGTCATGGGCCTCGACCACAGCGCCCTGCGCGTCGCGCGCGCTTGCCCGCAGATCGGCGAGGCGGGTTTGTGGCACCGGGAAGACGATCGAGATCGGGTTGACCTGCGCGACCGAGACGATGCCGTCGGTATCGCCGGTTCGGACAAGGTTGCCCGCGTCGACGCGGCGGATGCCGACGCGGCCGCTTACCGGCGAGACGATGCGGGTGAAGGAGAGATTGACGCGTGCGGTGTCGACATTGGCGCTGTCGAGACGGACGGTCGCGCGCAACTGATCGGTCTGGGCGCGCTGCTGGTCGACCATCTGCTGCGAGATCGCGTTGCGCGCGACGAGGCTCTGGTAGCGCGCCAGATCGAGCTCGGCCGCGCGCAGCTGCGCCGAATCGCGCGCGAGCTGCGCCTGTGCCGCCTCGAGTGCGGCGCGCTGTGGGCGATCGTCGATCGTGGCGAGGAGCTGGCCGCGGCGGACAAGATCCCCCTCAGTGAAGTACAGGCGTGTCAGCACACCATCGACCTGTGAGCGGATCACGACGTCCTGGAGCGATTCGACTGTGCCGACCGCTTCGATCTCGTGCCGGACGTCGCGTCGTTCGGCAGCGACGGTGGTGACCGGGACGGGCGGCGGCGGCGCCGGTTGCTGCTGGGTCTGCCCCGTTCCCGAATAGGCGAGGGCGGCGAGCGTGGCCAAGGCCGCGCCCCCGACAAGAAGCATGGGCTTGCGGCGCGTGCGCACGAGCTGGAGCAGGGTATCGGTCATGCCGCAGCGCTAGATCGGCGCACGGGTCGTTACGCTGACCTCAACATGACAATTCGGTCAGCTAGCAGGCCCTAGGGGTCGAGCGGGTCGGCGGCCTCGACATGAAAGGCGACGGGGGAGGGGGTGAACTTCAGGCTGAACGGATCGGGACCCGGCGTCACGCTGCCGGGCTGAACGCCCATTTCGCGCAGGTTGCGCTCGGCAAGCTCCTTGCTGGCGATGTAGCGGATCGTCTTGTGGTCCGAGACGATCAGCGCGGGGCGATCGGCCGGGAAACCGGCGGCGAGCAGAAGCCGCGCGCAATTGCGTAAATTGGTGGTGGTATGGCGGGCATGCGGCTCGATCAGGATGCGATCGGCGGGGATGCCATGCTGTTCGATCAGCAGCCGCTTCATCTCGACCGCTTCGTTGAACGGCGTGCGGTTGGGGTGGACGTTGCCGCCCGACACGATGATGAACGGGGCGAGCCCGCGCGCATAGAGTTCGGCGGCGATACGCATGCGGATATGCCCCATCACGCCGGTGCGTGATTGCGCATCCTCCGGCCCGTGGCCGAAGACGAGCAGGGCTGTGTAGGGCGCTCGCGCCCAGTCGGTTCGGGCAACCGCACGCACTGCGGCCTCGTTCGCGCCGCCGAGCAGCGGGCGAAAGCTGCCAGCCTCGGTCCGCTCGTTCATCTGCAACAGCCCGGCCGCGTAGCGAAGCGCGGGATCGAAGAACAGATCGCCGTCGCGCGGCAGCGAAGCCGTCGCGACGCCATGCGCGCTCAGCACCGTGGCGAATTCAGGTGCCGCGAGATCGAAGATCATCGAATCGATCTTCGGGTAACGCGGCGGCGCGCCCTTGGCGTAGACGGCGATGACGCGGTTGACCGCCGCCGCAGTCTCATCCCAGGCGGCCGCGACCAGATCCGCATCGGAAAGCGCCGAATGCCGGGCGAAGCGTCCCGAGGTGCGGATCTGTCCGGCGACGAGCGTGGCGCCGAGACGCCGGTCGCGCGCCAGCAGACGCAGGCGGCTCTGGACCAGGACGATGTCCGCCTCGGTCCAGAGCCATGCATCGGCCAGGCATTGCGGTGCGGGCGTGCAGGTGTCCGCAGGGACACGCGCCGCCCGCTCCGCCGCCAGCTTGCGCAGGACCAGATCCCCCCGTAGCGCCGGTGCCCAGCCCTCCGCCGCACGCATCATCGCGAAGAGCGGAAAGACCCGCGTCTCGAGCGTGTCGGCGAAGGGGGCGGAGTAACCCGCCGGGTCCTGGGCGCGGGCCACCCCGGGCAGCGACGCGATCGCCAGCCCGAGAGAAAGCCCAATCAGCGTGCGGGAGAGACGGTTCATGTTACCAGCTCCGGCTGAGGATGAGGCGGAAGTTGCGCCCGAACAGCGGACGCCCATAGATGGCGTCGCTCGCGCCCTGGCCGCCGAGCTGGTCGGTGCGCGGATTGCCCTCGGTCAGCCCCTTGGCGTTGGTGAGATTGTCGCCGACCACCTGAACACGCCACTTGCCCTGCGTCAGCGACGCGCTGGCACCGAACGTCTGGTAGGCGGGCAGTGCCGTCAGGTTGAACAGGTCGACATAGCGGCGGCCGACCCATTCGAAGCGGCCCGCGACCTCGAACTTGCCGTCGCCGACCGGGAAGTGGACCGAGGGGCGGATATTGCCGAAGAATTTCGGCTCGCGGATGATCTGGTTGCCGTTCACCGCGCTGGGGTCCGCGCCCGAGCTGTTCTCGAGATTGCGATATTCGGGGTCGGCCCAGGTCACCGAACCGGCCAGCTCGAACCAGCGCGCCGGCGCGATCCTGCCGTCGATCTCGACGCCCTTCGCCACGGCCTCGCCGATGAAGGGGACGGCCTGATCGTTGCGGCCCGTCACCGGGTTGAACGCAACGAACGAGGCGTTGAACGGATCGAACCGGGTGTAGAAGCCGGTGACGTACAGCGATGCAGGGCCGAAGCTCGCCTTGAGCCCGAGCTCATATTGGCGCGCCTTGGTCTTGATGATCGTCGGCGCCGTGCTGGTCACCACGCCAAGCTGCGGCGGCACTTCGAGGTTCGAGATGCGGCCATAGGCGCCGAGATTGTCGGTGAAGTCGTAATTGAGACCGACCGTCCAGTTGGTCGCCGAAGGCTTGAGCTCACGCGAGATGATCGCACCGGTGAAGGCGCGGGTGGTGTTGTCGGCAAGGGTGGTCGCGTCGCCAAGGTCGGCATTCGCCGACAGCAGCGCATAGCCCTCATAGTCGTACCATTCCTTGCGGATACCGGCGTCGAGGCGCAGGCCCGGCATGACGTCCCAGGTGTCGTTGGCATAGAGCGCGACCATCTTGGCGTCGCCTTTGCCCTGGTTGAGCGTGGTCGTGTAGCGGAGCACGCCATTCTGGGTGACCGAGCCGAGCACCGCGCCGGTGGCGGAATAGGCGACGAGGTCGATCGTACGCGGCTTGCTCTGCACCTCGACCAGCATGTCCTGGTAGATCACCCGGCTGTCGTTGCCGTAAGCCGAGCCATAGATACCGACGCGGATGTCGTGCGTGCCGAGGCCGGTTTCGAACTTGCGCGTGACGCTGAGGTCTCCCTGGGTCGAATAGAAGTCCGCATCGACCGCGCGATACTGGCCCGACATGATCAGGCCCGATGCGGTGGAGGGATCATAGGCGGTCGCGCCGTTGGTGCCGGCGATCGCATAGCCGAGCCGCGCCACGCCGGCGCCGAAGGCGGTCCGCGCCGCGGCGATGTAGCTCGCCGCGAAGGCGTTCGCATCGGCGGGGTTGGTGGTCGAGTAGAAGGCGTCGAAGCTGCTCTTGCCCTTGGTCACGCCGAGCTTGGCCGAGACCAGCCAGCCGTCATAGTCGCCCTGCCAGTCGAGCCCGGCATTGAAGAAGCGCATGTGGCGCCCGTCGGCGAGATCGCGGTTGACGCCCTGAAGCACGCCCGCGCCGTCGCGATACTTGATGTTGACGTTGCGCAGCGCCGGCGAGTTCAGCGTGCCGGTGTGATAGTCGATATAACGATCGAGCGAGACCGCCGGGTTGCGCGGATCGGCGACCGGGATCGGCAGATAGAAGAGGTTGTGGTCGTTGACGTACATCGCCGAGATCTTGACGAAGCCGTTGTCGAACTCGCGCTTGAAATTGGCGCGGATCTGCCCGCCCTTGTCGCTCGGAAAGCCGCTGTCGCGATAGCCGTCATGCTGGCGCAGAAAGCCGCCGATCGCGAAATAGCTGTTCTCGCCGACCGGGCCCGACTGCATCAGGTCGAGGCGGTAGAGGCCCGTGTCGCCGAGCGTGATCTGCGCCTTGCCGCGCGCCGTGGCGTCGCCGGTCACGGTGATGTTGTTGGCGATCGCCGCGGCGCTGCTCGCGAAGATCGGAGCCGGGCCGCCGCGCACGATCTCGACCCGTTCGGTCATCAGGTCGAAGCGGTTCATGCCTTCGCCCGAGTTGAAGAACACGCCGTCGATCTCGTGGTAGAGCGGCAGGCCGTCCTGCTGGAAGATCAGGTAGCCGCGATCGGTGGGAATGCCGCGGATGCGGGTGATGTTCTGCACTTCGCCGCCGGTCGCCTCGACCTGGATACCCGGCACCGTCCCGAGCAGATCGGCGAAATTCTTCGGCGCGATCTTCTCGATTTCCTCCTGCGGCAGCGCGTTCACCGCATAGGATACGTCGAACCGGCGCTGAGCACGCGCGGAGCCGGTGACAACGATGTCGGTCTGTTCCGTGCTTTCTTCGGAGACTTCGCCGGCCTCCTTCTGCGGCGCCTGCTGTGCAGCCGCGACCCCGGGGAGCAAGGCGGTCAGCGCGCACGCGGACATCAGAAGCAAACGGGTGTACGATTCGGTGGTGGCAGCACGCATGGTCGGGTCCCCTTGACGATTCGACCCGGCGCCTAGGGGGCGTTCGCGACGGTCCCGTTACAGGGAGACCAGCTTTTGCGCCCCCGGGCCTGCTGCGCCCGGCTTGCTGCGCGGCATTGAGCTGCAGGGTCAGTCGAGATCCTGCATCAGGGCGAGGGTCACTCCGTTGGTCCAGCCAAAGCCGATCTCCGTGCCATATTCGCCGCCGCCGCCGGCCCGGCATTGCTCGACATCATATTTCTCGAGCAGGTGACCGGTGGCGTCATAATGGTTCGCGACCATCGCCAGCCAGCGTTGCGCGATCGTATCGGCCAGGGCGTTCTGGCCATAGTCGCGCAGACCCTGGATCGCGACCCAGTGCAGCGGCGCCCAGCCATTGGGGGCATCCCATTGCTGGCCGGTATCGTCGCCCGTGGTGAGCAGGCCGCCGGCACGCAGCAGGCCGCGCATCGCCTGCGCCACAGCCGGTGCGCGCTCCGCGGGGGCAACGCCGGTGAACAACGCAAACCCCTGTGCGGCGGTCGACTGGTCGCGGGCGCGTCCGAGGTCGAGATCATAATCGGCAAACATGCCGGCATCCGGATTCCACAGATGACGGTCGATCGCCTCACGCCGCGCATCCGCGCGCCCGGCAAATTCGGCGGCGGTCTCGTGATCGCCCAGTGCCAGCGCTTCCCTGGCAATCGCCTGTTCGAGGCCGAACAGCAGCGCGTTGAGATCGATCGGCAGCAGCCGGGTCGTGCGGATCGTCTCAAGCGTCCGTCCATCTCCCAGCCAGCGCGAGCTGAAGTCCCAACCGCTTTCCGCGGCGGCACGGATGTCGCGCCACAATTCGCCAGCGTCGCGTCCGGGAGCCCGCTGCGCAAGCTCGACATCCTCGCGCCAGGATTCGTCGCGGGGCGCCGCACGGTCGTCCCAATAGCGGTTGAGCAGGGTACCATCCGCCAGCCGCACCACGCGCCGATGCGCGCCGCCACGGTCCAGCGTTTCCTCGCCATCCATCCAGAAGCCATGCTCGATGCGCATCCAGCGCAGCCGCTCGCGACGGGCCGTCTCCGAACGGTCCTGCGAAAGCGCGGCCATCAGGTAGAAGACGGGGGGGTGCGAACGGCTGAGATAATAGCTGCGCGTGCCGTTGGGGATGTGGCCGAACCGATCGAACAGGCTGCCGAAACTGGCGATCATGTCCTCGACCAGATCCTGCCGGCCCGAGCGGACCAGCCCCAGCATCGTGAAGAAGCTGTCCCAGTAATAGAGTTCGCGAAAGCGGCCGCCCGGCACGACATGGCGGCGCGGCAGCGCAAGCAGCGAGGAGCCCGGTGCCGGAGTCACGGGCTCGCGGGTCAGCGTCGTCCAGAGTTCGACGATATGGTCGCGCAGCGGGCGCGCGTCCGGGGGCACGCCGGCCTCGTCCAGCGGAAGATCGAAATTCGCGGCGACGAATGCCGCCAGCGCCGCGTTGCCGGCCGGGGCTTCCGCTTTCCAGTCGCGCATGATGGCTTCGGGCGCGCGGCGCGGAATCGCGTCGGCAAAGGTCTTGGAATCGGCGAACAGGCCGCCTTCCTGCACCGCTGCGAACAGATCGCCGAACAAATCGGAAGGGGATGGCGGATTCATGCTGCGGCGGCCTGACGTTTACGGATGACGGGAAGGGCGAGTCCGATCAGCGCGATCGGCACGAGGGTGAAGTAGAAGGCGAGCGCGCCCGGCAGGCTCTGGAACAGCAGGCCGGTGATGAACGACCCCAGGGTTCCGCCGAGCGCGGAGAAGATCACGATCAGCCCCATCATCGCCGCATGGCGATGGCGGGGGAGGGCGCTCAGCGCGACCGAACAGAGCGTCGGGTAGATCGGCGCCAGGAACACCCCGAGCAGCGGGAAGAGATAGGCGGCGGCGGGCGCGTCGAACCACCCGGTATCGGGGCGCGGCGTGACACCGCTCGCCAGCGGGAGCGACACGACGATCAGCACCGCGATGCAGGTGAGGCAGCCGAGCAGGGCGGGCAGCCAGGCAATCCGGCGCAGCACCACGCCTGAGGCGAGGCGGCCGGCCGCGAGCGCGCCGACGAAGATGCTGGTCATCTGCACGCTCATCGCAGCGGGCAAATGCAGCACTTCGTTGTTGAAGGTGGGCAGCCAGGTGCCGACGCTCTGCTCGACCAGCACATAGAGGAAGAGGCCGGCGAGCACCGCGACGCTGGCGGGCAGTGCGGCGAGGCGGAGCATCTCGCCCCAATGGGCGGCCTTGGCTTCGTCGGGCGCGACTGCGTCACGTTCGTCGAGCGGGGTGGCGAGCCACAGCAAGGCCAGCGCAAGACAGGCGCCGCCCAGCACCCAATAGACGTGGAGCCAGGCGCTGCCGGTGGTGTCGGCACCGACGAACCAGCCGAACAGCCAGACGCCGACGAGCAGCCCGACCATGAACACGCCCTCGACCAGACCCGTGATGCTGGCATGATCGGCGGGGTCGCGCGCGAGCAGGCCGATCGAGGAATAGGTCGCGACCTTGGCGATGCCGAAGCTCAGGCCCGTGGCGACGAACAAGGCCTGCATCGCGATGAAGCCGGTGGCGAAGGAGGCGAGCAGGCAGGCGAGGCCGATCAGCGCCATCACCCCGATCAGCGCGCGGCGGTATCCGAAGGCCGGGACGCGGGTCGCGAGCAGGAACGAGGCCGCGACGACCGAGAGGTCCTTGCACGCCTCTAGCGTCGACCCCATCGGCTTGGTCGCGTCGAAATGGCGGATCGATTGGAGGATCACGACGCCGACGCTGTTCATCAGGATGCCGAGCACGGCGTAGGTAAGCGCGAGCGCGATGATGACGCGGGTGCGGTTCATCGGTGCGTCTCCAGGAGAGGCACTCCTCAGGCCTTCGGTCATCACGCACCTCCCCATGGCGCAGGCCCTGTGGCCCGTCGTTTCGATGCATAGGCCTATAAAGTTATGAAATGCATTTCAAGAGTGTTGCTTAGTGCCGGCTGAGTTTGCCTCGATCACCTGCCACGAAAACCCGCCGTCACCCCGGCCCCGTGCCGGGGTCCACGGTGCCGTACGCGCTGGGATAGAACGGAAGGGGCATTGCTCGCCGCGCGGTGGACCCCGGCACGGGGCCGGGGTGACGGTGGGTGTGTGGTTTACCCGGCGCGGCCAGTTAGGTGTCGTTCAGGGTGAGAGTGGCGTTGCTAATTCAGGTTTCGCGGACGACCATCTGGGTGGGTAGCAGGGTCGATCGGGCGCGGGCGCCGTCGATCTGCTGCATCAGCTTTTCCACCAGCAACGCGCCCGCGACATCGGTCTTCTGGTCGATCGTGGTGATGCTGGGGTTGAAATGTCCCGCGGGGGGAATGTTGTTGTACCCGACCAGCGAATAATCCTGTGGCGCCGTCAGCCCGCGCTCGCGGAACGCGCCGATCGCCGCCATCGCCGCGGTATCGGAAAAGGCGAAGACCGCATCGGGCCGTGCGCCGCCGGCAAGATAGGCGGCGACCGTTTCCGCCGTCGCGGTAAAGGCCATCGAGGCGATCGGGAGATAGTCCACCGTCACCCCGGGGTGGCGCGCGGCCTCCTGGCAAAGGCCTTCGTAGCGCAGCCGCAGTTCCTCGTGCCTGATGTCGCCGACAAACAGCCACTTCGTGCGGCCGCGGGCCTGGAAATATTCGCCCGCCAGCCGCCCGCCGAGCAGGTTGTCGCTGCCCACCGCGCAATAGCCCGCGTCCTTGGAGACCGCGCCCCACACCGCCATCGGAATGCCGCGCCGTGCGAGACCGCGCAGCATCGCGTCGCGCGTGCCTTGCCCCAGGATGATGAAGCCGTCGGCGCCGCGGGCGCGGTGGAAATCCTCGAACGCGCGGGCATCGTCGAGGCCGGGCGGGGAGAGGAGCAGTTCCTGATTGCGGATCGACAGCGCCTCGGACACGCCGGCGAGCAACTCGAAGATGAAGGGGTCGCCGATCGCGCCGTGCCGGTGCGAGGCGAAGTCGAGCATCACCGCGATCGTGCCGGTGCGCGACTGGCGCAGCTTCTTGGCGTTGCGGTTGACGGCATAGCCATGCGCCTGCGCGACTTCGAGCACGCGGGTGCGGGTCTCCCCCGTCACCAGCGGACTGTCGTTCAGCACGCGCGAGACGGTGGGCATCGACACGTTCGCGAGGCGCGCAATGTCGCGCATCGTCGGGCGGCCGCCGCGCGGCTTCGCTGATTCTGGGGGCTCCTCGCTCATCTGCGCCGACCGTAGGCGGGCAGAGGGGGCGCATCAAGCGCCGCGCAGACGTTTTGTAAACTATCTTGAAAAGCATTTCATAATTGCATAGCATCGACCCTCGAAGGGCAAATGTGCCCGGTCATATTCGAAGGGGAGGACACATGCTTCGAAGTGCAATTCTCATGCTGGGCACCGCGCCGCTGGCGCTGATCGCCAGCGCAGCCCAGGCCCAGACCGCATCTGATTCGCAGACCTCGGCCGAACCCGCCGCCGAAGAGGAAATCGTCGTTGTCGGTACTGCCGGTGGCGGCACGCGCCGCCAGGACGCCGCCTTCGCCGTCACCACGCTGAGCGAGGATGCGATCGACCGCGCCGCGCCGAACAGCACCGCCGACATCCTGCGCGCTGTGCCGGGCGTGATGGCGGAAAGCTCGGGCGGCCAGAACGGCGCCAACATCTTCGTCCGCGGCTATCCGTCGGGCGGCGACGCGCAGTTCGTGACCTTCCAGCTTGGCGGTGTGCCGATCTACCCGCCCGCGACCCTCTCTTTCCTCGAGAACTCGCAGCTGATCCGTCTCGACGAGACGGTGAAGCGGGTCGAGGCGGTGCGCGGCGGCACCGGTTCGCTCTTCTCGAGCGGCCAGCCGGGTCTGACCGTCAACGTCGTGCCGCGCACCGGCGGCAGCCGCTTCGAGGCGTTCGGCAAGGTCAGCTACACCGACTATGGCGAGGTTCGCGGCGACGCCTGGGTTTCCGGCCCGCTCGGCGAGAATACCGGCTTCATGATCGGCGGCTATTATGCTCAGGGTAATGGTATCCGCGATCCGCAGTTCCGCGCCGAGAAGGGCGGGCAGATCACGGCGAACATCCGCCACGAGTTCGACAATCGCGGATCGGTCGAGATCTATGCGCGCTATCTGAACGACCGCGGCCAGTGGCTGCTGCCGATCCCGATCATCTCGAACAATGGCAAGATTAGTGCCTATCCCGGCTTCGACGCCGGAACGGGAACGCTGCCGGGCCGCGAGACGCGGGTGACGACCAATATTGTCGGCCGCACGCTGGACCTCGCCGATGGACGCGGTGCCGATGTCATCAACACCGGCCTCTCTTTCGACTATGAGATCGCCGACGGGCTGCGCCTGCGCGAGCGGCTGAGCTATCTGGGCGGCAATGCCGATACCGTTGGCATGGTCCCGGCCGGTGCGCCGGTCGCGGCATCCGCAATGGCGACCACGCTGGGTGGCGCGGGATCGACCGTATCGACCCTGACCTACGCCAATGGCGGCCAGGCCGTCACCGGCGGCGCCAACGCGCAGGTGATGCGCGCGGGTCTGTGGGAAGTCCGCAAGAAGATTTCGTCCTTCGTGTCGGACACGGCGTTCGAATGGAGCGCGGGCAACAACAAGCTCACCGGCGGCTTCTATTATGCCGACTACAGCTCACGCGACAGCTGGGTGCTGGGCAACCAGGTGCTGCTGACCGCCGAGCCCAATGCGCGGCTGCTCAACATGACGCTGAATGGCGGGCGCACTGCTACGCTGAATGGCTTTACCAGCGGACCGGGCTTCATGGTCGAGGCCTTCTACAAGGGCGCCGACTATTCCTTCTACGCGGTCGACGAGTTCCAGATCACGCCCGAGCTACGGATCGACGGCGGCATCCGCTGGCAGCGCCATGTCGTCAACGCGACGCTGCGCACCCCGTCGGGGACCGTCGATCGCGACGGCAATCCCAACACGCTCTATGACAATGCCGTCAACGTGCTCGGCGGGCCGCGGCAGATCCATTATGCCGACTCGGCATGGTCGTGGACCGCGGGCATCAACTACGACATCACCAGCCAGATCGGCGTGTTCGCCCGCTACAGCCGCGGCAACAGCTTCCCGATGTTTGACAATCTGCGCGAAGGGCTGAGGCTGATTGCCGAGGTCGATACCTATGAGGGCGGCCTCAAGATCTCGACCCCGATGGTGAGCCTCTACGCGACGCTGTTCCACAACAAGTTCGACGGCCTTGCGAGTTCGCGGCTGGTCAACGGCACCACGCCGACCCCAGAGGTCGGCGGCGCCAAGGCGACCGGCGTCGAGCTGGAAGGTGCGATCCGCCCCTTCCAGGGCTTCAGCATCACTGCAGCGGGCACCTGGCTCGACGGCACCTATGTCGACTTCTTCTCGGGTGGCGGCGCGATCGACAACACCGGCAACCGCGTCCAGCGCCAGCCGAAATGGATGTGGCGCGTGACGCCGGCCTATGAGGTCGACCTGGGTGGAGTGAAGCCGGCGGTGTTCGCGACGCTGCAATATACCGGTGACCGTTTCTCCGACCCTGAGAATCTGCAGGTGCTGCCCAGTTTCTACCAGCTCGATGCCGGCGTTTCGGTCGAGGTGGCTGAACGGGTGACGCTGGCGGTGACCGGAAACAACCTCACCAACGAGATCGGCCTGACCGAGGGTAACCCGCGCATCATCGGCGGGCAGGGCTCGGGCGCGATCCTGGCACGACCCATCCTCGGCCGTTCGTTCCGCTTCAGCGCTGCGCTGAAGTTCTGACGGCCTTCCCCCTCCCCGGACCAAACCCTCTCCCTCCTCTTTGGTCCGGGGATTTTCTACACTGACGCGCCGACCGTTCCGCAATCGGAGACCTGCCCATGCGCCGCCGCACGTTGCTGAAAGGGATGGCGGGGGCGGCGGCGGTTTCCGCAACGGCTTCGGAAGCCGCGCGGGTAACGACTGCCCCGGGCGGGCGGCAGCGCAACGTGCTGCTGCTCATTTCCGACGATCAGGGCCTCGATCTTGGCTGCTACGGGACGCCGGTTGCGACCCCGCGGCTCGACCGGCTGGCGGGAGAGGGGACTCGGTTCAGTCACGCCTTCGCCGCCGTCTCCTCATGCAGCCCGAGCCGCGCGGTGATCCACACCGGGCTCTATGGCCATCAGAACGGCATGTATGGCTTGCAGCACGACGTCCACCACCAGTCGCTGCTCGATGGGATCGAGACGCTTCCGTCGCTGCTGCGCCGCGCGGGCTATGCGACGGCGCTGGTGGGCAAGAAGCATATCGGGCCGGACAAGGCGTTTCCGTTCGAGGCCGAGCTGGTGCCCGAACGATCAGGCATCCGCGATGTGCGCGAGATGGCGGTCGCGGCGGCGAGCTTCATCCGTTCGACCAATGACCGGCCCTTCTTCGTCACCGTCGCCTATAGCGATCCCCACCGCGCCGCGACCGACTATGGCAACGACCGGTCATGGCCGGGGGTGGCGCCGGTCACCTATGATCCGGCGAAGGTGTATATCCCCTCACACCTCCCCGACCTGCCCGAGGTACGGCGCGACCTTGCCGAATATTATGAGTCGCTGAGCCGGCTCGACACGGGTGTCGGGATGCTGCTCGACCTGCTGGCGGAGAGTGGGCGGGCGGAGGACACACTGGTGATCTTCCTCAGCGACAATGGTCGGCCCTTTCCCGGTGCCAAGACCAATCTCTATGCGCCGGGACTGCATCTGCCGCTGATCATCCGCGCACCGGGCGGCGGGGCCGCGGTCAACGACGCGATGGTAAGCTGGACCGATATCGCGCCGACGATCCTCGACTGGGCCGGGGTCGCAGCGCCGGACTACAGGCTTTCAGGCACATCGTTGCTGCCGATCCTGGGCAAGCCGGGCGATCCGGCGCGCGACGCGGTGTTCGCGAGCCATGAGTTCCATGAGATCAACCAATATTATCCAATGCGCGCCGTCCGTACCCGGACGCACAGCTACATCCTCAACCTTGCCCATCCGCTCGATTATCCCGTCGCCGGCGATGTCGCGGGCTCGCCAAGCTGGAAGGCGATCGGCGCCGACCGGTCGATCCGCCTCGGCAAGCGGACCCAGACCGCCTATCTCAAGCGGCCCGCGGAAGAGCTGTACGATCTGACCCGCGACCCCGACGAGGTCGTCAATCTCGCAGCCGATCCCCGCCACTTCGCCATTCGCGACACGCTCCGCGCGCGGCTGCTGGAGATGCGCAAGGCGACGCGCGACCCCTGGCTTTCCGGGCAGACCGACCCCTACAGCCACATGGCGCACCCCGCTTAGACGAGGGACTTTCGATGCAGTCGATCCGTGCAACTCTTCGCGCTCTCCGGGACCGGTTCGCGGCTGTGGCGCTGCCTGTGATGGCCTTTGCCGGCACCGGGGGCGTCATCGCCGCCGAACCCGCCGCGCCGGAAACGCTCCCCGCATGGTCGGAGGGCTATTTCGACATCCATCATATCAGTACGGGTCGCGGCAGCTCGGCCTATTTCGTGTTTCCCGACGGGGCGACGATGGTGATCGACGCGGGGGAATCGGATCCGAAATTCGTCGAATCCGTCCGGCCGCTGAAGCCGTTCCCTCCGCGCCCCGACGGCAAGCACTCGGCTGCCTACTGGATCGCCGACTATATCCGCCAATTCGCTCCGGCGGGCCGGCCGGTCAGGCTCGACTATGCCCTCATCACGCATTTCCACAGCGATCACATGGGCACGATCACGCCGGACAAGCCGATGTCGCGGAACGGCGGCTATCGTCTCGCCGGGATTACCGAGCTGGCCGAGCTGCTGCCGATCGGGACGATCGTCGATCGCGCCGCGCCCTCCTACGACTATCCGGTCGATCTGCGCAAATGCACCCAGGGTTCGGACGGCCTTGGTCTCGCCAACTATCTGGCCTTCGTCGATTACCGGATGAAGAACGGTCAGGCGGTGATCGGTTTGCAGCCGGGCGCGCTGGACCAGATCAGGCCCGGACGGCCGGTTTCCGGTTTCCACATCCGCAACATCGCCTCCAACGGCATCATCTGGACCGGCGCGCGGAACGAATCCCACCATTACATCCCCAAGGGCGCGGTCACCGATTGCCGCTTCGACGAGAACCCATTCAGCAACGTCCTGACCTTCGCCTATGGCCGGTTCAAATATTATACGGGCGGCGATATTCCGGGCGTGCCGAACTACACCCAGCCGTGGTGGCGGGATGTCGAAACGCCGGTGTCGGCGGTCGTCGGCGCCGTCGATGTCATGCTGCTCGATCACCATGGCAACCGGGATTCGGTCAACGAGAACATCCTGCGCAACCTGGCGGCGCGCGTCATGGTGCAGCAGAACTGGCTCTCGCCGCAGCCCGGCGAAGAGGTCGTCACCCGCATGGCCTCCCGCGGCCTCTATCCCGGCCCGCGCGACGTCTTCGCCACCGGGATGAGCCCCGAGAGCCGCGAGGTGATCGGGCCGATCATGGACAGTATCTACAAGAGCTATGGCGGGCATGTCGTCGTGCGCGTCGCACCCGGCGGGGATCAGTATGAGGTCTTCGTCCTGAATGACGCCAATGACCGCCGGGAGATCGTGAAGCGGTTCGGTCCCTACCTGTCGAAATGAAAGAGCGCGATCCCATGAAGATGCTTGCTGTATCGCTCGCCCTGCTTGTGACTGCTCCGGCGCTCGCGCAGCAGGATTCCGCGGCGGTCGATATCCCGGCCTTCACCTTGCCTCCATCGGACCAGCTGAGCGACGAGGCCAAGGCGGTGCTGTTGCGGATGCGCGCGGCACGGGCGCCGGACCTGAAGGGGGACATCGCGAAGCAGCGGGCCTTCTACCAGATCTATAACGACAACCGTCTGGCCGAGATGCGGCGGCATTTCCGGACGCGCGAGGAGCGGACGCAGCTGGGTGGCGTCACGGTCGATGTCGTCATGCCCGATGCGGTCATCCAGCCACGCAACCAGGATCGTGTGCTGATCAACGTGCATGGCGGCGCCTTCATGTGGGGATCGGGAAGCGGCGCGCTGGTCGAGGCGATCCCGATTGCCGGGACCGCCGGGATCAAGGTCGTCACGGTCGATTATCGCCTCACCCCCGAGCACCGCTACCCGGCGGCGTCGGAGGATGTGACCGCGGTCTATCGCGCGCTGCTCAAGCAATACCGGCCGGAGAATATCGGCATCTATGGCTGCTCGGCGGGCGGGGTGATCACCGCCCAGTCGGTGGCGTGGATCCGCAAGCAGGGGTTGCCGCGCCCCGGCGCGATCGGGACTTTCTGTGGAACCGCTGCAGGGTTCAGCGGAGACAGCCCCTATCTTGCCGGACCGATCGCCGAAGGCACCGCACCACCGTCCGGACGGCTGCCGAAGCTGCTGCCGACGGCATACATGGCGGGGGTCGCGGGCGCGGACGCGGCAGCCTATCCTTTGCTCTCCGAAGCGGAGATCAAGGCGTTCCCGCCGACCCTGCTGCTGGCGGGGAGCCGCGACTTCGCGGCGAGCGCGCTGACGCTGGCGCATCGGCGGTTGACGCGGGCGGGCGTTGCAAGCGAGCTGTTCCTGTTCGATGGCTTGCCGCATGCCTTCTTCGTCTGGCCCGATATGCCCGAATCGAAGGAGGCCTATCAGGTCATCGCGCGCTTCTTCGACCAACATCTGGGCAGACGGAAATGAGCAACGAGATCGACCGGCGCGGCGTGCTTCTGGCCGGCAGCGGGGGCGCGTTCGGCCTCTACAGCTGGGCGGCGGCGGACGCGGCCGCACCGGCGGCGCAGAAGAAGAACCTGCTGCTCAAGCGAATCCCGCGCGCGCGGCCGCGCAACATTCTGGTGGTGCTGACCGACGATCACCGCTTCGACGCGATGGGGTTCATGAAGACGCAGGACTTCGGTGAGACGCCGACGCTCGACCGGCTGGCGCGCGAGGGCGTCCATTTCCGCAACGCCTTCGTCACCACCGCGCTGTGCTCGCCGTCGCGCGCATCGATCTTCACCGGCCTCTATGCGCATCAGCATCGCGTGGTGGACAATAACCACCCGATCCCGCCGGGCCTGATCTATTATCCCGAATATCTTCAGCGTGCGGGGTATGAGACTGCGTTCATCGGCAAATGGCATATGGGCGCGGAGACCGACGCGCCGCAGCCCGGCTTCGACCATTGGGTGAGCTTCAAGGGGCAGGGGCATTACATGCCGCACGCCGACGGTCTCAACGTCGATGGCCGCAAGGTGCCGCAAAAGGGATATATCACCGACGAGCTGACGGAGTATGCGCTCGACTGGATCGGCAAGCGCGACCGCAAGCGGCCGTGGATGATGCACCTCGCGCACAAGGCGGTGCATTCGGAATTCATCCCGGCGCCGCGCCATGCCGGCCGCTACAGGGACGCGAAGTTCCGCTACCCCGAGAATATGAAGCCCGGGATGCCCGGCCGGCCGATGTGGGTCGAAAACCAGCGCAACAGCTGGCACGGCGTCGACTTCCCCTATCATTCGAAGCTCGACATCGCCGATTACTACAAGGCCTATATGGAGACGCTGCTGGCGGTCGATGAAGGGCTCGCGAAGATCATGGATCTGCTGGCCCAGCGCGGCGAGCTCGACGACACGCTGATCCTCTACATGGGCGACAATGGCTTCATGTTCGGCGAGCATGGGCTGATCGACAAGCGCGCGGCGTATGAGGAATCGATGCGCGTGCCGATGATCGCGCGCTGCCCGGCGCTGTTCGGGCAGGGGACTGTCGATCAGGTGGTCGCCAATATCGACGTGGCACCGACGATGCTCGCTGCGGCTGGGCTGGCCGCGCCGGAGGGTATGGCGGGTGCCGACATGCTCCCGCTGGCACGCGGCGAGGCGGTGCCGTGGCGCAAGGAACTGGTCTACGAATATTATTGGGAGCAGAGCTTCCCGCAGACCCCGACGGTCCATGCGCTGCGCGAGGACCGCTACAAATATATCCGCTTTCACGGTATCTGGGATCTGGACGAGCTCTACGACCTGGAAGCCGACCCGCACGAGAACAACAATCTGCTCGCCCAGCCCGGGCACGAGGCGCTGGCGAAGCGCATGGGCAAGAAGCTGTTCAAGCTGCTGGAAGAGACGGACGGTATGCAGATCCCGCTCGCCCCCGACACCCCCGGCCGCAACGAGTTGCGCGATCCCAATGGGCCGAAGGGCGCACCGTTCCCGCCGCGATTCCTGCGGTCATGACCTTCTGACGTGACTGAAGCGCCCGGCCATTCGCAGGCCGGACGCTTCAGCGGGTTCCTGTGCTACCGCCTCAGAATTCGAGCCAGTCGTCCGCACCGGTGAGCGCGCTCATCGGCTTGGGCTCGCTGGCCGCAACAGGCGTGAAGCTGACCGGTGCGCTGCGGACCGGAGCCGGCGTTCGGACCGGCACATTGCCGATGCTGAACATCGCGGCACGATCGGCCAGCGCAGTGACCTCGCTGCTCAGGTTGCGCGCGGCTGCCGAGGTTTCTTCCACCATCGCGGCATTCTGCTGGGTCGCCTGGTCCATCGTCCCGATCGCAGCGCTGATCTGGGTGATGGTCGAGGACTGCGCCTGATTGTCCGACGCGATTTCGCTGAGCAGCGTGTGCACCTGCGACACATCGGTCGAGATGTTCTGCAAGGCGCCATCGACATTCTGCACAGCTTCGACGGCAGTGCCGATATCGGCCTGGGTCGCGGTCAGCTGTTCGCGGGCGCGCTTGGCCTCTTCTTCCGAGCGCATCGCGAGGGCGGAGACGAGATCGGCGACCACTGCGAAGCCACGGCCGGCATCGCCCGCACGGCCCGCTTCGACCGCGGCGTTCATGGCAAGGACGCGCGTCTGGAACGCGATCTTGTCGAGCCCCTCGATCACGCTGTCGATGCCCTTGGCGCTTTCGCTGACCCGGCCCATCGCCTGCACGGCCTCGTCGGCGATGCTGCGGCCCGAATCGACCACGGCCATGGCGCCGTCGGCACGCTGCACGGTCCGGCCGGCAGCTTCCGCTGTGGCGCGCAGGCGGTCGTCCATCTGGGTGATCGCGGCGGAGGTTTCCTCGAGGCTCGCGGCGTTGCTCTCGGTACGGCGGGCGAGGTCTTCCGAGGCCTGGGCGATTTCGCCCGAGCCGGTGCGGATGGCGACGGCGCTTTCGGCGACCGCGCCGATCAGTTCGCGGAGCGAATCGAGCGCGGCGTTGAAGTTGCTCTTGAGCTCGCCATAGGCCGGCGGGAATTCCGCGCTGATCGAGCGGCTGAGATCGCCCTCGGTCATCGCCGACAGGCTGTCGCGCAGCGCGGTGGTGACGACCCGCTGCTCGGCGGCGGCGCGCGCATCGGCTTCGGCGCGGGCTTCGGCGGCGACGCGGAAATGCTCCAGTGCCCCTGCGATATCGCCAATCTCGTCCTGACGGTCGCGATAGGGGATGTCGGCCTTGCCGCCTTCGGCCAGCGTCGTAGTGACCGACGCGATGCGCGACATGGGCAGCGCGACCGAGCGGTTGATGATGAACCAGATCGCGGCGATGCCGCCAAGCCCCGCCAGCGCCAGCAGGATCGACAGCGTGATTGCGCGATCGGCGGTTTCCGAACCTTCCTCGGCAGCCTTGCGCGAGCGCTCACGTGACATTTCGATCAGCTTGTTGGTCTGGTCGATCACGGCGCGCGAGTGCGTCTTGCCGTCACCCTTGATCAGCGCCATGGCGCCGGCCAGATCCTGGTTGCCGCGCAGGTTGAAGATTTCCTGGTTGGTGCGGTTGAGGTCCGAGACCTTCTCGCGCAGCGAGGTGACTTCGGTCTGGAAATCGTCGCCCGCGACCTTGCCATAGGCCTCGACCGCCTTGTCCAGATTCTCGATGCCCTTGCTGAGGCGCTCGCGCAGGCTGGCTTCCTCCTTGGCGTCGACGGCATTGTAGAAGCTGTAGACGACGATGCGCATTTCCTTGACGTCGCTCATCACGTCGCTGAGCCCGGACATGCCGGCGAGACCGCGGGCGACATGGCGCTGGGTCACCGCGTCCAGTGCGTGCGTCGAATAATAGCCGTTGAAGCCGACCACGCAGAGCAGCAGGCCGAGGATGGAGAAGGCGGCAAACAGCTTCTTCGGCAGCCGCCAATTGTCGAGAAATGCGATCATATCCAGTCCATTTTCAGATGGTTGGTCAATCCCGCGACCGGCATGCCCCGGATTCCCGACAGAGTGCCGGAGCGGGCCGGTGGCGCGAGGCGAGGGAGATGCTGCCGGTTGCTTCGCCGCAGGAAAAAGGCCGGGATGGCGAACCACCCCGGCCTTACCCGGACGACCGGCCCTTTCAGTGGGGGCGGAAGGGCCGATCGAACCTTAACGGAACAGCGACAGGATCGTCTGCGGCGCCTGGTTGGCGATCGACAGAGCCTGGACGCCCAGCTGCTGCTGGACCTGCAGGGCCTGAAGGTTCGCCGATTCCTTCGCCAGGTCGGCGTCGACGAGGTTACCGATACCGGAGGTGACCACGTCCGACAGCTTGCTGGTGAACTTCAGCTGACCTTCGATCTTGCGCGAGGCAGCGCCGAGGTCGCTGAGGCTGGTGTTCACGCTCGCGATCACCGTGTCCAGCGTGCCGACCATCGTCTGGGCGGTCGCCTGGCTGTTGATGCCGCCCGCGCCGATCGCGGTGTCGACCGACACGTCGAACGACTGGTTGGCCACGGCGAGCGTGCTGGTGACGTCCAGGGACTGGAGCGCCGCAACCGTCTTCGTACCAGTGAAGGTGTTGTCGAGCAGGTTGGTGTTGTTGAACTCCGACGACTTGATGATCGTGCCGATCTGGCCCTTCAGCGCCGTGAAGTCCTTGTCGATCGCAGTGCGGCTGGCGGCGTCGAGGCCGGCGTCCGCAGCTTCATAGGCCTTCGACTTCATCTGGTTCAGAAGGTCGGAGATCTGTTCGGCACCCGCGATCGCGGTGTCGGTGACGCTCTTCGCGTTGTTGAGCGACGAGCTCACCGCGTTCAGGCCGCCCAGGTCACCCCGGAGAGACTGAGCCACCGTGTACTTTGCCGAGTCATCCTTGGTCGAGCTGACGGCCAGACCGGTGTTGATGCGGCTCTGCGTGACATCCATCTTCTTGTTGGTCGCGTTGAGGCTCTGGAGAGCAGCCATTGCGCCAGCATTGGTGTTAACCGAAAACGCCATTTCGTTCATTCCTTCTAGAATAGAAAGGCCGACTTCTGCGGCCTGTAGCAGGGGGACGCTGCCACCCGTATGGCCCATGTTCTGCGGGTCATAATCTATTCTAGGAAGTTATTTTGGAGTGCTGTGTTTGCGGGTGAATTTTATTTACGGCGCCGGGTCGTGCCCCGGAAACGATGCATCCCGTGCCCGCCTGGGAGCATGGCGGGCACGGGATGGCTGGTGATCCCGCGCATCGGGGCGGGGAGGGCGATCAGAAGGGGAAGAGTGCGTCGTAGATCTGCTGTCCCCAGCGCGCCTGCTGGGCGTCGGTCAGCTGACCGCGTCCGCCATAGCTGATGCGCGCGTCGGCGATCTGGCTGTGGCGGATGCTGTTGTCGCGGGCGATGTCCTCCGGCCGGATGACGCCGGTGACGACGAGCTCGCGCAGCTCGAAATTGACGCGCACTTCCTGGCGGCCGCGGATCATGAGGTTGCCGTTGGGCAGCACGTCCATGATCGAGGCGGCAACCGTCATGTTGATCTGTTCGCTGCGCGACGTGTTGCCCGCACCGGTCGCTCGTGAGTCCGAACTGGTATCGACCAGCTTCGACGGGTCCGGATTGCCGGGCAGGATCTTGCCGATCTGGCTTTCCAGGCCAAGCAGCGCGGCGATGCCGCCGCTCTCGCTGCCCGCGCGGGTGCGCGTCGTGGCGTTGTCGACCCGGGCATTGTCCGCGATGTTGATGCGGATGGTGACGATATCCCCGACGCGCGACGCGCGCTGGTCGCGGAAGAAGGCGCCCGCGCCGGTGCGGAACAGCGAGGCACCGCCGGGGGCGGTCTCGGCGAGGCTCGCCGAGCCGCCACGGCCCTGTGCCGCTGCGTTGCCGAGCGAGGGTTCAAGGTGCGGGGCAACCGGCACCTCCGCTTCGCCCATTCGCGGTGGCTTGCCGATCGCCTTGAGCCGCCCGACCGCGCCGCAGCCGGACAGCATCGACGCCGCGAGGATGACGGGAAGGATATATTTCATGGTTGCTGGCTCCCTTATGGGGCGATGAGACGCACCTGGCCCGGTATATCGGCCACGGCGTTCAGCGTGCGGTTGGTGCTGAGATTGAGGACGCGTACCGGCTCGCCCTTGCCGGCGTCAGCGAGGGCGCGGCCGGTTGCGGTGATCCGCAGTCCGCCCGAGACCAGGGCAATGACCACGGCCTCTCCGCGCCGGATGATGCGCGGCGCGGCGATATCGCTGGCGCGGACCGGGCTGCCCGCGGCGAGGCGGCGGGTGGCCTCCCGGCCCTCCGCATCGCCGGGCCGGGTGGCGCCGCGCGCGGCGGCAGGCGGCAGCGCGGCGCTGGTGAAGTCGGACGCGCTCAATGTTTCGCCCTTCTCCACCGTCCGGGCGAGGACGGGCGTGTCGGCCGAAGACGGGGCGGAGGCGAGGGGGCCTGCCGCGGCGAGGAGGGCGAGGGCGATCATCGCCACGATCAGCGCAGCTGCGCCGAGGTGGCGAGCATCTCGTCCGCTGCCTTCACGACGCGGCTGTTCATCTCATAGGCGCGCTGCGCGGTGATGAGCGAAGTGATCTCCGACACCGGATTGACGTTCGATGCCTCGACGAAACCCTGGGTCAGGGTGCCGAACGAGGGCTCGCCCGGGGTCGCGACGGTGGGCTGCCCCGACGCCGCGGTCTCGAGGAACAGGTTGGAGCCGACCGCTTCCAGCCCGGCTTCGTTGATGAAGGTCGCCAGCTCGAGCTGGCCGACGGTCTGCAGCTCGGTCTGGCCCGCGACCTTCACCTGCACTTCGCCGGTCTTGGACACGATCACGTCGAGCGCGCCCTGCGGAATGGTGATGTCGGGCTGGACGCGATAGCCGTCGGTCGTGACCAGCTCGCCCTGGTCGGAGAGCTGGAAGGAACCGGCGCGGGTAAAGGCCATCTCGCCCGACGGCATCATGATCTGGAAATAGCCCGGCCCGTCGATCGCCATGTCATAGCGGTTGCCGGTGTTGGTCATCGCGCCCTGTTCGGTGATGCGATAGACGCCGCCGGTGCGGACGCCCGCGCCGATCTGGATGCCCGAGGGGACGCGGGTGCCGTCCGCGCTGGTCGCCGCGCCGGGACGCGACACCTGCTGGTAGAGCAGGTCCTGGAACTCCGCCCGCTGCCGCTTGAACGCGGTGGTGTTCATGTTGGCGATGTTGTTCGAGATGACGTCGACATTGGTCTGCTGGGCCAGCATGCCGGTCGAGGCGATGGAAAGCGTACGCATGGAAGCTCCTTTGCGAAATCAGATGTGAATGAGGTCAGCCGATGCGGCCGAGGCGGTTGATTGCCTGCTTGCGCATGTCGGCCATGTCTTCGGAGAGGCGCCGGCTGGTCTGATAGGACCGCATGATGTCGACCATGTTGGTCGTCTCGACGATCGGCTCGACGTTGGAGGCCTCGACCCCGCCGCGGCGCAGCTTGGTCTCGGCCGCGGCCATGAAGCGGCCGCCTGTGCCCGTCAGCATGCCGTCTCCGCGGACTTCGAGCATGTTCTCGTCGGCAAAGCTGGTGACGGCGAGGCGGCCGAGCGGCGCGTCACCGGCCATCACCGATCCGTCCTCGGCGATGGTGACGTTGCGCATCTGGTCCGGCGGTACGTTGATCGTGCGGCCATTTTCGTCGAGCAGGCGCTGTCCGCCCGATGTTGCGAGGTCGCCATTGTCCAGGATCTTGACGAAGCCAGCCCGCGTATAGGCGACGCTGCCGTCGGGGTTCTGGACGTTGAGATAGCCCGGCCCCTCGATCATCACATCGAGCGGATTGCCGGTTGCCTGGAACGCGCCCTGCCGCGTGTCGTGGATTGCGCCATAGTCGAGCACGAAGCTGGTCTTGCGGGCGTCCTCGATCTGCGCCTGCTGCACCTGCTCCACATATTCATGGAACAGCGCCTGCTCGCGCTTGAAGCCGACCGTATTGGCATTGGCCATGTTGTTCGCCGTGATGTCCATCTGCCGGCGCAGGGCCTGCTCGTGGCTCAGCAGAACGAAGGATGAAACGTCCATTCCGGGCACCTTGCTGAAAAAGATCGCGATATTCGGCGCTAGGCACAAATTGCCGTGCGTCCCTCCTATAATAGAGGCGTGAACGCCAAAGCGGACGCGGACGGCATCTAATCGATGCGACGGTCCAAGGTTCAAAGGGGAATGAATGTGGCGAGTGACGCGATCATTGAGGTGACGCCGATAGAAGTGCGTAAGGACAAGCCGAAGAACCGCATGAAACTGCTGATCGCCGGCGGCAGCGCGGCATTGCTGCTGCTGGCGGCGGCAGGCGGCGGGGCGTGGTGGATGCTGCGCGACAAGGGCGGCGAGCACGAGCCTGTTGCCGCCGCTGTATCGGCCGGGACGGACGCTGCATCCTATATTGAGGCGCCGACGCTGACGGTGAACCTGCGCAGCGGCGACGGCCAGGCGCGCTTCCTGAAGCTGCGTTTCATCCTGGTCGCGGCCCATCCGGGCAAGGTGGACAGCATCAAGGAACGCCTGCCGGTGGTACTCGACGCGCTGCAGCCCTTCCTGCGCGAACTGCGCCCGGAGGACCTCGCCGGGTCGGCCGCGGTGTTTCGCATCAAGGAGGAAATGATGTCGCGCACAACCCAGGCGCTCGGCGCGGGCACGGTGCGCGACGTGCTGATCCAGGATCTGGTGCAGCAATGAGCGGCGATTTCGACGATTTCGTGCTGCCCGACCCGCCGCAGCCGGCGCCGGGCGGAGGCGACACCTTCGACCAGGCCGGGATCGACGCGCTGTTCGGCTTTACCGACGCGGCGCCGCAACAGCCCAAGAGTGGTCTCAAAGCGGTCATCGAATCCAACGTCATCAGCTATGAACGGCTGCCGATGCTGGAGGTGGTGTGCGAGCGCATGGTCCGGACTTTCGCGACCTCGATGCGCAACCTCACCTCCGACGCGATCGACGTGACGCTGGAGGAGATCACCTCCACCCGCTTCGGCGAGTTCATGAGCCATGTCGCGCTGCCCGCCATGTTCGGCGTGTTCAAGGCGCGCGAATGGGAGAATTTCGGTGTCGTCACGGTCGATTCCGGCCTGATCTATGCCGTGGTCGATGCGCTGCTGGGCGGACGCCGTGGCAACGCGCCGTTGAAGGTCGAGGGGCGCGCCTTTACCACCATCGAGACCCAGCTGGTCTGGAAGATGGTCGAGCTGGCGCTGGAAGAGCTTTCGCGCTCGTTCGAGGCGGTCGAGCCGGTGACGATGGAGCTCGAGCGGATCGAGGCCAGCCCGCGTTTCGCGGCGATCGCCGGGCCGAGCAACATCACCGCCGTCGCCACCTTCCGCGTCGACATGGAAGGGCGCGGCGGCAAGTTCAGCGTGCTGCTGCCCTATGCGACGCTTGAGCCGGTGCGGCCAAAGCTGCTGCAGCGCTTCATGGGCGAAAAGCTCGGCCGCGACCGTATGTGGGAAGCCCATATGGCGAGCGAGCTGATGAATACCGCCGTCACCGTCGATGTGGTGCTCGGCGAGAAACTGATGCCGCTGCGCGACGTCACCGGCCTCAAGGTCGGCCAAACCATCTCGCTCAACCGCGGTCCCGATGATGCGCTTCAGGTCCAGTGCGGCGGCATGCCGCTGGGCCAGGCGCATATCGGCCAGCGTTCCCAGAACATCGCCATCCGCATGGCGACCGACATCTCCAAAGGATATTCCCGATGACGTTCGTGACTTTCAGCAATGCGATGATGATGCTGCTGTGCGTGGCGGTGATCGTGCAGACCCTGCGCGTGAGCAAGAGCATCCGAGACCTGCGCGCGACCTCGCTCAACGATAGCGTGGCGCAGCTTGAACGAGCGACGGGGCAGGCCAGGGCGGTGCTGGGCGAACTCAGGACGCTGCTCGCCACTGAGGCCGTGGCCCAGAGCCGCGGCGCCGCGAACAGCGAGGCGCTGCGCGACGAACTGGCGGTGATGGTCGGGATCGGCAATTCGGTTGCCGACCGGATCATGGAGGCCGTGGCGGCACAGAATGAGGCCAAGGCGGAGGACGCGGTCGCGAAGGAGCCGTCCGCACGCCGCCAGCGCAAGCCGCGCTCGCGTTCGACGCCGGGCCGGCGCAAGGCACCCGCCGTACCCTCGGTGACGGCCGAGATGCCGGTCGCGGGGCACGCATGAAAACGCTCAGGATCCCCGCCTTACCCCTGCCCGGAGGCAAAGGCACCGGCCTTCTTGCCTATGCGCGCAGGCCGTCCACGTTGTTGCTGGGAGCGGCGGGCATCGGCGTGATCGCCAATGCGCTGGCGCTCGCTGCGCCGCTCGCGTCGGACCCGGCACCGGCAAGCCGTCTCGGTGTGTCGCTGCAGGACAGCATGGCCCAGCGCGACCGCACGCTGGCGGCGGAGAAGCGCAAGCTCGAGATGCGCGAGCAGGCGGCGAAGGCCGGGGAAGCCCGGCTCGCTGCGGAAATGCGCGCGCGCCAGGGGCAGCCGGGCGCCACCGATCCGGCGCAGGGCGCGCCGGTAGAGCCGAACCAGCCCTATGATGATCTTGCCCGCATCTACCAGACGATGAAGCCGGTGCGCGCCGCTCCGATCTTCGAGAAGCTCGATCTGGAGGTGCAGACGCAGGTTGCGCGCCGGATGCGCGAACGGTCGGCAGCGTTGCTGATGGCGGCGATGAGCCCCAATGCTGCCGCCGAGCTCACCATGTCGCTTGCCGGGCGCAAGGTGATCCAGCGGCCGCAACCAGTGGTCCGTGCAGCGTTGTCCCGGCCAAGAAGTTCACCGGCAGGAGGTCCGCCGACAGCCGGAAAATAGGCGCAAAGGAAAGGCCGCTTCCAATCCCGGAAGCGGCCTTTTTTATTGCCGGGTGAAGCGGAAAATCAGGCGGCGCGGGCCGATACCTTGACGATCAGCACGCGCGCGATCGTGCCGTCGACCCCGCGCAGGGCAGGCACGAGCGTGCCGGAGAGCCGGCGCACATCCACTGGCGTAAAGGGGGAGGCGTGAAGCCGCGCGAATTCGATCGCGGCGCTAAGGCCGGCAGCACGCAATTCGGGCATCTTCCGCGCGAGGCCGGCGGCGCCCGCTACGTCCCGCGCCTCAAGCACGATCGAGACGCGCAGCACGCCATCGATCCGGCCGGCATCGATGATCGGCACGGCGATTTCCTCCATCGCGACGAAGGTTGCGGCCTGCGCTTCCTGGGCATGGCCGGGCGCGGCAACCGCAAGGGACATGGCCGCGAAGGCGCTGACGGTCAGGGCGGAACGGCTCATCTCTTACTCCGGGTCGCCGCCGCATCAGATTGACGGTCCGTTCGACCGCTCCGGCGTGCTTCTCCTTCTATAATAGAGGGAAATGTCTCGAGGCAGGTGAAGATGAGCAGCGACCAGCGGCCCGGCAAGGTCCGGGTCTTTTCCTCCCGCACGCCGCCGCCCGCTCCGGCGCGGCGGCGCGGCGACCCGCAACAGGTGACTGCGCCCGGCGCTGAACCGGCTGTGCGAGCCGGGGATGTCGCGCGTCCGGACCGGACCATTCTACTCGCCATCCCGTTCCTCTTGGGGTGCGCGATCGGCGGCGCCGTGATCGCATGGCTGGGCCTGGGAGCCGTATCGTGAAGCGCGCGATGTTGCTTGCCTCGGCAGCGATGCTGGTCGGTGCTGATCTACCCCAGCCTGAAAGAGTGCAACCTGCCAAGCCGGTGCTGCCCGTGGCCCGTCTGCCGGGCTTTGCCGCCAATCTGGCGCAGCAGCCTGCGATCGACGGCCCGGGGGGCTGGCGGATCATCCCGCAGGACCAGGCCTGGCGCACCCTTGCCACCGCGCGGCAGACGGATCGCCAGCAGGCGCGCTGGGACTATGCGCGCAGCCTGATCGCCCAGGAACGCGGCGCCGAGGCGCTGGGCGTGCTTGAGGTGATGCGGCAGGACGATCCAGACCTTGCCATGGTCGATGCCTATCGGCTGGCGCGCGGTGCCGCGCTGGTTCAGCTCGGGCGGTTCGAGCAAGGCTCGGCCGAACTGTCGGCATCGAGCCTCGCGAGCAATGCCGAAGCCTGTATCTGGCGGATGCGTGCACTGTCGCTGGGCGACTTTCCCGAGCAGGCATTGCAACAGATACGGTGCGCTGCTCCCGCCTTTGCGGGACCGCGACGCAAGGCCTTTGCGCTCGCTGCAGCGCGCGCCGGGGTCGAAGGCGGACGCCCGGCCGATGCGCTCAAATGGCTGAATGGGGTGCCTGACCGCGACCCTGCTGCGAACCTCTATCGCGGCCGGGCCGAACTGGCATTGGGGCAACCCGATCAGGCGCGCCTTCGCTTCGCCCGGGTCGAGCAGTCGGGCAACATGGCGCTGCGCATGGATGCCCGCCTCAGCCAGATCGAGGCGGAGGTGGCCAATGGATCGGTGACCGCGGATGCGGCGCTCAAGCGTCTGTCGGCGCTGCGTTATGCCTGGCGCGGTGACGCGATCGAGGAGCGGGCATTGCGGCTGAGCTATCGCCTCAACGCCGAACGTGACGACATAAGGGGATCGCTGGCCGCGGGTGCAGCGCTGTTCCGCTTCTTCGATGCGGGGCGGCAGGGGGCGGACTTCCTGCCCGGCCTGCAGGCGAAGCTGGCACAGGCGCTCGATCCTGCGCGCAAATTGCCGCTGGAACAGGCGGCGGGCCTCTATTGGGACTATCGTGACCTTTCGCCCAGCGGTGCGGAGGGCGATCTTCTGGTCAGCCGCCTTGCCGAGCGGCTGCAGGCGGCGGGGGTGTACAGCCGTGCGGCGGATCTGCTGGAATATCAGCTGTTCAACCGCGCGGGCGATCTGGCCCGCGGCCCGCTCTCGGCCCGGGTCGCGAGCCTGCACATCCTGGCGGGCCGGCCGGACAAGGCGATCGACCTGCTCAAGCGATCGGCGGACCCGAACTATCCCGACGCCATGATCCATGCCCGCAAGCGGATGGAGGCGGTGGCGCTGACTCAGATCGGGCGCGTGCCCGAAGCGTTCGCGGTGTTGCAGGATGTCCCCGATGCAGTGGCGCTGCGGGCGGAAATCCTGTGGAAGCGGCGCGACTGGCTGGGTCTGGTCGCGGAAACGGCGGCGGCGCTGCCGCGTGCTGGGGCGCTGAGCGAGGTCGATCAGGCCATGGTGCTGCGCCACGCGATCTCGCTTGCCATGCTCGGGCGTGAGGATGGGCTGGCGGGGCTGCGAAGCCGCTATCAGGCGAGCTTCCGCGGGCTCAAGACCGCGCCAGTGTTTGATATGCTTACCGGTGCGCCCGGTTCGGTCGACCCCGAGACGCTGGCACGCGCCATGGCTGCGATGCCCGGCGCGAGCCCGGCGGGCGACATCGCCGCGCTGCTCGATCAGGCGCCCGGGAAGGTGAAAGGATAACGGAGAGGGGCGTCCTTCTTCGGGAGGGCGCCACGCAATGAGACGGGCGGCTCGGTCTTGCGACATGATCGCAAGGCCGGGCCGCCCGTTTCTGTATCTGCGGGGGATGCAGCCGGGTCGTTCAACGGACGAGATCCGACGCGAAAAAGGGGCGCGGCGTGATGCCTGCCCCTCAGCCGGTCCTGGCCGGCAATATCATCTGGCGCGGCCGGCACCGGGAACGGCCGGCCGCGCCAGTTCAGGCATCAATCCAGAAAGCGCACGAGCGACAGGCTGGAGAGCTGCGAGAAGACCGAATAGGAGGCCTCGAGGATGGTCTGGCGCTGCGAGATGTTGAGCGCGACCTGTCCCAGATCGGCGTCCTCGACGGAGCCGATGACGTCGGTGAGGAGGATTTCGCGGTCGTTGGCGCGCGTTTCCATCATCTCGACCTGGTTCTGCTTGCGGCCGTTCTCGGCATTGACCGAGCGCACGCCGACCAGGCCGGCATCGAGCTCGTCCAGCGCCTGACGGATCGCGATCTTCTGCGCATCGGTGAGCCGTTCGCCGATGGGGCCGGCAGCGGTCAGCGTCTTGAACGCCGGGACCAGCCCGGCACCGACATCGCTCGCGCCGACGCCATATTCGACATCGACGCCGTCGCCGACCCGGGCCGACTGGCGGACGCCGTCGTTGATGAAGACGTCGGCCGGCGCCATCGCGGCCAGATCGGCCAGCGTCTCGGGCACCATCGGAAGATCGTTGGTCTGCGACCCGGCAAAGATCGGAATCCCCGACTCCGTCGCATTGAGCGCCGCGCGCACATCGGCGAAGCTGCCCTCGATCAGATGCTGGATACCCGGCGAATTCCCGGTGCCCAGCGCGGTCATCAGTTCCTTGCGCAGGTTCGACAGGCTTTCGTCGATCTGCGTGATGTTCGCGTCGTACAGCGAGAGGGTGGTGCCCACCCGGCTGGCCACCGACTGATAGCTCTGCTGCTGCAACAGCATCGAGCGCGCGGACAGGGTCCGCACCGCGTCGATGCCGAGGCCCGCATAGTCATGCGCCTTCTTGCCGGTATTCAACTGAAGCTGGCTGGCGCCCAGACTCTGCTGGGATCGCTGCATCGCCCCGGACAGCGTCCGTTGCAGGGGTATGGTCGCTACGCGTGTCATTGCTCGCTGTCCTTTCCGGCTTTCTGGCCCTTATCTGAGCATCTGGAGGAGGGTGTCGTACATTTCCGACGCGGTGGTCATTGCGCGTGCGGCGGCGGAATAGCTGTTCTGGAGCACCACCATCTGCGCCAGTTCCTCGTCGACATTGACGCCGGAATAATTGTCGCGCCGACCGACCGCGTCGTCGAAGCGTGCTGCGGCGCCGGCGCGCGAGGTCTCGGCGAGCGAAGCTTCGGTACCCGCGCCGCCCAGCAGGCGGCTGGCGAAGGTATCGATCGTGGCCTTGCCGTCCTTGCCGAAGTCGAAGCTCTTGGCGAGCTGGTCGATGAACGCATTGGCGCCCGACAGGTCACCCGCGCCGATCGCCTTGGTGTTCACCGCGGCGCCGATCTGAAGCCGGGCGAGCGGAAGGTTGCTGGCCTTGGCCAGAATGTCGGCGCGCACCTCCGCCGTGCCGAGGCCGCTGGCGGTGCCGCTGAGGCCCGACAGCGCCGAGAAGGACAGGCCGGTGCCGTGGCGGCTGGTGGAATCGGACGGGATCGAAATGGTTGATCCCGCGCTCGCGCTATTGGGCGTGAACTGCACACGGCCTTTGGCGTCGAGCGCGAAGCTGCCGAAGCCGCCGAGCGGGCTGGCGTTGAGCTCGGTCATCAGGTCGCCGAAGGTCGGACCCGCCGATCCCGTCATCGTATAACTGGCGAGCAGCTTCCCCGTCGGGTCGCGCAGGGCGATTTCGGTCGTCTCGCCCGCGCCGAAGCCGTGCGGGTCGGTTGGCTTGAACCCGGACGGGACCAGCGCGCTGCTGTCCGAGCGGATCAGGTTGTTGAGCCCGAAGAACTGCGAGAATCCAGTGCCCGCGCGATCGCTGGGCGTGGTCGGGTGCTGCGCGATGGCGATGCCCTGGGTAGGATCGGTCGCCTTGATCGACAGCTTGCCGCCGGTGAAGCTGGCGGTGGCGTTGGGGCCGAGACCGGCGTTGATCGCGGCCACCGCATCGTCGACGGTGGCGCCGGCGCCTAGGGCGTCGAAGTCGATCTCGACTTTCTGGACTAGCGTGCCGTCGGCCTTGGCGACCGCGAACACGGCCTTGCCGGTAAAGCCCAGCCGGTCGGTGCCGATCAGGCCATTGGCCTCACCGGTCAGCGTGTTGGGCGGCGGCACGGTGGTGCCCGCATTGGCGACGGCGTTGAGGTTCTGTGCGAGGCCGGTGAAGAGCGTGCCGAGCTGCTCGGAAAAATTGGGAAGCGCGCGGTCGCGGATGTCGAGCAGGCCGCCGAGCTTGCCGCCGATCGCCGCGGAATCGATCCGTTCGCCGGTCGAGGCACCGATCACGCCGCTGTCCGATGCGAAGCGGATGTCGATCGGGGGATAGCTGTTCTGCGACGTGCCCGCGCCGACGGGGTAGCTCAGCTGCCGCAGCCTCTTGTCGAGCAGGACCTGGCCGGCCGCACTGTCGATCGTGACGCGCCCGTCGGGCTGCTCGCGGACAGTGATGTCGATGAGGCCGCTCAGCTCCTCGAGCGCGCTCATCCGCTGATCGGCGGCCCCCGAGGAGCTGCGCCCCAGGCCATGGAGACGCGCCACTTCGCTGTTGAGGTCATGGATCTGACCCAGCAGCACATTGGCCCGCTGGATCGTGTAGCCGACCTCGGTCTCGACATCGCCGCGCAGGCTCGACACATCCTTGTCCAGCCGGTGGATCGTGTCGATCGCGTCGGCGACGCTGCCCGTGAACAGCGTCACCGACTGGGTCGAGCCCTGAAGGCTGGTGATTTGCGCCGCCGCGGACGAAAGCGCGCCGAGGCGCGCGGCGAGGCCCGAGCTGGAGTCTGGTGCGCCCAGCAGCGACTGGAGCCGGTCGAGATAGGAAGACACTGCTTCCGATCGCCCGGCGGCGCCGCCGCGCTGGTAGACCGCGTTCTCGAGAAACTTGTCGGCGATGCGCGAGGGCTCGCCGATGACCACGCCGGAGACGCGCCCGCCCGACACCCCGGTGCTGAGCGACACGCGTTCGCGCGCATAGCCCGGGGTGCCCACATTGGCGATGTTGTTGGACACCGACCGCAGCCCCGCCTGCGAGGCGTTGAGGCCTGACATGGCTGAATTGAGAATCTCGTTCAGGGACAAGGCTGCGGGTCCTTCAACTTGCTTTACGGGGCAGGGTGGGCGCGGTCAGGGTCAGCGCTTGAGGTTGCTGACTTCCTGCAGCATGTCGTCGACGGTCGTGATGATCTTCGACGATGCGCTGTAGGCGCGCTGGAACAGGATCATGTTCGAGAATTCCTGCGCCAGATCGACGTTGGAGGCCTCGAGCTTGCCGGCCGCGATCGTTCCCGCACCCAGCGCGCCGGGCTTGTTGATCGCGAAATTGCCCGAATCCTGCGACATCATATACCCGTTGCCGCTGATCCGGGTGAGCCCGTCCGGGTTCTGGAAGGTCGCGATCGGCAGCTGGTAGATGGCGCGCGAGGTACCGTCCTCGAAGATGGCGCTGACGATACCGCCGTCCGAAATCTCGACCGAGGCGACCGTGCCGAGCATGCCGCCATCGACCGTGGACGAGAGGAGCGCGGATTCGCTGCCGAACTGGGTCAGCCCGTCGAGGCCGTCGTCGCTGCCGAGGCTGAGGCGGATCGGCGTCGATCCCGCATTGTTGGCCCAGCCGATATTGAGGTCGGCGAACAGCGCCGGATCGGATCCGGCAAGGTCGAGGCTGCCGTCCGGGTTGAACTTCACCTTGCCGCTCGCGAGCAGGCCGGTCGCGACCGGCGTGCCGCCGACGGTCTTGATATCGGCCGGATTGCCGGAGATTTCCGCGACCCATTCATTGGCGGCGGTCTTGACGAAGTTGAAGGTCAGACGATGCGACGTGCCCTGCGCATCATAGACATCGACCGAGCGCGAGAATTGCGGCGAGAGCGCACCCGACGCCATCGATCCGGGCACATAGGCGCCGGTGATCGGCGTGGCGGTCGACTGGAGGTTGGCGCGCAGCGCGATCTTGCTGGTCGGCATCGCCGATCCAGTCAGCGCATTGGGCCGGATCGGCTGCAGCGTGTTGAGGTTGCCGTTGTCGACATATTTGCCGTCGGCATCGAGCGGCCAGCCCTGCAGATAATAGCCCGCGGTGTTGCGCAGGAAGCCCTGCGCGTCCGGGGTGAAGGAACCGGCACGGGTGAAGGCGACTTCGGCGTTCGCGTCGTTGCCCGAACGGACGACGAAGAAGCCCGAGCCGTCGATGCCGATGTCGGTGAGGCTGCTCGAAGCCTGAAGCAGGCCCTGCTTGGAGATCAGCGCCTTGGGCGTGGCGCTTACGCCGCCCGCCGAATAATTGCTGCGCACGCGGCCGTCGGTCACGAGCGTCTGGAACTGGGCCGAAACGCCCTTGTAGCCGATGGTGTTCACATTGGTGATATTGTCCGCGACGGTCGCCATTGCGCTCGCCTGGGCTCCGAGACCGGAGACGCCGGCATAAAGAGCGGAATAGAGGCTCATATCATTCTCCCATGCGTGGGCGGCGTGCTCGGCATGCCCGACCCGATTACGTGACTATTGTAGGAGGGATTCCGGCGGCCCCGTTCGAGGAGAGGCGAAAAATACCGCGCCCGGCAAAAGCTGCCGGGTGATTTCATCCTATAATCTGGCCATGGACTTTGTGGGGACAGTGGGATGACGCTTCGTATTTCGCTTCGTAACGGGGAACCGGTGATCGTGAACGGCGCTGTTCTGCGTTCGGTCGGCCGCACCGATCTGATGGTGGAGAACAACGCCACCGTCCTGCGCGGCCGCGACGTGATGAAGCCCGAAGAGGCCGACAGCCCCGCGCGCCAGCTCTATTTCGCCTGCATGATGGCCTATATCGACCAGGGCGACCTCAAGACGCATCAGGACGCGCTGCTCGAGCGGCTGGAAAGGCTGATGGCGGTGCTGGAGGCGCAGGAGGCCAAGGCCGCGTGCATCCGCTTCGCGCAGAAGGTGGCGACCGGGCAATTCTATCCGGCGCTGGCGGATTGCCGCTGGCTGATCGGCTATGAGGCAGAGGTTCTGAACCGGGCCGCCATCGCCGCCTGATTTTCCGCATTCCTGATTGTTCCGGGAGGACGTCCGATGACCAGACTGGCAGCGGCGGCAGCAGGGCTGCGCCTGCTCAACCCCGATCGCCGCTTCGGCCATGTCGTCGCCGTGCGCGGCGCGCTGATCGAGGTCGAGGGGCTGGCAGGTGCCGCGCAGATCGGATCGCGGGTGAAGCTCGATACCCCGTCGGGTCGCGTCGAGGCGGAGGTCACGGGCCTTGACCATGGTATTGCCCATTGCATGCCGTTCAGCGAGCCGCAGGGCATCGCGTCGGGTACGCGTGCGGATCTGGCCGCCACCCAGTTCGGCCTGCGCCCCAGCGCCGGCTGGCTTGGCCGTATGGTCGACGGTCTTGGCCGCCCGATCGATGGCAAGGGCGCGATGGCGCAGGGCGCCGACATGCGCCTGATCAAGTCGCTGCCGCCGCCCGCCTCTGCCCGGGCGCGGGTCGGTGAGCGCCTCGGCACCGGCGTTCGCGCGCTCGACCTGTTCGTACCGCTCTGCCGGGGGCAGCGGCTTGGCCTGTTCGCGGGATCCGGCGTCGGCAAGTCGGTGCTGCTGTCGATGCTGGCGCGCTGGACCGACTGCGACGTCGCGGTGATCGGCCTGATCGGCGAGCGCGGCCGCGAAGTGCAGGAATTCGTGCAGGACGACCTTGGCGACGAAGGGCTTGCGCGCAGCGTCGTGGTCGTCGCGACCTCCGACGAGCCGGCGCTGATGCGGCGGCAGGCGGCATGGACGACGCTGACCATCGCCGAATATTTCCGCGATCAGGGGCTCAACGTCCTGTGCCTGATGGACTCGGTCACGCGCTTTGCGATGGCCCAGCGCGAGATCGGCCTGGCGAGTGGCGAGCCGCCCGCGACCAAGGGCTATACGCCGACCGTCTTTGCCGAGCTGCCGCGGATGCTCGAGCGCGCCGGGCCGGGGCTGCCGGGGCAGGGGAGCATCACCGGCCTGTTCACCGTGCTGGTCGATGGCGACGATCATAACGAGCCGGTGGCGGACGCCGTGCGCGGCATCCTGGACGGCCATGTCGTCATCACCCGCCAGATCGCCGAGCGCGGCCGTTATCCAGCGATCGACGTGCTCAAATCGGTTTCGCGCACGCTGCCGCATTGCCTGTCGGAGGAGGAGAACCGCGTGCGGCTGGCCGCGAGGCGCGAGCTGTCCACCTTTCGCGACATGGAGGAGATGGTCCGGCTGGGCGCCTATCGCGCCGGATCGAGCGAAGAGGTCGACCGCGCCGTCGCGCTCGCCCCGCAGATCGAGACGCTGCTGAAGCAGGGCAAGCAGGAGCGCGGCTTCGCGCAGGAGAGCTTTGCGAACCTCGCGGCGCTGGTTGGAGACGAAGGATGAAGACCCCCTATGACGCCGCGATCCGTGTCCAGCGGCGCGAGATCGACGCGATGAGCGTGGCGATCAATGTGCAGGTCAATCTGCTCAACCAGATCGATCAGGCGCGTGAGGAGGTGCGGACCAGCATCATCCGCGAGGCCGACGTGGCGGCGGCGGACCTCAGCATGTCCTCCCACGCCTATATGGAGCGTATCCGCGCCGAGCAGAACCGCCTGATCCGCGACGGTGCGGCGCAGGGTGCTCGGCTCGATCAGCTGCGCAGCAAGGCGGCGAGCGCCTATGGCGCGTATCGCGCGATCGAGGTCGCGGCCGAGGGCTTCGTCGCGGACGCGAACCGCCAGAGCGCGAATGCCGAACAGGCCGGGATCGACGACAGCTCGGCGGTGGCGTTCCTGAAGGCGCGCCGGACCCCGCGCGGGAAGAGCGGGCGATGATCGCCGCGACCGGCATGTCCGGGCTCGATCCGACGCAGAAGGCGCAGGTCATCTACGCCCATGCGCGCAGCGAGATGGCGGGCCGCCTGTGGCGTGCGGCGCTGGGCAGCGATGACACGGGCACAAAGCCTGCGTCCAGCGAGCCCGATCTGCCGATGAGCCTCGACCTGCTGCTTTCGTTGCTGGAGGAACGGACGGACGCTGCGCCACCGAAACCGGCGCCGGCACAGATCGCGTCACCCGCTCCCGAACGGGATCGGCCATCAGCGGAGACGCCGGTGCGCTGGGAGGGACGGGGGGCTTCGGAGGAGTCTGCAACTTCCGCCGGTGCACGCGGCTATGGTCCGAATGCCGCCTATGTCGGAACGCTGCGGGCAGCCGCCGAGCGTACCGGCCTGCCGGTCGCGGCGCTTGCGACGATCGTCCATGCCGAAGCGGCAAAGGGGCCGGATGGGCGCTGGCTGCCCTATTCGCGCAATCCGCGCTCCAGCGCGGCGGGTCTTGGCCAGTTTCTGAGCGGCACATGGCGCGGCGAAGCCGAGCGCGAAGGGACCTGGCTGAACACTGTCGCGCGGCAGCAGGGCTGGCTCAACGATCGCGGCAAGGTGAGGGGCGAGAACAAGGCGGCGCTGCTCGCGCTGCGCTACGATCCCGACGCCGCGATCCAGGCGACCGCGGACTATGCCAAGGCCAATCTGGATTCGCTGCGCAACGCTGGCGTCTCGCTGGGCGAGGGCGGGAAGCCGGGGGCGCAGGCGCTCGCCCAGGCCGCCTATCTTGGCCACCATCTCGGGCGTGGCGACGCGATCCGCTTTCTCAAGGGCGGGCTGGATCCTGATCGCGCGCGTACACTGCTCAACGCCCAGATCGGGACGGCCAGCGCCAATCGCCGGATCGCCGCCAGCGGCTGCGCCACCACCGCGCACCGCACCTGGCTGCTCGACTATATCGGCCGCAACATCCGCCCCGAGCGCTTCAACGCCTGACACGGCCTGACCGGCTGCGACCCCTCACGAAAATAAATATGGTTGAATTATAGGATTAGAGGCTTGTTAACTATTTTAAAGGATAACGGTCCTGTCGAAAGGGCGCGCCGGGGGGCGGTGCCGCGACACCGGAAGGACTGAACATGTCGAAGATCACCATCGCGCTGGAAGCCGCCGTCGCCACCGTTAAGGAAAATCTGCCCGCCGAAGGCGATCGTCAGACCGCCCGCCAGCGCGCCGCCATCGACAAGGCCTTTGCCCGCATCCTGACGCTCATCGCGCCGCGCATCCGCCACTTCATCCGTCAGTACGGGCTGGCCGGGCACTGGGAGGATGCAGAGCAGGTCTGCTCGATCGCGGTGCACCGCGCGATCGAAGCCTATGACCCGGAGAAGGCGCAGTTCACCACCTTCGTGAACTGGCAGCTGCGCGGCGAGCTGCAGAGCCTCCGCTTCCGCCTGATGACCGACCAGCGCCCCTCGGCGCGCAAGGTCGAGGCGACCACCGTCTCGCTCGACGCGATCAGCATCGGCGAGGACGGCGAGGACATCTCCGCGATCTCGCTGATCGAGGACGAGGAGGCGCTGAGCCGCACCGAATCCGCGGCCTCGGCCTATCTCGCCGAAGCGGCGACGGTCACGCTGATCGACGGCTATATCGAGCATCTGCGCAACGTTGCGCTCGACCGGATGCGCCGTCAGGCCCGCCCCAAGCGCGCCGCGAAGCGGGTCGCCGCGGAGCAGCGCCAGTCGGTGTGGCGGTCGGAGAATCTGGCCATCGATCCGGCGGCAATGGCCGAGCTGGAAATGCGCCTGCTCCACAATCGCGAAGTGGTCGAGCGGCGGCTGTTCGACATCTCGACGCTCGATGCGATCGAGGGAGATACCAGCGTCAACAAGGAGCGTGTGCGCCAGATCGCCAAGCGTGCCGCCAAGGCGATGGCCGAACTGGCCGATGTCGACCCGCGCTTCGCCATTATGGCGGAATATCGCGACCTTGCACCTGCCCGCCCGACGGTGCACTGATCCGCTGGCTGGAATAGAAATATAGGATAATCATCTTCTGGGCGCCTCGGCGCCCATTATTTTGTGCGGTTCGAACGGGCCGCAAGATTTCACCGCGCCGCCGCCGCAGGCACGATCCGCTCTTCTATAAGGGATCATCGTCCCTGGAGTTTCCTTCATGTCTTACGCCTCGACCGCGGCGCGCCAGCCTGGCGCGCGCCGCTTCCTTTCGCTTCGTACCCCGCGCGGGGCCGCGGCCTGCCTGACGGCTGCGCTGCTGCTCTGCGGGCAGAGCGGCCCGGCAATCGCTGGCCAGACGCTGCACGAGGCGCTGGGCGCACCCGACGAACTGACCATCAAGGGCATGGTCCGGTCGCGGATCGAGGGGATTGACGGCCAGTTCCGGCCCGATGCCGCGGAAAGCGACTTCCTCTGGTCGCTCAAGACCACCCTGCTGGTCGACTATGATGGCGGCCCGGTCCGCGTCGGCGGCGAAATCTGGGACGCGCGGGGCTATGGCCAGAAGAAGAACTCTTCTGCCGGGACCAGCGAAGTCAACGCGCTCGAACTGGTACAGGCCTATGCCGGCGTCGATTTCAGCCTGGGCGGCAAGGTCAGCGGCGCGCTGACGGCAGGCCGGTTCACGATGGACATCGGCTCGCGGCGCCTCGTCGCGCGGCAGACCTTCCGCAACACCAGCAACGCCTTCACCGGCGCGAACCTGATCCTGAACGGCAAGGGGGGCGACCGGCTGACCTTGCTGTGGGCGATGCCGCAGATCCGCCTGCCTGACGATCGCGACGGCATCTTCGACAATGGCGTCAAATGGGACAGGGAAAGCAGCGCGCTGCAATTCTTCGGCGGCAGCTTCACCAAGGGCAGCGTCTTCGGCGGAACGCTGGAAGTCTATGCCTATGGCCTGCTCGAACGGGATTCGGCGGACCGGCTGACGCGCAACCGCAGGCTGGTGACCCCCGGTCTGCGCGCCTTCCGCAAACCCAAGGCAGGGCGCATCGATTACGATCTGGAAGGCGCCTATCAGTTCGGCGAGACCCGCGGATCGACCCGCGCGAACGACCTCACCGATCTCGATGTCTCGGCCTATCTGATCCATGCCGAACTCGGCCGGACCTGGAGCGGCGGCTGGCAGCCGCGGGTGGCGGGGCTTTTCGACCTGGCGAGCGGCGACCGCGCCGAGGCGCGCAGCTATAATCGCTTCGACACGCTCTTTGGCGCGCGGCGCTTCGATTTCGGGCCGACGGCGATCTATGGCCCGGTCCACCGCTACAACATGATGTCGGGCGGGATGCGCTTTGAGGCCAAGCCGGGCAAGTCGTCCGACGTGATGCTGACCTACCGCGCGCTCTGGCTCAACTCGCGCACCGACAGCTTTGCAGCGACCGGCGTCCGGGACGCAGCGGGGCGGGCAGGGCGGTTCGCCGGCCATCAGATCGACGCGCGCCTGCGCCGCTGGCTGGTTCCCGATCTGGTGCGGATCGACACCGGCGTCGCCTATCTGGCGAAGGGCCGATTCCTGACCGATGCGGCCAATGCGCCCGCGACCGGCGACACGCGCTACGGCTATGTCGATCTCTATCTGGAGTTCTGAATGGCCGCGGCCGGTGCTCAGTCCTCGGGATAGAGGCCGGCCGCAAAGGCGATGCCCAGCGCTTCGGAGAGGCTGCGGACGTTGAGCTTCTCCATCAGCTTCGCGCGGTAGATCTCGATGGTCCGGGGGCTGATCCCCAGATCATGGGCGATCAGCTTGTTCGATCGCCCGTCCATCAGCCCGATCAACACGTCGCGCTCGCGGACCGAGAGCGAGTTGATCTTTGCGACCGCCTGCGATCGCCGCGTCGCCGCCTGCTGGGACTGGGCCTGCTGGGTGAAGGCCGTGTCGATCGCCTCGAACAGGCGCATATGGTTGCAGGGCTTTTCGAGGAAATCGAGCGCGCCGAGCTTCATGGCCTGTACCGCCAGGCTGACATCGCCTTCCCCGGTCAGCACGACCGTGCCGAAACGCTCGCTATATGCGGCGAGGGCCTCCAGCACGCCGATGCCGCTGGTGCCGGGCATCTGGAGGTCAAGCAGCAGGCAACCGGAGGGCAGGGCGGGCGCTTCGGCCAGAAAGGCATCACCGGAGGGGAAATCACGCAGCACATGGTCTGGCCGCAATCGCAGAAGATGCATGAGCGACATCCGGACCGAATCGTCGTCGTCCACGATGAAGATGTTGCGTTGGGTCATCCCGCGGCCTTCAGGTCCATCTCGCGCTGGGCGCGATAGACGGGAAGGGTGAATTCGAACGCGGCGCCGCCTTCGGGCCGGTTGGACAGCGCGACGGTGCCGCCATGCGCCTCGACGATGCGGCGGCAGATCGAAAGGCCGAGGCCCAGCCCGTTGGAGCGGGTTGACATGAAGGTCTCGAACGGCCGACCGATGATCGAGGTCGGAAAGCCGGGGCCATTGTCCAGCAATCGGATCAGGACATTCTCTTCCGAAGTCTCGACGGCGGAGATGATGATCTCCGGCTTCTTGGTGTTGTCGTCGGCGAAGGTTTCGAGCGAATTGTTGATGACATTGACCAGAACCTGCTGGATCTGGATCTTGTCGACCGCCACTTCGGGGGCAGTGGCGACGGGCTGATAGACCAGATTGACGCCGGCATGCCGCGTTCCCGACCAGGCAAGCTGCAGGCCATCGGCGATCAGCGTGTTGATCGCCAGCGGGCGGATGTCGAGATCCCCGCGCGCGACGAAGGCGCGCATCCGGCGGATGATCTCCCCGGCGCGCAACACCTCCTGATTGGCAAGATCGACCAGTTCGCGAAGCTGCTCCGCGGACCCGCCCATGCCCAGCCGCATATGCGCGGCGCCCAGGAAATTGGCGGTGGCGGTCAGCGGCTGATTGAGTTCATGCGCCAGGCCCGCTCCCATTTCGCCCATCGCGCTCACGCGCGAGGCGTGGAGAAGCTCCCCGTGCAGTTCGTTGAGGCGCGCCTGAGTGGCGATCTGTTCGCGCAGGCTGCGGACGAAGGCGATCGAGATATGCTCGTTGCCGATCGTGGTTTCGCCGACGACCAATTCCACGGGCATGGCATTGCCTTCACGGTCGCGGCCGTCCGTCGTCTGCGGCGGAGACGCCTTGGCGGGGCTGGAGTGCCTCGCGACGGCGGATCGGGGGCCGGTTGCTGCCTTCGCATAGTCGGGGAGCAGGGTGCGGATGTCCCGGCCGGTCACCTCTTCGGCGGCAAAGCCGAACAGCCGTTCCGCCGCGGTGGAGAAGGAGCGGACCTGACCCGCCTCATCGACCGTGATCATGGCTTCTGGAACCGTTTCCAGAATGGATCGAAGCTCGAATTCCCGAGCTGCGAGCATCTCGGTCCGCCGCTCGCGTTCGGTGGCGTCCATGATGATGCCGACCATCGACAGGCCTTCGGCGCCGGGCTGGTCATGAAAGAAGATCGATCCTTCCACGACCAGTGGCTGCTCCCTTTCCGTCGAGCAGAGTCGAAAGGGACGGCGATGGCAGCGATAGTCGGGCAGGGGTTCATTGGAGAGGATGTCCGCTCCGAAACGCTGGCGGACAAGCTCGCGCCAATCTTCCATGCCGCCGGTGAAGGTGCCGGGCTCGAGGCCGAACAGATGTTCCGCGTGCGCGGACAAGCGCACCTTGTCGTCAGCCTGGGTCCATTCGAACAGGCCGAGTTCATGCAGATCGGCAGCAGCCGCAAGCCGCGCTTCGCTCGCCCGCATCGCCTGCTCGGCACGCTGGCGCTCGGTAATATCCTTCATCGAGAGGACGACCATCGGATCGATGTCGGCGCGCGGCTGGACGAGCTGGCGCGATTCGAGAATGCGGAGCGGGGTTCCGTCGCGATGCCGCTCGGTGATTTCGGCTTCCTGCGGGCAATCGGGTGTCAGCGGGCGCATCGGTCCGGCCGGAAGCACCGCGCCGGTCAGCTCATGCTTGATCCGTCCGCGCGCTTCGGCCGCTGCCCAGCCATAGAGCTGCTCGCATCCCTTCGACCACCGGATGATGCGGCCGTCGATATCGGCGATGGCGATCGGGGCGGAATCGACGGCGATGCTGAACGCCCAGCGCGTCGTGCTTTCGCGCCCGATCCGGATCCATGCCCAGGCGATGAGCGTGCAGGATATCGCGACCTGCACCGACGCCTGGATGATCTCGCTCATTTCCTGCGTGATCTGGCCGTTCTTGTACATCGACAGCTGCCAGAGCGCCGAAACAACCGGCAGCATGATGCAGGGTATCAAGATCCATTGCAACGTCCGGCGCCGCATGCCGCAATGCACATTGTTGGACCAGGCGACGTGCCGCCGCTGTGCGATCACCGCGATGGAGATGGCGATCAGCGTGGTCGCGGTCGGCACCGACATCAGCGCCCTTCGCGTTTCCAGTGCGGGAGAAGCCACGCCCAGCGGGAGCAGCATGCCCGAGATGATCGCGATCGAGAAGGCGAGACAGGCAAGGCCCGTGATCATGCTCTGGACCGGTTTGAGACGGCAGGTCGTCGCGAGCGACGCGAGCGTCAACAGCAGCAGCGACAAGGCGGGCATCATGCCGGGGCGGCCGGGGTTGATGCGCGGCTGATCCTGGATGCTGTGGGAGGAGAGGAGCTGGTCGAGCGGCCATCGCGCACCGCTCCATTCCTGCGCGAGCGCCGAGATCGCGACGAACAGCGGGATGAGCGCGAGCGCGCGCGCGGTGGTGGAATGGCCGCTGGCGGCGCAGAAGAAGGATGTTGCGAGACCGATGCAGCCGACCGCGGTCCAGGGCTGCATGAGGATTTCGTTGCGGCCGAAGCTCGCAATTCCCAGGTTGTTCGTGAACCAGCCGACCAGAACCGCCACGCAAATGATCAGGGCCAGTGCGACAAGCGAGGGGACTGCCGGCGTCAGACGGACAGATAGGGTTCCGCTCGCGCTTAGCGGCGGTTGTCTCACGGTTTTCATTCCCCCGCTCGCAATGCGTGACACGGCACAGCAGCATGCCGACGGGGCGCGAATGCGGTCTTTGACAGGAATTGTAAATATTTCCGACACGTTAAGCATCGTGAATTTTGGGGAAATAAACTTAGATGTTTGAAAACTATTGGAAAAATAAGATGATTACGAAAACGTAACGATCAACTCAGACAGCATCCCTGTTTTCGTTGGAAAGTCCCTCGATAATCGCGCGATTAACTAGGATCAGATCATCGATCGACTCCCGCCCACGCACCACATCGGACGTATGCCGCTCCACCCACATCGCGATCGAGATGATGCGCGCGCGCAGCTCTTCGGGCAGCTGGTTCTCGGGATCGGCACAGAGCGTCGAGAAGGCGGTCCAGACGCGGCGGTTATGGTGCAGCGCGGGCATCAGGCCGACGCCCGTAAGGCCTGCGTCCCGGGCCGCGAGCAGTTCGGCGGTGACCTGGCTCATCAGGCGGTATTCGGTACCGCGCGGGGTCGCGGCGATTTCCTGCGCGCGGCGATAGGCATTGAGAGACATTGAGCGCTCCGGGCATGGGTACCCGTCCATTATAGGATGAACGATCCCGAGGCGGTCGGCGCGACTCCAACTTTCGGGATCGCGTGCGTGCCGGCATCGAAAAATATGCTCGGACGCCCGGGAGCGCGGGCGAGCGGCCTATAATCAGTCCATCGGCTTCGGCCACCATTCTCACCGGACTGATCCATGCTCAACGCAATCGGCCTCGTCATCATTCTGCTGTGCGTGTTCGGCAGCTTCCTGCTGTCGGGCGGCAACCTTGCCGTCATCATGCACGCGCTGCCGCACGAAATGCTCGCGATCGCCGGCGCTGCGGTCGGCGCCTTCATCCTCGGCAATTCGCTGGCCACGGTGAAGAAGGCGTGGAAGGGCACCGTGCGCGTGTTCAAGGGCGTGCGCTGGACCGAGGCCGATTTCCGCGACCTGCTGGCGCTGCTCTACACGCTGTTGTCGACCTTCCGGAAGGACGGCGCCAACGCGATCGAGAAGCATCTCGACCAGCCCGAAGAAAGCAGCATCTTCACCCGCTACCCCAAGCTGCTCAAGGACGAGGGGCTGATCGAGTTCATCTGCGATTACCTGCGGATGATGACGGTCAATTTCGAGGACCCTCACCAGATGGCCGAGGCCATGGAAGGCGATATCGAGCGCCACCATGCCGAGGAACTTCAGCCCCAGCATGCGATCCAGATCATGGCCGACGGCCTCCCCGCACTGGGTATCGTCGCGGCGGTTCTGGGCGTCATCAAGACGATGAGCTCGATCGACCAGCCGACCGAGGTGCTGGGTGCGATGATCGGCGGCGCGCTGGTCGGTACCTTCCTGGGCGTGTTGCTCGCCTACTGTCTGGTCGGCCCGATCGCGTCGAAGCTGCAGCAGATCATCGACGCCGACTTCAAGCCCTATCTGATCGTGAAGACCGCCATCGTCGGTCACGCTCAGGGGCAGCCGACCCAGGTGGCGATCGAACTGGCGCGCCGCATGACCCCGTCCGCCTACGCCCCCTCATTCGCGCAGCTCGAAGCCGCGCTCGACGATGTGAAGGAGCAGCTCAATGCAAAGCCTGCCTGATTCAGCCGAGCTGGATGCAGCCGTTCAGGATCGCGCCCTGATCCTGCCGCCTCATGGCACGACCGTGACTGCCGAGGACCTGCGCGTGCGCATGGTGCTGGCGAGCGATTTCGACGGCGCGATGGAGGTCGATGCCGGCGCGGTGGAAAGCGTCGGCCAGGCGGTCCTGCAACTGCTGCTCGCCGCCCGGGCGGAAGCGGAAGCGCAGGGCCAGTCCTTCGTCATCCGCAATCCCAGCCCCGCCTTTGTCGACCGCGTGACCGCCTGCGGGCTGGCGCCGGCCATCGGCCTTTCTGTGAAAGAGGACCATCTTTCGTGAGCAAACTGATCCTGACCGTCGATGATAGCGCGTCGATGCGGATGCTGCTGAAGGCATCGCTGACCGCGCAGGGCTTTCGCATCGAGAGTGCCGACGATGGTGCGCATGGGCTGGAGCGCATGCACGAGGTCAAGCCTGACCTGCTGATCACCGACATCAACATGCCCCGCATGGACGGGTTCGAGCTGATCGAGGCGGTGCGCGCGGTTCCCGAGTTCCGCGGGACGCCGATCCTGGTGCTGTCGACCGAATTCTCGGACGACAAGAAGACCCGCGCTCGCGAAGCGGGTGCCACCGGCTGGATCACCAAACCGTTCGAGGCGACCAAGCTGGGAGCGGCGATCCGCCGCGTGTGCCCGTGAGCGGCGGCGACGAGCTGGACGAGATCCAGGGAATCTTCTTCGAGGAATGCGCCGAGGGGCTCGCAACCGCCGAAGCAGGTCTGTCCGCCATGGCATCGGGCGACACGTCGGCTGACGTGATCGCGGGCGTGTTCCGTGCGGTCCATTCGATCAAGGGCGGCTCCGGCGCGTTCGGCCACGGCGCCTTGCAGGCTTTCTCGCACCGGTTCGAGAATGTGCTGGACGAGGTGCGGGCCGGGCATATCGCCGCCAGCGCCGACGTCACGCGCATCATGCTCAACGCCTTCGACATCCTTTCGGACCATGTCGCGGCGGCGCAGGGGACCCAGGATCTGCCCGACGACGCGGCGATGCTGGAACAGCTGGAGGCGGTACTGGCGAGCAAGGGTGTGCCCACGGCCGCTGCGGTTGCCGAACCTGCGCCTGTGCCCGTCGCGGAGGCCGATGATGATTTCGGTTTCACCCCGGTGATGGCGGTGGTCGAGGAGTTCGATCCGTTCGGTTTCGAGCCGGTGACGGTCGAGCTCGAGGATTTGAGCGCTCCCGAGCCGCAGGGCTGGACGGTGCGCTTCGGCCCGTCGCGTGCGGCGATGGCCAATGGCGGCGAACCGATGCTGGTGATCCGCGAGCTGGAAGAGATGGGCGGCACCGTCGCCCATGTCGACACCAGCCGTCTGCCGGGCCTGCGCGACCTCGATCCCGAGGACGGCTATCTGATCTGGACGGTCAGCCTGCCTGCGACGGTCGAGGAACAGGCGATCCGCGATTGCTTCGACTTCGTCGCGCCGGATTCGCTGATCGAGATCGGGCGGGATGAAGTTGCGGCGGCCGATCCGGTCGCGGTCGAGATGCTCGCAGCGCCGGCGGTCAGCGTCGAGCCGGAACGCCCGGCGTTGACGCTGGTGGCGGACAATGTCCCCGCTGCCGTTGCCGAAAAGCCCAAGGCCGAAGCGCCCGCGCAGAGCATCCGCGTCGATCTCGGCAAGCTCGATCAGCTGCTCAATCTGGTCGGCGAACTGGTCATTCGTGGGTCGATCCTCTCAGATCGCCTGTCGCCCGCCGATCAGGAGCGCGTCGAGCTGCCCGAACTGTCGCGCCTGACGCGGCAGATCCAGGACAATGTCATGTCGCTTCGCGCCCAGCCGATCCGCCAGGCCTTTTCCCGCGTCCCGCGCATGCTGCGCGATCTGATGGCAGAGACGGGCAAGCAGGTGACGCTCGTCACCACCGGCGAGATGACCGAGGTGGACAAGGGCGTGATCGAGAAGATCGGCGACCCGCTGACCCACATGATCCGCAACGCGGTCGATCATGGCATCGAGAGCGCCGAGGAGCGCATCGCCGCCGGCAAGCCCGCGGGCGGCACGATCCGCCTGTCGGCCGAGCAGAAGGGCGCGCGCATCGTCGTGCGCGTCGCCGATGACGGGCGCGGCATCAACCGCGAGCGGGTGCGGGCCAAGGCGATCGAGCGCGGGATCATCGCAGCGGATGCGCAGCTGTCCGACGAGGAGATTGACGGGCTGATCTGCGCGCCGGGGTTCTCGACGGCGGAGAGCATCTCGAACATCTCGGGCCGCGGGGTCGGCATGGATGTGGTGCGATCGAACGTCGAGGCGCTTGGCGGGCGGCTGGAGATCCACTCGGTGCCGGGGCAGGGGACGACCTTCACCATGGCGCTGCCGCTGACGCTGGCGATCCTCGACGGGATGATCGTGCGGCTGGGCAAGCAGCGGTTCGTGCTGCCGCTCGCCAATGTCGTCGAAACGGTTCAGCCGGCGCCGGGACAGGTGCGCGCGACCTCGCCGCATTCGGAGGTCATCGAGCTGCGTGGCAACTATCTGCCCGTGCGGCGGGTGGGCGACATGTTCGGCCTGCCCTGTGGCAGCGACCCCGAGGATTGCCTTGTGATCATCGTGGAGAGCGAGGTGGCCGGCCATGTCGGGCTGATGGTCGACACGATCGATAACCGGCGCGAGGTCGTCATCAAGAGCCTTGAGGACAATCTCCACCCGATCCGCGGGCTGGGCGGCGCCACCGTACTCGGCGACGGCTCGATCGCCCTCATCCTCGACATCGACGCGCTGGTCGTCCCGGCCGGCTCCAAATTCGCCCTGAAAGGAATGGCGGCATGAGCAAGACGCAGGAAACCGAAGGCAACGAACGCAAGATCGTCACCTTCACGCTGGGCAAGCAGATGTTCGGCATCGACATGCGTTCCCTGATCGAAATTCGCGAATGGGAAGAGCCGACGCCGCTGCCCGGCGTGCCGAGCTATCTCAAGGGCGTCACCAATCTGCGCGGCTCGGTCGTGCCGGTGGTGGGCCTTGCCGAACGGCTGGGCTGGACACCAAGCGTGCTCCATTCGCGGTCGTGCATCCTGGTCGTTGCGATCGGTGAGCGGCAGGCGGGTTTTCTGGTCGATGAGGTTGCCGACATCGTCGCGATCGACGGTGCCGACGTGCAGCCCGCGCCCGATGTCGAGGTAAGCGAGCAGAGCGCGATCGCGGGCCTGGTCCGCATCGAGCGCCGCACCGCGGATGCCGGTGAAGCCGAGACCATGGTGCTGCTGCTCGACCTCGATGCGCTGAGCCTCACCCGGCAGGTGATGGACCTCGCCGCGTGAACCAGGCCCTCGCCACCCATGGCGATGCGCGCGGGCCCGTGTCGCCGCTCACCGCATCGGCTGAGCTGACGACGGCCCAGTTCCGCGAGATCGCCGCGATCATGCAGCAGGACGCACGCATCCACCTGGTGGAGGCGAAGATGACCCTCGTCCATTCGCGCCTCAGCCGCCGGCTGCGCGAACACGGGCTGACGCGCTTCGCCGACTATCTCGCGCTGGTCCGTGGTGATGCGAAGGAGCGCGCGGCGATGGTGGTCGCGCTGACCACCAACCACACGCATTTCTTCCGCGAGAACCACCATTTCGACGATCTGCGCGATCGGGTGTTGCCCGGCCTGCAGGCGCGGGCGCGGGCGGGGCACAAGGTGCGCATCTGGTCGGCGGGCTGTTCGAGCGGCGAGGAAGTCTATTCGATCGCGATGATTCTGGCCGGGGAAAGCGGATCGAGCGCAGCCTGGCTGAAGCAAGGCGATGTGCGCCTGCTCGCCACCGATATCGCGCCGCATGTCGTTCAGGCGGTCAGCGATGCGCGCTATGCGTCAAGCACGGTCCAGCCGATCCCCGCCGCCTATCGCCGCCAGTGGCTGCGTCAGGACGGCACCGACAGCCATGTGGTGGCGGAGCCGCTGCGGTCGCTGGTGACGGCGCGCGTGCTGAACCTGTTCCAGCCCTGGCCGATGCGCCAGGCCTATGACGTCATCTTCTGCCGTAACGTCATGATCTATTTCGACGACAAGGCGAAAGCGGAGCTGGAGGCGCGCTTCGTCGAGATGCTCGCGCCCGGCGGCACGCTCTATATCGGCCATTCGGAACGTCTGATCGGTCCGGCCGCGGCGGCGATGACCCCCGCAGGCCAGACCATCTACGTCAAGAAGGGAGGCGCGCGATGAGCGAACTTGCTTCTGCCGCGCCGACGCGTGTCCTGATCGTCGACGACAGCCCGAGCATGCGCGCGATGCTGTCCCGGCTGCTTGCCAGCGATCCGTTGATTGAAGTGGTCGGCACGGCGCCCGAACCTCATGCCGCACGCGAGATGATCAAGACGCTGAACCCCGATGTGGTGACGCTGGACATCGAGATGCCGGGGATGGACGGGCTGTCCTTTCTCGAAAAGATCATGCGGCTGCGGCCGATGCCGGTCGTCATGTGCTCGACGCTGACCGCGCGCGGCGCCGAAGCGACGATCGAGGCGCTCCGTCTGGGCGCGGTCGACTGCATCGCCAAACCTTCGGGCAATGCGCAGGAGATGGCGCAGAACGGCGCGCTGCTGCGCAAGATGGTGAAGGCCGCCGCGCGGTCCTCGGTCCGCCGTGCGCCCGCGCCGCCTGCTCAGCTCGCTGCGGGGGGCAGGCTGCGCGACGTGGTCATCGCGATCGGCGCCTCCACCGGCGGCGTCGAGGCGTTGTTCGCGCTGGTCGCGGCGCTTCCGCCCGATTGCCCGCCGGTGCTGGTCGTCCAGCACATGCCCGCCGCCTTCACCAACGGCTTCGCCGTCCGCATGGACCGCGACAGCCGGGTCAAGGTGGTCGAGGCGGAGCACGGCATGCAGCTGCAACGCGGCACCGTCTACATCGCGCCGGGCGGGGAGCGGCACATGGAGCTTGTCGGCGGCAGCAGCGGCACCATCCGTCTGCTCCCGGGCGATCCGGTGACAGGGCATCGCCCGTCGGTCGACATGCTGTTCCGCTCGATCGCGCCTTTGGGGTCGCGCGGGGTGGGGGTGATCCTGACCGGCATGGGAAGCGACGGCGCCCTGGGGCTTCGCGCGATGCGCGATGCCGGTGCCCGCACGCTCGGCCAGAGCCGGGAGAGCTGCGTCGTCTACGGAATGCCGCGCGCCGCGATGGAAGCGGGCGGGGTGGAAGCGGAAGTTAGTTTGTCGGCCATGCCCGAGGCGATCCTCGGCCTGTGCCGGCTTTAATCTGGGGAATGGGTGATGCCGGCAGCGTCCGCAATCAAGGTAATGGTGGTCGATGACCAGACGAGCATGCGCGCGATGATCCGCCGCACGCTTCAGGATCTGGGATTCAAGGATATCCGGGACAAGGCGGGGCCGGTCGAGGCACTGGCCGCGATCAAGGCCGACCGCGTCCACCTCATCATCTCGGACTATAACATGCCCGACATGGACGGGCTCCAGTTCCTGGAAGCGGTCCGGTCCGACCCGGTGATCGGCAAGACGGTGTTCATCATGCTCACCGGCTCCGCCGACAAGGAGGTCGTGCAGAAGGCCGCGGCGCTGGGGGTCAACAACTATGTCGTGAAGCCCTTCGCGCCTGCCGCGCTCAAGGAGAAGATCGAGCGCGTCTTCGGCGAGCTGGTCTGACCCCATGCGCCGCCGGTCGATCGTTCAGGGCGAATATCATGTCGCGTCGGAATCGGGCTTCGTCATCGCGACGCTGCTTGGTTCCTGCGTCGCGGCCTGCCTGCGCGATCCGGTCGCGCGCGTGGGCGGCATGAACCATTTCCTGCTGGGCGAGCCGGGCGCGGACGTGTCCGTAGGCCCGGCGGACATGCAGCGGTACGGCGTCCACGCGATGGAGTTGCTTATCAACGCGATGATGCAGCGCGGCGCCCAGCGGTCGCGGTTGCGCGCACACCTCTATGGCGGCGCCAACATCGTGGCGGGCCTTGGCGGCATCGGCAGCGGCAATGCCGCCTTCGCCCGCAATTTCATGCAGACCGAAGGGATCGCCATCGACCGCAGCGAGATGGGGGGCGTCCAGGCGCGCAAGATCGAATTCATGCCGTTCGAGGGGCGGGTGCGATCGACGCTGGTGGCCGAAATGCCCCCCGTTCCGACCCGCCCGCGTAAGCCCGCTCCGGCCTTGGCCGTCGCCGGCGATGTCGAGCTTTTCTGATGGATACCGCAATGAAGACGATGGGCGTTATGTCGAGCGAGGTGAGCCGGCCCCATGCCGCGCTGTTTGCGGCCGTCGCGCAGGAAATGCGCGTGGCGCGCGGGCTGCTGGAGGAACTGGCGACGCTGCTTATCGCGGACGAACGGTTCGTCAGCGAATATCTGGACCAGCTCCAGGCCTTCGACCTGATCGTCCAGCATGTCGATGAGAATGCGACGTTGCTCGAGCGGATTGCACGCGGCCAGGCCCCGATCGAGGCGATCGACGGCGTCCGGCTGACGGCCATCCAGCAGCGGCTGCGCGCGGCGCTGAGCTGAAAGGGATAGCGATGGCGACGAACAATGGCGGCGACGCTCCGGCGATCATCATCCGCAAGGTCAGGAAAAGGCAGCACGCTGCCCCGCATGGTGGCGCGTGGAAGGTCGCCTATGCCGATTTCGTGACCGCGATGATGGCCTTCTTCATGCTGCTCTGGCTGCTGGCCAACCCCAACAAGGCGCAGCTCAAGGGGCTGGCGGACTATTTCTCGCCCGTCTCGTCCAAGGAATCGCCTGCGTCGACGCTGACTCAGCTGCCCGGCGCCCAGCCGGGCCTTGGCGGCCATGCGCGCCATGCGCAGGCGGCGGACCGGGAGCCGGTGGGCCAGCCGTCCGCCGAGGCCGGCGTCAAGGGCGCGGCGCGCGGCGGTACGGCCCAGGTCCCCGAAGCGGCGCTGCGCGTGCTGGCAGAAGAGATGCGCCTGTCGATCGAACCGCCGGTCACGGCTGCGGACGGCAAGCGAAGCGTCAATATCGAGCGGAGCCGCGAAGGCCTTCGCATCCATCTGGTCGATACGGCCAACCGGTCGATGTTCCGTGGCAGCACCGCGCAACTCAACGACTTTGCGCGCGAGATGCTGGCACGGGTCGCGCGCAGACTGGCGGGGACCAAGGCCCAGGTCGCGATCGAGGGGCATACCGACAGCACCGGCGGGCAGAGCGACGCCAACTGGCTGCTCTCGGCTCAGCGTGCGCTCGCCGCACGATCCGCGATGGTCGCGGCGGGCCTCACGCCCGACCGCTTCGGCGAAGTCGTCGCCAAGGCCGGGACCGAGCCGGTCTATCCCGACCGCCCGGACTTGCCGGAAAACCGCCGCATCACGCTTGTCGTGCTGGCCGAGCCTTCGGCGCTGCCGCGCGACGCCAGCTTCAAATTCTGATCGGGGGCAGGAAGAATGAAACGACTTCTGGGTGTGGTGCTGGCCCTGATCCTGGGCGTCGGCGTGGGGGGCGGCAGCGCCTGGGGCGTCGGGATGCTCCGGCAGAATGGAGGCGCTTCGGGCGCGGTCAGGACCGAATTCGTCGAAACGGGCGCGATGATGGCTCCGCTCGTTTTCCCCGACGGCCGCCTGTCGGGCTATGTGTCGTTCCAGGTGCAGCTCGAAGTGCCGCAGGGGGAGGGCGACGCAGTGAAAGCGAAGTTGCCGCTTCTGCTGAATGCGGTCAATTTGCGCACCTACCGTACGCCGATGGCGAGCGGGCGCGATGGCCTGATTCCCGGGCTGGATGCGTTCCGGCGTGTTGTCATGGATGCGGCGCGGGAGACCTATGGCGCGGGGTTCGTGCGCCGCGCGGTCGTCACCCAGGCTTCACCGGCCTGAGAGGAGGAGGCTTTGTCCTTGGTACAACGCAAGCGCATACGGACTGGCACCGGAATCGACGCGCGGAAAGCTTCCCCGCGTGAGGCGCGTGTCACCACCATCTTCCTGATCGGCAAGCTGGTGAGCGGGCATGGCGAGACGCTGTGCCGCATCCGCAACCTCTCAAGCGGAGGGCTGATGGCGGAAACCCATGTCCCGCTGACCGTGGGCGATGGGGTTCAGATCGAGCTGAAGGCGGGCGACCGGTTGCCCGGATCGGTTCGCTGGACGCATGCGGGGCGGATCGGCGTCGCCTTCGATGCACCGGTCGAAGTCGGCGCGCTGCTCGCCCGGGCGGCCATACGTACCGTTGAGCAGAAGCTGGTCCGCGCGCCGCGCTTCGCCGTGAATTGCGCCGTCGAAGTGGGGATCGACGGCCGCCGCCGGGCCGGGCGGCTGGTCAATATTTCGCAGGGCGGCGCACGGCTGGAAGCGGATTTCGAGCCTGAAAGGGGACAACTGCTGGCGTTCGCCATTCCCGGCCTGCCCGAGCGGCAGGCAAGCGTGCGATGGATAGGCGACGGCGCGCTTGGCCTGGGCTTTGCCGAAGCACTCTCGTTCGAGGAGCTTGGCGTCTGGCTCGCGGAGCGATGCCGTGAGGCATGAAAAAGGCCCGGCGGATTGCACCACCGGGCCCCTTGCAGGTGATCGGGAGGCTACCGCTATCCCGGCGCGCCGAAGCTCTTGACCAGCGATCCGGCGATCAGCGCCCATCCGTCGACGAGCACGAAGAAGATGATCTTCATCGGCAGGGATATGGTCGCGGGCGGGAGCATCATCATGCCCATCGCCATCAATACCGCCGCTACCGCCAGGTCGATGACTAGGAAGGGGAGCAGCAGCAGGAAGCCGATCTCGAACGCGCGCCGCAGTTCGGAGATCATGAAGGCCGGCATCAGCGTCGTCATCGGCAGCTCTGCGCGATTGGGTGCGGGCTTGCCGGAAAGCTGGACGAACAGCCCGACATCCTCGTCGCGCACATGTTTCAGCATGAAGCTGTGGAAGGGCTTGCTCGCGCGTTCCAGCGCCTGCGTCTCGGTGATCTTTCCTTCGTTGTAAGGCACCATCGCCCCCTTCCACGCGGCGTCGAAGGTCGGCGCCATGACGAAGAAGGAAAGGAACAGCGCCAGGCTGATCACCACCGGATTGGGCGGCACGCCCGGCACGCCGAGCCCCGAGCGCAGCAGCGACAGTGCGACGACGATCCGGGTGAACGAGGTGATGGTCATCAGGATGCCGGGTGCGAGGCTCAGCACCGTCAGCATCAGGACAAGCTGGATCGCCCGGCCCGATGTCGATCCGTCGCCACCGCCCGGCAGCACGCTCTGGGCCAGTGCCGGTTCGGGAAGCAGCAGCATCAGCGCGGCGGCGATCCCGCCGCCGATCAGCATCGCCTTACGCATTGATCTTGCTCCCCTTGGGCGCATTGGCGGCGTCGAGGATCAGCAGGCCCTCCGGCGCGATGAGCAGCATATGCTCGCGCCCGTCCTTGCGGATCAGCGCGACCGACCGGCGCGGGTCCAGCGCCAGCCGTTCGACCAGCTCCAAGCGCCGCGGCTTGTCCGCGGCAGCAAAGCCGGACAGCCATTTCTGGGGCAGGCGGAGCTCGTAGCGGCGCACGACCCAGAGGGCGCCAGCGAGCAGGCCGAGCACCACGCCCAGCGCGCCGAACATGCGCAGCAGTGACAGGATGTCCATGGCGGATCAGTTCGGGCGCTGGATGACGCGGGTGATCTCCAGCGACATATATTCGCCGTCGACCAGGATCTTGCCCTCGGCCACCAGCTCGTTGTTCACATAGACGCGGGTGGGATCGTTATGGCCGCTGTCGAGCGGGATCATCGCGCCGCGGCTCATCTTCAACACCTGACGGATCGGCAGGTCGGTGGAACCGAGGACGATCGACAGATCAATGGGAATACCTTCAAGGACCGACATCATGGGTCTCCTTTCAGGTTCGTTATAGGAATTAATTTATAGGAACCGGCCGGGGCCCGGCAAAATTTGCCTATAAGAGACCTGTCTGCCTCACGCAGTCAGGAGCATGAACGAATGGACCTCGATTCATCCATCGGCGTGTCGGCTTCCGGCCTTCGCGCCCAGTCGTTGCGGATGCGGGTGATCGCCGAAAATCTGGCGAACTCGGATTCCGTCGCGACCCGGCCAGGGGGCGACCCCTATCGCCGGCGCGTCGCCACCTTCAAGAGCGAGGTGGACCGCGCCACGGGTGCCACGCGCGTTTCGGTCAGATCGATCGAAGGCGACAAGAGCCAGTTCCAGCGTGTGTACGAGCCGGGCAACCCGGCCGCCGACGCGACCGGCTATGTCCAGCGCCCAAACGTCAACAGCCTCATCGAAACCGCCGACATGAAGGCGGCGCAGCGCAGCTACGAGGCCAATCTCAACGCCATCGAATCCGCGCGTGGCATGACCATGCGAACGATCGACCTGCTCAAGTAAAAGGAAACCATCATGGCAATCGGAACCCTCGACGCGGCGGCCGCCTATGGCCGCTCGCTCAAGACTCTTGCGCCTGTCGCGCGCGAAACCGTCGTCGCGACCGCTCCCGGTGAAGGTGCCGGCGGCAGCTTCGGATCGATGGTCCAGAATCTGGTGAGCGACGCCGCCGGATCGCTGCGTGCGGCCGAAGCCGAAAGCGCCAAGCAGGTGGCGGGGAAGGGCGACATGATCGATGTCGTCACCGCGATCGGCTCGGCCGAAATGGCGCTCGACACGGTCGTCGCGGTCCGTGACCGCGTGGTCAACGCCTATTCCGAAATCATGCGGATGCAGATCTAGTCCGGAAAGGGGGGCGCACGCCATGAACGCCGTCGATGCCATTGAAATCGCGCGTGCTGCGCTGATGCTGGTGCTGACCATTGCCGGGCCGATGCTGATCGCGGCCCTGATCGTCGGTGTCGTCATCGGCCTGTTGCAGGCGTTGACGCAGGTCCAGGAAATGACGCTGACCTTCGTGCCCAAGATCGTGGTGCTGGGGGTGGTGCTGTTGCTCAGCCTGCCGATGATCGGCCATTCGATGACGGTGTTCATGGATCGCATCAGCGACGCCATCGTGCACGGTTGACGGCGGCATGGCTTCGCTCCCCATCGATGCGGCGACCTTCCTGATCCTGTTCGCGCGGGTGGGGGCGGTGCTGATGCTGCTCCCCGCCTTTTCGGAGGATTCGGTGCCGGTGCAGACCCGGCTGCTGATCGCGGTCGGCTTCTCGATCGGCCTGTACGGGCTGCTCAGCCCGAAGATCGCGCCGCTCGCGGTGTCGCAGGCGGCGTTGCCGATGATCGTGATCGCCGAAATGCTGGTCGGCATCGCCATGGGCATGATCGTGAAGATGCTGTTCAGCGCTGCAGCGATGGCCGGCGCCATCGCTAGCATGCAGATCGGGCTCGCCTCGGCGCTGGTGATGGACCCTGCGCAGGGCGGCCAGGCGCCGTTGCTCACACGTCTGATCGGGATCGCGGCGCTGATCGTCTGCATGGCGGCCGGTGTCCACCATCTCTGGATCGCCTCCATCGCACATAGCTACACGCTGTTCCCGGTCGGCGGGCTTCCGCCGGCGCAGGATTTCGCGATGCTCGCGGTGCGCGTGCTCGGGCAGGCGACCGCACTGGGCGTCAGCCTTGCCGCGCCGTTCCTGATCTATGGTGCGATCTTCAATCTCGGCCTCGGCCTCGCCGCGCGCGTTGCGCCCGCGATCCAGGTCTTCTTCATCACTCAGCCGCTCAACCTGATGCTGGGCCTGTCGCTGCTCGCGATCGTGCTTGGCACGATGCTGACCGGGTTCGCCACCGCGATGGGCGATTTCATGCAGAATGGCTGGAGCTTCTGACCCATGGCCGAGGCTGACAAGGACCAGCGTACACACGCCCCGACCCAGAAGCGGCTGGAGGACGCCCGCAAGAAGGGCGAAGTCGCGCTCGCGCCGGAGATGCGCCACGCGACGATGATGATCGGCGCGGTCGTCGTCATCGGCTGGACCGGCCTGTCGGCACTGTCGGGCATCGGCAATCTGGTCACGCGCCTGTGGGGTAGCGCCGAAGACTTTCACCTCGACAGCCATGGCGCACGGGATTTGACCGCCGGGCTGTTGGGCGATGTCGCGCTCAGCCTCGCGCCGGTCATGGGCGTGCTGCTCGCCTGTGCCGTGGCGACGCTGTTCCTGCAGGGCAGGGCAACGCTCAGCTGGTCTCGCGTCGCACCCAAATGGTCGAAGCTCAATCCGGCATCCGGACTGAAGCGGCTGTTCGGCACGCGCGCGCTGGTCGAGTTCGCCAAGACGCTTGCCAAGGTCGTCGCCATCACCGTGGTGGTCTATCTCGTGCTGCGTCCGCGCTTCGGCGGGCTCGACCAGCTCGTCGGCTATGCCCCGGGCGCGGTCGGCACGGCCGCCGGCCGCATGGCGTTCGAGGCGATCCGCGCGGTCACCTTGCTGGTGGCGCTGCTGGCGATCGCCGATTTCATCTATCAGAACCGAGCCTTCATCAAGCGCATGCGCATGACCTTCCAGGAGCTGAAGGACGAACACAAGCAGAGCGAGGGCGATCCCAAGATCAAGGGCAAGATCCGCCAGATCCAGATGCAGCGGGCCCGCAAGCGCATGATGGCCGCGGTTCCGGAAGCGAGCGTCATCATCACCAACCCGACCCATTATGCCGTTGCGTTGAAATACGACCATGGCGCGATGGCCGCGCCGGTGGTGGTGGCGAAGGGCGTCGACGCCGTCGCGCTGCGCATACGCGAAGTGGCGAAGGGCGCCGATGTGCCCATCGTCGAGGCGCCGCCGCTCGCCCGCGCACTCTATGCCGCGGTGGAAATCGACCGCCCCATTCCCATCGAACACTATGCCGCGGTCGCCGAGATCATCGGCTACGTAATGCGGCTTGCCCGGCAGACGCGCCAGTCCGCCTAGCGCGATTTGCCCGCCTCCATGACCCCGCTTTCCTTCTCCTCCATCCTATAAGGATTAAGATGAAGACCTTCACGAGATCGCCGATCCTGACGCTGGCCGCGTTGCTGGCGGCGCTGGCGCCGGTCCCGGCGCTGGCGCGTCCCGGCCCGCGCATCAAGGACATTGTCGATGTCCAGAATGTGCGACCCAACCAACTGGTCGGCTATGGCCTGGTGGTCGGCCTGCAAGGGACCGGCGACCGCATCCGCAACATCCCCTTCACCGAGGAAACGCTGCAGGCGATGCTGGAGCGCATGGGGGTCAACGTCCGCGGCGCGCAGATGCTGACCCAGAATGTCGCCGCCGTGTCGGTGACGGCGACCATGCCGCCCTTTGCCCGCGCCGGATCGACCATCGACGTCCAGGTGTCCGCGCTGGGCGACGCCACCAGCCTTCAGGGCGGCACGCTGCTCGTCTCCTCGCTTCGCGCGCTCGACGGCGAGATCTATGCCGTGGCGCAGGGCCCTGTCGCCGTGTCGGGCTTCAAGGCGCAGGGCGCCGCCGCGCGCCTCAGCCGTGGCGTCACCACTACCGCCCGGATCGCCGGCGGCGCGATCATCGAGCGCGAGGTGCCGTTCGTGCTCAAGTCCGCGACCAGCCTGAAGCTGGCGCTGAAGAACCCCGATTTCACCACTGCGGACCGGATCGCCGGTACGATCAATCGCCAGATCCCGGGCGCCGCGGAGGTGCTCGATCCCGCGACTGTTGAGGTTCGTGCGCCGACCTCGTTCGCGGGATCGGTGATCGACCTCGTCACCCGCATCGAGAATATGCCGGTGGAGGTCGACCAGCCCGCCCGGATCGTCATCAACGAAGCCGCCGGCACGGTCGTCATGGGCGCCGATGTCCGCATCAGCCCCGTCGCGATCGCCCAGGGCGGCCTCACGATCAGCGTCACGGAAACCCCGGTGGCGTCGCAGCCCGGCCCCTTCTCGCGATCGGGCGAGACGGTCACGCTCCCGCGTACCCAGATCACCGCGAATGACGGCAATGGCGCATCGCTGGCGGTGCTGAACGGCGGGGCATCGCTCCAGTCGCTGGTCGCCGGCCTGAACGCGCTGGGGGTAAGCCCGCGCGATCTCATCACCATCCTGCAGGCCTTGAAGAGCGCGGGCGCGCTGCAGGCCGAAATCGCGGTGCAGTAAGATGCCGGACCCGATCACTCCCGCCGCGCCGGCGATGCCGCGCACCAACAGCAATGCCGCCAGGGTCGCCCGCGATTTCGAAGGCGTCTTTGCCGGGCAGGTCGCCAAGATCATGATGGAATCGGTCGAAATGGACGGCGATTTCAACGGCGGCGCGGGGGAAGAGATGTTTCGCGGCATCCTGGCCGAGCAGATCGGCAGCCGGATCGCACAGGGCCGCGGCCTCGGCATCGCGTCGGCCGTGGAGGCCCAGATTATCCGGCTTCAGGGAGGACAAGTCGATGCCCAGTGAGATGATCGACATCATGACCTCCCTGACGCTGCTGATGAACGAAGAGGCCGAGCGCCTGCGCGGCAGGGAGCGCGCGCTGGATCTGGCCGAACTGGCGGCGGCGAAGGCCCGGCTGGTCGCCCGGCTCGAGGAGATCCTCGCCCGCCGCAACCGGCACCAGCCGCAATGGACGGAGGAAATGGACGAAGAGACGCGCGAGCGCTTGACCGCGTGCCTTGCCGAACTGCGCAGCGCGTCGGCCGCTAACGCCAGCATCCTCGAGCGTCAGATCGACCTGTCGATGGAGATGATGACGGCGATCGCCAACGAAGCGCGCCGGCTGGCCGGCAATCGCGCCTATACCTATGGGGCGAGCGGCGATCTGGCCAAGATGGAGCTGGCGACGCCCATTTCGTTCAACACCCAATATTGATCGCGCGGGGCGGCATTCCCTCCAGCAATCGAAAGGGCGCGGTTTCTGCCGCGCCCTTCTTCATGTCCGCAGGCCGGAATTCACGGCGCCGGATCGGCCGGTAAGTGGGCGCGTTTACGGTCACCGGCGCAACGGGACCCTGTACCGGAAGCCGGACGACCGGTCCGGGGCGTCGTCAGGCCGGTTGCGAACGCTCCGGGAAGGGCTCGCCCAACAGCAGCGATTCCCGGGCCGCCAGCCCAAGCGCAATGTCCTGCGTCAAGGCGGCGGGCGCCGGGCGGCCGAACAGATAGCCCTGGCCATAGGCGCAATCGAGCTCGCGGAGGAAGCTGGCCTGCTCCTGGGTGCCGATGCCTTCGGCGGTCACGGGCATGGACAGGCTCCGGCCAAGATCGACCACCGCCTTGACCAGCTTGCGGCCCGCCTCGCGATCCAGCGATTGGATCAGCGTCCGGTCGATCTTGAGGTGATCGATCTCCAGATTGCAGAGGCGGCTGAGGCTGGCATAGCCCGTGCCGAAATCGTCCAGTGCGACCCTGATCCCGGTGTTGCGCAGCGACCGGATCGTCTCGCGCGCGCTTGCCAGATTGTGGATCAGCGCGCTTTCGGTGATCTCCACGATCAGCCGCCCGGGCGCCAGTCCCGAAGCGAACAGGATCTTGAGCAGCGTGACGGCATTTTCGGGATCGCACAGCTGGGACGGCGACATGTTGATCGAAACCGTGAAATGCGGCGGCCAGTCGCGTGCGTCGCGGCACGCCTGGCGGGTCAGGATGAACAGCAGCTCGCGATCCAGCCCCATCTCGTCCGCGATCGGGAGGAAGCGGTCGGGGCTGATCAGCCCCTGCCTTGGATGATGCCATCGCGCCAGCGCCTCGAACCCGGTGGGCGCGCTGCTGCCAAGCGTCACGATCGGCTGATAATAGGGAAGAAGTTCCCCTCGCATCATGCTGGAACGAAGGTCGTTTTCCAGCTCGGCGCGATTGCCGATATCGATGAACATATCCGGATGGAACCGGCGGACGCTGTCGCCGCCCGATTCCCGCGCGTGCGACAATGCGATCGATGCAGCGTGCAGCAGATTGTCGGCGGATGGCGCATTCGCGTCCTCGATCACCAGGCCGATCGACGCGGTAAGATAGATGACGTGCTGGCCGATATGGATCGGCTCGCTGATGATCTGCTGCAATCGCCCGGCAAAGGCGATGGCGGCATCATCCTCTGCAGAGAAGGGGAGAAGGCACGCAAATTCATCGGCGGCCAGATGGGCCGCGAACGCTCCGTCCAGCCGGGCCAGCCGTTCGTGCAACACGATATCCAGCACGGCATCTCCCTTGGCCGGGCCGCACAGGTCGTTGACCAGTGTGAACCGGTCCAGATTGATGAGCATCAATGCCAGCCGGTCTGTCGGCCGCATCATGCCGCGGACATCGGAAACGGCCCGCTGCAGTCGCCGGCGCGGCGAAACGCCGGTGAGGCTGCTTCCGACCAGTGCGGCAGAAGAATGCGGCCTGCGTCCCGAGGCAGATTCAATCATGCTAGAAGTGGACTGGAAATGGGCATTGGACCGATCGATCACCTTCACCCTCCATCATAGAGGGGAGAAGGTGACCGGCACGGTCCGGAGCGCGTCTTATTCGAACTGGGCGGACAAGACCGTCGCCACATCCTCGGGCGCGACCTCGTCGATGGCGATCTCCCGGTCGGGGTGCTCGCTATAGCCCAGCATGCGGCCCTGCCGGTCGAAGGTGACGGACAGCAGACGCAGTCCTTCCTGCTCGCGGATCACGGCCAGCCCGCCGGCGGATGGGAAGCGGTCCGGATCGACCACGACGATCGACCGGCCGGGCAGCCCGGACCCCAGGGTCGGCCGGCAGATGCGCAGGCCATAGGCACGCGGCCCTGCGTTGCGCGGCGCCTCCACCTGCTCTCCGGTTGCGATGCGGGCGACCAGACCGTCGTTCAGCGGGGCGCCGAACACGGGCAGCAGGCGAACGGTCGCGCTGTCCGACGCGTGGATGGTATCCAGCACATCGTCTGCGGACGTGGCAGTGCCGCCGATGAGAAACGGCTTTGCCGGCACCGGCTGGGTTGCCTTGCCGCGGCGGCGCGGCGCGGCGGCATGGTCCTGCTGAAGCGCATCCCGCAGCGCCAGGACCTTGGCGCGGGTCTTGCCGATCCGCGTTTCAGGATTGGCGACCAGCGGCAGGAATGGATCGAGCGCGTTTTTCACATGCGCTTCGGCAAGGCAGGTTTCCAGCTCCCCGGCGTCGGCGACGTCGAACAGGCGGAACAGCGCCTGCTGGATGTCGGCGTTCCATCGGTCGAACGGCTTGTAGGCGTTTTCGATACGCGAAAGAATGACGGGGGCGATGCCGTAGTCCACCTCCAGCGCGGTGATGGTCAGCCTGTCGTCGGCCGCGCGTCGCGCGCGCAGTGCGGCGGCGAGCAGGACCGCTTCGCTCTCCGCTTTCGGATCGACGCTGTCCGGCGCCTGAAACTCCGCGGCCCAGGCTGCGATGTCGAAGTCCGGATCGTCGATATCCACCAGCAGGTGCGCCGGATCGACCTTCAGCGCCGCGCCGATGGCCTGGAGCTCGTCGGCGCGGGCGAAGATCTCGCCGCGTTCGATCTTCGAAAGGCGGATATAGGTTATCGACCCGATCAGCTGCGCAAGCTGCAGCAGCGAACCGATATTGTTGCCTCTCCTATATTCGCGGATATTGTTCGGAAAGATGAACGCGCGAAACGTGTCGATGCCGGAGATCGGCTTCAAAATCGCCTTCGCTCCCTGATTCTTCTGGTCGGAGCGGCGATTGCCCTTAATCATGGCGCCCTCTGTGTTTGCTTTGGTCTCAGAAATTGTCATCCACTCCTTGGGCGGCACGATTCTTGTGACACATGACAATGATCGGTGATTAGAATCCGGAATCGCCGCGGCACGTTTATCATGGCTTTTCCATAAGAATGTCGAGACGTTCACTACTCATTCCGGCTAGTCCGGCGAAACGCGCCTCTGAGTCGGTTGTTCCCGAGAATTTGAGGATAGCTTCATAATTTCCGCCGTTTTTGGTGATTGCAGGCACCATGCGAGAGGGACGGGGCGCCCCATTCCCGAATCCCATGGGTCCTCCTATGTGTCATCCTATCAGGAGCGCATGTCCGGAGGCTGAACGGGCGGACGTGCACGCGCGACGGGACCCGCAGCCGTTCAATGGGCCGCGAGTCCGGCAGCATCGCGCGAAGCGGGCGGGAAGGGGTCAGCCTCGCCCGATGGCGGATTTCAGCAGGCTGACCTGTTTGCGGTAGAGGTTGGTCATCGCCGCGAAGTCGGACTGGACCTTGCCCATCTTGAGCAGCTGATCTTCCAGCGTGACGTTGTTGCCGTCCGGCTTGGTCTCGCTGATGTCGCCGTCCAGCATCACGCCGCCACCGCCTTGCGGCGGACGGGCACCCAGCGCCGACATGCCGGCCGACAATTGCACCTGCGGGCGGCGGACGTTCGGCTTTCCGCTGCTGCCGCCATAGACTTCGACCAGTGAGGAGAAGTCGGGTGCGGCGACCGTGCGCGCCTTGAAGCCGGGCGTCTCGCCATTGGCGATATTCTCCGCGATCACCCGTTGGCGATGCGACAGGTTCTTCATCGACTGGCCGATGCCGGCGAGCAGGGACGGGGTGGAGGTCATGGCTCTGGAGGTTCCTTCAGGGCGAGTTTGCGGCGCTCGACTGGCGCCGATGATGGTTGAGTGGAGGCGATCGGAGGTTCGCGGCTAGCCGCCGAGGCGGCTCAATGCCGCCTGATATTGGGCGAGTCGGCCCTGCTGATACGCCGAGCCGCTGCCAGTGACCGTTCCGTTGACCTGCGCTTCCTTGCCCGCATCCCAATAGAGCGAGCGATAGGCGCTTTGCGTCATCGACAGGGCGGCCTTGATCTTGGCCAGCGCAGCGGTGGCGGATTTCTCGTCGGTCAGCGTCAGCGTGTCCGTCAGGTTCAGACTATAGGTTCCGCCGGGCGTGACCTTCGGCGCATTCGCGGGCTTGGGTGCGGCGGCGACCAGCCGCACAGGCGCCATCCCGAGCTTGGCGAGCGCGTCGCTGCCCTTCGGCCCAGCAATCAGCTCGATATCGTGTCCGGTCCTGGCGTCGATCCGCAGCACCTGATCGTCACCGACCTTTGCCGCGGTGGCAGTGCCCTTCGTCCCGGTGATGCGCTGGACCTTTTTCGCCAGCGTCGCCATCGTCTCGTCCTTGCCGATGGTGATGGTGCGCACCGCGCCGCCATCGACCCGCAGGCTGAACTTGTCACCCTCCTTCAAGGTGGTCTGAGAGGAGATCGTAGCCGAAACCGTCTGGTTGAGCGTTCCGCGGCCAAGACCGAGTGCGCCGAGCGCCGTCGCGCCCCCGGTCGCCGCGGTGATCTTCACCGGCTCGACCGTATGGGTGGTAAGCCCCCATTGCTGCACGTCCTGGATCGCTCCGGTCGCGGTGTCGACCCGCGCGACGAAGCCGTCCACCTTGCCGCTCTTGCTGCCCTCCAGCGCGCCATTGGTGCGGCCGCCGATATAGAGCGCGCCGTTCATATAGGTGACGCTGTCCGCTTGTTCGTCGTCGGCGGTGCCGACATAGCTGGTGCTTGCCGAGGAGAGATCGGCGGCGATGCGCGTGACAAAGGCGTCGCGCCCGCCGCTGATGCCATTGGTCTGCGCACCGCTGACGGCGACGCTTGCCGCACCCACGACCGCGATCTCGCCGCTGTCCGATACTGCTATGGCGCGGGCATCGACCGCGCCGAGGCTGACCGAACCGAGATCGGTCGACAGCGCCTGGGCGTCGATCCGCATCAGCGTGGCGTTCGCGCCTTGCTTGGTCAGCGCCAGCAGTTCGCCCGAACCGTCGATCGCCAATGCCGTGATCGCATCGGACCCGCCGCTGTCGAGAGTCCGTCGTTCCTGGATCTTGCCGGTAGCGCTGAGCTTCACGATGACCGAGTCTCCGCCCCCGGTGGAGGCGCGGCCCGCGACGTAGAGGCTGCCATCGTCGCCGACCGCGACGGCACTCGCGCTTTCATTGCCCACCTGCCGGATCGAAGTCGCGAAGTTCTGTGTGCCGCTGGCGGTGAAGCGCGCGACCAGCATGTCGGTCTGGCTGTCGTCGCCGCCGTTGAACGCGCCGCTCACCGTGCCTGCGACGACGATGTCGCCATTCGCCGCAATGGTCACCGCGGCGCCTTCGCCTGTGCCCGCCGCGCCCAGGCTGCGTTGCCACATCACCTTGCCTTCGCTGTCGACCTTGGTGAGGAACAGGTCGTTGACGCCGTCGGACAGCGAACTGCCCAGGTCGCCGGCGGTGGTGCCGACGACATAGCTGAAGCCTTGCGCATCGGTCGCGATGGCGCGCGCCGTGGTGCCGGCATAGACGACGGGCTTGTCCGGAGCTTTGCCATCCTTGGCATTGGCGGCGGCAACCGCTTGCGCCTGCGCCGTAGCCTTGCTGTCGATCGCGTTGATCGTGCTCAGCCGCTGCGCTTCGAGCGAAGCGGCGGGATCGTCGATGCGGAAGACCTGGGCGGAGACCGGCCCGTTCGTCGCGGTCCTCCCGCTCGCGATCATCAGCGCGTCCTTGGAATTGACCTGATCGATCGACACCTTCTCGATCCCCGCGGCGGTGAATGTCAGTCCCCAGGTGTCGCCGGTCTTCTCGACCGCGAAGCGCGACTGCCAGCCGGTCGATCCGATCGCGGTATTGAGCGCCGCGGCCACCGAATCCAGCGTCGGCGGCTGCGGCGTCCCCGACAGATCGACCGTGACCGTCTGAGTCGACGTTCCGCGGGCGAGCGAGATGCGGAACACCTCATTGCCGGTCATCCCTGTCACCGCCGCATTGCGCGTCTTGTTGACGCCTTCGCCGAAGGTCTTGCCCAGGCTGTTGGCGGCGTCGATCCCGACGCTCTGGCTGCGCCGCGTAGCCATACCGAAGTTCAGCGTCAGCAGATCGGTTTCGGCCTGGCCGAGATAGGCCTGGAGGTCGCTCAATCCCTTGTCGAACACCTTCTGCAACGCCGCGCGCTCGGTCGAGGAGGTCGTCTTCTTGGCCGCGCTTTCGGCGAGGATGCGCAGCGTGTCGAGCGCCTTGTAGGTCGTGAAGGCAGTCTGGATGTCCGGCAGATCCCCGAGCGAGTTGTCGCCTTTGGTGTCGATGATCGTCGACAGGCGCTTGATCGCCGCAATCTGCGTGCTGACGGGTGCCTTGCTCGGTTCTGCCTGCCAGGGGGGCGTGGTCGCAGGCGTGGTGAAGGCCTTTTTGGCCTTGATCACCGCAGGCGTGAGCGCGGCGCCCGCATAATAGGACGAAAAGACGCCGCCCGATCCGCCCAGCAGGGAAAGGCCGGTCAGGCCGCTGAATATATTTGTCGCCACGCAGTCCTCCATCGCCGGAAGCTGCCGGCACTCTCCTATAAGATAGAGGAGTGCAGTCCCGATCCGGTCCACCGGCGGGGCAATATTTTGGGGAATATGCGCAGATGACGATGATGACGGCGCCAATCGGCGAGCCGCCCGAACTCAAGAAATATTCGGGGCTTCAACGCGCCGCCGCGCTGATGCTGGCGCTGGGCCGCGAGCATGGCGGGCCGATCTGGGAACAGCTTTCGGTCGAGGAGGTCAAGGAACTGTCCTCCGCGATCGCGCAGCTGGGCCGCGTGCCGTCGGTCGTGGTCGAGCATCTGCTGGTGCAGTTTTCCGGCGAGGTGTCGAGCATGGCGTCGCTCCACGGCTCGTTCGAGACCGCGGAGCGGCTGCTGGACGGCATTTTGCCCCCCGACCGGGTCAAGGAGATCATGGAGGATATCCGCGGACCGTCCGGACGCACGATGTGGGACAAGCTGTCCAATGTCAGCGAAGCGGTCCTCGCCGGCTATCTCAAGAACGAATATCCGCAGACCGTCGCCGTCATCCTGCACAAGCTGCGCTCCGACCATGCCGCGCGCGTGCTCGCCGAGCTGCCGCGTGATCTGGCCACCGACGTCGTCATGCGGATGCTGAAGATGGACACGGTACAGAAGGACGTGATCCAGCAGGTCGAGCATACGCTGAAGAGCGAGTTCATGACGAACCTGTCGCGTGCGCAGCGCCGCGACCCGCACGAGACGATGGCGGAACTGTTCAACGCGCTCGACCGCTCGACCGAGGAAGCGATGCTGAGCGCCCTCGACGATCGCGCGCCGGAATCGGCGGAGCGTATCCGTGCGCTGATGTTCACCTTCGAGGATCTGGCGAACCTGTTGCCGAACGCGATCCAGACGATCGTGCGCAACAGCAACAAGCGCGAACTGGCGCTGGCGCTGAAGGGCGCACCGGAGGAGATGAAGCAGATCTTCTACCGCGCGATGACCGAGCGTGCCGCCAAGCTGATGCGCGACGACATGGCCGCGATGGGGCCGGTGCGCGCACGCGAATGCGAAGAAGCGCAGGCTGCGCTGGTCCGTCTTGCCAAGTCGCTGGGAGATCGTGGAGAAATCATGCTCGTCGATCCCAAGAGCGACGATGCGATGATCTACTGACGCCATGATGGAGGCGGCAATTTCGATAAAGCCCTTTGGCTTCGACCGTGTGTTCCGCTTCGGCTCGGCGCCGGAGGAGGAGCCGCTTCCGGTTGCGCCGGGCGAACTGCAGGCGCAGATCGCCGCGCTTCAGGAACGCATCGAGGAGATGCGCCGGAACGAGGAGACTGCGCTGCTCAAGGCCCGCGCCGAAGGTGTGGCCCAGGGGCTGGCGCAGGCGCGGAGCGAGCGGGCGGAAGCCATGCTGTCCGCGACCGACGCGCTCCATGCCGCGCTGGATGAGCTGAGCGGGCGATGGGAAGAGCAAAGCGATCGGATCGCGCATGAGGCGGCCGAGGTCGCGCTGAGCGCGGCGGAGATGATCGCCGGGCACGCGATCCGGCAGGAACCGGCGCGTGCGATCGACGAGGCGCTGGGCCGGGCACTGCGCCAGGTGGCGCGCGGCACCGCCCTGCTGATCCGGGTCCATCCCGACAGCCTCGAGGATGTCGAGCGGCTGGTCGCGGAACGCCGCGCCGGGGAACGGCGTGCGCTTGAGATCACCGTCGTTGCCGATGAGGCGATCGCGCCGCACGACGCGCATGTCGGCTGGGCCGAAGGCGGCCTGGTCGTCGACGCCGCCGCGCGCCACACCGCCGTGCTGCGCGAACTTGGCAGCCTGATCGAGCGCGAAGGGGACGCGTAAACTTTTCCCGCATCCGGCAAGAGTTGCCTAGCTGGTCCTCCTATAATGAAATGGGGGACGGCCAGGGGGGCCGCCCACTCTCTCAAGCAGAGAAGAAGAGGCTGCCTTGAACCTGAACGCCTTTCGGAATTTCATCGAGCAGATCGGCCCGCGTCGCGCCCTGCTGATGGCCGGCGTCGCCGCCACCCTGCTGGTCGGCATCGGCTATCTGGCCCTGCGGAGCCCGGCGAGCGAGATGGGCTTTCTCTATACCGACCTCGAGCCCGCCGCCGCCCAGGCGATCAGCGAAAAGCTGAAGGGGCAGGGCGTCCCGTTCCAGCTTTCAGCCGACGGCACGTCGGTGATGGCGCCGGTGGACAAGCTGCCCGAGCTGCGCATGGCGATGGCCGGCGAGCAGCTGGGCGGCAAGATCGGCTATGAGGTGCTCGACGCCGAACAGCCCTTCGGCATGTCGGCGTCGCGCGCCAAGCTCAACGAGACCCGCGCGATCGAGGGCGAGCTTGCCCGGTCGATCGAGAGCCTGGAGCGCGTCAGCAAGGCGCGCGTCCACCTCGTCATGCCCGAGCGCGCGATGTTCGAGACCGAGCGGCGCAAGGCGACGGCCGCGGTCACGGTCAAGACGACCGGCCGCCTTCCCGGGGAATCGGTACAGGCGATCCGCCATCTGGTCGCGGCCGCCGTGCCCGAATTGTCGCCCGAGAGCGTCTCGGTCGTCGACCAGTCGGGCGCGCTGCTGGCGCGGGCCGGGGAAAGCGGCGGTGCAGGATCGTCCGAGATGGACGAGCGCCAGAGCGCGGTCGAAACCAAATTGCGCTCGGAGATCGAGGCGATGCTCGCGCCGATCGTCGGCACCGGTAAGGTCCGCGCGGAGGTTGCCGCCGTGCTTGAGCGCGATCAGGTGCGCGAGGAGGCCGAGACCTTCGATCCCGACACCCAGGTCGTCGCGCGTCAGGTCACGGTCGAATCCAACGACCAGAATGACGAGAACGCCGCGGGTGCGGAGGGTGTCACCGTGGGTGCGCAGCTGCCCGACAACCAGGCCGCGATCAACGGCACCGGCGGTGAAAGCCGCCGCTCGGCCCGCAATGAGACGTCGGAGGACGTCACCTATCAGAACAGCCGGACCCAGAAGGTCAGTGTCCGGTCGCCCGGCAAGGTCTCGCGTCTTACCGTCGCGGTGATGGTCGATGGCGGCCCCAAGGGGCTTCCGCAGGCCGAGATCCAGCGGCTCCAGCGCCTTGTCGAGAATGCGGTCGGCTTCGACGCCGAACGGGGCGACAATGTGGTGGTCGAGAATATGAGCTTCGCCGCGCCGGGCGAGCTGGAAGGCGCGGAGGGCGGCCTGCCGTTCGGCCTGACCGCCGCCAACCTGCTCGACCTTGCCAAATATCTGCTGATCGGCGGCGTGGTCCTGTTCGCGATCCGGATGCTGCGCCCCAAGGCCGGCCCGGGTGCGGCGGAGGCCGAGCCGGCCGAGCATTTGCTGACGCCGCGCAACGACGAGATGGCGGCGCTGGCCCAGCGTGCGGCGGACGGCGACGAGGACGCGATGCGCGAGCTCGAGGCGATGCGCGCTCAGGACGTGCCGCTGCTCGATGAGGAGATCGCGCTCGCCCAGATCGACGGACGGATCAAGGTCTCCGCGCTCAAGCGCATCGGCGACGCCATCGCCGCCGGACCCGCGGAATCGGCGTCGGTGATCCGCCAATGGATGAATGCATGAAAGGGGAAGCCATGAGTGAAGAAACTGAACCCCGGCAGCTGACGCCGGCCCATCTGACCGACGGGGCCGATGGCGACGTGGAGATGAACGCCGACCCCAACTGGTCGCCGCGTCCCAGCGCACCGCCGGTGCCGGACGACCTTCACGCCGTGTTCGACGTGCCGGTCAAGGTCCAGGCGATCCTGGGCCGGGCGCGGATGGACATTGGCGAGCTGCTGCGGCTGAAGCCGGGCATGGTGGTCGAACTCGACCGCCGCGTGGGCGAGCCGGTCGACATCTTCGTCAACAACCGCCTGATCGCCCGCGGCGAAGTCGTTCTGATCGACAGCGCACTGGGCATCACCCTTACCGAAATTGTGCGACAGGAGCGATAATGCCCGCACTGGAACAGGATCCGACCCGCCTGATGCTGGTCGGCGACCTCAACAAGGCGATGGGCCTGGCGGTCGAGATGGTGCGCGGTTCCGCCGCAAGCATCGCGATCGGTGCGGCGGACCATCAGGCGCTGGAGAATTGGCGCCGCACCGTCAGCGAACTGGTGGTGGTGGATGTCGCCATCAACCTGCCCGACGTCATCGCCCGGCTGCGCGGCGAACGCGGGCCGGATCAGCCAATGACCGCCGCGGTCGAGGATCTGGTCGGCCGCACCGTCGACGAGGTTGAGCGCGCGCTGATCCTTCAGACGCTCGAGCGCTGTCATGGCAACCGCACCATGGCCGCCGCGATGCTCGGCATTTCGGTGCGGACCATCCGCAACAAACTGCGCAGCTTCGTGGCCGAAGGCCTCACCCGCCTGCCCGGCGCGCTGCACCACTAATCGGATCGGAACCCGTCGATGAACGTCCAACTGCCCGCGAAGATCAACGAGATGATCGCGCGCCTGGGCCCCGGCCGCGATCTGGTGCTGGGGCTGGGCGTGACCGGCATCATCGCGATGCTGATCCTGCCCATGCCCGGCTGGCTGCTCGATCTGGGGTTGGCGCTGTCGATCACGGCGTCGGTGCTGATCCTGATGACGGCCTTGTTCATCGACAAACCGCTCCAGCTGTCGAGCTTTCCGACGATCCTGCTGATCGTCACGATGTTGAGGCTGGGCCTCAACCTCGCCTCGACACGGCTGATCCTGGGACATGGTCATGAGGGCGTGCATGCTGCCGGCGGGGTGATCGCGGCGTTCGGCGAGTTCCTGATGGGCGGGCAGACGGTGATCGGCCTCACCATCTTCGCGATCCTGATCGTCATCAACTTCGTCGTCATCACCAAGGGTGCGGGGCGCATCGCCGAAGTCGGCGCGCGCTTCAGCCTCGACGCGATGCCGGGCAAGCAGATGGCGATCGACGCCGACCTCAACGCCGGCACGATCACTGAGACGCAGGCCAGAGAGCGCCGTGCGGAGATCGAGGCGGAGAGCGGCTTCTACGGCGCGATGGACGGTGCGTCGAAGTTCGTGAAGGGCGACGCGATCGCCACGCTTCTCATCACCGCGATCAACATCGTTGTCGGCCTCATCATCGGCGTCGCCATTCACGGCGTACCCTTTGGCGAGGCGTTCGAGACCTATACGATCCTGACCGTGGGCGACGGGCTGGTCAGCCAGATCCCGGCGCTGGTCGTCTCGATCGCGGCCGGCTTGCTGGTGTCGAAGGGCGGCATTGCGGGCAAGACCGGCGCGGCGCTCGGCGAGCAGCTGGGCCGCTATCCCAAGGCCTTCGGCGTGGTTGCGGCGCTGATGCTGGCGCTGGCGCTGGTGCCAGGCCTGCCCTTCGCCCCCTTCGCACTGTTCGGCGGCATCTGCGGCTGGCTGGCGTGGAGCATGAGCAAGAAGGCTGAGGCCGCGGCGGTCGAGGAACGCCTGGCGCAAATCGTGGCGCAGCAGGAGACCGAGCAGGTCGAGGAACCGATTTCGCATACCCTGGCGATCGACGCGCTGCGGATCGAGCTCGGCTATGGCCTGCTGCCGATGATCAACGACGCCAGCGCAGAACCGCGGCTGGACGATCAGGTCCGCGCGTTGCGGCGGCAGATGGCGATCGATTTCGGCTTCGTCCTGCCGTCGGTCCGCATCCTCGACAACATGGCGCTCCAGCCCAACGAATATGTCGTCTACGTCAAGGAGACCGAGATCGCGCGCGGCGAGCTCCGCATCGGCAAGCTGCTCGTCATCAACGCGGGCGGGGAAGAGACGGGCATCCGCGGCGAACCCACCAAGGAGCCGGTATTCCAGCTCCCGGCGCTGTGGATCGACCGCGACATGCGCGAGGAGGCCGGGTTCCGCGGCCTGACCGTGGTCGATTGCGGCACGGTCGTTACCACCCACCTGACCGAGATCGTGAAGGACAATATCGCCGACCTGCTCTCCTATGCCGAGACGCAGAAGCTGCTGAACGAGGTCCACAAGGACGCGGAGAAGCTGATCGCCGACCTGATCCCGGCCAAGATCTCGATCTCCGGCGTCCAGCGCGTGCTGCAGAACCTGCTGGCCGAGGGCGTGTCGATCCGCGACATCCCGACCATCCTGGAGGGGGTGGCCGAGGCGACGGCGATGACGGGCAGCCTGACTCAGGTGACCGAGCATGTCCGCGCCCGCCTGTCGCGTCAGATTTCCGCGCAGCAGACCTTCGACGGCACGATCCCGGTCGTGACCCTGGGCAGCCAGTGGGACGAGGCCTTTGCCGAAAGCATCGTGGGGCAGGGGGAGGAACGCCATCTCGCCATGGCGCCGTCGAACCTTCAGGCGTTCATCGGCGCGGTGCGCGAAGCCTATGACCGTTTCGCCACCCAGGGCGAAATCCCCTGCCTGCTCACCAGCCCGCCGCTGCGCCCCTTCGTCCGCTCGATCATCGAGCGGGTCCGTCCGGCCACCGTCGTGCTGTCGCAGAACGAGGTTCATCCGCGCGCGCGCCTGCGCAGCCTGGGAATGATCGGCTGACGCGACCGCGGCGCCGGCAATCCCTCTATAATAGTCTGACGGGCGCGTTCACCGCTCGCCTCAAGATCGAGAGTCCATGACTGCATCAGCGATCCTCTCCGCGCCCACGCCATTGACGGGCGCCGTCAGCCAGCCGCTTCCGGAAACGGGAACCGCGCTGCCTATGGCAGCCGCCGTCTTCGGCGCGCTGGTCGACGCCACGACCGCCCCGCCTGCGCAGCCGGCCGCTGCCGCGCCGCGAATCGATCCTGCGGTTACGCCCGCTGCTGTACCCGGAGCGATCGCGCCGGCCGGCACGGAGCCGGGTGCGATGCCCGGCACGGGCGAGTTGCCGGCGCTGATCCCGGAAGTCGCCGTCGACCTGCCCGCGCTACCGCCGACGCGTGGGAGCGAAGGCCAACCGGCCGCGCCGGTTCCGGGCAAGCCGTCGGTGCGCGCGGATGAACCCGCGTCTGAGGTAGACGCCGCACCTTCCGAACCGGGGCAGCCCGTGATCATGCAGCCTCAGCTGCCCGCTCAGGATCAGACCGCCGTCATGGCCGGCACGCAGACGGAGCCGACTCCGGCGCTCAAGGAAGAGGCCGCCGATCCGGCTGCGAGCGAAGCTGACGGGGACGAGGTCACCGCGCAGCCGGCTGTGGCAGCGCTGCAAACCCCGGTTCCTTCGGCCGGCGCGGCGCAGCCAGCCGCGCAGGCGGCTCCGGCGGCTTCCGCGAAAGCCGACGCGGATGCGCCCGAGGCGGTTTCGGAGATCAAGCGGCCGAAAGCGGCCAAACAGGCCCATGCGACGGCGAACATGCCGATGTCCGGCGGCAAGGAAATGCCGGCGGGTGATACGGCGCGGTCTGCCGCGCAGGGCGTGGCGGCTGCCAGCGCGGCTACGGATGTGCCTGCAACCGCCGACCAGTCCGATGCGGGACTGCCGTCGCCGCTGCTGACCCAGACGATGGCGCCGGTGACCAGCCGCCCCGCCGCCGCACCCTATCCGCCGGCCGCGCAGACGTCTCCGCAGGCGCCGGTCGTCGCGGCTCAGCCCGGCCGCATGGGCGCCGATATCGGTGTCGAAATCGCCAGGGCCGCCAAGGGGGACCGGGAGGATCTGCTGATCCGGCTCGATCCGCGCGACATGGGGCGTATCCATGTCCGCCTGTCCTTCGACGGCGATGGCGTGCTGCGCGCGGTGATGTCCGCCGAGAGCCCGGGCGCGCTCGAAATGCTGCGGCGGGAAAGCGGCGATCTCAACCGCGCACTGGCCGATGCGGGCATCCGTTCTGACGCCCAGTCGCTCCGCTTCGACGCGCGGTCCGGCGATCAGGGGCAGGGCGGCGGCCACAGCGGACAACGCGGGCAGCAGGCGCAGTCGGGCGGGTCGCAGGGGCCGGCGGGCGATAGCGGGGCCGATCTCGCCGATGTGCATTACCGACCGCTGCGCTCCAGCGGTCAGGTTGACCTCATGGCATAAGGACGAAGCAGGATGACGACGATCAACGCAAATGCTGGCGCGAACGGCCAGAACAATTCCGGATCGCCGCTGGCGGGGCTGTCGAAGGACTACACCATGTTCCTGAAGCTGCTGACGACCCAGATGCAGCATCAGGATCCGCTCGATCCGATGGACACGTCCGAATACACCCAGCAGCTGGTGCAATATTCGCAGGTCGAGCAGTCGATCCAGCAGACCGGTACGCTGAAGGATATCCTGTCGCAGTTGGGCGCGCAGCAGATGTCGCAGGCATCGGGCTTCATCGGGCGCGAGGCGCGCTTCGATTCCGCCGTCGCCGGCCTGGGCACCGATCCCGCGACCTGGACCTATCATGTGAACGGGACGCCCACCGCGATCACCGCGACGATCACCGATGCGTCGGGCAAGGTCGTGAACACGGTGACGCTCGATCCGAAGGCGCAGGGCCGGTTCGAATGGGACGGCAAGAAGAGCGACGGCACCCGCGCGCCGGACGGCGCCTATACGCTGGCGGTCAAGGCGACCACGGCGAGCGGCGACAAGCTGGAGACCACGATCAACTCGGTGGCCAAGGTCACCGATGTCGTCGCCAGCGGCGGGGAAATCATGCTGGGCGTCAACGGCATCCGCATGCCGCTCTACGGGCTGGTCGCTGTCTCGGCCGGCACGTGATCGAACGGGGCTGGTCCGGACGCCGGATCAGCCCTTGAGGCTAGTCGCCGCCACGCCGCGCCGGAGCGCCTTCGGCGTCGATGGATACATTCGTCATGGTGCAGCCCGCGATCCGGGCGGGAAGCGCCAGCGCCATCAGGCAATCGGCGATCGACGGATCTTCCTGCGGGCCGATCAGCTCGACGATGTCATCGATCGACGCATCGATGTGGCTGCTGCAATGCCGGGCTGCCGCCTGCCAAAGAGCGGTTGGGCATTCGACCCGCAACCTCAATCTGAACTCGAACTCTATTGCCGGCATATCGGCCGCGACGACGGTGGTTTCCAGCCCATCGAACATCTTTGCACACGCTCTCGATCATGATCCCCGCCCCACAGGGCGCGCGATTGGCAGATATGTAGAGACCGTCCCCCGAACCCTGAGATGACGTTGCGACAGCTTGTATGACCTTCCAACTAAGGGGTTCCCCTTATTTGCATCGGCGGAACATCGCCTTTCGGCCGGTTCGGCGCACGCGACCGTTGACGCAGGCAGCCTGCCGGCAGGGCAAGATAAACCGCGCCGCGGGACCGGAAATGCGGTTCCCGTCCTATCATAACAACATGCGGTTTTCGGTCGGCGCCGTGCGCCTGATCGCAATGAGGGCGAAAGATGAGTGTCACGGACATTGAAGCGCGGCTCCGGTTTTTCGAGCTGAGCGAGAGGCAACGCGACACGCTTCGGGCATCGCGCCCGATCGTCGAACGTTGCATCGGGTCTGCCCTCGACCGCTTCTACGCGCGCGCGCGCGCTACCCCTGAAACCGCCCGTTTTTTTCGTGACGACGCGCATATGGCGTCCGCGCATGCCGCGCAGACGCGGCACTGGATGCACCTGATCAACGGCCGGTTCGACGCCGATTACTATGACAGTGTGCGCCGGATCGGCGCAGTCCACGCCCGTATCGGCCTTGAACCGCGCTGGTACATCGCGGCGTACAGCCTGGTGCTGGAGGAAGTCGTCCGCGCCGTCGATCGCTCGGCCTCGCCGTGGAAGCGATTGCTGGGCCAGCGCGCCGCACGGAGCGAGATGATCGCGGCGCTCACTAAGGCGGCGCTGCTTGACATGGAATTGTCGATCTCGGTCTATTTCGAGGAAGCGGCGGCCGAACGGAATCGGGCGATCGCGACGCTGGACGCCGCATTGGCGCGGCTGGCGGACGGCGATCTCGCGGAGGATGTCGCCGGACTGCCCTCGGCCTTCGCTTCGCTCGAACGCTCTTACAACATGACGCTGGCCAATCTGCGCGCGACGATCGGGTCGGTGGTCCAGGCATCCGGTGCCATCCAGGGCGGTTCGCACGACATCGCCGCAGCATCGGAGGATCTGGCGCGCCGCATGGAAAGCAACGCCGCAGCGCTCGAACAGACCGCCGCAGCGCTCGGCCAGATCGAGGCGCGGGTCAGGACGACCGCGTCGGGCGCGCGCGAGACGCTGACGATCGCGGACGAGGCGCGCACGGCGATGGAGCAGGGCAAGAATGGCGCGAGCGACGCGGTCCAGACGATGACCGTGGTTCACGAGAGCGCCCGCGGCATCGACACGGTGATCGAAGGGGTCGACAAGATCGCGTTCCAGACACGCGTTCTGGCGATGAACGCGGCGGTCGAGGCCGGCCGCGCCGGAGAAGCGGGCCGTGGCTTTGCCGTGGTGGCTGACCTTGTCCGCGCGCTCGCCATGCGGGCAGAGGAGGAGGCGCGCAAGGCGCGCGAGGGCCTGTCCGCAACCCAGTCCGAGATCGAGCTTGCCGTCGGCGCCGTGAGCCGGGTGGATGACGTGTTGAACGGCGTGGCGACGCAGTTCGAACGCGTCCACGCGCTCATCGCCCAGATGTCGGATGACAATGCGGCGCAGTCCAGCGCGATTTCGGAGATCAACACGGTCGTCGGAACGATGGATCAGGCGACACAGCAGAACGCATCGATGATCGAGCAGAATACCGTGTCCGCCCGGTCGCTGCATGGTGACGCCACCCGGCTGGCCACGCAGGCAGGCCGTTTCCAGGTCCACCAGGCTGAAATGCGACGGGCGACCGGGGGCCGCTGAGCGCCCGCGCACCCGCAACCAACCGGCAGACAGCCAGACAGGAGATTTTCGTGCAGGGTTCGACGGCGGTATGCGCGGTCAACGGCGACACATCGCCGCTTGGCGTTATCGGTACGGAACTGGCGGGATTGGCGGCCAGCCTCGATGCGCGCTTCGTCAGCGCGGGTACGGCATTGGCGAGTGCCTATGAGATCGCGGAACGGCTGGTTTCCTCGCTTGAAGGGGTGACCAACGCCATGAACCGGCAGGCGACCATGACGGCGATCGAAACCATGCGCCTGACCGCCGATCGCCTGACCGGCCTGCCGATGGAGCAGGCCCGGCGTCAGCAGAGTCTGGATGCGATCCAGGACTCCAGCGGCGAATTGTTCCAGCATCTCAAGCAGATCCGTCGAACCCTGTCCTTCCTCAACATCTGCGGCCTCAACATCAAGGTGGCCGCGGCCGGGGCGGACGGCTTTGCGAGCTTTGCCGATCACATGGTCGCCAAGCTGGAGCAGGCCGAACGGCAGGTGGACGAGTTCGAAGCCGAAATCTCTCAGCTAGGGCAGGGTATCCGCGACATGGCCGCGGCCGACACGCTGCTCGGCCGCGAGTGTGCGGCGGTCATCCCGCGCGTGCCGCAGAAGCTGGCCGCCGACGCGCTGACCTTGCAGGAGCTTCAGGGCAGCAGCGCCGCGCTGGCGGAACAGATTGCGGAGCTTGCGCGCGACATTCGCAGCAAGGTGGCGGTGGCGCTGGGCGCGCTGCAGATCGGCGATATCACGCGCCAGCGGCTCGAGCATATCTCGGAAAGCATCGCGCTGCTCGACGCCCACGTCGCAGCGTCGGGCGAGGCGCCTGCGACCAGCCGGCATCTGGTGGATCATGTCACCGCGCTGGCTGCTGCGCAGGCCGCTGACACCGTCGCGGATTTCCTGCGCGAATCCCGGACGCTCGCCGGCAGCCTGCAGGGTATCGCGCCCGATGCGGCGCGGCTTGCCGAAATGCGGCAGGGCGGCGGCAGCGGTGGCGACATCCAGCAGGTGCTCCAACGGCTGGAACAGGATATCGGCGGGGTCGCCAACGTCACGCGGCAGCTGTGCGCGGCAGAGGCCGACAGCGCCAAGCTGGGTCATGCCACGTCGCGAGCGGCCGACAGCCTGCTCGACCGGCTGAAGGCGGTCAATCGCATCCAGAAGGATGTCGAGCAGATGGCCTGGAACACCGCACTGCAATGCCGCGGGCTCGGCGCCGACGGCCGCGGGCTGGCGGTGATCTCGGAGGAGATCCAGTCCTTCTCCCGCCGGCTGGCCGGGATCTGGGAGATGGTTTCGCAGAGCTTCGACCGGATCGACAGCGCCGCCCGTATGATCGGCGATGCGCAGACGGGCGAAGCCGCGCCCGACATCAACGCGATGCTGTTCCAGTCGCTGCATGCGATCAAGGATGGCGGCGTCCGCATGGCGGAGAGCTTGTCGGGCGTTGATCAGGACGCGATGCGGATCGGCGCGATGCTCCACGATACGACCGGCGATATCGGTGGCGATGCGGAGATCGGCCCGGCGCTGACGCAGGCGGTGGAGGGGCTGGCGGAACTGGCGCGTGCCGTCGAGATCCAGCCTGAGGCGGAGATGGCCGAACCGGCGCAGCAGGCGCTGTCGGCGCTGATGGATCAGATCGCTGCGCGCTACACCATGGCGCGGGAACGTGAGATCCACCGGACGTTCCGGCCCGCGGGCGCGAACGACGACCTTCCAGCGCCGGCGGCCGCGGAGGACGACGACGATCTGTTCGACGACGGGCTGTTCTGAAAGAGGAAGGGGCCGAATGACCTCCGGTCGAAGCCGACGGACATTCAGGTGCCGTCGTAGTCAGACCAGATTTCGTCGAGATCAACCGGATCGACCTTCTCAAGGGACGATACTTCCTGAACCGCGCGTCGCTCGTAAAACTGGCGAATGACATCGACGCTCGGTGAGTAAAATGCCTGCTGGTCCCAATGAGCACATTTTTCATGTGCCCGCTGCACTCCTAGCCAAAAGGATCGTCGGTGATCAGAATTCAAACCTCTCAGGTCGAAATCCATGAAAGGTGCAACGCGATCTGAAACATCTACCAGCCAGCGCGATAGTCGAGCGTCTGTGTCGGAGATGGCTTCTCCGATGGACGCAAGCGCTCCGCTAAAGCCCATGTTGCTTGCGCAGATGTCGCTGCCATCCTCAAGTTTTACGATGCATGCCATCCACGGAGCATCGCTTTGTGAGCGACAACTTGCAACTGCCGTCTCCCACCCATAGCCGCCCGGCTTGCAATGTTGGAATTGGTTTGCTTGCATCGATCAGCCGCATGGCAACTGCTCTTTGAGTCCGTCGATACGCCCGATTCGATGGCGATACCGAACCTCCGCCGGACAAAGGCGGCGAACTTGACAGCATAAATCGCGTTTCGCGTAACATCGTCAACTTTGTCCGCCCCGATAGCCTATCGGTCTGCTGCTTGGAGCAGCGCGCGGGCGATGGTCTGGAGCGGCGCCACTTGCTCGGCCGCGCCGCGCGCGATCGCTTCCTTGGGCATGCCGAAGACGATCGAGCTGGCTTCGTCCTGCGCTATCGTTCGCGCACCCGCCTCGCGCATTTCGAGCAGTCCGCGTGCGCCGTCGTCGCCCATGCCGGTCATGATGATCCCGACCGCGTTGGAGCCGGCATTGCGTGCTGCCGATCTGAACAGCACGTCGACCGAGGGCCGGTGGCGCGACACGAGCGGCCCGTCGCGCACGGACACGTGATAGCGCGCGCCCTGCCGCTCCAGCATCGTGTGCTTGCCGCCCGGCGCGATCAGCACATGGCCGCGCAGCACCGGATCGCCGTTGCTGGCCTCCTTGACCGCCACTTCGCACAGACCGTCGAGACGGCGGGCGAAGGCCTTGGTGAAATGTTCTGGCATATGCTGGACGATGACGATGCCCGGCGCATTGGCGGGCAGCGCCTCCAGCACCTCGCGCAGCGCCTCCGTCCCGCCGGTCGATGCGCCCATGCACACGACCATCTCGGTGGTGCGGCTCATCGCGCGGCCGCTGGGCGGCGGGAGGACCGCGTCGGCAGTCAGTTTCTTCTCGGGTTCGCGGCCTGTGGAGGGGCGGGGCGGGCGCTTCCCGCCGACGCGCGCGCCGGCCGCGGCCTTCACCGTCTCGCGGATCTGGAAATGCTGCTCGATCAAATGATCCGCCACGCCGATCCGCGGCTTCAGGATGACATCGACTGCGCCGGCCTCCAGCGCCTGGAGCAGCGTCTCCGACCCCTCTTCGGTCAGTGAGGAGCACATGACGACGGGGACGGGGCATTGGCTCATCAGCTTGCGCAGGAAGGTGATGCCGTCCATCCGCGGCATCTCGACATCCAACGTGATGACATCCGGCACCTCGTCCTGGATGTAGCGTGCGGCGCTGAAGGGATCGGCGGCGGCGGCGATCACTTCGATCTGCGGATCCTCCTGCAGGATCGCGGTCATCGTCTGCCGCACGCTGGCGCTGTCGTCGATGACCAGCACGCGAACACGCTTCTGGCCGCTCATCACTTGCTCCGTTGGAAGACGGTGTTGGCGACCTGCGTCAGCGGCAGATCGAACCCCGTGATCGATTCCGAATGACCGAGGAACAGATAGCCGTTGGGCGTCAGCTTCTCGGCAAGGCGTGCGACGACGGCCCGCTGTGTCGGCTTGTCGAAATAGATGAGGACGTTGCGGCAAAAGATCAGATGCATCGGGCTGCCGATCGGATAGCGATCGTCCATCAGGTTGAGCCGGGCGAAGCCGATCGCGCTGCGCAGCTCGGGTGCGATCCGCACGTCGCGCCGCTTCGGATCGACCGGGCGCCGCACATAGCGGCGCGCCAGCGGGTCGGGCACGGGCTCGAGCTGGTCGGCCGGATAGATGCCGCGGCGGGCGGTTTCCAGCACCTCAGTGTCGAGGTCGGTAGCCAGGATGCCATAGGAAAGGCCATCGCTGCGCGCGGCGAAATCGTCGAGCAGCATCGCCATCGTATAGGCCTCTGGTCCGGTCGAGCAGGCCGAGCTCCAGGCCCGGACCGTACGGACCCCGGCGTCGCGAAGCGCGGGCAGCGCCGTTTGCTCCAGAAAGTCGAAATGGGCGGGTTCGCGGAAGAAATCCGTCTTGTTGGTGGTCACCGCGTTGATGAGGTGCAGCGCCTCGTCCGCCAGATGCCCTTCGTCGAACAGCCAGCTGCAGTAGCTTTCGAGATCGTCGGTTCCGGTGGCGCGCACCCGGCGGCGCAGGCGCCCCTCCAGCATGGTGAGCTTGCCGGCGGGCATCTTGATCCCGGCATAGTCATGGATGAACCCGGCCAGCCGCGCGAAATCGCGCTTGCTCAGATGGTCGCCCGAAACGGTCTGGCTGGCGGCGGCAACAGGCATGGAGGCTCCCTAAAGGGCGTGTCGGAGACGGGGGAAACGGGTCCCGGCGGCCGATGTGGCCGCCGGGCAGGAGGGATGCTTCAGGCCGCCGCAGCGGTGAGCACCGGCGAGGCTTCGTTGGCGAAGATCGCGTTGACATCGACCAGGACGACGAAGCCGTCCTGTCTGCGTACGACCCCGGCAATGTAGTCGGAGGGCCACTCCGCGCCGATATCGGGGGCGCCCTCGATCTCGTCAGACCGGACGCTGCTGACCTCGATCACCCGATCGACCACCAGCCCGAGCAGCAATGTCCGGTCGGCGAGCGGCACCTCGATCACCAGGATGCGCGTCGCGGACGTCGCATCGGCGCGAGGCAGACCCAGCCGGAGCCGGAAATCGATGGTGGTGACCCCCTGTCCGCGCAGATCGGTCAGACCCAGCAGATAGTCCGGCCCGCCGGGGATGCGGAAGGTCTCGCGATAGTCGAGGATCTCCTTCACGAACGTCACCGGCACGGCGAAGACTTCCGCCCCCAGACCGAAGGTGACGGCCTGGATTTCCTCGACCGCGCTCATGCCGCCTGCGCCCCGAACTCGGCGTCGTCCGCATCGGGACCGCCATGATTGAGGTCGAGCGCGAAGCCAGCGACACGCGCCTTCTGATCGGCGATCGAGTTCGGCTTGGCTTTGGTCTTGACCGTGGCAGGGCGTGCCGCGGCCGGGCGAACGACCGGTGCCGGAGCCGAGCGACGGGCCTTGCCCTGATCGTCGATCCGGAAATAGGCGATGCTGCTCTGCAGTTCCTCGGCCTGGGCGGCGAGCTCTTCCGAGGTGGTCGAGATCTGCTCGGACGCGCCCGCATTCTGCTGCGTGACCTTGTCGAGCTGCTGGATCGCCTCGTTGATCTGCGACGCGCCGACATCCTGTTCGCGGCAGGCAGCGCTGATTTCGGAGACCAGCTCGGCGGTACGGCGGATATCCGGCACCAGCTTGGTCAGCATCTCGCCAGCCTCGGTCGCGGCCTTGACCGTGTCGGTCGACACCGCGCCGATCTCGGCGGCCGCGGTCTGGCTGCGCTCCGCGAGCTTGCGGACTTCCGATGCGACGACCGCGAAGCCCTTGCCATGCTCGCCCGCACGGGCGGCTTCGACCGCCGCGTTGAGCGCGAGCAGGTCGGTCTGGCGCGCGATTTCCTGCACGATGCCGATCTTCTCCGCGATGGTGCGCATCGCGCCCACGGCGCGATCGACGGCGACGCCGCTGGCCTCGGCGTCCTTGGACGACTGGCGCGCGATCTTCTCGGTCTGCGCCGCATTGTCGGCATTCTGTTTGATGTTGGCGGCCATCTGTTCCATCGATGCGGAGGCTTCCTCGGCGGCGGCGGCCTGTTCGGTTGCGCCCTGAGAGACCTGTTCGCTATTGGCGGACAGTTCCTGGCTGCCGGCGGAGACGTTCTCCGCAGCCGCGCCGGCATCGCCGACGACACCGCGCAGGCGATCGATCATCCGCACCAGCGCATGGCCAAGGGTATCCTTGTCGGACAGCGGCTTGTGGGTGATGGTCAGGTCGCCATCGGCGATCTTGTCGGCCAGGCCCGCGCTGACGCGCAGATTGGCGGTCATGCTGTTCACCGTATCGACCAGATCCTTGATCTCGTCGTTGCTGGTGATCTTCACGTCCTGATCGAGATCGCCGATCGCGACCGCGCTGATGACGGTACCGATGTTCTTGAGGCCGCGCGACACGATCATCGAGATCCAGAGCGCACCGGCGACGGCGATCAGCAGCGCCGCAGCCGACACGGCGAACAGCAGCGTGCGCGAAAAAGCGTAGAGTTCGTTGGTTTCCTTGTCCACGCGCTCCATGTCGACCGATGCGGCCGCGATCAGCTTGGTGGTGCTGTCTTCCATCAGATTGTTGAAGCGGCTGGAGTCGGTGAAGGAGATCTTCCGGGCGGTGTCCAGGTCGCCAGACGAGGCCAGCGCGCGAACCCTCTCGTTGATCGGCCGATAGGCGGCGAAATCCTGGCGCAACTTGCTCCAGATCGGCTTGGTGTGTTCCGGCGCGCGACGTTCACCCTCAGTGGTCAGCTCGTCGACCTGCTTCAGCGCCGATGCGGTGTCGCTGTTGAATTCAGCCAGCTTCGCCGGATCCGTGTTCATCATCATGTTCCGCTCCATGCGGAGCAGAATGCTGAGCTGGTTGGCGGCGGTCAGCGCGAGTTCCTGGCGCTTGGCCGGACCTTCGATGAGCGCGGTGATCGCGGTGTTCAGCGTCGCCATCTTCGTGATTCCGATCACGCTGACGGCAAGCAACATGACGGCGACGACAGTGAAGGTCGCCCCCAGCTTCATTTTTATGGTGGCACGCATCCTGATCAATCCTTGTAGGTGGGGTCGGAAATGACCGTCAGTGAATGAGGGTGAGATGCGGTTCGGCTGACCTGGCCGGCGCATCGAGCGATCGGAAAATGGCGGGAAGATCGGGCAGGAGGACGACGCCCTCATCCCGGCGCACCAGTTCACGCAGATAGTCGCGGCGCCAGCGCATCCCGACCAAAGGCGGCTGTTCGCTGGCACCGCGGTCCAGCGTGGTCACTTCGTGAACCTTGTCGGTGCGGATGCCGAGCTGGATGCTTTCGCCGTCCAGCTCGATTTCGATGACGACGATCCGGCTGTCGACGGTGGCGTCGGCCGCGGCCATGCCGAAGGCGAGGCGCAGATCGGCGACCGGAATGATCCGCCCGCGGAAATTGACGACGCTGCCGACCAGCGGCAGTGCTCCCGGCACCGGCGTTTCTGGCAGGAGATCGACGATCTCCCGCACCAGAAAGGCTTCAAGCGCCAGCGTCTCGCCCTGAAGGTCGAAGGTCAGCACTTCCAGCTGGCCCTGCGCGTCCCACGGTGTGGGGGTGGTGATGCGATCGGTCATGGTTCAGCCAGCGGCGCGAAGCCGCTCCTCCTGGTTGCGGCCGATGTCGACGAGCTGCGCCACGTCGAGGATCAGCGCGATCCCGCCGTCGCCCAGGATGGTCGCGCCGGCGAAGGTGGTGACATTGTGATGCAGCGCGGACATCGACTTGATCACCGTCTGGTGGCTGCCGATGATCTGATCGACGACCAGCCCGACCCGCTCGGTTCCGGTTGCGATGACGACGATCTTCTGGAAGGCGTCGGGCTTCGTGCCGGTCGCGAACATCTCGCGCAGGCGCAGGAACGGAACCAGGCTGTCGCGCAGCGTGATGAAGCTGCGGCCGCGGGTACGCAGGTCCTGTTCGAGCGACAGTTCGAGGCACTCCTCGACCGCGGCGAGCGGGATCACATAGCGGCCCGAGCCGACCCGGACGAGCAGCCCGTCGATGATCGCCAGCGTCAGTGGAATGCGCAGGGTGATCGTCGATCCCTTGCCGGGCGCGCTGGCGACGTCGATCGCGCCGCGCAGGCTTTCGATGGTGCGCTTGACGACGTCCATGCCGACCCCGCGCCCCGACAGGTTGGTGACCTGTGCAGCCGTCGAGAAGCCGGGATGGAAGATCATCTGGAGCAGGTCCTGATCTGCCAGCACCTGTCCGGGCTGGATCAGCCCCTGTGCCTCGGCCTTGGCGCGTACCCGGTCGCGATCGATGCCGCGCCCGTCGTCCTGAATGGTGATCACGACCTCGCCGCCGGCCTGATGCGCCGAAAGGCGTACGGTGCCGGTGGCTGCCTTGCCGGTGGATGCGCGCTGATCGGGCGTCTCGAGGCCGTGGTCGCAGGCGTTGCGGATCAGATGGACCATCGGGTCCGCCAGCCGTTCGATGACGGTCTTGTCGACTTCGGTAGCCTCGCCCTCCGTCACTAGCTCGATCGACTTGCCGGTCTCGCGCGACAGGTCGTGGACGAGGCGACGGAACCGGTTGAACAGCGATGCGACCGGCACCATGCGCAGCACCATCATCGTGTCGCGCAATTCGCCTGCTAGCCGTTCGATCTCTTCCGACACCGAACGCAATACCATGTCATGGCCGCTGCCCTGTGCCAGCTGCGACAGGCGGCTTTGCGCGATCACCAGCTCGCCGACCCGGTCCATCAGCTCGTCCAGCCGTTCGGCGGGAACCCGGACGCTTTCGTCGGCCTTGGCAGCCGCGGTGGCCCGGGCGGGCGGCGACGCGGCCTCGGCGGTGGCAGCCGGAGGCGGCGGCGCATCGGCAGGCGCTTCTTCCGGCCCGGCCTCAAGCGGTTCGCAGGCCAGCTCCATATCGTCCATCACGAAGATGAAGACGTCCTCGATTGCGCTCATTGGCACGTCGCCGCGCAGTTCGACTTCCCAGCCGACATGGTTCTCGGTCGGGGTCAGGTCGGCCAGCGGCGGAATCCGGTCGGTCAGTGCGTGCACGGCGCAATCGCCCAGATCGCGCAGCTCATCGAGCAGCATCAGCGGATTGGTGCCGTTCGCCATGGCATCGGCAGGGAGGCGGAGACGCAGCCGCCAGCCGCTCTTGCTGGCGGGGCGGCTTTCATCCGCCGGTCTGCGAGCGGGCGCGGCATCCGGGTCGGGCGCGCCGCCCGCCGCTTCGATCGCAGCCTGAAGCCGCGCGAGGATGGCGTCGCCGGTTGCCCGGTCCTGATCGCCGTCGATCAGCAGGCGCATATGGTCGCGGGCCGACAGGATGACGGCGACCAGTTCCTGCGTCGCGGGGGCAAGCCCCTTGCGGACGCGATCGAAGGCGGTTTCGCAGTGATGGGTGAAGGTGGCCAGCGCATCGAAGCCGAACATCGCGCCCGAGCCCTTGAGCGTGTGCAGGCCGCGGAACACCTCATCGACCAGTTCGCGGTCGTCCAGCCGTCCGGTGAGGTCGAGCAGACCATGTTCGATCTGGTCGAGCAGGTCGCCAGCCTCGACACGGAAGGCGGCGATGGGATCCTGGCCGCTCACCGGCCCAGCACCTTGCGCGCGACGCGGATCAGCTGGTCGGGAACGAAGGGCTTGACCAGCCAGCCGGTCGCCCCGGCGGCCTTGGCCTGCGCCTTCATCGCATCGTCGGATTCGGTGGTCAGGAAGATGATCGGCGTGCCGCAATAAGCGGGCAGCTTGCGCATCTCGCGGATCATGGTCAGCCCGTCCATGTTGGGCATGTTGAGGTCGGTGACGACCAGGTCGAACTGGCTCTCGCCGGCCCTTTGCAGCCCCTCGACGCCGTCGCCGGCCTCGGTCACGGCGTAGCCCGCGCCGGTCAGCGCAATGCGGATCGCCATGCGCAGGCTCGGCGAGTCATCGACGGTCAGGATCGATGCAGTCATTGCGGCAATTCTCCATGGAACCAGAAATCGATATCGGCGGGGTTGCTCGTGAAGCCTGCGCGCTGGAGCAGCGCCGCAATCGGGGCGCCGGCGGTGGCCGGGCCGGCCAGCTTCAGCGAGCCGCCGACGCTGTCCATCTGGTAGCGGGCGGCATAGACGACCTGCACGAAGCTGAGATCGGCTTCGGTGACGCCGCCGATGTCGAGCAGGACGCTGGAATGGGAACCGCAGGCGTCGCGCAGTTCGGACCTGAACTCCGCGACGGTCCGCATCGTGACGGAAGGCGGCGCGTTCAGGCGAAAATCGGTGGCACCCTCGTTCATCGTCACAACCCCCAGACCCCGTAGCGAAGCTTCACTCCGCCATTATAGGAGCGGGGCGAGGGGCTCCGGTTCGGCGGAGGGACTTTTCTCTCGGCGCAGGTGTGTGTGCCGCATCGGGAGCCGCCGGCCCGCTTGACGAATGCCGGGCGCGCTGCCACGGGTCTCGCCGTTTTGGGCAGGGGCCGCTGCGGTTCGTGTCCGGACAGGGACCATCGCCGCTGGGGCGGTGGCCGCCGGTATCCGACCCATGCGATCGATCGACGCGACGGCAAGACGGATCAGGGCGCTGGTGATGCGCCGCGGCCTTTCCGCCAATGACGCGGATGAGGTTGCGCAGGAGGCGTTCCTGCGGCTCGAGGAGGCGCGCCGGTCCGAGGAGATCGCGGCGCCGGAAGGCTTTGTCGTCCGCGTTGCGCTGAACCTTGCCGCCGATATCGTCCGCCGCCATGCGCGCTGGCGGTTCGAGCCGGTTCCGGTCGAGGACATGGACCTTCACGATCCCGCCCCGACGCCCGATGATGTGATCGGCGCGCGCAAACGTCTAGATCAGGTGAGGGCTGCGCTCGATGCGCTGCCGGAGGAGATCAGGACGGTAATCGTCCTCAAGCGGCTGGAGGGATTGACGATCGATCAGATTGCGAAGCGCGAGCAGGTCGGCACCGCGACGGTGGAGCGGCGGCTGAAGCGCGGGCTGACCCTTCTGGCCGAGGCGATGGACAAGGAATGACGACGAGCGGGGACATGACGGGCAATGCGGCTATGGCGCTGGAAGCCGCCGCCGGCTGGACGCTGCGCGCGGACGGCGGCGAGGACGCGCGCGCGCTCGAGGGTTGGCTGGGCGAGTCCGAGGCCAATCAGGAGGCTTATGCCCGCGTGCAGGGTCTCTGGGACGACCTTGCCTTGCTTGCGCCCGCGCAGAAGCCTGCCATCCGGCGGAGCTGGTTCCAGCGGCCCGGCATGGCTCAGTTCGCCGCGCTCGCAGCCGCGGTGCTGCTGCTGTTCACCGGCACGCTGCTGTGGAACCGTGATGGCGGGCAACGCTTCGCGACCGAGATCGGCGGACGAGAGGTCGCGACGCTGTCCGACGGATCGCGCGTCACGCTCAACACCGATACCGAATTGCACGTCGCTTTCGCCGGCAGCGAGCGTACCGTGATCCTCGACCGCGGCGAAGCGATGTTCGAGGTCGAGAAGGATGCGAAGCGGCCGTTCGTGGTGGAGGCCGCTGGCCGGCGGGTGACTGCGATCGGCACGACCTTCCTCGTGCGGCGCCAGGCCGATGCCGTGGCGGTGACGCTGGTGGAAGGCCGGGTGAAGGTCGAGAGCCGCGGCGGCACCCGGATGATGGAACCGGGCCAGCGGCTGATCCTGCGCGACAGCGGTGTGATCGGTATCGACCGTCCGGTCATCGATTCGATCACGTCATGGCGGCGTGGCGAGCTGGTGTTTCGCGAAACCCCGATCGCTGAAGCAGTGGCGGAGATGAACCGCTATACGCGCACCCCGATCCGTCTGTCCGCCGACCCGGGCGACCGGCGCCTCAGCGGCATCTTCGCCACCAATGGCGGGCGCCAGTTCGGTGAGGTCGTCGCAGAACTCTATGGCTGGTCGTACCGCGAAGGCGTGGATGGCGCCGCCATAACCGGAGCCGGTGCGCGGAAGCGCTGAGGCCGCGGCGCGGCCATGTGTCGCGCCGCCAAAGCGATCATACAGATTTTTTCGCAAACCGATGATGGAGTCGGCGATGCGGCGCGTCTCATGAGCAGAGGCAGATAAAGTTCGACGCGACGACACCGGGGTTCCGGTGCCGTCCGTTTGGCAATGACCTTAAGTTCGTTTCCAAAAACAGAACAATAGTCATCAATTAATATTGGCGATGACCGGAATGAATGTTCCGGGCTGTATTGTGGCGTGCGCATAATATTCTTAGAAATCAAAGTAATATGAGTCTCTGATACGTAACAATTACTATCTATCCGGCGATTCGGATTTCTCAGGGGGTGGCGGTGAGAGTTGCCGATCTTAGTCGTGGGCGTGGTGTTTGGTGCGTGCGTGCAGCGGCAGCGATGCTGGTGTTTCCCGCTGCAGCGCAGGAGGCTGCTCCCGCGGCGCGGCCCGTCGATATTCTGAACTACCGGATCGAGGGCAACAGCGTGCTCTCGCGCGTCGAGGTCGAGACGGCGGTATTGCCCTATCTCGGCCCGCAGCGGCCGCAGGACGATGTCGAGAAGGCGCGGGCGGCGCTGGAGAAAGTTTACCGCGACAAGGGCTATGAGACCGTCGCGGTCGAAGTTCCCGAGCAGGAAGTGCGCGACGGCGTCGTGCGGCTCCAGGTCACCGAATTGTCGGTTGGCCGGCTGCGCGTCACCGGCGCGCGCTTCTTCTCGCCCGCCGATATCGAGAAGCGCGCGCCCTCGCTCGCCGAGGGCGCGGTGCCCAACTACAAGCAGGTGTCGGACGAGATCGCCGCGCTCAACAAGAGCGGTGAGCGGACGATCACGCCGGCGCTGCGGGCAGGCGATACGCCGGGCACGGTCGATGTCGACCTGCAGGTCGAAGATCAGCTGCCGCTGCACGGCACACTTGAGTTCAACGACCGCGCCAGTGCTCAGACCGAGCGGCTGCGCGTCTCTGCCAGCCTGGTCTACGCCAATCTCTGGCAGATGGGGCACAGCTTCAGCGTGCAAGGGCAGTTCACGCCACAGGAACCGGCGCAATCCTGGATCGTCTCGGGCAGCTATGTCGCGCCGATCCAGGGCACGCCCTTCGCGGTGGTGCTCTACGGTGTCCATTCGGACAGCGACGTCGCCGCGGTCGGCGGAATCAACGTGCTCGGGTCGGGCGATATTGTCGGCCTCCGCGGGGTCTATAACTTCTCGCGGGGAGACTGGAAGCACACGCTGACGCTCGGGCTCGACTACAAGAACTTCCAGGAAGATCTTGTCCTCGGCCCCGAATTCGGCCGCACGCCGATCAGCTACATGCCGCTCACCTTGCAATATGCGACGGGGCGAACCGGGGAGCGATCGGATTTCGCGTTCAATGCCGCGGTCAATGTCGGCCTGCGTGGGCTCGACGCGGACGAACGCGAGTTCCGCCTCAAGCGCTTCAACGCCAGCGCGAGCTGGTCATCGCTGCGGCTCGACGCGAGCTACACCTACACGTTCAAGAACGACATCCGCTATTCTTGGCGCCTCGCCGGGCAGCTTGCGGATGAGCCGCTGATCTCGAACGAGGAATTCTCGATCGGCGGGTTCGACAGCGTGCGTGGCTATTATGAGAGCGCGGAGCTGGGCGACCTCGGCGTCTCCAGCCAGTTCGAGCTCTTCTCGCCTTCGCTGGCGGGGCTGACGGGCAAGCCGGTCGACGAGTGGCGGTTCTACGGCTTCGCCGACTGGGGCTATGTCCGCATCCTCGACCCGCTGCCCGATCTCAATGGTAAGGTGAAGGCCGACGGCAAGCTCGCGAGCGCCGGTGTCGGCATGCGGCTCCGGCTGATGAAGCATCTCAATATCGACGCATTGCTGGCGGCGCCGCTGATCGATCCGGGCGGCACGCTCACCGACATCGACGGCAAACTCCGCGGCCAGTTCCGCCTGTGGTTCGCATTCTGAATTTCCTGATGGGGGTTGTTATCATGAAGAAAATCCTCGGCGCGCTGCTTTTGGGGCTCGCGCTGCTTCCGTCCTCCGCGCTGGCGTGGTGGAACAACGACTGGACCGAGCGCCGTGAGGTGACGCTGAACGCGTCGGGCCTGCGCGGGGTGCAGGGTTCGCTGACCCGCGTGCCGGTGCTGGTGCGGCTCCATTCGGGGAATTTCGACTTCTCGAAGGCGCGTCCCGACGGCGGCGATATCCGCTTCGTCGGGTCGGACGACAAGACCGCACTGACCTATCATATCGAGCGCTTCGACCCGACCGCCGAACTGGCGCTGATCTGGGTCGATCTGCCGCAGCTCGAGGCGGGCGCATCACAGAAGATCTGGGTCTATTACGGCAACCAGCAGGCGACCCCGGCAGCCAACGCCAATGGCAGCTATGACGGTGAGCAGAGTCTGGTGCTGCACTTCTCCGAGAATGGCGCACCGGCGGACCAGACCGCCAACCGCAACCGCATCGCCGCGTTCAGCGCCAAGCCGAGCGTGGAGGGCCTGATCGCGGGCGGCGCGACCTTTACCGGCGAAAGCCAGCTGCGCGTTGCGCCGTCACAGTCGCTGACCATTCCGGCGGGCGGGGCGATGACCTGGTCGGCGTGGATCCGTCCGCAGGCGAACGGGCCGCAGGAAGGGCTGGTCTTCACCAAGTTGACCGCCGGCGGCGAAGCGGTGCCCGCACGCCTCAGCGTCGGCCTGCGTGCTGGTGTGCCCTATGTCCGCCTGACCGGTGCCGACGGCACGTCCGGCGAGGCTTTGGCGTCGACCGCAATCGCCCCGGCGAGCTGGGCGCATCTCGCGGTCACCGCGGCTGACGGTGTGATCACGCTCTACGTCAACGGTGTGGCGGCCGGCACCGTCCAGGCGGCGCTGCCGCAGCTGGATGGCGAGGAAGTGATTGGTTCGCTCGGCCCGGTCCCGGCCTTCACCGGCGACATCGACGAGCTGGGCCGCGCCAACACCGCGCGCAGCGCCAGCGTGATCGCGCTCGCCGCGCAGAGCCAGGGCCGTTCCGCGACCCTTGTCAGCGTCGCTGGCGAAGCCGATGCGGCGGGCGGCGGCGGCCACAATTATTTCGGCATTCTGTTCAGCGCGCTGACGGTCGATGCATGGGTGGTAATCGCCCTGCTCGGTGTCATGGCGGCGATCAGCTGGTGGGTGATGGTGGCGAAGGGCCGGCTGGTCGGGCGTACGGTTTCGGCGAACCGCCGTTTTCTGACCGCCTATCGCCATGCCACGGCGAGCGGCCGCATCCAGGGAGCGATCCCGGGTGACGAGCTCAACCGCATGGGGCTGGACTCGACGCTGGCACGGCTGTTCGCGATTGCCGACCAGGGGCTGGCGGAACGCTTCAGCGCAAACAGCATGGCGCTGCGCACCGGCCTCAGCCGGGAGTCGGTCGATGCGATCCGGTCGGCGATGGACGCCGGGCAGGTGCGCGAGAACCAGCGCCTCAACAAGTGGATGGTGCTGTTGACCATCGCCATCTCGGGCGGTCCGTTCCTCGGCTTGCTCGGCACGGTGATCGGCGTGATGATCACCTTTGCCGGCGTGGCAGCAGCGGGCGACGTCAACATCAACGCGATTGCACCGGGCATCGCGGCGGCGCTGCTCGCGACGGTGGCGGGTCTCGCGGTCGCGATCCCGGCGCTGTTCGGCTACAACTATCTCGTCAGCCGTCTCGAGGAAGTCGGCGCCGACGCCGACGTCTTCGTCGACGAGCTCGAGAAGCGCATCGCCGAAACCCACCGCAGCGCCCCGGCGCCGGTCCCCACCCCAATGCCCATCGCGGCCGAGTGAGGAGGGGACCATGCGCGTCCACGCCAAGAAGAAGCCTTACGACGACATCAACATCACGCCGATGCTCGACCTGGCGTACGTGCTGCTCGTCATCTTCATCATCATGACGACGGCGGCGGTGCAGGGGATCAAGGTCAATGTTCCCAAAGCGTCGTCCGCGGTCAGCCTCGCCAAGCCGACGACCAAGGCGATCGCGGTCGACAGCTCGGGATCGATCTACCTCGACGCCATGCCGGTGACGATCGACGAGCTGGAGAGCCAGCTGCGATCGTTCAAGGCGGTGACGCCGGAGTTTCCGGTGGTGATCAAGGGCGACCGGGTCTCGCAATACGGGCGCATCATGGAGGTGCTCGACGTGTGCGGCCGGGTGGGCATCACCCAGCTCGGGCTGGTGTCCGAGCGGCAGAAGGCGACCTGAGCCATGGCCGCCACCGCACCCGCGGGCGACCGGCGTCTGCCCGAATGGGCCAAGAGCGCAGGGACCGCCCTGGCGCTGCTGGCCGCGGCGGGGCTGCTGATCTGGTACTTCTGGCCCAGCGGTACCCCGATCGGGCGTGAGCGGGTGATCCAGGAGATCACCGTGGTCACGCCACCTCCGCCGCCTCCGCCCGAAGAGAAGATCATGGAGGAGGAGCCCGAGATCGTCGAGCCGACCGAGCAGGAGCCCGAGATCCAGAAGGATGTCGAGCAGCCGTCGGAGGATCCGTCCGAAGCGCCTTCGGAAGCGCCGTCGACCAGCGAGCCCGCCGGGCTCGACAAGCCGGCCGACGCCGGGTCGGACAGCTTCCGGCTCGCCGCCGGTGGCGGCGGTGGCCTGTTCGGCCGGGGCGGTGGCGGCGGCGGTGGCGGAAGCTGGGGCGCCTATGTGGAGACGCACATCCGGCGCGCGCTGCAGCGGGATCCGAAGACCCGCAGCGCCAGCGGTTTCCTGAACGTGATGGTCGATATCGACGGCACGGGCCGGTTCACCGGCGCGCGGCTGCGCTCCTCCACCGGCAATGGCGAGCTGGACGAGGCGATCCGCCGGGTTCTGGCGGGGCTGCCGCCGCTCGGGCGGACGCTGCCGGCGAACCAGGACGGGCGGACCTACGCCACCATCAACATGCGACGCACGGGCGGCTGACGCCTCCCGCCAACCTATCGAACAAGGGGAAGACCCAAATGCCGTTCGTTACCAACTTGCTGCGAAGCGGAACCGCGCTCGCCGCGATCGCCTTCGCCGCCCAGCCGGCGCAGGCGCAGAGCTCCGACGATGTCGGAGTGGAGATCCTGCAACTGCTCGTCGATGAAGGCGTGATCCCGCTCGAAAAGGCGCAGACCCTGCTCGATCGCGCCAAGAAGGCTGCCGAGCTGCGTGCGCAACGCGAGGCGCCCAAGACCGCGTCGACGATCGACGTACCCTATGTGCCCGAGGCGGTGCGCAACCAGATCCGCGATCAGGTGAAGGCCGAGGTGATCGCCGACGCGCAATCCAAGCGCTGGATCGCGCCGAACACCATGCCCGGCTGGCTCGACCGCATCACCCTCTCGGGCGATTTCCGGCTGCGCTATCAGGCCAATCTGTTCGCAGACACCAACTTCCCGCAATTCCCGGACGTCAATGCGATCATCCAGGCGGGCGGCTCGCCGCGCAACAACTTCCCGCTGCTTAACTCGACGATCAACCGCTACATGCTCCGCTACCGCGCACGGCTGGGCGTCGAGGCGAAGATCACCGATGCGGTGAAGGTCGGCTTCCGCCTTGCGTCGGGCGACAATGCCGGGCCGATTTCGACCAACGAGACGCTGGGCGACTTCTTCCAGAAGGACGGCATCTATATCGACCGCGCCTATGTCGAGCTGTCGCCGATCGAACAGGTGAAGCTGACGGGCGGGCGCATGCCCAACCCCTTTTATTCGACCGATATGGTTTGGGACACCGACATCAATCCCGAAGGCGTGGCGGCGACGCTGAGCTATCAGTTCGGCGAGGATGCGCTCAACGCCCGGCTGTTCGCGACCGGCGGCTGGTTCCCGCTGCAGGAGCGCGAGCTCGACCCCTATGACCGCAACCTGATCGCCGGCCAGGCCGGGTTCGAGTTCGAACCGGTCGAGAAGCTGAAGGTCAAGGCGGCGGGTGCCTATTATAATTTCCGCAACGTCCAGGGCATCCGCAACGCGCCCGACGGGTCGCGCCTCAACGACTTCACTGCGCCGCTGTCGCTCTCGCAGGGCAACTCGCTGTTCGACCTGCGCACCGACGGCGTCACCTCGCTTCCCGGTCTCGCCTCGAAGTTCGAGCTGGTCACCGGTACGGGCAGCATCAGCTACACCGGCTTCGGTGACATCGGCGTCAAGCTGACTGGCGAATATGTCCAGAATATCGGCTTCGACCGCGCCGAAATCGCGGCCCGGCGCGTGGGCGAACCCGCCAGCGTCCCGCCACAGAATTACGGCTATCAGATCCGGCTCGACGTCGGCCACGACAAGATCGCCAAGCTTGGCGACTGGCAGCTGGGTGTCGGTTACAAGCGGATCGGCACCGATGCGGTGCTCGATATCTTCACCGACAGCGACTTCGGCCTCGGCGGCACCGACGTGAAGGGCTACCTGATCGAGGCGCAGCTGGGTGTGTTCACCAACACCGCGATCGGTCTGAACTGGTACAGCACCAAGTCGATCAACCGCGCGCCGTTCGATGTCGACGTCCTCCAGATCAACCTCACATCCGGTTTCTGAGGAGAGATGATCATGCGCCTCCTTACCCCGATCCAGATCCTGCTGGCCCTGAGCGCCGCTTCTGCCCCTTTGGGAGCGGCACTCGCGCAGGATACCGCCGTGGCGGCGCCCACCGCCGCCACGGCGGACCAGGGCGCCGTTCTGGCCAAGCCGCCGACCGAGGCCGAGAAGCTTCGCGCCGAGGTCGCCGAGCTTCGCCGCCAGCTCGATCGGCAGACGCTGATCGCCGACAATGCCCGCGGCCAGCTCAACCGCATGCGTGAAGACGCCAAGGTCAAGGACGAGCTGATCGAGCTCGGCCGCACGCGCAACGCCGAGCTGTTCAAGCTCGGCGGCGAGATCCTCGACCGCTACGGGCGCAAGGATTTCCTTGATCTGGTCGGCGGCTCCGAGCCGTTCGTTCAGTCCTCGCGCGTGCGTCTCGAGAACCTTGTCCAGGACTATGAGGACAAGCTGCGCGCGGCGCGCTTCACCAGGGACACGCTGCCGCCGAGCGTCGAGGCGCGGATGCGCGCCGAGCTGGCGCCGCCGCAGGCCGATGCCGCGCCGCAAGCCGATCCCAACAAGCCCTGATCCATCCGACCGACCCGTCCGGAGTTAGCCCCATGCAACCGACCCGTATCGCCGCCACGACCGCCAAGCGCACCGCGCGGGGCCTGTTCGGCACCTGCAGCCTCCCGGCGCTGGCGCTTGCCGTCAGTTTCGCCGGAGCGGACGCGGCGCGCGCGCAGACCACGCCGCCGCCCTTCCAGTCGATGACGGCGATGCAGACCGGGCGGGTCAAGCTGCCCGACGGGAGCATGTCGCAATGGACGGGCGCCGACCGGCCGGTGATCGGATCGGCGGCGGACGGGCGGCCGCTGATGACGATCAGGCAGCACCAGCAGAAGGCGCTGCTCGACTGGGAGAGTTTCCGGCTCCAGACCAACGAGATCCTCGAGTTCCAGCAGCAGTCCGCGGACTGGATCGCGGTCAACCGCGTCCATGGTTCGCAGGCCTCATTCATCGGCGGAGAGATCCGCGCGCAAGGCCGCGTCTTCGTGTTCAACGATAACGGCGTGCTGCTGGGGCAGGACGCCAAGGTCAATGTCCGCCAGCTGGTGACGGGAACCGGCGTCAAGGATGTCGATGTCGCGGGCAACGTCACCACGCTGACCCAGTCGAACCGTGTCGCGCGGCTCAACTGGAGCGACCTGTCGAACCAGGCGGGTGAGGTACTGCGCATCAAGCAGGCGCAGAAGGACTGGGTGATGTTCAACCGCTCGCTCAAGGCGGGCACTACGGTCATCAACGGCAATATCGAGGCCGATGGCGAGATCGTGCTGACCGGGCCGCAGGGCCTTGCGGTCAACGGCAGGATCAAGGCGCAGCAGGTCGTGCTCTCGGCGCTTGATCATCGCGACGATGCGGGCCTCGTCTCCTATGCGCGCGATTATAACAACCGCATCGATCCCACGTTCAGCAACACGTGGAACTGGGCGGGGATCGGCGGCAGCGATCCGTTCGTCGACATGCTCAAGCCGGCGCCGTCGATCGATGACCCCAGCGATCCGCTGCGCCACAAGATGACGGTCGGCGCGACCGGGTCGATCGAGACCGGCAGCTACGGCAAGATCATGCTGTTCGGCCCGGCGGTCACCAACCGTGGCCTGCTCTCGGTCAAGGACGAGGGTCAGGTGATCCTGGCGGCGGGCGACAACATCTACCTGACCGGCGACGGCAAGAACGTCACGGCCTATGCCGGCGCGTACAACCCGCTTTCGTTCATGCGCGCGAATCTGCCCTATCTTGGGCTGGGCTCGGTCACCACCGCCGCGCGCCAGAAATTCTGGAAGGAGGCGTTCGGCGAAACCTATGCGATCGGCGCGACCGTTCCGAACGCGAACGCGCGGATCGAGGCCTACGTCAACGGAATTCAGGCGAAGCGTGTCGATGCGCTCGGCTTCCGCGCACGCAACGAAGGCATCATCCGTGCCGAGCGCGGTGGCCGGGTCGACTTCCGCGGCTATACGCTCGAACAGATGGGCGCGATCGAGATGACGTCGACCGCGCTGTTCCGCGGCGCGATCGAGTTCAAGACGCAGATCTTCGATTTCCGCGAATATGCCAATAATGACCAGGACGGTCCATCGACCGGCAACGGCGACGTGATCTTCGGCAAGGGCAGCCTGACCCAGATCACGCCCGACCTGGTCGCCAGCGACAAGATCCCGCTGACCTCGGGCGCGCAGAGCGTCGGGTCGCTCAACATCCTCGGCGCGCGCCTGCACATGCAGGAGGATTCGCTGATCTACATGCCGAGCGGCACGATGAACGTGCTGCTCGATGCGACCGCACTTTCGATCGGCAGCAACCGCGGCAACAGCGCAAACCTCGACAATGAAAGTGGCGTGCGCTTCCTGATGGAGAAGAACGCCAAGATCGACCTGTCGGGCTGGACGAGCACCGTGCTGCCGATGGGCTATCATCAGGTGACCGGCAAGCTGTTCGCAGCCCAGCTCGCGGATTCGCCGCTTCAACGCGACGGGCCGCTCTATCGCCGCGAGATCACGGTCGACCGGCGCTACGGCACCGATTTCGCCAACTGGCAGAGCTTCGACAACCTCAACCAGGGCACGCTCGCCCAGTTCCTGCTCAACGGCGGGTCCTTCACGCTCGATCTGGACGACGACTTCATCATGAAGTCCGGGTCGGTCATCGACGTTTCGGGTGGCAAGATCACCTACGAAGCCGGCTTCGTGAACACGACCCTGGTCCGTACGCTCGACAACCGGATCATCGATATCCGCGAAGCCGATCCCGACGAGCTGTACATGGGTCTCGCCAACGAGTGGGTCCAGTACGACGTCAAATGGGGCAAGCAGCGCACCTACTTCATCCCGTTCATGTCGAGCACGCTCGGCCGGTACGAGGACGGCTATGTCCAGGGCGGCGCGGGCGGCAAGATCGAGATCCTCGCACCCGACGTAGTGCTGCAGGGGACGATCAAGGGCGCGACGACGATCGGCAAGTACCAGCGGGCCAACCAGCCCAAGGGCGGCCAGTTCATCCTGAACAACGCCGGCGAGAGCGAAGGCGAGTACGTCACCAACAACATTCTGCTGGCTGCGATGGAGCAGCTGCTGCCCGATAACTTCGGGCTCACCGGGGACCTGTCGAGCGTTTACGGGGACTTTTTCGGGAAGGAGTATAAGCAAGGTACGAAGCGTGGCCAGAACGGGCGCAGCAGCGACAACGCGATGCTCGTCGGGCAGGATTTCTTCAACCGCTCGACCATGGGCAGCTATTATATCCGGCAGGATAATCGCAGCAGCGACGCACAGCCCTTCCCGCCGCGCGCGGGCATTGCGGTGCGGGTCGAGGCCGGGGTCAATCTCAACCTGCAGCACGGCGCCTCGTTCGAGCTCGCCGCGGGCGACCGCATGGAATTCCTCGGCAGCATCCGCACGCAGGGCGGCGATGTCGATCTGAGCGGTCTCAGCCTGGTGATGGGCGCGAACAGCCGCATCGATACGCGCGGCGCCTGGTTCAACGATTTCGAGCGCGACGAGGCGGTGGCGATCGCTGCGGTCCCGCGCATCGACGGCGGCTCGATCAGTCTGTCCGCGACCAATGTCGGGCAGGATCTCTTCGAAGACGTTTCGCTGATCCTACCCGGCACCATGGTGATCGACAGCTCGGGCGGCGCCTGGGTCGATCGCGACGGCACGCTGCGCGCGGGCAAGGCCGGCAATCTCTCGGTCGGCGCGAGCATCCAGCCGACCGACACGCTCGACCTCAGCGGCCTCGCCAACGCACGCGCCTATGGCTTGGGCGGCAACGGTGCCTATGCACTGACTGCGCTGGCGCCGATCGTGATCGGCCATGCGCTGGGCGAGGATCAGGAGGGCGCGATGCTGTTGTCGCCTGAATTCTTCGCGCGCAGCGGCTTCTCGAAGATATCACTGACCGCGCCGAGCGTGACGATCGGCGAGGGCGTGCAAGTGAAGGCGAGCAGCGCTTCGCTGGTGCTCAAGGTTCCCGGCTTGACCGGCGGCCCTTCCTATCTGGACTATGCGTCGGGCACCGACATCTATGAGGTCGCGGAGATCGGATTCGTGCCGATCGAGCAGCGGCCGATGGCGCAGCGGCGCGGCATGGAGCTCAACCTGCCCGGCCTGGTGATGGGCAAGGGATCGCTGCTTTCCACCGAAGCGCGCGGCAGCGTGCGGATCGCCGCGGCCAGCGATATCGCCGGCACCATCCTGGCGCCGGCGGGCGTCATCGACCTGCTCGGTGATGGCCATGTGTTGCGCAGCAGCGCCGCATTGCGCGCGCCGGGCGCGGTGCTGGTGACGAGCCGGACGGTGAAGGACGGCCGCGAGCTGCTCGACGGCGAGGTGCTGGCGGGCGGATCGATCGGTATCTCCGCGCGCGACTTCATCACGATCGAGAAAGGCGCGGTGCTCGACGTGTCGGGTACCAGCTTCACCTTCGACCTGCCGGTCGCCAACGCCAATGGCGTGTCGGTCCGCACGCCGACCCTGATGGCTTCGGACGGCGGATCGATCTCGATCTCCAGCCTGATCCTCGACGTCAACGATGCGACGATGCTGGCCCGTGCCGGCGGTGACACCGCGCGCGGCGGCGCGCTGACGCTTGGCGTCGCGACCGGCTATCAGCCGCAGGGCGCGTTCACCCCGATATCCACCGCGGTGTCGCTGTTCAACAATCTGCGGCTGCGCGTTTACCTCAAGGGCGGCAATACGCGCCCGACCAGCATGTACGGCATCGATCTGAACACGATCGACTGGGCGCGGTACCGGACGCAGTACAGCACCAACGCCGTCGGACCGTTCCCGGCGGGTTTCATGGTGAAGGACGCCAACGAGCTCACTGCCTGGCTGAACAACTATGTGGTCAACGCGGCGGGCAACCCGACCGCGCTGCTGATCGGTGACAATATTCCGGCCGACGCCGGCACCGCGATGCCGGCATTGCCGGGTCTCAACTCGGCGATGCTCGACATCTTCCGCTCGGCGCAGGCGCGCTACACGCTTCCCGCGCCGGCATCGGCGCCCAACGCGATGCCGCGCTTCGAAGCCAACCGCATTCTCGCCGAAGGCGGCTTCGGCGCGCTGACGCTCAATGCGTCGCCGGGGATCATGTTCGTCGGCACCTCGACGCTCGGCGGGCGCAAGGCGGACGGCAGCTATGTGCTCGACCGGCTGACGATCAACACTCCGCGCCTGATCGGCGCGAACGGCAGCAAGATCACGCTTGAGGCGAACATCGTCCTCCTCGGCGGCGGGGCCGGTATCAGCGGTGGTGGTGCCCAGTTCGATAGCACGCTGTACAATGCGGCACTGCGCAACCTCATTCCCGCGGCCAATCCGGACAGCAGCCTCACGATCCGCGGGGGCACGCTGGTCGATGTCGTGACTGCCGACTTCTACGGTTTTGGCGACACCATGATCGCCAGCGGCGGCGATATCCGCCTGCTCGGTGCCGGCAGCGGAAACGGCCGCTACACCGGATCGATCACCACGCCGGGCAAGCTGACCCTCAAGGCGGACCAGATCTATGCCGCCACCGCGCGCCAGTTCACGGTCAGTTCCGAACAGAAGATCACGATCCTCAAACAGGACGATGGCGGCCCGATCAACGGAACGCCGTACGAGGCCGCGGCCGATCTGATCTTCCGCGCGCCACAGATCGATCAGGGCGGGATCGTGCGCTCACCGCTTGGCTCGATCACCTTCCAGGCGATCGGCGCCGACGGCGCGGTTCGGCTGCTCGCTGGCAGCGTCACCTCGGTCAACGCCGATGGCAACGTCATCCCCTATGGGCGCCTGTCCAATGGCGACACCTGGCTCGATCCGTTGGTCGCTGCTGCGCTTGGCGCGGTCGAGTTGCGCTCGCTCCCGGCCAAGACGATTAACATCGACGCTGCGAATATCGACCTTCAGTCCGGCGCGGTGATGGACGTCGCGGGCAGCGGCGACCTCTATGCACGCGAATTCGTCCCCGGCCTTGGCGGAAGCGCGGACTGGCTCACCGGCTATCGCAACAAGGACTATGGCTGGGTCAACGCGCCCGGTGAGATCTTTGCGGTGATCCCCGGTTTCGAGGGCGACATTGCGCCGGTCGGCCTTGGCGAAGGCAATGGCCTTGCAGTCGGCAGCAAGATCTACCTCTCGGGCGGCAGCGGCCTTCCGGCGGGCTACTACACGCTGCTGCCCGCCGACTATGCGTCGCTCCCCGGCGCGTTCCGCGTCACGGCGCAGCACCATTACAAGGGCAATTTCGCCGACATGGCGCTGGGCGAGGTGGCGCATAATCCGGACGGATCGACGATCCAGGCCGGTTATCGCTTCATCGCCGGGCAGGCAGTGCGCGACCAGCGCAACACCGGCTTCCTCGTCATGGACGGCAAGACGCTGCGCACTCGGTCGGAATATGCCGAGGCCTATGCCAGCACCTTCTTCACCTCCGAAGCCTTCCTCAAGAAGGCACTGCGCACCAACATGCCGATCGGAGACGTGCCGCGCATCCCGGTCGACGGCGGCAGTGTCGTGCTCACCGCGGGCCAGTCGCTCAAGCTCAACGCGACGCTGAAGTCGGGTGCGGGCAAGGGCGGGCGCGGCGGTTTCGCCGATATCAGCGCGCCGAAGATTGCGGTGGTCGATGCCGACACCGACACCGGCCGCTATGCCGGCTATCTGCTGCTCGACAGCGCCGCGCTCAACGCCTTCGGGGCCGAGAGCCTGCTGCTGGGCGGGGTGCGCCGTCAGGGCGCGGTCAACCTCGAACTCGCGGTCGGCGCGACCGACATCGTCATCGACAATGCCGGATCGGTGCTGGCGGGCCCCGAGCTGCTGCTCGCGGCGACCAATGCGATCCGGCTCGCCGAGGGCGCGGCGGTCGAGACGCGCGGGCAGATTACCGGCAGTTCCGGCGATCTGCGTATCCTGCCGGTCTATGCTGGCTTCACCGATACGCGCGGCACGCCGAGCACCACCGACGACATCGTCCATCCGGCCTATGATCAGGGCACCGTGCTACGCCTCTCGTCGAGCGGGCAGGTTGATATCCTGCGCAACCTCGCCGCCGTCGACGCGCTGAGTGCGCTGTTCGCCAATCCCGCGCAGCTCGCGGCAGTTAACGCCTCGCGCGCGGCGAACGGTCTCGCGCCGCTCGTTGCCGGCGGCAACCTGATCATTGCCGATGGCGCACGGATCACGTCCGGCAAGTCGCTGGCGATGGACACGACCGGTGATATCTCGCTGAGCGGCAAGGCGTCGCTCGGCGCGCCGCAGATCAGCGCGGCGGCGTCGCGTGTCAGCGTGGGTGAAGTGCCCGCGGGCGTGGCCGGTCTCGTCTTCGCCGGCGGATCGCTCGGCGCGCTCGCCAATGCACAGGACATTGCCCTCAAGAGTTACAGCACGATCGACTTCTACGGCACTGTCGAGCTTGCGGCCGCCAACGGCCTGACGCTCGACGCGCGTGAAATCCGGGCGATCGGTTCGGGTGGCAACAAGGTGAAGGTGTCGGCAGGCGCACTTACCATCGCCAACGCCAATGGCGGCCCGGTTACCGGACGCGGCGGCGACGTTTCGATGCTGCTCGCCGCGGACAACATCTATTTCTCGGGCGGCGACAAATGGATCTCGGGGGTCGGCGCGCTGACCATCGATGCCGCCAAGCGCGTGATCGGTCGTGACGACGGGACGTTGTTCACCGGCGGCACGCTCACCATCGACGCGGGCGCGGTGACCGCCGAAAGCGGCGGGCGGATGTTCTTCGATGCGGGCGGCGCGATCACGCTGACCAGCTCGGGCGGCAATCTCGATCCCTTTTCGACCTTCGGCGCGACGATCGGCTTCACTGGCAGCGCGATCACCAGCAGCGGCCGGATCGGCCTGACCGGCGGTATCGTCAATCTGCGCGCGCGTCAGGGCGACGTCGTGCTGGCGAGCGGGTCGTCGATCGACGTGACGAGCAATATCAGCCGCATCTTCGACGTCGAGGTCGGCGTCGGCGCGGGCACGGTGAACCTGACCTCCGACCGTGGCGACATCACGCTGGCGCAGGGCGCGGTGATCAACGTCTCGGGCTCGGCGGCGGGCGGCGATGCGGGGGCGCTCAACGTCTTCGCGGGACTTGGCGACGTGACGCTCGGTAACGGCGTGAAAGGCAGCGCGGCTTCGGGCTATCGCTCGGGCAGCTTCTCGGTGCTGAGCGCGACGCTGGGCGACTTCGCTGCGCTCAATGGTGCGCTCGACGCGGGCGGGTTCCGTGAATCGCGGCGCTTCGAGTTCAACCAGGGTGACGCGACGATCGCCGGCACGATCCGGGTGCGTGATTTCGCGGTGGTCGCGAATGACGGCTCGATCAGCCTGGCCGGCACGATCGAGACGGTCGGCGACAATGGCGGCCGGGTCCAGCTTGCCGCTGCGGAGAACGTCAACCTGCTCGCGACCGGCAAGATCCTGGCAAAGGCCAATAGTGGCAGTGGTTCGGGCGGCACCGTGCTGCTCGAAACCCAGGGCCGCGACGGCGGTCGGATCGACCTGTCCGCCGGATCGCTGATCGACGTATCGGGCAGCGGCGATGGCGGGCGGCTGGTGCGGCTGCGCGCGCCGCAGATCGGCAATGACATGGCGATCGGCCAGATCGGCGGCACGATCACCGGCGCGCGCCAGGTGCTGGCCGAAGCCTTCCGCGTCTATGAGGGCGTGACGACGATCGACCGGCCGCTGATTGATCTGGTTCAGGCGGACGCGGCGCGCTTCATGAACAACGCGAATGCGATCCGGACGCGTCTCGGCGGCGGCATCACGGTCGCGCCGGGGATCGAGCTGCGTTCCGACGGCGACATGGAACTCAAGACGGCGTGGGACCTGCATAATGTGCGGTTCAACGGCGCGGCGGGCGTGCTGACGCTGCGTGCCAGGGGCGATCTCAAGATCAACGCCAACCTCTCCGACGGCTTCAGCGATGCGAGCGTCAACGGCACGCTGCTCAACGGGCCGAGCTGGACCTTCAACCTGACCGCGGGCGCGAACCTGCTCAGCCCGAACTCGCTCGCGGTGCTGCCCGAGGGGTTGCTGGGCGCGGGCAAGGGATCGGTGATCGTTGGCGGCACGCCGGACACGATCGAATATTATTACGATCCGGCGCGCGGCAACGAGAACCGGCTGTACCTCAAGGATCCGTCGTCGGGGCAGTTCGTCCGCATTCCGCAAGGCGGCTCGAACTCCGGAAATTATCACCTCGGCTGGATCGAGCTGACGCGCGACGCGCAGGGCCGCTATCTCGATCCGCAGACCGGGCAGCCGATCCTCAAGGATCCGGTGACCGGCGATTATGTCGATACCACCAACTATGCCCGGCGCCCGTTGCCTGTATTGTGGTTTGACGACGGTGGAGGCTATCAGCGCCTGCGTGCCGATGGCGCAGTGGTAACGGCCAATTCGCCGAACTATGTCGCGGCGCGCGAGTTTATCCAGTGGGACAACTCCACCGGCTATCTCGTTCGCACCGGCACGGCGGGTATCAATCTTGCCGCAGGCAAGGATCTGGTGCTGCAGCAGCGTCCCTCGGTAATCTATACCGCAGGCGAGCAGGCGCCGGCGCTGCCAGGCTTCCATGCTCCGCCGGGTGCAAGCTATCCCATCAACGGCGGCGACATCACGATCAATGTCGCGGGGGCCATCGACGGATCGGGCAGCCCGCAGCTGCCAAGCGGATGGCTGGTGGCGCTGGGCTCGGTCAATCCGGACGGCACGTTCGCGCAAGCCAATGGCCGTCCGTTCGACCAGAGCACCTGGTATATCAATTTCCCGACCTATCAGGCCGGGATCGGTGCCTTGGGCGGCGGCAATATCGACATCAGCGCAGGCGGCAACATCCTTGGCCTGTCAGCCAACATCCCGACCATCGGCCGCGTCACCGGCAACACGGTGCTCGACGAGCCGATGGCGCTCACCGTCAATGGCGGCGGCGATCTGACCATTCGTGCAGGCGGCAATATCGGCTCGGGCAAGTTTTACGTGGCCGAGGGACTCGGCACGATCAGCGCGGGCGGTGCCTTCATCGCGAGCGAGAAGGTCACCGGCTGGCGCCCGGGCACATCGGGCGGCGGTCTGCAGGGTCAGCAGACTGGGCAGATCTACTATTATTATGATCCGATGCTGAAGCTGGTCTCCTACGACCTGCACACGCTCCTCTATACCTCGTCGGGCGAGTTCCGTGTCAGCAGCGGCGGCGATCTGAACATCGAAGCTGTACTCGACCCGCTGATGCCCGATCCGAACGATGCCAACGGCTTCCTCAGCTACACGCCCGATGCACGCGTGACGCTGTTCTCGGCCGGCGGCGACATCAAGCTGTGGAACAACGGTAGCAACATCGACCTGGCGCGTGTGTTCGGCGACACGATCAACCCGACGCGGGTGGCGGGCGGCACGTCAACGCGCTCCTATATCGGAGCCAGCTATATCGGGTTCGAGCTGTGGCCGGCCAATGTCAGCGTGATCGCGGCAGCGGGCGACATCAACATATTGGGCGGGATGATCCTGGCGCCTGCGCCGAAGGGCAATCTCGAACTGCTGGCGCAGGGCGACGTCCATATCGGCAATGCGACGCGCAATGTCGATCAGTTCGTGTTCGATCCCAACTACGCCAACAGCCAGAACTTCCGGAGCGGCCTCTCCGGGATCACGCTCAGCCAGTCGCTTGTCGAACTGTTCAAGACGCCGCTGCGTCCGTTCGCGACCAACTATAATCTCGGGCGGTTCAGCCGCGACTGGTTCCTCAACGCGGGTCCGGGCTCGACCTATCCCGGTGTGCAGCCGTTCAATCGGGAGTTCGCGCCGGTGCTGCATATCGGCGATACGAACCCGGTACGCATCTATGCCGGCGGAGATATCGTGACCTCGGCGGTGCTCGACCTGCCCAAGCACGCCTGGGTGCAGGCGCGCGGCGACATCTATTTCCCCAACTTCACCTTCCAGCACAACAATGCGCAGGATCTCAGCATCGTGCGTGCGGGGGCGGGGCTGTACTTCAACGGCAGCAATTACATCACGATCAACGGGACGGGCCGGCTCGAGGTCGAGACCGGCGGAGATCTCTGGATCCCGAGCAACGCCAACGGCATCGTCAGCCAGTGGCTGACGCTGCCCGATCCGAATCCGTATGATCCCAATCCGGCCGAAGTGCTCAATCCGGGGCAGAAGGCGGCGGACATCGCGATCAGCGTCGGTTTCAACCAGCGGCCCGATATCGCGGCGTTCGAGACCAGCTATCTGGCGCCCGGCGGATCGACCATCTCGTACCTGCTGAAGGATGCGGGGAGTGGGAAGCAGCTCTCCTATTATCTGTTCGACCGGCTCTACACCCGCGGCGACGTGCCGCCCGACAGCGTCTTCTTCTCCGAAGATCTGCGTGCGGGCTTCGTCAACCATATCCGCGGACTGCAGGGATTGCCCACGCTCGAGACACCCTCGCTCCAGGCCGATTATCTGGCGACCGCAGTGGAATATTGGATGGGCCTGCCGAATGGCCAGGCGACGCCGTTCGACCAGTTCTTCCCCAGCAAGGCGCAAGCGGTGAAGGTCGGCGTCGAATTCTACCTGCCCGAAGCGCGCAAGGGGCTGGTCAACTATGTCCGCGAGCTGCAGGGCCTGGAGCCGCTGAAGACGCAGGCCGACCAGCTCGCTTATCTCGATACCGCGTGGAAATATTGGCAGGGGCTGGGCGAGGACTATAAGTCGCCCTTCGTTCGCGACGTGCTCTATCTGGAGCTGCGTACCACGGGCCGCGAGGCGAATGCCCCGGACAGCGAGCGCAACAACTCGACCTTCCGCGGCTATGACGCGATCAAGACGCTGTTCCCCGGTGCGCAGAAGCGCGCGACCGAGGCGCTGGCGGCCGGGGAATCGCGCTGGAAGGGCGATTTCGAAACCTATGCCAGCCGTGTGCTTTCGAACGGCGGCGGGCAGATCGACTTCGTGATCCCGGGCGGCGCGCTCAAGCTTGCCAATGTCGCGGCGCCGGCCGATGCGACGGGCCAGCCGCCGAGCAACAACGGGCGCGGCAATGCGCTGCGCGCGGGCATCGTCACCGCCAATGGCGGCGCGATCAACATCTTCACGCACGACAGCGTGACAGTGAACCAGTCGCGCGTGCTGACGGCGCTCGGCGGCAATATGCTGATCTGGTCAAGCTATGGCGACATCGCGGCGGGCAAGGGCGCACAGACCTCGATCTCGCCGACATTCTACAATTACACGCTCGATGCCGATCTTCTGCTGATGAACCGCGCGCCCGCGGGCCTGCCCACGGGCGCAGGCATCGGTACCGTCGCATCGATCCCGGGCGCGCCGGTGGCGGACGTCGACCTGATCGCGCCCAACGGCATCGTCGATGCCGGCGATGCCGGCATCCGCGTGTCGGGTAACTTCAACGTGTTTGCGGTGCAGATCCTGGGTACCGACAATATCGACGTCGCCGGCGTCGCGATCGGCCTGCCCAATCCGCCCGCCGCGCCGCTCAACCTGATCCAGCCGACCGAAGCCGACGCCCAGTCGCGCGAGGCGGCGGCGATGGTGACCGACCAGATCCGTCAAGTGCGGCGCAATGCGGGTATCGCCTCGCCCTCGATCATCGAGGTGCGGGTGACCGGCTTCGGCGAAGTCGTCTGCGCCGATCCCTCTCAGTGCGCGCAAAGCGGATCGGGCAACACGACGAGCAGCGTCGCGCCGCGCGCCGAGCCTGCGGTTGCGGCCGCAACCGATACCGCGGCCCAACCGGTGCGGGTGGCGGACAATCGCTACAGCTTCGATGTCGATGCGGCGAGCGTGTCCGATGCGGTGCTCGCGGTGGGCCGCCTGTCGCGTGCCAACATCGTCTTCGATCCCAAGGATCTCGAGGGGGTCGATGTGAAGCCGGTGCGCGGATCGATGACCACTGAGGCGGCACTGCGCGCGCTGACCCGTGGCCAGAATGTGCAGGTGCGCCGGATCGGGCCCAACAGCTTCCTGCTCAAGGCCGGCATCCGCAAGGGAGGACGTTCGTGACCGAGATAGTGACGCAAGGGCTCCCGCCCTTCTATCGCGATCCGCGTCCGCTCTCGCGGGAGACGCACGCGGACTGGCGGTTGCTGGAGGGTGATGCCGGCTTCGCTGCCGACGCCGCGTTCGTGCCGATCGTCGCGGCCGAGTTCGCGCGCGCCGGGCAAAGCTATCCGGTCGTCTTCGCGATGCCCGAAGCGGTGCCGGTCGCCGTGCTGGGGCTGGAGCAGCGCAACCTGTTCGTGCGCGGCGGGCAATGGGCGGAGCAGAGCTATGTCCCCGCCTATGTGCGCCGCTACCCCTTCGGGTTCGTCGCGACGGGGGAGCCGGGCAGCTTCATCCTCGCGATCGACGCGGGATCGGACCGGGTGGCGCAAGCCGGGGAGGCGGGGCTGGCGTTGTTCGAGGCGGGTGAGCCCGCTGAGCGCACGCGGCAGGCGCTGGCATTCTGTGACGCCTATCAGGCGGAATCGGAAGCGACTCGGGCCTTTGCCGAGGCGCTCAAGGCGCAGGATCTGCTGATCGAGCGGCGCGCCGATGCGACGCTGCCCGATGGCCGCACCTTCGGCCTGCAGGGCTTCCAGATCGTCGATGCGGTGAAGTTCGCCGCGCTCGACGATGCGACCGTGCTCGACTGGCACAAGCGCGGCTGGCTCGCGCTGGTGCACTTCCATCTCGCCTCGCTGGAGCGTTTCCAGACGCTGATCGCGCGCCAGGCTGACCTCTCTCCCGAAGGGATGACCGAATGATTTTTACCCTGTTCCTTGCCCTTGCCGGTCAGTCGGTTCCGGCGGCGGCTCCCGCCGCCGAGGCGCTGGGCGGTCCGGTCATTCCCGGCGTCTGCCTGCTTTCGCGTCAGGCGGTGTTCGCCAATGCAAAGGTCGCGACCGCGGCGACGGCGCGTCTGCAGCAGCTCGCCACCGAAGCGCAGACTGAGGTCAACGCCGAGCGTGCGCCGCTCGACAAGGACCAGGCCGCGCTCGAGGCCGAGTTCGCGAAACTGACGCCGGAGCAACGCGAGCAGCGCCAGCAGACGCTCATCAAGCGGATGCAGCCGATCCAGGCCAAGGCGGAGCAGCGCAGCCGCGAGATCGAGGCGACCCGTGCCAGGGTGCTCGCCCAGATATCCGACCGCGCGCAGCCGGTGATCGCCGAGGTCTATCGCGCACGTAAATGCGGGCTGCTGTTCGATCGCAACGGTGTGATGGGCGGCAATCTGGCCAATGATCTGACCGCTGAAGTCGTTACCGCGCTCGATGCGAAGGTCGCGCCGCTCAGCTTCAACCGCGAGCCGCTCCCGGCGGCACCCGCCGCGGGCGCGCAGTGATCGTCGTTCCGGCATTGGCCATGACATCCGGCAATCAAGGGGAAGTCCAATGAATCGCCTGTTCGCTTCCGCCGCCTGCAGCATGCTGGCGCTCGCACTTGCCGCATGCGGTGGCCAGACCGGCGGTGCCGCTGGCGGCACAACGCGTGACCAGATCCGGTCGGTGGGATCCTCGACCGTCTATCCCTTTGCCACATTGGTCGCCGAAAATTGGATCAAGACCCAGCAGGACGCTCGGTCGCCGATCGTCGAGTCCACCGGCACCGGCGCGGGTATCAAGTTGTTCTGTGCGGGCGTGGGCGCGTCGCACCCGGACATCGTCAACGCCTCGCGCCGCCTCAAGCGCGCCGAATATGACGATTGCGCCAAGAACGGAGTGAACGAGATCGTCGAAATCCAGATCGGTATCGACGGTATCGCGCTTGCGGAATCGGTCGAGGGACCGGCGATGAAGCTGACCGTGAAGCAGATCTATGCGGCGCTCGCGGCGGAACCCTTCGGTCAGCCGCAGACGGCGAAGACATGGCGGGATGTCGATCCCTCGCTCCCGGCGATTCCGATCCTGGTGCTCGGCCCGCCCGCCACCTCGGGCACGCGCGATGCGCTCACCGAATTGATCCTCGCCAAAGGCTGCGACAGCGATCCGAAAATGGCTGCGCTCAAGAAGAGCGACGAGGATGCGCACAAGAAGAACTGCACGACGCTGCGCAACGACGGCGCGTTCGTGGATTCGGGTGAGAATGACAATCTGATCGTCCAGAAGCTGACCGCCAATCCCAATGCGATCGGTATCTTCGGCTACAGCTATCTGGAAGAGAATACGGAGCGCGTGCGCGGCATCGCGATCGATGGGGTCGAGCCGGCCTATGACGCGATCGCCGGGGGCAGCTATCCCGGCGCGCGCCCGCTCTACCTCTATGTCAAGAAGGCGCATCTCCAGACGGTGCGCGGGCTCAGCGAGTATGTCGGCGCATTCGCCGATGCCTGGGGGCCGGACGGCTATCTGGTGAAGCGCGGGATGGTCGTCGCACCTGAGGCGGTGCGGAGTGCCAATGCCGCGATCGTGACGAACATGACCCTGCTTGATTCCGCAGGCCTGAAATAGGGGTGGTGGGCGGGCGCGATGGCTGCCCGCCCGTCTGGCGCAGGAAGAACTCGACCCGCGCTCAGATCAGCCGCTTGAGCTTTTCGAGTGCGACCTTCTGGCTTTCCTTGTGGTCGATGGTTGCGACGAACTCGCCGTTCCTGTCCATCAGGAACACCGATGCGGTGTGATCGACCGTATAGTCGCCACCCTCGACCGGGACCTTGGCGTAATAGACTTTGAAGGCCTTCACGATTCGCGCGATCTGCGTGCCCGTGCCGGTCAGGCCGATGATCGGCGTGTTGAACAGCGTCAGATAGCTGCCGATGTCCTTGGGCTTGTCATACTGCGGGTCGACCGAGACGAAGACGATGTTGAACTTGTCACCGTCCGGCCCGAGCTGCTTGCGCAGCGCCGCCATGCGGCTGAGCGTGGTCGGGCAGACATCCGGGCAGCGGGTGAAGCCGAAGAAGATCGCATAGGGCCTGCCGCGCAACGTCTGATCGGTGACGGTCTTGCCGTTCTGGTCGATCATGTCGAACGCACCGCCAAAGGCCGAGGCGTAGCTCTTCTCGGCGGTGGTGGGCGCAGGGCTCCGCGGCTGGAACCACAGCACAGCGCTGACGACGGCGGCGATCGCGACAATCCCCCACAGCAACAGGCGGATGCGGCGGAGGGGAGAGGGCTTCGGGGTCTCAATGGTCATGACCGGCTCCCGTTCCATAGGTGATCGCTTCGACCTTGAGCTGAACCGTCACGGCGCCGCCCTTCTCGAAGCGCAGGGTCAGCGGCACGAGCGTGCCGAGCTTGAGCGGCCTCTTGAGGCCGATGAGCATGATGTGATGGCTCCCCGGCTTGAGCTCGAGCTTGCCGCCCGCGGGGACGCGGAGGCCGTTCGGCAGCGGACGCATCCGCATCACCCCGCCCGCCATCGACATGGTGTGGAGCTCGACCTTCGCCGATGCGGGGGAACTGCCGCCGATCAGCCGGTCTGGCTGTTTGCCCGTGTTGGTGATCGTCATGAAACCGCCGCCATTGGCCTGTCCCGGTGCGGTCTGGCGAGACCAGGGATGAGCGATCGACAGGTTGCCGCGCTTGAAATCGTGCGCGGCAATCGGTGCGGTGAATATGAGCGCAAGCGCGCCCGCCGCGATGGGCTTCAACATCTGCATCTTCTCTTCTCCTTCTAGAAATTGCGGGTGAACGACAGCTCGACGTTGCGCGGTGCGCCGACGAAGACGAGGCCGGATGCGTAGCCCGACCAGTCGGCATAGAATTCGTCGGTGAGGTTGCGGCCGCGCAGCGTCAGCGTACCGAGCTTCGAACGCCACGCGACCGAGGCGTCGAAGGTGGTGAAGGCGTTGACCTTCACGCTGTTGGCGTTCGAGGTGAAGAAACCGCCATTGTGCCGGATCGACCCGGTCAGCGTCACCGGCAGCGTCTTGGGCGCATAGGTGACGACGAGGTCGGCCAGCCGCTCGGGCACGTTGGGCGGGCGGTTGCCCGACCGGTTGGCGCCGCCCGCTTCGATCAGTTCGCCATATTCGGCGTCGAGCAAGGTGCCGCTGACCGCGATGTTGAGCTCATCGGTCGCGGGAAGGTTGAGCGACAGCTCGGCGCCGCGCGAGCGCAGGTTTCCGCCCTGGACGACGACCGCCGGGTTCGCCGGATCTCGCGTGAGGATATCGTCCTGGCGGATGTTGAACAGCGATGCGGTCAGCTCGACTCCGCTCCCGGTGAGCGAGGTCTTGATTCCGGCCTCGTACGAATAGCCGGTGGTGAGATCGAAGGCGGCATTCGCGGCGCTGAGGAAGAGCAGCCCGCTGACCGGGGTGACGGCATAGCTGTATTGCGCGAAAATCTGGGTCTTGGGCGTCAGGCTGTAGACGGTGCCGATCCGCCATGAGACCGGATCGTAGCTTTGGCCGTAGGTCTGAACCGAACCGCTGGTGACGTTGACGACGCGGCGGTCGAGCCTGACATGGTCGTAGCGAAGACCGCCCGCGACGAGCCATTCGGGTGTCAGGTTGAGCGCGTTCTCGGCAAAGATCGCGAAGGAATCGACATTCGCATCGATGTCTTGCCGCGTGCCGAAATTGGCGGCGGTGTCCTGCGGGAAGGTGCCGCGGACCGGGTCGAACGGATCCACGGACGCGGCACTGCCAAAGCGGCGCTGTGTGAAGAAGCTGGTGCCGCCGAACTCCGCCCCGGCGACGAAGCGGTTGCGCATCCCCGCGACCTTGCCGTCAACGGCGAGATGCAGCCGCTGGCTCCAATATTGGTGGTCGTGGGTGATCAGCGAGGTGTTGCGGTCGATCAGCCCGGTTGCGGCGTTGAACGTGTATTCGTCGGCGTCACGCCAGATCCGGTCGGAGGTGTACCAGCTGGTGTCGCTCACCAGCTTCAGCGAGTCCGACAGTGCGTATTCTGCCCGCGCGCGCAGCCACAGCGTATCGGACCCGACATCGCCGTCGCGCACGTCGAAATTGACCCGCCGCATCGCCCTGTCGAGCACCAGGCCCGCGCTGCCCGATACTGCGTTGGAGGGATCGCGGGCAATCGCGCGCGAGACGAGGGGGGTGCCGTAATAGGCGGTCGAAAACCGGTCTTCGAAATAGTCGGCGGATACCGTCAGCGAGAAACGGTCGTCCGGGCGGAACAGCAGCGAGGCGGAGGCGGCGAAGGTCCGGCTGCGGGTATCGTCGACCCATCCCGACGAGCGCGACCAGGCAAGGTCGCTGCGCACCGCGACTGTCGGGCCAAGCGGCAGGTTGACGTCGCCTGCGAGCCGCGCGGTATCGAAGCTGCCATAGCTCGCCAGCACCTCCCCGCCCGGGCTGTCGAGCTTCGGACGGCGGGGCACGAAGTTGATCGCACCTGCCAGCGCGCCTTCACCCGAGGTGACCGAGGCGGGGCCCTTGATCACCTCGATCCGCTCGAACATCCACGCATCCCAGTTGCGGACGCCGACGTCCGAATTGGCCATGCGCACGCCGTCGTAGAGATAGCTCACCGCGCGGTGGAAGCCGCGCATCGACACCGATCCGATCGAACCGGGCAGATTGCCTGACGCGACGCCGGGTGCGGCATTGAGCGCTTCGATCGCGGTGCGGACGCCCTGATTCTGGAAATCGGCTTGAGTCACGATGTCGACGATCGCGGGGATCTCGCGGTTGGTGAGGCCGAGCCGGCTCGCGACATCGGGTTCCTCCTCCAGCTGCCGCTGGCCGGTGACGATGACCGTTCCGGCGTCGCTGCGCGCGGCTTCCTCCTGAGCGAGGACGGGGGTCGCCGCGAGCGCTGCGGCGATGGCAATGAGTGAAGTCTTCACAAGATACTCCCTGATGATGTTCTGGTTTGTGTGCGGAGGCGCGGCGCTCGACGGCGGCGCAGCCAGTGGAGAAGGCCGGTCCCGAACAGGATCGCCGGGACGAGGCCGAGCAGCAGCGCGAGGATGCGGACGGGGGTGCCGCCGACCGACCCGTCGTGCAGCGTCCGGATCCATGCCGAGACGGTTGTTCCGGCATTGCCCCGGCGGATGTCGTGCACCGCGAGGACGCGGCCCGAATATGAGTCGATGAAGACGAAGCTGCCCGGGAAACGGCGGTGCGGATCGCCCGGAACCTGCATCCGTATGCGGAACGGCTTGTCACCGGCGGGCGGCACGTCGATGAAGGCCAGCCGGGCGTCCGGCAGCGCATGATGTGCCGCAGCCAGCGCGGTCGCGACGGCAATCTGCGGGCCTTCGCCTGCGGTAGAGCGGGGCGCGGGCAGCTTGTCCGGGATCGCGATCGCAGCGCCGATCACCTGCGTCTTCACATCCGGCAGCGCGAGCAGCACGCCGGTGCCGACGAGCACCGTCAACAGCAGTGAACTCCACAGCCCGAAATGCTTGTGCAGATCGCGCAGGCGGCGGATCGGTGCGGCATGGCGCTTGAACACGAGCGCCTTGCGCCAGCTTCCCCGCGGCCACCAGGCGGCGATGCCGGAGACGAGCAGCACAAGCATCGCAACGCCCGACCAGCCGACGATCTGTTGCCCTGTCTCGCCCGCGAGCAGGTGCATGTGCAGCTCGTAGAGCCAGCTCATCAGATAGCCGCCCCAGGGCTCGGCGCGGAGCACTTCGCCGCCGTCCGGCGAGAACCAGATCATCTCGCGCTCGGCGTGATGGCCATGGTGCTGCGACGCCGGATAGTAGCGCGCGGGGATCGCGCCGCCTTCGCCGGTGACCTCGAAGGACCAGTCGCCACCGGGCCAGCGCTCGCGCGCTGTTGCCAGCGCGTGATCCCAGACCGGCGACGACCAGTCGGGCGCCGGGCCATGGGCTTCGCCGACTGCACTGCGATTCAGCGCGGCGTCGATCTCGACATAGAAGACCAAGGCCGAGCCGGTCAGGCCGAGCAGCACGAACACCAGCCCGAGGCTGAGCCCGAGCCACAGATGTACGCGGCGGATCAGGATGCGTGCGCGGCTCACCGAACCGCGAGTCCGGCGGCCGCGCGTGCGGGAGGGGAGAGCGCAGCATCGCCGATCTGGAAGGCGATGCAGAGCAGGATCAGCAGCCATGCCGACCGGCGGACCCGGCGCAGCACAGGCGTCAGGGCGGCATGACCGCCCGTCGCAACCAACATGTCGGAACCTCGTTTGCCGGCGCCGGCCGCTTGCGGCACGACGCGCGCGCAGGGTGCCAGGCACCCCGAGCGATCAGGTGGCGAACGACGTCAGACGGTTCGCCGCGCGGCTTTCAGGCGTGCGCGGGCGGTGCGTGTGCGGGTGGTGGTGGCGCGGCGAGGCGATGGACCGTGAATTCGGCGATCGCCGGATCGGCGCGCACGCCATGCGCGGCAAGGCTGAACAGGGCGAGAGGCGCTGAGGCCGACGCGACCAGCCCGCCGCCAAGGCCGGTGGCGAACGTACAATCGGACGTCCCGTTGCCATGCCGGTCGGGCGCATCGTCGTCCCCGGTCGGCAGAAAGGCCTTGGTTTCGCCGAGCCCGGTACAGACCGAGATGACGATGCCCTTTGGCGCGGCGGTCGGCATGAAACCGGTCGGGATCGCGACACGAATCGCGAGCACGAGCGCGAACAGCACCAGAAGGATGCTGCGTCCGCCGCGCGACTCTCTGATCCAGCCCGCCATGCCGCGCCTCTAGCGGTCTCGCATCAGCTTGTCATCGGGGTCGTGTCACGTGAAGGGCAGGGCGCTAGGGAGCGATGCCCATTTCGTGGAACTCCGAGGCGACGAACGGATCCTCCGCGAGCGCAGCCTTGATATCGGCTTCGCTGCCTGCCTGATCGCCCTTGCGGAGCCTCGCGATCCCGCGGCCATACAGCGAGGCTGCCTGTTTGGGCGCCTTGGCCAATGCGGCCGAGTAGCGGGCGATCGATTCGTCGAGCTTACCCTGCCGCAGCAGGACGAGCGCCAGGCTGTCGATGAACGGCGGTGTTCCTGGCATGAGCTTCAATGCCGCGGTGCAATCGGCATGCGCCTGTTCAAGATCGAAATTGGCACCCACCTGTTCCCAGCAAAGCTGGTTCAGAACGCCCGGATTGCGGGGTGCTGTAGCGCGAAGCTTCGTGAACTGGGCCCGCGCTTCTTCCTTGCGGTCGAGCTTGACGAGCAGGCTTGCGCGATCCCCCCACCAGATCGCCGGATCGGTGCTGCCGGCTATCGCGGCATCGATCGTCGCCAGTGCGCCCTTGAAGTCGCCAGCCCCCGCCTGTGCCTGCCAGCGGAGCCGTTGCGCAAAAATCTGATCGGGCTGAACGGCCAGAATGGCGTCCGCATCGGCGAGCGCCTTCGCATAATCGCGTTGCGCAATCAGGATCTGGGCGCGGCGCCCGTATGCCCACAGATTATTCTCGAGCAGGTCGATCGCCCGGCCGAGCAGGGCAACCGCTCCGGCAAGATCACCCTGATTCTGAAGGATGATCGCACGCCCGTGGAAGATATAGGCGAGGCGCGGACTGATCGCGGCCGCCTTGTCGAGGCTCTCGGCCGCCTGCTCATTCTGTTTCTTCCAGGCGAGCGCCACCCCGCGATTGGCCCAGGCGAGGCTGGCCTTGGGATCGAGCTTCACGGCCTTGTCGAAATCGGCGATCGCCTCGTCCATCTTGCCGATCTCCAGGAAATGCGCGCCGCGGCTGGTCCAGCCGTCGGCGGTCGTAGGCACTTCCTTGTCGCGGGCCGCGATTTCGGCGGAGGTCGGGCGATAGTCGTGCGGCGCCATGACCAGGACGCGGATGTCCGACATGGCCTTCATCGCCGCGGCAGCCTCGCGCGCTTCGGCCGCGGAAATCTCGGGGAGCAGCGCACGGGTGCTGCTTTCCATCTCGAGCACGCCTTCCTCGATCCTGGTTCGGCGGGAGAATTCGTATCCGGCGAGCTTGCGGAGCGGCACGTCGGCACCCTTGATCGAAAAGCCCTGGCCTGCACGCGGCAGATCGATGCGCTCGCGCGTCACCGCATAATAGGGGAAGCTGACGGCAAAGGGGGCGTCGGCTTGCGTGCCGGCCTCGCGTTCGGTGTCCATTTCCCAGCCCAGGCCGGCGCCATCGAGTTCGTAGCTTTCGCCCGCCGTCCAGGTCAGGTCGGCCTTTCCGGCCAGGGTCAGCCGATACTCGCCGGTTCCTTCGTTGAAGGACCCCGATACCTTGTCCGGCGTGACGAAATCATATCGCCGTTTCCAATAGGCCTTGAGCGCAGCGTCGAGCTGTTCGGGGGCAATCGACGCGAGCTGCAGCCGGAGCGCCTGCGCCTCGTCACCGCGGGTCAGCGTGGTCACTTCGATCGGCGCGGGAAGCGCGATGCCGGCCTTGGCGTCGATCCAGATATCGGTTTCGGTACCGGGACGCGTGGCGGGCTGCGGTGCAATGGCGACCAGTTCGGCGCCCTCCGTCCGAAGCGGCAGCGCCCAGCGGAAGGGCGGGGCGGCAATCTCATCGATCGCCCGGTCGCCGTTGCGGGTGCCGTCGAGCCAGTAGGTGCGGCCCCCGATCTGCGCGCGCACCAGCACATGATCGAACGCCCCCGCCATCGGCAGGCGCCCGTCGAGCCCGTCGCCGGTGGTCGAGTTGACCAGGGCGGCATCCGCCTCGATCCCGAGCCCGTGCAGCAGCGCGAGCAGCAGCGCCGTCTTGCCTTTGCAATCGCCGAAGCGGCGGGCCCAGGTCTCGTCGGCACTGGCGGGGGCCAGATTGCCTTCGTTCATGCCGAAATAGACGTAGCGAACCCGATCCTGCACCAGCTTCAGCGCCGCGGCCGCCTGAACCTTCGGGTCGGCGCTCGCGGCCCGGATCCGCGCGACCTCCGCTTTGAGGGGGGAATCGGCGCGGAGCGTCGATGCCTTGGTATAGTGCGGGAAGAGAAGCGCGGAGAGATCGTTCCATTTGCCGAACTGGGTGAATTCCACCCGGCGAACCGGGAAGAAGCGCAGCGGTGCGTTCTTCGGCGCCTTGAGCACCGGAAGACCTTCGAGGGTCCACTCCACATGCTGCTCGGTTCCGCTCGTCCACTTGCGCGGCTCGGCGAGTGTGGCTGATTTGCGCCATTGCACCGTGCGGTCGGCCGGCCAGCTTGCCAGAAGCCGGGTTCGCGTTCCCGGCAAGCCGGCCGGGAAATCGACCGTGAGTTCCGAGTGGGCGCCGAGCACCGGATCGCGATGCGTGGTGGTGAAGGCCAGTTCGATGATGTCGCCGACCTGCAATCCTTCGGGCTGAAGCGTGGCGGTCAGGATGCCGTCGAGGACCGATTCCTCCAGCTTCCCTTCGCGGCGCAATACCGTGAAACGCTGCTTCGCGAGGACGTTGATCGTCTCGGTCCCGCGGACGATGTTGAGCTTGTGAACGGTCAGCGTTCCGCTTTCCGGGCGCCAGGGCAGCACGACATTGCCCATCGCGGCCAGGCCTTGCGGGTTGAGCAGCTTGACCGCCGATTCGACATAGCGTTCGTCGAACTGCGCGCCGAAACGGATCTGATGATCGAGCGAAAGGATCTCGATCGGGGCGTCTGCAAGGGGCGGTACAGGCGCGGCGCGTTTTTCCGCCTTGGGAAAGGCCGTCACCCAGGCCGGTGTTGCCGCGACATTGGGCTTGTCCTGCGGCTTGTCCTGCGCCCAGGCAGTGGCGGCCAGAACTAAAGCGCTGAGTACAAACAGATTCCGCATGTTTCCTCCCCCTGGACGCGGAACATATCCGATCCGAAGGGGCCAACAAGTGTGTTTGCGGTGCAGGCAAGTGTGTTTACGGTGCAGGGGCCTCAGGCGGCTGTTTCCCGCCAGGTTCCGGGCAGGACGCTGTCCAGCGTCCAGTCGCCGATACGCCAGCGCACCAGGCGCAGCGTCGGATGGCCGATCGCGGCGGTCATGCGCCGCACCTGGCGGTTGCGGCCTTCGCGGATCGTCAGGCGCAACCAGCAATCGGGCACGGTCTTGCGGAAGCGTACCGGCGGGTCGCGCGGCCAGAGTTGCGGCGGATCGATCCGCTCGACCGCAGCGGGCAGGGTGGGGCCGTCCTTGAGCCGCACGCCGCGGCGCAAGCCCTCCAGCACCGTTTCGTCGGGCTCGCCCTCGACCTGCACCAGATAGGTCTTGGGCGTCTTGAACCGCGGGTCGGCAATCCGTGCCTGCAACCGCCCGTCATCGGTGAGCAGCAACAGCCCTTCGCTATCCAGATCGAGCCGCCCGGCGGGGTAGACGCCCGGAAGGTCGATGAAGTCAGACAGGGTCGGGCGCGGCGTCGGGTTGCGCGCGTCGGTGAACTGGCAGAGCACGCCATAGGGTTTGTTGAACAGGATCAGCCGCGCCATCGTCCGGCCTTAGCGGCAATGCGCGGCCGGTGCGATATCGCGATTCGCGTCGCCAATGGCTCCGGATCGGATGCACATCCGCTCACGTTCGCGACATGGCTGTCTAGTGTTCCCGCGTGGCGCGATGCCGTGGGAACGAAAGATGCGGCTCGCGAATCATCTCTTCTGCGGCGACAATCTGGACGTGCTCCGCGCCCATTTCGCCGACGAGAGCGTCGATCTTGTCTATCTCGACCCGCCGTTCAACTCGAACGCCAGTTACAGCATCCTCTTCCGGTCCCCGACCGGCGTGCAAGGGGACGCGAAGGTCAAGGCGTTCGAGGACAGCTGGTGCTGGAACGACAGTGCCGAGGACGCCTTCGACCAGGCGATGCGGAGCAGGTGTGCGCGAGCGTTCGACCTGCTCAAGGCGATGCGTGCGTTTCTCGGCGAGAATGACATGATGGCGTATCTCGCGATGATGGCGATCCGGCTGATCGAACTGCATCGCGTGCTGAAGCCCACGGGCAGCCTCTATCTCCACTGCGATCCGACCGCGAGCCACTATCTCAAGCTGCTTGCCGACGGTGTGTTCGGTGCCGACCGGTTCCGCAACGAGATCACCTGGAAGCGCACCTCGGCGCATAGCGATGGCGGGCGATACGGGCGCAACACCGATATCATCCTGTTCTATTCGAAGGGCGCGAAGCCGGTGTGGAACCCGCAATTCGCGCCCTATGACGGAGATTATGAGGCTCGCTTCCGCAACCGCGATCCCGACGGGCGGCTGTGGATGGACGACAACCTCACCGCCAAGGGACTGTCGGGCGGCGGCTATCGCTACGCGTACAAGGGTGTGCATTCCTATTGGCGGATGCCGGTCGAGACGATGGAACGGCTGGACGCGGAGGGGCGACTGCACTTTACCCGGAACGGCGGGATCAGGCTCAAACGCTATCTGGACGAGGCACGCGGGGTGCCGGTGCAGGCGCTGTGGGGCGATATTCCGGCGCTCAACTCGCAGGCGCAGGAGCGGCTGGGCTATCCTACGCAGAAGCCGATCGCATTGCTGGAGCGGATCATCGCCGCTTCGTCCAACGAGGGTGACCTGGTGCTCGACCCGTTCTGCGGGTGCGGGACCGCCGTGCACGCAGCCCAGAAGCTGGGCCGGCGCTGGGCGGGGATCGACCTGTCCCCTCTCGCCATCGATTTCGCCGAGCGCCGGATGAACGCGGCGTTTCCGCATATGGCGTTGAAGCACGACCTGGCCTAGCGCGCTTCCCATTCGCCGCGGCGATCCGTACACCCGCGGCGATGACGGGTACTCCTTCCCAGCCGATCCCCGCCGCGACATTGGTCGTCATGCGCGAACGCGAAAGTGGCGCACCCGAACTGCTGATCGTCGAGCGATCGGCGGCGATGCGCTTCGCCGGCGGGGCGCTGGTATTCCCGGGCGGGCGGGTCGATCCGGGCGATATGGCGCTGGCGGCGCTTCATGACGGAGACGCGGAAGACCTGGCCGCGCGGATCGCGGCGATCCGCGAGACGATCGAAGAAGCGGGCCTGGCGATCGGCGTGGGCGGACTGGCCGACAGTGCGCGCGCCGACCTTTATGGCGGGGCTCCGATGGGTGACGTGCTCGCCGGGGGTGAACTCGATCTCGACGCGCTGGTGCCCTTTGCACGGTGGCTGCCCCCGGCCGACGTTGCGCACAAGGTGTTCGACACACGCTTCTACCTCGCGCGGCTGCCCGAAGGGGCGAGGGATGTCGCGAGCGTCGACGGCAACGAGAATGTCCGATTGTTCTGGGCGACCGCTGCGGAGGTGCTGGACATGGCGGACCGCGGAGAGGCGCGGATCATCTATCCGACGCGGCGCAATCTCGAGCGGCTCGCGCAGTTCGGAAGCTTCGCCGAAGCGGTAGCGGATGCGCGCGGGCACAGGGTCGAGGCGATCACGCCCTGGATCGAAACGCGCGACGGCGAAGCGCGGCTCTGCATTCCCGAGGGGCTCGGCTATCCGGTGACCTCGCAGCCGGTGAAAGCGGCATCCCGGGCATGAAGCTGCTGCGCAACATGAGCGCGGCGATCGTGCTGGCTGCGGTGGCGCTGACGCTTGTACTGCTGCTCTATGCGATGGTGCGCGACCGGCCGCAGGATCTGCCCTGGACAAAGCTGGACCTGAACCAGCCGATCGGATTGTTCACCGGGCGCAAGCTCGCCGCGCTGACCGATGATTTCCCGGGTTGCCGCAAGGTGCTCGACAAGGCGGGGGTGCGTTACACCGCGCTTGCGCCGCTGAGCGAGGCGAATGGCCAGTGCGGCTATGCGGATGCGGTACGATTCAGGGCGGGCGGGACGCGCCGGATCGGCCTGGCGCCCTCGGATCTTGGCATGTCCTGCCCAGTCGCCGCGGCGTTGACGGCGTGGGAGTGGGAGGTCGTCCAGCCTGCGGCGCAGCGCCATTTCGGGCAGAAGGTCGCCGAGATCGAGCATTTCGGCAGCTACAATTGCCGCCGCATGTACAATCGCGAAGGCGCGAGCTGGAGCGAGCATGCGACCGCGGATGCGGTGGACATCGCCGCTTTCCGGTTGGCCGACGGGACGCGGATCACGCTGGTGGGTGACTGGGACGACAGGGGATCCAAGGCGCGATTCCTGCGCGACGTACGCGATGGTGCGTGCGGCTTGTTCTCGACCGTGCTGTCGCCCGACTACAACACGGCGCACCGCGACCATTTCCACCTTGATCAGGCGGAACGGATGTGGCGGGCGTGCCGGTAGCGACGCCCGCCTGAGATCTTATCCCGGCATCGGTTCCGTGCCGACCTTCTCCACCCATTGCGGGAAGAAGGCGGGCTGGCGGTTCGACCAGCCCGACGCGGTCGCCGCGGCCTCGCTGATCGACTGGAGCAGCTTGCGCCGCAGGTCCGGATGGAGATGCGGAAGTGCCGCGGCCGCGCAGAAGGCGGCGGGCAGCCACGGCCGCACCTCGGCACCGATCAGCCGCTCATAGAGGAAGCGATAGGCCGAGAAACTGGTGAGCCGTCCCTGGCTCAGGTCGAAAGCGGAAACGGTGACGAGCGGGGCCATGAACGGCTCCATCGCGTCAAGCCCGCTGTCGTCGGGGATCAGCGCACGGATTTCGGGGAGGCGGTCGTACATATGCGCCTGGGCACGGATGCTGGCGGCTTCGACCACGTCACGGGACCAGCGCTCCATCGCATCGGTGCGATCGAGGCCGATGTCGAGTGCGCGGCGGATGTAACGCTGCGTCGCTGCGGCAAAGCCCGCGAACTCTTTCATTTCGGCCAGCGTCATCGCGCCTTCGGCCGGCTTACTTCGTGCGCTCATTCTCCTTCACTCCCACCCACTCTACTCCTTCACTGCGGATGATGCCCCAAGTTGGTTAACGTTAACCTTAACCCCGCGTCGTCCGCCGTTCAGGTAGAGAATCACAGAAGGTTTTGCGTTGCAACAAGGGTTGCGACGAACCGAAGTCCCGGAATGGAAACGCTTTCGGGGCGCGGCTTTCGGGCAACAAATGGAGGCGGTGCCGTAACAACCGGCCGTTTGCACGGGATATGAGGCCGAATCCGCGTGCCGAAGCTGAACAAAATGTCAGTCATCGCCGCGACGAAACGATTCATCGGATATCGGCGGCGGCGGTCTAGGATCGACGGAACCGATCTGCCACCAACCCTTCAACGAGATTCGGGGTCTGAAGGGGGCCAGCATGACAGCCAAGGTTATCGCAGCGCGATTCGCGCTGATGGCAGCGCTTTGCCTGGCGACGATCGCTCCCGCGAACGCGCAGTTCTGGCAGTGCGCCCCCTATGCCCGCATGATTTCTGGCGTTCAGATTCACGGCAATGCACACACCTGGTGGAGCCAGGCCGAGGGCCGTTATGAGCGCGGCAACGAGCCGGTGGTCGGTTCGGTAATGTCCTTCGCCTCGACCCAGCGCATGCGCCTTGGCCATGTTGCGATGGTGTCGAAGGTGCTGAACGACCGCGAAGTGCTGCTGACCCATGCCAACTGGTCGCGCCGCGGCGGTATCGAGAAGAATGTGATTGCGGTGGACGTGTCCGAGAAGGGCGACTGGAGCCGCGTCAAGGTGTGGTTCGCGTCGAACGGCGGCCTCGGCACCTCGACCTACCCGGTCAACGGTTTCATCTACACCGGCAAGGCGCCGAAGCTGGATCGCGACGAAGACTCGTTCGGCGTGACGATCGCTGCGATCGATCTTGAGAAGTTCGGGATCACCACCTCGCTTCAGAAGTAAGCCGCCGCCAGCCTCCAGTCTTTGCCATCCGCCGGTCGTGCGCTAGTCTGCGCGGGCGGGAAGGCGATCATTGAGACAGGAGCACAGCCATGGCGGTTGCAAAGGTCATCGAGGTCATTTCGAGCTCGACCGAGAGCATCGAGCACGCAATCCGCGACGGGGTCGCGAAATGCGGCGAGACCGTCGACAATATCGAAAGCGTCTGGGTCAAGGACACCAAGGGTGTCGTCCGCGACAACAGGGTCGTCGAATGGCGCGTGATCCTGGCGGTGACCTTCGTCGTTCGCTGACCGGCGTCAGGCCGGTGTGAACGTCATCGCAAGGCCGTTCATGCAATAGCGCTTGCCGGTCGGCGGCGGGCCGTCATCGAAGACATGGCCGAGATGCCCGCCGCAGCGGCGGCAGATCACTTCGGTGCGTGGTACGCCGATGACATAGTCCGTGCGCGTCCGGATCGCATCCTTGAGCGGGGCATAGAAGCTCGGCCAGCCGGTGCGGCTGTCATATTTGGTGCGCGAGCTGTAGAGCGGCAGGGCGCAGCCGGCGCAGGCGAAGATGCCGGCGCGCTTCTCCTTGTCGAGCGGGCTGGAGAAGGGGCGTTCGGTCGCCGCCTGCCGCAGCACGCGATATTGCGCGGGGCTGAGCCGCTTGCGCCATTCGGCATCGGTCAGGCTGAACGCGAACCGCTGCGCCGCCTGCGATTCGGGCGAGGAGCAGCCGAAGGTGACGGCGACGCTGCTGGTGCCGATCAGGGCGAGCAAGTGGCGGCGGGTGAGCATCGCGGCGTCCTTTCGCGGCTTTGGGGGAAGCTACATGAGAATGTGGGGTGCGGATGCGCTGGAGGCAAAGGTCGCAGCGATATTTGTCGGTGATCGAACCGGGATGATGATGCGGGACAGCGTACGGCATTGACCAATGTAACAGCGCTAATATAATGGCGCTTGTGTATTCCAGGCCAACCCTCGGCGTTCTGTTGCGGCGCCTGATCGAGCAGCTCGATGGCGCGGTGGAGGCGAGTTATGTCGCGGACGGGCTCGACTATCGTCCGCGCTATACGCCTGTCGTGCGGGCGCTCGTGCGCGGCGGGCCGGCAACGATCCGCGACCTTGCCGCGCAGACCGGCGTTTCCCATTCGGCGACCAGCCAGACGATCGCGCAGATGGCCGAACGCGGCTTGGTGATGCTGACGACGGGCGCGGACGCGCGCGAGCGTATCGCCGCCCTGTCCGATACGGCGCAGGCGATGCTCCCGCGCCTCGAGCGCCGATGGGCGGCAACCGAGGCGGCGGCGCGCTCGATCGATACCGATATCGGGCTGCCATTGGCCGATGTCGTGGCGCAGGCGCTTGCGGCGCTGGAGCGCCAGTCCTTTGCGGATCGAATCCGCCATTCAGAAGCCGTCCAGCCGGAGACCTGATCCATGGTGCGTATCGCCTATGTCGCGGCGCTTGCCGCGCTGACCTTGCCTGCCGCGCCCGGCGCGTTGGCGCAGCGTGCTACCCCGGTTGCAGCGGCGCGGCCGGACGCGATGGGTGCCCTGACCGCAGCACAGCGGCGCGCGGCGATCGAGGGGATCGCGGCCGCGGTCCGCGCCAAATATGTGCTGCCGGAAGGCGCACCGGCGATCGAGAAGCGCCTGCGCGACAGCTTGGCGGCGGGGCGATACGATGTCGATACGCCGGGCGCATTCGCCGAGCGGGTGACCGAGGATCTGCGCACGTCGAGCGGGGACGGGCATATGTATCTGACCGTCGATCCCGTCCAATATGCGCTGACCAGCAAGGCCAAGGACGATCCCGACACGGATCCCGCGGTCGTTGCCTATTGGCGCCGCCTTGCCGATCGATCGAACCACGGTCTGCCCGAGATGCGCATTCTGCCGGGCAATGTGCGCTATCTGAAGGTTGCGGGGTTCCGCTGGGTCGATGATGCCAGCGGCCCGGCCTATGACGCCGCCGCCCGCTTCCTGCATGACGGCGACGCGATCGTCATCGATCTGCGCGGCAATGGCGGCGGGTCGCATGGCGCGGTCCGCTACCTGATCAGCCATTTCCTCGCGCCCGGCACGCTCGAACTGACATTGCTGGAGGCTGGCAAGCCGCCATTCCAGTCGCGTGCGCTCGACTATCTGCCGGCGGGTCGGCTGACCGGCCGGCCGCTCTACGTGCTGATCGACGGCCGCACCGGATCGGCGGCGGAAGCGTTCGCCTATGACGTTCAGCAGTTCAAGCTCGGCACGTTGATCGGCGCGAAGACCGGCGGCGCGGCCAACAACAACAGCTTCACCCCGATCGCGCCGGGCTTCATGCTGAGCGTTTCCTATGGCCGGCCGGTCCATCCGGTCAGCCAGTCCAACTGGGAAGGCATCGGCATCGCCCCCGATGTGGCGGTGGCGCCCGAGCAGGCGCTGGAGACGGCGCAGTCGCTTGCGCTCGCGGCGCTGGCCGCCCGCGCCAATGCCGACCCGGCCGATCGGGCCGACTGGGAATGGGCGCGTACCGGGATCGAGGCGCGGCTGAAGCCGGTCTCTGTGCCGGCCAACCAACTGCAGCCGCTGACCGGCAGCTTCGGCCGCAACCGGATTGTGCTGCGCGACAGCGCGCTGTGGCTCGAACGCGCCGATCGCCCCGCGGCGCGCCTCGTCCCGATGACGCGCGACGGGCTGTTCGCAGTCGAGGGCTATGGCGATACGCTGCGCCTGCGCCTCACCCGCGCGGCGATGGAGATGTTGTGGATCGACGAGCCCGCGCCACGGCGGATCGCCCGATCGGGGGACTGACCGCGCCGTTGCCCGCCGTGCCCGATCCTGTAGAGATGCGGGGGAGGTCCGGCCGAGTGAAGTCCATGAGTAAGACACGCCCTGTCACCGGCCTGCGCCAGTTCGTCAGCCTTGAGCAGCAGCGCGGCTGGCTTGAAGGCGAACTGGACCTGTTCGATACCGGCGAGCGTTCGGAGAATTTCGAGCACCGCTTCAAATACGCCGCCCGCTTCGAGAAACTCCAGCGTCGCCCGCAGGCCGAAGCCGTTCTGGAGATCCTCGGCCTCTATGGCCGGACCTGCCTCCCGATGCCGCGACTGACCGAGCGCGACTATTGGTCGGTCTCGTGCCTGCCATCGACGTCAGACAAGCCGCTGGTCCGCGTCAACGCCAGCTGGATGGAGTTGTTCACCCTCTATGCGGACGGCGATGATGTCCGCGCACGCTTCATCCTGCACCTTTCGGATTTCACCACCGACAGTTCACCGATGCAGGATCAACTCGACCGCGACTATCTCGACGGTTGCATCACAGCGCCGGGCGACCTCAGCTGGTTCTTCCCCCGCGGCGCCGACATGTTCGGGATCAAGGTCCGCGGTGCCGCATCGGTCCGCGAATTCCTGGCATGTGACCGCGCCTTGCGGGCGATCCGCAGGTTCAACCTGACGCATATGAACCGCGGCCGGAACGCCTACCAGGCCAGCCACAGCTACAGCGTCGCGGATCACATGCTGGAAGCGCCTAGTAGCGGCTGAGCTCCACCGGCATCTTCTTGTAGCCATGGACGAAGCAGGCCGAGACGCGCTCCGGCTCGGCGATGACGTTGGGGCGCAGACGGCGCTTGGCCATCTCTTCCATCAGCACGCCGATCTGCAGTTCGGCGAGCCGCGCGCCGACGCAGCGATGGATGCCGTGGCCGAAGGCGAGGTGGCGGCGGGCATTGGCGCGATCGACGATGATGTCGTCGGGCCGCTCGAACACGCTCTCGTCGCGGTTGGCGGAGAGGTACCAGAGGACGAGCTTGTCGCCCTCGGCGATCTTCTGCCCCATCAACTCGGTATCCTGCGTCGCGGTGCGGCGCATGTGTGCGAGCGGGGTCTGCCAGCGGATGATCTCCTGACAGGCATTGGGAATCAGCTCGGGATTGGTCTCGAGCTTCGCGCGCTCCTCCGGGAATTGCTCGAGCGCCCAGGCATAGGCACTCATCGAATTGCGCGTGGTGTCGTTGCCGCCGACGATGAGCAGGATGAGGTTCCCGAGGAACTCCATCTGGTCCATCTCAGCCATCGCGTCTGAATGGATCATCATCGAAATGAGGTCGGGCGTCGGCTCCTTGCCGACTTTCGAGTTCCACAGCGTCCCGAACTCGGCAGCGCACTGGAACAGGATATTGCGGCGCTCCTCCTTGCGGACAGGGTCCTTTGCGATCTCGATATCGCCGGCCCAGTCGGACCAGTAGGTGAGCTTGCGGCGTTCCTCCCACGGGAAGTCGAACAGCAGCGCCAGCATCTGCGTCGTCAGCTCGATCGAGACATGGTCGACCCAGTCGAACGTCTCGCCGACCGGGAGCGAGTCGAGAAGCTCGGCCGTGCGGTGGCGGATGTCGCCGGTCATCCGCACCATCTCGCTCGGCGTGAAGGCGGGGGCGACGGTGCGGCGCTGGCCGGTGTGCTTGGGCCGGTCCATCGCGATGAACATCGGCATCTTGATGTCTTCGGGCATCAGATCGGCCACGGTGATGCCGCCCGCCTGGCTCGAATAGAGATCGGGGAGCGATTCAACCTCGACGATCGGCTTGTAGGACGAGACCGACCAATAGGGGCCGAAGGCGCTGTCATTGCACTTGTAGACGGGAGCCTGCGCGCGCAGCTGGCGGAACGGCGCGTGCCAGAGGTCGTCACGGTAGAGTTCGGGCCGGGTAACGTCGAGCGGATCGACTGTGGGCTCGGCAGCTAGCGTGGCCATGGCTTTACTCTCCCGGACATTGTTTTCCGGGAGAGTGGCTTAACTTACAGGATTGTCAATAGCGCTGCGGCGAGCCGTCAGGAGGCTGCTTTCTTCCGCAGCCGCAGCCCTGGGCTGCCCGATTGGAGCACCCCGCGGCGGAACAGGCGGGCGGCGATGGTGACGGTGATCGCCACCCACAGCACCTGCCAGCCGATCGCCAGCAGATGCGGCCAGATCTCGGGCGCATTGGCGGCGCGCGCAACCATCGCGAAGGGCGAACTGAACGGGAAGAGGGCCGCGGCGGTTGCGAGCCCGCTGTCCGGGCTCAGCGCGGTGGCCGATGCGAGGCCCCACATCGCGACCTGGAAGATGGTGATCGGCAACGACATCATCTGTAGCTCGCGCTGGGTGGACGCCTGAGCGCCGAGGCCGAGGAAGACCGCGCCAAGCAGCATATAGGACGTCACGAAATAGGCGAAGAACAGCAGCCCGAACGTCGGCAGGCCCACGGCAGGGCCGACATCAATGAAGGCTGTAGCGAGACGTGCGGGGAGCAACGATCCGACATTGACCACCACCGTTCCCCAGAAACCGAGGAAAAGCAGCGCCACGCCGAACATGCCGATCAGCTTGCCGAAGAACACGCTTTCGAGCGGGACCGCGGCAGCGAGAACTTCGATCACCTTGTTCGATCGCTCCTCGGCCATGGTGCCGACGACCTGGCCCGCAAGCAGCAGGCTGATCATGAACAGCGCTGTGGTGGCGAAGAACGCCGCCTGACCCTGGCCACCCGCCGACGCGCCGGGGCGCAAGACGACGATCTGGGTTGCTTCGCTGAGCGGCGCGGCGGTGCCGGCGCGCTGGGTGCGGAGCACCTGATCGGCGAGTGCGGCGAGATAGGCAGCCGAACGGGTGCCGTTGACGCTGTGCAGAATCTGCGGCCGGTCGAGCGGGCCGTACATCACCGCATAGGTGTCGCTCTCCTTGCGTTCGAACATCGCGCGGCCCTGTGCCTCCGGGTTGGAGCCGGGCGCCTCAACGATCAGCCGCGGCGGCTGTTCGAGCGTGCGGAACATGGTGCGCAACTGGCGGTCGGCGGCGACGGCCGTGCGCGCGGACTCGCCGCTCGCGAGCAGGACGATGCGTGCCTTGTCGTCACCGCTCTTGCTGATCGATGCAGCGCCGACACCGCCGATCGCGCCGAAACCGACCATCATCAGCGGCGCGAACAGGAACAGCAGGAAAGTGGGGGTGAACACCGTCGCGACGAAATCGCGCCGCGCGATGGTCAGGGTCTGCCGGATCAGGCGGGCGAGGCTGCTCATGGCTGAGCCTCCGCTTCCTGTGCTTCGGCTTCGGCGAGCGCTTTCGCGCCGACGATGCGGACGAATACGTCGTGCAGGCTGGGCCGCTCGATCGACAGGCCGGAGATGCCATAGCCGGCGTCGATCAGCTTCACGAGAATGCCCTCGATTCCCTCGTCGGGTAGGGTGAACTGCCAGCCGTCGCCTTCGGGCGTCGCATCGGCGGGAAGCAGCCCGCGGATGCCCGGATCCGGGTGATGCGGGACATAATGCGCCTTGAAGGGCAGGGTGGCGCGCGCGTCGGCGACGGTGCCTTCGAAGCGCACCTTCCCGCCCGCGATGATCGCCAGCCGGTCACACAGCCGTTCGGCATGCGCCATGACATGGGTGGAGAAGAGTACGGTCGCGCCGCGATCGCGCTCGGCGAGGATGAGCTTTTCGAGTCGTTCCTGATTGACCGGATCAAGGCCCGAAAAGGGCTCGTCGAGCACGAGCAGGTCTGGCTGGTGGACGACCGAGCCGAGCAGCTGGACGAGCTGAGCCATGCCCTTGGAGAGCTTGCGGATCTTCTGGTCGGTTGCATGGCCAAGACCGGCGGCCTCCATCAGCGCCACCGCGCGATTGCGGCCGGTGCGCCAGTCGAGCCCGCGCAGCGCGCCCATGAAGGCGATCGCCTGCGTCGTCTTCATCGACGGGTAGAGGCCGCGTTCCTCGGGGAGGTAGCCGACATGGTCGCTCACTTCGCGCGGGCGGTCGTTGCCGAGCAGGGTGCGATGTCCCTCGTCGGGCTCGATGATGCCGAGCAGCATGCGCAGCGTCGTGGTCTTGCCAGCGCCGTTGGGGCCGAGCACGCCATAGATCATGCCCTTCGGCACCGCGATATCGACACCGTCTACCACGCGGCGGTTGCCGAAGCGCTTCACCAGCCCGGTGGCGCTGACCGCCAGTTCGTTCTGCAACAGGAATCCCCTTAGCTCTCCGGTCGTGGTAGCGGGCGGTGATGCATCCCGGCAAGTCACTCGAAGCTGCGATCAAGGAAAAGGCGATGGAGCTGGGCTTCGCCGCGTGCGGATTCGCGCGGGCCGACGCGGCGCCGCTGGCTGGCAAACGCCTGCATGAGTGGCTCGCCGAGGGGCGGCATGGCGACATGATCTGGATGGCCGAGCGTGCGCATCATCGCGAAAGCCCTGAGGGGCTGTGGCCAGAGGTTCGCAGTGTGATCTCGCTTGGCATGAGTTACGCACCCGCAAGCGATCCGCTGGCGCTTGCTGAAGTCGGGGAGCGCGCCCGCATCTCGGTCTATGCGCAGGGCGCAGACTATCACGATGTGATGAAGAAGGCGCTCAAGGCGCTGGGCCGCTGGCTGGCGCAGGAGGCGGGGTGTGACCTCAAGGTCTTTGTCGATACCGCGCCGGTGATGGAGAAGCCGCTGGCCGAGGCGGCCGGGCTGGGTTGGCAGGGCAAGCACACCAATCTGGTCAGCCGCGACCATGGCAGCTGGCTGTTCCTGGGCGCGATCTATACCACGCTCGAACTGGAGCCGAGCGATCGCGAACGCGGCGGTTGCGGCTCATGCGATGCGTGCCAGACGGCGTGCCCGACCGACGCCTTCCCCGCGCCGTATCAGCTCGATGCACGGCGCTGCATCTCCTACCTGACGATTGAGCTTAAGGGATCGATCCCGGAGGAATTTCGCGAGGGGATCGGCAATCGCATCTATGGCTGCGACGATTGCCTGGCGGTGTGTCCATGGAACAAATTCGCGGCAGCCGCGGCGGCGAACCTCTCCTTCGCGCCGCGCGCGGAACTGACTGCGCCCGAGCTGCGAGATCTGCTTGCGCTCGACGATGCCGGCTTCCGGCAGGTCTTTTCCGGATCGCCGATCAAGCGGATCGGGCGCGATCGGATGATGCGCAACTGCCTCATCGCGGCCGGAAATAGCGGTGACGTGGCGCTGCTGCCTGCCGTCGAGGCACTGCTCGGCGACCCCGACCCGATAGTGGTTGAGGCCGCGGAGTGGGCGCGCGCGCGGCTTACTTCCCGCGGCTCGCCCTGAGCGCGGCCGCGCAGCTCGACTGATCGATCGGCTTGCCGTCACGCTGACGGGTCTCGGCGAAGGTGACGGTGGCGTCGCCGCGGCCGGATTGGGGCGGGTAGAGATAGGCGTCGAGGACGCAGATCGGCCCGGCGAACTGGAGCTTGCGGGCGGTGCCCTCGCTGACGTCGAGCTGCGGACGGCCGAACTGGGAGATCAGACCATTCGCATTCTGTCCCATCACCGTGGTGAGCGCGGCCATGCCAGGCTGATGAGGCACCGGGATCGGCGCGGCGCGGACTACCGGAGGCGGCTTGCCGCCACCTCCACATCCGGCGAGCAGGACGAGCAATGCGGCGGGGGCGATGATCTTCAAGCGGCGGTCCTCCGATGGAACAGGTGCGTCGCCATCGCAGCGCCGAGGACGGGCGCGACGAAATTGACGAACGGCACGAAAAACAACGCGGTGCCGGCTGCACCCAGCGTGAACCGCGACAGCCGCGTTGCGGAGCGCCAGCGGGCGAGATCCTCCGGGGGAAGATGCCGGACCGCGACCATATCCCCCAGATCGCGCCCCAACAGCCAGGCGTTGACCAGGAAGAAGGCGAGCGCGGTACCGACTCCGGTGACGAGCAGGACGATATAGAGCGGCGCAAGGATGAGGTTGACCAGCAGAGCGCGGGTGGCTGAGCGAAGGCCCATGCCGAGCGAGCGCGCGAAGCTCAGGTCGCGCGCGGCGGCAAAGCGCGCCGGATAGTGTTTCGCCTCGACGGCGTGGACGACCTCGTCTGCGAACACGCCGATCACGGCGACCGCGATCGCGCGGAACAACAGCCAGCCGCCGAGCAGCCCGATCAACAGCGCGACCGCGGAGGCAGCGGTGGCGGTGGTCTCACTACCCTCGAAATAGTGCCGGACCAGCGCGTCGGCCCCGAACCACAATGCGGTGCCGAGTGCGGCGAAGATCGCCAGCGTCAGCAGCATCGATTTCAGGAACACGCCAAGGATTCGCCTGTCGCCGAGCTGGCGGACCGAGAGTAGAAAGGCATCAAGCATCGCGGGCATGGATGGGCCGGGGTGAGCGGATAAGTCAACGCAGTTGCGTGAAGTCGCTGCGTCCACTAGGCGCGCGAAAACTTTCACCGGAGATCAATGTGACCGCACCCGTCCATGACGTCGTCGCCATCGGCAATGCCATCGTCGACGTCCTCGCTTCGGCCGAGGACAGCTTCATCGAAGAGATCGGCGTCGCCAAGGGCTCGATGCAGCTGATCTTCTCGCCCGAAGATGCCGACGCACTCTATGACCGCATGGGTCCGGGCCGCGAGATTTCGGGCGGATCGGCGGGCAACACCGTCGCGGGTATGGCAGCGCTGGGCAGCCGTTGCGCCTTTATCGGCCAGGTCGCCGACGATCAGCTGGGCCAGGTATTCGCGCATGATCTGCGCGCCACCGGCGTCGATTTCGATACCGAAGTGCGCAGCGGGGCTCCGTCGACCGCGCGCTGCCTGATCTTCGTCACGCCCGACGGGCAGCGCACGATGAACACCTTCCTCGGCGCGTCGCAGTTCCTCCCCGAAAAGGCGCTGGACCGCGACCTCATCGCGGGCGGGGCGATCCTGTATCTCGAAGGTTATCTCTGGGATCCGGAGGAACCGCGCCAGGCGATGCGCGCTGCGATCGACATCGCGCGGGGCGCGGGCCGCAAGGTCGCGTTCACGCTGTCCGACGTGTTCTGCATCAGCCGCCATGGCGGCGATTTCCGCACGCTGATCGGCGAAGGGCTGGTCGACATCCTGTTCGCGAACGAGAACGAGCTGCTGGCACTTGCCGAGGTCGAGGACTTCGAAGCGGCGGTCGCCAAGGTCGCCGCGCAGGTGCCGGTGTTGGTCGTGACGCGCAGCGAGAAGGGCGCGATCGCCATCTCCAACGGTGAGCGCGCCGAAGTGGCCGCCGAACCGATCGAGAAGGTGGTGGACACGACCGGTGCGGGCGACCTGTTCGCCGCGGGCTTCCTGCACGGGCAGGCGCAGGGCTGGACGCTGGAGAAATCGCTGAAGCTGGGTGCGATCTGCGCGGCTGAGATCATCAGCCACTATGGCGCGCGGCCCGAAGTGGACCTGAAGGCGCTCGTGGCGACCAAGCTCGGCTGAACCTTCGCGGCGGTCCCGGTGAAATTCCGGGCCGCCGCTTACCTTATGTCAGCCATTTGCCGTTACCTCCTGCGCAGAGCGAGGAGAGCGGATGCAGCAAGCGCGGAACATGGAACAGGCCTGTGAGCCGGCGATCTTCGTCGGGCTGCACGAGGGCGTTCCTGCGCTGCTCGATACGCTGGCCGGGCATGCGGACCCGAATCGCCGCTTTCTGCGCGCTGCCTGGTACCGCATGGCGGCGGGCGAGGGGGCCGCAACCGTGGCGGCGATCCGTGCCGATGGTACTCCGGTCGTGGCGCTGCCCACGGATCCGCTTGGCCCCACGCTGATCGGCGCACGCAGCGTTCCGGGCAGTTATTGGCCGTTCCGGTCGGTGCCGCTCGCTCCCGATGTTTCGGACGCCGAGCTGACGGCATTCTTTGCCCATCCGGCGAGCATCTCCGCACTTGGCCCGGCGTGGCGGATCGGCCCGATCTATGCCAGCGATCCGGCCACCGCGCGGATCAAGCGCGCCGCTGCAGTGGCAGGCTGGACGGTGCTGACGCGCAAGCTCGGCCGTACCTTTCTGTTCGATGCGCGCGACGAGGCATGGCCGCGGCGATCGACCCGGCGGCGGCTCGCCAACTACGAACGCCAGCTCGCACAGCTCGGCGTGGTGACGATTCGGCATGTGAGTGGCGCGGACTGGGCGCGTGCGGTGCTCGACGATCTGGCTGCGATTGAGGCGGCGAGCTGGGTCGGGACGGGTACGGACGGCACCGGCGCCAAGTTCCTGACTGACGCCAAGCGTGCGGGCTGGCTGACGGCGGTGGCCGATCCGGTGCTGGCAGAGGCACTGTCGGCGACGATCCTGTCGGTCGGCGGCAAGCCGGCGGCCTTCTCCTTCGACCTGCAATCCGGGACGATGCAATACGGCATCGCCAGCAGCTATGATCAGGCATTTGCCGCGTTCCGGCCGGGCAAGATCGTGACGGCCCATCAGCTCGATCAGGCGCGCAAGGCCGGGGTCGAGACGATCGATCTGGGGGCGGGCGATTCGGGCTACAAGCGCGAGATGGGCGCGGTGGCGGGGCCGGAGATCCTTGACCTGCTGATCGTGCGCAACCGGCCGGCGGCCTCGCTGCTCGGGCTGCGCTGGGGCGCGGAGTCGGAGATTGCGCGCGAAGCCTATCTTGCTGCTTCGAAGCTGCGCGACGCAGGGCGTGATCGCGGCGACCGCGGCCGGATCGAGGCGCTGCTTGCACTGGGCGCACTCGCCGCGGCGGCGTTGACCTTCGCGGAATAGCCGCGCGCGGCAGATGGAGCCGGAATGAAGAAGGGGCCGGGAGAGCAACTCTCCCGGCCCCTTCTTTGTTTGGCTCAGCGCAGCTTAGTGCGTGCCGGGAACCGGCGGATCGAGCTCCTGATAGGCCTCATGTTCGGCCGTCTCGACGATGCCGCGGCCGACATGGCTCTTGCGGCGGCTATAGCCGAAATAGACGATCAGCCCGAGCGCCGCCCAGCCGACGAACATCATCTTGGTGTCGTGACCGAGGCTGTAGAACAGATAGGCGCAGCCCAGGATCGCGATCGGTGCCGTGATGACGATCAGCGGCGTGCGGAACGGCCGCTTGCGGTCCGGATCGGTGCGGCGAAGCACCAGCACCGCGATCGACACCGCGGCAAAGGCGAACAGCGTGCCCGAGTTGGAGATGTCGGCAAGCTTGCCGACCGGGAAGAAGGCCGCGAACAGCGCCACGAACACGCCGGTCAGGATGGTGATGACGTGCGGGGTGTGGAACTTGGGATGAACCTTCGAGAAGACCGCGGGAAGCAGGCCGTCGCGGCTCATCACGAAGAAGATGCGGGTCTGGCCGAACATCATCATCAGGATGACCGAGGGCAGCGCCAAGCCGGCGGCGAGGCCGATCAGGTTGCCGATCTGGGGCCAGCCGATTTCACGCAGCGTCCAGGCGAGCGCCTCCTTCGAACAAACGACCGCTTCCTTGCCGGTTGCGGCTGCAGTTTCGACACACGCCTTGGCCAGCTCGGTGCTGCCCGGTGCCAGAGCCGCACCATCGGCGCCGAGAATCGGCTGGGCGCCGACGCTGCCGATCACGCCCGCGGCGACGAGCAGGTAGAAGATGGTGCAGATGGCGAGCGAACCGATCAGGCCGATCGGCATGTTGCGCTGGGGGTTCTTGGTTTCTTCGGCAGCGGTCGAGACCGCGTCAAAGCCGACATAGGCGAAGAAGATCGATGCCGCAGCCGCCGACACGCCGGCGAAGCCGAGCGGCGAGAAGGGCTCGAAATTCTGCATGTTCATCACGGGGACTGCGAGCACGATGAACAGCGTCAGCGCCGCGACCTTGACCGCGACGAGGATCGAGTTGACGAGCGCGCTTTCCTTGGTGCCGATCACCAGCAGCCAGGTGACCAAGGCTGCGATGAGCATCGCGGGCAGATTGATGATGCCGCCGTCATAGGGGCCACGTACCAGGGCGTCGGGAATATCGAGCGCAAAGGCGTTCTCGATCAATCCGACGACATAGCCCGACCACCCGACGGACACCGCGCCTGCGGCGACGGCATATTCGAGGATCAGGGCCCAGCCGACCATCCAGGCGATCAGTTCGCCCATCACGGCGTAGCTGTACGTATAGGCCGAGCCCGAGACGGGCACCATCGCTGCCATCTCGGCATAGCAGAGTGCCGCGACCGCGCAGACCACGCCGGCAATCACGAACGACAGCATCATGCCGGGCCCGGCCTTCTGCGCCGCTTCGGCGGTGAGAACGAAGATACCGGTGCCGATCACCGCGCCGATGCCGAGCATGGTGAGCTGGAACGCTCCCAGCGATCGGTGGAGCGATTTCTTTTCGGCAGTAGCTAGAATGGCGTCGAGTGGCTTTACGCGCCCGAATATCATGCAACTTCCCCCAATGCGGCGTGGCTCTTGCCTTACTTGCCGCTGATACGAAAGCCGGGAGCCTAGCTGCAAAATGGGATGGTGCAATCCCCCAAGTGCGCAGCTTATCGCGTCAGCATTGGCCCCAGCGGCTTGCCCGCGAAAATATGGACATGGAGGTGTGGCACTTCCTGCCCACTGTCGAGGCCGGCATTGGCGAGCAGGCGATAGCCGGGCTCGACGGCCCCCGCCTCGCGGGCGACGATCCCGACAGCACGAACAAAGCCTGCGATTTCAGCGTCCGAAGCACGCGCGGAGAAGTCGTCCCACGAAACATAGGCGCCGGTCGGGATTACCAGCAGATGCGTCGGCGCGAGCGGATTGATGTCGTGGAAAGCGATCGCGAATTCGTCTTCATAGACGCGCTTCGAAGGGATTTCGCCGCGGAGGATCTTCGCGAAGATGTTCTGGTCGTCATAGGGCTGGGTCGCGTCAATCGGCATATTCTAGGCTCCTGCAGGGCGGCTGGCCTTTTCATCGATTCCGGAGATGCCCTCGCGGCGGGCGAGCTCGGCGCGGACATCGTCGAGCGAAAGCCCGGTATCCGCGAGCAGGACGAGGAGGTGGAAGATCAGGTCCGCCGCCTCGCCGGTAAGGCCTTCGCGATCGTCCTGCACCGCCGCGATTGCGGCTTCGACGGCTTCCTCGCCCAGCTTCTGCGCGATCTTGGCGCGGCCCTTTGCGGTCAGCTTGGCGACATAGGAGGTCGCGGGATCGCCGGTGCGGCGCTCGCGGATCACGGCTTCGAGCGTGTCGAGGATATCGGCGGCCATGAAGGGGGCAGTCGGGCAGCGCTGCGCTGCTGTCAATCCTTGGGCTTGCGCTTGCGGCGGCGCATCGCACGCTGAGCGAGCCAGATGCCGCCCGCGGCCATGGCGGCGAGTGCAAGGTCCGAGAGTTCGGGCATCGTGCGGCGCGCCACGTCCCCGCCATGCGCGGCGAGCGCGGGCGTTGCAGCGAGCAGAAGCAAGGGCAGGGCGCGGATCATGCGGCGAGCATAAATCCGCCTCCCTGCGAAAAAGTGAAGCCCTAATCCTGCTTGCGGCGGCTGCGGCGGATCAGCGCCGCGCCGGCGATGCCGAGCGCGAACAGGCCGAGTGCGGCAGGCTCGGGGATCGAGGCGGGGCCGCCGCCCGACGAACTCGAGGGCGCGCCACCGGACGAACTCGGGGCACCGCCGCTCGACGATCCTTCCGGCGTCGAGGGTGGCGGGGTATCCATGGCAAATACAGGCGCGGCAGGCAGTGCGGCGGCCGCGGCAATCGCCGCAAGACAGACGTTGAGTCGCGTCACTGAGCTTCTCCTTCCCGTTGACGGGAGAGGAAGGCAGCAAGAAGGCTGCCAGAAGCGGCAGCGTGCGGGATTCAGCGCGAGTCCCTGGTTAATCGCGACGGCGTAAAGATGGTAATTGTAAAGTTAACCGACGCTGCGGACCGGGATTCCGGCGGCGGCAAGCGCTGCATGCGCGTCTGCAATGCTGGCCTCACCAAAGTGGAAGATCGAGGCGGCGAGCACTGCGCTGGCATGGCCGTCGCGGATCCCGGCGACGAGGTGGTCGAGACCGCCAACCCCGCCCGATGCGACCACGGGCACGGTCACCTGATCGGCGACGGTACGGATCAGCTCGAGGTCATAGCCGTCGCGGGTGCCGTCCCGGTCCATCGAAGTGAGCAGCAGTTCGCCGGCGCCGAGTTTCGCGAGGTGGAGCGCGTGCTCGACCGCGTCGATCCCGGTGGGCTTGCGGCCGCCATGGGTGAAGACTTCCCAGCGCCCCTCAGCCACGCGTCGCGCATCGACCGAGGCGACGACGCACTGGCTGCCGAAACGCTCGGCGATCTCGCTGACGACTTCGGGGCGAGTGACCGCCGCGGAATTGACCGCGACCTTGTCCGCCCCGGCAAGGAGCAGCGCGCGGGCGTCCTCCGCCGTGCGGACGCCACCACCGACGGTGAGCGGCATGAAGCAGACTTCGGCGGTGCGGCGCACCACGTCGATGATCGTGCCGCGCGCCTCATGACTGGCGGTGATGTCGAGGAAGCAGAGCTCATCGGCCCCGGCGGCATCATAGGCGCGGGCCTGCTCGACCGGGTCGCCGGCGTCGCGCAGGTTCACGAAGTTCACGCCCTTGACGACGCGGCCATTGGCGACGTCGAGACAGGGGATGACGCGCGCGCGGACGGTCATGGTTCAAGCCCCTCCCCTTCAGGGGAGGGGTTGGGGGTGGGGGCGTCAAGGTGCAGGGTGTCGCTTGTGGCAACTGCCCCACCCCAACCCCTCCCCTGAAGGGGAGGGGCTATCTGGGTTTGACGCGTCCTCACGCTGCGGCCCTCAGCGCCTCGGCGAGATCGAGGCGGCCGTCATAGAGGGCGCGACCGGTGATGACGCCTTCGATGCCGGGCTTGCCGACCAGCGCATGGATATCCGAGATATCGGCGACCCCTCCGCTCGCGATCACCGGGATGGAGACCTCGGCCGCGAGCGCCACGGTCGCCTCTACATTGCAGCCCCTGAGCAGACCGTCACGGCCGACATCGGTGAACAGCAGGGCGGCGACGCCGGCATCCTCGAACCGGTGGCCGAGCTCAGCGATCGAGACGGTCGAAACCTCGGCCCAGCCCTTGGTCGCGACGAAGCCGTCGCGCGCATCGACCGCAACGACGATCTGGCCGGGGTGCGCGGCGGCGGCCTCGCGGACGAACACCGGGTCTTCGAGTGCGGCGGTGCCGATCACGACACGGCTGACACCCATGTCGAGCCAGCGTTCGACCGAGGCGCGATTGCGGATGCCGCCGCCGAGCTGAACCTTGCCGGGGAATTTGTCGATGATCGCCGCGACCGCGACGCCGTTGATCGATTCGCCGGCGAATGCGGCGTCGAGATCGACGACATGGAGGTGCGTTGCCCCCGCCTTGGCGAAGGCATCGGCCTGTGCGGCGGGGTTCTCGCCATAGACGGTGGCGCGGGTCATATCCCCTTCGGCCAGACGGACAACCTGACCGGCCTTGAGGTCGATGGCGGGGAAGACGATCACGGGTTCCACCTCAGAAAGCGTTCGAGCAATGCCAGCCCGTAGCGCTGGCTCTTTTCGGGGTGGAACTGCACCCCGGCGAAATTGTCGCGGCCGATCGCGGCGGTGACGGGACCGCCATGTTCGGTCGTCGCGAGCACCGCCTCGCCGTCATAAGCGAAGCTGTGCAGGAAATAGGCCTCGCCCGCTTCGATCAGCGGGTGGGGGACGAGCGGAACGACGTCGTTCCAGCCCATATGGGGGATGCGGACATCATTGGCGGGAAGCTCGCGGACGGTGCCGTCGAGCCAGCCGAGACCCTGATGCACGCCCAGTTCCTCGCCGGTCTTCGCTAGCAGCTGCATGCCGACGCAAACGCCGAGAAAGGGGGCTGCATCCTTGAGCACGCGCTGGTCGAGCGCCTCGACCATGCCGGAAATCGCGCGGAGGCCTGACGCGCAGGCACCGAATGCGCCGACGCCGGGCAGGACGATGCGGTCGGCCGTCAGGACGACATCGGGATCGGCGGTGACGGCGACATTCGCCGCGCCCGCCGCCTTCAACGCATTGTGGACCGAGTGGAGATTGCCCGCGCCATAGTCGATCAGCGCGATGGTCACTGGCCGAGCGCCTCCAGCCCCGGCGCGAGGATCGAGGGCGAGACCTCGATGAATTCATACTCGGCGGCGGCCTCGGTCGCGAACGGATCGGTCGCGGCCCAGGCCTTCGCCTCGTCGAGCGTGCCGCGCACCAGCAGCATGCCGCCGGTCACCGGCACCTTGCGCCCGGCGAGCAGAAGGCGGCCATCGGCAAGCCCCTGCTTCAGCCAGTCGACATGCGCTGGGCGGAGCGCATCGATTGTCTCGATCGGCACCTTGTAGCTCAGCAGCACCGCGATCATCAGAGCGTGCCCTTGGTGCTGGGGATAGCGTCGGCCTTGCGCGGGTCGATCTCCACCGCCTGGCGCAGCGCGCGGGCGAGGCCCTTGAACGCGGCTTCGGCGATGTGGTGGTTGTTCTGGCCGTAGAGCGTCTCGATGTGCAGCGTCACGCCTGCGGTCTGCGCGAAGCTGTGGAACCAATGCTCGAACATCTCGGTGTCCATCTCGCCGAGACGCTTCTGGCTGAACTCGGTCTTCCAGACGAGATAGGGTCGGCCGGAAATATCGATCGCGACACGGGTGAGCGTCTCGTCCATCGGCGAGAGCGCGTCGGCATAGCGGCGGATGCCGCGCTTGTCGCCCAGCGCCTTGGCCACTGCCTCGCCGATGGCGAGCCCGGTATCCTCGACCGTGTGGTGCTGGTCGATATGCAGGTCGCCCACCGTCTTCACGTCGAGATCGATCAGCGAGTGGCGCGAAAGCTGTTCGAGCATGTGATCGAAGAAACCGATCCCGGTGGAGATCGTATAGCTGCCGGTGCCGTCGAGGTTCACGGTCACATCGACCGAGGTCTCGCTGGTCTTGCGGCTGATCGTCGCGGTGCGCATGGCCGCTCCATAGCGCCGTCCCATCGCCATGCAATGATGGCGGAGCTATCTCTAGCCCCAGTTGATCTTGACCTGCAGGCCATCTTGACCGGTGCGGAGAGGCCTGTAGGCAATGGACCCATGACCGGTAACGTGCCCGACAGCCTGATTCCCTATGACGAGATCGTGCAGGAGGCCCTGCGCGCAGTGGTCGGCCGCGTGCTCGATCAGGTCGCTGCCACGGGCGCACTGCCCGGGACGCACCATTTCTACATCACCTTCAAGACCCGTGCGCCGGGCGTCGACATTCCCGACCGGCTGATCGAGCGGTTCCCGGACGAGATGACGATCGTCCTGCAGCACCGTTTCTGGGACCTGAAGGTCGATGAGGAGCGATTCTCGGTCGGCCTCAGCTTCAACCAGATTCCGTCGATGCTGGTGATTCCGTTCGCGGCGATCACCGGGTTCCACGATCCGGCAGTCAATTTCGAGCTGCGCTTCCAGGCGGCGGAAGATCCCGATGGCCCCGAACCGCATGACGAGGCCGAGAATGACGGCCCGCCGGTGGTGACGCCGGTCGAGGACGGATCGAACGTCGTCGCGGTGGACTTCAAGCGCAAGAAATAGGCGCAAGAAACAGGCTGGCGCGCGCGGCGCCAGCCCTGTGCGTCACTTGGTGGTGTAGCCGCCATTGACCAGGATGGTCTGCCCGGTCATCCACCAGCCGTCGCTGACCAGAAAGCGGATCCACGGCACGATATCCTTGATATGCGTGAGCCCCGTGGGCGTGAAGGGCGACAGCGCCGCCGCGGTCTTGTGATAGGCCACCGCTTCGGGGCCTTCAGCCGGGTAGAAGAAGGGCGTGTCCATCGGGCCGGGGCCGACCGCCGTCACCGAAATGCCGCGCTCGCCGAACTCCTTCGATGCGGCCCGCGTAAAATGCTCGACCGGCGCCTTGGTCCCCGCATAGCTGGCGTAGAAGGGCGTGTAGGCGCCCAATAGCGAGGTCACCAGGGTGCAGACCTTGCCATTGTCGGCGACATGCCGGCCCGCTTCCTTGAGGAAGAAGAAGGCGGCCTTAGCATTGACCGCGCTCATCGCGTCATATTCGGCTTCGCTGATCTCGACGATCGGCTTCTTGAGCACCTTGCCGACGGTGTTGATCGCGATGTCGGGCCGGCCGATCGCGTTGACCGTGTGGGCGAAGAGCTTCTCCATCGCACCCGCGCTGGTGAGATCGGCCTGGATGGCGATCGCTTCGGACCCCGCCGCGCGAATCGCGGCGACGGTCTCGGCCGCCGCGTCGGCGGCCGCGGCGCTGTTATAGTGGATCGCCACCGCCTTCGCGCCCTGCGCGGCGAGGTCGCGGGCGATCAGTCCGCCCAGATTTTTCGCGCCGCCCGCGATGAGGACCGTTTTTCCGCTGATGCCATGATCGGCCATGCGTTCGTCTCCCGATTGTCCGCCACGCCGGTGCGGCGTGCGGTGAGGCGCTCAATCTCGTGCACCCGACTGTTCGTAAAAAGGCGATCATTCTGGAATGACATGTCGTGATTTCTGGATAATCTGCGGCCATGGATCAGGTGACGCTCTTTCGCGTGTTCCTGCGCGTGGCCGAAAGCGCGAGCTTCACGCGCGCCGCCGACACGCTCGGCATGCCCCGCTCGTCGGTCTCGGCGGCGGTACGTGAGCTGGAGGGGCGGGTGGGGGCGCGGCTGCTCCACCGGACTACCCGCAGCGTGCGGATGACGCAGGAGGGGCGCATTTTCCATGCGCATTGCACCCGGCTGGTCTCCGAGATGGAAGCGATGGAAGGACTGTTCCAGTCGCAGGACAGTCCGAGCGGCCGGCTGACGATCGATGTGCCGGGCCGGCTGGGCCGATTGATCATCGCGCCGGCACTGCCGCAGTTCCTCGATCGCTATCCGGGGATCGATGTGGTGCTGGGGGTGACCGATCGTGCGGTCAATCTGGTCGAGGACAATGTCGATTGTGTGCTGCGGGTCGGGCCGCTGACGGATTCGGCGATGGTGGCGCGGCGGATCGGCGAGTTGCGGTTCATCAACGTCGCCAGTCCGGCCTATCTCGCGCGCTACGGAACGCCGCAATCGCCTGCCGATCTGGCGGGCCATCGGGGCGTGCTGTTCGCCTCGCCGACGACTGGGCGGGTCGAGGATTGGGAGTGGGAAGAGGCCGGGGTGCTGCGGCGGCTGGCGATTCCCGGCCGGGTGACGGTGAACAGCGCGGAGGCGCAGATCGCCTGCTGTCTCGCTGGTCTCGGGCTGATCCAGATTCCGGCCTATGACGTTCGGGCGCATCTGGCCGCCGGGGACCTGGTCGAGGTGATGCCGGAGCAGGTCGCCGAGCCGCTGGCTGTGACGCTGCTCTATCCGGACCGGCATCATGTGCCGGGGCGGTTGCGGGTGTTCATGGACTGGGTGACCGATCTCATGCGCGCCGAAGTGTTCTGCTGAGTGCTTGCCGACGCGCCGATTCTCCCTAGATCGGCGACGACGACAGATGGAGGCGATGTGACGCAGACCCGCACCGAAACCGACTCGATTGGCGCGATCGAGGTACCCGCGGACGCCTATTGGGGCGCGCAGACCCAGCGGAGCATCGAGAATTTCCCGTTCGGCCTCACCGAACGGATGCCGATCGGCATCGTCCATGCTCAGGCGATCGTGAAGCAGGCCGCGGCGCGGGTGAATGCGAAACATGGCCTGAAGCCCGAGATCGTCGCGGCGATCGAGGACGCGGCACAGACGATCGTGTCGGGCGCGCTCGACGACCAGTTCCCGCTCGTCATCTGGCAGACCGGATCGGGCACCCAGACCAACATGAACGTCAACGAGGTGATCGCGGGCTACGCCAACGAGAAGCTCGCGGGCACGCGCGGCGGCAAGGCGCCGGTCCACCCCAACGATCACGTCAATATGAGCCAGTCGTCCAACGACAGCTTCCCGACCGCGCTGCACGTCGCGACGGTGCTGGCGACGCGCGATGTGCTGCTGCCCGCGCTGGAGACGCTGACCGCATCACTCACCGCGAAATCAAAGGCGTGGGACCATATCGTCAAGATCGGCCGCACCCATACGCAGGACGCGACCCCGCTGACCTTGGGGCAGGAATTCTCGGGCTATGCCGCACAGCTGGCGAGCTGCCGGGCGCGGATCGAGGGGGCGCTGAACGGCAATATCCGCAAGCTTGCGATCGGCGGCACGGCCGTCGGCACCGGCCTCAATGCGCCCGAAGGCTGGGCCGAGGATATGACCGCGGCGATCGGCGACATCACTGGTACCGAGTTCGAAAGCGCGCCGAACAAGTTCGAGCAGCTGGCAGCGAAGGACGGGCTCGTCTTCTTCTCGGGTGCGCTCAACACGCTGGCGGTGGCGCTCAACAAGATCGCTAACGACATCCGCTTCTTGGGGTCCGGGCCGCGCTCCGGCCTTGGCGAGCTGTCGCTGCCCGCCAACGAACCGGGCAGCTCGATCATGCCGGGCAAGGTCAACCCGACCCAAGCCGAGTCGCTGACGATGGTTGCGGCGCAGGTGATCGGGAACAACCAGGCGGTGACCGTCGGCGGGATGCAGGGGCATTTCGAGCTCAACGTGTTCATGCCGCTGATCGGCGCGAACGTGCTGCGTTCGATCCATCTGCTTTCCGTGGGCATGACCAGCTTTGCCGAGCGCTGTGTCGACGGGATCGAGGCGAATGAGCGCCAGATCGCCGATCTGGTCGGGCGGTCGCTGATGCTCGTCACCGCGCTCGCACCCGAGATCGGCTATGACAATGCCGCCAAGATCGCCAAGGTCGCGCATGCCGAGGACCTGACCCTGCGCGAGGCGGGCCTGAAGCTTGGGCTGGTGGACGAGGCGACGTTCGACCGGCTGGTGCGCCCCGAGACGATGGTGGGGCGCTAAGAGTCACCCGCCATTCATGGAACCGCCGCGACAATCCGCAGTTGAAGGAACGGACCTAGGCAAGAGGAGCCACTATGATCGGACGGGTTATCGGCGCACTGGTGGGACGTGAGATCGACCGGCGCGACGGAAGCGGCGGCGCCAAGGGTGCGGCGATCGGCTTCATCGCGGCGGGCGCGCTGAAGCGGCTGGGGCCGATCGGTCTCGCGCTCGGCGGCGCCTATGTCGCCAAGAAGGCCTATGACCGGCACAAGGCGACGCGCGGGAAGTAACGCCCCGGCTTGACGCATGCGCCATGCCCGCGCCAAAGGCGCACATGGCGCATCGCGAATCCAAATTCGACTTCGACCGCAGGGGCGTGTTGTTCGTCCTCTCCTCGCCCTCCGGCGCGGGGAAGTCGACCATCGCGCGCAAGCTGCTTGAGGTGGAGCCCGGCATGGGCATCTCGGTCTCTGCGACCACGCGACCGATGCGCGAAGGCGAGCAGGACGGACGCGAATATCATTTCGTCACGACCGAGGAATTCAAGGCGCGCGCGGCGCGGCACGAGTTCCTCGAATGGGCGCATGTCTTCAACTATCGCTACGGCACGCCGCGCGGACCGGTGAAGAAGATGCTGGCCGAAGGGCAGGACGTGCTGTTCGACGTCGACTGGCAGGGCGCGCAGCAGCTGTTCCAGCTCGAAGGCGGCGACGTGGTCCGCGTGTTCATCGTGCCGCCCTCGCTCACCGAGCTGGAGAAGCGCCTGCGCGACCGCAACACCGACAGCGAGGAAGTGATCCAGTACCGGATGAAGCGCGCCGAACGCGAGCTCTCCCACTGGGACGGCTATGACTATGTCGTGGTCAATGACGACCTCGATGCCTGTTTCGAGAAGGTCCACACGATCCTTCAGGCCGAGCGCGAGAAGCGCTCGCGCAAGCCGGGGCTGATCGGCTTCATCCGCGAGCGGCAGGAAGAAGCGGTCGCCATGGGGCTGACGACGCGCTAACCTTCTTCCCTGACAAGGGGAGATGCATGATGCCGAGAGCTGTACTGGGCGGCCTGCTGGGCGGGATCGTCATGTGGATCGTGGGCTTCATCTTCTGGGGCACACCGCTCAAATATCTGGCGCTGACCCAGACCAGCGATGCGGCGAGCGCGACGATCCAGGCGACGCTGGCGCAGCAGCTGGGCGCGACCGGGAGCGGCGCCTATCCGATTCCCTGGCCCGATACGCCGGCCGGTACCCAGCTGTACGGGCACGGGCCGGTGGCGACGGTGCTGTTCAACAACAGCGGCTTCGCGGTGCTGGATACGAGCGCGCTGATCGGCGGGCTGATCCTGGGCATCGTCTGCACGCTGTTGCTGGCCTTTGCGCTGGCACGGGTGACGGCGGGGATGAGCTTTGGCGGACGGCTGACGATCGTCGCGTTGTTCGCGGTGGCGATCACCGCCTATAGCCAGCTTGGCCAACCGATCTTCAACCACGCGCCCTGGGGCTATTTCATCTATCTGTGGATCAGCGAGATCGCCGGATGGCTGGCGGCTGGCGCGGTGATCGCCTCGCTTCTGCCCAAGCCTGTGGTCGCAGCGGCAGCGCCGCCCGAAACCTCAGAGTAAAGACAGGAACCGCGCGCCCGCGTCGAAATCGGTGCGGCGCGCAACGCGGGCCTTTCGGGCGAGGTCGTCTTCGCCCCAATGCTCCGCCTGCCAGTCCTCGTCGAGATTGGCGGCGGACCACACATCCTCGGGTGCCGCCGCGCCTTCGAGCAGAGCGAGCGCAGCGATCAGCGAACCCGTGACGGTGACCAAGGGCGAGAGCGCGGCGAGCTGGAACGGAGACAGCCCGGCGACCGCGTTCGCGAGTCTTTCGACCGTCTCGTCCGATTGCGGGCGATGCATCACCCCGGTGGTGGTAACCGGATCGATCCCGTAGCGGATGCGCGCCCAGTCGAGCAGCGGATCCCATGCGGCCTGCTGGCGCAGCTGAAGCTCGAGCGGATGATCGGCGCGATAACAGAGCAGGTCGCTCTCGCCATATTTGGCGAGACCCGCGGCGAAGGCGGCCGGATCGGGGGCGATCCGGTCGATCGCGGCGTTGCTGAGGCCGGTGAGCGGCATCGCGCGCGGATCGATCGTCTCGCCGACATTGCGCCATTCGTCCGCGACCGCTTCGGCCAGCGCGGGACTCGGCAGCGTCAGCGGCACGCGGCCGGGCGTGCGGACGGGCTTGCCGTCGAGATGGATGTCATGGCCGCCCGCCACAGGAACGGCGGAAACGTCCTGCCAGAAACGCTTCATAAGTTACTGATCCGGTGTGGGTGGGGTGCGCCAGCGGCGCGCGAGCGCGCGCGGTACGACGGCGATGCAGTAGAGGCCCGAGATCAGGATCGCGCCGCCCAGCAGTCGCATCAACATCGTGTCCGATTTGCCCAGAATGACGAGGCCGAACACCGCGCCGGCAACCGCCGCGATCTGTGACATCACCATCAGGAAATAGCGGTTGCGGGCGGGATCCTCGGTCATCGCGGTACCATCTCCAACAGGGCCTCCAGGATCGCCGGAAGCTCGCGGGCGTCGGTGGAGACGCGATGCGCGCCGGCTGCCGTCAATTCATGGGGTTCGTGATAGCCCCATGCAACCCCCACGGCATGGGTGCCCGCGTTGAGCGCCATGGCGATATCGAAGCTGGTATCACCGATCATCGCGGTGGTGTGCGGCGCGGCGCCGGCCTCGGCGATCGCCAGCTCGAGCATTGACGGATGGGGCTTGGAGGGGTGGCGGTCGGCGGTCTGGAGCGTGACGAAACGCTTGGTCAGGCCGTGATGCTCAAGGATCAGCGCGAGGCCGCGGTCGGACTTGCCGGTGGCGACGCCGAGCAGCCAGCCGGTCTCGTCCAGCGTCTCGATCGCCTCGGCGACGCCGTCGAACAGCGGCTCCGGATCGAGCGCGCGGTCGGCGCGCATCGCATGGAAGGCACGCTTGTAGTCTTCGGCCATCAGTTCGTGCTGGCGCGCCTCGGCCTCGGGCAGCAACGCGGCGATAGCCGGGACGAGGCTGAGCCCGACGATCCGGCGGATCGCGTCGCGGCTGGGCGGATCGAGCCGGTGCTGCGAAAAGCACGCCTCCATCGCGCGACAGATATTGGCCTGCGAATCGACGAGCGTGCCGTCGCAGTCGAACACGGCGAGACGGTTCATTTCTTCTTCGGCTTCCCGGTCTTCACAGGTTTTCCGGCCTTCTCCGCCTTGTCGCCGCGGCCGCGGCGTTCGCCGCGGCGTTCCTTGCGATAGGTCTTTGCGTGGGCCTTGGCCTTCGCCTTTTCCTGCTCGCGCGTCATCGGCGCCTTCTCATCAGGCGGCAGATTGTCGCCACGTTCGATGTCGAAGCCCAATTGGGTGAGCGTCTCAGCGAAATGCGTGGGCAGATCGGCGGTCACGTCGAGCTTGCCGCCATCGGGATGATCGATGCGGATGCGGCGCGAGTGGAGGTGCATCTTGCGCGAGATGCTGCCCGACAGGAACGCTTCGGCGAGGCCGTATTTGCCGTCGCCGACGATCGGATGACCGATCGCCGCCATATGGACGCGCAGCTGATGCGTGCGGCCGGTATGCGGCTGAAGCTCGACCCAGGCGGCGCGATTACCGGCGCGGTCGATCACGCGGTAGCGGGTGCGTGCGGGCTGGCCCTCTTCCTCGTCGACCTGCATCTTCTCGCCGCCGGTGCCCGGCTGCTTGCCGAGCGGCAGGTCGATGAAGCCGTCCTCGATGCTGGGCACGCCCATGATGATCGCCCAATAGGTCTTCCGCGCGGTGCGGCCGGAAAAGCTCTTGGAGAAATAGGCGGCGGCACGGGCGGTTCGGGCGAGGACGAGCGCGCCCGACGTGTCCTTGTCGAGGCGGTGGACCAGCTTGGGCCGCGTATCGAGGTCGAAATAGAGGCCGTCGAGCAACTGATCGACATGGTCGTGCGTCTTGGTGCCGCCCTGCGTCGCGAGGCCGGGGGGCTTGTTGATGACCATCGCCTGCGCGTCGCGATGGATGACCATCGATTCGGCGAATTCCATCTGCTCGGGGGTGAGCTGCGGGCGAGCCTTTTTCGGCTTTGCCGTGGCCGCCTGAACCGGTTCGGCGGGCGGGACGCGGATCACCTGGCCCGCCTGGATGCGGTCGCCCGGCGTGGCGCGCGCGCCATCGACGCGGAGCTGGCCGGTGCGCGCCCAGCGCGAGACGATGTTGAAGCTGGTGTCGGGCAGGTGCCGCTTGAACCAGCGATCGAGACGGATGCCGTCATCGTCGATGCCGACGGTGAACTGGCGGACATTGGCGTCGTTCATGCCGCCACCCGTGCGATCTGGAGCCCGGCGAAGAGCGCGAGGATCGAGCCCGCCACCGATGCGAGGATGTAGAGCAGCGCGACGCCATGGTCGCCGCGCTGGAGCATGTTGGCGGTTTCGAGCGAGAAGGCCGAGAAGGTGGTGTAGCCGCCGAGCACGCCGACGCCGAGCAGATAGCGCAGCGCATCGTCCCCGCTGGCCCGGGCGGCGAGCCAGCCGGCGAGCAGACCCATGAGCATGCCGCCGAGAAGGTTCACGATCAGCGTACCCCAGGGGAAGCCCGGGCCCCATAGAGCGAGCGCAGCACGGCCGGTGAGATGCCTTGCCCCGGCGCCGATCGCGCCGCCGAGCATGACGAGAAAGAGGTGGTTCATCCCGCGGCACTAGCGGGAAACCGGGGCGGGGACCAGAGGTTGAACCCCGGGGCCCCGCCCCGATAGGGTGGAGGACAGCGCCGAAGCGCCGCCCTCCGGGAGAAACTCAGTTACCGCCGCTGGCGATCAGATCGAGATCCGTGCCACCGTCGCTGCGCGCGGAGAGCATCACGACATAAGCGGAGCCATCACGGCCACGCGTGCCGCCCAGGACGTGCTGGCCGTCCTTTGCCTGATGTTCTGCCGTGAAGCCGCCCTTCACCGCGCGGGTGTAGTACCAATCGACCATGGTCTGCAGCGGCTGCGGAGTCGAGAAGCTTACCACCCGAAGTGAGCATTGCGCATCCTGCGCGCCGGCGGCCTCGCTGACGCGGGCCTGCGGATGGAGCGGCATGCCCGCGGGCAGACGCGCGGCCCATTGCGCCGAATAGGCGAGCTTGGCCGCACAGCTCGCGGTCCGCTTGTCCTTCTGCTTCGCAGCGAGGCTGCCGAGGGTGATCGCCGATTGCTGGGTTTCGCACGCTTCGCACTTGCCGCTCGGTGCGGGCGCCTTGAGCAGCTCGCCATCCTTGGGCATCGCGGCCTTGCCGGCGGCGACCGTCTCCGAAGGAAGCGCCGCGGAATAGGGCTGGCTGGGCGGACGGATCGCGTCCTTGTTCGACTGCGAGGCGAGCTGCGGATCGACCATGATCTGGTCCTGCAGCGCACCCATCAGTGCGGGATCAGCGGTATTGCCGGTAATCTCATTGTCGAGTGCGTCGACATTCTGATTGTTCGCGCCGCCCCCGCATGCGGCGAGCGCGAGCGGCAGAAGGACGATGGCACTAGCCCGGCGGATCATCATGGAGCTCCCCATTTCGTGTAGCGTGATGACAGGACAGGGTTAAGGAAGCGTTGGGGATAGCGGCTCGCGAACAGTTCGTCGCACCGGCCTTGTGCCGGGGCCCACGGCGCCGCACCGGCAGCGCTGCAGCCGCTTGCGCAACGCTCGCCTCCCGGTAGACCCCGGCACAGGGCCGGGGTGACGGGAGAGGGGCGCGATCGCTCACCCCTTCGCCTTCTCCGCCGCGATCCAGGTTTCGATCTGCGCGTCGAGCACGTCGAGCGGAACGGCGCCTTGGGCGAGCACGGCGTCGTGGAAGCCCTTGAGATCGAACTTCGCCCCCAGCGCCTTTTCGGCGCGGGCGCGCAGCTCGCGAATCTTGATCTCGCCGAGCTTGTAGCCGAGCGCCTGGGCGGGCCAGCTGATGTAGCGGTTGACCTCGGCATCGATATTCGCCGCCGACAGCGCGGTGTTGTCGAGCATGAACTGGACCGCCTGTTCCTTGGTCCAGCCCTTCGAATGGATGCCGGTATCGACGACCAGGCGGCAGGCGCGCCACATCTCGTAGGACAGGCGGCCCATCTGCTTCTCGGGCGTGTCGTACAGGCCCATCTCGATCCCGATCCGCTCCGAATAGAGGCCCCAGCCCTCGGTGAAGGCGGTGAAGCTGGCGAGATGGCGGCGGAACGGACTCGTCTCCATCTCCTGCTGAAGCGCGATCTGGTGGTGGTGGCCGGGCACGGCCTCATGCGCGGTCAGCGCGGGAAGCTCATAAAGCGGGCGCTGGTCGAGCTTGGAGGTATTGACGAAGTAGGTGCCGGAAAGCCCGAGCTGAGGATTGCCGGGGCCGTAATAGGCGGTGGTGGTGCCCTCCGCAGTTTCGGCCGGGATGCGCTTGAGGCCATAGGGCAGGCGCGCCATCCTGTAGAAGAAACCCGGCATCTTGCCGTCGATCAGCTTGGCCTGGAAGGCTGCGGCCTCCATCAGCTCCTCGGCGGTCTTCGCATAATATTTGGGGTTGGTGCGCAACTCCTGCACGAACGCCTCGCGGCTGGGATAGCCGGCTTTCTTCGCGACTTCGGCCATCTCGGCACGGATGCGGGCGACCTCGTCGAGGCCGATTCTGTGGATCTGATCGGCGCTATAATCGGTGGTGGTGAGCTGGCGGATGCGGAAGGCATAATATTTGGCGCCGCCGGGCTGAGCCGAGACGCCGACCGCCTTGGCGCATTTCGGCTCATAGGCCGTGCGGTAGAATTGCGCCGCCTTGGCGTAGGACGGGTTGATCGCGGTGGTCACGACCTTGCGCGCGCGTTCCTGCAGCGCCGCCCATTCGGCATCGGTCGCGTCGGCGGGCTTGGCGCGGGTGAAGGGCGAATAGAAGCGCGACTTGGCGGGATCATCCTGGATCACGCCGGTGATCGTCTTCTCGAAGCCCGCCAGGCTGACGCAGGGCTGGACATAGCCGCCCTTCACCGCCTGTGCGGTGATGTCGATCAGCGTGTCGTTGGTCTTGGGGAATTGCTCGAGCCGGGTCAGGTAATTGGCGTAGTCGGCCTTGCGGCGGAAGGCGGTGCGGTCGGCCTGTCCGGCGGCGCCCTGCCAGGGGTTGGAATAGCTGGTGAACAGCATCGTGCGCTGGCCATAGCCGTTCGATTCGACGCTTTCGGCGAGCAGCCGGTGGAGGATGGCCTTGTCGGTACGCTCGGCAGGGGAGAGGCCGGAATCGGGGATGGCGTCGAGGCGCTTGAGGAACGCGGCTTCGGCGATGGCGCGGCGATCCTCGGCAGCGAGGGAGATGTCGCCGACCTCGGTCGCGTACTCGGCATTGCCGATCGACAGGGCAAAGCCGGGATTTTCCTTTTGCACCCAGGCGAAATGCTCGGCGAGCAGCGCCCGCAGATCGTCCGACGGCGTCGCAGCGGCGGGGGCGGCGAAGGCCAGCAGCGCGGCGGCGCTGATTGACAAAGCCGACACTTTGGGCGGGTTCTTACGCGCGGGTGTCAAGCGAGGTTGCTGGCGGCGGTGCGGGAGGATCGTCATGGCGGCGAGGCAAGCAGACCCGTTCCAACAATGCAACCTTTGCACGGCACCTTTCGGCGCAGGCGGGGAGGGGGTACGAAACCGAAACGGGCGCGGCCGGTTGGCTGGTGACCGCCCGATGCTTGCCGGATGAGGGAGTTCAAGCGGTGACCAGGCTCCGATGACAGAGGCTGCCAGCCCGCGCCGCACGCTCGGCGATCTCGACGTGTTTGCGCTGACCGTCGGCATCGTGGTCGGGGCGGGGATCTTCCGGACACCGGCGATGGTCGCCGGATTTGCGCCCGACGCGGCGACGATGATCGCGGCCTGGGTCGCGGGCGGGCTGCTCTCGATCGCGGGCGCGCTCTGCTATGCCGAGATGGCGGCGGCCTGGCCGCATATGGGCGGCGACTATCATTTCCTCGGCCGCGCTTATGGCGAGCGGCTGGCGTTCCTCTACGCTTGGGCGCGGCTGGCAGTGATCCAGACCGGATCGCTGGCGCTGCTGGCGTTCATCGTCGGCGACTATCTTCAGGTGATCGCGCCGCTGGGGCCGGCGGGGCCGGCGATCTGGGCGGGAATCGCGGTAGTGGCGGTGAGCGGCCTCAACTGGCTGGGCATCCGCTGGGGAGCCGCGGCGCAGCGCTGGCTGACGGCAGTCGAAGTGGCCGGGCTGGTCGCGGTCATCATTGCCGGGTTCATGGTCGCGCCTGCGGGCTCCGCGCCCGCGCCAGTCAGCGACGGCAGCGCGATCGGGCTGATGATGGTGTTCGTGCTGCTCGCCTATGGCGGGTGGAGCGAGGCGGTGTACGTCTCCGCCGAGATGAAGGCGCCACCGCGGCGGATCGCGCCGCTGATGGCGGCGGCGCTGGCGCTGGTGACGTTGCTCTATGTGCTGGTGAACCTCGCCGCGCTGCATGTGCTGGGGTTTGCGGGGCTGGCCGCATCCGATGCCGTGGCGGCCGAAGTGATGCGGCGCGCGCTGGGGGATGGCGGCGCGGCGGCGATCAGCGCGGCCGTGGCGGTGGCGGCGCTGACCAGCGCCAACGCGACGGCCATTACCGGCGGCCGGACAGCGGCGGCGCTCGGAAGGCGGTTCGGAGCGCTGCGCTGGCTGGGGCAATGGGACATGACGCGCGACACGCCGGGCAATGCACTGGTAGCACAGGGCGCGGTAGCGCTGGCGCTGGTCGTGGCGGGCGGATTCGCGCGCGACGGGTTCCGGCTGGCGGTCGAATATACCGCGCCGGTCTTCTGGTTCTTCCTGCTGCTGGTCGGTGTCGCACTGTTCGTGCTGCGGCGGCGCTTTCCCGAGGTCGAGCGGCCGTTCCGGGTGCCGCTCTACCCGATCCTTCCCGCCGTCTTCTGCGCGACGACGGCGTATCTGCTCTGGTCCAGCCTCGCCTATACCGGCTGGGGCGCGCTTGCGGGGGTTGCCGTGTTGGGAGCGGGCGCCGTCCTGCTCCTGTTCCTGAAGCCCGAAGAGGAGATGTCGCCATGAAGCTGATCATCACCACCGCCGCGATGCTGATGGCGGGCAGCGCGATCGAGGCGCCGCCCGGCCCGGCACCGGTCGCCACACAGCAGAGCCGTACCCCCGACGTGATCTATGTCCCGACGCCGCCCGAGGTGGTCGAAGCGATGCTCGATATGGCGCAAGTGAAGGACGGCGACGTGCTCTACGATCTGGGGTCGGGCGACGGGCGCATCCCGATCGCCGCGGTCAAGCGCGCCAGGGTCAAGGCGACCGGGATCGATATCGATCCGCAGCGCATCGCCGAGGCCAATGCCAATGCGAAGGCGCAGGGCGTGGAAGGCAAGGTGACCTTCAGGCAGGCGGACCTGTTCGCCAGCGACTTCAGCGATGCCAGTGTGGTGACGCTCTACCTGCTCGATACGCTGAACGAGAAACTGCGGCCCAAACTGCTGGCGGAGCTGAAGCCGGGGACGCGGATCGTGAGCCATGCCTTCCGCATGGGTGCGTGGGAGCCCGAAAGGACCGAGGATGTGAACGGGCGGACGATCTATTTCTGGACGGTGCCCAGGAAGGGCGAGAAGCCGAAGGGACTCTAGGGAAACCGCACCACCACGTTCGGTGAGGGCATTGCGGCGGTGAAGCGGCGCGGGGCGCCAGGCTGCCAGCGCTCGCCTGAAAAGGCCTGATCGATCGTCGTCCAGCTCCCGACCTGATCGAACGCATCGAGCGCGAAGGGCAGGCCTTCGGCGCCGAGCGGCGAGTTGGTGTCGGCGACGTGGAAGTGGAGGTGCGTGCCGCCGACCTGGCCGGTGGCGCCGACATGTCCGAGCAGCTGGCTGCGGCGCACGCGATCGCCTTGTTTGACCGCGAGACCTTGCTTGAGGTGCTCGTAGAACACGATGCGGCCGCCACCGATATCGATCGCGACATAGTTGCCGGTGGCGTTTTCGGGATCGCCCGGCTCGTCGGGGTTGCGCTGGACCGGGTCGGCAAAATCGTCCCGCGCAGCGACCACGCGGCCGTCGGCGACTGCGATCACCTCCGCGCCAAAGCCGGGATCGGCGGCGTAGCGCGGCTCCTTGGGGTTGCGGTCGGCATGGAAGAAGTCGATCGCGAAGCGGCCGGGAACGCGCGGCGTGCCGTTGCGCGCGTAGACGTAGCGGCGGTGGCCGAATTCCATCGCTGGCTGATAGATTGCCGACCAGGTCCCACCACGCAGCGGCGGGCCGAAGGGATGCGGTGCAGCCAAGACAGCACGCGTGGCGCTTTCGATCGTCACCGGCGGGCGTTCGGCGATCGTGTAGGTGATGCGGTGGCGGACCGACGCGACGGGCCGCTCGACGGGCTGATTGACGAAGATCGCTGCGTGCGCGCCCGGGGCAACCAGCGTGCGGTCGGCATCCTTCGCGACCCATTGACCGCCGATCAGCGCAGCGAGTTTGTCGCCCTCATAACGGCCGAGTGTTCGGCCTTCGCCGTCGACGATCTCCAGCGCGTTCAGGCGGAGCGGCGAACGGTGAAAGCTGGAGATGCGGAGTTCGTAGGCGATCTGCATTCCGTCCGCACGCGCAACGTGCGCGGGTTGTCCCGAGACGGTGAGTTCGAGCGAAATGGGCGGGATCTTCTGCGCGTCGGCGGGGGCGGCGATCGCCAGTGTGGCGATGACGGGCAGCAGTCGGATCATGCGGTCTCCAGCAGACGATCGGCCTGAGCGCGGGCCTCGTCGGTGATCTGGGCGCCGGAGAGCATGCGGGCAATTTCTTCTCGACGGGCGTCATCATCCAGCGCACGAACGCCGGTGCGGGTGACGAGGCCGTCATGGCTTTTGGCGATGAGCAGATGATGCCCGCCACGTGCCGCGACCTGCGGGCTGTGGGTGACCACCAGGAGCTGGGCGTCGGTCGCGAGGCGGGCCAGGCGCTCGCCGATCGCGCTTGCGACCGCGCCGCCAACGCCGCGGTCGATCTCGTCAAAGATCAACGTGCGGGCACCGCCCTCTTCGGCGAGCGCGACCTTCAAGGCGAGGATGAAGCGCGACAGTTCACCGCCCGAGGCGATCTTGATGAGCGGGGCGAAGGGTGCGCCGGGATTGGTCGATACCTCGAATTCCACCCGGTCGCGGCCCGACGCCGCCCATTGGTCGCGCGGCAGCGGATCGACGACGGTACGGAAGCGCGCGGCGTCGAGCTTCAAGGGCTTGAGTTCGGTCGCGACTGCAGCGTCGAGGCGCACGGCAGCGGCGGTGCGCGCGGCGGATAGCGTCTCGGCAGCCTCGGTATAGGCGGCTTCGGCCTGTGCGAGCGCGGCTTCGAGGCGGTGGATCGTGTCCTCACCCCCTTCGATCCGGGCGAGGCGTGCGGCGAGGGTCTGGGTCAGTTCGGCGAGGTCGTCGGGCTGGACGCGATGCTTGCGGGCAAGGCCGCGCAGCTCGAACAGGCGGGCTTCGTCGGCTTCGAGCGCCGCTGGGTCGAAGGCGAGTGCCTCGGCTGCCTCATCGACCTTTTCCTGCGTGGTCCCACCCTCGATCAGCGCACGGTCAAGCGCTGCGAGCGATTCGGTAAGGGCAGGGTGGTCCTCGCTGATCCGTTCGAGGATGCGTGCGGCCTGGCGCAGTCGGGTGAGCGCGCCGTCGCTGCCGTCGAGCAGGTCGGCGATCGCCTGGAGCTCGCCCGCGATCTTCTCGCCCCGCTGCATGGAGGCGCGGCGTTCGGCGAGCTGTTCCTCCTCGCCCGGCTCGGGGGCGAGTGCGGTGAGTTCGCCGACGGCATGTTCGAGCCATTCGCGGTCGCGCGCGGCATTTTCCTGTTCTTCGCGCGCGGCCGCCAGTTCCTCTTCTGCGGCGCGGAACCCGCGATGCGCGTCGGCGACGGCATCGGTGTCGAGCCGCCCGAACGTATCGAGCAGCGCGCGGTGGCCGCGCGAGTTGAGCAGACCGCGGTCGTCATGCTGGCCGTGGATCTCGACCAGGAAGGCACCGAGCTCGCGCAGCAGCGCGGCGGAGGCTGGCGAATCGTTGACGAAGGCGCGGCTGCCGCCGTCGGCCTTGACGATGCGGCGGATGAGCAAAGGTTCGCTCGGATCGAAATCGACACCGTTCTCGGCAAGCAGCGCGGCGGCTGGGGCAGGGTCGGCAAGCTCGAAACTGGCGGTGACCACCGCCTGCGCCGCGCCCTGGCGGACGAGGCCGCTATCGGCACGCATGCCGAGCGCCAACCCGAGCGAATCGAGCAGGATCGACTTGCCGGCGCCGGTTTCCCCGGTCAGCACGCCGAGCCCAGCGCGGAAATCGAGGTCGAGCGCCTCGATCAGCACGACGTCGCGGATGTTGAGGCCGGTCAGCATCGGCCGCTGTTACCCCTTTTTGTTCCGCCTTGGGAGAGGCGTTCTTGCATGGGAGCGGGCCGGTGCCGTCTCGTGCGCTTGCGCACGAACAAACAGATCAGTCGGTCTGGTCGTCGACGGGCTTGGGCTTCGGCACGTCGTCGAGCTTGGGCGCGGTTGCCGGCGCCGAAGCGGGGACGGGCACCGCCTCGCCATGCTTGCCGATCAGCTCATAGGCGCGCTGGTACCATTGGGTACCGGGATAGTTGGCGCCCAGAACGGCCGCAGCCTTCTTCGCCTCTTCCTTCACGCCCAGCGCGAGATAGGATTCGGTCAGGCGCATCAGCGCCTCGGGCGTGTGGGTGGTGGTCTGGTAATTGTCGATCACCGTACGGAAACGGATGATTGCGGCGAGCCACTGGCCGCGCACCTGGTAATAGCGGCCGACCTCCATCTCCTTGCCCGCAAGGTGATCGCGGACGAGGTCGACCTTGAGCCGTGCGTCGGCGGCGTAGCGGGTGTTGGGATAACGGCGGTTGAGTTCGCCCAGCGCGTCGAGCGCCTGCTGGGTGATCTTCTGGTCGCGGGTGACGTCGCTGATCTGCTCATAATAGCTGAGCGCAATCAGATAATAGGCATAGGGCGCGTCGCGGTTGCCGGGGTGAACGGCAAGGAAGCGCTGCGACGACTGGATCGCCTGGGTGTAATTGCGGTCGAGATAATAGGCGAAGGCGCCCATCAGCTGCGCGCGGCGCGCCCAGATCGAATAGGGGTGCTGGCGTTCGACCTCATCGAACAGCGCCGCTGCGAGCTTGTACTGGCCCCGGTCGAGCCGGTCCTTGCCCGCAGTGTACAGCGTGCCCACGTCGCGTGCGACATAGGGCAGATCGGCGCGCGTGCCGCCACCGCGGGCGCAACCGGCAAGCGCGAGCGCCGCAACGAAAACAAGGGCGGTGGAACGGATCGAAAGCATACGCATGGCGCGGTTCTTAAAGCGTGTTTGGAAATGCGCCAAGCGGGCATTTCGGTGGCGGCCGTGCGACACGCGGCAAGTTGTTTTCTGCAAGGGCTGCGGCGAACCGGATTGAAGGCGGGCGATGGTGCGTTGCCTGCAGGGGCCGAATCCCGCATGGAAGCGGGATGTCAGTGACGCTTCTGGCCATGCACCGGGTAGAGAAACCCTGGGGACGGCACCGGCTGTGGCCGGGCTTTGCCGATCCGGCGCGCGATGGCGAGCCGGTGGGGGAGGTCTGGTTCCAGACGCCGGGCGACAGTGCGCCGGAGCTGCTGATCAAGTATCTCTTCACCAGCGAGAAACTGTCGGTGCAGGTGCATCCGGACGACGCGCAGGCGCATGCGCGTGGTCTGCCGCGCGGCAAGGACGAATGCTGGGTGATTCTGGCGGCCGAGCCCGATTCGACGATCGCGCTGGGGACGCGTGAGCCGGTCGATGCCGATACGCTGCGCGCGGCGGCGCTGGACGGATCGATCGAAGACCTGCTCGACTGGAGACCGGTCAAGGCAGGGGACTTCATCTATGCCCCCTCGCGGACGATTCACGCGATCGGCGCGGGGGTCACGCTGATCGAGATCCAGCAGAACAGCGAGACGACCTACCGGCTCTATGACTATGGCCGGCCGCGCGCGCTGCATCTGGAGGATGGGGTCGCGGTTGCGAATGCGGTGCCGTTCGTCGATGCGCCGGTGCCGGGCGAGGTTGAGCCGGGACGGGGAGTCCTGGTCGAAGGCCCCAAATTCGTGGTGGAGCGCTGGCCCGGTGGCGATCGTGCGCTGCGGATGCCGGACGGCGTGACCGGCTGGCTGGTGCCCGTGCGCGGAGAGGGCGTGATCGGCGGCGTCGCGTGGAAGGCGGGCGAATGTCTGACCGTCACCGGGAGCGCGGTGCTCACCGCTTCGGACGACAGCGACCTCCTGTTCGCCTATCCGGGCGCCGAACGGCTGTAATCGACGGCGAATCGCGCAACCCGATCCTGACCCCGCCCGTTGAGGGAGGGTCAGGAGAGGAGGAAATGGTTCAGAAGATGAACCCGCCGAGCCACAGCCGGACGAAGCCGACCAGCAGCACGATCAGGTTGAGATTCCGGCCGGTGTTCGAATCCGACAGCGCGCCCAGCGCTGCGCCGAGCACCGCGAGCGGGATCACCAGATAGTTGAGCGAGCCCAGCAGCGGGATGAGACCGAGCAGCATCACCGGAAGGGCAATGACGCCGACGACGATAGAGACCAGGTTCAGCATGGCTTGAAGATGGTTCCTTTCCGGGGATCTGACAAGGTGTCTTGTTTAAATAATACACAATCGGGCACCGATAAAGGCCAGGACGAAGATGAACGAACTTCGCGCGGTTGCGACACTCGGCGACACAAAAGCACGACTTTGGTGAAATCGCTGCGACAGGCGGGGCGGATACCGATGTTCGACCGCAGAGGAGCGGTCCTGTTTTTGAGTGAGGAGAGCAGAGATGAAGAAGATCGCAATCCTGATCGCCGGCCTTGGTATCGCCGCGACCACCATTCCCGCCGCGTCGGCCCAGCAGGGCTGGTGGGGCATCAACCAGCGCCAGGCGCAGCTCGACCAGCGGATCGACCGCGGCGTGCGTTCGGGGCAGCTCGACCGGCGTGAGGCAGCGCGCCTGCGGTCGGAATTCCGCGGGATCGCCAATCTCGAGCATCGCTATCGCCGTTCGGCCCCGGGCCTGACGATGGCGGAGCGCCGCGATCTCGACCGCCGCTTCGACGCGCTGGCGCGCAAGATCCGCTGGGAACGCCGTGACTGGGACCGTGGCTATCGCCGCTAAGCCCTGAGCGGATGACATGCGTGACGGCCTCCGCCTTGCGGGCGGGGGCCGTTTTCGTTGCCGTTCAGCGCAGCGGCTGCCCGCTGTCCTTCCATTTGTCGAGGATCTGCGACTCGGGCGCTGCCGAATATTCGGGGCGTACATCGCCGCTCCGCGCATATTCCTGCTGGACCGGTGCGGGCGCGGGGCGCGGCTGGGCGGCCGGCGCAGCGGTGCCGGGCATCGCGGGCATCGGTACCGTCGCAGCTGCGGCGGCGGCCGCGACCTCGGCCGCGGTGACGGCGCGGGGATGCGGCCCGGGATAGGGCTCGCCGCCGCTATAGACCTGCTTGAACGCCGCGCCGGTGCCCCAATAGCCCTTCCAGCGGTGGAAGAAGTGGGCGCCGAACACACCGGTCATCACCAGGCTGCGGTTCCACGACGGGGTGACGGCATAGGTGTGGTAGTGAGTCGCCATGCCGACCGGTGCGAATACCGATCCGGCCAGCGCGGCGGCGGCGACGCGCGACGCGCGCAGCCACGCGGTGCTGGAGGGGCGGCGCGCCATCGATCCGTCGCAGGCATAGCTGAACTGGCAGCCGGCTTTCTCCGACCCCTGATAGATCACGCCGCACACGGTGGCGGGGAAGGTGGGGTGGCGGACACGGTTGAGGATCACCTGTGCCACCGCGCGCTGGCCGTCGTCGGGCTCGTTCGCTGCCTCGTAGTAGATGGCGGTGGTGAGGCATTCGAGCGCGCGCGCCTTGTCCTGTGGCGTGCCGCGCATCACGAAGGGCGCTGCCGGGCGAAGCGTCGGATCAATCACGGCGTTCTCGGGGACCGGACCGTCGGGCAGCGCGACGGTACCGGTCACGCCCGCCGCGGGCGCAGCGGTCTCATCACTGGCGAGCTGATAGTAAGCGGCGCCGGGGAAATGGTCGTCGGCCTCATAGCCGGTTGGCGCGGGGCCAGCGAGGCGGACACGCTCGTCGCCAGCGCTGAGCGCAGAGAAACCGGCATGCGCGGACACGCCGGCACCGATCAGCGACACCAGCAATGCCGCCACGATGCCCCTAAGCTGTACCCGTGTGAATCGCCGCAGCACGATAGTTCCCATGCGAGGCATCGGCCTCGTCCGGCTGCCCCATAGCGTGGAACAGGTGAATTTTCGCCCCCGGATTTCAGGGCGTCCCGTGATGGAACGGTGCGTGGTTAAGGTAAGCTTTGGAACGGACGGCCCCGCCTCAGATGGCGAGACCGTCCGTCGCAACTCATTTCAACGTTGCGCTGTCGAGGTTGAGCGAAGCCGCCGGGATCACCTCGAGATTCGGATGGGCCTTGCGCAGTTCGTCCACGAACAGCTTGGCATCGCCGACCACGATGATGCTGGCACCGGTCGGATCGAGCACCTTCTTTGCCGCGGCCTGGACCTTGGCCGGATCGACGCCCTGGATCGAGGGAATGTAGGTCGACAGCGTGTCGAGCGGCACGCCCTCGGCGACATAGTCGGCGAGCGCTCCGGCGATGCCGTCGGTTCGCTCGATCCGGCGGCCAAAGCCGCCGACCAGCACCGCCTTGCGCGAATCCAGTTCGGCGGCGGGGACGGGGGCCTCGCCGAGCTTCTTCATCTCCGCAGCGATCAGCGAGACCACCTCGGGCGCCGAGGGGTTCTTGGTCTGGGTAGAGGCGGTGACGATACCGGGCGCGCGGCGCGCATCGACGCTGCTGCCCGCGCCATAGGCGAGGCCGCGCTTGATGCGGATTTCGCGGTTGAGGCGCGAGGTGAAGCCGACGCCGAGTGTGGCGTTGGCGACCTGTGCCGCGTAGAAATCCTTGTCGGCGCGCGCGATGCCGGGACGGGCGATAACGACGCCCGCCTGGCCGGCACCGGGCATGTCGACGACGATCACGCGCGGGCCGGCGCGTGCGCTATCCCCGGCAGGAACGCCGTCATGGACACCGGTCTTCCAGTCGCCGAACAGCTTTTCGGCGAGGGCGGTGGCGTCCTTCCGCGCAATGTCTCCGACCACCACCAGCGCGGCCTGGGATGGAATCCAGGCGTTGCGATAGGCGCTGGCGATATCGTCGCGCGTGATCTTCGGCAGCGAGGTCACCGTGCCCGAGAGCAGATTGCCATAGGCTTGCTCTCCGAACACGGCGCGGCTGGCGACGATGCCCGACAGCGCGCCCGGGTCCTTGAGCTGTACCGCAACCCCGTCGAGCGCCTGCTTGCGCGCGCGATCGATCTCCGCCTGCGCGAAGGCGGGGTTGCGCGCGACATCGGCGAGGATGGCGAGTGCGGGATCGACCTGGTCGGCCTTGACCGTGACGGTGGCGAAGGCAGCGTCCCAGTCCGCGCCCGCACCGATCGAACCGCCGAGCGATTCGACTTGCTGTGCGATCTGCTCGGCCGAGCGGGTGGTGGTGCCCTTGGTCAGCAGATCGGCGGCGAGTGCGGCGGTGCCGGCCTTGCCGTCCGGGTCGCTTCCGCCGCCCGCGGGAGCGACGACGGTGGCGGTGACGATGGGGAGGTCGCGCTTCTCGACCACGATGACGCGCAGGCCGTTGGCGAGCCTGGTTTCGGCCGCCCTGGGGATGACCGGCGAGACCGGGGCTCCGGGGGCAGGGACGGCGACGCGCTGACCTTCGGGCGCCTGGGTGTGGATGACGACGTCACTCGGCGCGACGAGCGGCGCGACCTTGACCGTCGAGGCGACGGCGATGGTGTCGCCTTTCGCGCCCTTGGCCATGTTGTCGGGCAGATAGATCAGCGCAGCCGACTGGTTGTCGCCCAGATATTTGCGTGCGACGCGCTGAACGTCGGCGGCTGTGACGCGGGCGACGGCGGCAAGCTGCTGGTCAGCGGCCTTGGGATCGCCGCCGACGATGATCGAATTGGCGAGGGTCGAGGCCTTGCCTTCGGCGGTCTCGCGGCTTTTGAGCGAGGCGGTGAGGATCTCGTTCTTGGCTTCGGCCAGTTCGGCGTCGCTCACCGGCTTGTCGCGCAGGTCGGCGATCTCGCGGCGCATCGCCTTCTCGCCTTCCTCGGCCGATTTGCCGCCGGCGAGGATCGCGTACATCGCGTAGGAGCCGGTCGACTGGCGCGTGTCGAGGAAGGTGTCGGCCTGCGCCGCGAGTTGGTCGCGATAGACGAGGTTACGGTAGAGCCGCGAATTCTCGCCCCCCGACAGGATGCCGTCGAGCACCGTGAGTGCGGGGGTGTCGGGATCATTGTCCGCCGGGAGCTGGTAGCTCAGCAGCACCGCGGGAAGCGGCGTGTTTGCCTCATAGACCGTCTGGCGGGTCGCGGTGGTACGCGGTGGCTCGGCGACGGTGACCCGCGGGATCGGGCGATTCGGCTTCGCGATTCCTGCGAAGTATTTGTCTACCCATTTGTCCAATTGCGCCGGGTCGAAATTGCCGGCGACCACCAGCACGGCATTGTCGGGCCGGTAATAGGTCGCGTGGAAGGCGCGGATGTCGCCGATCGTGGCGGCGTCGAGATCTTCGATGCTGCCGATGCCGGGGCGGGCATAGGGGTGCGTCGAATAGGAGATGTTCGGGAAGTAGAGGTAGAAAAGCTTGCCATAGGGCGAGGCGAGGACGCGGTTGCGCAGTTCCTCCTTCACCACGTCACGCTCGGACGCGAACACCTTCTCGCTGACCACCAGGCTCGCCATGCGATCACCCTCGGCGAACAGCAGGCGTTCGAGGTGGTTGGCCGGAACCACCTCGAAATAATTGGTGTAGTCGGCGTTGGTCGAGGCGTTGTTGTAGCCGCCGACATCCTCGGTCAGCCGGTCCATCTGCTCGTCGACCAGGTTCTTCGTGCCCTTGAACATCAGGTGCTCGAACATGTGCGCGAAGCCGGACTTGCCCGCCGGATCGTCCTTGCTGCCGACATCGTACCAGACCTGGACCGAGACGTTGGCTGTCGAGGTGTCGCGGATCGCATAGACCTTGAGCCCGTTGGGCAAGGTGCGCTCGGTATAGGCGAGCGGCGCGACCTTGATTTCCTTCGCTGGTGCCGGTGCGGCCTCCTGCGCATGAGCGGCGAAGGGGAGCAAGGCGGCGCTCAGGTACAGCGCGGTGCGGGTCAGGCGCATCTGGGTCTCCGGTCTGGAGGAAGAGGGGTCAGTCTTTCTTGCGGCCGCGCGCGGCGTAGATCACCGCCGCAGCGAGGGCGGCGGAACCGATGCCGATGCCGATCTTGGCGAGCGGCCACTTCTTGCCTTCGCCTGGCTTGCGCGTGCCTTTGGCGCGCTCAGCAGTCTCGCGCGCCGCACGGGCGGCGGCGGTGATTTCGTTGGCGATTTCGTCCCGATTCTCAACGGCGTCTTCGGTCTTGTCGGTCACTGGATACTCCTCTGTTTCACAGGAGTAAGACTCCGGAGCCAGCGGCGCAATCAGCCTTTGCCATAATAGGTAGCACGGAAATCGTTGGCGAAGGCGGTGAGGCGGCCTTCCGCGATCGCGGCGCGCAGATCGGCCATCAGCGCCTGATAGAACCACAAATTATGCTCGGTCATCAGCATCGCGCCGAGGATCTCGCCCGCGCGGACGAGGTGGTGGACATAGGCGCGGGTGAAGGTGCCGCAGGTGGGGCAGGCGCAGGCCGGGTCGAGCGGCCCCTGATCCTCGGCGAACTTCGCGTTGCGGATGTTGATCGGGCCCTGGCGGGTGAAGGCCTGGCCGGTGCGGCCCGACCGGGTCGGGAGAACGCAATCGAACATGTCGATGCCGCGCTCCACGGCCCCCACGATATCGTCGGGTTTGCCGACGCCCATCAGATAGCGCGGCTTGGCGGGATCGAGCTGGCCGGGAGCGTAGTCGAGGCAGGCGAACATCGCCTCCTGTCCCTCACCGACTGCAAGGCCGCCGACCGCGTATCCGTCGAAGCCGATATCGAGCAGCGCGTCGGCGGAACGCTTGCGCAGCTCCTGATCGAGCGCGCCCTGCTGGATACCGAACAGCGCGTTGTTCTCGGCATGCGCGCCGCCCGCGTCGAAGCCCTGGCGCGAGCGCTTCGCCCAGCGCATCGAGCGTTCCATCGCCGCCGCCTGAACCTCGCGGGTGGAGGTGGTGGGGACCAGCTCGTCAAACGCCATCACGATGTTCGAGCCGAGCAACCGCTGGATCTCCATCGATCGCTCGGGGCTGAGCATGTGGCGGGTGCCGTCGAGATGCGACTTGAAGACGATGCCTTCCTCGCTCCGCTTGGTGAGCTCCGAGAGGCTCATCACCTGATAGCCGCCGCTGTCGGTGAGGATCGGGCGGTCCCAGCCCATGAAGCCATGCAGTCCGCCGAGCCGGTCGACACGCTCGGCGCTGGGACGGAGCATGAGGTGATAGGTGTTGCCGAGCAGGATGTCGGCGCCCGATGCGCGCACATCCTGCGGCTTCATCGCCTTGACCGTGGCGGCGGTGCCGACGGGCATGAAGGCGGGGGTGCGGATCTCGCCGCGCTGCATCGCGATCGTGCCGGTGCGGGCCTTGCCGTCGGTGGCGTGGATGGTGAAGTCGAAACGGGGAAGCATTTCGTGCCAATGACGGGTTATGGCAGGGATGCCAAACAAATCCTCCCCTGCGCCGCAGGGGAGGGGGACCGCCGCCGCAGGCGGTGGTGGAGGGGCGGCGGTAGCAAACCGCCGTCTGCGACGGCGGCCCTTCCGTCATCGCTTCGTGATGCCACCTCCCCCTGTGGGGGAGGATTTAGAGAGGAGCCGCATGGAAACGCCCAGCATCGCCAACCTGTTCGCGCCATTGCCCTCCACTGCGGCGGGCGAGGTGTTCACGGCACTGCTCGACCGGCCGGGGGTGCGGATCGAGCGGATCGTGTCGGGCGGGCAGACGACGCCGGCGGACCAGCCCTTCGTGCAGGATGCGGACGAATGGGTGGCCGTGCTTCACGGCAGCGCGGCGATCCGGCTGGAGGGGCATGCAGAGGTAGCGCTGGAACCGGGCGATCACCTGCTGATCCCCGGCGGCACGCGGCACTGGGTGACCCGGACCGCCACGCCGACCGTGTGGCTAGCGATCCACCTGGGCTGAAACGAGATGCTCGATCACCGCCTGTGGGCCGGTAAAGGCGATATCGGGGTCGAGGTGAGCGAGTGCCTCGGGGCTGGCATAGCCCCATAAGGCGGCGCCGGCCCGGACGCCGCTGGCACGCGCGGCATCGATGTCGCGCGTTTCGTCGCCGATCGACAATGCCTGATGCGGCGGGATGCCGCTGGCCTTGAGAACCTTGCGGAACTTGGGTGCCTTGCCGAACAGCGACGCGCCGCACGCCCACCAGCTGATCCGCGCGGCGTTGTCAGGGCCGAGCACGGCGCGCGCGTTGGTCTCGCTGTTCGAGGTGACGATGGCGATGCGGATGCCCGCGGCCTCGATCGCGGCGAGCATCTCCGGAACACCCTCGAACAGGTGTACCTGATGCGTGTGGCGGCCGAACAGGCGGCGGACATAGCGTGCGATGAAGGGAAGCTTCCAGCGCGGGACGCCGATATGGCGGATCACCTCGCGTGTTGGCATCCGGCGCAGCGGCTCGACCTCATGCGTGCCCACGCGCCGGAAGCCGTAGCGGTCCGAAAGATGGTCGATGATCGACAGGAACCACCCGCCGCTGTCGGACAGGGTGCCGTCGAAGTCGAAGATCACGAGCCGGGGGCCCGGTTCAGCCATGGCTGTGGCCGTCGTGATCGTGATCTTCGTGCCTGCCGTGGCTGTGCCCGTTGTGGAGGCGGCAGGGATCGCCGTCGCCGACCTCGATCTGCAGCGTCGCATGGCCGATGCCGAACTCCTGCTCCAGCCGGTGCTGGGCATCGTCGAGGAACGTATCGCCGGGATGACCGCCGGGGATCAGCAGATGCGCGGTGAGCGCCGGTTCGGTCGTGCTCATCGGCCAGATGTGAAGATCGTGGACACGGGTAACGCCGGGAAGCGTCGCGAGCATGTCCTCGACCTTCTCGGGATCGATCCCGGCCGGAACGGCCTGGAGCGCCATCGTCACCGAATCGCGCAGCAGCCCCCAGGTGCTCCACAGGATCACCGCGACGATGACGAGGCTGATCGCGGGATCGATCCAGGATGCGTTGGTGAGCAGGATCAGCCCGCCGCCCAGCACCACGCCCGCGGAGACTGCGGCGTCGGCGACCATGTGGAGATAGGCGCCGCGGATGTTGATGTCGCCCGCGCGGCCGCGCATGAACATGAAGGCGGTGGCACCGTTGATGAGGATGCCGATACCGGCGACGATCATCACGGTCAGCCCCGCGACGGGCGGCGGATCCTGGAAGCGCTGCACCGCCTCGAGCGCGATCGCGCCGACCGCGAACAGCAGCAGCACGGCGTTGGCGAGCGCGGCGAGAATGGTCGAGCTGCTGAGGCCGTAGGTGAAGCGGCGCGAGGCGGGACGCTTGGCGAGCTCGGCGCCGCCCCAGGCGATCAGCAGCCCGAGCACGTCGGAGAGATTGTGCCCGGCGTCCGCGAGCAGCGCCATCGACCCGGTGATGATACCGGCCGCCCCCTCGACCATCACGAAGGCGAGGTTGAGTGCGGTGCCGATCGCGAAGGCGCGACCGAAATCGGCCGGGGCGTGGCTGTGTCCGGCGTGCGAGTGGCCGGAATGGTTGTGCGAACCGTGCATGGGCATGACCTTAACCGCTGGGTGCCATGTGATGCTAGGACACTGAAGATGCAAATTGCACAGCGCTTGACCCTGACGCTGCGTCATCCCCGATAGGGCGATTCGCGTGAAGATGAGGAACGACATGCGAACGGTAAGGCAAGTGGCGAAGGCGGCGCGAATCAGCGTGCGCACGCTCCACCATTATGATGCGATCGGCCTGCTCAAGCCGGCGCATGTCGGGGCCAATGGCTATCGCTATTATGGCCGGACGGAGCTGCTGCGGTTGCAGCAGATCCTGTTCTATCGCGAACTGGGGCTGGCGCTCGGCGAGATCGGCTCGATCCTCGACGACCCGGCGTTCGATCCGCTGACGGCCCTCAGGGGCCATCGCACTGCGCTGGCGGCGCGGATCGACCAGTATCGCGACCTCATCCGCACGATCGACCGCACGATCGCGTCGCTCGAAAAGGATGAGACGATGGAAGACAGCGACTATTATGCCGGCATCGCGCCGGAGACCCGCGAACGCTGGGAAAGCGAAGCCAAGAGCTTCTGGGGCGAGGACGCGGTGAAGGCGGCGCAAGCCAAGGCGCGAAGCTTCTCGAAGGAGGAGGTCGCGGCGATCCAGGCCGAGATGGAGGCGATCAAGGGTGACTTCCAGCGTCTGTTCGCCGAGGGTGCGGAGCCGGGATCGGGTGCCGCACAGGCGGTGACCGCGCGCCACTATGCCTGGGTCTGCCACAGCTGGACTCCCGACGCGAAGGCGTTTGCGGGGCTGGGCCGTTTCTATGTCGAGAACCCGGAGTTCCGGGGAACCTATGACGATGGCGCGCTGCCGGGTACCGCCGAGTTCATCGCGGCGGCGATGGCGATCTACGGCGAGCGATCACTTTAGGGTGCCGCCACTGGTTCAGCTTTGCTGAACCATATTACCGGCGTTTCCGGCGGTCGTCCTGCTCACCCGGGCGGCCGCCGGGTTGGGGCGCCGGGCGGGTGGTGAGCAGTTCGCCGCGGGTGATCGACCCGTTCTTGTCGCGGTCGAACCGCGTGAAGAACAGGGCGAAGCGCGCCTGAAGCTCGCCCAGGCTGATGCGATTGTCGCCGTCCTGATCGACCTCGAACGGGCTGGGCAGCGCGTTGCGGTTACCCAGCCAGCGTTCGGACCAGTCGCCGAACTGGATATAGCCGATCGAGGCTTGCCCCTTCGCCACCGCGTCGAAGCTCTTGCTCACGCCTGCGTCATATTCGGCGCGGGTGACGATGCCGTCGCCGTCCGCATCGAACGCCGCGATCGCCATCGCCACCGGTTCGGCGATCATCAGCGGGATCGGTTCGGAGCCGGGCTGCGGGGGCTGGAGCGGCACGCCGGGGGCGGCGGGCTGCTGCTGCGCGGCAGGGGCGGCGGCGAGGAAAAGAGCTGCGGCGAGAAGGATCATGCGGGCTTTCCGGGCAGGAGCAGGCTGGCATCGCCATAGCTATAGAAGCGGTAGCCCTCTGCAATAGCGTGGGCATAGGCTGCCTGCATCCGGTCCAGCCCCATCAGCGCGCTCACCAGCATGAACAGCGTCGAACGCGGCAGGTGGAAGTTGGTGACGAGGCCATCGATGCCGCGGAAGCGGTAGCCCGGGGTGATGAAGATCGCGGTGTCGCCCTCGAACGGGCGGATCACGCCGTCTTCTCCCGTGGCGCTCTCGATCAGGCGCAGGCTGGTGGTGCCGACGGCGATCACGCGGCCGCCAGCGGCGCGGACGGCATTGAGCCTGTCGGCTGTCGCCTGATCGATGCGGCCCCATTCGGCGTGCATGCGGTGATCGTCGGTATCGTCGGCCTTGACCGGCAGGAAGGTGCCCGCGCCGACATGGAGGGTGAGGGTGGTGTGCCCGATTCCAGCGGCTTCGAGCGCGGACATGAGGCCGGGGGTGAAGTGCAACGCTGCAGTGGGCGCGGCGACGGCGCCCGGCTCGTTCGCGAACATCGTCTGGTAATCGTCGGCGTCGCGTGCGTCGGTCGGGCGCTTGGCGGCGATATAGGGCGGCAGCGGCATCCGCCCGGCGCGCTCGAGCAGCAGCTCGACCGGCTCGTCGCCGGGGAAGAACAAAGTGAAGCTGCCATCGTCGTGGCGCGCTTCGGCGATGGCGGTGACGCCGTTGCCGAAATCGATCGTCTCGCCAACGCGCAGGCGCTTGGCGTTGCGGATGAAGGCGATCCAGTGGCGCGGCCCCTCGCGCTTGTGGAGCGTTGCGCCGATCTTCGGCCCAGGCGCGCTTTGCGCGCCGTCATCACGGCTTCCGCGAGTGCCTTCGAGCTGGGCGGGAATGACGCGGGTGTCGTTGAAGACAAGGAGGTCGCCGGGGGCGAGAAGCGCGGGAAGGTCGCCGACGCTGCGATCCGCGGTCAGCGTGCCGTCGAGCACCAGCAGCCGCGCCGAATCGCGGGGGCTGGCCGGACGCAGCGCGATACGCTCGGGCGGCAGATCGAAATCGAACAGGTCGACGTTCATCGTGTGGTTGCGCCCGGCGGTACCGGGCGGCCCGTCACTTCTTGCCGGGGCCGGGCGGAAGCGGCGCGGGCGCCTGCACCGGGGCGGGCGGCGGTGGCGGCGCGTAGGCCGGGGGATTGTCGGCGGCGATATAGGCGTGGAGCACCTTGGCCGGTTCCGCCGGCGGCTCGCCGCGCGGGATCGCGTCGACATATTGCATGCCCTCGAGCACGCGGCCGAACACGGTGTATTTCTGGTCGAGGCCGAGCCGGGGCATGAACATGATGAAGAACTGGCTGTTGGCGCTGTCTTCGCTCTCCGCGCGCGCCGCTGCGACGGCGCCGCGGCCGTGGGGCAGATAGTTGAACTCCTTGGGCAGGTCGGGCAGGTCCGATCCGCCGGTGCCGTCACCCTTGGGGTCACCGCCCTGCGCCATGAAGCCCTCGATCACGCGATGGAAGGCCAGGCCGTCATAGAATTTGCGGCGAGTCAGTTCCTTGATCCGCTCGACCATCTTGGGCGCGACGTCGGGGCGCAGCCAGATCGTGACGCGGCCGCCGGTCGACAGATCGAGCAGCCACAGATTCTCCTTGTCGGTCGTGGCGGGCGGCGCGGCACGGCCGGCGGGGCCGGGCACATATTGTGCGCTTGCCGGGAGGGCGAAGAGCGAGGCCGAAAAGGCAAGAATCAGGGCAACAAAACGCATCGACATCCTCACGGGACTGGGAGTTGCAGCGGCTTAGAGCAATTCGCACGCCGCGGCAAAATGATTGCTGCTGGTGGCGGAATTGCGGCGCGATGGGGGGCTATGATCCCTTTCGCCCAATCACCTCGACGCGCGCAGCCACCTCGTCGCGCACCGTGGCGGGGACGAACTTGGCGATCTCGCCGCCGAACATCGCGATCTCCTTGACCAGGCGGCTGGCGATCGGCTGGAGCGAGACGTCGGCCATGAGGAAGACGGTCTCGATCCGGCTGTTCAGCTGCTGGTTCATGCCGGCCATCTGATATTCATACTCGAAGTCGGCGACGGCGCGCAGGCCGCGGACGATGACGCTCGCCCCTTCGCGCTCGGCAAAGTCCATCAGCAGCGAATCGAAGCTGACGACATGGATTTCGCCCGCGATCCCCGCGACTTCGCGCTTCACCATCTCCATCCGCTCCTCGACGGTGAACATCGGGTTCTTGGACGGGTTGGTGGTGACGCCGATGACGAGCCGGTCGACCAGCTTCGCGCCGCGACGGATGATATCCATATGGCCGAGCGTGATCGGATCGAAGGTGCCGGGGTATACGCCGGTGCGGATGGTCATGCTGTGATTCCCTTAGCGGTCGCGTTCGAGCACATAGCGGGCGATGTCGCGGAGCAGGTCGGCCTCCGCTCCAAATGCGTGGAGATGGGCGATCGCCTGTTCGACCAGCAGGCCCGCCTGTTCGCGCGCACGTTCGGGGCCGAGCAGGGTGAGGAAGGTCTCCTTGCCGGCATCGGCGTCCTTGCGCAGCTTCTTGCCCGCGGCCTCCTCGTCGCCCTCGGCATCGAGCAGGTCGTCGGCGATCTGGAAGGCGAGGCCGATGTCGCGCGCATAGCCGCGCAGGCCAGTCCGCCCCTCGGGCGGGACTCGGCCGAGGATCGCCCCGGCCTCGACCGCCCAGGAGATCAGCGCGCCGGTCTTGAGCGCCTGGCAGCGGGTGACGGTGGCGAGGTCGAAGCTCGACTGTTCCGCCATCAGGTCCATCATCTGCCCGCCCGCCATACCGGCAGGGCCGGCGGCACGAGCGAGCTCGGCGACCAGCTCGGCACGGACGAAGGGGTCGCCATGCGTGGCGGGATCAGCCAGCACCTCGAAGGCGAGCGCATGGAGGCAGTCGCCGGCGAGGATCGCCGTTGCCTCGTCATAGGCGCGGTGGACGGTCGGCTTGCCGCGGCGCAGATCGTCATTGTCCATCGCGGGCAGATCGTCATGGATCAGCGAATAGACATGGATGCACTCGACCGCGGTTGCGGCGCGCGAGGCACAGGCGGGGTCGACCGCGAACAGGCTCGCGCTGGCGAAGGTCAGGAGCGGGCGGAGCCGCTTGCCCCCGCCGATCGCGGCATGGCGCATCGCCGCGTAAAGGCGCGCGCGGGGATCGGCCGGGATGGCGAGCAGCAGATCGAACTGACGGTCAATCTCTTCCGCCACGTCGCGCATCGCGGATTCAAGCGCGAGACTCGCCTGCGCCACGGCCTGGCTCATCCGGCCGCGAAAGGCGTGGTGCCGGCGACGCGGCCGTCGGCATCGGCGCGGATCGCCTCGATCCGGGCCTGCGCCGCATCGAGCCGGGCGGCGCATTGCCCGCGCAGCGCGTCGCCGCGTTCGTAGAGGGCGATCGCCTCATCGAGCAGCGCGTCACCGCTTTCGAGGCGGGATACGATTCGTTCGAGTTCCTTCAGCGCATCCTCGAACGAAAGCGCGGCGATGTCGGTCTCCTCGGTCATGACGTCGCTATGCGCTGCGGGTCGAACCAATTCAACCTCCCGCAATGCGATCGGCGTCCCTACATTGCCCCGGCCATCTTGCCCCATGAAGGAGACGCGCATGTTCACCAGCATCAACCCGGCGACCGGCGAAGCAGGCGCGGCCTTTGCGGCGCTCGACGATGACGGCATCGAAGCCGCGCTGACGCGGGCGGAGGCGACGTTCCGGTCGTGGCGGGTAAGCGAGATCGGCCAGCGGACCGCGCTGTTGACCGCCATCGCCGACCAGTTCGAGGCGAACAAGCGCCACCTCGCCGAAACCGCGACGAAGGAGATGGGCAAGACGCTCGCCTCCGCGATCGCCGAGGTCGAGAAATGCATCGCGGGCTTCCGCCATTATGCCGTCAAGGGACCGGACTATCTCGCGCCAGTCGAGACCAAGACCGCGAGCGGGCGGGCGGTGGGGCATTGGCTGCCGCTGGGCTCGATCCTGGCGGTGATGCCGTGGAACTTCCCCTATTGGCAGGTGGTGCGCTGGCTGGCGCCGACGATCCTGGCGGGCAATGTCGGGCTGCTCAAACATGCCTCGCTGACGCAAGGGTGCGCGGCGTTGATCCAGCAGATGGTGAGCGCGGCAGGCGCGCCCGATGGGGTGTTCCAGAACCTCGCCATCAAGTCCGACAAGGTCTCGCGGATCATCGCCGACAAGCGCGTGGCGGCGGTGACGCTGACCGGGAGCGAGGGCGCCGGCGCCAAGGTTGCCGAGGCGGCGGGGCGGGCACTCAAGAAGGTCGTGCTGGAGCTGGGCGGATCGGACCCGTTTATCGTCATGCCCTCCGCCGATCTCGACAAGGCGGTGGCGACCGCGGTGAAGGCACGCGTCCAGAATGCCGGGCAGAGCTGCATCTGCGCCAAGCGGATGATCGTGCATGCCGACATCTATGACGCGTTCCTGGAGAGGTTCACCGCCGCGACGTTGGCGGTGAAGATCGGCGATCCGATGGCGGACGGCATCGAGATGGGCCCGCTGTCGAGCGTCGAGCAACGCGATACGGTGCTGGAACAGATCGGGCGGGCCGTCGCGGACGGCGCGACGCTCGCCGGCGGCGCGAAGATCGACCGCGACGGCGCGTGGATGGACGCGGGCGTGCTCACCCATGTCGATCCTGATGCGGACTTCGCGCAGGAGGAGATTTTCGGGCCGGTCGCGATGGTGTTCCGCGCGGACGATATCGACGCGGCGATCGCGCTGGCCAACGATGTGCCGTTCGGGCTGGGGTCGAGCGTGTGGACGAAGGATCAGGCGGAGATCGACCGCTTCGTCCGCGACATCGAAAGCGGGATGACCGCGGTGAACCAGCTCCTCGCCTCGACGCCCGAAGCGCCGTTCGGCGGGGTCAAGCTGTCCGGCCACGGCCGTGAGCTGGGGCCATGGGGCCTGCACGAGTTCATGAATCTGAAGGCGGTGATGCTGGCGGAGTAGGTCGGGACGGGGGCGGCCGGTTGCGCCTTTGACATTCGATTTTCGGTGTCATCGCCTGGAAGCCGATATGCCGGATACGACCCCATTGCGGACGTTATTTACACGTGACGTCGTATCCCCTGAGGCCTCGGTAACGAAGGCGACACGCCAACCATCTGCTGTGTCGTTCGAATGCACGAAGCGCGCGCGGCAAGTCTGTCCGACATACCGGAACGTGCATATCGCCCCGTCCCGCCGCAATCGTCGGCAGAACAACTTCTTTACCCACTCTGGTCTGGCAGGGGCGATGCCGTCGCAAACGTCGATCAACGCATGGCAAATATTTGTGTCGTGAGCTTCAGCTGCAGCCGCGGCCGCAAATTTTGATGGCAATCTCGCGCGCTCTTCGGCCGCTGCAGCGGAAGGCCAAAGCAGTAGGCAGATGATGAGCCGTCGATTCATGAGACGATCCTATTGAGGCAAGATCGGCGCGGCTATGCCGGTCTGCGATAAGAACAGGTTCGCGTGCGAGGTTCCCACCCATTCCCGGTCGTTGCGCACTCATCGCGCCGCGCCAGAAGCTGTCCGACTGCAAACGACTCCAATTGCAGACGCTAATGCGGTGAAGTAACAATATCTCATGAGGCGCATGAGCGTATTCGCACCGCTATCGTGTTCGCTGCTTCTGTCTTGCGGCGAACCTGAAGCGACTGGGCCAACGCACTGGCGGGTTGCGGTCGCCGGCAATCCGGATTGCCTGGCGGAATTGACGGTGGCGCTGAGCGGCAAAGGGGTAGGCATCGGGCGGTTGCCGGAATGGAATCGCGGCCTTGGTGTCATGGAGTTCGGGCCTGTGCTCACGCATGAGGTTGAAAAACTGTCCGAGGCGGTTCGAGCGTCGGGATGCGCTACATTGCGGCAACGCCGCCCAAGCTGCTCAGTTGACCATTCCGACGTGCTTGTCTGCCAGCCATCCAGTTTCGAGCATTCAGGCGGTGCCTGAATGCTGACAAATACCGGGAGCACAACTCGCGTCGCCTAGACGCTGGCCTCCGCCGCGATCTCGATCAGCAAATCCTTGCGGCTGAGCTTACCGATCATCGTCTTGGGCAGCTTTTCGCGGATCACTACGGCATCGACGCGCTCATGCTTGCCGAGCTGCGGGTTGAGCCAGTCGCGCAGCGCATTGCCCGTCACCGCCTCCGCATCGTCGTTGAGGGAGACATAGGCGCGCGGGGTCTCGCCGCGATAGGAATCGGGCATGCCGACCACCAGTGCCTCCTTCACTGCCGGGTGGCGGTAGAGCACTTCCTCGATATGCTTGGGGAAGACCTTGAAGCCGCCGACGGCGATCATGTCCTTCAGGCGATCGACGATCTTGATGAAGCCATCCTCGTCGATCTGGCCGACATCGCCGGTGCGCAGCCATTTCTGGCCGGCGGCGTCGATGACGAAGGTGCTGTCGTCGGTCTCCGGCCGGTCCCAATAGCCGCCCATGATCTGCGGTCCGGCGACAACGATCTCGCCCGGCTCGCCTTCGGCGGCGGGCTTTGAAGGATCCTCCTTGTCCACCAGCCGCACGCGCGTGGCGATGATCGGCTGGCCGATCGTGCCCGGCTTGCCCTCGGCCTTGTAGGGGTTGGCGGAGACCACGCCCGAGCTTTCGGACAGGCCGTAGCCCTCGATCAGCTTGGCGCCGGTCGCGGCTTCGAAGCGGGTCTTGAGCTCGGCCGGAAGCGGCGCGCCGCCGGAGATGCAATATTTGAGGCTCGACCAGTCGGTCGTGGCGGCCTTGGGATGGTCGAGCAAAGCCTGGAACATGGTCGGCACGCCGGGCAATGCGAGCGGGCGGGTGCGCGTGATCGCGTCGAGCGCCTGCGCCGCGTCGAAGCGCGGGAGCATCACGATCTCGCCCCCGGTGATCACGGTGCGGTTGAGCACGCAGGTGTTGGCGAAGACATGGAAGAAGGGCAGCACGCCCAGCACCTTGTCCTTGGTCGTGCCGAGCTCGGGGTCGAGCCTGGCCACCTGCCGTGCATTTGCGGACAGGTTCTGGTGAGTGAGCATCGCGCCCTTGGGCACACCGGTGGTGCCGCCAGTGTACTGGATCAGCGCGAGATGGGTCTCGGGATCGATTGCCGCGGTCTCGCACGCGCCGTTGTTCGCGATCAGCTTGGAGAAGGCGATGATGCGGGGGTCGTCGGGCTTCTCCGCGACTTCCTTGGCCTTGAACCAGCGATAGAGCAGCGACTTGGCCGGAGGGAGCGCGCCTGCGACCGATCCGACGACAAGCCGCTCCAGGCTGCTCGCCTCCAGCACCTTGAGCGCGGTGGGGAGCAGTGCGGTGGCACTGATCGTGAACAGCAGGCGGGTGCCCGAATCCTCGACCTGCGCCTCCAGTTCTTCGACCGAGTAGAGCGGCGAGAAATTGACCACCGTCGCGCCGAGCTTGAGGATGCCGTAATAGGCCGCGACATAATGGGGGACGTTGGGCAGGAACAGGCCGATCCGGTCGCCCGGGCCATAGCCCAGCGCCTTGAGGCCGCAGGCGACGCGGTTGGCGCCGTCGAGCGTCTCGGCATAGCTGTAATGCCGGCCCATGAAGTCGAGCAGCGGGGCGTTGCCCATGCGCCGTGCGGAGTCATCGAACGCGGCGGCCATCGACAATGGCGGCAAGGGCTGATCCCAGGGACCGGGGTGACGATAGGCGGTACGCCAGACCTGCTCGGGATCGCTCATTTACACGAATGTAAGCAACTCGCAGGGCGAGTCAACGCGGCAGGATTCAGCGGCTCGCGCGCTTTGCGGTCCAGGTATAGAGCACCGAAACGGCCATTATGCCGAGATCGACCGCTGCCTGGAATCTGCGCGGTGCGGTGTCGGTGACGTCATGGGTGATGATGCGGATATTTGCCGTGTGCGGCGACAGCGCCGTCAGCGCCAGCAATGCCGCGCCGCTACCGGCGAGTGCGATCCTGCGCTTGCTGAAACTGTCCATCGTCCGCGGCCTCCCAACGCCGCGGGTCATTACGCACGCGACGGCTGAACGGCAACTGAATTGGACCGCAAAATCGGCTGCGATCAGGCAGCCTTGCTTGCGGTGCGCGCGCGGTCGCGGCCGGCGGACTTGGCCGCGAACAAGGCGGTGTCAGCGGCGCGATAGAGCGCCTTCCAGTCCGGTTCGGCACTGAGCGGGCCGGTCGCGCTGCCGATGCTGGCGGTGACGCGCAGGTCGAACGGCATCCGCGTGGCGCGCAGCCGGGTGAGGATGACGTTGGGATCGATCGGCTCGCTCATTTCGGTGACGATCGCGAACTCCTCGCCCCCGAAGCGGGCGATGAGCGCGCCCGGCGGCGCGATGGTGCGCAGGGTGCGCGCGACGACGCGCAGCACTTCGTCCCCGCCGTCATGGCCGAGCGTGTCGTTGACCTGCTTGAAATGGTCGAGATCGAGGATCAGCAGCGTCTGCGCGCCCGCCCGGCCGATCGCCTGGGCCAGGAATGAGCGGCGGTTGAGCAGGCCGGTGAGCGGATCGGTATCGGCAAGGCGGCGCGCGACCGTTTCCGCGGCAACCGCGGCGTCGCGCTCGCGGCTGAGCAGGCGGATTCGGTAGGCGATCGCGACCGAGGAGATCAGCGCCTCGGCGGCCATCGACAGGATCGTCGAATTGTCGAGCCAGAAGTTCCAGCGGATCAGTCCGAGATTGGCGAGCGTGCGCAGGCTGGCGGCGAAGATCGGCAGCGCCCAGGCAAGCGCGAACACCCAGAGGAAGTTGGAACGGCCGCGCCAGGCGCTCCACAACGTTGCCGTGACGCAGATCAGCACGCCGAAGAAGACCCAGCTGTACACGCGATCGACGAACTGCACGCCGAGCGGCGCGAACATCACGAAGAAGACGCCGGTGCCGATCAGCACCGCGACGGTGATCCGGATCGTCAGCCGCAGCCGCGGGCCGAATACATGCTCCTCGAAAAAGGCGCGCGCGAACAGCAAGGCCGAGGAGCAGGCGAGGGTGAGCAGCAGATAGTTGAGGCGCAGCCGGTCGTTGTTGGCGATATCGGGCACCAGCCAGGCCATCGCCCCCGACGAGGTGAAGGCATAGGCCATCAGGGCCGCGACCATCAGGCAGTAGGCGAGCTGGAACCGGTAGCGGAGCGAAGCCCAGAGCGCGAAATTGTACACCAGCAGTGCCAGCGCGAGACCGCCAAAGCCGCTGTAGATCGCCGCCATGACCAGGTTCGAACGGTCGCTCTGCGCCTTGTCCGCAAGGCGCGGGCCGACGACGATCCCGCGCAGATTGCCGGCGCCCTCGACCTTCCACATCAGCCGCTGGATCGCCGAATGGGTGTGGGGAAGGGGATATTCGACGATCGCGCCGAGCTGGATACGTTTGGTGATGCCGCGATTGTCGTCCGCCATCGTGGCGAGCTTGCCGTCGGCGTAGAGGATGTGGAGCGTCAGCCGCTGTTGCCACACGCTGCCCAGCCGCGCGACCAGCGGATTGTCGAACGACGAATATTCGCCGATCGGGTTCGAGATCACCCAATAGTCGCCCGGGCCGAAATCGGTCTGCCTAGTCGTGCAGTCGAAGCGTTGCGGCTGACGGATCACCTGCGCGGGAACGTCGCCCGGTTGTGCGCGCAGCACGCAGACGCTGAGCGGCCGGCCGACCTGGCCGGCGCCGAGATTCGCGATTTGGGCATGCGCCGGGGCCGCGAGCAGCATCAGCGCCGCGAACAGCGTTCCGAGGAGGGCGGCAAAGCCACGAACCATGTCGGGGGTCTACGCCGAGTCAGCGAACAACTGGTAAAGATAATGATGGCTTAACGCACGAAGTTCACACCGCCGGCCGTTGATCCTCCGCGCGGTCATAGGCGTCGCGATTGGCGTGGATGACGGCGAGATTGGCCGCTGCCCAGGCGCCGAGCTGGAGGACCGGTTCGGAGAGCGAATGGCCAAGATCGGTCAGACGGTATTCGACCTGCGGCGGCACGGTGGGATGAACCGTCCGCGCGACCAGCCCGTCGCGCTCGAGCGCCTTCACCGTCCGCGTCAGCATCTGCTGCGAAATCCCCTCCACCGCACGCTTGAGCTCGTTGAACCGGTGCGACCGCTGGTACAGCGTCATCACCACCAGCACGGTCCATTTGTCCCCGACACGCGCAAGGATACTGGTGATCGTCTGGCATTCGCGGCCACCCGGCGAATGCGGAAGGGGCAGGGAAGTCATAGGCATGTGACCTGGCCTCAAAAATATGCGTTCTTGGCGCGTTTGGGGTGGTTACATAGCTAGTCCTGGTCACAAATCGAGACCAGGGAAATTGACCCATGAAACTGCTTCACATCGATTCAAGCATCAACGGTTCGGTTTCGGCGAGCCGCGCGGTCAGCGCAGCCATCGCCGAGCGGCTGCACGCCGAAAATCCCGCGATCGAAACCACCTATCGTGACCTTGCCGGAGAACCGCTCCCGCACCTCACGCTCGATATACTTGGCGATCCTGCAGCCAATGGCGAATTGCAGGCGTTCCTTGCGGCCGATGTCGTGGTGATCGGCGCCGGCTTCTACAATTTCGGCATTCCAAGCCAGCTCAAGGCGTGGCTGGACCGTGTCCTGATTGCGGGTCAGACGTTCAGCTACGGACCCGACGGACCCAAGGGACTGGCCGGCGGCAAGCGCGTGATCGTCGCGCTGACGCGTGGCGGCTTCTATGGCGAGGGTTCACCCGCCGCATCGTTCGAGCACGCCGAAACCTATCTCAAGGCAGTGTTCGGCTTCATCGGGATCGTCCCCGAATTCATCGTGGCCGAGGGGCTTGCGATGGGCGATGAAGCGCGTGTGACAGGCATCGCAGCGGCGCTCGATGCGGCGCGCAGCCTTTCCGGTGCAGCGCTCGCGGCGTGAGCCGGAGTGAATGAAAGAAGGGGCGGGAGTGATCCCGCCCCTTTTTCGTTACTTGGCCTTGGCTGCGACGGTCTTCTTGCCGCCGCCCTTTTTGGGCCGTTTGGGCGCTGCGGGGGTGATCGCGAAGGTCAGCGCGCCGTCCTTCAGCTTCACCTCGACCTCGCCGCCATGGACGAGCTTGCCGAACAGCAGTTCCTCCGCCAGCGGCTGCTTGACCTTCTCCTGGATGAGACGGCCCATCGGGCGCGCACCATAGAGCTTGTCGTAGCCGCGCTCGGTGAGCCACGCCTTCGCCGCATCGTCGAGGGCGATATGGACACCGCGGTCGGCGAGCTGCAGCTCGAGCTGGAGGATGAACTTCTCCACCACCCGCTCGACCACCTTGGGTGGCAGATAGTCGAACGGCACGATCGCATCGAGGCGGTTGCGGAATTCGGGGGTGAAGAGCTTCTTCACCGCGTCTTCCTGAACATCCTCGCGGCTCATCTCGCCGAAACCGATGCTCTCGCGCGCCATGTCGGACGCGCCGGCATTGGTCGTCATCACCAGGATGACGTTGCGGAAATCGACGGTCTTGCCGTGGTGGTCGGTAAGCTTGCCGTTGTCCATCACCTGCAACAGGATATTGAACAGATCCGGATGCGCCTTCTCGACCTCGTCGAGCAACAGCACGCAATGCGGATTCTGGTCGACCGCATCGGTGAGCAGCCCGCCCTGGTCATAGCCGACATAGCCCGGAGGCGCGCCGATCAGGCGCGAGACGCTGTGGCGCTCCATATATTCGGACATGTCAAAGCGCTGGAGCGGAATGCCCAGCAGCTCGGCGAGCTGCTTGGTCACCTCGGTCTTGCCGACGCCGGTCGGACCGCTGAACAGATAGTTGCCGATCGGCTTTTCCGGATCGCGCAGGCCGGCACGGCTGAGCTTGATCGCCGATGCAAGCACCTCGATCGCCTTGTCCTGCCCGAACACGACGCGTTTCAGGTCGGTCTCGAGATTGGCGAGCGTCTTGGTATCGTCGGTCGAGACCGATTTCGGCGGGATGCGCGCCATCGTCGCGATCACCGCCTCGATCTCCTTCGGCGTGATCGTCTTCTTGCGCTTGGACGGCGGCACCAGCATCTGCATCGCGCCGACTTCGTCGATTACGTCGATCGCCTTGTCGGGCAGTTTGCGGTCGTTGATATAGCGCGAGCTGAGCTCCACCGCCGACTTGATCGCGTCGGGGGTGTACTTGACCTTGTGATGGTCCTCGAACGCGGTGCGCAGGCCGGCGAGGATCTTGATCGTATCCTCGATCGTCGGCTCGTTGACGTCGATCTTCTGGAACCGGCGCAGCAGCGCGCGATCCTTTTCGAAGTGGTTGCGGAATTCCTTGTAGGTCGTCGAACCGATGCAGCGGATCGATCCGCCCGACAGCGCCGGCTTGAGCAGGTTCGACGCATCCATCGCGCCGCCGCTGGTTGCGCCCGCGCCGATCACCGTGTGGATCTCGTCGATGAACAGCACCGCGTGGGGCAGCTTCTCAAGCTCCGACACGACCTGCTTCAGCCGCTCCTCGAAATCGCCGCGATAGCGGGTGCCGGCGAGCAGCGCCCCCATGTCGAGCGAGTAGATCACCGCTTCCTTGAGCACTTCGGGCACATCGCCCTCGACGATCTTACGTGCAAGGCCCTCGGCGATCGCCGTCTTCCCCACGCCGGGATCGCCGACATAGAGCGGGTTGTTCTTGGAGCGGCGGCACAGGATCTGGACGGTGCGGTCGACCTCAGGTCCGCGGCCGATCAGCGGATCGACCTTGCCGGCCTTGGCCTTCTCGTTGAGATCGACGGTGAACTGTTTGAGCGCGCTTTCGCTCTTCTTGCCGCCCTCGTTCTTCGCCGGCTTCTCTTCCTCCATCGCGCCCTTGGGCGGCGCGGTATCGGTCGGGGTCGCGCCCTTGCCGACGCCATGGCTGATGAAGCTGACGGCATCGAGGCGGCTCATATCCTGCTGCTGCAGGAAATAGACGGCATAGCTCTCCCGCTCGCTGAACAGCGCGACGAGCACGTTGGCGCCGGTCACTTCGTCGCGGCCCGAGGACTGGACGTGCAGGATCGCGCGTTGGACGACGCGCTGGAAACCGCTGGTGGGCGAGGGGTCGGTCGCCTGATCGACGCGCAGGGCCTGAAGTTCGGTGTCGAGATAATGCGCGACCGTGGTCTTGAGCTCGTCCAGGTCCACGCCGCACGCGCTCATCACCTTCGAGGCGTGCTCATCGTCGACCAGCGCCAGCAGCAGATGCTCGAGCGTCGCATATTCGTGGCGGCGCGAGCTTGCGGCTTCCAGAGCACGGTGGAGGGTCGATTCCAGGGCGGAGGCGAAACTAGGCATTCGGATACAACTCCAGTCGGGCCATCAGGATATGCGGCCCGTCTTTTCCAATGTTGGAAGTGCGGCCCTTCGCATCAAGCACTGCGAGCCTCGCACCGGAGTTCATGGCGTTGCGCCCGATCTCCGGTTCTACGCTCATCGCTTGAATAGGGCGTCTGCGCTTGCGCGATGGTTAACGGCGCGTTCCATCTTCTGCCGGCAGCGCGCGATTTCCGCTTCGAGAAGCTGGATGCGCTCGGCCAACTCCTCGACCGAGAAGGGGTCGAGGTCTTGCCGGGCGAGCTGCGCGGCGGGGTCGTCCTTGCGACGGGGAAGATCGGCCTCGTCCATTGCAGTGCAGCGTCGGATGCCCTCCGGGCAATGTCAAGCGGCCCCGGCAGCATAAACTGGTGATAGATTAGACGGTTGAAGCCTTGACGTCGCGCCTCCGGCACCCGATTCATGGCGGCAAGGGGGAGCAGCATGACGCGCGTGCCACAGCTTATGACGGCAATCGATCCGGAGGTGCCGGGCGGGCCGGAGGTGCTTGTTCCCGTCGAGCGGCCGGTGCCGCAGCCGGGCGCGGGCGAGGTGCTGATCCGCGTCGCCGCGGCGGGAGTGAACCGCCCCGACGTCGTCCAGCGGCTGGGCGCCTATCCGCCGCCGCCGGGCGTGACGACGATTCCGGGCCTGGAAGTCGCGGGCGAAGTGGTGGCGATGGGGGCGGGCGTCCCGCCCGAGCTGATGCACCAGCGCGTCTGCGCGCTGGTCGCGGGCGGCGGCTATGCCGAATATGCCGTTGCACCCGCCGGGCAATGCCTGACCGTGCCGGACGCACTGACGCTGGTCGAGGCCGCGGCGATGCCCGAGACCTTGTTCACCGTGTGGACCAACCTCTTCGAGCGCGGCTATGCGGTCGAGGGTGAGACCGTGCTGGTGCATGGCGGCACCAGCGGGATCGGCACGATGGCGATTTCGCTGTGCAAGCTGTTCGGGCTGAAGGTGATCGTGACCGCGGGCAGCGACGAGAAGGTCGCGGCGTGCCTGGCGCATGGCGCCGATCACGCGATCAACTATCGGACCGAGGATTTCGTCGCGCGGGTCAAGGATGTGACCGAGGGGCGCGGGGTACACGTCGTGCTCGACATGGTCGGGGGCGACTATGTGGCGCGCAACATCCGCTGCATGGCCGATGACGGGCGACATGTGTCGATCGCGGCGCAGGGCGGGATGCAGGCGACCATACCGGTGTTCGAGATCATGCGCCGCCGCCTGACGCTGACCGGATCGACGCTGCGCGCGCGTGACGTTGCGTTCAAGGCGCTGGTTGCGGACGAGCTTGAGCGCAACGTCTGGCCGCATGTCGCGGCCGGGAAGTTGAAGCCGGTGATCGACCGGACCTTCCCGCTCGCCGAAGCCGCCGAGGCGCACCGCCATATGGAAAGCGGCGCGCATATGGGGAAGATCGTGCTGGTAACCGGGGCCACAAAGGCCATCGGCTGAAATCAACGCGGTTGCCGAGGCTGGGCTAACGTGGGAAGCTTGCGCATGCAGGTCCGCGTCTACCGGGATGAAATCCTCATCGGCACCGCCGTCCTCAAGCACCTTGATCCGCCCATGGGCGTTGCTTTCGGTCCATTTTCACCTTTGGATCAATATGATCGTGACCAGCACGCGAACGCGGTCGAAGGCGAGTATATTGGCGATAGAGGGCAGGCACTGTTGGTGCACGCAGATCACTATGGCCCGCTCCACGCTTCTTCGATCGCGATCCAGGACTGGGCGGATCCCGAGGTCGGGAAGGAACTGACTGTCTGGTTTCAGGATGGTGGTGATTTCGCGGCGCTGTTCTCAACGCACGACGATTATCGAACCTACTACGACCAGTAGCTCATTAGGGCCGCGTATCCACGCGCTGCCACGATTGACGGGTTCGTGACCTAGTTTGGTTCCGCCAGCCCGGCGTAGCGGGCGTCGATCTGCTTCGCCATGTCGAGCAGGTGCGCGCGGGCTTCGGCGAGGTTCGCCGGGCGGGGCGACCAGTCGGGATCGGGGAACTGTTCGATCGCGCGTTCGAGATTGGCTTCGTCGACGAAACTGGCGTCGGGCGTCGCGGCGCGCAGATCCTTGAACGGCGCGAGGAAGATATAGCCGTCGAACAGGTCGGCGAGGGTGAAGTCGCGGTCGCAGATCCCGTAATAGCTATAGTCGCGGATCGACCCCATTGGCGCGCCGCGCAGGTCGAACCCGGCGGGGCGGTTGCCGTTCTGGCGCATGATCCGCTCGACTGCGCCGTCGCCTGGCTGCTCGAAGAAATCGCGGCGGCCCGGAAGCGCTGGAAGCGACTGGTGGAGCATCACATTGGTGATCCGCGTGCCATAGGCCGCGTGCAACCGGTTGCCGAGCGCATTGGCGGTGCGCTGGCAGAAGCCATCGCCGTCGCTCTGCGTCTGCCCCGCGGCGAAGCGGGTGAAGGCGTGGAGCGTGCCGGTCAGCACCAACGCCTTCTGCCCCTTGTCCAGAACCTCGCGGGCGATCCGCTCGGCACGGAACTGGTCGACCATGCCGCGCGGGAAGACGTGGCGCAGCGTTTCCGGGGTGCGGGTGCCGGTGAAGCCGCTCCAGTCGAAGGCATAGCTCATATTGACGATGCGGAACGGCGGCTTGCCCTTGGGCAGGCTGCGGTTGAACGCCCAGACTGCGCGGTAGAGATCGCGATAGTCTTGCCAGCTCCACATGACATTGTAGTTGAACATGAGCTGGCGGGCGGCCGCGGCGTCATAGGTCGGCGCCGTCACCAGCCGGTCGAGCGCTGCTTGATCCTCCTCGGCACCGAACTCCATGACCAGGTTGGTGACCCCCGCAGCGTAGAGCTTGGGAATCGCGTTGGCGACGAAGGCGATACTCTGCCGGACCGCATGGTCCTCTCCCAGCAGCACAATATCGGCACTCCGGAACTTGCTGAGCAGATAGTCGTCGGGCGCCTGTGCGGCGCGGATCTGCGCAAGCCGGGCGGCTTCGGCCTGTGTCTCGGCGCCGTCGCCCGGCGCCAGCAGGAAGGTAAGCGGGTCGGCGAGCCGCGCGGACCATGATTTCTCGCTATGGTCGGTGCCGGGATAGATGCGGCTGGTGAAGGTGCTGCCCCAGCCGGCGCGGCGCATGAACGCCTCGAACGGTGCAGTATAGGGCGTGTAGCGCGCGTCGAGCGTCTCGGTCCCGCGGTCGACATAGATGCGATGGCGGCCGGGCGAGAGATGGGCGAGCGCGATCCAGGTCTCGAACGCGCGCAGCACCTGTCGCGTGTAGAGCGGCGCTTCCGGCAGCGGCGCGCCCGAATTGCCGAGCAGCCAGTGCATCGACAGGGAGGCGCTGCCGCCGAAGACTTCCGGATACTGGACCTGCGCATAGAGCGAGATGAGGCCGCCCATCGACGAGCCCATGACGAAAGTCGATGCCCGGTCGGTGCGGGTACGATAGTGCTTGTCGATGAAGGGCTTGAGCTCGCGGACCAGGAATTTGAGATAGGCATCCGACTGCGGTGCACCGCCCCAGCCGTCGCGGATCATCGTGCGGCTGGCTTCGGGCAGCAGGTCGTAGATGCGCTGCGGGAGATAGTCGCGGCCGCGCGTCGCAGAATTGTCGATGCCGACGATGATGACGGGCGGGATCTTTCCTTCGCGAATGAGGCGGGCAGCAGTCTCGCCGACGCCCCAGCTCTGGCCGCCGAACGCGCGCGAACCGTCGTGGAGATTCTGCCCGTCCTGCATGTAGATCACCGGCAGCGGCGCGCCGTCCTCCCGATAGCCGTCGGGCAGCCAGACGGTGACGTCGCGGGCACTGACCTGAGTGGACTGGAAGGCGGCATGGCGGACAAGGCGCGGCGCCGCCTGCGCCGGGACGGCTGCGCTCGCTGCGGCCATCAGCAGGGCCAGTGCCCAAAGCCATCGCAGTCCCGCCATCCGCTCGTCTCCCGCTGGTCCGCCGGTCTCCGCCGCCGGATATCCGCGCGATAGGAACGCGGCGCGCGGGGGTAAAGCGGTCAGGGACTGAATACGTATGTCGATGCACGACGGCGGTGCGTCGATCCTGCTTTGCCCGGAAATGGGGTTCCACTAGGGCGGCCGCGGGCGCATTTCGCGCGAGGGTGACCAAGGGGGTGTCATGGCCATGCTGATTCTTCACGAATATGCGGCGTCGGGTAACTGCTACAAAATTCGCCTGGCAGCAGCGCTGACGGGCAAGCCGCTCGACCGGCGCGAATATGATATTCTGAAGGGTGAGACGCGCACCGATAGCTTCCTGGCCAACGTCAACGCGAATGGCCGGATTCCGGTGCTGCAGCACGGCGGCCGCCTGCTGCCTGAAAGCAATGCAGCGGCCTATTATGTTGCCGAAGGGACGGACCTGATCCCCGCCGATCCGTTCGATCGCGCCGACATGCTGCGCTGGATGTTCTGGGAACAGTATAACCATGAACCCAACATCGCGACGGTACGCTTCTGGATGGGCTGGGTCGGCGAGGAGAATCTGAGCGACCTCCAGCGCGCGATGCTTCCCGGCAAGCGCACGGGCGGCGATGCGGCGCTCAAGTTGATGGAAGAGCATCTGGCGAATCGCGACTGGTTCGTCGGCGATCGCCCGAGCGTCGCCGACATCTGCCTCTATGCCTATACGCATGTTGCCGAGGAAGGCGGGTTCGAACTCGCGCCCTGGCAGGCAGTACGGGCATGGATCGCGCGGGTCGAGGGGCTGAAGGGGTACATTCCCATTACTGCGTGACAGCGCGATGACTCCGCAACTCGCCCAGCTGTAACATTCGCGATTCATAGGCTCCCGCGGGCAAGGACTTGTTGCGGGGCGTTTATGGCCACGATCACCCGGCTGCCGTTCGATGCGGCCGTTACCGATCTCGCGGATTTCAGCGCGTCCAATCCGGCGATCCCCGAACGGGTGATCGGCGGGCGGAAGCAGTATCGCACCATCTGGATCTCCGACATCCATCTGGGCACGCGCGGCTGCAACGCGGAGATGCTGATCGACTTCCTCGATCATGTCGACAGCGACACGATCTACCTGGTCGGTGACATCATCGATATCTGGCAGCTCAAGAAGAAGTTCTACTGGCCGGCCGCGCACAACGACATCGTGTGGCGCGTGCTCAAGCGGGCCAAGCGCGGCGCGCGCGTGATCTATGTCCCGGGCAACCATGACGAGATCTTCCGCCAGTTCACCGGCCTCAATTTCGGCGGGGTAGAGATCAAGCGGCAGGCGATCCACCAGACCGCCGACGGCCGCCGCCTTCTGGTGCTGCATGGCGACGAGTTCGACGCGATCACCATGTCGCACCGCTGGCTCGCGCATCTGGGCGACGCCGCCTACACCGCGGTGATGGCACTCAACCGCTGGTGCAACAAATACCGGCGCTGGCGCGGCCTGCCCTATTGGTCGCTGAGCAAGCACGCCAAGCAGAAGGTCAAGAACGCGGTCGAGTTCATCTGCGGCTTCGAAGAAATCGTCGCGAAGGAGGCGGGTGCGCGCGGGGTCGACGGCGTGATCGCCGGGCACATTCACACCGCCGAGATGCGCACGATCGACGGGATCGAATATTATAACGACGGCGATTGGGTGGAGGGTTGCACCGCGCTGGTCGAGCATTACGATGGCCGGATGGAAATCCTCCATTGGGCCGACGAGATCGCAGCACGCGAGCCTCTCGACCCGCAACGGGTCGAGGCGCTGGCGGCAGCTTGATCGAAGAAGAGATGCGGATCGCGATCGTAACCGACGCCTGGGAGCCCCAGGTGAACGGTGTCGTCCGTACGCTGCAGTCGGTGCGCGCGGTACTTGAGGCGCAGGGGCACAAGGTGCTCGTGATCTCGCCCGACCTCTTCTACTCGGTGCCGTGTCCGACCTATCCCGAGATCCGCCTTGCGATGGTGCGCAGCCGGACGATCGGCGACCTGCTCGACGAATTTTCGCCACATGCGGTGCATCTGGCGACCGAGGGACCGGTGTGCGTCGCGGCGCGGCGCTGGTGCCTCAAGCATGATTTTCCCTTCACCACCGCCTATCACACCCAGTTCCCCGACTATGTCGAAGCGCGTTCGGGCGTGCCGGCAGAATGGGTGTGGCGCTATATCCGCTGGTTCCACGCACCCGCCCAGTCGATCCTCGCTTCCACCCCGTCGATCCGCCAGGCGCTGATCGATCACGGCCTGACTCAGGTCCGGCATTGGGGGCGGGGGGTGGACCTCGCCAATTTCCGGCCGGGGCTGGAGCCGCATCCGGCGATGGCGGAGCTTGAGGGGCCGGTGCAGCTCTATGTCGGGCGGGTCGCGGTCGAGAAGAATCTGGAAGCGTTCCTCGCGTCGAAACATCCGGGCACCAAGGTCGTGGTCGGCGACGGACCGGCGCGCGCGGCGCTGGCGGCCAAATATCCGCAGGCGCGTTTCCTCGGTCCGATGTTTGGCGCGGAACTGGCGCGTGCCTATGCCGCCGCCGATGTATTCGTCTTCCCGAGCAAGACCGACACGTTCGGGCTGGTGATGATCGAGGCGCTGGCGTGCGGCACACCGGTCGCTGCCTATCCGGTGACCGGGCCGGTCGATATCCTGACGCCCGAGACCGGGGCGATGGACGAGGATCTCAGCGTAGCGATCGCCGCAGCGCTGACGAAGGACCGGGGGGCTTGCGCCGAATATGGCAGCAGCTTCACCTGGGAAGCCAGCGCGCACCAGTTCCTCATGGCGCTGGTCCCGATCATCGAGGAAGCGCGCGCCGCCTGAGTGTCGTCATCAAGTTACGGTATCGCCGGGCAAAGGGATCGGTTATTGCGCCGCGACCGTCGGTGCGCCTATCGCGGGTCATGCCCGTCATTGACCTGATATAAAGATATCTTTATATCTCTAATCCCATGAAGATCGCTCTCGAAATCTTCCGCGCGCTCGCGGATTCGACGCGGCTGCGCATTCTTGCGCTGCTGCGCTCGATGGAGCTGAGCGTGGGCGAGCTGGCGCAGGTGCTGGGCCAGAGCCAGCCGCGCGTCTCGCGGCATGTGAAGATCCTGTGCGATGCGGGCCTTGCCGAGCGGCGCAAGGAGGGCAGCTGGGTGTTCGTCGCTCTGGGCGATGATCGCCACGTTCAGCCGGTCCTCAATGCGCTCGACGCCTGGTCGGTGGACGATGCCGATCACTGGGCAGTGGCGGACAGCGCGCGGCTGGCCGCGGTGCGCGCCGATCGCGCTGCGGCAGCCGAGGAATGGTTCGAGACGCATGCCGGGGACTGGGACGCGATCCGATCGCTCCATGTCGCCGAGGAGCAGGTCGAGGCGGCAATGGCCACGGCACTGGGCGACGCCGCGATCGAGCGGCTGATCGATATCGGCACCGGCACTGGCCGGATGCTCGAGCTGTTCGCCCCGCGCGCCAGGAGTGCGCTCGGCATTGACCGCAGCTCGGAAATGCTGCGCCTAGCGCGTGCCAAGCTGTCGGGGCAGGGGCTCGCCAATGCCGAACTGCGTCAGGCGGATCTCTACGCGCTGCCGATGGCGGATGACGAGGCCGACGCGGCGATCCTGCATCACGTTCTCCATTTCGCGCAGCAGCCGGGAGCCGCGATCCGCGAGGCGGCGCGCGTTCTGGGTGACGGCGGGCGGTTGCTGATCGCGGATTTCGCGCCGCACGATCGCGAAGAATTGCGCCAGCGCGAGGGGCATGTGCGGCTTGGCTTCTCGGACGAGCAAATGCTCGGCTGGTTCGAAGCCGCGGACCTGGCGCCGGTGAAGACCGAGACGCTCGAGGGCGGTGAACTGACGGTGAAATTGTGGCTGGCGCGAAAGGCGGGCCAGCCTCTTGGGAAAGTGAAAGCAGCATGAGTTTGGTTCTGGACCCCGGCGCCCCGCTGTTCGCGGATGTGGCCGGCGATATCGACGTGTCGTTCGAATTCTTCCCGCCCAAGACGGAGAAGATGGAGGAGACGCTGTGGGAATCGATCCAGACGCTCTCGCCGCTGGGCCCGCGCTTCGTCAGCGTCACCTATGGCGCAGGCGGATCGACGCGTGAGCGCACCCACAACACCGTCGCCCGCATCGCACGCGAGACCCCGATCGCGGCCGCCGCGCACCTCACCTGTGTCGAGGCGACGCGCGAGGAGATCGACGCGGTCGCTGAGGAATATTGGGCAGCGGGCGTCCGCCACATCGTCGCGCTGCGTGGCGATCCGCCCACGGCTGGCGCGAAGTTCACCTCGCCGGTCGGTGGCTATGAGAACGCAGCCGCGCTAGTGGCGGGACTGCGCAAGCTGCACCCGTTCGAGATCTCGGTCGCAGCCTATCCCGAATGCCACCCGGACTCTCCGGATGCGGCACACGATCTGGACAACCTCAAGCGCAAGATCGATGCGGGCGCCAACCGGGCGATCACGCAGTTCTTCTTCGAACCGGAAACCTTCCTGCGATTCCGCGATCAGGTCGCGGCCGCCGGAATCAATGCCGAGATCGTCCCGGGCATCATGCCGGTGATGAGCTTTGCCGCCGTGCAGAAGATGTCCGCGATGTGCGGCACCGCCGTCCCCGGCTGGATGGCGCGGCTGTTCGACGGGCTGGACGATCACCCCTCGGCGCGGCAGCTGGTCTCCGCGACGCTGGCGGCGGAACTGTGCCGCAAGCTCTATGCGGGCGGTGTGCGCCAGTTCCACTTCTACACGCTCAACCGGGCGGAGCTGTCCTACGCGATCTGCCATCTGCTGGGCGTGCGGCCCAAGGATGCCGCGGGAGTCGTGGCGGCTTAACTGCCACTCCGGCGAAAGTCGGGGTCTGGCGCCTCAAGCGGCGCACCAAGAGTAGAAAGGCCCCGGCTTTCGCCGGGGTGACGAGGACAAGATGACTGCACGCGAGAAACTGCTGGCCGAAGCCGCCAAGCGCATCCTGATCACCGACGGCGCGTTCGGCACCGAGATCCAGAACTGGAAGCTCGACGAGGCGGCCTATGCGGGCGATCTGGGGCTGAGCCACGACCAGAAGGGTAACAACGACATCCTCGCGCTGACCAAGTCCGAGGTGCCGGCATCGATCCACCGCGCCTATTTCGAGGCGGGGGCGGACATCGCCGAGACCAACACCTTCTCGGCCAACCGGATCAGCCAGGCGGACTATGGTGCGGAGCATCTGGTCCATGCGATCAATTTCGAGAGCGCGAAGATGGCGCGCGCCATCGCCGACGAGTTCGAGGCGAAGGACGGCCGTCCGCGCTTCGTCGCGGGCGCGCTGGGGCCGACCAACAAGACGCTGTCGCTGTCGCCGGACGTCAACGATCCCGGCTATCGCGAGATCGACTTCGATCACCTCAAGGACGTCTATCGCGAGCAGATCGACGCGCTGGTCGAGGGCGGGATCGACTTCGTGCTGATCGAGACGGTATTCGATACGCTCAACGCCAAGGCCGGGATCATGGCCGCGATCGAGGCGGGCGAGGCGCTGGGCCGCGACCTGCCGATCATGCTGTCGATGACGCTGACCGACCTGTCGGGCCGCAACCTTTCGGGCCATACGGTCGAGGCCTTCTGGCACGCGGTGCGCCATGCGAAGCCGGTGACGATCGGGCTCAACTGCTCGTTCGGAGCGGAGCAGCTTCGCCCGCATGTGAAGACGCTGAGCAACCTCTGCGACACGCTGATCATGGTCTATCCCAATGCGGGCCTGCCCAACGAGCTGGGCGCCTATGACGAGGCGCCCGCGACGACCGCCGGGCTGGTCGGCGAATGGGCGGAGCAGGCGCAGGTCAATGTGCTGGGCGGCTGCTGCGGATCGACCCCGGCGCATATCAAGGCGATCGCCGATGCGGTGGCGGGGCTGCAGCCGCGTGCGATCCCCGTGCCTGAGGTGCGGACGCGGCTGGCCGGCCTCGAACCGTTCACGATGGCGGCCTGAGTATGGCCGACGGGCAGAATTGGCGGGTCCGGCAAGCGGAGGCGGGCGATGTTTCCGCGCTGTCGCTGGTCGGGACCGCGACCTTTCTCGAGACGTTTGCAGGGGTGCTGCCCGGGCCGGCGATCGTCGCGCATTGCGCCAAATCCTACGCGCCCGAAGCCTTTGCGGCCTATCTGGCCAAGGGAAGCCAAGCGTGGCTGGCCGAAGTGGTGCCGGGCAATGCCCCGGTCGGCTTCGCGCAGCTGACCGCGCCCGAACTTCCCGGCGTGCAGGACGGCGATATCGAGCTCAAGCGCATCTACCTGCTCTCGCGCTTCCACGGGACCGGCACCGGCGCAGCGCTGATGGCGGCGGCGGTTGCGGGGGCCGCGGGGCACAAAAGGTTGCTTCTTGGCGTCTATGCCCGCAATGCCCGCGCGATCGCCTTCTATCGCAAGCAGGGCTTCGAGCCGATCGGCGAGCGCCAGTTCGATGTTGGCGGTCAGCTGTTCGACGATGTCGTGCTTGCCCGGCCGCTTGCTGCCTGAACCCTTGAACAGAACAGAGATATGACCACCACCAGTTCCTCCACCGCCTTCGTCAATATCGGCGAGCGTACCAACGTCACCGGATCGGCACGCTTCAAGAAGCTGATCATGGCGGGCGACTATACCGCCGCGATCGAGGTCGCGTTGCAGCAGGTGGAGAGCGGCGCGCAGGTGCTCGACGTCAACATGGACGAGGGCCTGCTCGACGCGCACGAGGCGATGACGACCTTCCTGAAGCTGATTCAGGCTGAGCCCGACATCGCGCGCATCCCGGTGATGGTCGACAGCTCCAAATGGGACGTGATCGAGGCGGGGCTGAAATGCGTCTCGGGCAAGCCGATCGTCAATTCGATCAGCATGAAGGAAGGTGTCGACCAGTTCCTGGAACATGCCCGCAAGTGCATGGCCTATGGTGCCGCCGTCGTGGTGATGGCGTTCGACGAGGTCGGGCAGGCGGACACCTGCGCCCGCAAGGTCGAGATCTGCGAGCGGGCTTACAAGCTTCTGGTGGGGATCGGTTTTCCGCCCGAGGACATCATCTTCGACCCCAACGTGTTCGCGGTGGCGACAGGGATCGAGGAGCATAACAATTACGGCGTCGATTTCATCGAGGCCTGCCGCGAGATCAAGGCGCGCTGCCCGCACGTCCATATCTCGGGCGGCCTGTCGAACCTCAGCTTCTCGTTCCGCGGCAACGAACCGGTGCGCAAGGCGATGCACTCGGTGTTCCTCTATCACGCGATCCCCGCGGGCATGGACATGGCGATCGTCAACGCGGGCCAGCTCGACGTCTATGACCAGATCGAGCCTGAGCTGCGCACCGCGTGCGAGGACGTCATCCTCAACCGTGATCCCGAGGCGGGCGAACGGCTCGTTGCGCTGGCCGAGAAGTTCCGCGGCACCGACGCGGTCGCCGAGAAGCAGGCCGCCGAGTGGCGCGGCTGGGCGGTCGAGAAGCGGCTCGAGCATGCGCTGGTCAAGGGCATCGACCAATATGTGGTCGAGGATACCGAGGAGTGCCGCCAGAAGGCCGCGCGCCCGATCGAAGTGATCGAAGGCCCGCTGATGGACGGGATGAATGTCGTCGGCGACCTGTTCGGATCGGGCAAGATGTTCCTGCCCCAGGTGGTGAAGTCGGCGCGCGTGATGAAGAAGGCGGTGGCGCATCTGCTGCCCTTCATCGAGGCCGCGAAGGAACCCGGCGCCAAAGGCAAGGGCAAGGTCGTGATGGCGACCGTCAAGGGCGACGTCCACGATATCGGCAAGAACATTGTCGGCGTGGTCCTGCAGTGCAACGGCTTCGAGGTGGTGGACCTCGGCGTGATGGTGCCCTGGTCGAAGATCCTGGAGGCGGCGAACGAGAATGACGCCGACATGATCGGCCTCTCTGGCCTCATCACCCCTTCGCTCGACGAGATGGTGACGGTGGCCGAAGAGATGAAGCGGGCGCAGATGACGATGCCGCTGCTGATCGGCGGCGCGACCACGTCGAAGGTCCACACCGCGCTCAAGATCGCCCCGGCCTATGACGGTCCGGTTGTCCATGTTCTCGACGCGAGCCGTGCGGTGGGCGTTGCGACCACGCTCGTCTCCGACACGATCCGCGACGAATATGTCGCCAAGGTCGCCGGCGAATATGAAGCGGTCCGGATCGCGCGCGCCAATAAGGGGCAGAGCGAGCTGGTGCCGATCGCGGTCGCGCGCGACAATGCGTTCGAGGCGGACATGAGCCTCAAGCCCGGCAAGCCGCGCATGCCGGGCGTGCACAACTTCCCCGACTGGGATCTGAAGGACCTGCGCCAGTATATCGACTGGACGCCCTTCTTCCGTGCCTGGGAGCTGGCGGGCGTCTATCCGGCGATCCTGACCGACAAGGTGGTGGGCGAGAGCGCGACCAGCCTGTTCGCCGACGCGCAGAAGATGCTCGACAAGATCGTCGAGGAGAAGTGGCTGACCGCGCGCGGCGTCGCCGGGCTGTGGCCGTGCCGCCGCGAGGGCGACGACATCATCGTTCATGTCGAGGACGAGAAGCACGTCACGCTGCCGATGCTGCGCCAGCAGATTCAGAAGCGTGAGGGGCGGGCGAACATGTGCCTCGCCGACTTCATCGATCGTCAGGGCGACTGGATCGGCGGCTTTGCAGTCGGCATCCACGGGATCGAGCCGCATCTGGCGCGCTTCAAGAACGCGATCGACGATTATTCGGACATCCTGCTCAAGGCGCTGGCCGACCGCCTCGCCGAGGCGTTCGCCGAGCGGCTGCACCATTATGTGCGTACCGCCTTGTGGGGCTATTCCGAGGGCGAACAACTGACCAATGAAGCGCTGATCAAAGAAGAATATCGCGGTATCCGCCCGGCGCCCGGCTATCCGGCTTGCCCCGAGCATAGCCTGAAGCCGATCCTGTTCGAGATGCTCGACGCCCACCGCAACACCGGCATCAGCCTGACCGAGAGCTTTGCAATGCTGCCGACCGCGGCGGTGAGCGGTTTCTATTTCGGACACCCGCAGGCCGAGTATTTCGGTGTGGCGCGTGTCGGCCGCGACCAGCTGGAAGAATATGCCACGCGGCGCGGAGTGAGCATCGAGCAGGCGGAGCGCTGGCTGCGGCCCAATCTCGACTAAGGCCTGATCCCGGTTCCTAAACGTCTCTCCGAATCCCCGTTGCGCAACTCGTAAAACGAATGATAACGTTGCCATTGGGCAGGACCAATGAGTCCAATGTAGCCCAGTGGGGGAGCGGACAACATGGCACCAGCCGAGCTGAGCATCTATTTCTTCGCGCAACTTGCGATTATCATCGCGGTCGCCAGACTTGTCGGCTGGGCTGCGCGAAAATGGTTGGGGCAACCGCAGGTCGTGGGCGAGATGATCGCCGGCGTCATCCTCGGTCCGTCGCTGTTCGGCCTGTTTCTCCCCGAGATCCAGCAAACCCTGTTCCCCAAAGACAGCCGGACTCTGTTGTTCGTCCTCGCCCAGCTTGGCGTCGGGCTCTACATGTTCCTGGTCGGGCTGCAGTTCCGCGGCGACGAGTTTCGCGCCAACGTCAAGAGCGCCGCATCGGTGTCGATCGCGGGCATGGCGGCGCCGTTCCTGATCGCCGCGCTGATCGCGCCGCTGCTGCTGTCGACTGGCGGGCTGTTCACCGCCAAGGTCGATCAGTTCCAGGCGACCTTGTTCATGGGCGCGGCGATCGCGATCACGGCCTTTCCGATGCTCGCGCGGATCATCCATGAGCGCGGGCTGAGCGGAACAAGGCTGGGCACGCTGTCGCTGTCGGCGGGCGCGATCGACGATGCCGCGGCATGGACGGTGCTTGCGATCGTGCTCGCGAGCCTGGGCGCGGGACCGCTTGTGGCGATCAAGGCGATCGTCGGAGGCGGACTGCTCGCGCTGTTCATTCTGTTTGCCGGGCCGAAGCTGCTGGCGCCGCTTGGGCGCATGGCGGAGCGCGAGGGCAAGGTCTCGCAGACGCTGCTCGGCGTGACGCTGATCCTGTTCGCGCTGGCTGCGTTCGCGATGGACTGGGCCGGGCTTCATGCCGTGTTCGGCGGCTTCCTGCTCGGCACGGTGATGCCGCGCGGGGTGTTCGCCAACGAGGTGCGGCGCATTCTGGAGCCGGTGACGGTGGTGATGCTGCTGCCGATCTTCTTCACCTTCTCGGGCCTCAACACCCAGCTGTCGCTGCTTGCCGAGCCGTCGCTGTTCCTGATCGCGGCGGGCATCCTGGTCGCGTCGATCGCCGCCAAGGGCGTCGCCTGCTGGGGCGCCGCACGGCTGACCGGGCAGGACAATCCGACCGCGATGGCGATCGGCGCGTTGATGAACGCGCGCGGCCTGATGGAGCTGATCATCATCAACATCGGGCTTCAGCGCGGGATCATCACCCCGGCGTTGTTCTCGATCCTGGTGGTGATGGCGATCGTGACGACGCTGATGGCGTCGCCGTTGTTCGAGCTGGTCTATGGCCGCAAGGCGCGGGCGGAAGGCGCGCTGGGCGAACTGGGCGAGGCGCAGGACGATGCGCCCGCGGTCGAGGTGAAGCCCGCCTCGGCCTGACCCCCTTAGCGCGTGGCGGCGATGCTCGCCGCCACCGCTTCGGCAGCCTTGATCCCGTCGATCGCGGCGGAAAGGATGCCGCCGGCATAGCCAGCGCCTTCGCCCGCCGGGAACAGCCGCTCGACATTGAGGCTCTGGAAATCCTTGCCGCGCGTGATGCGGACGGGGGAGGAAGTACGGGTCTCGACCCCGGTCATCACCGCATCGGGATGGTCGTAGCGCGCGATCTGGCGGCCGAACACGGGCAGCGCCTCGCGGATCGCCTCGACCACGAAATCGGGCAAGCAGCGCGACAGATCGGTCATGGTCACGCCCGGCTTGTAGCTGGGCGTGACTTCGCCGAGCGCATTCGAGGGACGTGCAGCAAGGAAGTCGCCGACCCGCTGGCCGGGGGCGTGATAGTTGCCGCCGCCGACCTCGAACGCTAGGCTTTCCCAATGCCGCTGCAACTCGATCCCGGCGAGCGGGCCGTCGGGATAGTCGCGTGCCGGATCGATCCCGACGACCAGGCCGGAATTGGCGTTGAACTCGGCGCGTGAATATTGGCTCATGCCATTGGTGACGACGCGGCCTTCCTCGCTGGTCGCGGCGACGACCCGCCCGCCCGGGCACATGCAGAAGCTGTAGACGGTCCGCCCGTTCGAGGCGTGGTGCGCCAGGCTATAGGCGGCGGCGCCGAGATCGGGGTGCCCTGCGCACTTGCCGTAGCGCGCCTGATCGACCCAGCTCTGCGGATGTTCGATGCGCACCCCGATCGAGAAGGGCTTGGCTTCGAGATACACGCCACGGCGGTGTAGCATCTCGAAGGTCGGGCGGGCGCTGTGGCCGACCGCCATCACCACCTGATCGGCCTCGAGGAAGCTGCCGTCATGCAGATGCAGCCCGCGCAGGCGCTGATTGCCGTCGGGGAGGCGTTCGAGCTCGAGATCGTCGACGCGGGTTTCCCAGCGGTATTCGCCGCCCAGTTCCTCGATCGTCCGGCGCATGCTCTCGACCATCGTGACGAGGCGGAAGGTGCCGATATGCGGATGCGCTTCCCAGAGGATGTCGTCGGGCGCACCCGCCTTGACGAACTCCTCAAGCACCTTGCGGCCGAGGAAGCGCGGATCCTTGACCCGGCAATAGAGCTTGCCGTCGGAGAAGGTGCCTGCGCCGCCCTCACCGAACTGGACGTTGCTGTCGGGGTTGAGCTTGGCCTGGCGCCACAGGCCCCAGGTATCCTTGGTGCGCTGGCGGACGACCTTGCCGCGATCGAGGATGATCGGCTTGAACCCCATCTGGGCAAGGATCAGGCCCGCAAACAGCCCGCACGGCCCCGCGCCAATCACCACCGGCCGCTTCGCTTGCTGTGCACCTGGCCAGCCTTCGGGCGCGGTCACGGGCGGGCGATAGGCCATGTCGGGGGTAGGGCGGACATCCTTGTCCCCGGCCAGCCGCTCCAGCACCTCCGCTTCGTTCGTGAGCGCGATGTCGAGCGTGTAGACGAGCAGGATCGCATTGCGCCGGCGGGCATCGTTGCCACGCTTGAACAGCGTCCAGGAGATCAGGTCGCCGGGTTCGACACCCAGCCGCTGACAGATCGCGGGCGCGATCGCGTCGGGCGCATGGTCGAGGGGAAGGGAGAGGCCGGAGAGACGGAGCATCGCGTTCCCCTACCGGCTAAGTGCGCGGGCCGGAAGGGGCGGCCTCTTGCCCGTCCCCGTCAACCCGTTACACCCTTGCCCAAATTGGGGTTGGGGGATTCTGGATGGCGACTGTCGCGGACGAAATTCGACCGGAGCATGAGCCGAGCAAGAGCGAGATGCGGCAGGTCGTGACCGCCTCGTCGCTCGGCACGGTGTTCGAATGGTATGATTTCTTCATCTACGGCACGCTTGCCGCGTCGGGGATCATCGGCCGTACCTTCTTCGCCACCGGCAATCCGGTGCTCGAGACGCTCTATGCCTGGGCCGGGTTCGCGGTCGGGTTCGGCTTCCGGCCGCTGGGCGCGGTGCTGTTCGGCTATCTGGGCGACAAGCTCGGGCGCAAATACACCTTCCTCGTCACCATCACGCTGATGGGCGTGGCCACCGCAGGGGTCGGCTTCGTACCCTCCTATGCCTCGATCGGCGCGGCGGCGCCCGCGATCGTGATCGGGCTGCGTATCCTTCAGGGGCTGGCGCTGGGCGGCGAATATGGCGGCGCGGCGATCTATGTCTCCGAACATTCGCCCAAGGGGCGGGCCGGCTATCACACCAGCTTCATCCAGGCGAGCGTGTCGGCGGGCTTCATCCTCAGCCTCGCGGTGGTGCTGATCACCCGCTTCACCATGCCGCAGGCGAGCTTCGACGACTGGGGCTGGCGCCTGCCCTTCATCTTCTCGATCGCGCTGCTCGCCATATCGCTGTGGATGCGTGTGAAGCTCAGCGAGAGCCCGGTGTTCAAGGCGATGAAGGAAGCGGGCGAGGTCGCGCGCAACCCGCTCAAGGAAAGCTTCACCTATCCCGGGAACCTCAGGCGGCTGTTCGTCGCGCTGTTCGGCATTGCCGCGGGCCTGACCGTGATCTGGTACACCGCGACCTTCTCGGTCCTGTCGTTCCTGCAGGGAACGATGCGGGTCGAGCCGGTTGCGGCGCAGCTGCTCGCGGCCGGAGGCGCGGCTGCCGGACTGTTCTGGTTCATCCTGTTCGGGAAGCTTTCCGACCGGATCGGGCGCAAGAAGCCGATCGTCATCGGCTATGGCTTCACGCTGCTGCTGCTGTTCCCGCTCTTCTGGGCGATGGGGCATGCCGCCAATCCGGCGCTGTCGGACGCGGCGCGCAACGCGCCGGTGATCGTTTCCGGCCCGCACTGCGCCTATGATCCCTTCGCCGGGAAGCAGGCTGATACCTGTGGGCAACTGCTCGACTATCTGTCGAAGAAGGGTGTACCCTATACCAAGGACGTGACCCCGTCGGCCGCGGTGTCGGTGAACGGCGTGCCGGTGATTTCGACCGAGACCGCGGACATCGACAAGGCGCTGACTGACGCGGGCTACAATCTCGACCGGGTGGTGCCGAGTCCGGGCAATATCGTGATGATCCTGATCGCGATCGTCGCGCTCGCGGCGCTGTCGGGCGCGACCTATGGTCCGGTCGCAGCACTGTTGACCGAGCTCTTCCCGGCGCGCATCCGTTACAGCTCGATGTCGATCCCCTATCATATCGGCACCGGTTATTTCGGCGGATTCCTGCCGCTGATCAGCCAGTATATGGTCGCGAAGAGCGGCAATGCCTATTCGGGGCTGTGGTACACTTGGGTCGTCGTCGCGATGGCGCTGCTGGTGACCTTGTTCTTCCTCAAGGAAAGCGATCTGGCGGAGCATCGCGATAGCTGAGCCGCGCGCGCTCAACGGGGCAGGGGCTCATGGAAGAGGCTAGCGGTGTTGCGCGAACTGCTGGCCAAGCTGCCCGGATACGGGTGCTGGGCCCGGACCTTAAGGGAACCCTCAATCGAACGCCTGCGGCGCGCTGAACCCGTCGCTTTGCGCGCGAAGTCGAAATCGATTAGCGGCGCTGTCGTGTCTACTGCTCCTCTCCGCCTGCGCCTCGACGGCAACGCCCTGATCTCCAACTGGCGGACCCTGGCCGCGATGAGCGGGGGGGCAGCGTGCGGTGCCGCGGTCAAGGCCAATGGCTATGGCCTCGGTGCGCGCGAGGTCGTGCAGCGGCTCGCCGGAGCGGGGTGCCGCGATTTTTTCGTGGCGACCTGGAACGAGGCGGCCGGGCTGGTCGATCTGGGCGTGCAGGTGTCCGTGCTCCATGGACTGCGCGAGGAGGATGTCGCGGCGGCCCTGAGTGCTGCGACGGTGCGGCCGGTGCTCAACACGGTGCAGCAGGTACGGCGCTGGCGCGATGCCGGGGGCGGGGCGTGCGACGTGATGCTCGATACGGGTATGAACCGGCTCGGCATCGCTCCGGAGGATGTGGGGGCAGGGCTGCTCGACGGGCTGACGGTCGAGACGCTGATGAGCCACCTGGCCAGTGCGGATGAGGATGTTCCGCTCAACCGGCTTCAGCGCGACTGTTTTGCGGCGCTCGCCGGGAAATCGGGCGCGCGGCGGATGAGCCTGGCCAATTCCGCCGGGATCGCGCTGGGGCAGGACTATGCGTTCGATCTGACCCGGCCGGGCGTCGCACTTTACGGCGCCGAGCCGGTGGCGGCGTTCGGCGGGCGCATCCGGCGGGTGGTGACGCCGGAGGTTCAGGTACTGCAGCGGCGGCTGGTGCCCGCGGGGCAGGGCGTCGGCTACAACATGACCTGGACCGCCACCGCCGATACCGAGGTGGCGATTCTCAACCTCGGCTACGCCGACGGCTATCTGCGCTGCTTCTCCGGCAAGGGGAGCGCGATCGCGGACGGCATCCGGGTGCCGGTGATCGGGCGAGTGTCGATGGACCTGACCGCGATCGACGTCAGCGCCGTACCCGATCTGGCCGAAGGGGACTGGGTGGCGATCGATTATGCGCTGCCCGAAGCCGCAATGCTCTCAGGCATGTCGCAATATGAACTGCTGACGGGACTTGGTGCGCGGTACGATCGATTGTGGTATTGATCTGTATCGGTTCATCGCGGCGAAAGCTTCGGTTCAGCGCAGCGAAAGCTGTGAACGCGTAGAGAAGTTAGCGCTAGCAAGTAACCTGATACTGAAATCGAATGGAGATAACCGATGCGTAAGTTGTTTGCAGCCGCTGCGCTGGCGCTTTTCGCGCTGCCGGGTGCCGCAATGGCGGACGACAAGGTCAACGCCAAGGGTGAAGCGGAGCTGGCCAAGATGCTCGAAGGCCGTGTGGCCGGCAAGCCGGTCAAGTGCCTGCCGACTCATGCCATGGACAACAGCACCATCGTTGATGGCACCGCGATCGTCTATCGCAGCGGATCCAAGCTGTATGTGAACCGCCCCCGCTCGGGCGCCGATCAGCTGGATGACGACGATATTCTGCTGACCAAGATCTATGGCAGCCAGCTGTGCAACGTCGACAAGGTCGATCTGATCGATCGCAGTTCGCGGATGTGGAGCGGCTTTGTTCTGCTGGGTGATTTTGTGCCCTATGAGCGGGTGAAGACGGGCGCGCGCTGATTTCGCGCTGATTGTCTTCCAGAGCGACACAGGAAGGGCCGGTGGCTGAGACAGCCGCCGGCCTTTTTGTTTGCGCGTCCCGGGCTTCTCGCCTTTGGCCTCGGGCCGGCCGAACTGGGCTGAAGCTCTCACCACGAGGTGAGCTCAGCGGCTCCAACAAGAAAAAAGGGCGGGGGTTTCCCCCCGCCCTCTGAAGTGAAGCTGGTTTCCGGCGATCAGAAGTTCGCGCGGACACCGGCATAGAAGTTGCGGCCACGGAACTGATAGATCGAGGTGCCTGCGCCGGTAGCAGTCGTACCCCATGGCGGCTTCACGCCGGTCACGTTGTCGATGCCGAAGTACAGGTTGAACTCGCTTCCGGTCTCACGCTTGCTGCCAACCCGATAGTTGAAGCGGATGTCGTGATAGACCGTACGCGGATATTCAAGGATTTCGGCCACGTCCGAGTTGAGCGGGAGACCCGTGCTGCCGGGGACGCCGGCATTCGACGGGAAGCTGTTCTCGTAGGTCGAAACCAGCATCGCGCCGAGGATCTGCGCCTGATAGCCGACCGTGAACTTGCCGAACGTCAGATCCAGATCGAAGCGAGCCTCGTCCTGCGGATCGCCGAGCTCACGCATCAGGATGTTCTCGAAGTCCGGCAGGGCCGGGTTCTCGTAGTTGCTGCTCTGGAACAGATGCGTGTAGATCAGACGGGTGTTGACCTTCACGCCGCTGCCGATTTCACCACGATAGGCCGCTTCCACGTCCAGACCGCGCCGCTTGCGCCGTGCGAAGTTCTGCGGACCCGAAACCAGGCTGTTGTTGATGATCTGGCCCGGCAGTTCGCCCTGGGTACCGGTGGCGCCACCGACGCCCTGACGCTGGAACACGCCGCAAAGCGGGCTCGTGAGGCCAGGCGAGTCATAGCACGAGTTGACGATCGTCTGTGCCGCCAGCGACACGATGACGTCGTTCACCGTGATGTTGTAGTAGTCGGCGCTGATCGAGAACCCGCGCATGAAGCTCGGCTCGTACACCACGCCATAGGTGTAGGAGTCGGACTTTTCAGCCGAGAGGTTCGGGTTGCTGCCCGAGATGATGCCGAGCGTGTAACCGGCAGGTGCCAGGTTGGCGAGCTGAGCCGCCGACAACTGAGCCTGACAGTTCGTGGTACGGATCGCGTTGTTCGCGATTGCGTTCACGTTGCACGGATCGATGAAGGCGTTCGCGAAGTTCGCCACCGGCGGCGTACCGGTTTCCGTCACGTTCGGTGCGCGAACCGCGCGGCCGTAGTTGGCGCGGAACCGCAGACCGGCGAACGGCGACCACTGGGCACCGAGGTTGTAGGTGTAGGTCGTGCCCGCCGAGTTGTTATACTCGGAGACGCGGCCCGCAGCGTTGAGCGTCAACTCGTTCAGCAGGAAGATATCCTTGAACAGCGGAATTTCGATTTCGCCGTAGGCTTCCTTCACGGTGAGCGCTTCGGGATCGAAATCGCCGAGGAACACCGAGTTGCTCAGGCCGGTATCGGCGATCGAATCGCTGTCGTTGAACACCTTCTCACGCCGGTATTCACCACCGACCACGAACCGGACCGGACCACCAGGCAGGCTGAACAGCTGGCTGAGATCGCCCGACACATAGCCGAGGATATCGACCTGCTCGAGCCAGGCGCGGTTGATGATGTTGGCCTTGAAGTAGTTCACCGCAGCGGCGTTGTTGGCCGAACCGAACGGGTTGTACGGGACGCAAGCCGCGATATCGGCGGCAAGCTTCGCCGCCGCAGCCGCATTGCCCGCCAGACCGTTCGCCGATGCCGGATCGAACTGCGAACGGCACTGGATCGGACCGCCCGGGGTCGCACGGCCGGCGTCGAGCGCCAGGTAGAAGCGCTGCTTGTCGACGAAACCGCGCATGTCGGTCGTCTCTTCGAAGCGGCCGTAGTTTGCCGAGACTTCGTAGCTCCAGTCGTCGTTGAACGTGCCACGGAGGCCGCCGACGACGCGATAGGTATTACGCCGGAAGATTTCGTCGCGATCCGGCGAATCCGACAGCGTGCGCGCGAACAGGAAGCGATAGCTGCCGTCCGCGATGGCTGCCGCACGGGCCGCCTGCTGCGCGGGGGTGCCCGCCTGACAGGTCGATGCGGTGACTGCCGTACCGAACGCGTATCCGCAGCCCGATGCCGTGATCGCGTTCGCGATCGTCGTGCGATCGGCCGGGTTCAGGAACGGGTTGTCGAGGCGCATGTTGATACGCGCGTCGTTGAGCGAAGCCGAAGAGCCGTTGAGGAACGTCGGGCCAAGCTGGTTGCCGACCGAGTCGGTGCGGACATACTTGGCTTCGATGAACGCTTCGAGCGCCGGGCTGAACTCAAAGCGCGCCAGCAGGTTGGCGTTGATGCGCTGGTTATACGGCAGGATCGAGAGGCCCGTGCCTTCACGGCCGGTGAACGCGTTTCCGCCGACCAGCGTGCCGAGCGGACCCGCGCCCACGCGCGTGCCGGTCACCGGGGTCAGCGCACCCGCGCCGCTGAAGATATAGGCGCACGAGAAGGACGTGCCGAGGTTGTTCGGCGCACCGTTATTGGCCAGCGTGCCGGCGCCGCAACGCGCACCCGCGCCCTGCGGCTGCGGGATGACGACCATGCCCGTGATGCTGTTGTTGGCCCGGATGTCCTGAAGGAAGATATTGTCCGGGAAGCCGTCGCTGGCCTGCGGCAGGCCGGGGGTGTCGGAATCGACCACGGCGAACCCGTCAACGCGCCGGTACCAGGGAATATCGGACGCGTAGACGCGCCGCTGATGGGCATATTCGACGTGCGCGGTGATGTTGCCGCGGCCGTCGGCAAAGTTCTTGCCCGCCATGATCGACGCATACTGGTTGCCGCCGAAGCCCTCTTCGGAAACGGCGGCCGAGCCGCGCACCTGAATGCCCTCAAAGTCGCGCTTCAGGATGAAGTTGACCACGCCCGCGATCGCGTCCGAACCGTACACGGCCGAGTTGCCGCCCGTGACGACTTCGACGCGCTCGAGCAGGTCGTTCGGAATCGAGCTGACGTCCACCGACGAGGCGTTGTTCAGAATGTCTGCCGCAACGTGACGGCGGCCGTTGACCAGCACGAGCGTGCGGACGGTTCCGAGACCGCGAAGGTCGAGCAGGTTGAGGCCGGTGATGCCGACGCCGGCACCCGGGTTCTGCTGTGCGAACGTGCTGCGCAGCTGCGGCAGGTCGTTCAGCGTGTCGCCGATGTTCGTCTGCCCCTGATTGAAGATATCTTCGGCAGTGATCGAGGTGACCGGGACATTCGCTTCGATGTTCGGACGGCGAATGCGCGAGCCGGTAACGACGACGTCTTCGTCCTTGGTGGACGCGTCTTCAGTTTCCTGAGTCGTCGGCGCAGCTTGTGCCCATGCAACCTGCGGAATGGCAAAACCCGCGCTGACGAGCGCGGTTGCCGTCAAAAGGCGGCTAATCTTCATGCTGATCCCCTATTCCCGGCATGATGCCGGTCGTCTCAAAGGAAACCGCCTCGTTCATCCTGTGGCAAGGGAAGCTTGCGCCACACCAACCAGTTTCCTGGCCAGTGTGGCGCGAATGTCACATTTGTGCAACGCAACATGGGGTGGGTGGAAATGACATTACACCCACCATCCATGCCGCTTTTCATTTATTTCGCAGGCGAAAAATCGCGGTTCAGCCGCGCTCCACGCACATCGCGATTCCCATGCCGCCGCCGATGCACAGAGTCGCGAGTCCCTTCTTCGCGTCGCGGCGCTCCATCTCGTAGAGCAGGGTGGTGAGCACGCGCGCGCCGCTCGCGCCGATCGGGTGGCCGATGGCGATGGCGCCGCCGTTGACGTTGACCTTGGCGGGGTCGAAGCCGAGTTCCTTGCCCACCGACAGCGCCTGTGCGGCGAAGGCTTCGTTGGCTTCGATCAGGTCGAGATCGGCGACGGTCCAGCCGGCCTTCTCCAGCGCCTTCTTCGATGCCGGAACAGGGCCGATGCCCATGATCGAGGGATCGACACCGGCCGTGGCCCAGCTCTTGATCGTGGCGAGGACCGGCGCGCCGCGCTTCTCGGCTTCCTCGCGGCTCATCACCACCAGCGCGGCGGCGCCGTCGTTGAGGCCCGAAGCGTTGCCCGCGGTGACGGTGCCGTCCTTCTTGAAGGCGGGGCGCAGGCCCGCGATGCTGTCGAGCGTGGCGCCGGCACGGATATATTCGTCCTGCTCGACGACGGTGTCGCCCTTGCGGCCCTTGATCGTGACCGGCGCGATTTCGTCCTTGAAGCGGCCTTCGGTGCGAGCGGCTTCGGCGAGGTTCTGCGAGCGGACGGCGAACTCATCCTGCTCGCCACGCGTCACCTGATATTGCTCGGCAAGATTCTCGGCGGTGATGCCCATGTGATAGCCGTTGAACACATCGGTCAGGCCGTCCTTGATCATCGTATCGATCAGGCCGACGTCACCCATCTTGGCGCCAGCACGCAGCGACTGGGCATGCGCGGCGAGCGACATCGATTCCTGTCCGCCCGCGACGACGATGGTGGCGTCGCCGGTCTGCACCGCCTGAGCGGCGAGCGCGACAGCGCGCAGGCCCGACCCGCAGACCTGGTTGAGGCCCCAGGCAGGGACTTCCTTGGGAACGCCCGCGGCCATCGATGCCTGGCGCGCGGGGTTCTGGCCCTGCGCGGCGGTGAGCACCTGACCCAGGATCACCTCGGAGACTTCCTCGCCCTTGACGCCGGCCTGCTCGAGAGCGGCCTCGATGGCGACCCGGCCCAGTTCATGCGCGGGAGTGGCGGCGAAAGCGCCGAGGAAGCTGCCGACGGGGGTGCGCTTGGCGGCGGTGATCACGACTTCGGTCATTGCGTGCGACTCCATGATGGATTTGGGGGCTATCTAAGGCCGGTGAGCCAGTCCGCCAATGGGCGCCACAGCGCATCCCTGGCGGATGATCCGACCATCATCCCGACATGGCCGAGCCGCAGTTCGCGCCGGTCGCGAAATCCGGCAGCGCTGGCGGCAGGAACGATGCGATCGGTGAGCGAGACGAATTCGACCGCAGGGCAGGGCAGCGCCGCGGGATCGGCGATCGCGCCCGCGACCCGCCAGCGCCCACTACCCGGCAGATCGGCGGTGAACAGGTCGTCGAAGATCTGCCGGCCGGCGGCGAAGGTGAGCGGTGCACCGGCGTTGGCCCAGTCCTCCATCGCGACGAAGGATTTGGCGGCCGCGCTCGCTGGATCGAGCCTTCCGAAGCGTTCGTACTTGGCGACGGTGCGGGCGGGGTCGAGCTGCCAGAAGCCCGCCTGAAGCACCTCCATCGGAACAAAGCCGAGCTGGTCGCAGGTCTCGTGAGCGCCCTCCCACAACGACTCGATTCGTGCGATCGATTCCGCGCCGAAGCCGGAGAAACGCCACGGCGCGGCGATCAGCGCCAGTCCGCGCACCGGCACCGCCGCGGCGGCCGCCATCGCCATCGTCCCGCCCAGGCAATAGCCCGTCAGTGCCGCTGGCTCGCCGATGCTGCGAAGCAGCGGGATCAGCATCTCCTCGACATGCTGCGCCACGTCCTGCGTGCGATGCTGCGGTGACGGCGTTCCCCAATCGATGAGCAGCGGACGTATGCCCTGACGCGAGAGCCAGCGCAGCAGCGAGCGGCGATACGGCATGTCGAGGATCAGCGGCGGATTGATCAGCGAGGGAACGAACACCACGGGCGGGCCGTTTCCGCCATAGTCGCGCAGCATCGCACGCCCGGCCTGGGCGATGACGGGCATCGGACGGCGGGGACGGGGGCGGGCGGCTGACTGATAGGCGGCGAGCCCGGCCAGTGCGGCAGCGCGGCGTTCGGGCGATGCTGCGGTTTCGCTGCGCAGCAGTCCCAGAAAGAGAGGTAACGGGCGCGGCCCGTGTTGCGGTGCGGTATCAAAGGGTGTTAGGACCATTTCAAACACCCGTGGGGGTCAAGATGAAGAAGACGGCGAATACCGACGGCCCGGTCATCATCAAGAAGTACGCGAACCGGCGCCTCTACAATACCGAAACATCGTCCTACATCACCCTCGATCATCTCGCTGCGATGACGCGCGAGGGCCGCGACTTCAAGGTCGTTGACGCCAAGACCGAGGAAGACATCACCCACAACGTCCTGACGCAAATCATCATGGAAGAGGAAGCGCGCGGCCAGACGCTGCTGCCGGTGAACTTCCTGCGCCAGCTGATCGCCCTGTATGGCGATTCGATGCAGGCGGTGGTGCCGGGCTATCTCGAAGCGTCGATGGACAGCTTCCGCCGCAACCAGGCGCAGTTCAAGTCGGCGGTCGAGGGCGCGTTCGCCAATTCGCCCTTCGCTGAAATCGCCAAGCGCAACATGGCGATGTTCGAAGCCGCGGCCGAAGCGTTCAAGCCAGGTGCGCCGGGTGCCGCCGCCGCTCCGGCGCCCGAGAAGAGCAAGGACGACGAGATCGCCGCGCTCAAGGCGCAGCTTGCTTCGCTGCAGGACAAGATCGACAAGCTCGGCTGAGGCTCATAGGCTCCCCGGAAACGAAACGGGGAGACTTATGAGGAATTTGGCTGCTTTCACCGCGGCGATGCTGCTCGCGGGTGCGGCGCATGCGCAAAGCGCGCAGGTGGATCGTTACATCCACGCCGGCAAGCTGATCGACCGGCCGGGACAGGCGCCGCGCGGGGCGAGCACGATCGCGGTGAAGGGCGGCAAGATCGTCGGCGTCTATGAAGGGTATGTCACGCCGCTGGGCGAGGCGCCGGTGATCGACCTCAAGGATCGCACGGTCCTTCCCGGACTGATCGACAGCCATGTCCATTTGAGCTCCGACCGTGCCGGCCAGGAGGGGCTGCTCGCCGGGTTCACCGAGAGCAAGCAGATGGGCGCCTATGAAGCGCTGTGGAACGCCCAGAAGACGCTGATGGCGGGCTTCACCACGGTGCGAAACCTGGGCGACGAGGGGGCGACGCTGGCGCTGCGCGACGCGATCGCGCGCGGATGGGTGAGCGGCCCGCGGATCGTCGATGCGGGCATGGGCATCTCCACCACTTCGGGGCATGGCGATCACCGGCTGGGCATCGTCGAGGAACTGCACGAGGCGGTCGGCGTGGCGAATCTGTGCGACGGCGCGGACGAGTGCCGCAAGGCGACGCGCCTGCAGATCGGCCGCGGCGCCGACGTGATCAAGATTGCCACCACCGGCGGTGTGAACAGCCGCATCGGCGCGGGCTTGGGCAAGCAGATGTTCGATGAGGAAGCCAAGGCGATCGTCGAGACCGCGCACCTCTATGGCCGCAAGGTCGCGGCGCACGCGCATGGCGCCGACGGCATCGCGGTGGCGCTGCGCGCCGGGGTCGATTCGATCGAGCATGGCACGCTGATCGACGACGAGAGCATCGCGCTGTTCAAGAAGACGGGGGCCTATTACGTGCCCACGCTATCGACCGTGAACGGCTATCTGGAACGGATCGCCAAGGATCCCAACGCCTATCCGCCGGAAGTCCGTGCGAAGATCGACTGGCGCATCACCATCACGGGCAAGGCGCTGGAGAAGGCGGTGCCGGCCGGGGTGAAGGTCGCGTTCGGCACCGATGCCGGCGTGTCCAAGCACGGCCGCAACGCCGATGAGTTCGAGCTGCTGGTCAAGCACGGCCTGACGCCGATGCAGGCGATCCAGGCGGCGACGGTCAACGCCGCCGACCTGCTCGGCCTCGCCAAGGAAGTCGGCAGCATCGAGCCGGGCAAGAGTGCGGATATCATCGCCGTGAATGGCGATCCGCTGAGCGACGTCAAGCTGCTGAAATCGGTCGGCTTCGTGATGCGCGCGGGTGTGGTGCACAAGAGCCAATAACGGCGCGCAGGGCCGCCTGACCGTCATCCCGGCCGGTGTCGGGATGACGGTCTGTAGTCCTTACTTCGGCTTGACGAACTTGAGCGTCATCCGGTCGCTTTCGCCGATCGCTTCGTACTTGGCGCGATCGACGTCCTTGAGCCGGTAGCTGGGTGGGAGCGTCCACACGCCGTCCTTCCAGTCCGCGCTATCCTTGGGGTTGGCGTTGATCTGCGATTCGCCGGCGAGCCGGAAGCCGGCGTCCGCGGCGAGCTTCTTGATCGTCGACGTCTTGATATAGCCGCTGGTCCGCTCGCGCTCGGCGTCGGCATTCTCGGGCAGGCGGTGGTCGACGATGCCGAGCGTGCCGCCCGGCTTGAGCATCGCGAAGATCTGCTTGAATGCCGCGGCCGAATAATCCTGCTTGTCGTCGCGCTGATAGCCCATCCGCCAGTTATGGACGTTGCGGAAAGTGAGGACGACATCGACGCTGTTGTCGGGCACCTTGACGTCGGCGGCATCGAACACCGGGAAATGTGCGGTTCTGATTTTGCCGTAGAGGTCGGGTTTCTCGGCCATGATCCGCCTGGTTCCGCCCGACAGTTTCTCGAGCGAGGCGGCATAATAGGTGCCGCCGCCATTGAGGACATAGGGTGCCAGGATCTCGGTGTACCAGCCGCCGCCGGGCCAGAGCTCGACGACCGTATCGCTCGGCTTCACCCCGAAGAAGGCGAGCGTTTCGGCCGGGTGGCGGTATTTGTCGCGCACCGTATTGGCCGGAGTGCGGGTAGGCGCGGCGACCGCCGCCTTCAATTCCTTGCTGATGCTTCCCATCTGCGGCGCGCCGATCGCGGCGGCGCTGACGAGTGCGGTGGCGGTTATGGCAGCGAAAGTCAGGGCGTTGCGCATTCGAGGCTCCTCTCTGATATGGGACGCTTGGTGCAGTGGAGCGTGCAGCGATGCAAGGGTCGTTATTGGCGCCGTTATGGATAGTCGCAGGTACGTTCGCCGCTGTGGCGGCGGGGAGCGGTCTTGCCGACTGGCGCCGTGCGAAGCGGCGCGATCTCGACCGGGTCGGCTGGGTGCCGTGGACGCTGATTCAGGTCATGGCAATGCTCGGCGCCGTCATTGCCGCCGCGCTGGCCATCAAGGGCTAGTAGAAGCGCGCGAGGGTCAGGCTGTGCTCGGAGCCGTCGCAGCGCAGCAGCCGCACGACGCGCCCGGGCGCGCCCGTCGACCAGCTCGCGAGCGGGCTGGTCGCATAGGCCGCCGGAATCGGCGATCCGTCGATGGCGCAGATCTCCATGCCCGCCTGCCAGTCCGCAGTGGCGGGGCTGCCGCGCATCACATGCAGGACGCGCAGCCGGTCGCCGCGCTGGCCGACCATCAGTCCGCTGGTCGAGCGTGTGACCGGCCAGTCGCTGCGCGCGGCGGGGGCGAGGACCATGCGGCCGGCACCGGGATCGAGCAGGACGCGGTGCCGGCGCAGCAATCCGCCGCCCAGCCGCCCTGCCGCGCCCTTGCGCGAGGAGAAACCCGAGTCCGGTTCGATCCGCAACTCGACCTCGCTTGCCGGGAGGGTCGCGATCCGCAGCGCGGGGACGATCGTCACCTCGCTCTCCACCTGGCCGCCCAATCCCCAGGCGATTGCGGTGGTGACGCTGCCGCCCGCCCGCTCGATCCCGCGCCATGCGGTACGGGTGAGCGTCACCATGCTGCCATCCCCGGTATCGACGATCACCGGGCGATGCCGGCGTCCGCCCAGATCGAGCTCGCTGAGATAGAGACCGGCGGGGCCGGCCAGGCGCAGGGGCGCAGTGGTTCCGCGAAAGGGCATCCGCCCTGAAGGCAGCAGACGGAAACGCTGGGCGTCATAGTCGATCTCGAGCGCGTGCGCAGCGAGCAGATCGGCACCGATGAACAGGTCGACCGGCGCAGCGCCCGTCACACGCGGATCCGCGTCGATGATCGCGATGCGGCCGCCGGTCCGGACGAGGCCACCGACTTCGACGCGGTCGATCGCCCCCCAGCTCAGTGCCACGCTTCCGCCGATCGCATCGGCCTGGCCCGCGACCAGCGGCTTCATGCCGGCAGCACGGGCGAAGCGTGCCGAGACCGCGGTATCACTGACCCCGGTATCGAGGATCGCATCGACCCAGTGGCCATTGAGCAGGGTGCGGAAGCGGATCTGGTTGCCGGCGGTGAGTTCGAACGGCACCCAGCGCGCCTCGGTATCGGTCGCGAGGTGCGTGACCGGTGGCGCAGCCTGCGCATCCGATGCGGGCGCGAGCATTGCGAGCAGGGCGAGCGCGAAGGTCATGGCTGCACGGACATCCATGCCGGCGAGCGTATCGCCTGCACGCAGGCACGCCAGCCGTTGCAGGCGTGGTTAATGTCCCGTTTGCAAACGCCCGGCTGCGGGCGAGCGGTCAGAGGCACGCCTCGAGAAGCGCCTGATCGAAGCCGAACGAACGCGCCTTTTCGAGCGTATAGGGACGCAGCCCCATCGAACGATATTCGCCGATGATCTTGCCGTCGGCGCTCTCGTCCAGATACTCGAACTTGAACAGCTCCTGGGTGACGATCACCGGGCCTTCCATGCCGATGACTTCGGTGATGTTGGTCACGCGGCGGCTACCGTCGCGCAGGCGCTTCACCTGGACGATCAGGTCGACCGAATCCGCGATCTGGCGGCTGATCGCCTCCTTCGGGATCTTGATGTCGCCCATCATCACCATGTTCTCCATACGGCCGAGGCATTCGCGCGGGCTGTTGGAGTGGAGCGTACACATCGAGCCGTCATGGCCGGTGTTCATCGCGGACAGGAGGTCGAAACACTCCGATCCGCGGATTTCGCCCAGGATGATGCGGTCCGGACGCATACGCAGCGCGTTCTTGACGAGGTCGCGGATCGTGATCTCGCCCTGACCTTCGAGATTGGGAGGGCGGGTTTCGAGGGGGAGCCAGTGCGGCTGCTGCAGACGAAGTTCGGCGGCGTCCTCGATCGTCAGGACGCGCTCGCCCGGGTCGATCATCTTCGACAGGGCGTTGAGCATCGTCGTCTTGCCCGAACCGGTACCGCCCGAGATGACGATGTTGAAACGGCACGCGCCCGCGATCTTGAGCATCGTCGCCATCTTGGTCGACATCGAGCCGAAGCCGGCCATCATGTCGAGCGTGATCGGCTTGTCCGAGAATTTGCGGATCGAGATCGCGGTGCCCTTGAGGCTCAGCGGCGGCACGATCACGTTGACGCGCGAACCATCCTTCAAGCGGGCGTCGGCGAGCGGGGTGGTCTGATCGACGCGGCGGCCGACCGAGTTGCAGATGCGCTGGGCGATCTGGAACAGATGCTCCTCGTCGCGGAACTGGATGTTGGCGAGCTCGAGCTTGCCCTTGCGCTCGACAAAGGTCTGCTCGGGGCCGTTGACCATGATGTCGCTGATCGCGCTGTCGGCCAGCAGCTCTTCGAGCGGGCCAAGGCCAAGCAGTTCGTCGACCAGCACCTTTTCGAGCGCGAACTGCTCGCGGCGGTTGAGCGTCAGCTTGAGCTCGGCAAGCACTTCGCCGATGATCGGGCGGAATTCTTCGGCGAGCTCGTCCTTGTTGAGCGTCGCCGCAGCCTCGGGATCGACTCGCTCGAGCAGGCGCGGGAGCACCTGTTCCTTGATGCGGTGGATCGAGGCTTCGAATCCCTCGACTCGCGAACTGCCCGCTTCGCTGCTGGCCGCCTGACGATCGGCAAGGCGCTGCATCGCGTCGGTGGTGGACTGCGGGACCGTGCTGGCAGGCTCCGATTCGCGCTGGTTCGCGCCGGGGAGCGGCACATCCTGAATCGCGGGGAACTGGTCGCCACCGATCGGTTCCTTGGGGCGCGCCGCCGGCGCACCGCCCTGCATCGGGCGCGCGACGCCGAAAGCCGGCCGGGCGGGTGTTGCCCCAGGTCCGCTGCGACGTCCGAATGCGCTCACGCTCAAATCCCCACTAGCTCAACGCTGAGGGGATAGCGGGCAAGATTTTACAAGTTCCTAACCATCGGCGCTGGCGAGAGACCCGGCGCTCCGGAATCAGGCCCGCAAAAGAGCGGCGGAGGTTTCCCCCCGCCGCTTCCCCATCTCAGTGCGGCCTCGTGTCGCCGCCGCCAGGCGGGGGCGGGGGCGGAGGCAGTGGAGGGGCAGGCCAGCCTTCGGGCGGGCCTCCGTCGCCCTCTCCGGCGCCGGGATCGGTCGGGCCGAAGCAATCCGCCCTGCATGCCGCTCGCGCATCCCCGGTCAGGCTGTCGCAGGTGGCAAGGCAATATTCGTAGGGATTGTCCTCCTGAGCGTTTGCCGCGCTCGCCGGCAGTATCCAGCTTCCAACAAAGGCCAGCGCCACCAATGGCGCAACCGCTTTCGACTCACCTAATTTCTTCATGGCGCAGTCTCTCCTACAGTATCCACAGGGCGGTTCTTCTGTAGTTTCCCCGGGGTGCGGGAAGCCTAACGGGTGTTATTGGAGTTACAATCCGGAGTAGTACCCAAATCGATGATGTAAACTATTGCTATTTGTGTCGATGTACGGACTAATAAAACGGGTCTTTATGTTTACCGCTAACAAGCGCTTTGAGGCGAGTATTTGCGTGGCCTTGGAGCTGGCGGCGTATCTCGGGTGGTTTCACAGGCGGAATCACTGCCGGCTGCCATCTGTTGCTGCCGCCACATGAAGGCCGTTAGCGCCGGTCCTAGACGAAGGGTCCGCGGGCGCGACGACGGGCACGGCCGGGAGGAAGGCCGGCGAGCGACTGGAACTCGCGGGTCATGTGCGCCTGATCGGCGTAGCCGGATGCGGCCGCGGTATCGGCCAGCGCCGCTTCGGAGGACTGGATGCCGCTGACCGCGGTCCGGAAGCGGAGCAGGCGCAGATAGCTGCGCGGGGCCATGCCGGTCTCCCGCGCGCAGATGCGCTGAAGCTGGCGGGTTGAGAGTCCGGTCAACCGCGCCAGTTCCTCGACACTCTCGGCATGGCGGATCGCGGCGATGGGCGGTTGGTGCTGGCCGGCAAAGGCCTTGGCGAGGCGGGGTATCGGGTCGCTTTCGCCGGGGAGCAACGCGGCGAGCGGATCGCGGTCCGGAATCGCGCGCCAGCCATCGGCGAAGTCGCGGCAGGAACTGCCGCCCAGCGCGTGCCAGGCCCAGGGCCATAGCCGGATGCCGGTGAAGCGCGCATCGCCGCTGAACCGCAGCACCGCGGGCTGGAGCGCGAGCCCGGTGACGAACAGCGGCGGCTGCTCGCTCCGCCAGACCGAGCGGCCCGAATGACGGCGGATCAGCTCGATACAGCCGTCGGGCACCGCCTGATGATCGACCCAGCCGTCCGCGCCGACGTCGAGCGTCCAGACGGCTTCGACAAGACCGTCGAGTTCGGGGGGCGGAGGCGTCTCGGCGTAGCGCACCCGGCGAACCTGCCATGTCGCATCGGTTCAAGCCAGCGGGCGCGTGAATGCGCTATGCGATGGGTGAACAGGGAAGGAGACGGCGGATGATGTGGAAGACGCTGGGATTGATGCTGATGCTGCCGGGCGCGGCACCCGCTATGGGCGGGCTGCCCGAATGGCTCGCGGGGCGCTGGTGCACTGCCGAGGGCGGGCCGACCCGGACCTGCGAACAATGGCAGCCGGCTGCGGGCGGGATGATGCTGGGCGTGTCGCAGATGGTGAAGGGCGACAGGACGGTCGCCTTCGAATATCTGCGGATCACGATGGACGGCGATACAGCGGTCTATCAGGCGCAGCCCGGCGGCAAGCCGCCCACGGCGTTTCGCGCTGTGGCGGGCGGGGAGGGGATCACCTTCGTCAACGCCGCGCACGACTATCCGCAGCGCATCCATTACCGGCTCAAGGGCGATGAGCTGACCGCCGAAATCTCGCTCGCCGACGGGAGCAAGGCGATGCGCTGGAGCTACCGGCGAACACCCTGAAAAACACGGACCATGAACGCAAAAGGCCGCGGGTCGCCCCGCGGCCTTTGTCGTTTCGTGCGTCCGGACGCTGCGCGGTTACTCGGCCTTTTCGGCGAGGACCGTCAGGCCGTTCTCGTTCACCTCGGCGAAGCCGCCTTCGATGCGAACGATCTCCGGGCTCTGATTGCCCGCGGTCTTGTAGATTTCCAGATTGCCGTCGCGGATCGTGGACATGAAGGGCGAATGGCCCTCCAGCACGCCGAAGTCCCCCTCGGTGCCGGGAACGACGACCATGTGGACTTCCTCAGAGCGGACGAGGCGTTCCGGGGTGACGAGTTCGAAGTGGAGAGGCATGTCAGAATCCTTGGGGCAACGTCACGTGCGGCGGAACCGCGGCGACGACAATCGCCAGGGCGACCGGACCGGCCGTCTTTGGCGTGAGCAGATTGGCGAGGTACGGCTTGCCGTCGCGGCGCAGCAACAGGCTGAGCTTGTCGGCGGCGGCAGTTTGTTGTGAACCGGGCAAAGCCTTCCAGCCGTGTTTAGGTGTGGACATGCGCGCTGAAACGCGAGCCGCAAGACCGGTGGCCGGGATGGCACGATACACGATCAGGCGGCAGGTCTCCCCCGCGGCCCCACCCAGCGCGACGACAAAGCTACCGTCCGTGGCCGTTCCGTGTGCCAACGTGGCCCGGGCTATCAGGGTCAATCCGTCCCGGCCGAGCGCGTCCATCGCAGCCTTGGGCAGCCCCTCCTCAAGCCGGTAGCCGTGCCACCAGGCCTCCGTTCCGGGAGCGGGCAGCTTGACCTTGCCCGACAATATATCCGGGCACAGCCGCGAGGCGGTGTCCGCCACATCGTCCTCGAGAAGCGAGATTTCGGCCACCGGAAGCGGTCGTGGCGCCGTGGGCGCCTTGGCGGGAGGCGCGGTTTGCGCCGCCACGGCGATCGGCGCGCCGGCCAGCAGCGCGGTACATACCGCGACAGTCCGGGCGGCGCGCAGACGCATCAGGCTTCGGCGGCCAGCTTCTTGGCCTTGGCGATCACGCCGTCGATGCCACCAACCATGTAGAAGGCGGCTTCGGGGAGGTGGTCATACTCGCCCTCGACGACTGCCTTGAACGACTTGATCGTGTCCTCGATCTGCACGAACTCGCCCGAGATGCCGGTGAAGACTTCGGCGACGTGGAACGGCTGCGACAGGAAGCGCTGGATTTTCCGCGCGCGAGCAACGGTCAGCTTATCCTCTTCCGACAGCTCGTCCATGCCGAGGATGGCGATGATGTCCTGAAGCGACTTGTACTTCTGGAGGATCGACTGGACGGCGCGGGCCGTGTCGTAGTGATCCTGACCGACGACGCGCGGCTCCAGCACGCGGCTGGTCGAGTCGAGCGGATCCACTGCCGGGTAGATGCCCAGCTCCGAGATCGCGCGGTTGAGCACGGTCGTCGCGTCCAAATGGGCGAACGAGGTCGCCGGCGCCGGGTCGGTAAGATCGTCCGCGGGGACGTACACGGCCTGCACCGAGGTGATCGAGCCCTTGTTGGTCGAGGTGATGCGCTCCTGCAGCGCGCCCATGTCGGTTGACAGGGTCGGCTGGTAGCCCACGGCCGACGGAATACGGCCGAGCAGTGCCGACACTTCCGCGCCCGCCTGGGTGAAGCGGAAGATGTTGTCGACGAAGAACAGCACGTCCTGGCCTTCGACGTCGCGGAAATACTCGGCGATCGTGAGGCCCGAGAGCGCGACGCGTGCGCGGGCGCCCGGCGGCTCGTTCATCTGGCCATAGACCAGCGCCACCTTCGAACCTTCGCTGATCGCGTTGCCGTCGGCGTCCTTGGCGATAACGCCGGCGTCGAGGAACTCGTGATAGAGATCGTTGCCCTCACGGGTGCGCTCACCCACGCCCGCGAACACCGAGGTGCCGCCATGGCCCTTTGCGATGTTGTTGATCAGCTCCTGGATGAGCACGGTCTTGCCCACGCCGGCGCCGCCGAACAGGCCGATCTTGCCGCCCTTGGCGTAGGGCGCCAGCAGATCGATGACCTTGATGCCGGTAACGAGGATCGCGCTTTCGGTCGACTGGTCGACGAACAGCGGGGCTTCGGCGTGGATCGGCGCGCGCAGGTCGGTGGCGACCGGGCCACGCTCGTCGATCGGCTCGCCGACGACGTTGAGGATACGGCCGAGCGTTGCGGGGCCGACCGGAACCTGGATCTGCGCGCCGGTGGCGACGACTGCCTGGCCGCGGGTCAGACCCTCGGTCGAGTCCATCGCGATGGTGCGGACGGTGTTCTCGCCGAGATGCTGGGCGACCTCGAGCACGAGGCGGTTGCCGTTATTGTCGGTCTCGAGCGCCGAGAGGATCGCCGGCAGTTCGCCGTCGAAGGCGACGTCGACGACCGCGCCGATCACCTGCGCGATGCGGCCAGCGCCGGCTGCGGCGACAGTTGCCGACGCGGGTGCGTCTGCCTTGGGCTTGGCCGCGCGGGGCTTCCGGGCGGGCTTTTCTGCGGGGGCTGCGGTTGCCATGTCTATTGTCCTTGCTTGGCGAATGCTTCGATCAGGGTTGCTTGGTCTGCTCCGCCGCTTCGGCCGGGGCCGGAACGGTCGGGCGTGTGAAAGTCACGGTGATGCGGCGGAGAGCGCCGGTGTTCTTGGCGCCCTTGTCCACCGCGATGGCCGCCGGGGCATTCCCGATCGGGCCGTTGGCGTCCTGCTCCTTGGCGATGGCGTCGAGCGCGCCGCCGTCCTTGACGCCGTACTGGAACAGGAAGGCGCGGACATTGTCGGTCAGCCGCTTCTTCGCCGTATCGGCGTTGGCATCGTCGGTCACGCTGAGCGCGAAGACGATGGTGTCGATCGCGGCGCCATCCTTGCCCGAAAGCTCGACGGTACCGCGGTTGGGGTTCTTGGCATCCGACTGCGACAGGAAGACCGGCTCGCCGTTAGCGGCGAAGCCATTGGGGCCATTCTCATACGCGCCGAGGCGGTAGCCGAACTGGTTGAGCTTGATGACCGTCGCCGCCGGATCGGCGAAGGCGTCCGCCAGCGAACCCGGCTTCTCCACCGCCGCATTCTCCGGCGCAGCGACGTTCGATCCGCCGGGCTGCCCATTGCAGCCCGCGAGTGCGGTCGCGGCGAGGAGGAGGAGGGCGGCGGTACGCATCGGCCTTAGAGCGCCTCGGCGCCAGAGATGATCTCGACCAGTTCGGTCGTGATCGCGGCCTGACGCGCGCGGTTATACTGGATCGACAGACGCTTGATGAGGTCGCCCGCGTTGCGCGTGGCGTTGTCCATCGCGGTCATCTTCGACCCCTGCTCCGACGCGGCATTCTCACGCATCGCGCGGTAGAGCTGGATCGCGACGTTGCGGCCGAGCAGGTCGGCGAGGATTTCCTCTTCGCCCGGCTCATATTCGGTGACGGCCGAAGCGGCGGCGTCACCCTCCGGCGCCGCGGGGATCGCGACCGGGATGATCTGCTGCTCGGTCGGCTCCTGGGTCAGGACCGACTTGAAGTTCGAATAGAACAGGTGCGCGACGTCGAATTCGCCGGCTTCGAAGCGGGCGATCAGGTCGTCGGCATAGCCACGCGCATCGGCGAAGACGAGCTTGCCGAGGTCACCCGGCTCGATCGCGTGATGCATGTCCTTGGGGAAGAGCCGGTTCAGCACCGCACGGCCCTTTTTGCCGATGGTGTAGAACTTGACCGTCTTGCCCTCGGCCACCAGCTCCTGCGCGCGGCGGCGCGCCAAGCGAGCGATGTTGGTGTTGAACGCGCCGGCCAGGCCCTTGTCCGAGGTCGCGACGACGAACAGGTGGACCTGATCCTTGCCGGTGCCGGCGAGCAGCTTGGGCGAAGCCTCGCTGATGCTGACCTTGCTGGCGAGCGAGGCGACGACGGCTTCGAGACGCTGGGCGTAGGGACGCCCGGCCTCGGCCGCTTCCTGCGCACGGCGCAGCTTGGCGGCGGCGACCATCTTCATCGCCTTGGTGATCTTCTGCGTCGACTTCACCGAGCCGATGCGGACCTTGAGGGCCTTCAAACTTGCCATTTACGAATTCCGAGCAAGGGCCAGACGGCCCGCGAGACCAATGAATGCCGCACCGAGCAGACCTTCGACCCAGCGCATCGCGCTGCTCTGCTTCGCGGCGCGGCCCGCACGGGCGGCGACGAAAGCAAGAGCGGTGAGCCAGAAGCTGCCCAGCACATAAGGCACGGCGATCAGCAGCGCGCCCTTGAGCGGGGCGCCGGGGCCTTCGCCCACGAACTGCGGCAGGATCGCCAGGAAGAACAGCGCGACCTTGGGGTTGAGCGCCGTCGAGAGCAGGCCCTGCCAGAAGGGCTTGCCCAAGGCCGGCGCCTCAGCCGAGACCGGAGCCGGACGCACCGCACCGTGCAGCAGCTTGAAGCCGAGCCAGGCAAGGTAGATCGCACCGGTGGTCTTCACGACGATGAACAGGGTCGGGAAAGCGGTAAGGATGCTGAGGAAGCCGAAGCCGCACAGCGCCATGTACCACAGCCCGCCCAGGCCGACGCCCGCGACCGCCGCGAGACCGGCCCGCACCCCTCCACGCGCCGCGTGACCCGCGACGAGCATAGTGTCCGGCCCCGGCGTCAGCACGAGGCCGATGCTGAGAAGCGTCCACGCAAGGAGGGAGTGGTCGGTCACCGGCGTGCGATCAGGCGAACGTCGTGCCGAACGCTGCCAGCGCGTCCTTGAGCTTGGCCTTGGTGGCGTCGCTCAGGTCCTTGCTGTCGCGGATATCCTTGAGGATGTCGGCATGCTTCGAACGCATCTCGGCCAGCATCGCGGCCTCGTAGCGGACGACGTCCTGAACCGGAACGCTGTCGATATAGCCGTTGGTGCCGGCGAAGATCGACACGGTCTGCTCCTCGAACGGCAGCGGCGAGAACTGCGGCTGCTTGAGCAGTTCGGTCAGGCGCGCACCGCGGTTGAGCAGCTTCTGGGTCGAGGCGTCGAGGTCCGAGCCGAACTGCGCGAACGCAGCCATTTCGCGATACTGGGCGAGCTCGAGCTTGATCGAGCCCGACACCTTCTTCATCGCCTTGGTCTGCGCCGACGAGCCGACGCGCGACACCGACAGACCCACGTTGATCGCCGGGCGAATGCCCGCGAAGAACAGGTCGGTCTCGAGGAAAATCTGGCCGTCGGTGATCGAGATCACGTTGGTCGGAATATAGGCCGACACGTCGCCCGCCTGGGTCTCGATGATCGGCAGCGCGGTGAGCGAGCCATTGCCATTGGCATCATTGAGCTTCGCGGCGCGCTCCAGCAGGCGGCTGTGAAGATAGAAGACGTCGCCCGGATAGGCTTCGCGGCCCGGCGGACGGCGCAGCAGCAGCGACATCTGACGATAGGCGACGGCCTGCTTCGACAGATCGTCATAGACGATCACGGCGTGCATGCCGTTGTCGCGGAAATACTCGCCCATCGCGCAGCCGGTATAGGGCGCGAGGAACTGAAGCGGGGCGGGGTCCGACGCGGTCGCGGCGACCACGATCGAATATTCCATCGCGCCATTCTCTTCGAGCGTGCGCACGAGCTGGGCGACGGTCGAGCGCTTCTGGCCGACGGCGACATAGACGCAATAGAGCTTCTTGCCCTCGTCATCGCCCGCGTTGACGGTCTTCTGGTTGATGAAGGTGTCGATCGCGACGGCCGACTTGCCGGTCTGACGGTCGCCGATGATCAGCTCGCGCTGGCCGCGGCCGACGGGAACGAGTGCGTCGATCGCCTTGAGACCGGTCTGAACCGGCTCGTGCACCGACTTGCGCGGGATGATGCCCGGGGCCTTCACCTCGACGCGCGAACGCTGGGTCGAGTCGATCGGGCCCTTGCCGTCGATCGGGTTGCCGAGGCCGTCCACGACGCGGCCGAGCAGGCCCTTGCCGACCGGAACGTCAACGATGGTGCCGGTGCGCTTGACGGTGTCGCCTTCCTTGATCTCGGCGTCCGAGCCGAAGATCACGATGCCGACGTTATCGGCTTCGAGGTTGAGCGCCATGCCCTGCACGCCGTTGGCGAACTCGACCATTTCGCCCGCCTGGACGTTGTCGAGGCCGTGGACGCGCGCGATGCCGTCACCGACGCTCAGCACCTGGCCGGTCTCGCTGACCTCTGCCTCGGTGCCGAAATTGGCGATCTGGTCCTTGATGACCTTCGAGATTTCTGCGGCGCGGATATCCATTGTCTTAGCCTTAGCCTTTCATCGCGTGCGCGAGGGAATTGAGACGGGTCTTGATCGAGCTGTCGATCATCTGGGAGCCGATCTTCACGACCAGACCGCCCAGCAGCGAGGGGTCGACCGACAGGTCGACATTGACGTCGCGGCCGACGCGCTCGCGCAGCTGCGCCTTGAGCGCGGTGACCTGCGCGGGGGAAAGGGGATGCGCCGACACGACTTCGGCGCTCGTCTCGCCACGATGGCGCGCGGCGAGGGTGCGGAAGTCGCGGACGATGTTCGCCAGCGCGGCGAGGCGGCGGTTCTGCGCCAGCACGCCGAGGAAATCGGCGGTGAGCGAATCGAGCTTCATCACCTTTGCCGCCGCAGCGACCGCATTGGTCGCATCGTTGCGGCCGACGAGCGGGCTGCTGGTGAGCGCCGCGAAGTCGGGCGAATCGGCGAGCGCCTGCTTCACCGCGGCAAGGCTCGATTCGACCTTGTCGATCGCGCCCTTCTCACGCGCCAGTTCGAACAGGGCGGTGGCATAGCGACCGCTTAGACTTGCTTGAATACCGCCGGAATTCTCCACGGACGCGTGCTTCCTCTAGGAATCTCGAAAATGGCCCCATGCGAAAAAGGGGCGCGCCGAATGAACCGGCAGCCCCTGCTTGGGTTGGCGGGCGCGTAGCAAAGGGGGGCGGCGGTTTCAACCCGCGTGACGCGCGGCTGTAACATCGCCGGCCTTGCGACAGGGGGACTTCGATGCGAAACCGTAACGGAATATTGTTTCATTAAGCATTTTCGCGGGGTGGAATCATGCGAACGCAGCAGTTCGGGCGGAGCGCGGTGCTTTGCTTTGTCGCGGCGGTGACCGCTGCGGAGCCGGCATTTGCCGAGAGCGTTCAGATGACGGGCAAGTTCGCCCCGCCCCATCGGGACGCGGCCATGCTCGATTCGCTGGGGATCGACCGGTTCAACGGACGCGATGGACGCCAGCTGGAAATGGCGATCGAGCGCGCGCTTTCCCAGCCCGATGTCGACGGGCAGCCGCATTTCGACCTGATCGCGGCATTTGGCGGCGGGCAGGGGCCGGAGGGCGTGCTGAGCGGTGCGGTGACGAGCGGCGTGCAGGACAGCTATTATAAAGAGAAGCAGAAGCGCTGCGTCGAGCGCGAAGGGGGCAGGGACAGCGGCAAGTGCCTGCGCGAGGCGGAGGTCGAGGTCAGCTGCACGCGCCGGGTGGTGAATGTGAGCGCCGACCTGCGGCTGGTGCGCAGCGCCGACGGACGCGTCGTCTATACGGCGGGCAAGCCCAAGCGCGACGAGATCAGCTGGTGCCGCGGCGACGAACCTTCACGCACGGTGGAGGAAACGGTGCGCGGGATGATCGAGGGTATTGCGGGCGAGGTGCGCCGCGACATCGCGCCGGTGGTCGAGACCTACAGCATCCGCTTCCGCGAGAGCACCAAGGGCCTGGCCAAGGAATTCAACCGGCCGTTCAAGGATATCGTCCGCCAGACCCAGCGCGACCTGCGCGGGGCGTGTGCTGCGTGGGGGGCGATGGACGCGCAGGCGCCGAATCACCCCTCGATCACCTTCGACCTGGGCCTGTGTGCCGAGGCGGCGGGCGATTACCGGCGCGCGCTGGACCTGTATCGCCGCGCGGCGCCGCTGATCAGTGGCGGCGGCAATGAGGCGGTGACCGGCTATGAGCGGATCGATCGTCTGATCGCTGCGCAGGAGGACGACGCGGCGCGCCGGCGCCGGTGAGTCGGAAGGGAGGCGTGTCGGCCTCTGCCCAATAGCAAACGGGCGACCCTGAGGCCGCCCGCCGCTGTCACGATTGCTTAGCGTCCGCCGCCGCTGCGCTGGCCGCCGGCGGGGCGGGGCGCCCACTTCTTCTTCTTGGGACCATAGAAGCGGGGCTGGTCGCCCTGCGGACGCTGGCCGTTGCCGTTGCGGCCACCGTCTTCACGCCCGCCGAAGCTGGCGCCGAGCGTCTGGCGCTGGCCCTCGGGGCGTGCGTGACGCTCGCCCTGCGGACGATCGCCGCGCGGTTCGCCCTGACGGCGGTCGCCAGCAGGGTTGGCGCGCGGGCCGCGCTGGCTCTGCGAATTGTGGCGGTGATGCGCGTTGCGATCCGCCATTGTCCGCCCGTTGCGGCCATTCATCTCGTCGCGGCTCATCGGGATCGGGCCGCGCGCCGACTTGATCTTCGCGGATTCGTTGACGAAGTCCTCGGGCAGCGGAACGACGGTGAGCTTCTGACGGGTCAGCCGCTCGATATCGCGCAGATAGGTCCGCTCGTCATCGGCGCAGAAGCTGATGGCGACGCCGTCATTGCCCGCACGCGCGGTGCGGCCGATGCGGTGGACATATTGCTCCGGCACGTTGGGCAGTTCGAAGTTGAAGACGTGGCTGACGCCCGACACGTCGATGCCGCGCGCGGCGATGTCGGTCGCGACGAGCAGCTTGACCTTGCCCGAGCGGAACTCGCCGAGCGCACGCTCGCGCTGCGGCTGGCTCTTGTTGCCGTGGATCGCGTTGGCGGCGATGCCGCTGGCGGCGAGCAGCTTCACGACGCGGTCGGCGCCGTGCTTGGTGCGCGTGAAGATCAGCGCGCGATCGATGCTCTCGTCGCGCAGCTTGATCGTCAGCAGCGACTGCTTCTCGCTCTGGCTGACATGGGTGACGAACTGCTCGACGCGCTCCGCGGTGGTCGCCACCGGCGTCACCTTCACCTCGATCGGCTCATGGATGAACTGGTTGGCGAGGTCGCGGATCGACTTGGGCATGGTCGCCGAGAAGAACAGGGTCTGGCGCTTGCTCGGCAACTCGCGGACGATGCGCTTCAGGGCATGGATGAAGCCAAGGTCCATCATCTGGTCGGCTTCGTCGAGCACGAGGATCTCGATGCCGAGCAGGATCGCGTAGCACTGGTCGATCAGGTCGACGAGACGGCCCGGGGTCGCGACGACGATGTCGACGCCGCGCGCGAGATCGGTCTTGTTCTTGTGGATCGAGGTGCCGCCGAACACGGTGGCGACGCTGAGCTTGGTGCCCTTGCTGTACTGGCGCGCGCTCTCGGCGATCTGGCTGGCCAGTTCGCGCGTCGGCGCAAGGACGAGCATGCGGCAGCCACGCGGCTGCGCCCGCTTGTTCGAGGCGACGAGGCGCTCGATCGAGGGCAGCATGAACGCGGCGGTCTTGCCGGTGCCGGTCTGGGCGATGCCCAGCAGGTCGCGGCCCTGCAGGAGCGCCGGGATCGACTGCGCCTGGATCGGGGTCGCGGTGGTGTAGCCCTTCGCAGCAAGCGCGGCGAGGGTGGTCTCGGACAGGCCGAGGGTATTGAATTCGGTCAAAGGAATCTCTTTGCAATGAAGGCCGACGCGCACGCCGAAAGCGCGCGCGGAGGCGGGGTCAAAAATGACGACCCGCGTGACTAGGGAAGCCTGTAATCAACCGAGGCGGAGCCGGGGCGGCCGGGTTCCCGGCACGTCCGATCACGCTGCATGACGCCTCGCTGCGGCGCGATATGGCAACAATGCTGCCAAAAGTCAATGTGAGCGCTAGCCGGCCTGGCGGGCGGGCGGGGCGCTGGGATCGAAGATGCGGACCGCGGCATCGGCGAGGCGGGTCATCAGCTCTGCCGTTTCGGGCGGGACGGCGCCGGGGTGCCGCCAATAGGCGCCGAGCGCGGCGGCGCGGCCGATCGGGAACATCGCCATGCTGGCAACGAAGGTCGCGAGATAGGCGTTGAGCGGGACGCGCGGATCGTTGCGGATATCCGGGATCAGGATCGGCTCGCCCGCCATGATCGCAAGGCCCGAGATGCAGCGTTCGACCGGAAAGCGCTGGCCGGTCCATAGCGGGCTGATCGCATCCTCGGCGGCGTAGAACACCTCGTCGCCCTCACGCAGCACCACGGTGATGCCGTCGGCATCGGCGACGGCGCGGGTGTGATCGCGCAGGATCGGAATGGCATCGTCCCAGCCGGACGCTGAATCGAGCAGGCCGATCGCCCGCGCCAGCCGCTCGTGACGGCCCTGGATGTCGTGCTGCGGCATCCGCTCCCCCTCTGGGAAAAGATGGTTAACACGTGGGGAGGGTGAGGAAAAGGGTGGGGTGGGTTGGGGTTGGCCTTCGGTGGGCTTATGAAAGGGCGCTGCCATCGTTCGCAGGCTGAACGCGCCGCGCGGTGATCACCCAAAGGGAGAGGGACGCGATCAAGGCGGCGGCCACGATCAGCAAGCCACTGCTACCGACCAGGCGATAAAGAGGGGCGAGGGCTATCTGAATAGGGAGCAGGGCGAATTGTAGAAAGCCGCCGATGAAGGGCAACAGGCCCAGCCCGAATAGCCATTGGTTCATCGTGAGCAGCAAAGCCAATCCGCCAGAAATCATCGTCATTGTATGCGGTTGGCCGCGCCACGCTTCAATGTCATCAGGCAAGCAGCTTAGCGCCACCAATGTCGCCAATAGCATGGTGAGAGCTGCTAGCGGTTGGGCGATCCAGATCATGCCCAGGGCGAAATTGGCTCCCCAGAAGTTTCCAAAGGAAAATATGGCCGGCAATGCCGAAAGATACATCAATACGACAAATATAGTGGTCCAGGGGCGCGACCCAACCAGTCTGGCGCGCTTCCAGGTGAGGACGGACAGGTACACCCCGACGCCAATTACGACGGGGAGGCGAAGGTAAATGCCAAAAACTGCGGCAACTGCGCCGCAGGCACCTCCGATGCGCTGGCATCCTGTCGCTCGGGCAAGCGCGGGAAGGACAAATGGAAATGCTGCAATAAACAATATGAGCAGCAAAACTGTTATGACCCAGCGCCTGGTGAAAGTGCGTGCCAGCATAATTGCCCCGATTCCCTGTCGCGAGGCCTCGACATATTGAGGGCCGGGTTAATAATTCACGCGCCTGCCCAGTAACAGCTGCGCCGCTGTATTCTGGTGCGCCCGCGGGGGTGGCGGGCGGTTGTCAGGGTGACGGAGCGTGTCAACCGAAGTTGACGAAGTTACGCGGAACGCGATTTATTCTGTCACCTTTGTCTCGATTGTAAGTCGGGGTGTCAGGTTGCTGCGCGGCTGGTGCGGATCGACTGGATCAAAGAGCGGTCGACACGCGACCGGTCGAGGTGAGCAGACGGAATCCAACATTGCAAGGGGGTGCCGGTTCGGCGGCCAGGTGCCCTCATGGGACAGCCGGTCGTTGGCAGGTCGTGCACGGAGTGCGAAGAGGGACGATGGCTTCGCCCGTCATCTCGCAAATCTTCGCAAGCAAGCCCGCGCCTTCGGTGTTGCGTTACGCGAGGGGCTATGCCGGATTTGCCGAACAGGCTGGAGCCGAGGTGCGGCGGGTCGAACCTGCGCGCGCGCATTCCGCGATTATCATCGCCTTCAGTGGCAAGCTGACGGTCGGCCCGATCGGCGATGCGGGGGGCGAACTGCTCGCCTTTACGGCCGGTGCAGGGAACGGACCGCTCATCTCCAGCCATGACGGGCGGTTGCAATGTGTCGAGATCGACTTCGCGCCCTGGGCCTCCACCGTCCTGCTGGGCGCGCCCCTTGCGGCGGACGACGGCCCCGTGGCGCTCGCCGATCTGCTCGGCCGGGACGCCGCCAGGCTGACCGAGCGCCTGGCCGCCGCATTGGATTGGAGCGAACGCTTCGCGCTGCTCGATGGCCTGTTCTCGGCCCGGATCGCCGGTGCGAGCCGCCTGCCACGCCGGGAAGTGCTTTGGGCGTGGGAGCAGCTCGAACGGTCGGGCGGTGCCATCCCGATCGGCGCGCTCGCGCGGGAAATCGGATGGAGCGGGCGTCATTTCGCAACCTGCTTCCGGGATGCGACAGGCCTCTCGCCGAAGGCTGCCGCCCGGCGCCTCCGCTTCGATCATGCCCGGCGCATGATCGAAGGCAGCGCCTCCACGCTCGCCGATGTGGCGGCAGCCTGCGGCTACAGCGATCAGAGCCATCTCACGCGGGAGTTCGGCGAGTTGGCCGGCTGCGCGCCCGCCGCCTATCGCGCAGCCCGATTCCCCGAGCTGCCCGGCACGCCTGCATCCGTAGTGAAGGGCTGACAGGTCGGATTTCTTCAAGACGACGGGTAGTACCGCTGCGAGAACGCCCGTCTGGACTGCGTACGAGGGATACCGGGATGGACGGAGAGATTTCTTATATCGAGATCGGGAGCGGAGATGCTGCGGCGACGGCCCGTTTTCTGGCCGCTCTGTTCGGCTGGTCGTTCACGCCGATGGGCGATGCTGGCTGGTTTTAGACGCCCAACATCAGGGCAGGGCTCCATGGCGACGATCCCGAACATGGGATCGTGCCCTATTTCCGCGTTGCCGACATTGAAGCGGCCGCGGCACGCGTACGGGAATTGGGTGGCACGGTTGAGGGGCCTGGCGAGGATGAGCCCGGGTTCGGCCGCTTCTGCAGTTGCCGGGATGCACAGGGGCTGAGGTTCGGCCTCCACCAACCCTGCCGGCCATCTCCATGACGTGGCGATTTTTGAAACGCGTGCGGGGTTCTCGGCGCGTCCAGAAGGCGGCCGCCTGCGCCAGCCGCTCGCGACGGCCCTGGATGTCGTGCTGCGGGATCCCCTCCCCCTCCGGGAAAAGATGGTTATGCGCGGAGAGGGCGAGGAAAAGAGCGGGGTGGGTTGGCGGTTGTCAGTGTCGTGAGGGTGGTTGTCCAAGTTGACAAAGTTGACACGAAACGCGGTTTATTTTGTCAACTTGGCCACGATCGCAGGGTGGAGCGTCAGGTTGCTGCCTGGCTCGTGCGGATCGACAGGGTCAAAGAGCGGTCGTCATGCGACCGGTCGAGGCGAGCAGACGAAATCCAACATTGCAAGGGGAGTGCAGCGATGAGCCGGGTGTTTTTTCAGCAACCTTATGAAGGGCTGTCCCGGATAAAATCCACTATCTCAATCCCAGAAAGTTCTAACCCTTTGTAGCCTCGGCGTCCGAGGACGACAATTTCAGCCCTGCGTTGGGCGGCCTCGGTATAGGGATTAACCGGTTCATCGAAGCGCGGGTCGCGCACTCGCGCCATAAGAAAGCCAGATCGCTCCGGGTTTTCGATGCTTAATCCACTAGTGTGGAAGCGAAACCCTTCAGTGCGAAGGGTGAGTTGCTCCAACGGTCCCCAAGAAAGTTTCGCAGCATCTCTGATTGCTTCGGCATCTCCGACGTCTACGGAAACGGGGCCGGCGAGCGCTGGATAGATGGTAGCCTGCTCTACTGATGGGCCAATAGGTGATGCAAACTGCTCTACAGCGCGCTGCTGGCCCGCGATTCCGGCACGTAGGGTATCGATGAACGCCATAGTTTCTTCATGGCGGCGAGCATCGTTTGCATCCCGGGCGGTGAGGTGGTCTTTGTTCATTTCCACCATCGCCTTAATTGCGGCCTCGGCGACCTCCGGTTTGCCGCTGAAACGCCCGACGACGCCTTTCCACCATTCTTCTAGAAAATGGCCAGCGAGTTCCTTCGCCAATGGAAGACCCAAAGGAAGTGTGCCAAAAACCGAACTAAATAGTGTGATAAGAGTAAGGGAGCCTTCAACGGGTTCCTTGGCTTTCGCAATCACCGGCGCGCGCTCACCGCGTCTTGGAAGGCGCTTTTCTACCAGAACTATCAAACCATCAGATATGATCCGCTCAGCGCCGAGCATGGAGAGCGCCAGCATCCGCATATCCATGACGTGCTGATTTGCTTCACCTCCTTCATAGACAATCTGAAAGTCTGCATCAGCCATTGCCATCCCCCTTGACCGAGAAGTTACGAGCTATTTTTCCTTAAAGTCAAAGATGCGATTGATGAGGGCAGGTGTGATTCAGGAGATGTGGTCAAATTGACCCGTCAGGCAGCTTCTCTTGCAAGGGTGATTGATGCTCAGCCCGGAACTGAAATATCTTGCCGATTGTGAATGCCGGAGGGTTTTGTATGTCAATCATTGATGGCTTGTTCGGGTTGCCTAAACCGAATGGCTCGAAGACCACTTTCGCTGTGGATCCTGTGACTCTCGCGGCATCCCAGAGAGTTAAGCGTGGCGGCCATTGCGCTTGCTTGGAATCGCGAACGAAGAAGGGTTCTCCAAGCGTTCCCAACCTCCACACCGAAGCACAATCGGTTTCGGTTCCTGGCTGGCAGGGTGTTCTAGACTGCATTGAGAGCGCTGCTGCCGTCACCGTGTTGGAACCATCAGCGGAGATATCTCCTGATCATTGGTCAGAAGTGATCACGTTGCCGCCTCAAATTGGTCGCCTCACCGCATTGAGCCAATTGCGGCTCTATGGGAGCCACTTACGCCGGCTGCCCCCAGAGATTGGTCGTCTGACGGGGTTGCAGAACCTCGATATTTACACCTCATACTCGCTTCACTGGCTGCCCTATGAGGTGACCCGGTGTACGAGGCTGCGCGAAAGTAGAATGAGCACTCGCGCGCTCTACGGCAATGCCAAGACGAGATTACCGTTTCCGAGATTGGCAGGGCCGGTCGATACGCTTCTGCCCAAGACATGCAGTGTTTGCGATCAATCGTTCGAGGGGCGTGGGCCTCAGCTGTTCTGGACCACGCAGCGAGTAGGCACGGATACTGTCCCGTTGCTAATTCATAGCTGCTCGTCGGGATGCCTAGCCAACGTTCCCGATGCCCCCGATGGCTACCATGCCCGCCCCCACCGAGGCGGCGGTGGTGTCGGCATGCCTGCCGACTAACCCGCAGCCTTCGCCAGCCCCCGCGACAATTGCACCGCCGCATTCAGCCGCGCGCGCGGCGTCGCCCACACCCGGCTGATCACCAGCTTCATGTCGGGGCGCAGCTTGGCGGTGCCCTCCAGCTTGCCGACATAGGCCATCAGGCCCTCGACGCTGGGGAAGCTGTCTTCGTGGAAGCTGACCAGCGCGCCCTTGGGTCCCACATCGATCTTGGCGATGCAGGCGCGCTTGGCGTTGAGCTTGGCCTCGATCAGGAGGAGGAGGTTCTCGGTCTCCTCGGGCAGCTTGCCGAAGCGGTCGATCATCTCGGCGGCGAATTCGTCGATGCCGCGCTTGTCCTCGACCTCGTTGAGGCGGCGGTAGAGGCCCATGCGCAGGTCGAGATCGGGGACGAAGCTCTCCGGGATCAGGATCGGGGCGTCGACGGTGATCTGGGGCGACAGGTCGCGCGGGCGCGCATCGGCGAGGCCGCCGGCCTTGGCGTCCATGATCGCCTCCTCCAGCATCGACTGGTAGAGTTCGTAGCCGACCTCCTTGATATGCCCCGACTGCTCGTCGCCGAGCAGGTTGCCCGCGCCGCGGATGTCGAGATCGTGGCTGGCGAGCTGGAACCCCGCGCCAAGGCTTTCGAGGTCGGACAGGACCTTGAGCCGCTTTTCCGCGGCCTCGGTCATCAGCCGCTGGGGTGCGGTGGTCATATAGGCATAGGCGCGGGTCTTGGCCCGGCCGACGCGGCCGCGCAGCTGATAGAGCTGGGCAAGGCCGAAGCGGTCGGCGCGGTTGATGATCATCGTGTTGGCGCTGGGGATGTCGAGGCCGCTCTCGATGATGGTGGTGGAGACTAGCACCTCGTACTTCTTGTCGTAGAAGGCGGACATGCGCTCCTCGACCTCACCCGCCGCCATCTGGCCGTGGGCGACGACGTAGCGCACCTCCGGCACCTCCTCGCGCAGGAAGGTCTCGATATCGGGCAGGTCGGCGATGCGCGGGGTGACGAGGAAGCTCTGGCCGCCGCGATAATGTTCGCGCAGCAGCGCCTCGCGCAGCACCACCGGGTCCCATGGCATGACATAGGTGCGCACCGCGAGGCGATCGACCGGCGGGGTCTGGATGACCGACAGCTCGCGCAGGCCGGACATCGCCATCTGCAGCGTGCGCGGGATCGGGGTGGCGGTGAGGGTGAGGACGTGGACGTCGGCCTTGAGGCCCTTGAGCCGCTCCTTGTGGGTGACGCCGAAGCGCTGTTCCTCATCGACGATGACGAGGCCGAGGCGCTTGAACTCGATGCCCTTGGCGAGGACGGCATGGGTGCCGATGACGATGTCGATCTGGCCGGATTCAAGGCCTTCCTTGGTCGCCTTGGCCTCGGCCGCGGGGACGAGGCGGGAGAGGCGGCCGATCTTGATCGGGAAGCCTTCGAAGCGCTGGACGAAGTTGGTGAAATGCTGGCGCGCGAGGAGCGTGGTGGGGCAGACCACCGCGACCTGCTGCCCCGCCATCGCCGCGACGAAGGCGGCGCGCAGCGCGACCTCGGTCTTCCCGAAGCCGACATCGCCGACGACGAGCCGGTCCATCGGGCGGCCGGCGGACAGGTCCTCGAGCACGTCGCCGATGGCGCGATCCTGATCGTCGGTCTCGGTAAAGGGGAAGCGGTCGACAAAGGCGGGATAGCCGCCGGGATCGGGTTCGAGCACCTCGCCCGGGCGGACGGCGCGCGCGGCGGCGGTGGCGATGAGCTCACCCGCGATCTCGCGGATGCGCTCCTTCATCTTCGACTTGCGGCGCTGCCACGCCTCGCCGCCGAGGCGGTCGAGCGAGGCCATCTCGTCGGACGAGCCGTAGCGCGAGAGGACTTCGAGATTCTCGACGGGGACGTAGAGCTTGTCGCCGCCGGCATAGGTGAGCGCGACGCAATCGTGCGGCGCCTTCTGCACCGGGATCTGGGTCAGCCCCTCATAGCGGCCGATGCCATGCTCGATATGGACGACGAGATCGCCGGGGGAGAGGGTTGCGAGTTCGGCGAGGAAGGCGTCGGTCGACTTCTTGCGCTTGTTGCGGCGGACGAGGCGGTCGCCGAGCATGTCCTGCTCGGTGAGCAGCGCGACCTCGGGCGAGGTGAAGCCGTGGTCGAGCGGGAGGACGATGAGGGCGACATTGCCCGAATCGCGGCCGCCCGCGGTGACGCCGAGCGCCTCCTGCCAGCTTTCTGCGAACACGGCATTGGGCAGGCCATGGTCGGCGAGCAGGCCTTTGAGCCGCTCGCGCGAGCCGATCGAGTAGCTGGCGAGGATCGGTTTCTTGCCGGTCTTGCGCAGCTTGGCGAGGTGATCGGTGACGGCTTCGTAGATGTTGGTGCCGGACGCGCGCTCGGGTGCGAAGTCGCGCGGGCCGTCGACGGTGAAGTCGAGCACGGTCGCGCTTTCGGGCTCGTGGAAGGGGGTGGCGAGGTGGGCCCTGACTTCCTTGATACGCTTCTCCCACTCGGCGGGGAGGAGGTAGAGCTGGTCGGTGCCGAGCGGGCGATAGCTGCCGGCGTCGGTCGACTGGGCGCGGACGCGGTTGGCCTGATAGTCGGCGATCGCCTCGAACCGGTTCTCTGCGGCGCCGGCATCGCCCGCGTCGCGGACGATCACGGCGTTCTCGGGGAGATGCTCGAACAGGGTTTCGAGGCGCTCCTCGAACAGCGGCAGCCAATGCTCCATGCCCGCGAGGCGGCGGCCGTCGCTGATCGCCTGATAGAGCGGGTCGCCGGTCGCGGTGGCGCCGAACTTCTCGCGATAGCGCGTGCGGAAGCGCTTGATCGTATCCTCGTCGAGCAGGGCTTCGGAGGCGGGGAGCAGGGTGAAGCCATCGACGCGGCCAGTGGTGCGCTGGTCGGCCGGGTCGAAGGTGCGGACGCTCTCGATCTCGTCGCCGAAGAAATCGAGGCGCAGGCCCTGCTCGCTGCCCGAGGGGAAGAGGTCGACCAGGCCGCCGCGCACCGCGAACTCGCCCGAATCATGGACGGTGTCGGTGCGGACATAGCCGTTGGCCGAGAGCAACGCGGCGAGCTTGTCGAGCGAGATGCGCTCGCCCGGCGCGAGGCGCGCGGTCATCTGGCGGACGCGGAAGGGGGTGAGGGTGCGCTGGGTCGCGGCGTTGACGGTGGTGAGGATCAGGCGCGGCTTGGCGGTCTTGCCCTGCAACGCGGCGAGCGCGGCCATGCGCTCGGCCATGACGCGCAGCGTGGGGCTGGCGCGGTCATAGGGAAGACAGTCCCAGGCGGGGAACTGGACGATCTCAAGCTCGGGCGCGAAGAAGGTCGCGGTCGAGGCGACGGCGCGCATCGCGGACTCGTCGGGGGCGATGTAGACGGCGCCGGTCGTGCTGGCGCGTGCGAGATCGGCGAGCAGCCAGGGGAGGAAGCCTGAGGGCGCGCCGGAGAGGGTGAGGGGCGCCTTGGCCGAGAGGATCTGGTTCAGGTCGGGCATACTGCTCTCTTCGTCACCCCGGCCTTGTGCCGGGGTCCACTTCGCCGCCCGCGATGCGCAAGAGGCTCTTTCGGTTCGTGTGCCGTCCGGTGGACCCCGGCACGAGGCCGGGGTGACGGCTTTGGCATTTATTCTGCGACGGGCACGTAGTTCAGCGCCTTGAGCGCGGACATGATCGCGCCATGATATTCGGGCGGGACGGGCTGGGTGCCCATCGCCCAGGCCATGATGTCGACGTCCTGCTCTTCCAGCAGCGCCTCGAACAATTCGATCTCCGCGTCGCCCCAGCCGGCGTGGTGCGCGTCGAAGAATCCGCCGATCATCAAATCGGCTTCCTTGACGCCGCGGTGCCAGGCGCGGAAGCGGAGACGTTTCAGGCGGGTTTCTCGATCCATGACTCTCAACGCAAATTGGCCGACAGCGCTTTTTCGCGCGGTCGGCTGGGTGTAGGCAGCAGATAGACATGCGTCCCGACATCCTCAACCCGCTCTTCGCTGAAGTCACCGCGCTCAAGGGCGTGGGGCCGCAATTGGCCAAACCGCTGGAGCGGCTGGGGCTGGCGCGCGCGGTGGATGTGGCGTTCCATCTGCCGAGCGGGTGGATCGACCGGCTGCCGCGTGAAGAGCTGGATGCGGCGGATGTCGGGAGGATCATCGCGATCACGCTGACCCCGGTGAACTACCGCATGGGAGGCAGTGCGCGGGCGCCGTCGCGGGTGGAAGCGGTGGATGCGCGGGGCAACACCGTCACGCTGGTGTTCTTCGGCGGCAATTCGGGCTGGGCGAAGAAGCAGCTGCCGCTGAACGAGCCGCGCTGGGTCTCGGGCAAGCTCGACCAGTACGGGCAGGAATTGCAGATCGTGCATCCCGAGGTGGTCGCGCCCGAAGCCGCCGAACCGGCAGGACGCGAGGCGATCTATCCGCTGTCGGAGGGGATGACGTCGAAGCGGCTGGCGGCGCTGGCGGCACAGGCGATCGAACGCGCGCCCGAGCTGCCCGAATGGATCGAACCGAGCCTGAAGGAGCGCAATGGCTGGCCGGCGTGGCGCGAGGCGCTGGCGCGGATCCATGCCGATCCGGCGGACGCGAAGGCGCGCGACCGGCTGGCCTATGACGAGGTGTTCGCCAACCAGCTGGCGCTGATGCTGGTGCGCGGCGCGGCGCGGGCGAAGAAGGGGCGGCCGCTGGCGGGCGACGGGCGGCTGCGCGATGCGCTGCGGCTGCCATACACGCCGACCGGGGCGCAGGCGCGGACGATCGGCGAGATCGAGGGCGACATGGCACAGAACCGCCCGATGCTGCGGCTGCTGCAGGGCGATGTCGGCGCGGGCAAGACGCTGGTCGCGGCGATGGCGCTGCTGATCGCGGTCGAGGCGGGCGCGCAGGGCGCAATGCTGGCACCGACCGAGATCCTCGCGCGCCAGCATTTCGAGACGCTGCAACGGCTGTTCTCGGGCCTCGATGTCCGCATCGCGATCCTCACCGGGCGCGACAAGGGACGGGCGCGGGAAGCGACCCTGATGGGGCTGCATGACGGATCGATCGATATCCTGATCGGCACGCATGCGATCTTCCAGCAGGGGGTGGAGTATCGCGATCTGGGGCTGGTGGTGGTGGACGAGCAGCATCGCTTCGGGGTGGCCGAGCGGATGATGCTCCAGGCCAAGGCGAAGACCGCGCCGCATTTGCTGGTGATGACCGCGACGCCGATCCCGCGCACGCTTCAGCTCGCGACGCATGGCGAGATGGACGTGAGCAAGCTCGACGAGATGCCGCCGGGCCGCCAGCCGATCGAGACATCGGTGATCAGCGAGGAACGGCTGGAGGAGATCGTCAACGGACTGGCTCGCCACCTGTCGGGCGGAGGGCAGGCCTATTGGGTGTGCCCGCTGGTCGAGGAGAGCGAAAAGATCGACCTTGCCGCCGCCGAGGAGCGCGCCGAGGCGCTGCGATCGCGCTTCGGCGACCGGATCGGGCTGGTCCATGGCCGGATGAAGGGGCCGGAGAAGGACGCGGTGATGGCGCGCTTTGCCAGCGGCGAGCTGGGCGTGCTGGTCGCGACCACGGTGATCGAGGTTGGCGTGGACGTGCCCAACGCCACGCTGATCGTCATCGAACATGCCGACCGCTTCGGGCTGGCGCAGCTCCACCAGCTGCGTGGGCGGGTCGGGCGCGGCGGCGGGCGATCGGTGTGCGTGCTGCTGCGCGGGGGCACGCTGAGCGAGACGGCGCGGGCGCGGCTGGCGCTGATGCGCGAGACCAATGACGGTTTCCGCATCGCGGAGGAGGATCTGCGGCTGCGCGGCGCGGGCGAGATGCTGGGCACGCGCCAGTCGGGCGAGCAGACGTTCAGGCTCGCGCCGCCCGAGAAGTTCGCCGAGCTGATCGGCGCGGCCAATGCCGATGCGCGGCTGCTGGTCGATCGCGACGGCGGGCTCGACGGTGAGCGTGGGCAGGCGGCACGCGTGGCGCTGTACCTGTTCGAGCGCGATGCGGCGGTCGGATTGCTGCGCGCGGGCTGAAGGCTGTTGCGAATCGGTCGCATCTGTGACAGGGGCGACGCGCCTTCATCGCGAAGGCCGTAAGCGTCTCACGTCAGGCAACGCATCCAACCCGGTGATCGGCCGGGAGACGGGTTCTTCCCGGGATGCTGGCCGATGCCCTGACTATGAGAAAACCATGCCAAGCAAGTTTCGTCCTCGCCGTCTGCCCGCACGTCATGCGGGGCTGGTTTCGGCGTTCATCCTTTCGATCATGATGACCTTTGTCGTCTCGGCAATCGCCACCGCGCGAAGCCTAGGCTTTTCCGACGCTTTCCCGCGCGCCTGGATGGGGGCCTGGGCCCTGTCCTGGGTGATCGCCTTTCCGGTGCTGCTGATGGTGCTGCCGGTCGTGCGGCGGATCGTGGCTGCGATCGTGGAGCGGCCTTCGGCCTGATCGGGGAAAGGGCGCAGCACGGGTTGAACCGGCTGCGTCACGACCTATCTGCAGCGCAGATGTCCGCGATCTTCCCCATATTGATGACGATCCTGGCGGGCATCGGCGTTGCCATGCAGCCGCCCGTCAACGGCACGCTGGCGCGCAGCGGATCGGTGATCCTGGCCGCGCTGATCTCGTTCGGCGTCGGCACCGTGATCCTGCTGGGCATCTGGGCGACGCTCGATCGCACCTCGCCTTCGACCCTCAAGGACGTGCCTTGGTGGGCATGGACCGGGGGCATCTATGGCGTGATCTTCGTTTCGACCTCGGCCTATGCCGCGCCGCGGCTGGGGCTCGCCTCGATGCTGACCATCGCTATTGCTGCGCAGCTGGCGGCGGCGCTGGTGATCGACCATTTCGGGCTGATCCGGCTGCCGGAGAACCCGGTGACGCCGATGAAGGCGTTTGGCGTGCTGCTGGTGCTTGCCGGGGTCGTTCTGGTCCGGAAGGGCTAGGTCACTTCTTCACCAGCTGCGCGATCAGCTCGTAATAGCTTGCGAGGTTGATTGCGGGTTCGAAACTGGCGCCGAGGCGGCCGCCGAGCGACCAGCGGATTTCCGCTGCGACGTTACCGACCGCCGGGAGCACGACCCGCAGCCGGTCTCCCTCCGCAAAGGGCTTTTCGCAGCGGGCCATCAGGCCGTGGGGCGAGATGTTGACGATCAGCAAGGTCACGGGCTGATTGTCGGGACCGAAGGCGCGGGCGCGATAATGGACCTCGTCGCGCTCGATTGTCCGGCGATCGTCCGCCAGGGCCGGCGCGCCCGCTACGGGTGAGAATTGGTACGTCACACGCCCATGCCTCGCGAACCTTCGGCAATCTGCTCGATGCAAAGGCTAGGCGCCGGGCGTAAACGTCGCGGCAACTCTCATGGTTAGCGAAAGCTTGCCGCGGATCAGGCGGGGTCGAGCAGCCCGTGATGCTTCTTGCCCGCCGAGACGCGTACCTGTGCGGCGCCGACATTGACCGTCGCCGCTTCGTCGCTGACCTTCTCGCCATCGACGCGCGCGCCGCCGCCCTTGATCAGGCGGCGCGCCTCGCCCTTCGACGCCGCAAAGCCCAGGCCGACCAGCGCATCGACCACACTGATCTCGCCGCTGACGGCGAGGGTGGGGAGCGAGTCGCCCGCGCTGCCTTCCTCGAAGGTCTTGCGCGCGGTCTCTGCGGCGGCCTCGGCAGCCTCGCGGCCGCGGCACATCGCGGTCGCCTCGGTGGCGAGGATCTTCTTCGCCTCGTTGATCTCGGCACCCTCGAGCGCTTCGAGGCGGGCGATCTCATCGAGCGGCAAGTCGGTGAACAGGCGCAGGAAACGGCCGACATCGCGGTCGTCGGTGTTACGCCAGAACTGCCAGTAGTCGAACGCCGGAAGCTGATCCTCGTTCAGCCACACGGCGCCCGACATGGTCTTGCCCATCTTGCCGCCATCGGCGGTGGTGATCAGCGGGGTGGTGACGCCATAGACCTCGGTCCCGTCGACGCGGCGCGACAGCTCGATCCCGTTGACGATGTTGCCCCACTGGTCGGAGCCGCCCATCTGCAGGCGGCAATTCGCGCGGCGCGACAGCTCCAGGAAGTCATAGCCCTGGAGGATCATGTAGTTGAATTCGAGGAACGACAGCGACTGTTCGCGGTCGAGCCGCAGCTTGACGCTGTCGAAGCTGAGCATGCGGTTGACCGAGAAATGGCGGCCGATGTCGCGCAGGAAGGGGATATATTCGAGCTTGTCGAGCCAGTCGGCATTGTCGACCATCACCGCGTCGGTCGGGCCGTCACCGAAGGTCAGGAACTTCTCGAACACCGTCTTGATCGAGGCGACGTTGGCCTGGATGATCTCGTCGGTCATCAGCTTGCGCGCTTCGTCCTTGAAGCTCGGGTCGCCGATCTTGCCGGTGCCGCCGCCCATCAGGACGATCGGCTTGTGGCCGCTCTGCTGCATGCGGCGGAGCAGCATGATCTGGACCAGGCTGCCGACATGGAGCGAGGGCGCGGTCGGATCGAAGCCGATATAGCCGGGCACGATCTGTTTGCTGGCCAGCGCGTCGAGCGCGGCGGCATCGGTGACCTGGTGGATATATCCACGCTGGTCGAGCAGGCGAAGCAGATCGGACGTGTATTCGGTCATAGCGGGCGCCGCATAGCGGAGGCGGAAGCGCGCGTCATCCCCGGCAAACGCGAACCGGACATTGGTGGTGTGCGATATTTCACACAGTCGCGCGCGATCATGTCTGCCTTTCCGCACATTTTTAGCTTCCGCGTGGAAGGGTGGCTTCAACAACTATCTGTGAAAATGGGAATTTTCTCCGGCTCGGCAGTCGGGCCGCCGAGTGGTGCTATCGTGGACGGACATCAACATCGTCCGTCGCGAACCCGGCCGATCAGTCAGAGAGAGGATTCGATCCCGTGCCCACCGCGTTGCGCGCCCTCGCAGGCAGCGCCGTGCCGATCGCCATGCTGCTGGCCGGCGGCGCGGAGGCGCAGACCGTCCGCGAGATGCCGGCACCGCAGGAGAAGGCTGGCGACGGGGGCTATCCCGTGGCGGCAGCCGGAGACGGAGCGGTCGCGGGCGGTTATAGCCTGTCGCGCTGGGCCGAGGACTGGCGCGCGATGCGCGACCCCGCGCGGCGCGATGATCCGCTCGACCGGCTCAAGTTCCTGCCGCTCGACGACGATGGCGACATCTATCTGACGCTTTCCGGCGAGACGCGGATGCGCGTCAGCCTGACGAGCAATCCGGGCCTGCGCGAGGCGCCGCACCAGCGCCAGGACATCAACCGCCTGGTCGCCGGCGCCGATCTTCATCTGGGGCCGCATCTGCGCCTGTACGGGGAAGTCGCGCATGGCGGCATTTCGGGGCGTAACCTGGGCGTGCCTGCCGCCTCGCTGCGCAACGATCTCGTCTTCCAGCAATATTTCGCCGAGGCGACTGCCGAGCTGGGCGGGGTCGCGATCGGTGCGCGCTATGGGCGTCAGGAATTCACCGACGGGCCCAATTTGCTGGTCTCGCAGCGCGACAACAACACGATCCGCTATACGCTGAACGGCATCCGGGCATGGGCGCGGAGCAGCTGGCTGCGCGTCGACCTGTTCGACCTGCGGCCCACTGCCTATGGCGACCTGGGCCCCGACGACGACGTCAACGATCCGGCGCGCCGCTTCTCGGGCGTGACGTTCGGTGTCGCCCTGCCGAAGACCTGGCTGGGCGGCTCGAAGCTCTATTTCGATCCCTTTCTCTGGCGGCGGCGCAACGATGTCGGTGCCTGGGGCGGCCGGGTGGGGCCTGCGCGACGCTATTATGGCGGCGCGCGCCTTTGGGGCGATGTCGGGCCGGTCGCGATCGACTGGTCGGTCAACCATCAATGGGGCCGCTACATCGACCAGGATATCGATGCCTGGCAGGCCTTCTTCGCCCAGAGCTATCGCCTCGGCAAGTCGGCCACGGCGCCGCGCATCGGCTTTCATGCCGACTATGCCAGCGGCGGGGGTGGCTATGGCGAGGGCAAGCTGCGCAACGCCTATGCGCCGTTCGGCAACAACATCTATTACAGCTACCAGCTGTTCCTGACGCCTTCGAACCTGATCGTCGTGGCGCCGACATTCGCCTTCTCGCCCGCGAAGGGCGTGCGGCTGACGGCGGAGTATGAGCTCACCTGGCGTGACGATGCGCGCGATGCGGTGTACCGTGCCAATGGCCAGCCCTTTGCGGGCACCGAGAATGTCGCGGATCGCAAGATCGCGGATGTGAGCCGGCTGCAGCTGGTCTGGTCGATCTCGCCGCGACTGTCCTTCACCGGCCGGTATGAGCATCTGGCGGCCGGCCCGTCGCTTACCCGGGCAGGGTATCGCAGTTCCGACTTCCTGTCCGGCTGGATCAGCTTCCGCTTCTGAACCCGTTTCGCCGAGTGGGCGAAACGGGCTAGGGCGGGGATGGCCCTTCGACAAGCTCAGGGCGAACGGAGTGAGGGATGATCGAGCATCGGGTTCAGTTGATCTGCCATCCGGATACGCCTGCGGCTTCGGTCGAATCCGTCGCTGTCGAAATATGCATGACCGATGCCGATGAGGTGCTGCTGACCTTCTCCGTCGCACCGGGGGCCATGCTGGCGGTTCCCGAGCCGGCATCGCCAAACCGGGCAGACGGACTGTGGCAGCGAACCTGTTGCGAGATGTTCCTGAAGCCTGAGGGCAGCGAGGGCTATTTCGAATTCAACCTCTCGCCATCCGGGCAATGGGCCGCTTATGCGTTCGACGGATATCGCGCCGGGATGCGCAATCTGGATCTGCCAGTCGATCCGCATATCCGGCTGGAGTCGCAAGGCAGCGACTTCATCCTGGTGGCGGACGTCGATCTGGCCGCCATGCCGCCGAGCAAACTTGAAATGGCCCTCTCCGCGGTGATCGAGGAAGCCGACGGCACCAAATCCTATTGGGCGCTCAATCACCCGCCTGGAAAGCCCGATTTCCATCATCCCGATTGCTTTGCGCTCGAACTCCCGGCACCTGACGCCTCATGAACTTCGGTATCGACCGGCTGCTTGCCGACCCCGCGCTTCTCGACCAGCTCAAGGGCCGCCGTGTGGCGTTGCTCGCGCATCCGGCGTCGGTGACGGCGGAGCTGACCCACAGCCTCGACGCGCTGGTCGCGGCAGGGGTGAATGTCTCGGCGGTGTTCGGGCCGCAGCATGGCGTGCGCGGCGACCTGCAGGACAATATGATGGAGTCGCCGGACTATACCGATCCCACCTACGGGATGCCGGTGTTCAGCCTCTATGGCGAAGTGCGGCGCCCGACAGGCCAGTCGATGCACACGTTCGACATCGTCCTGATCGACCTGCAGGATCTGGGCTGCCGCATCTACACCTATGTCACCACCCTGCTCTACATGCTCGAGGCGGCGGCGGAGCATGGCAAGGAAGTGTGGGTGCTCGACCGGCCCAATCCCGCCGGGCGTCCGGTGGAGGGGCTGACCCTGCTGCCCGGCTGGGAGAGCTTCGTCGGCGCGGGGCCGATGCCGATGCGGCACGGCATGACCCTGGGCGAGATGGGCGCGTGGTTTATCGACCAGTTCAAGCTCGACCTGCCCTATCGCGTGATCGAGATGCAGGGCTGGGCGCCCGACGCCGCGCCCGGCTTCGGCTGGCCGGTGGAGCGGGTCTGGATCAACCCCAGCCCCAATGCCGCCAACGTCAACATGGCGCGCGCCTATGCCGGCACGGTGATGCTGGAGGGGACGACGCTGTCCGAAGGACGCGGGACGACGCGGGCGCTCGAGCTGTTCGGCGCGCCGGATATCGACGCGAAGGCAGTGATTGCCGAGATGCGCCGGATTGCGCCCGAGTGGCTGGCGGGATGCACGCTGCGCGACTTCTGGTTCCAGCCGACCTTCCACAAGCATGTCGGCGAGCTGTGCAGTGGTGTGTTCATCCATGCCGAGGGGGCGGGATACGACCATGCCGCGTTTCGGCCGTGGCGGGTGCAGGCGCTGGGGTTCAAGGCGATCCGGTCGCTCTACCCCGATTACGACCTATGGCGCGACTTCCCGTATGAATATGAGTTCGACAAGCTGGCGATCGACGTGATCAACGGCGGTCCGGGTTTGCGCGCATGGGTCGATGATGCCGCCGCGGTGCCTGGTGACCTCGACTCGGCGACGCGCGCGGACGAATCGGCGTGGGAAGCGACTCGGCGGCCCTTCCTTCGCTACTAAGTTTGCCGTAACCGCAGGCATGATGTTGGCGGGGCTCATTTTCGCGACCGAGGACGCAGGCGACAAGCCGGGGACGCTGGCGGCGACGCTGCCGTTCGGCGGGATGACCCTGCTCGAATATCAGGCGCGGCTGCTGGTCGGTGCGGGCGCCGGGCAGATTCTGGTCGCGGTGACACGGGTGACCCCCGCGCTTCTGGGCGCGGTCAGCCGTGCGGCGAAGCGCGGCGTCCCGGTCGATATCGTGCGTTCGGCCGCCGAGGCATCGACCAAGGCGCACCCGCTGGCGAGCGTCGTGGTGCTCGCCGACGGCCTCGTCACCACCGACGATGTCGTCGACAAGATGGCGGGCGAAGGCAAGGACGCCATTCTGGTGACGCAGGAGCCCGCCGCCTCGCTCGAGCGGGTCGATGCGCGCAATTGCTGGGCGGGCGTGGCGCGCATTCCGGCGCAGCGCATCGCCGATATCGCGGCCTTCCCGCCCGACTATGATTTCCAGTCCACATTGTTGCGGGCGATCGTCCAGGCGGGCGCCGAGCAGGTAGTGCTGCCATCGAGCGCAGTGCGTGCCGGACATGGCGTCGAACGTGACGGCGGCGCGCTCGCCTCGCGCAGCAACGCCGTGCTCGCAGCGCTGACCGAGCGGCGGACAAGTTGGGCCGACCGCCATGTCTTCACCCGCATCGCGCGGCTGGCGCTGCCCAAGGTGGTGGAGAAGGCGGTCCCCGGCTGGGCGCTGATAGCGGGCGCAGCAGCGCTGGGCGCGGGCGCAGCGGCGCTGATCGCGCTGGGCTGGCCCTGGGGGGCGGCGGTGGCACTGCCCGGAGTCGCGGCGCTGGCGACGGGCGCTGCGCTCTCGGCCCTGCGGGGCGAGGAAAAGCGCGCGGCGACGCAGGAGCATCTGATCGGCGCGATCGCCGGGATCGTGATCCTGGCGCTCGGTATCATGGAGACGCGGACGGACGCGACGCTCGACGGGCTGATTCTTGCGCTGGCTGCGCTCGCCGCCGTCGCGATCGGCGAGCGGACGCAGGCGGTGGTCAAGCGCTGGTGGGGCAGTCCGGCGGGCTATCTGCTGCTGGTGACGCCCTTCGCGATTGCCGGGCGGGTGAGCTGGGGGCTGGCCGCGGTGGCGATCTATGCCGTCGTCACGCTCGCCGCGGCGGTTGAGAGCCGGCGGGAAAAGCCTTAGTCTCGTCTTAACCGCAGTTCCTTTAAGTCCGGAACCATGTCCAAGCCGATTGGCGACATGCGTACAAGCGCTCATGAAGGCGCACAGGCGTTGCTCGCGCGTACCGCGGCAGCAGATGGCGCCGCGCATCGTGCGCTGGGCACCGCGATCGCGGACTTCGGCCTTTCCGAAAACGACCGGCTCGACGAGCGCACGCGCGCGGCGCTGGCGCGGCTGCTGCACGGGCTGATCGCGACGATCGAGAGCGAGGTGGGCGGGCACGCCGTGCGGCTGTTGCGCGCGCAGGGCGAGGCGGCGCTGGCGGACATGCTCGTGGCGCAGAAGGGGGTTGCCGGACGGCTGCACGCTTCGGGGCTGTTGCGCGATCCCGCGCTGATGGGCGAACTGATCGCGCGTGTGCGACAGGATCTGCTGGCCGGCGGCATGGCGGCGCAGGCGCAGGACGAGCCCGAGCGCGCGAGCCTGCTCAACCGGTTGGCGCAGCATCCCGACCGGCTGCTGGCGCAGAGTGCCGCAGCCGTGCTGGTGAGCGAGAGCCGCCGTCGCAGCCTGCCCGATGCGCAGGCGCAGAGCGATCTGCCCGCCGAACTCCATTACAGGCTGGTGTGGCAAGTCGCGGCGGCGCTGCGCGCGGGGCTTGCGGGGCCTGCTCCCGCGCTCGACCGTGCGCTGGCCGATTCGGCGCAGCGCAGTCTGGCCGCGCATGACGAGAGCGATCGGCTGGAGGCAGCTGCGATGCGGCTGGCGGTGGTGATCGACGCCCGGCCCGATGAACTTCCCGAATTGCTCGCCGAAGCGCTGGGCGACCGCAGGGTCGCGCTGTTCGCGGCGGTGCTGGCGCATGCGCTGCGAATCGATTTCGAGGCGGCGCGTGCGATGACGCTCGATTCCGCGAGCGGGCGGCTGTGGGTCGCGCTGCGCGCGCTCGATTTCGATCGTGCGGCGGTCGCGCGGCTCGGCGTGGCGCTGAGCGAGGCCGATCCGCGGCGCGACGTCGAGGCGTTCGCCGACCAGCTCGATACGATCATGGCGGTGGACGCGGACGACGCGCGTGCAGCGATCGCGCCGCTGGGCCTGCCTGCCGATTACCGCGCGGCGCTGCTGGCGCTGGAGGGCGGCCAATGGAAGAATGGGCCACGATGAACGCGATCGAGCCCAATATGCCCATCGCGATGGGGCGGATCGGTCCCGACGGACGGCTGGTGCATGCCGAGGCGCGGCTGGCCGACCTCAATGCGCGCGCCGGGGGCAAGGTGGGTGCGCCGCTGGCGGTGCCGCCGATCGCGTCGATCGCACGGCTGGCGCAACGGCTGGGCATCGCGATCTCGCGCGGGGTGGTCGCCGCCGATGGCGAGGATGATATCGACCTCTGGGTCCGGGCCGAGCCTGATTCCGAGGGCGTGCGGCTGGAAGTGAGCGGCTGGCGCCCGCGCGGAGCGTGGCAGGCGCCCGAGGGCGACGCGCTGCGCGAGGACGATTTCCTGCGCGCCGAGGCGGATTGGGTCTGGGAGACCGATGCGGCGATGCGGATCACGCATCTAGCCGCCGAGGCCGGAGTCGAACCGAGCTTCGACCTGGCAGCGATGCTGGGCCAGCCGCTGACCTTGCTGTTTGCGCTGGAGGCCGATGACGAGGGCGCCTTGCCGATCCTTGCCGCTGCCGCGGAGCAGACACGGTTCGACGGGCAGATCGCCGAGCTGCGCGGCACCGGGCAGCGCGTGCGGATCTCCGCAAGCCCGCGGATCGACTCGCTGGGGCGTTTCGCCGGCTTCAGCGGCGCAGCGGTGCTGGTCGATCCCGCCGAGGAAGCCGCGGCGCAGGCAGCGGCCGATCCCGAGTTCACCAGCGAATTCGGCCAGCGGCTCGAAAAGGCGCTGCGCACGCCGCTCGCGCGGATCATCGCCAATGCCGACAGCATCAGCGCCAAGCTGGATGGGCCGCTGCGCGATGACTATGCCGAATATGCGACCGACATCTCCAATGCCGGGCGGCATCTGCTGTCGCTGGTTGAGGATCTCGCCGATCTGAGCGCGATCGAGCGGGATGACTTCACGGTCGAGATCGAGCCGATCGACCTTGCCGATATCGCGCGTCGCGCCGCAGGTCTGCTGGCGGTGCGCGCGAGCGAGGCCGATGTCCGGATCGAGAAGCCCCGCGCCGACGAGACGATGCCGACGACGGGCGAGTTCCGCCGCGTGCTGCAGATCATGGTCAATCTGATCGGCAATGCGGTGCGCTATTCGCCGCCGGGCGGATCGGTGTGGGTCCAGATCCAGCGCGAGGGCGGGCTCGGTTGCGTGATCGTCGCCGATCAGGGCAAGGGCATTGCGGCCGAGGATCAGACGAAGATCTTCGAGAAATTCGGCCGCGTCGATCCGGGCGAGCCGGGGGGCAGCGGGCTAGGCCTCTACATCGCGCGGCGGCTGGCTCGGGCGATGGGTGGGGATATATTGGTCGACAGCGCGCCCAACGAGGGCGCGCGCTTCGTGCTGACGCTGCCGCATCGCGAGGACTGACGTTTGGGGGCTGCCATCCGTCTGGGAATGACGAAGATGAAGATGGTGATCGCGCTTTGGCTGGGCCTAGGCCCCGCTGCGGCATGGGCTGGCGACGCGCCGGCGTGCCTGCCGGTCGAGGCCGGTGACGCCGGAACGCCGGTCATCCGCGCGAAGATCAACCATCAGGGACCATTTGCCTTCATCCTCGACACCGCGGCGAGCGGCACGACGATCGATCCGGCACGCGCCGCACAGCTCGGCCTGCCGCGTGACACACGGACCGAGCAGGCGCAGGGAATGGGCGGCGGCATCGAGGTCCGCTTTCACCGGATCCGTTCGATGGAGGCCGGGCCGGTGATGCTCCGCGATGCGGTGTTCCCGGTATTCCCGGCGCCGTCATTCGACAGCCATGATGTCGCCGGGCTTGCCGGAGTCGATCTGCTGGCGGACCGGCTGACGATCTGGACGCCCGGCAGCCGCTGCGTCCTTGTCGGTGCGGGCGGGACGCAGCCGCAGGGTCCGGCATGGCAGCGGGTGACGGTCAAATGGCTTCGGCCGTGGAAGATCATGCTGCCCGTGCGGATCGGCAAGGCGAGCGGCTGGGGACTGCTCGATACGGGTGCGCAACATACGACGCTCAATCCCGTCTTCGCCCGGCAAGCCGGCCTGGACCCTAGCCAGCTGCGCGCCGGCGGGTCGATCACGGGCATCGACGGCCGGCCGATGCCCCTGCTGGAGGCCGAGGTCGGCGACGTTGCCGTCGGGCCGTGGCAATGGCAGCGCCGCAGCGTACGGGTTGGCGCATTGCCGGTCTTTGACAGGCTGAGCGATGCGGGCGAGGCGCTCGCAATCCTGGGCATGGACTGGCTGGCGACCGAGGGGTTCGCGGTGGACTATCGCAGCCAGTCGGTCTGGCTGATGCAGCGCGCCGCTCCCGGCCGCGATACAAATCCGCTATAGCCGCCCCATGACCAAGGGACGCGAGACGATCGAGGCGCTGCGCGCATGGGGGCTGACCTTGCCCGGCGCGCATATCAAGGCGCCATGGCCCGAGCATGCGGACCTGGCGGTCAACGACAAGACCTTTGCCTACCTGTCGACCGGCGACGCGTTCCAGATGTCGGCGAAGCTGCGCTACACCAGCGAGGTAGCGCTGGAGCTACCCTATGCCGCGCCGACCGCCTATGGGCTGGGCAAGAGCGGCTGGGTGACCTTCACGCCCGGCGACGATGCGATCCCCGATCTGGCCCGGCTCAAGGACTGGATCGAGGAAAGCTATCGCGCGCAGGCGCCGAAGAAGCTTGTCAGTGAACTGGATTCACGGGGCTGAGCACGCCCGCCAGCATCCACACCGCCATCGCGATCATCATCAGATTCTCGGTCAGCGAGATGAAGCCGAGCGGCACGTTGCTGTCGCCGCCCATGCATGCGCATTTGAGTTCGCGCTTCTCGATATAGACCGCCTTGAACACCGAGACCGCGCCGATGCCGCCGATGAACAATGCGATCGGGATCGAGACCCAATGGAGCGCATTGGCGACCATCAGCACGCCCGCCGCACCCTCGGCGAAAGGATAGATATAGCCATAGGGCACCCAGCGTTTGGCGAGCAGGTCGTAGTTCAGGAACATGGTCGAGAAATTCTCGATGTCGCGCAGCTTGAGCAGGGCGAGCACGATCATGCTGAAACCGATGAACCATTCGCCCGCCTGGATCGTGACCGGCGAACCGAAGGCGGCGTTGCTGGCTGCGAGCGCCATCAGTGCGGTCATCGCGAACAGGGCGATCACCGGGGTGTAGCTGGTCGCGCCCTTGACCGGCACCTTCAGGCCGAAGAAGCGGCGCAGATCGTCATAGCCGCCGATCCGCTTGCCATCGATGAAGGTCTGAGGCGTGGTCTGGACGCCATGTTCCGCCTTGAACGCGTCGGTCTCTTCGCGCGTGCGCAGCCAATGGTCGTTGACGCCATAGCCGCGGCGCTCGAGCAGCGACTTGGCCTTGAGGCCATAGGGGCAGGTGTGGCCGGGCATCACCATGCGGTACAGGTTTGCGACGGGGCGGGAAGACATTCAGGGCTCCTTGCGACTCTAAGAACCCGCCCTAGATAGGGTCCGTACCATAGTACGGAGTCAAGAGGTGCCCGACATGACGATCGGCGCGCTGGCCAAGGCCGGCGGCGTTGGGGTGGAAACGATCCGCTATTATCAGCGGCGCGGGCTGCTGGCGGAACCGGCGCGGGTCGGCCAGGGCGCGGGGGGCGTGCGGCGCTATGACGGGCAGGATGCGCGCCGGCTGCGCTTCATCCGCGCGGCGCAGGAGGCCGGGTTCACGCTGAACGAGATCGGCGAGCTGCTGGCGCTGGATGCGGGCGAGGACCGGGCGCGGGCGCGTGAGCTGGCGGCGGTACGGATCGCGGCGATCGATGCGCAGGTGGCGAAGCTGACCGCGGCGCGCGCCGCGCTGGAGGGGCTGGCGGAGCGCTGTGCTGCGGGTGAGGGGAAGGGGTGTCCGATCCTGGGGGCGTTCGAAACGTCCTAGATCGAGGCATAGCCGTGCAGGATACGGAGCGCGCGGGTCAGCTGATCGTCGTCGGCGAGGCCGCCCAGCGACACGCGAACGGCATTGGCCTGGGCGTCGCCCGCCGCGAAACGGTCTGCGGGCATCACCGAGAGACCGGTGGGGCGCATGGCATCGGCCAGGTCGTTGGGCGCGATGCCATCGGCCAGCCGCAGCCAGAGGTGATAGCCCTGGGGGTGGGCGGTGAAGTCCAGCCCCTCCAGCAGCCGTGACGCCAGCGCCTGACGCCGGGACGCCTCGGCTCGCATCGCCCCGATCAGGCGGGCGGCGGTGCCGTCGCCGATCCAGCGCGTGAGCATGGCCGCGTTGAGGGGCGGGGGCATCACCGCGGTCTGGTGGATCTGCGTCGCGAGCTGGACCGCCGCCGCGACATTCGGCGCGCGCACGAAGGCGACCCGCAGGGCAGGCGAGATGATCTTGGAGGCGCTCGCGATGTGCCAGCTGTGGCCGGGGGCATAGGCGGCGACCGGTGCGAGCGGGGCGGCGGCGAGGGGGCCATAGGCATCGTCCTCGATCACCTGAAGGTCGTGGCGGATCGCCGCCGCCGCGATCGCGCGCCGGGCATCCTCGCCGAGCGTCTCGGCGGTCGGATTGTCGTTGGTGGGGACGAGGTAGACGGCGCGGATCCGCGGATCGGCTGCGCAGGCAGCGGCGGTCGATGCCGCGTCCAGCCTGTCCAGCCCGACAAGGCGGATGCCGATCCGCTGGGCAAGCGCGCGGAAGCCCGAATAGACGAAGTGGCGGCAGAGCACGGCATCGCCAGGAAGCAGCGTGTTGTTCAGGATCGCATGCAACGCATTCTGTCCGCCTGCGGCCAGGATAAGCTGGTCGGCTTCGGCGGGCAGTCCCATAGCGTCGAGGAAACGAACCCCGGCGGCACGGTCCTCCGCATTGCCGCCCATCGCCTGATATTGCAGCCGCAACGGCGAGGCATCGAGGAGCAGTGCACCGACCGTCTCGGCGATCGTCCGGGCGAGCAGACCGCCGGGAAGCTCAGGCGGCAGGTTCATGCCGGTATCGACGCGCGCGAGATCGGCGATCTCGACCCGCTGCGGCGCGCGCACGAAGCTGCCTGCACGCCCGCGTGCTTCGATCAGGCCGCGGCGGCGGGCGGCGTCATAGGCGCGGGTGACGGTGGTGAGATCGACCCCGAGCCGGGCGGCAAGGTCGCGCTGCGGCGGCAGGCGCGTCCCGCCGGGCAGCGCGCCGCGATCGATCGCCGCGCCCAGCGCATCGGCGATAACGGTATATTTCGCGCCCGCGGCCGGATCGAGATCGGGAAGCCAGTCGTCAGCCATTGGGCGGCGTATCGCGTGATTCCGCCTCGGCATGCAACTTCGCCCAGAGCTTGGCGGTGCCCGCCTCCTGCGCATTGTTGAGATATTGCGAGGCGACGAGCCAGCCCTTGAGCGGGCGCAGCGCGAGCACGCATCCGGCGACCATCACGGGGATGGTGGTGAACAGGTGCACCCAGAAGGGCGGATCGAACGCCACCTGGAACCACACGCCGAAGAAGGTGAGCGGGAAGGCGACGAAGCAGAGCGAAAAGAAGGCCGGGCCGTCGTCGGGCGAGGCAAAGCGATAGTCGAGACCGCAGGACGGGCATTTCTTCGCGATCTTGAGCCAGCCGGCGAACATCGTCTTCTCGCCGCAGCGGACGCACAGGCCCTTCCAGCCGGTGTTGAGGATCCAGCGCAGCTTGTCCTTGTCTTCGGGGCGGTCCATTGTATGGCCTTCAATTCAGTTATTGTATCCATACAATAAGAGGCCGCGCGCGATTCTGCAAGACCGGAGGGCTGGATTCGTGCCGTGCTATCGCGCCGCTCGGGTAATGCCGCTAGAGGCGCGGCGTCAGCGAAAGGACGCGCCATGGACCCGATCACGCTTCCCCCTTCATTCGATCCGGGCGGCACCGCCGTCGTGACCGGGGGCGCCGGCGGGATCGGCTTCGCCATTGCGGCGCGGCTGACAGGACTGGGAATGAAGGTCGTGATCGCCGACCTAGCGGGCGAGCGGTTCGATGCGGCGGCGCGCGAGCTGGCGGCGGCGGGTGACGTCAGCGCGATTGCGGCTGACGTGGCGGATCCCGCGGACATCGAGCGGCTGCGCGACCGCGTGCTCGCCGAGCACGGACCGGTCGCGGTGCTGATCAACAATGCGGCGATCGGCGGCAATCCGGGCAAGCCGTGGGAGAATCCGGCGGGCTGGGAACAATTGCTGCGCATCAACCTGATGGGCGTGATCGCCGTCGCGCAGGCTTTCGTCCCGGCGATGCTGGCGAGCGGCAGGCCGGGGACGATCGTCAACACCGGATCGAAGCAGGGGATCACCAGCCCTCCGGGCAACGCCGCCTACAACCTCTCCAAGGCGGGAGTGCGCAGCTACACCGAGTCGCTCGCCCATGCGCTGCGCGAGGAGACGGCCGGGCGGATCGGCGCGCATCTGCTGATTCCGGGATTCACCCGCAGCGGCATGACCGGCGAGGCCGAGGGCGCGTGGACCGCTGATCAGGTGGCCACGTTCATGCTGGAGAGCATCGCGCGCGGGGACTTCTACATCCTCTGCCCCGACAATGATGTCGATCGCGCGACCGACGAGAAGCGTATGCGCTGGGCGATGGACGACATCATTGCGAACCGGCCCGCGCTGTCGCGCTGGCACCCCGACTACAAGGACGCATTTGCGCGCTATATGGCGGAGTAACCCGCGCAGGAGGTGAGATGACGAAGCACCGCATCTACACGATGAGCGTCGCGAGCGTGTATCCGCACTATATCGCCAAGGCGGAGAAGAAGGGGCGGACGCAGGCGGAAGTGGATGAGATCTTCCGCTGGTTGACCGGCTACAGCGATGCGCAGCTTCGGGCGCATCTGGAGCAGAAGACCAATTTCGAGGATTTTTTCGCGCAGGCGCCGGCGCTGAACCCCGCGCGGTCGCTGATCACGGGCGTGATCTGCGGCGTGCGGATCGAGGAGATCGAGGACCCGCTGATGCGCGAGCTGCGCTATCTCGACAAGCTGATCGACGAACTGGCCAAGGGGCGGCCGATGGCGAAGATCCTGCGGGGGTAGGTGGCGTGGGTGGTTAACGGGCATCCGGACGGATATCATCGATCACAATGGAAAGTGACGTCACAACACTTGCTACGGATGTGATCGCTTGGCGGTCGATTGCCGGGTCAACAATCGGCATACTGGCGACCGGCTTTCTCGCCGGGTATTTCGACGGGCACCCGCTGCGAGCAAAGGTTGGGTGGGCGGTCCTGGCAATTTTAGCGACGCGAATACCGCTACTTCTTGGCCCGACCGGATTTGGATTGATCGTCGGCAGGGCAACGGCCGACTTGCCAACCTGGGCTGCTTACTCCGCAGTCGTTTTCACGGTTATTGCATCGCTTTGGCTGTCGCTCATCGCTTCTCAGGTCTTGCAAGGCTCTGTGGCCCGATTCTTTGGGGCAAGTGCGAGACCCATCCGTTGGTGGGGAGGTGGTGGAGGCAAGTATCGTCGGCGCCCACGACGCTAGACAAAACCGAATGTCCAACGCTGGGTCGTCAGAAGCCTTCTCAATTCTCCGTCATCCCGGCCTTGTGCCGGGATCCACCGGAAGGCGGAACCTGGGCAAGCGCTTCTATCGCATCGCGTGCGGCGCCGTGGATCCCGGCACAAGGCCGGGATGACGGTGGAGGTTCTTGGCGGTTCATGCGAACCCAACGAAAAAGGCCCGCCGGATCGCTCCGGCGGGCCTTTTTCTTGTCCGGTGTCCGGATCAGCGCTTGTCGACGGGGACGTAGTCGCGCTGGGTCGGGCCGGTGTAGAGCTGGCGCGGGCGGCCGATCTTCTGGTCGGGATCGCTGATCATCTCGTTCCACTGCGCGACCCAGCCGACGGTGCGGGCGAGGGCGAAGAGGACGGTGAACATCGTGGTCGGGAAGCCGATCGCCGACAGGATCACGCCCGAGTAGAAATCGACGTTCGGGAACAGCTTCTTCTCGACGAAATACTCGTCCTTGAGCGCCATTTCCTCAAGCTGAAGCGCGACGTCGAACAGCGGATCGGTGACGTTGAGTGCGCTCAGCACCTCGCGCACCGTCTTCTGCATCACCGTCGCGCGCGGGTCGTAGTTCTTGTAGACGCGATGGCCGAAGCCCATCAGGCGGAACGGATCGTTCTTGTCCTTGGCGCGGGCGATGTACTCGGGGATGCGCTCCGGACGGCCGATCTCACGCAGCATGTTGAGCGCGGCTTCGTTGGCGCCGCCATGCGCCGGACCCCAGAGGCAGGCGATGCCCGCGGCGATGCAGGCGAACGGGTTCGCGCCCGACGAGCCGGCGAGGCGCACGGTCGAGGTCGAAGCGTTCTGCTCGTGATCGGCATGGAGGATGAAGATGCGGTCGAGCGCGCGCTCGACCACCGGGTTCACCACATATTCCTCGGCCGGGACGCCGAAGGTCATGCGCAGGAAATTGCCGGTGTAGGACAGCGAGTTGTCGGGATAGAGGAAGGGCTGACCGACGCTGTACTTGTACGCCATCGCCGCGATCGTCGGCATCTTCGCGATCAGCCGGTGGCTGGCGACCATGCGCTGGTACGGATCCGAGATGTCGGTCGAGTCGTGATAGAAGGCCGAGAGCGCGCCGACCACGCCGCACATCACCGCCATCGGGTGCGCGTCGCGACGGAAGCCGCGGTAGAAGGTCGCGAGCTGCTCATGCAGCATGGTGTGGCGGGTGATCGTGGTGGTGAATGTGCCGAGCTCGTCCTTGCTCGGCAGCTCGCCGTTGAGCAGGAGGTAGGCGACCTCCATGAAGTTCGAATGTTCGGCGAGCTGGCCGATCGGATAGCCGCGATGCAGCAGCGTGCCTTCGTCGCCGTCGATATAGGTCAGCCCCGACTCGCACGAGGCGGTCGAGGTGAAGCCGGGATCGTAGGTGAACATCCCGCTCTGGCCGTAGAATTTGCGGATATCGACGACTTCAGGACCGACGCTGCCCTGTCGAACCGGATAGTCTTTACCGGCGATGTTGAGGCTGGAGTCGGTCATAAATCTCGTCCTTTCGTCTCAGCTTCCCGAAGGAGCCGTCATTTGATCGGCAATCCGGCCCAGGCTTTCCTCCCGCCCCAGAAGGACGAGGACGTCGAAGATGCCGGGAGAGGTCCGCCGGCCCGTAAGCGCGGCACGAAGCGGCTGTGCGGCCGCCCCGAGTTTCACTCCCCCCGACTCCGCCACCTGGCGTACCGCCGTTTCGAGCGCTTCCGTATTCCAGTCCGCGACGGCGTCAAGCGCCGCGTGAAGGGAATGCAGGATCGCCTTCGCGTCGCCCCCTAGCAGAGCTTGTGCATCTGCGTCCATTTCCAGGGGGCGTGTGCGAAAGAGGAAGGCCGATCCGTCCGCGATTTCAAGGAGATTCGCGGCACGCGGCTTGAGCGCGTGCATGCTGCGCTGCAGAAGTTCGATCTGCTGCGGTGACGCTTCGAAGGGCAGGAACGGCGCCGCCAGCGCGGCGAGTCGCGCATCGTCGGCGGCGCGGATGTAGTGGCCGTTGAGGCTATCCAGTTTCTTCAAATCGAAGCGCGAGGCCGATTTGCCGACGCCCGACAGGTCGAACCATTCGATCGCCTGCTCGCGATTGATGATCTCGTCATCGCCATGCCCCCAGCCGAGGCGGAGGAGGTGGTTGAACAGCGCCTCGGGCAGCACGCCGAGTTCGTCGCGATAGGCATCGACGCCGAGTGCGCCATGGCGCTTGGACAGCTTCGCCCCGTCCGCGCCGTGGATCAGCGGGATATGGGCATAGACCGGCTCGGCCCAGCCCATCGCGTGGATGATCAGCAGCTGGCGGAAAGCATTGTTGAGATGGTCATCGCCGCGGATGACGTGGGTCACGCCCATGTCGTGATCATCGACCACCACCGCGAGCATATAGGTCGGCGTGCCGTCCGAACGGAGCAGGATCATGTCGTCCAGCTCGGCATTCTGGACGGTCACCTCGCCCTGAACCGCGTCGCGGATCGTCACTGCGCCCTCACGCGGGGCGCGGATGCGGACGACGTGCGGCTGGTCGAGCGGGCCGTCGGTACGGTCGCGCCACGGGCTGCGGATGCGATAAGGCTTCTTCGCCGCCTGCGCTTCCTCGCGCTGGGCCGCGATTTCCTCCTGGCTCATCCAGCAGCGATAGGCGTGGCCGGAGTCGAGCATCGCGTGGGCGACTTCGGCATGCCGCTCGGCGCGGGCGAACTGATAGACCTCGTCGCCGTCCCAATCGAGGCCGAGCCAGCGCATGCCGTCAAGGATCGCCTCGATCGCCGCATCGGTCGAGCGGGCGCGGTCGGTATCCTCGATGCGCAGCAGGAACTTGCCGCCATGGTGGCGCGCGAACAGCCAGTTGAACAGCGCGGTGCGTGCGCCGCCGATATGCAGAAACCCCGTCGGCGACGGGGCGAAGCGCGTGACGATTTGCGTACCCGCGGCGGGTTCAGATGTTGCGCCCAAGCGCGCTTGCTCCCAAGACATGTGATCGATGGCCAGTTCAGCCGCGAGCGCCCCTAGCACGGGGTTTCGCCTGCTTCAAATCGCGGGCGGATGGCGATTCCCGGGACTGTGGGGCGAACGACTCGAGCGCTGGCTGGAGGCCGAGCGCGGGCAGCTTGTGCTGTGGATCCCCGTGATGCTGGGCGCGGGGATCGTGGCCTGGTTCGCGCTGCCCGACGCCGGGCGGTGGATTGCCGTGATACTGGGCGGGCTGGGGATTGCTGCAGCCGGGCTTGCGCTGGGCGGCGGAGGGCGCGCGGCGCGCTGCGTGGCGGTGGCGGGGATGCTGGTGGCGATCGGTTGCGCGCTGGTGTGGTGGCGTGCCGAGCGGATGGCGGCACCCGTGCTGGCGCGGCCGGCGATCGTCGCATTTCAGGGCAAGGTCGAGCGCGTGGAACAGCTCCCGGCGCGGAAGATGGTTCGCGTGCGGATCGCGCCCGAGGCGGGGGCGGGCCTGCCTCCCGCCGTGCGCGTGAATCTCGATGCGAAGGACGTGCCCGCCGGGCTGAGCCGCGGCGCGGTGGTGCGGCTGCGCGCGCGGCTGATGCCGCCCGCACCCCCTGCGGTGCCCGGTGCCTATGACTTCGAACGGGTAGCGTGGTTCGACCGGCTGGGGGCGAGTGGGCGGGGATTTGCGCCGGTCGAAATCGTCGCGCCGGGCGAGGCGAAGAGCGGGTTGCGCGAGCGGCTGACGGCGCATGTCCAGCGCCAGGTCGAGGGGAGCGCGGGCGGGATCGCGGCGGCGCTGGTGACGGGGGACCGCGGGGCGATATCCGAAGCGGATGGCGAAGCGCTGCGGCGATCGGGGCTGGCGCATCTGCTGTCGGTGAGCGGCCTGCACGTTACCGCGGTGGTGGGCGCGACGATGCTGCTGGTGCTGCGGCTGCTTGCGCTCAGTCCGGCCCTAGCGCTGCGCTGGCCATTGCCGGTGATCGCAGCGGGCGCGGCGGGCGTCGCGGCGGTGGGCTATACGCTGCTCACCGGCGCCGAGGTGCCGACGGTGCGGTCGTGTATCGCGGCGCTGTTGGTGCTGGCGGCGATGATGCTGGGGCGCGAGGCGATTACGCTGCGGCTGGTGGCGTTCGGCGCGCTGGTCGTGCTGCTGCTCTGGCCCGAGGCGCTGATCGGGCCGAGCTTCCAGATGAGCTTTGCGGCGGTGACCGCGATCGTCGCGTTGCACGAGAGCCGGCGCGTGCGCGGCTGGTTCGAGCGGCGCGAGGAGGGCTGGGCACGCAGGGTTGCGCGGGGTGTCGGATCGCTGTTGCTGACAGGACTTGTGGTGGAGATCGCGCTGACGCCCATCGCGCTGTTCCACTTCCACAAATCCGGCGTCTATGGCGCGCTCGCGAACATCGTCGCGATCCCGCTCACCACCTTCGTCATCATGCCGCTGGAGGCGGCGGCGCTGTTCTTCGACCTTATCGGGCTTGGTGCGCCCTTCTGGTGGCTCACCGAGCGGGCATTATGGCTGCTGCTCGGCCTTGCGCATGCCGCGGCGAATGCACCGGGAGCGCTGGCAATGCTGCCGGGAATGCCGGGCGGTGCCTATGCGTTGATGGTGGCGGGCGGATTGTGGTTCGCGCTGTGGAAGACGCGGGTGCGGCTGGCAGGGCTGATGCCGGTGGCGGTGGGAGCGGTGTGGGCGCTCGCGACGCCGATGCCGGATCTGCTGGTGACGGGCGACGGGCGGCACCTGGCGCTGCGGATGCCGGGCGGGGAGATTGCCATCCTGCGCGACCGGGCGGGCGACTATGTGCGTGACATGATGGCGGAGAGTGGCGGGGTGGACGCTGAACTGCCCGCGCTGGCGGAACAGCTGGGTGCGCGGTGCAGCCCCGATCTGTGCCTGATCGATATCGAGCGTGAGGGGCGGCGCTGGCGGGTCGCGGCGACGCGGAGCGGCTATCTGGTGCCGTGGCGGGAGATGATTGCGGTGTGCCGCTCGGTGGATATCCTGGTCTCGGACCGCCGCCTGCCGCCAGGATGTATGCCGAAGTGGTTGAAGCTCGATCGGGCGATGCTGGCGAAGACCGGCGGGGTGGCGATCATGCTGGGCACGACGCCGGAGGTGCGGACCGTACGGCGGGCAGGGGCGCGGCATCCGTGGATCGAGGCGGAGCGGGTGGCGGCAACGCGTTCGGGCGGGACGCAGTGACCCGCGATCAAGGCGTGACTGACGATGCCTCCGGCCGATGGACGATGTGGATCTTGTTGCCGTCAGGATCACGCAAATAGGCGCCATAATAGCCCTGCCCGTAATGCTCGCGCGGCCCAGGAGCTCCCGCGTCGGTCCCGCCGTGACGCAGGGCCTGCGCATGGGCGAGATTTACCGCTTCGGGCGAGGGAGCGAGGAAGGCGACCATGCTGCCGTTGCCGTGCGAGCACGGCTCTCCGTCAAATGGCAGATAAGTGTAGAAGCGGGGCAGGCTGGCGCCCGGCTTATGCCAGCACAGCGATGGCGGCCCGCCATCGGGCGTCACTGGACGCCGGGCAAGCTCGAGTGGGATCAGCAGCGCATCGTAGAAGGAAGCCGCGCGATCGAGGTCGCTGACGCCGACGGTTATGTGGCTGAACATCACCACGCCTTCAAATCCCGTTGACGATCGAAGCGAGCGCCTTCAGCCGAGCGTCATTGCGACGGTAGAATGTCCATTGCTTGATCCGCTTCGGCGTCACCAGACCGCTGCCCTGCAGCACCCGCATATGTTCGCTGAGTGTCGATGCATTGATGCCGAGCTTCTCCGCGATGAGCTGACCGCATACGCCATCTTCGATCAGGTCACCGTCCCGCTGTGGCGGAAAATGCGCGGTCGGTTCCCTGAGCCAGGCCAGGATCTGAAGGCGGCGATCGTTGCCCAGGGCGCGGAACAGCTCTGCGTCGGTCATATTCGATAGTTTGCCAATCAACGAAATGCGTGTCAATCATGCAGCGGATTGGAGTCGTACATGCCCAGATTGCCCTTCTTCACTGCTGATGTTTTTACGGACCAGCGCTTCGGTGGGAATCCACTCGCCGTGGTGATGGGAGGCGAAGCGCTCGACAGCGCGACGATGCAGGCGGTGGCGGCCGAGTTCAATCTCAGCGAAACCACCTTCATCCTGCCACCGGCCGATCCCGTGAACACGGCGCGTGTCCGTATCTTCAACCGCACGGCGGAGATGGCCTTTGCAGGGCACCCGATGGTCGGCACCGCCTTCGTTCTCGCCGGTCAACAACCCGGCCTGACAGACGCGACGTTCGAGATTCCCGCCGGGCTTGTCCGCGTCAGGATCGAGCGGGATGCCCAGGGTACGCCCGTTGCCGCCACGATCGCGGCGCCGCAACCATTGAGCATCGGTGAGCCAATTGCGGTCGATGTCATCACGCAGGTCTTGCGGTTGGAGACCGGCGACGTCGTAACCGCAACGCATCCGCCGATCGTCGCATCGAACGGCAACCCCTATGTCATCGCGGAACTGACCAGCGACGCGCTCGCACGCTGTGCCCCCGATCTTGCGGCATTCAGGGCGGCGCTTGCTGCCCATCCGCATCTGGGCAACCGATTCTCGGTCCATGTCTATTGCAAGCAGGGGCGCGCCCTTCGCGCCCGGATGTTCGCGCCGTTGGCCGGGACGTGGGAAGATCCCGCCACCGGAAGCGCGAACGCGCCCCTTGCCTGCCTGCTGCTGTCGTTTGAGCCGGATAGCGATGAAGCCCGCTTCCTGATCCATCAGGGTGTCGAAATGGGCAGGCCAAGCCTGTTGGACGTCGAGGCACGCCGTTCACCGGAAGGCATTGTCGCGACCCTGCGTGGCGCGTGCGTCGCCGTCATGGAGGGGGAAATCCGCGTGTGATCGAGGGAGGTTCGGTCGAGCGCTCGCCTCCATCGCGACGTCGCGCTACTCCATCCCCGGGTAGCGTGCGAACTCCGGAAGATTATGCATATCCTTCATCCAGCCGATGCGCTCGGCGACCTGGATGTGCGCGCCGGCGGGGATCACGTCGGGATCGTCGAGCGTTGCGACCTGCGTATCGACGATGCCGGGAAGGTTCTCCGCATTGCGGTAGAACAGGCCCGTCCCGCAGGTGCCGCAGAAATAGCGGCGGCCATGTTCGGATGAGGCATATTCCTGTGGTTCGCCCCGGGTGACGCTGAGCGCGTCCTCCTGGAACATCGCCCAGCCGACCATCGGCGCGCCCGATGCGCGGCGGCAGTCGGTGCAGTGGCACAGCGCGTGATGCATCGGATCGCCGGTCAGTGTGTAACGAATCGCGCCGCAATGGCAGCCGCCTTCAAGGGTGGTCATTGCTCTCTCCTGTCACTGGGTGGACGCATGCAGGATAGGCACGGCAGGCGCGCGCTCAATTACCTGGAAGGTAAAGGCGCAGGGCTGCAGTACGGCCTGGCAGGTCCGAAATCATGATCAATGGAAAGGGCGGCCGCAGCCGCCCTTCGCATTCAGTAGCGCCGCAGCAAGCCCGCGAGGCGGCCCTGGACGCGCACCTGATCGGGGCGGTAGCGCTGCGGATCATAGGCGCGGTTGGCCGGATCGAGCCGGACCATGCTGCCTTCGTTGCGGAAATATTTGAGCGTCGCCTCGCTGTCCTCGATCAGCGCCACGACGATTTCGCCGTCGCGGGCCGTCTCCTGACGGCGGATCAGCGCATAGTCGCCGTCGAAGATCCCGGCCTCGACCATCGAATCCCCGGCGACCTCGAGCGCGTAATGTTCGCCCGAGCCGAGCAGGGCGGCGGGGACCGGGAGCATGGTCGAGCCTTCCAGCGCCTCGATCGGCACGCCCGCGGCGATGCGGCCGTGCAGCGGAATCTCGATCACATCGTTTGCGGGGGCCGGCTGCGGCGCGGGGCGAGCGAGCGTGACGACATTGTCCTTGGCGGGGGCGGCCTTTTTGGGCTCGGCACGCTCAGGCATCTTGAGCACTTCGAGCGCGCGCGCGCGATTAGGCAGGCGGCGCAGGAAGCCGCGTTCCTCGAGTGCGGAGATCAGCCGGTGGACGCCCGACTTCGACTTGAGATCGAGCGCGTCCTTCATCTCCTCGAACGAGGGCGAGACGCCGGTCTCGTTCAACCGGTCGGCGATGAAGCAGATCAGCTCATGCTGCTTCTTCGTAAGCATCGGACGTTCTCCATCTGGAACAGACATGGAACGTTTACGCCTTGTTCTTGTATGATGTCAAGGCGGAGCTTCACCAGAAAGGCAGGATTTCCACCGAGTCGCCGGTTTGCGCGGGTTGCGCGTGGGGCGAGCGCACGATCAGGCAGTCCGCGCGGGCGAGCGTGCGGAGCATCGAGCTGTCCTGGATTGCGGCGGCGACGACGCGTCCGTCGCGATGCGCGGCGCGCAGATAGTCGGCGCGCGGTCCGTTGGCGGGGAGCGGTTCGCCGAGTGTTGCGGTGCGCATCCGCGGCAGCGGATCGGCAGCGCCCGAGAGATGCGCGACGAGCGGGAGAAGAAAGAGCTGCGCCGTGACGAAGGCGGAGACCGGGTTGCCGGGCAGCCCCAGCACCATTGTGGCGCCAAGTTTCCCCGCCATCATCGGTTTGCCGGGGCGGAGCGCGATCTTCCAGAAATCGATGTCCGCGCCAGCCGCCAGGAGCGCGGGCCGGACAAGGTCATGGTCACCGACCGATGCGCCGCCGGTGGTGACGAGGATATCGGTGCCGACCCCGGCAAAGGTCGCCGCCAGGATATCGTGCCGGTCGGGCAGGATGCCGAGGTCGGTGATCTCGACCGGAAGCCCAGCCAGCATAGCGGCGAGCATCATGCCGTTGCTCTCGGGCAACTGACCGGGGGCGAGCGGTTCGCCGGGCGTGCGCAACTCGTCGCCCGTCGCGGCGATCGCGATGCGGATGCGGCGGCGAGCGGGCAGGGTGGCATGGCCGGCGACCGCGGCGAGTGCGATCCGGGCGGGGGTCAGACGCTCACCAGCGGAGATCAGCGTTTCACCCGCGCGGAAATCGAGCCCGGCCGCGCGGACATTGCGGCCTTTGCCGGCGGGTCCGTCGCCGTCGAGGTGCAGACGGCTGCCTTCGCGCCGCGCTTCCTCCTGCACCAGCACGGTATCGGTACCGTCAGGCAGGACGGCGCCGGTGAAGATGCGTACCGCCTGATGTGCGGCGACGATGCCCGCGGACGGGCGGCCGGCGGCGCTTTCGCCGGTCACGTCCCAAGGGCCGGGCAGATCGGCGAAGCGAATCGCATAGCCGTCCATTGCCGATACCGGCTGCTCTGGTTGCGTGCGCAAGGCGGTGACGGCCGCGGCGGCCCATCGGCCGCAGGCTTCGTTGAGCGGTATGTCTTCCACCGAAATCGCGGACGCAAGCGCGAGCAGGCGGTGCTGGGCTTCGGCGACGGGAAGAAGGTGGTCCATCGCCGCGGGGGTACCGCGCGGCGGCGGCTGGGTCGAGAGGATCAGCGCGCCGGGCGTGCCGCTTCGGTCAGCCGCGCCATCTCATGCGGGCGCAGCGCGATGCGGAATTCGGCGACGTGCCGCGCACCGTGGCATTCGATCACCCGGATCGGCCAGCCGCCTATTCCAGGCAGCGAAAGCCAGAGCGAGGAGAGCGGGGCGAATTCGGTCGCGCTTTCGAACTCGGTGAGCGTGCTGCTGAGCGTATTGAGCTGCGCATTCCACCAATTGGCGCCCGAGCGGACATGGGTGGCGATATCGAGCTTGAGGGCATCCTTGACCGCGCCCAGCGCCGAGGGGGCATATTCCTGCACCGGAGTGCCATTGGGGCCGGGGCGGCGCGTCGCGATCTTGCGCAGCCAGGGCATCAGGATCTGCCAGCCGAGCTCCTCGACAAAGGCGATGCCGGCCTGACCGCGTTCGGTCCAGCGCACCTCACCCTGGATCGGGCGCAGGCCGTCGAGCGTCAACTCGACCTGCTCGCCGGGCGTCAGCACCGCGCGCGTCTCGACACCGACGCCGGCGGTGGAGAGGTTGCGCGTCCAGGCAAAATCGACCTGGCCATTGTGCCGCACGCAGAGACGGTGGCGCAGCTCGATACGCGGCATCTGGCGCCGCTCGGCCGGAAGCGCCGCGAGGCAGCGGGCGAGCGCGCCCACGACGTCGAGCGGTTCATCGAACCGGAAGGCGACCGCGTCGGGATCGTCGCCGACGATCGATCCGTCGGCGGCGAGGCCGAAGGGCAGCTCGATCGTCGCGCGTGCGCCGTTGCTGACCGGGCCGGAGACGGTGAGCGATGCGCCGGCCGATGTGAGGCGGTGGACGAAACAGTTCCGCTCGCCCGCGCTGCCGAGCAGCAGTCTTGCAGGCGATGCATCCTCGACCGCACCGGGTGCAGCGTCTAGCTCGCCGGACAGCGAGAAGATCGCTGATCGTGCCGGAAGTGTCATTGGATCCCCACCCGTTTGTCGGGAGGACCGTGCGCGCTTGCCCCTCAAGAATGTCTGAGCGAGCAGGGTGGAGTGAAAATTAACCTTCTGGGTTCACCCAGTCTCCGGACTTGCCGCCTGTCTTGGAAACGAGACGGATATCCTCGATCCGCATCGCCTTATCGATCGCCTTGGCCATGTCGTAGACGGTGAGCAGCGCGACCGAGACCGCGGTGAGCGCCTCCATCTCGACGCCGGTCCGGCCGGTCAGCGCGACGGTTGCGGTCGCGGTGACCCCGGTCGCGTCAGGGACAAGATCGAGTGTGATCTTCGTCAGCGCCAGCGGGTGGCAGAGCGGAATGAGGTCGCTGGTCTTCTTCGCCGCCATGATTCCGGCGACGCGTGCGACCGACAGGACGTCGCCTTTCTTGACCAGGCCGTCACGAATCGCCGCGGCGGCCGCCGACGACATGGTGATGCGGCCGGAGGCGATGGCTTCCCGCTGTGTTTCGGCCTTCGCTCCCACATCGACCATGCGCGCGGCGCCGTTTTCGTCGAGATGGGTGAGGTCGCTCATCCCACCAGCGCCCGCGTCGCCGCCTCGACATCGTCCTGCCGCATCAGCGATTCGCCGATCAGGAAGCAGCGCACGCCATGTTCCGCCATGGCGTCGAGGTCGGTGCGCGAGGTGAGGCCGCTTTCGGCGACGAAGGTGCAGCCTTCGGGTGCGCGGCCGACAAGTTCATAGGTTCTGTCAAAGGAGACAGAGAAATCCTTGAGGTTGCGGTTGTTGACTCCGATCAGCCGCGAGCGGAGCGCCAGAGCGCGCTCGAGTTCGGCTTCGTCGTGGACCTCGACCAGCACGTCCATGCCGAGGCCGAGCGCGGCATCCTCGATCTCTGCCATCTGCGCATCCTCGAGCGCGGCGACGATGATCAGAATCGCGTCGGCGCCGATACTGCGCGCCTCCAGCGCCTGCCACGGATCGATCATGAAATCCTTGCGGATCACCGGCAGGTTGCACGCGGCGCGTGCCGCGATGAGATAATCCTCATGCCCCTGGAAGAATTCGGCGTCGGTCAGCACCGACAGGCATGCCGCGCCGCCGGCTTCGTAGGCCCGGGCGTGAGCCGGCGGGTCGAAATCGGCGCGGATCAATCCCTTGGACGGGGAAGCTTTCTTGATTTCTGCGATCAGGCCGTAGCCATTTGCGGCCTTGGCATCGAGCGCGGCGCGGAACCCGCGCGGCGGGGTCTGGGCGAGTGCACGGGCCTGAAGGTCGGCGAGCGCGGTCGCCGCCTTGCGTTCGGCGACTTCGCGCCGCTTCACTTCGAGGATCTTGTCGAGCGTGTTCATGCTGCGGCGATCCAGCAGTCGAGCAGCGCGTTGGCAAGCCCCTTGTCGATCGTTTCGGCGGCTTCCTCCGCGCCTGCGCGCAGATCGACCGCTTCGCCCGCGACGACCAGCGCGGCAGCGGCATTGAGCAGCACCGCGTCGCGATAGGGGCCGCGCTCGCCCTGGAGCAGCTTGCGCAGCGCGGCGGCGTTCTCGCGTGCGTCGCCGCCGCGCAGGCTGACCAGCGGGTGTGACGCGAGTCCGGCGTCGGCAGGGGTGACCCGCGATGGCAGGCTGACGTCGCCAATGCTGACGACCAGGCTGCCGCCTTCGGGCGAGAGCTCGTCGAGCCCTTCTTCGCCGGCGACGATCGCCGCGCCCTTGACGCCCAGCTGCTCCAGCGCCTGGGCATAGATCGGGGCATAATCGGGCCGGGCGATGCCGATCAGCTGGCGCTGGACCCCGGCGGGATTGGCGAGCGGGCCCATCAGGTTGAAGATCGTCCGCCGCGCGATCCGGCGGCGCAGCGGCGCGATCCGCCCCATCGCCGGGTGATGCTTGGCCGCGAAGAGAAAGGCGATGCCGAGATCGTTCAGATGTGCTTCGGCATTCTCAGCCGCGCGATCGAGATCGAGGCCGAGCGCCTCCAGCGTATCCGCCGCACCCGACTTGGACGATGCCGCGCGGTTGCCGTGCTTGGCGACCGGCACCCCGGCCGCCGCGACGACGATCGCGACCGCGGTCGAGACATTGAGCGTGTGGTGGCCATCGCCGCCGGTGCCGCACACGTCGATGGCGTTGGCGGGGGCACTGACCGGGATTACCCTCTGGCGCATCGCGCGGGCGGCTTCGGCGATCTCGATGCTGGTCTCGCCGCGTTCGGAAAGGGCGATCAGGAACGCCTCGATCTCGGGCTCGGTCGCATTGCCGTCGAGAATGTCGGCGAACGCCTGCGCGGCGGCTTCGCGGACGAGCGGCGTGGCGGGATCGGGAAGGAGGCTGAAGCGGGTCACGCCGCTTCTATTGGGGCGTGGGCGGACCAAGTCGAGCAAATCCTGCTTGGGGTTACCGCGTTTGCCCGTTGCGTGAGCAGTCCAAAGACGGAATGAAATGCCATATGAAGGCATTGCTTCCCTTGATTGCCCTCGCGCTGGCGGCACCCGCTTCGGCAGCGCTTCCGCAACGGATGTATCTTGTTTCGATCGTCGGACTCGGCATCGGACCGGACGAGTATATCAACGAGTTCAAGCTCCAGAGCTGGGGTGTTCGTTACAAGGCGGTGTGTCGAATTCCTTCCGGCTGGACGATCAAGGCGGGTAGCAGCGCGACGGCGGACGGCTGGTTTGAAGGCGAAGGGTCTCACGGCGCTACCTGGCTGCGGGCGAAAAGTGCGTCCGAGCTGCACGGGCTTGTGCTCGTCACGCTGGATGCCGGGCAAAGCTGGAATCCCGTGCGCGATTCAACCGGCGAGATTGTCGTGCCGACGACCTTCTATGGTGATATTGCGATCATCGACGGATGGACCGATCGCGAGCGCAAGGTGAAGATGACGCGCCGCAACTTCCGTTTCGTTCCCGCGCGTGCCTGTCCCCCACCTCGTTAGGGAGCAATAAGCCATGGGCCTCAAATCGACCGAACCGGTCAGCTTCCTTTACACCGCCGATCGCGATGGCGCGCTTGGCTTCTATTGCGACCAGCTGGGGCTGACGCTGCGCAGCTCAGATCCGTTCGGCGACTTCATCGCCATGGACAATGCGGTGATCCGCCTGACGCCGATGCCGGACTTCAAGGCCGGGCAGCACCCGGTATTCGGATGGAATGTCGGCGACATCCGCGCGACCGTGCACACACTGCGCGACAAGGGCGTGGCGTTCACCATCTATGACGGCATGGGTCAGGACGAGGACGGCATCTGGACCGCGCCCGGCGGCATGGCGAAGGTCGCTTGGTTCAACGACCCGGACGGCAATGTGCTGAGCCTGTCTCAGGCCTGAGGCACTAGGCACGGCGCAGATGCGCCGGCGGCACGTGTTCGACCAGCCAGACACCATTGCTCGACAGGAAGAACTCGGCGCCCTCGGCGTGCATCGCACGTGCGGCGACCTCCAGCACGACCGGCTTGCCGCGGCGCGCGCCCACCCGTGTTGCCGTCTCCACGTCCGGCGAGAGATGGACGTGATGCCGCGCCTGCGGCCGCAGCCCTTCGCTGAAGATCGGCTCGAGGAAGCGTTCGACCGTGCCGTGATAGAGGGTTTCCGGCGGCCGCGCGGCTTCCCATTCGGCATCGACCTTGATCGAGTGGCCCTGCCGCGCGCGGATGCGCAGACCATCGGCCGAGAGTTCGAAACGCTGCTTGTCGTTCTGCTCGACCACGTCGCGAAGCTCGCTCATGCCGACGCGGGCACCCGACTTTTCGAACGCGGCAAGCACCGCGTTCGTCTCCGCCCATCCGGCGTGATCGAGGTTCAGATTCGCGGCTTCGGGCGCGTGGCGAAGCCAGTAGGAGAGCGTCTTCGAGACCGTCTTGTTCATAACGCGCCGGTCCTGCCGCAAAATCGGGAGCGACGCGAGAAGGAGGCTAGTCGTTCTTGCCCTGAGAGGCCCTGAAGAACTGCCATTCCTCGATCACCCGGCCGTCCGGCAGGTGGCAATATCCGACCTCGCCAGCCGTCTCCTTGCGGATTTCGATTCGGCCACCGGCCTTCACGCAATGAACCGATGCGGGATTCGCCATCCCGACAGCCGGCTCGTTCGCGGGCTTCGGCGCACATGCCATGGCGGCGAGCGGGAGAATGAGCGCGGTAGGTTTCAAGCCGGCCTCCAGCGGTGACGAGCGATGCAGGATCGCTCGTCGCAGACGCTATGCCCGGGAGCGGCGGCTGGCAATATCGCGGCCGCCGCGACAGCTCAGGCCAGCGCCTTCGCCTCGATCCCGGCGATCTTCATGAAGTTCGCCAGCATCGCATGGCCATGTTCGGTGGCGATGCTTTCGGGATGGAACTGGACCGAATGGATCGGCAGCTCGCGGTGGCGGAATGCCATGACGCTACCGTCGTCGGCCGTGGCGTTGACCACCAGTTCCTCGGGAATGTCGGTGACGATCAGCGAGTGGTAACGCGTCGCGGTGAAGGGGCTGGGCAGCCCTTCGAACAGGCCGGTGCCGTCATGACGCACGGGGCTGGTCTTGCCGTGCATCAGCCCGCCGCGCACGACCTGTCCGCCGAAATGCTGGCCGATCGACTGGTGGCCGAGGCACACGCCGAGCAGCGGCTTGCCCTGGTCGGCACAGGCGGCAACGAGATCGAGGCTGATCCCCGCCTCGTTCGGGGTGCACGGACCCGGCGAGAGCAGGAAGGCCTGCGCGTTGCTCGCGATCGCTTCGGCTGCGGTCAGCGCATCGTTGCGCACCACCTTCACCTCGGCGCCCAGTTCCATCAGATAATGGACCAGGTTCCAGGTGAAGCTGTCGTAATTGTCGATGACGAGGATCATGATGGGGCGGACTTAGCGATGCTAGTAGCCCGCGTCGAGATCGACGACGTTCTTCATCGGCCGCCCCTCGACAAAGGCACGGGCGTTTTCGAGGAACAGTGCGGCGGCGCGCATGAACATCTTCGTCTGCGAGCGGCCCGACAGATGCATCGAATGGATGACGTTGGGCGCGGTCCAGAGCGGGTGTTCTGCGGGCAGCGGTTCGGGGTCGACGACGTCGAGAAAGGCACCGGCGATGCGGCGCTTCTCCAGCGCCTCGATCAGCGCGGGCTGATCGACCATGTCGCCACGCGCGACGTTCACCAGCCAGGTGCCGGGCTTCATCGCCGCGAGTTCCGCCGCGCCGATCAGGGCATGGGTGTCGCCGGTGGAGGGCGCGGCGAGGACGATCCAGTCGAACTCGCCGATCCGCTCGCACCACTGATCGGGCGTCAGCGTACCGTCGCGGCCCGAACGGGTGACGCCGGTCACTTCGACCCCGAACGCCGCGAGGCGATCGCCGATCATCCGGCCGATGGTTCCATAGCCGACGATCAGCGCACGGGTTTCGAACAGCTCGACCTTGCCGGGCGCGTCGCCGGGCCATTCGCGGCGGTCGGCGGTGCGGACCACCTGATCGAAGCGCTTGGCTGCCACGAGCATCCCCATCACCGCATATTCGGCGACTGCGACGGCGTTGATGCCGACGCCGTTGGTGAGGATCGTTCCGCGTGCCTTGAGCAGATCGACGTCAAACGCGTCGATCCCGGCATAGATGGTCGAAAGCCATTTGAGCCGCACGCCAGCCGCAGCAGCCTCGCCGGTCCATTCGGGACGCATCATGTCGACCCAGGCGATGTCCGCGTCCGCGACCATCGCGGCCGCCTCCGCCTGACTGGTGAACCAGTGCGGCTCGATTCCGTCGGGCAGCCCGGCTTCGATCAGCGGGCGGGCGAGGGCGGGCAGGACGGCTTTCATCTCAACAGGTTAGGACGATCCTGGCGGTCACGCAAACCGAGGGAAAATGAATGGTTTGCGGCAGGTTGATACTGTTTCCGGCTGGTGGCGAGCCCGGAAATGCGAGACATAGCGGATACAGGCGATGCGCCTGCGCGCGGGGGCTGAATGGACAATCCGGAGTTGCTTCTGGTCGAGGCGGAGAATGATGCCCTCGATCCGCCCGAATCCGCTGCCGGCGGCGTGGCGCCGGGTGGCGTCAGCGTGCTTGCGCTCGGCCTGGCACTCGCCGCCTGCGATTCGGGCGGAGGCGGTGGAGGAGGCGTGGTCACCCCGCCGCCCACCGGCACGCCGTCGCCCTCGCCGGCACCGGCGCCGACGGCGGTTCAGGCCAGCCGTTTCCTTGCCCAGGCGACGATGGGCGCAACCAGCGCGGACATCGCCGATGTGCAGGCGCGCGGCTATGCCGGCTGGATCACCGCCGAATTCGCCAAGCCACGCGGCACCACCCATTGGGACTGGCTGGTGTCGAAGGGCTATAGCGACGTCGCCAACAGGGACGGCGAATCCGGTTTCGACAATGTGATGTGGGCGCAGCTGATCGGTGCGGGCGACCAGCTGCGCCAGCGTGTCGGCATGGCATTGCTGGAAGTGCTGGTCGTCGGCATTTCCGGCGTGAACCTGAGCTGGCGGCAATTCGCGATGGCCGCCTATGTCGACGTGCTGCTCGACAATGCGTTCGGCAATTTCCGCACGATCCTGGAGAAGATCACGACCAACGCGGCGATGGCCTCGTTCCTGACCTTTCTCGGCAACCGCAAGGCGAATGCCACGACCGGATCGGTGCCCGACGAGAATTATGCACGCGAGCTGATGCAGCTCTTCACCATCGGGCTCCACCGGCTCAACATGGACGGGACGGTGGTGACGTCGGGCGGCGCGCCGGTCGAAACCTATACCCCGGCCGATGTCTCGGGCCTTGCGCGGGTGTTCACTGGCCTGACGCTCGACTCGACCGACAATACCACCCCCGACCGCTATCGCCGGGCGCTGATCGTCAACGCGGGTACGCACGAGACCGGCGCCTCGACGTTTCTCGGTACCACCGTGGTGGCGGGTGCTGCCGGGATGGATGCGGTCAAACAGGCACTCGACACGATCTTCGCGCATCCCAATGTCGCGCCCTTCGTCTCGAAGCAGCTGATTCAGCGGCTGGTCACCAGCAACCCGTCGCCCGCCTATGTCGGCCGGGTATCCGCGAAGTTTGCCGACAATGGGTCGGGGGTGCGCGGCGACATGCAGGCGGTGATCCGCGCGATCCTGCTCGACAATGAGGCGCGGACCGACCCGTCGGGCACCAGCGCAGGCAAGTTGCGCGAGCCGGTGATGCGCTTCACCGGCTGGGCGCGCGGGTTCGGTGCGGCTTCGGTGAGCGGCAACTGGACGATCGGCGACACCAGCAGCTCGACCAACCGGCTGGCGCAGTCGATGGGGCGCAGCGCGTCGGTCTTCAACTTCTTCCGGCCCGGCTACACCCCGCCGAACAGCGGCTTTGCGAGTGGCGGGCTGGTCGCGCCGGAGTTCCAGATCACCAACGAGATCAGCGTCGTCGGCTATGTGAACTACATGCAGTCGGTGGTGAACAACGGGCTGACCGATCTCAAGAGCAGCTATACCGAACTGACGGCCATCGCCGCCGACAGCCAGGCGCTGGTCGACCGGATCAACCTGGTGCTCGCCGCGGGACAGCTGAGCACGGCGACGGCCGGCCAGATCAAGACCGCGGTCGACAGTTCGACCAACACCAACAACCGGATCGCGATCGCGCTGCTGCTGACGATGGCCGCGCCCGACTATCTGGCGCAGAAGTGAGGGGCCGGACGATGGATAATGATCAATCCCGCCGCGCCTTTCTCCGCCGCAGTGCCTCGCTCGGCATTGCCGGCGGTGCCGCGCCCTTCGTCACCCAGCTTGCGGCGATCGGCGAAGCCTCCGCCGCAGTGGCGAGCGACTATAAGGCGCTGGTCTGCGTGTTTCTCTATGGCGGCAACGACTATGCCAACACGCTGCCGCCCTATGATGCGGCGAGCCATGCGCTCTACACGACCGCCCGGCCGGGGCTCGCGCACCTTCGCGATGCCCTGACGGCGACCGCGCTCAATCCGTTGAACGCGCTGGGCGGGCGGCAATATGCCCTGGCGCCGACCATGGCGCCGCTGCTGCCTTTGTTCGACGCGGGCAAGATGGCGGTGGTGCTCAATGTCGGGACATTGGTGCGGCCGACCACCAAGGTGCAGTACCAGGCGAACAGCGTGGCGCTGCCGCCCAAATTGTTCAGCCACAATGACCAGCAGAGCTATTGGCAGGCATCGAGCGCCGAGGGTGCGACATCGGGCTGGGGTGGGCGGATCGGCGACCTGCTGCAGAGCGGCAACGGCAGCGCGGCGCTGACCTGTATCAGCGCATCGGGTAATGCGGTCTATCTCTCGGGCCGCAGCTCGATCCAGTATGTGACGGGCACCAACGGGCCGACATCGCTGATCAACAACGCCTCGACGCTCTACGGTTCGTCCGCCGCGGCGACTGCGCTGCGGTCGCTGATGGGCGGGGCGCGTACGCATCTGATCGAGAACGAGCATGCGACGATCTCGAAGCGCGCGCTCGATCTCTACGCGCAGGTCAACGGGGCGCTGGGCAGCGCGCCGGCGGCGAACTTCCCGCTCTTCCCTACGGGCAACAGCCTGGCCGACCAGCTCAAGATCGTCGCGCGGATGATCTCGGTCTCGCAGGAACTGGGCGCGAAGCGGCAGGTGTTCTTCGTGTCGTTGGGCGGCTTCGACATGCACGACTTCCTCGTGCGCGATCACCCGACCCAAATCGGCCGCGTGGCCGAAGCGATGCGCGCCTTTTACGACACCACCGCGGCGCTTGGCGTGGCGGACAAGGTGACGGCGTTCACCGCGTCCGACTTCGGCCGCACGCTGACCCAGAATGACGACGGGTCCGACCATGGCTGGGGCGCGACGCACTTCGTTGTCGGCGGCGTAGTCAACGGCCAGCGCATCTACGGCACCCCGCCCGCGATCGGGCATAATACGCCCGACGATGTCGGGCAGGGGCGGCTGCTGCCGACGATCTCGGTCGATCAATATGCCGCGACGCTGGCGGGCTGGTTCGGGGTGAGCGACTCGAACCTGGCGACGGTGCTGCCCAACATCGGCAATTATTCGACGCGGAACCTTGGGTTCGTTTGACCACTCCCGTCATCCCGGCCTTGTGCCGGGATCCAGGGTGACGCGAGCGTGGCGCAACGGGCTAGAACGGATCGTTCGCCGCGCGGTGGACCCCGGCACAAGGCCGGGGTAACGAGCGCCGAGATGTGGTGGCGTTAGAGCTCGATCTTCCAGTCCCAGCCGATCGGATCGCCGTCCATCACATCGACCCCCGCGCCGAGCAGCTCGTCGCGGATCGCGTCCGAACGGGCGAAGTCCTTGGCCGCACGCGCTTCCTTGCGCTGCGCGAGGCGGGCTTCGATCTCGGCTTCGGTCACCAGTGCGTCGGCGGGGCGGACGCGCAGGTCGGCGCGGCTCAGGTCGAGCAGGTTGAGGCCGAGCGCGGTGTCGAACTGCGCCAGCGTCATCAGCCGCGCTTCCTGTCCCAGCTGCTTGTCGGCGAGCAGCTCCTCCAGGATCGGCAGCGCCTTGGGCGTGTTGAGATCGTCGGACACCGCCGCGTCGAGCCGCTCGAGATAGCTGCCTGCGTCCCCGCCACCGCTCCCCTCGGCCTCGCGGAACTTCTCCGCGGCGAGGACGAGTCGGCGCAGGCGGACGAGCGCGGCGAGAAGGTTCTCGCCGCTGAACTCGAGCTCGCTGCGATAATGCGCGGAAAGGCACATCAGGCGATAGGCAAGCGGGTGCACGCCCTTGGCGACCAGCGCATCGAGCGTGGCGATGCCGCCCTTGGACTTCGACATCTTGCCGCCGCGGTCGACGAGGAAGTTGTTGTGCATCCACACCCGCGCGCCGCTGTCGCCGCAGCGGCAATGGGCCTGGTTCTGCGCGATCTCGTTGACGTGGTGGATCTCGCGGTGATCGATGCCGCCGGTATGGATGTCGAAGGGCAGGCCGAGCAGTTCGGCGCTCATCACCGAACATTCGAGATGCCAGCCCGGCGCGCCGCGGCCCCAGGGCGAATCCCACTCCATCTGGCGCGTCTCGCCCGGCGGGGTGGTGCGCCAGATCGCGAAGTCCTGCGGGTGGCGCTTGCCCTCGACGCTCTCGATCCGGCCCTCGCCGGCATCGTCCTGCCCGCCGGAGAGCCTGCCGTAATCGGGCACGGTCGAGCTGTCGAAATAGAGGCCGCTGTCGAGCTGGTAGCAGTTCGCGTCCGCGAAGCCCTTCGCGAACTCGATCATCTTCGCCACATAGTCGGTGGCGAGCGGCATGTGATCGGGCGTGCGGATGTTGAGATCGCGCAAATTGCGGCGGAACACGTCGGCATAGTGGCGCGAGATGTCCCACGCGCTCAGCCCGCGCTTCTTCGCCGCGGCTTCCATCTTGTCCTCGCCCTCATCGGCGTCGGAGGTCAGATGGCCGACATCGGTGATGTTGATGACATGGGTGAGCGGATAGCCCTTCCAGCGCAGCACACGGCTGAGTGTGTCGGTGAAGACATAGGCGCGCAGATTGCCGAGGTGCGGATCGCTGTAGACGGTGGGGCCGCACGAATAGACGCGCACGCCCTTGGCGGGATCGATCGGCGCGAAGGGCTCGAGCGAACGGGTCAGCGAATTGTAGAGGGTGAGCGTGGCGCCAGTCATGCAGGCGCATGTAGCGCGGCTGCGGCGGGGGTCAAACCGCCTGCGCGCGTCGAGGCGCGCGATCAGGCGGCGAGCTGTTCTGCCTTGGTGCTGTTGTGGAAGAGGCCGGCGCCGAAGGTGCCGCCCGTGTTGATCGGGAGTGCGGTGGCGCAGAAGGCGCATTCCGCGGTCATCCGCCCGACCGTCCAGTGCGACTGGCCGCATCCCGGGCAGTAGTTTCGTTCACCCGGACGGAAGGCGATCCGGTATCCGCTCTGCGCGGCGGTGAAGGCGTCGGTGTCGTAGTACATCGCTTCGTCTCCAAATTGCCCCGGTTCGACGCCCGGAATCGGCATTTGTTCCAAGCGCGTTCCGAAATGGGATCAGCCCTGTTGCAAAACTGCAACAAGTCCGGGGTCAGGAGAAGGGGCGCATCCGGTCGAGGACCGTATAGGCCATCACCGCGGTCGCGACCGCGGCATTGAGGCTATCCGCCTTGCCCAGCATGGGTATTTTGACGCGGACGTCGCACGCCGCGGCATAGGCGGGGGGCAGGCCCTGCGCCTCGTTGCCGGTGAACAGAAAGACCGGCGCGGAAAAATCGGGTGCGCGATAATCGACCGCGCCTTCGAGTGCGAGGCCGACCAGCTGTCCCGGTCCGGCACGCAGCCAGTCATGGAATTCGTCCCACGGCGCGCGCGCGAAAGGGATGGTGAACAGCGCCCCCATGCTTGCGCGCACCGCTTCGACGCTGAACGGATCGACGCACTCGTCGACCAGGATGAGGCCGCCCGCACCGACCGCATCGGCGGTGCGCAGGATCGTGCCGAGATTGCCCGGATCGCGCAGCCGCTCCGCGACCAGCCAGATCTGCGCACTGGTACGGTCGAGCCGGGCAAGGTCGGTCGACAATTCGCGATAGACGCCGACGACGGCGCCGGGATTGTCCTTGCCCGAAAGCTTGGAGAGGATGTCGCTGTCGGTCGCGATCACCTCGCCGCCCGCCGCCTCGGTCGCAGCGATCAGTTCTCCGGCCAGAGGATGGGTGTCGTGTCCCCTGGCGAAGAAGAGGTATTCGGGCAGGTGCCCCGCCTCGCGCGCCTCGGTCAGGATGCGCAGCCCCTCGGCGAGGAACAGCCCCTCGTCGCGGCGATGCTTCTTGTCGCGCAGCGAGCGGACCCGCTTGACCAGCGGGTTGGAGAAGGCGGTGATCTCGCGCATCAATCCTCGCCGAAGCGGTCCTCGACCAGCCCGACCAGCTTGAGCACGGCATCCTCGGCACCGTCGCCCGCGGCGCTGATCGTGATCGTGTCGCCCATTGCGGCGCCAAGCATCATCAGCCCCATGATCGAGGTGCCGGTGACCGAATTGCCGTCCTTCTCGACGGTCAGCTCGACCGGCTGGGAAGAGGCGAGGGTGACGAACTTCGCACTTGCGCGCGCATGCAGACCACGGCGGTTACCGATCAGGACGGTCCGGCTGATGCGACTCAAGCGGCAGCCTCCCCGAGCACTTCGGATGCGACGGTGATGTATTTGCGGCCGGCCTCACGTGCGGCGGCGACGGCTTCGGTGACCTTCATCGTCTTGCGTGCACCGCCCAGGCGAATCAGCATGGGCAGGTTGATTCCCGCGATCACCTCGACCCGGCCTGCTTCCATCAGCGAGATGGCGAGGTTGGACGGCGTGCCGCCGAACAGGTCGGTCAGCACGATCACGCCGCGCCCTGCATCCACCTCCGCGATCGCCGTGGCGATGTCGGACCGGCGGCCCTCCATATCGTCCTCGGGACCGATCGAAATCGTGGCGATTCGCTCCTGCTTGCCCACCACATGCTCCATCGCGACGACGAACTCCTCCGCGAGCCGCCCATGCGTCACGAGTACCAGACCGATCATTCCCAATTGCGTCCCATGCGGTTCATCTTGCAGCCGGCGGGCCTTCTAACGAGTCCTGCGGTGCGGTCTGCAAGTCACGATGTGTCACCGTGGGCGAAAATCCCGCGTCGTGCAACCGTGCGGCCACCCGTTCAGCAACATGGACCGACCGGTGTCTCCCGCCGGTACAGCCGAACGCGATGGTAACATAGGATTTTCCCTCGGCGCGGTAGCGCGGAATCAGCGTTTCGATCAGCCCTTCGATTCGCTCCAGCGCGTCCGGATAGGCGGGGTCGGCGGCGACATAATCCGCCACGTCGCGGTCCTTGCCGGTGCCGGGCCGCAGCGAATCGACCCAGTGCGGGTTGCGCAGGAAGCGCATGTCGAACACCAGATCGGCATTGGCCGGAATCCCCCGCGCAAAGCCGAAGGACATCACCGACAGGGTCGGTTCGCCTTGCCCTTCGCCCGCAAAGGTCGAGCGGATCTTCTGCGCCAGCTCGTTGGCGGACAGGGTGCTGGTGTCGATCAGCCGGTTGGCCCAGCGGCGCAGCGGCTCGAGCAGTTCGCGCTCACGGGCGATACCCTGCCCCGCGGGGCGATCCTGTGCGAGCGGGTGGCGCCGGCGCGTCTCGTTATAGCGGCGTTCCAGCTCGGCACCGGCACAGTCGAGGAACAGCGTGCCGATGTCATAGCCGCGTTCGTCGCGCAGCTTCTTGATCCGGGCCACGACGCTGTCCGCGTCGAAGCCGCGGGTGCGTGCGCCGATCCCCAGCGCGAGCGGACGGTCGTCGCCATCCGTGCCCTCGGGCGGTTCGGTGTCGAGCAGGCGATTGAGGAGGAGGAGGGGAAGGTTGTCCACCACTTCCCAGCCCAGATCCTCCAGCGTGCGGAGAACCGTGGACTTGCCCGCACCGGACATGCCGGTGACGAGCAGGATCTGCTTGGGCTTTCGCTCGCTCACCTGCCGTTCCTCACGCCGGCGTCCAGCCGATATGCTTCAGCGCCAGCTCGACCTTGACCGGTGCCGAGGGTTCGAGCGCGGCGAGCGCGACTTCGGGAATGTCGATCCCGGCGATGCGGCGCTTCTTTGGCCCTTCGGGCATGCGCGGGGGGCTGTCGAGGATGGTGACGAGCAGGGCGATCGGCAGGCGATCCTGATGCGGCATGTCGATCACGCCGATCCCGCGGACCTCGATCTTGCCTGCGATATTGGGCGGCGCGGCGCCGAGCAGCGTCCCGTTGGCGCGCGTGCAGATCGTATAGTCGTCCGATACCAGCACGGCGCCGCGATCGATCAGGCGCAGCGCGAGGTCGGATTTGCCTTCGCCCGATCGCCCCTCGATCAGCACGGCGCGACCGTCGATGGCGACGCACGAGGCGTGGAGCGTTTCGGAGGAGATGACGGCCATTCGCTTCGCCCCGTTAGTTCGGCTGCACCAGCGGAAGACGGACGACGAAGCGCGCGCCGCGCATCCGGTCCTCCCGTGATTCGACTCCGATCATACCGCCATGGCCTTCAACGATGGTGCGGGCGATAGCAAGCCCCAGACCCGAATGCTGGCCAAAGGCCTCGCTGTCCGGGCGGACCGAATGGAAGCGGCGGAATACCGCTTCGCGCGCCTCTTCGGGAACGCCCGGCCCTTCGTCCTCGACGCGTATCTCCAGCATCTCGCCGTCCGACACGGCCGAAAGCGTCACCAGGCCATGTTCGGGCGAGAAGGAGATCGCATTATCGATCAGATTCTCGAACACCCGCTCCAGCCGCGCGCCTTCGCCCATCACTCGGGGTATCGGGTGCAGCGGCTGATCGAAGTGCAGGCGCACGCCGCGCGCCACGCCGCGATCGCTGCGCTGGGCGATCAGCCCTTCGAGCATCGCGGCGATATCGACCGGCTCGAACTTGGCGCGGCTGAGCTGCGCGTCGAGCCGCGATGCCTCGGAGATGTCGCTGATCAGCCGGTCGAGCCGGTGGACGTCGTCGCGGACGATGGCGAGCAGCCGTTCCTGCAATTCGGGATCGCGGACATTGGCGAGCCCGTCGACCGCGGAGCGCAGCGAGGCGAGCGGGTTCTTGAGCTCGTGCGCCAGATCCGCGGCGAACGCCTCGGTCGCGTCGATCCGCGCGCGCAGCGCCTGGCTCATGTCGGAGAGCGAGCGGGCGAGGTGACCGATCTCGTCGCGCCGCTCGGGCAGGCGTGGCACGACCACTTCGCGTGCGCGCCCCAGCCGCACGCGCACCGCCGAACGGGCGAGCCGGCGCAGCGGCCGGACGATGGTGCGCGCGAGGAACAGCGAGAGAAACACCGACAGACCGATCGCCACCGCCAGCACCACGCCGAGCCGGAAGCGTTCGATGCGGACGCGCTGGGTGATTTCGCGGGCATTGTCGGTGGTGAACACCGCGCCTTCCGGGCCGTAGGACGCAGCGGCGGTGATCACCGGGGTGCGGTCCGGCGCGCGCCACACGGTCGCGCTTGCCTCGCCCGTGCGCAAGGCGCTCGCCAGATCCGGCCAGTCCATGCCCCTGTCCGGCGCGCGTTCGCGGAACTGCGGTGCACGGTCGGCGCCCGCAACGGTGTCGATCGCTGCGTCGAGGAAACGCGCGGCGCTCTGGCCCCACGGATCCTTGTCGGGATCACGCAGCACGACGTTGTTGAGGCCCAGCGTGCGGGTATCGAGCGTCACCCGGCCGTTGCGGTCGTAGAGCCGGATGCGCAGCCCCGCCTCGGTCGCGACACGCAGGATCAGCGCATTGCGATCCTTTGGCGGGGTCATCGCCACCGCCTGTGCGATCAGGCGTGCTTCGCGTCCGGCCTGTTCGACTTCGTCGTCGATGATCCGCGCACGGAAACTGTCGAGGTAGAAGAAGCCGCCCGCCAGCATCGCCAGCGCGAAGATGTTGACCGCGAGGATGCGCGGCGTGAGGCTGAGCCGCGCCGACCAGCGGAGCGAGAGATCGCGGTCCTCGCGGTCTTCCCGGTTCCGCCGCTTACTCGTCGGAGAATCGGTAGCCGGCGCCATAGAGCGTCTCGATGGCGTCGAATTCGGGATCGACCTGGCGGAACTTGCGGCGGACGCGCTTGATATGGCTGTCGATGGTGCGGTCATCGACATAGATGTCGTCCTGATACGCCGCGTCCATCAGCTGGTTGCGCGTCTTGACGATGCCGGGGCGCTGGGCGAGCGTTTCGAGGATCAGGAACTCGGTAACGGTGAGCGTCACATTGCCGCCGCCCCAGGTCACCTTGTGCCGCGCGGGGTCCATCGTCAGCCGGCCGCGTTCGAGCACCGGCTGCGGTTCCTCTGCGGTCTCCGCATCGGCTGGGGCGGCCATCGCCTCGGTCCGGCGCAGGATGGCGCGGATACGGGCGATCAGCAGCCGCTGGCTGAACGGCTTGGCGATATAGTCGTCGGCGCCCATGGCGAGGCCGAGCGCTTCGTCGAGCTCGTCGTCCTTGCTGGTCAGGAAGATCACCGGGGTGGTCAGCTTCTCACGCAAGCGGCGCAGCAGTTCGAGGCCGTCGAGCCGCGGCATCTTGATGTCGAGCACGGCCAGATCAGGCGGATTCTCGAGCAGCGCCTTCAGCGCCGTCTCGCCGTCCGAATAGACGCGCGTCACAAAGCCCTCGGCCTGCAGCGCGATCGAGACCGAGGTCAGGATATTCCGGTCGTCATCAACCAGCGCGATCGTTGCGGTCATGGCGGGTGGCGTAGCTCAATGCCGGGCGTTGCTCAACGGCTGATGGCGTCGGCGGGATGAAACGTACCGGTAGCGTACCGGTTTTTCTGCCAACGTTGTCGGCTGGTTATTGCGGACAAGTCAACGTTGTCGGGCGATTTGAATTGGTTAGCCCGCGTGATGACACCGGTTACTGGCATTGACCCCTCCTGGCGCCGCTGCAATGCGCGACTCCAGATACTAAAAAGAGTGCCGCAGGAGCCGGTGGGCCGCGGCAATGAGGAGACGAACCTTGACTGACCGCAAGCCGGTAATCGGTCTCGACGCGCTTGGCGTCGGGGCTGGCGCAACCATTCACTGGAACCTTCTGACCGCGCCGCTGGTCGAGCATGCCGTGCAGCGCGGCGAGGGGCGGCTGGCCAAGGACGGGCCGCTGGTGGTCGCGACGGGCAAGCACACCGGACGCAGCGCCAAGGACAAGTTCATCGTCCGCGATGCGGAGACCGAAAACACGGTGTGGTGGGGCGACACCAACCGCGGCATGACGCCCGAGCATTTCGCCGCGCTGAAGGCCGACTTCCTGGCGCATCTCGGCACCAAGGACACGCTCTTCGTGCAGGATCTGTACGGCGGCTCGCAGCCCGAGCATCGGGTCAAGGTGCGCGTGGTCAATGAGTTCGCTTGGCACAATCTGTTCATCCGGACCTTGCTGGTTCGGCCCGACGCTGCCGAACTGCCCGGCTTCCAGGCCGAATATACGATCATCGACCTGCCGAGCTTCCGCGCCGATCCGGCGAAGCACGGCACGCGCAGCGAGACCGTGATCGCGGTGAATCTGACCGAGAAGCTGATCCTGATCGGCGGCACCGCCTATGCCGGCGAGATGAAGAAGAGCGTATTCGGCCTGCTCAACTATCTGCTGCCGGTCGACGGCATCATGCCGATGCATTGTTCGGCCAATATCGGCCCGGACGGCGACACCGCGGTGTTCTTCGGCCTGTCGGGCACGGGCAAGACCACGCTGTCGGCCGATGCCAGCCGCACGCTGATCGGCGACGACGAACATGGCTGGTCGGACACGGCGGTCTTCAACTTCGAGGGCGGCTGCTACGCCAAGATGATCAACCTCTCGCCCGAGGCGGAACCGGAGATCTTCGCGACGACCAAGCGCTTCGGCACGGTGCTCGAGAATGTCGTGATGGACGCGGAGAGCCGCGAGCTTGACTTCAACGACAACAGCCTGGCCGAGAACAGCCGCGGTTCCTATCCGCTCGAGTTCATCCCGAACACGTCGAAGGACAATCTGGGGCCGGTACCCAAGAACATCATCTTCCTGACGGCGGACGCCTATGGTGTGCTCCCGCCGATCGCGAAGCTGACGCCGGAGCAGGCGATGTATCACTTCCTTTCGGGCTATACCGCGCGCGTCGCGGGGACCGAGATCGGCGTGACCGAGCCGACCGCGACCTTCTCGACCTGTTTCGGCGCGCCGTTCATGCCGCGCCACCCGTCGGTCTATGGCAATCTGCTCAAGGAGCGGATCGCGAAGGGCGGGGTCGATTGCTGGCTGGTCAACACCGGCTGGAGCGGCGGCAAGGCGACGATGCCAGGGATTAAGCGCATGCCGATCAAGGTGACGCGCGCGCTGCTCAATGCCGCGCTCGACGGCAGCCTGAAGGGCGCTGAATTCCGCAAGGATCCCAATTTCGGCTTCATGGTGCCCGTCGCAGCGGGCGATATCGACCCGAACATGCTGGATCCGCGTGCGGCCTGGGACAACAAGGCCGAGTATGACGCAACCGCGGGCAAGCTGGTCGACGAGTTCGTCGCCAATTTCGCCCAATTCGCGGATCATGTGGACGAGGGGGTGCGGCAAGCGGCACCCCAAAGCCGAGCCACCGAAACCGCCTGAACTGCCCGGTCATCGATCGGGTTTCCCAAAGAAAGCCCGATCGATGACCGACCACCCAATCCGTTTCTTTGCCGACGATGCCGCCGTCGCCCATCTGGGCGAAGGGCTGGTTGCCTGCACGCTCGCGCGTGAGGAGTGGACGCACGAGGCGCATCTTGCCGCGTGCCTCTATTTGCTCGCCCGGCGCCCAGATATCGATGTGGATGCGTCGATCGCCGGGCTGATCTCGCGCTTCAACGAGAGCGTTGGCGGGGTGAACGACGACCATAATGGCTATCACGACACGATCACCCGCGCCTATGTCGCCGGGGTGCGCTGGTTCCTGCGCAGCCATGCGACGGGCGCACTGACGGTCGACGTCAACGCGCTGTTGGCGGGTGATGCCGGCCGCCGCGACTGGCCGCTGCGCTTCTACAGCCGGGAGTTGCTCTTCTCGGTACGGGCGCGGCGCGGGTTCGTGGAGCCGGACCTCGCGCCGCTGCCCTGACCGGGATCAGTCGAGCATCGATGCGGGAACCTTGCCGCCATTCGCGGCGAGTTCCTGCATGACGCGCTTGTGCAGCCAGATGTTCATCTCGGCGCTGCCGTCGAGCGCGCCGGTATAGCCCAGCTCCTGCGCCAGTTCCTTGCGCTCGGCGAGGCTCGACTCGAGGCCCACCAGCTTCATCAGATCGACGATCGAGGTGCGCCAGTTGAGGCCGCGGCCGTCCGAAGCGTCCAGTTCGACCAATACCGCTTCGATATCCACCTCCTGCGGCTGCTCGGGCACCGGCTGCGGGGCGGGCTGCGCGGCAACCGCCTCGGGTTGCGGCGCGGCTTCGGGCGCGGGCGCCGCTTTTGCTTTGCCGAAGATCGCATTCTTGATCGATGAGAAAATACCCATGGATGCCTCCTGCAGTGGCCGCGGGGAGTCGTGCGGCGGATCGCCCCACCGCCATGCTGGCGATTTTCGGCGACAACGCAATGACGCACGACATGGCAAAAAGTGCCGCCTGCGTACTGATTGTCGCAGGCCCGTCTCGCTCCGCTTCTTCGGCCATGCTAGGTTCGCGCCTCCCCAAGCGTAGCAGGAGGATTGGCAGATGAGCATTCTCGACGGGATTCTGGGCCAGATCGGCGGAGACGCCACCGTGACCAACCTCGCGGCCAAGGTCGGGCTGTCGCCCGAACATGCCGAGTCGGCGATCCAGGCGCTGGCCAAATACCACCCGATGGAGGGTGACACCGCCGAGGGCGCTGCGGCCGCGACCGGACTGCCGGTAGCCAAGCTGCAGGAAATCATCGGTCATATCGGCGGCGAGGGATCGCTGGGCCAGTTCGCCAGCCTGCTCCAGCAGGGCGGCGTCGGCGGCATCCTCGGTGCACTCGACAAGGATGGCGACGGCAACCCGCTCAATGACCTGACCGGCATCGCCTCGGGCTTTTTCGGCAAGAAGTAAGGCTATCGCGCCGTCCGCTTGACAGCAGGCGGGCGGCGCTGTCTTCTGCATGGCAATGGGGGCGGCGATCCCCCCATGAGGCGTCAGCCGAAGTGTCGCGTCCGCAACTTCCGAAGGACGCACCATGCCTGCACCTGATCTGATTTCCGTCTCGACGCTCGCCCGGCTGATCGGCGGGCCGGACTCCCCGCTTGTCATCGATGTCCGTGAGCCCCCCGGCACGCACCGGATTCCGGCGGCGACGCGCCGCCTGCCTGCCGGTGCCGATACCCGCATCGTGGTGGTGGACGCGAATGGCGGCGCGGCGGCGCATTCCGCGGCCGCGCGGTTCCGGCATGACGGCATCGCCGCCGAGGTGCTGGAGGGCGGGCAGGCGGCCTGGGCCGGGGCGGGATTGCCGCTGGTGCCCGAGGATGCGCTGGTCCGCGACGGCGACGACCGCACGCTCTGGGTCACGCGCAGCCGGCCCAAGGTCGACCGCATCGCCTGTCCCTGGCTGATCCGCCGCTTCGTCGATCCGCATGCGGTGATCCTGTTCGTCCCGCCCGGCGAGGTGCAGGCTGTCGCCGCACAGACCGGCGCCGCGCCGTTCGATATTGCGGCGGAAGGTGTGCGCTGGACGCATCAGGGCGAGCTCTGCACCTTCGACGCGCTCATCGCCGGGCTCGGGCTGGATGGCGTCGCGCCGCTCGCGCAGCTCGCTCCGATCGTGCGCGGTGCGGATACCGCGCGGCCCGGCCTCGCGCCCGAAGCAGCGGGGTTGCTCGCCATATCGCTCGGCCTGTCGCGGTTGCATGCCGATGACCATCGCCAGCTCGAGGCGGGGATGGCCGTCTATGACGCGCTCTACCGCTGGGCGCGCGACGCGCGGGAGGAAAGGCACGACTGGACCTCGCACCAGCCGCGCGGGGGCAAGGCATGAGCGCGGCAGCGGGCACGCGGCCCGCCCCGGTCTCGCTGGGCGAGGCGGCGAAAGTGTGGGCGCGGATCGCCGCGCTTTCCTTTGGCGGCCCGGCGGGTCAGATCGCAGTGATGCACCGCATCCTGGTGGACGAGAAGCGCTGGATCGGTGAGCAGCGATTCCTCCACGCGCTCAACTTCTGCATGCTGCTGCCCGGGCCGGAGGCGCAGCAGCTTGCCACCTATATCGGCTGGCTGCTGCACAAGCGGATCGGCGGGCTGATCGCAGGGGCATTGTTCATCCTGCCCGGCGCGCTGGCGATCATGGCACTGAGCTGGGTCTATGTCCTTTATGGCAATACCGGGCTGATCGCCGGGTTGTTCCTGGGGCTGAAGGCTGCGGTCCTCGCGATCGTGCTGCAGGCGGTGATCCGGATCGGCGGGCGGGCGCTGCGAACGAACGCTGCCAAGCTGCTCGCGCTGGCCGCCTTTGTGCTGATCTTCTTTCTTGACGTCCCGTTTCCGCTGATCGTGCTCGGTGCGGCCCTGATCGGCTGGCTGGCAGGGCGCGCAGGCAGCGGTGCGTTCAAGGGCGGCGGGCATGGCGGCCCCGGTGGCGGGGTGGCCGATGCGGAGACCTTGCTGGGCGAAGACCTGCCCGATCATGCCCGGCCGCGCTGGCAGGGCGTCGTTTTCGACGTGAGCCTGTGGCTCGCGCTCTGGCTGCTGCCGATCGCTGCACTGCTGATCGTGCTGGGCCCCGATCATGTGTTCAGCCAGATTGCAGTCTTCTTCGCCAAGATGGCGATGGTGACGTTTGGCGGCGCCTATGCGGTGCTCGCCTATGTCGCGCAGCAGGCGGTGGAGCATTATGGCTGGCTGCGCCCCGACGAGATGCTCGACGGACTAGGCATGGCGGAGACGACGCCCGGGCCGCTGATCATGGTGCTCCAGTTCGTCGGCTTCCTCGGCGCCTATCGCGATCCGGGGATGCTTTCGCCGCTCTGGGCAGGGACGCTCGGCGGACTGCTCGCGACCTGGGTGACCTTTGCGCCGTGCTTCCTGTGGATCTTCCTCGGCGCGCCGTTCATCGAGCGGATGCGCGGCAATGCGGCGCTGGCCGGCGCGCTGTCGGCGATCACCGCGGCGGTGGTGGGCGTGGTGCTCAACCTTGCCCTTTGGTTCGCGATCCATGCGGTGTTCCGCCAGGTCACGCCGGTGGAGGCGGGACCGGTCCAGTTCGACATGCCGGTGCTCGCGAGCATCGATCCATGGACCGCCGCGCTGACGACCGCCGCGATCGTGGCGGTGTTCCGGTTCAAGCTCGGCACCTTCACCGTCCTCGCGGCTGCTGCGGCGATCGGGGTCGCGCTGCGCGTCGCCGGACTGGCCTGAGGAGCGTCTGAAGGGCGTGCCGGCAGCGGCACGCCCTTTTTGCAGCCCTAATACTAAGGTATTGCCCTAACTATTATCCCACGCTATCTGCGCTGCCTCACAGCGTTGACGGAGTAGGTTGATGTTCCCGGCATTGGGGCAGGGTAAGGCAGGCGCGCCGCCACCCGCGGCAATCGACGGCGTGTTTCGCGCGCTCGCCGATCCCAAGCGGCGCGATGTCCTTGAACGGCTCAATGCCGGGCCGGCATCGGTCAGCGATCTCGCCGCGCCCTACCGCATGGCGCTCCCCTCGTTCGTCGAGCATCTGAAGATGCTCGAGGGGGCGGGGCTGGTGCGCTCGCAAAAGGCCGGGCGGGTGCGGACCTATGAGCTGGTGCCCGAACAATTGCTGGTCGTGGACGACTGGCTGCGCCGTCAGCGCACCATGTGGGAGGGCCGGCTGGACCGGCTCGACGCCTATCTGCTCGCAAAGAAGAAGGAGAGACCCGAATGACTTCCCCGCTCGTGAAGCCCGATCCCAAGCTCGACCTAGTACTGGAACGCGAACTCGACGTCCCCGTCGAGATGGTCTGGGAGGCATGGACCGATCCCGAAAGCATCAAGCATTGGTTCGTCCCGAAGCCCTGGGTGATCACCGAGTGCGAGGTCGATTTGCGCCCCGGCGGTGTCTTCCGCAGCGTGATGCGCTCGCCCGACGGGCAGGAGTTCCCGAACCTTGGCTGCTATCTCGACATCGTGCCGCTCAAGCGGCTGATCTTCACCGACACGCTGCTGCCGGGCTTCCGCCCGTCGCCCAAGCCCTTCTTCACGGCGGGCCTCTATCTCGAGCCGACCGCGAGCGGCGGCACGCGCTACACCGCGATCGCCGTCCACGGCAATGAAGAGACGCGCAAGACCCATGAGGAGATGGGCTTCCACGACGGGTGGGGCACCGTGGTCGACCAGATGGTCGCGCACATCAAGGCGTCGCTCAACTAAGGCGCGGGAAGGGGAGGCCGGTCATGACGGATACCGATCTGGGGCGATGGCTCCTGTTCGCGGGCGTTGCAGCGGGGCTGTTGTTCTTCGTCGTTCCGACGATCGAGATCTTCCGGCGCCCCGCCTTTGACATCGGGCGGCATGCGATCAGCATGCTGAGCCTGGGCGAGGGCGGATGGAAGATGAAGGCGGTGTTCATCGTCTCGGGCCTCCTCACCTTTGCCTGCGCTGCCGGGATGTTCATGGCACTGGGGCGCGGCTGGGCGGGCTACGCCACCTTGCTGCTGATCGGGGCCTATGGCGTTGGACTGGTGCTGGCGGGCATCTACGATGCGCCGGCGGGCCTTGGCTTTCCCGCCGGAACCCCGCTCGACCAGCAGCCGGATATGACGGCGCGTGCAACGGTGCTGCACAGCGTCGCGTTCATGCTCGCCTATGCCGGGCTGATCCTCGCCTGTTTCGCGCTCGGCACGCATTTCCTGCTGATGGAGCAGCTGGTGCCCGGTGTGGCGGCGCTCATCGTCGGGCTGGCGCTGCCTGCGATCATCGGGATCGGCATGGCGAGCGTGATTCCGCCGGGGATCGCCTTCTACTGGGGCGGGATGCTCGGCTGGCTGTGGCTCGGCGCCACCGCGCTGCACCTCGCCAAGGCGGCTTAGCTGCCGAACAGGCTCCCGTCGGCCACATCGCTATGCTCGACCTCGTAAGGGCGTTCGAGCAGGAAGTGGTCGTCTTCGGGATAATAGCGTGCCACCGCGATATCCGCGCCTGCAAAGGCGCGGATATCGTCGAGCGACCGCCACCAGCTCATCGTCACCACCTCGCTGGTGCCGTCGCCCAGATCGCGGAACAGCATTTGCCAGCCAAGGTTGCCCGGCGTGGACGTGTAGTCGCTTCCACCCGTCCCCGCGATATAGGTGCGATAAGCCTCACGCTCGGCGGTGCGGATCACGCCTCGCCAGCGCCGCAGGATCATGCCTGGCGGCTCGCGATATGGCGGTCGATCACGCTTTCCAGAACGGTCAGCGGTACAGAGCCACCTAGTACCACGGCGTCGTTGAACGCCTTGAAGTCGTAGTGCGACCCGAGCGCTGTCTTCGCCTTGGTGCGCAGCGTGTTGATCTCGGTATGGCCGAGCTTGTAGCCGCAGGCCTGGCCGGGCCAGCTGCAGTAGCGATCGACTTCGCCGCTGACTTCCTCGACCGAGGAGCCGTTGGCGGTGGCGAACCATTCAATCGCCTGCTGGCGGGTCCAGCGCTTGGCGTGCAGGCCGGTGTCGACGACCAGCCGGCAGGCGCGAAAGGCGAGGCTCTGGAGATAGCCGAGGCGGCCGATCGGGTCCGCGTCATAGGCACCCAGCTCGGCACCGAGCTGCTCTGCGTAGAGCGCCCAGCCCTCGGTATAGGCGTTGAACGACAGCAGCGAGCGCACCAGCGGCAGCTTGAAGGTATATTCGCCCTGCCAGACATGGCCGGGAATGCCCTCATGATAGGCGAGGGTCGGCAGGCTGAAGCGCGAGTGGAGCGCGGTGGTGCGCAGGTTGAGCCACACCTTGCCCGGGACCGTGCCGTCGATCGACCCGGCGCCGCCATAGGCGCCCGGCGCGCCCGGCTCCTCGGCGAGCGGCAGGCGCTTCACTTCGACATTGCCGGGGACGAGCGTGTGGAAGGCGCGCGGCATACGGCTGCGCATATCCATGATCCGGTCGGTCATGAACTTCAGGATCTCGGCCCGGCCTGCGTCATTGTCGGGGAACAGGAAGCGCGGATCCTTGCCCAGCGCGGTCATACGCTCGCCGACGGTCCCCTTGCTGAAGCCCTGCTTCTTCAGGATGACGTCCATCTCGGCCTGGAGCGCCTTCAACTCCTCCTGACCGGTCTTGTGAACCTCGTCGGGCGTCATCGTCGTCGTGGTGCCCGCACGCAATGCCCAGGCGTAATAGGCCTCACCGTCCGGGAACTTCCACACACCCGCGTCCGAGGTCGCCTTGGCGCGATGGCGTTTGAGTTCCGCGATCTGGCGGTCGAGCGCGGGGGCGATCTTGCCCGCCGCGATCTTCGCCGCGGCTGCCGCCTGATCGCCGGTGACTGCGCGCTTCGTCGTGAAGCTCGTCAACAGCTCCCATTTGCCGGCATCGGTGCCGCGGGTCAGCGCGATCTGCTTCAGGCATTTGTCCAGCAGGAAGTCGGGTGCGACGACGCCCTTGTCATAGGCGACCTTGAGCCGCTCGGTCTCGCCGTCGAGCAGCGCCGCATATTGGTCGAAGCGCGCCAGCCAGCTCGCCGCGTCGGCGGCGTTGTCGACCTTGTGCTCGGTGTCGAGGAAGCGCGGGATGTCGAGATAGCCGCCGACATTCTGTACCACGACATAGGGCGAGTTGCGCCACCCGCCGACGGCGACGTCGCCATAGGGGAAGGCCATGCCGTCGAGCCCGACCTCGAACGAGGTGCGGACCGCATCCACATTGGTGCGCATCACCGGGCTGAGCGATTTGGGATCGAGCGCCTTCAGTTCCGCGACGCGCTTGCGCAGCCCTTCGGCGACCCGCGCCTTGCCCGCAATGCTGCGATCCTCAAGCTTCGAGCGCAGATGCGCGCGTTCGCCCTTGTCGATGCCGAGGCTCGTCGCGCCTTCGGGACCGTTCTCCAGCAACTGTTCGGCCGCTGCCGACAACAGCGCCTCCGCCGCGGCGTCACCCGGAGCTGCGGTCTGTCCCCGCGCGAAGGCGGGCAGGGCGGGCAGCGTTGCGAGCGTGGCGGTGGTGGCGAGGAACTGGCGGCGGGTCGCGTGCATGAAGGCTCCGGGAAACGGGGAGGAAGTTTCGGCGGTTACCTTAGGGACCTCTCGCTGGCCGCGAAAGGTCCCCTTCGATCAACGTCAACCGTCGCGACAGCTCAGCCAGAAGTCGTGCAACGCCTCGATCTCTCCGCTGGTCAGCAGCGGGATCGCCTGGCGCAGCCGGTCGTCGGGCCAGTCCCACCACGCCATGTCGAGCAGCAGGGCGATCCGCCGCTCATCGAACCGCTTGCGCAGGACACGAGCGGGATTGCCGCCGACGATCGCATAGGGTTCGACGTCGCGGGTCACCAGCGCGCGCGTGCCGATCACCGCGCCGTGGCCGATGCGGACGCCGGGCATGACGATCGCCTCGGACCCGATCCACACATCGTGACCGATCACCGTATCGCCCGCGGGCAGATAGCCGTTGGCGGCCTCCGCGAATTCGGGCGCGCCGGGATAGAAATGGAACGGGAAGGTGCTGGCCCATTCGTTCCGGTGGCCCTGATTGCCCGCCATGATGAAGGCGGCGCCCGAACCGATCGAGCAGAAGCTGCCGACGACCAGCTTGTCGGCATCGGGATCGGGCAGCAGGAAACGGGCGCAATCGTCGAAGCTGTGGCCGTGATAATAGCCGGAATAATAGCTGAAGCGCCCGACCCGGATATTGGGCTGGGTAACCTGACGGTCGAGGGGAATGCCCTTGAACGGGCTCTCGAAATAGTTGGTCATGGGAAACTCGCTAAAATCGGCGCGCGTCATGCGCAGGCGCCGAATAGATATGAAGAGGCGAGCCGGGCGCGGTGCGTCCGGCTTCGGGGTTCCTCACGCGTCAGCGCGGGAACGCTTCAGATGGTTCGGTCAGCGAGCTTCATCTTGTCGTGCGCTATGCCGCGTCCCGCAGGACCCGGCAAGCGCGTGAGGCATCCCGCCTGCCGCTCAGACGGCTTCGAGCACCATGTTGAACGGCCCTTCGGTGGCGCGCCGGACCTCTCCGAACCCGGCCTCGCGCACGATCTGCGCCAGCCGCGCTTCGCCCGCCTGCGCGCCCAGTCCCTCGCCGACTTCCTGATCGAGCGAGGTGGGGACGCAGATCATCGTCGAGGCGTTGTAGTAGAGGCGCCCGACCGGGTTGAAATTCTGTTCGGGGCTGTCGCCGGCGATCGGCTCGACGATCATCCAGGTGCCGCCCGGTGAGAGGATGCTGCGCATATGCGCCGCGCACCCGCGCGGATCGCCCATGTCGTGCAGGCAGTCATACATGGTGACCAGGTCGAAGCCGCTGTCCGGTATGTCCTTTGCCGCGGCGACCTCGAACCGCACGCGGTCGCTCAGGCCGTGCGCCTGTGCATGGCGGCGCGCTTCCTCGATCGACGGGGCGTGGAAATCGTAGCCGGTGAACTCGCTCTCCGGATAGGCTTCCGCCATCAACAGGGTGGAGAAGCCGACGCCGCAGCCGACATCCGCAACCTTCGCGCCGCTGCGCAGCCTCGCCTCGACGCCGCACAGCGCAGGGATCCACGCCTGGACGATGTTGTTGACATAGCCCGGCCGGAAGAAGGCGCCGGTGGCGCAGAACAGGCAGCCGGCATGATCGCCCCAGCGCACGCCGGTGCCGTGGCGGAAACATTGCTCGACCTTGGGCTCCGCCTCGATCATCGCGGCGATCAGCTCGAACGCGCCGGCGAGATAGACCGGGCTGTCGGGGTTCACGAAGACCATCGCCTGCTCGGGCGAGATGCCGAAGCGCTGGGTCGCCGGGTCGAACTCGATATAGCCGTTCGCCGCCTGCGCCAGCGCCCATTCGCGGACATAGCGTTCATGCAGTCCGCCCGTGCGCCCGGCGAGCTCAGCCGCGGTGGCAGGGCCTTGGGTCAGTGCCTCGAACAAGCCCAGCCGCAGGCCGATGCGGACGGTCGGCACGGACATCGCGCCGCCCAGATCGCCCAGCATCTTGCCGATGAATGCGTGGAGTTTCGCTTCGTCGAGAGGTGCTGACATGCTGTTCCTCCATCAAATGAGGACGCGACTCTTCACCTGTCGCGGATCATAGCATGTCTTGCGCGGTGCGACGACGGCCTTTGGTCAGGCGGCGGGCGGTTCGATCGCCTTCACCGCTTCGACCACGACGACACCCCCGCGCACACCGGCGATCCGTGCCTTGGTACCGGCCTCGAGGTCAGGGCCCTCGGCGGGCCATTCGCCGTCGCCGACGCGCACCCGGCCGGTGCCGCCGCTGATCGCCTCGACCACCGTCACCGTCTGGCCGATCATCCGCGCGGCGCGGTTGTTGAGATCGGGGTCGCTGCTCGGCACCGGGTTGGCGCCGTACCAGCGCTTGCCGACCAGCACGAACACCGTCGACCAGGCGGCGAAGCTGACCAACTGGCCCACCGGCCCCAGTTCGGGGAAGAGCAAAGCGAGGATGCCGGTGATCCCGGCACCCATCGCGATGAAGGTCAGGTAGACGCCCGGCAGCATCAGCTCCGCGATCGCCAGCACCGCGGCAAGGATCAGCCAGATGAAGCCGCCCTGTTCGCTCCAGTTCATTCGCCGTCCTTCTGCACGAACGGCGACTGGCGGACGCGTGCCGGGGACGAAGACGGTGCGGCAGGCGCATCGAGCCTGCCGAGCGCGTCCTTGGCCAGCTCACCGATCCCGCCCAACGTGCCGATCAGCTGGGTCGCCTCGACCGGGAACAGGATCGTCTTGGCGTTGGGCGAGGTCGCGAACTTGCCGACCGCTTCGACATATTTCTGCGCGATGAAGTAGTTGAGCGAGGCGGCGGAACCGCTCTCCACGGCTTGCGACACCAGTTCGGTCGCCTTGGCTTCGGCCTCCGCAGCGCGCTCGCGCGCCTCGGCGTCGCGGAAGGCCGATTCCTTGCGGCCCTCGGCCTCGAGGATGCGGGCCTGCTTCTGGCCCTCGGCGCGCAGGATCTCCGATGCGCGCGAGCCTTCGGCCTCGAGGATGTTGGCGCGCTTTTCGCGCTCGGCCTTCATCTGGCGGCCCATCGCGTTGACGATGTCGGCGGGCGGGCGGATGTCCTTGATCTCGACGCGGGTGATCTTGACGCCCCAGGGGGTGGTCGCGTGATCGACCACCGACAGCAGCCGCGCATTGATCTCGTCACGCTTCGACAGCGTCTCGTCGAGGTCCATCGACCCCATCACGGTGCGCAGGTTCGTCGTGGTGAGCTGGAGCAGCGCGACATAGAGGTCGCTGACCTCATAGGCGGCCTTGGCGGCGTCGAGCACCTGGAAGAACACCACGCCGTCGGTGGAGATCATGGCGTTGTCCTTGGTGATGATCTCCTGTCCCGGGATATCGATCACCTGCTCCATCATGTTCACCCGGCGGCCGACCCGGTAGAAAAAGGCGGGGTAGAGGTTGAACCCCGGCTTCGCCACCGTGGTGAAGCGTCCGAAATGTTCGATCGTATATTCATAGCCTTGCCGTACGATCTTGATGCTGGAGAAGAGGTAGAGCAGCACCAGCAGCATGCCGACGAAAAAGGCGCCAACGGTCAGTTCCATGTCACTCCCCCGAAAATCGCGCGGACCTCGCTTTGTCCGGCGGATGCTAGCATAGAGCAGCGATGAGCACAGTCCATTACATCGCCCCGCGCACCGCGCTGTTCCTGCCGGCCTCGAACCCGCGCGCGATCGAGAAGGCGCGGGGACTGGCTGCGGACATGATCATCCTCGATCTGGAAGATGCGGTGAAGCCCGAGGACAAGGACGCGGCACGTGAGGCTGCGAAGACCGTGGAGGGCTTCGGTGATCGCCCCTTCGGCATCCGCGTCAATGCCGAGGACAGCGAGCATTGGAAGAAGGATCTCAAGGCGGTGAAGAAATCCGCCGCCACGCATGTGATCCTGCCCAAGGTCGAGAAGCCGGACACGATCCTCTACGCCGCCCTCTATGCCGACCGCCCGGTGCTGGCGATGATCGAAACCGCGGCCGGAGTGATGAATGTCGGACCGATCGCCAGCGCCACGGGCTGGGGCCTCGAAATGGCGGGGCTGATCGCGGGCACCAACGATCTGGCGGCGTCGCTCAGGCTTCCGCCCGCGGCGGGCCGCGCGCAGATGCAGCTGGCGCTCCAGCTGATCGTGCTGGCGGCGCGCGGGCGCGAGATCTGGGCGCTCGACGGTGTATTCAACAAGCTGGATGATCCGGATGGCCTTGCTGCCGAGGCGGCCGAGGGGCGGTTGCTCGGCTTTGACGGCAAGAGCCTGATCCATCCGAACCAGATCGATATCGCCCGTGCGGCGTTCGATCCCACCTCGGGTGAGCTGGATGACGCCCGCGCGCTCATCGCCGCGGCGGGCGGCGGGGCCGAGCGCTACAAGGACCGGATGATCGAGGACATGCACGTCGAGCAGGCAAAGCTGCTGCTGGCGCGGGCAGGATGAGGTTCAGCCCGGGTCATGCCGGTGCCGCACTTGTTCTTCTCGTTGTCGAGCTGCTGATCGCACTGTTCGTCAAGGATGCGTTCGTCCGGCCCTATCTGGGCGATGTGCTGGCCGTGATTCTGGTGTTCATGGCGATCCGTGCGGTGTTCGCAGCCGGGCCGTTGACTGCGGCGGCGACCGCGCTTTCCGTCGCGGTCGCCATCGAATTGGGCCAGCTGATCGGTATCCTCGATCTGCTCGGCCTGGGGCATCACCAATGGCTGCGGATCGTATTCGGCACGGGATTCGACCTCAAGGATCTGCTCGCCTACGCGGTTGGCGCGCTGGTCGCGGTCTGGCTCGATCGGCAAATGGTGACACGGCGTCCGATCACCCCCTAGCGCATAGCGGTAACCACGGTTACATGGGCCGCCAACTTCCGACTCAGGACATTGGCAAACGCATGGATATCCCCCTCGGCCTCACCTTCGACGACGTCCTTCTTTATCCGGGCGAATCCGAAGTTCTGCCGAGCATGGCGGACACCCGCACCTATGTGACGCGCGATCTCGCGCTCAACATTCCGATCCTCTCCTCTGCGATGGACACCGTCACCGAGGCCGACATGGCGATCGTGATGGCGCAGCTCGGCGGTATCGGCGTGCTCCACCGCAACCTTTCGATCGAAGAACAGGTCGAGGCGGTGCGGATCGTCAAACGGTTCGAGAGCGGGATGGTCGTCAATCCGATCACGATCCGCGCCACCGGCACGCTGGCCGAGGCGCAGGCGTTGATGGCGCGGCACAAGATCAGCGGCATCCCGGTGACCGAGGCCGACGGCAAGCTGGTCGGCATCCTCACCAACCGCGACGTGCGCTTCGCCGAGAACCCCAAGCAGCCGGTCAGCGAGCTGATGACGCACGAGAATCTCGCCACGGTTTCGACCGGCGTAGGTCAGGAAGAGGCGCGCCGCCTGCTCCACGCGCGCCGGATCGAGAAGCTACTGGTGGTGGACGATGCCTATCGCTGCGTCGGCCTGATCACGGTCAAGGATATCGAGAAGGCGGTGACCTATCCCGATGCGACCAAGGACGGCGCCGGCCGCCTGTGCGTCGCCGCCGCGACTACGGTCGGCGACAAGGGCTTCGAGCGGACCGAGGCGCTGGTCGATGCCGAAGTCGACCTGATCGTGATCGATACAGCGCACGGCCATAACAAGGACGTCGCGCGCGCGGTCGAGCGGGTGAAGAAACTGTCCAACCGCGTTCAGGTCGTCGCCGGCAATGTCGCGACGGGCGAAGCGACCAAGGCGCTGATCGGCGCGGGTGCGGATGGCGTAAAGGTCGGCATCGGCCCGGGTTCGATCTGTACCACGCGCGTCGTCGCGGGCGTCGGCGTGCCGCAGCTCACCGCGGTGATGGACAGCGCCAACGAAGCCGCCAAGTCGGGCGTGCCGGTGATCGCTGATGGCGGCCTGCGCACCTCGGGCGACCTTGCCAAGGCGCTGGCGGCGGGCGCGTCGACCTGCATGGTCGGATCGCTGCTCGCGGGGACCGAGGAAGCGCCGGGCGAGACGTTCCTGTATCAGGGCCGCGCCTACAAGTCGTATCGCGGCATGGGCAGCGTCGGCGCGATGGGCCGCGGCTCGGCCGACCGCTATTTCCAGGGCGATATCAAGGATCAGCTCAAGCTCGTCCCTGAGGGGATCGAAGGGCAGGTCGCGTTCAAGGGCCCGGCCAAGGACGTGATCCATCAACTGGTCGGCGGCATCAAGGCGGCGATGGGCTATACCGGCGCGGCGACGATCCCGGACCTGCAGAAGAAGGGCCGTTTCGTCCGCATCACCGGCGCGGGCCTGCGCGAAAGCCATGTCCATGACGTGACGATCACGCGTGAGGCGCCCAACTACCCGACGCGCTGAGCATTGCCTGACTCTGGGCGGTTCAGCGCAGGGTCAGTCACGGCACCGCATCTCCGCCCCGCGCGTTGGCGCGAGTAGAGGAGATGCGCGATGTTCGAGGTTACCAACCGCCGCCGGCTGATTGCGCGGGCCGCGCTGCTGCCGGTCGCCGCGCTTGCGGGCTGCATGAATGGTCCTGGCAGCTACGGAGTCGAGGAGGGTGTGCGCCGCCTGCTCACTTTGTCGAGCCAGCGTGCGTTCGACCGGTTGATCCGCCCGGGCGGTTTCTATGACGATCAGGTCACCCGCCTGCGCATGCCTGATTCCTCCGGTGACCGGACGGGCGCTGTGCTCGGCGCGATCCTGCGCACCAACGCCGTCCGCACCCGCATCGCGATCGCGCTCAACGACCTGGCCGTCGATGCCGCCGATCGCGCGACCCCGGTGGTGCTCGACGCGATCCATCGCATGAGTTTTGCCGACGCTCTTGCAGTATTGCGCGGCGGACCGACCGCGGCGACCGACTTGCTTGCGCGCGAGACCGAGGGCGCGGTGATCGAGGCGATGTTCCCCGAATTCTCCAACGGCTTGCGCGGTGACGCGTTCGAGATTTTGACCGCCGCACTTGCGGCGTCGTCGGGCTTCGATCTCGGCGGGCTTGCCCGCGACGTGTCACGTCAGGCGGGGCGGGCGATCTTCTTCACCATCGGGCGCGAGGAGGCGGAGATCCGCCGCAATCCGCGCGCGACGCGCGATCCGGTGCTGATCGCTTTGCTCGGCGGCTGACATGGAAAAGGGTGCGGCACCGTGGCGCCGCACCCTCCGGTATCCGGGAGGCTGATTTCGGTCAGCCCTCGACTTCCCCGGCGAGGATTTCGAGCAGCCCGCGCACGCCTTCCTGGCGGCCGGTTCCGTCGTCCATCCCGTCGAGATAGGTGCCCTGCTCGGTGTGGATGAGCAGCGTGCCGCCGTCCTTCTCGACGAGTTCGATCGTGGCGAGCGATGCCGACATCGGCGCGCCGGCCAGTGCCATGCGGTAGCAATAGACCAGCCGCTCATTGGGCACGATATCCTGATAGACGGTCTCGTTGATGATCTCCGGACCGCCCTGATAGGCGAAGCTCGAGAACTCATGCGCACCCACCGCGAAGGCGGGGCGGTAGTCGAACACTTCGAACCCTTCGCCCTCGATCAGCCAGCGGCGCTTGGAGTCGGGGTTGGAAAAGGCGCTGAACACGCGTTCCGGGCTGGCGCTGTAGAAGCGCTCGAGGCGGAAGGTGCTGTGTACGGCGGGTTTGGTGGCAACATCGGTCATGGCTTGTCTCCGGTTTCGTTGAGGAAGGCAGCCAGCCGGTCGAGCTTGCGTTCGGACGGATGGCGCCTGGCTTCGATCCACAGGGCGAGCGCGTCCATCCCTTCCGGCTCCAGCCGGCAGATACGGGAACGCCCGACCTTTTCGCTTGCGATGATCCCCGCCGCCTCCAGCACCTGCAGATGCTGCATGACCGCCGCGAGCGACATGTCATAGGGCTTGGCCAGTTCCCCGACCGCAGCCGGGGCGCTGCTCAACCGCTCGATGATCGACCGACGGGTCGGTTCGGCCAAAGCGCGAAGCAGGGTATCGACGTCTTGATGCTTAAGCATGGACTTAACTAATGACTCGGATGGTCAATAGTCAAGTGAAAACTTAAGTGTTGGATCGGAGCCTGTACAACGGGTTCCGGAGGATGGGCTTGCCGCCCGGCGTGAGCCGGACGGGGCCGTCTGCAAGTCAGGTCTTCAGCGTCGTCATCTCGACCGGCTTGCCCTTGAGCGACGGGTTCGATGCGTTGGGCTTCGGGTCCTTCGTTGCCTTGGGCTTGCGGATCTCACGGTTCGATTTCTTCTGGCTTTTGGCCATCGGTCAGTTCCTCTCGGCGATGATGCTTGTCTGCCTGGCCGGTGTCCGGCCTATTTCGATTTCCTGCCCTTGCGTGCCGCATAGCGGGCGTCGCGAGCGGCCTTGCGGTCCGCGTCGCTAGGCGTGGCCGGTGCTTGCACGGCGGCAGAAACCTCGTCGGCGCGTTTCGCGGCTGCGGCTTCCTCGCTGGCGAGGCGCCTGGCCTCTCGCTTCTCTGCCGCTGCGGTTTCGCGCGTGGCCGCCCGGGCGACGCGGGCCGCCTGTTCGGCGGCATTCACGGGCGGCTTTGCCAGCAGTTTTTCCAACGCGGCGCTTTTCGCGCGCGCGGCAAGAGCCACGCGCTCCTGGAATCCGGGTTCCCGATACGCTGCCATGCGGTTCTACTGCCTGCCCATTCGGGTGGGGAGGCGGATCACGGTGCCTGTGATGACCTTTGAGCCAAAGGCCTTGGCGACACGCGCTGTATCGTCGGCATTGTTCATCACGACGCGCGTGCCACCCGACTGCAGGGACTCGATTGCGCTGATCGTTATGTTGTGCTTCGCGCAGGCCGCGACGACATCGTCCTTTGTGGCGTTGATGTTGAGTGCTCTGGACATTGTGTCTCCGTTCGCAAGAAATTAGGGGCGCCCTTTCGGACGCCCCTCGGTCGGTTCAGGCGGACTGGAGATTGACGGCCGACGTCTTGCCGCGGCTGTCTGTCTCGAGCTCGTAGGTGACGCGCTGGTCCTTATCGAGCGTGCGCATCCCGGCACGCTCCACTGCGGAGATATGGACGAAGGCGTCGTTACCGCCACCTTCCGGAGCGATGAAGCCGAAGCCCTTGTCAGGGTTGAAGAATTTTACGGTTCCAGTGATCATGATGGGGTTCCTTGTCCCATGGGGCGGGCATGCGCCAACAGCGGTGCATCCCGGCTACGGCGAAGCTAGAAAGGGACAAAGGGAGGAGCCAGGGCGGCCCAATATCCGTCGCAGGCGACGTCAGCGTGATCTGTATAGCACGTGATTGTCTGGAATAGAAATCGGATTGCTCGGCGGGGTTATATTGAAGAATGTCGTGGATATTTCCTGATGAAGCGAAAGTGGGAACACTTGTCTTTCGCGAAAATTACATTGGGCCGGAAAAATTGTTCTAGACGATGAGATAAGGGGGCGGTCATTGCCGCTCCATTCGGGTTGCAGTCTTGGACTTCAGCAGGTGCCGGCGGCCAGCCTTTCTCCCTCCGCCGGGGCGGTGCCGCGCCGCGCCCACAGCACCATGACCAGGCCGATCGCGGAGGTTGCAGCGCCCGCCAGCGACACCGCCGGATAGCCGAGCCCCCCCGCGATCACCGCGCCGCCCAGCGCTGCGCCGATCGCGTTGCCCAGGTTGAACGCGCCGATATTGACCGAGGAGGCAAGGTTGGGCGCGTCGTGCGCGGCGGTCATCACCCGCACCTGCAATGGCGGCACCAGCGCGAAGCTCGCCACGCCCCACAGGAATACGAGGGCCGCAACCGGCAGGTGGAACGGCATCAGCAGCGCAAAGGCGACCAGTACCGCCGAGAGCGAGGCGAGGGTGATGATCAGGGTGCGGTCGACCGACTTGTCGGCGAACTTGCCGCCCAGCCAATTGCCCACGGTGAGGCCTACGCCATAGACCACCAGCATCGCCGTCACGAACGCCAGCGAGGCGCGGGTCTGCGTCTGCAGGATCGGGGTGATGTAGGTGAAGACGGTGAACATCGCGCTCGACCCGATCACGGTCAGGCCCAGCGCCGCGAGCACCGGCTTGCGCGCCAGCACGCGCAACTCGTCGGCGACATTACCGCCTTCGGGCGCGGGCATCGCGGGCAGGGTGAAGCGCAGCGCCGCCATCGTCACCACACCCAGCCCCGCGATCGCCCAGAAGGACGCGCGCCAGCCGAGATGCTCGCCCGCCCAGGTGGCAAGCGGCACGCCGACGATCGTCGCCACCGTCAGCCCCATGAACATGGCCGCGACTGCGCCGGCCTTGCGGTCGGGCGCGACCACGCTCGCCGCGACGATCGACCCGACACCGAAGAACGCACCATGGTTGAGCGAGGTGAGCACGCGCGCGGCGAGCAGCGTCCAATATCCGTCCGCGACCGCCGACAGCAGGTTGCCCAGCGTGAAGATCGCGGCGAGGCCGATCAGCAATGTCCGCCGCGGCACGCGTCCGGTGGTCAGCGTCATCAGCGGCGCACCGATCAGCACGCCCAGCGCATAGGCGCTGACCAGCAGACCGGCAGCGGGGATGGAAACGCCCAGATCATTGGCGATCACGGGCAGCAGACCCATCGGCGCGAACTCCGTCACGCCGATGCCGAAGGCGCCCGCGGCGAGCGCGAGCAAGGGGGGATTGAGCTTCATGTCGGTTCTTCCGGTTCAGACCAGCGGCGGATTGAGGCGGGCAAAGCCCTCCTGCTGCCGATAAGGGGTGTGGGGATAGGGCGGCAGCACGTCGCTCGCTGCATCCAGCGCAGCGACCTGCGCAGGCGTCAGCGACCAGCCGACCGCGCCGAGATTCTGCCGCAGCTGTTCCTCGTTGCGCGCGCCGATGATCACCGACGAGACGGTGGGGCGCTGCAGCAGCCAGTTGATCGCCACCTGAGGCACGGTCTTGCCCGTCTCCTCGGCCACGATCTCGATCGCGTCGATCACCTTGTAGAGATGCTCGTCGGTCACGGGCGGGGCGAATTGCTCGGTGTCGTGCAGGCGGCTGCCCGCGGGCACCGGGCGATCGCGCCCGATCTTGCCGGTCAGGCGGCCCCAGCCGAGCGGGCTCCACACCAAAGCGCCCACGCCTTGGTCGGCGGCGAGCGGCATGAGGTCTGCCTCATAGGCGCGGCCGATCAGCGAATAATAGACCTGGTGCACCACGAAGCGCGGCCAGCCATGCCGGTCGGCGGCGGCGAGCGCCTTCATCAGCTGCCAGCCCGGATAGTTGGAGACGCCGGCATAGCGCAGCTTGCCCTGCGCAACCAGCGTGTCGAGCGTCGCGAGCAGTTCCTCGACCGGCGTATGCGCGTCGAGCGCGTGAAGCTGGAGGATGTCGATATGGTCGGTGCCGAGCCGTTTGAGCGAGGCTTCCACCGCGGCGATCAGCCGCGAGCGCGACACGCCCCAATCGGCAGGGCCGTCGCCCATCGGCAGCCCGGTCTTGGTCGAGATCAGCACCGCATCGCGCCGGCCCTTGATCGCCTCGCCCAGCACTTCTTCGGAAGTGCCGTTCGAATAGACGTCGGCGGTGTCGAACAGATTGACGCCTGCTTCGAGGCAGATGTCGATCAGCCGCCGCGCTTCCGCCGCGTCGCTGGTACCCCAGGCACCGAACAGCGGCCCGGAGCCGCCAAAGGTGCCGGTGCCGAAGCTCAACACTGGGACGCGCAGCCCCGAAGCTCCCAATTGCCGATATTCCATCATGCACTCCCTGAAAGGCGTTGGACGCACAGATGGACGGCGAAACTCTGACCTTGTAGGGCGAGTAAAAGCGAAGGATTTTTGCTGTGGACGCAAAGATGGAATCCGGCGCCGATCGCGCCCGCTCACTGGAAGTGTTTGCCGCGGTTGCCGCGCAGGGCAGCTTCTCCGCTGCCGGACGCGTGCTCGGTCTGACTCCCTCGGCGGTGAGCCGCACCGTAGACCGGATCGAGGCACGGCTTGGGGTGCGCTTGCTGCTCCGCACGACCCGCGCCCTCACCCTGACGGCGGAGGGGCAAGCCTATCTCGGCGCGGCACGCCGGATCCTCACCGATCTCGACGATGCCGAACAGGCGATCGCCGATCAGGGTGCTCCGCGCGGCCGGTTACGGGTCAGCGCGGCACTGTCGCACGGGCGGTTGTGCATCGTCCCACTGCTCGGCGAATTCGCACGTCTCTACCCGCACATCCTGGTCGACATCAGCCTGAGCGACTCGATCGTCGATGTCGCGGCGGGGCAGGCGGATGTCGCGATCCGCTTCGGCCCGCTCGCCGATAGCGGCCTCACCGCGCGTAAGCTGGGGGAGAATGGCCGGGTGATCGTTGCCTCGCCCGGCTATCTCGCGCGTCACGGCACCCCGCGCGTGCCCGCGGACCTGCACGATCACAATTGCCTCAACTTCAATTTCCGCCGGGCCGAGCCGGTCTGGCCCTTCTGCGACGGGCAGAGCGACTATGCGATGACCGTCACCGGCAATGTCGAGGCGAACAATGGCGAGACTCTGGGTCAGCTCGCCGCTGCGGGGGTTGGCATCACCCGGGTCGGCGCGTTCAGCGTCGCGGATGAGCTTGCCGACGGGCGGCTCGTCCCGATCCTGGAGGAATTCAACCCCGGCGATATCGAGGTGATCCATGCCGTCTTCGTCGGCGGCGCCAACACCCCGGCCCGTGTGCGGGTCTTCGTCGATTTCCTTGCGGAACGGTTGCGCTGAGTCCGACATGTTTTAGTCGTATTGCAGTCCTAGCCACGCTCCGTCCGCGCCGTTTCTGTCTCCCGAGGTTCATTGTCCCAGCCGGATTCTCCCGTACCTTCAAGCTTGGATCGTTTGCGCGCCCGGTTCGGCACGCGCACGCGCGGCTTCCTGCTCGCGTTGCTGGTCGAGCTTCTGGTCGTGCTGATGATCTTCACGCTGGCCCCGGATATTGTCGGGCGTGAGGACGGCGATGCGGGCATGACGGTGTTCGGCGTGACGCCGGAACCCGAGCCGGAAGCCGAAGCCGAGGAAAAGCCCGCGCCCAGTGCTGCCCCGAATCCGGCGCGGGTCCAGCCTGCGGAAACCCAGCCCGATCCCGAGCCGCAGCCGCCCGTTCCGCAACCCCAGCCCCAGCCCCAGCCTTCGCCGCCGGTGCTGCTCAATATCCCGCTCGGCCGGATGCCGGACATCGCGACGCTTCCCCGGCAACCCGCTGCGCCGGCGCCTGCGCGCCGTGCCGCAGGGCCACCCAACCTCGCCAGCCTGCCCGGCGATACACCACGGGTTGAGGGCAGAGGGCCGCGCGGCGAGCCGCTCTATGCCGCAGCCTGGTATCGCGAACCCTATGACAGCGAGCTCAGCGGCTATCTCTCCACCGCGACCGGGCCGGGCTGGGGATTGATCGCGTGCCGCACCGTGCCCGATTTCCGGGTCGATGATTGCATCATGCTCGACGAGTATCCGGAAGGCTCGAAGATCGCCCGCGCGGTGCTTGCCGCCGCCTGGCAGTTCCGCGTCCGCCCGCCGCGCCTTGGCGGCCAGTCCAAGGTCGGCGAGTGGGTCCGGATCCGCATCGACTATGGGATCAAGCGGCAGACTCCGCCCTGATTTCCTCCGCCCTGACGGCGCGTGCGGAGAGCGTCGCGCGGATCGCCACCGCCGCCACCGCCAGCGCCGCGATCGCCTCGAGCGCCGGGAAGGCGAAGGGCAGGGCGATCACCGCCGCCGCGAAGACCGGCAGAACCCATCGTGCCGCGCCGCGCAGCTCGAACCGGTCCCGCACCAGCCATAGCGCCAGGAAGTAGATGCCGAGCGGAATCGCCACCGCCAGATCGCCTGCACGGATCCCGATCTTCGAATGACCGGTCAGGATCTCGACCAGCACGGCAAAGCCCGCGCCCACCGCCGCGCCCGAGGCGAAGACAAGCATATGGCCATAGCCCCATTGCAGCGCGCGGCTGAGCCTGGTGCTCGACAACTGCTCCTCGCGCGCGAAGTAGAGCCACCACATCGCAAAGGTGATGACCAGCGCAGAGATGGCGGTGTGCACCAGCCGCACGTCGAAGCTGCCGTCCCATGCCTTTTCGAGTGCGAGCGTGGCTGCGAGCAGGACTTCGCCCAGCACGATGATCGTCAGCAGGCCATAGCGCTCGACGATATGGTGCCGGTGCCACGGCGTCATGTTCGCGCGCTCCGCGATTGCGGGGACCGCAAGCTCGATGACCCAGCCGAGCAGGATCAGCGCGACGAACATCGGGGTGTGCGGGTCGCCGAACAGGTAGAGGCCGATCCAATAGGCTTGGGCCACCGCGATTCCCCCGGCATAGCGCAGGGCGCAGACGCGCCGTGCCGGATCGTGCCAGGCCGCGCGCAACCACAGCGCGATCATCGCCACGCGCATCACTGCATAGCCGGCCACCACCAGGCTGATGTCGAGATGGGCGGAGAAGCGCTCGATGCCCGCCGCGATCAGCAGCGCGCCGCCCATGATCACCATTGTCAGCAGCCGGGTCGGCGCATCGTCATTGTCATAGGCGGAGGCGAACCAGGTGAAATTCATCCACGCCCACCAGATCGCAAAGAAGGTGAACAGGTAACGGACGACGCCCTCAGCGGCATGATCAGCTGCAATGCCATGATGCAGCGAGGCCGCCGCGGCCGCGATGGCGATCACCGTGACCAGATCGAACAGCAGTTCCAGCGGGGTCGCCGCGCGGTGCGGCTCGTGCGGATCGCGCGGCGTCATCGGCCGGATCGCTTTGTGTCTCATGCTTCCCCCTTCCAATGTTGGAACCCATCTGCTTTGCCGTTCCGGCAATGCAGTCTGAATTCCCTTTGTCGATGCCGCACGCCCCGCGTGTCATCATTGCCGTGAAAACACGCGTGTCGCGTCAACTTTGTCAACCGACCTGTCACCCGGATAGGCGGGCATGACACCCGCCGCGCGGACGCAGGCAGCGATCGAGCTGCTCGACCAGATCATCGTCGCAGCGCGCGACGGCGGCGCATCGGCGGATGTGCTGATCCAGCGCGGGTTCGCGGCGCGGCGCTATGCCGGGTCGAAGGACCGCCGCGCGATCCGCGGGCTGATCTACGACGCGATCCGCCTGTGCGGCGAGCGGCCCGAGAGCGGGCGCGCGGCGCTGCTTGCGCTGGCGGCAGGCGATCCGGCGTTGACCGCAACCTTCGATGGCTCTTCCTACGGTCCGCCGCCGATCGCCGCCGGGGAACCGGTCGCGCAGGCCGGGATCGCGCCTGCCTGGCTGATCGAGGCTTTTGCCGCATCGGGCATCGGCACGGATCAGGCGGCTGCGCTGCTCGACCGCGCACCGCTCGACCTGCGCGTCAACACGCTCAAGGCCAGTATCGCGCAGGTTCGGGCCGCATTGCCCGATGCGCAGCCGGTCGACGGGGTCGCCGCGGCGCTCCGCCTTCCGCCCGATACGCCGGTCGAGAAGAGCCAGCCCTATGTCGATGGCTGGATCGAGGTGCAGGACGCGGGCAGCCAGACCGTCACGCTTGCCGCGGGTGCCCAGCCCGGGATGCGCGTGGTCGATCTGTGCGCGGGCGGCGGGGGCAAGACGCTCGCGCTGGCTGCAGCGATGGAGAGCCGGGGCGAGCTCCTCGCCAGCGATTCCGATCGGCCACGCCTGTCGCGCCTCTTGCCGCGGGCCGAGCGGGCGGGGGTGACGATCGTCGAGACGCGCCTGCTCAATCCGGGCCGCGAGAGCGAGCCGCTCGCCGACTGGGCGGGAACCGCCGATGTCGTGCTGATCGACGCACCTTGCTCGGGCACCGGAACCTGGCGCCGCAACCCGGAAGCACGCTGGCGGCTCACGCCTGCGCGGCTGGCGAAGCTGCTCGAGACCCAGGCGCGGCTGCTCGATATCGGCGCTGCGCTGGTCAAGCCCGGCGGCACGCTGGTGCATATCGTCTGCTCGCTGCTCGATGCCGAAGGGGCGGATCAGGTGGCGGCGTTTCTGGCTCGCCAACCGGGCTGGAGCGCCGCGCCGCTTGCGCTTCCGCTTGGAACCCCGCATGGACCGGGTATGCGCCTCACCCCGCTGTCCCATTCGACCGACGGCTTTTTTGTCGCGAAGCTCGTGCGCGCATGATAGCTCTGCGCATTCTACGTCCGGAGTCCCTGATGCGTATTACCGTCGTGTCCGCCGCCGCCGCGCTCGCTTTGCTCAGCGTTTCGACCTCGCTCTACGGCCAGCGCGCCGACGATCAGATCGACGCGCGCTCGATCGCGCTGCTCGAACGCGGCAAGGCTGCGAAGGCCGCGGGCAATCTCGATGGCGCCAACGACCTGATCGAAAGCGCGCTTGCCGTCGATCCGCGCAACCGTCAGGCCTATATCGTGCTCGCCGAAGTCGCGCGCGCGCAGGGGCTGCCGGGCAAGGCGATCCGCTTTTACCGCGAGGCGCTGACGCTCGAGCCCAACGATGTCGTTGCGTTGCGCGGGCAGGGTGAGGCGATGGTGCAGAAGGGGGCGGTCGAACGCGCCAAGGAGAATCTCGCACGGGTGAAGACGCTGTGCGGCAGCACCTGTGCCGATGCGAACCAGCTCGCCGCCGCGATCGCCAAGGGCCCGCCCGCGACCGCGACCGCGCAGGTCGTGCCGCCGCCTGCCGAGGCCAAGAAGAACTAGGCGGAAAGGGTACGGGCGAGCGCGACGAATTCGTCGACGCTCACCGTTTCGGCTCGGCGCGTCGGATCGATGCCGATGCTTTCGGCTGCCTCGACCGCGCCGGGAACCGCCTTGAGGCTCTGACGCAGCATCTTGCGCCGCTGGCCGAATGCCGCGCCGGTCAGCTTCTCGAGCACCGGGAGCTTGACGCCCGGGGGCTCCTCGCCCGGTACGATATGGACCACCGCCGACATCACCTTGGGCGGCGGCGTGAAGGCTGAGCGGTGGACCGGCATCGCGATCCTGGCTGAGCTCCGCCACTGCGCCAGCACTGCGAGCCGGCCATAGGCGTTGGTCCCCGGGGCTGCGACGATGCGCTCGGCGACCTCCTTCTGGAACATCAGGGTCAGGCTTGCCCACCAGGGCTGCCAGCTCGCCGAGAGCCAGCCCACCGTGAGCGCGGTGCCGACATTATAGGGCAGGTTGGACGTGATATGCGGCTTGCCCGCGAACAGCGAAGGCGCGTCCACTTGCAGTGCATCGCCTTCGATCACGTTGAGCATGCCCGGAAACGCCTCACCCAATTCGGCCAGCGCGGGGATGCAGCGGCGGTCGCGTTCCACCGCGGTTACCTTTGCCCCTGCCTGAAGCAGCGCGCGGGTCAGGCCGCCTGGCCCCGGTCCCACCTCGAACACTTCCTGCCCTTCGAGATTGCCCGGAACGCGCGCGATCCGGTCGAGCAGCTGTGAATCGAACAGGAAATTCTGCCCCAGCGCCTTGCTGGCGCTCAGCCCATGTTTGCGGATGACTTCACGAAGCGGGGGGAGGGCGGTCACGCCTCGGCCAGTGCCCGTTTCTCGGCTGCCTGACCAGCCATACGGATCGCCGCGATCATCGCGCCCGGCTCGGCCATGTCCTGCCCGGCAATGCCGAACGCAGTGCCGTGATCGGGGGAGGTGCGCACGATCGGCAGGCCGAGCGTCATGTTGACGCCCTCGTCGAAATGCAGCGTCTTGAGCGGGACCAGCGCCTGATCGTGATAGAGGCAGATCGCCGCGTCATAGGTAGCGCGCGCGCGGGCGTGGAACATCGTGTCGGCGGCGAGCGGCCCGACCACATCGATCCCCTCGGCCCGCAACTGGCGGATCGCGGGTTCGAGGATGTCGATTTCCTCGCGACCGATCGCGCCGCTCTCGCCCGCATGCGGATTGAGCCCCGCAAAGGCGAGCCGCGGTGCGTCGATCCCGAAATTGCGGGAGAGGCCACGCGCCGTCACCCGCGCCTTGGCGAGTACCAGCTCGATCGAGATTGCCTGTGGCACATCGGCGAGCGGGATGTGCGTCGTCACCGGCACCACCCGCAACGTCGGCCCGGCGAGCATCATCACCGTATTCTCGGGTGCGATGCCGCAGCGTTCGGCGACGAACTCGGTCTGCCCCGGATGGGTGAAACCGATGCGGTAGAGCTGGGCCTTCGACACCGGTCCTGTCACGAGCGCGCTCGCTGCGCCCGAACGGGTGAGGCCGGTGGCGAGCTCGAGACTGTCGAGCGCGCAACGCGCGCCGGCGTCGTCCGGATGTCCGGGATCGATCTCGCTCGTGTCGGCGACCGTGAGCACCGGAAGCGCTTCGCCGAAGATGGCAAGCGCTTCGCTCGGGTTCGCGATGCTCGCGACCGGGCCATCCCAGACTGCTGTGATCGCGCGCGCATCGCCCACGGCGAAGAATGGCGGCAGCGACTGAAGTTCACGATCACGCCATGCCTTCGCGACGATTTCCGGACCGATCCCGGCGGGGTCGCCCAGAGCGACCGCAAGGGGGAGGGCCGGAATCGTCACGGCTCAGCGATAGTCGATGATCGCGTCGCGGCGAAGATCGCGAAGATAGCGCTGCGCGCGCAGGTTGGTGCGCGTTTCCTCGATCTGCTCGCGAATCTGGTCCGGGCTGGGCAGCGAGGCGGTCTTGGGGTCATCGCGGCCGCACAGAACCAGGGCACGCACGCCTTCTTCTGGCGATCCGAAGGGAGGCGTTGCCTCACCGATCTGAAGCTTCAGGATGATATCCTGCAGCTGCGGCGGCAGATCGCGCGCGCGCACCGAATCATTGTCCACAACCTCTGCGCCCAGCGTCTCTGCGGCCTTGCCCACGGCGCCGCAGCCGGCGGTCGATTTCAGCACGGTCGCGAATTCCGACGCCTTGGTCTGTGCCTGGGCCTGGGTCGTGCCCGCCGGAAACTTGACGGTGAGCTGCCGCAGGCTGAGCTTGGCGTCGCGCGGATCGGCGGTCAGCACCTGACGCTTGTCGACGAGATAGAGGATCGAGAAGCCGCCCGGAACCTCGATCGGCCCGGCGACCTGGCCAACCTGCATCTGCTGTGCCGCCTGAGCCAGCTGTGCTGGAAGCATCCCCGAGCGCACCCAGCCGAGATCGCCGCCGACCGAACGGGTCGTCGCTTCGGAGAACTGCGCGAAATACTCGAACGGACGGCCCTGCTGCATCTGCTGGATCATCTGCTGCATCGCCTGGAACACCTCGCCCTGCCGTTCGGGCGTGGCGGAGATGTAGATCTCGCGCAGCTGGAACTCATCTGTTCCCTTGGCTGCCTCAAGTCGTTCGATGATCGCCTTCACCTCTTCGTCGCCGACGTTGATGAGAACACCGATCTTGCGCTGGATGACGCGTTGCCAGGCGATTTCGCCTTCGATCTGGCGCTTGAAGGAGCGTTCGGACGAGCCGATTTCGCGCAGCCAGGCGCGCATCTGGTCGGGCGTGCGCTGGTAGCGGCTGGCGATCGAAGCGAAGCTGCGGTCGACCTGATCCTGGGCGATCGTGATGTCGTTCGCCTTGGCTTCCTGGATCTGGATCGTCTCGTCCGTCAGCAGGCGAAGCACCTGAAGGCGCAGCCGGTCCTGCTCCTCCGCGGTCAGCTTGAGCTGGTTGAGCGCGACGAACAGCGCGAAGCGCTGATCGACATCGGTACGCGTGATGACATAGCCGTTCACCAGCGCCGTCGGCTTGCGGACATTGGGGTCCGCCTTGCCGAGCAGCTGGAAGTCCTTCGGCAGATCCAGATTGGCCGCGCTGGACGGTGCATCGCCCACGACCTGCCCGGCGACCGCCGCGCTGCCCGCAATGCCAAGGATCAGAGCTGCCGCGCGGCAGAAATGTACGACCTTAAAAGTCATCTTCACCTGTACCTGAAATCCGTTCCCATCGGCTGGGCCATGGGGGCGTCTAGTCGCCAATTGTGCCTTAACTGGGGCTTAGCGCCCCAAATTCTTGAGCGCCAGCGTCAACAGATAGCTGCTGCCGCGCCGCGCGTCGCCGGTCGTCTGATAGTCGCGCTTCCAGGTGACGCCCAGACGCAGGCAGTCATCCTCATATTCGATGCCAAGGCGATGGCGGATCGGTTCGAACCCGTCGGCGAGCGAGGTGGGGTCTTCCTCGGCATTGGTGAGATCGATCACCGCCGAGCCGAACATCGACCAGAAACGCGAGATCTTCACCCGCGCACCGACCCGCGCCTCTTCGCGATCCTGCAGATCCTCGAGGGCGAAATCGACATTCCGGTTGAGCCGGAGGTAGCCGATTGTCGCGAACGTATCGCGCGAGCCGATCGTGGCGTCGATCTCGTTGCGGCGGATGGCGAGATTGTCCTTGTCGAGCCGGTAGCGGTGCGTGAAGGTCAGGAAGTCCTTGTAGCGCACCACCGTCCGTCCGACGATGTCGGAGAGCCGGTCGGTGAGGCCGGTGCCGTCGGGCAGGATCGTCGGCCGCGAATCAATGCGATAGCTCTGACCGATATTCGCCTCGATCGAGAGACCCGGCAGATACAGCGAATAGTCGAGCCCGAAGGTGAAGCGCGTCGAATCCTCGAACCGGTCGTAACCGGGAAAGCGGTTGAGCGCGAACAGGTTCGAATCCTCAAGATCGACCGAGCGCGCATCTTCGTTCGGGATGTCGAAATTCTCGATCCGCGGCGCCGCGACGACCTGGAACCGCGGGGTGATCAACTGCGTGCCGCCGAACGCCTCGCCGATCAGCGGCCATTTCATGTCGATGGCGAGCGCGCCGATCGCGCGGCCGCGGAATCCCTCCAGCCCGCGATAGCTGATCTGGCTGGTCGCACCGACTTCATCGGTGTTGTAGAGATCGCCGCGGCCATAGGCAGTCAGCGTGATCTCCTGCCCCCAGGCGGTCAGCTTGCGCAGATCGTAGCGCAGCGAGGCGAAGGCGCGTTGCGTATCCTGTCCGCTCGCGCGGCCGATCGCGAGGCTGTTGAGCTGAAGCTCGAACCGCCCGCCTTCGATCAGCGACTGGCCGAAGCGCAGGCGATAGTCGATTTCGGGCAGGGCGATCGGCTGAAGCCCCTGGCTTTCGGTCGGGCGCAGCGTCTGGACCGCCCAGCCGTTGATGCTGAGCAGTGAGTTGCGGTCGATCCGCTCCACCCGGATATTGTTGCGAAGCCGGTCGTCACTGGAGATGTCGTAGCGGCGCAGGAAGGTGCGATCGCTGGCGATCCGCATCGACCCGCTGACGCTCCAGTTGGGATCCAGCTGGAAGCGCGCCGTCCCGTCGATATAACCGCGAAAGGCATATTCGCTCGACACGGTGGGCGTGGGCGAGACGAAATCGTCGCTGCGGCGGCTATAGGTGGCGTATCCGGTGACGCGGAACGCGCCGTTGCCGGTGAGCTGGCGATATTCTCCCTGCAGCATCGGCAGCGCATTGGTGAAGATATGCGGCGTGACGGTGACGTCGCGATCGGGACCGAGCGTGAAATAATAGGGCAGGGCGACTTCGAAGCCGTTCACCGCGTCGAGGCGGATCGCGGGGGCGAGCAGGCCGCTGGCGTTGCCCGCGCCGATCGAGTGGCTGAACGCCGGAAGCGGCAGCGTCGCGAAGCCGAACAGTGCGACGCGCGCGCCCTGATAGCGCATCCGGTGCCGCGTGGGATCGTAGACGACCTTTACCGCCGTGATCTTCCACGAGGGTTCCTTGGGGCAATTGCCCGCATCGACCACCGCACAGGGCGTATAGGCGGCGCGATCGACGCTGATCACCCCGTTCGCGTCGCGCGTGCCGCGTTCGGCGGCAAGTCGCCCGCCCTGCTCGAGCACGACGAGCATGTTGTCGATCGCGCCGTCCTTGAGCGAATCGGTCAGATCGATTTTGTCGCCATAGGCGGTGTCGCCTTCGGGATTGGTGACCGCGATGCTGCCGGTGGCGACGACCTGCCCGGTCTTGCGGTTCCACACCACCTTGTCCGCGCGCAGCCGGTTGCCGTCGCGGAACATGCGCACGTCGCCGCTGACCGTGACGACATCGCCCTCCGAATCATATTCGGCGAGATCGGCGGAGAACTGGATCTGATCAGGATCGGTGGGGAGCGCGGTTTCGGAGGGCGGCGGCGGTTCGGCCGGCCGGTCCTGCAGATCCTGCGCCGAGGCGGGCACACAGCACAGCGCGATCGGCAGAATCCCGGCGAGAAGCAGAGCCTTGCGCGTCACGTCCGAACCATATCCCTTCAACGCCGACCCGGCACCCGCGCCCGTTGCGCGCTTACCCGCCAACCCTATTGCACCGCACGCCCGGCTTCGCAATCGCTTGCACCCGAGGGCCTTTGCCGTTCGCCGCGCACTGGCCTAGAGAGAACGCAAATCGCAACAAGATCCACAGGAACAGGAAGCTTCATGCGCGTAACATTTTCCGCCGCCCGCCCAGCCGATGCGGGCGTCGTTGCCCTGCCGGTCGAGAAGGACGGCATCGACCGTATTCCGGCGGGTGTGCTGGATGACGCCACGCTGGCGCTTGCGCGTGGCGCGGCCAAGGCCGGCCGGTTCGAGGGCGAAGCAGGCGGGATCGTCGAGATCTTCGTGCCGGGTTCGGATGGCGCGAACCGCGTGGTGCTGCTGGGCGTCGGTTCGGGCAGCGAGGCGGATTATGAGCGCGCGGGCGGCGCGCTGACCGCGCGCTACCTGACGTCGGGCGTCACCGCGATTGCGGTCGATCTGGCGAGCCTGGGCGGCACGCCCTCGGCACGCGCGGCCGCACGTCTCGCCGCCGCGGCGGTGCAGCGCGGCTGGCGCCACGACGTCTATCGCACACGCCTGACCGACAAGCAGAAGCCGACGCTGGAGGCGATCATCGTCGCCGGGGCCACGGAAGGCACCGAGGCGGCCTATGCCGATCAGGCCGCGGTCACCGGCGGGCTCGACCTGACCCGCGGCCTTGTCTCCGATCCCCCCAACATCGTCTATCCCGAGAGCTTCGTGGAGCGCTGCCGCCACCTCGCCGAGCTGGGCGTCGAGATCGAGGTGCTCGATCGCGCCGCGATGGAGAAGCTGGGCATGGGGGCGCTGCTCGGCGTGGCGCAGGGGTCGGTGCGCGAGGCGCGGCTGCTGGCGATGCGCTGGAACGGCAAGGGCGACGGTGACGTCGACCTCGCGCTGGTCGGCAAGGGCGTGACCTTCGACACCGGCGGCATCTCGATCAAGCCGGCCGCGGGCATGGAAGACATGAAGTGGGACATGGGCGGTGCCGGGGCCGTCGCGGGCGCGATGAAGGCGCTCGCCACCCGCAAGGCGAAGGCGAACGTCATCGGCGTGTGCGGGCTGGTCGAGAACATGCCCGACGGCAATGCCCAGCGCCCGGGCGACATCGTGACCTCGATGTCGGGCCAGACGATCGAGGTGATCAACACCGACGCCGAAGGCCGTCTGGTGCTCTGCGACGCGATCACCTGGGTCCAGAAGGTGCATGCGCCCAAGACCATCGTCGACCTGGCGACGCTGACCGGCGCGATGATCATCAGCCTGGGCAGCGAGCATGGCGGCCTGTTCGCCAATGACGACGGTCTGGCCGATGAGCTGCTGGCCGCGGGCCGCGCGACCGGCGACCTGCTGTGGCGCTTTCCGCTCGGCGACGCGTACAACAAGCTGATCGACAGCCCGATCGCCGACATGAAGAATGTCGGCCCGCGCGGCGCCGGATCGATCACCGCGGCGCAGTTCATCCAGCGCTTCGTCGATGAAGGCGTACGCTGGGCGCATCTCGACATTGCGGGCATGGTGTGGGCAGACAAGCCGGGCAGCACCTATGACAAGGGCGCGACCGGTTACGGCGTGCGCCTGCTCGACCGCTTCGTCCGCGACAATTTCGAGGGCTGACCCACCCCTCCCGCTCGCGGGAGGGATCTGGAGAAACTAATGCAGGTCGACTTCTACCATCTCACCGTGACGCCGCTGGAGCGGGCGCTCCCCGGCATCGCGGTGAAGGTGGTGGAGAGCGGCCAGCGGCTGCTGATCGTCTCGGCTGACGAACATCAGCGCCAGCGGATCGATGGCTCGCTCTGGACCTGGCAGGTCGAGAGCTTCCTGCCCCATGCGCAGGCTGGGGCGGGGGACGACAAGGTCCAGCCGGTGCTGATCGCAGGCGAGGTGGCACCGGCCAATGGCGCGCGCTTCGTCGCGCTGATCGACGGCGAGTGGCGCGACGCGGCACTGGAGTTCGATCGGGCGTTTCACTTCTTCGGTGAGGACAGCATCGGCGCGGCGCGTGCGGCGTGGAAGGGGCTGGCCGACCGCGAGGGCGTCGAGCGGCGCTACTGGAAGCAGGACGAGAATGGCCGCTGGGGGCAGGCGGCTTAGATTGTTCTCCTTGGAGGCTTTGCAGCGAGCATGGCGAATATCAGCGACGCGGTTGTTCAGGTCGAGAAGGCCATCAATGCGCAAGAGCGGCTTGGCAAAGGTCCGTTTTCTGTCGGAGTTCTCAGGAACGTGCTTGGCGAGCTAAATCGCATGGAGAACTCGGCCGAGTTCGAACCGTCTTACCCGCGCTTCCTGCTCGATTGGGAAGATTCATCGGGACCACTGGGAAGGTTGCTTAGCGAACTCGCGTACAATCGCCAGCGCTCCATCAAGTGAGGGCGGTAGGAACAGCCTCCCCCTTGCCACCGCCGTCTTGCCCGACTAGAGCGCCGCGCAATCCCCACCCCTAATAACAGGAGCCGCACGGCCATGGCCGCGAACCGGACCTTTTCGATCATCAAGCCCGATGCCACCCGCCGCAATCTGACCGGTGCGGTCACCAAGATGCTGGAGGAAGCGGGCCTTCGCGTCGTCGCTTCGAAGCGCATCCAGATGAGCCGCGAGCAGGCCGAGGGCTTCTACGGCGTCCACCGCGAGCGCCCCTTCTTCAACGACCTGGTCGAGTTCATGATCTCGGGCCCGGTGGTCGTGCAGGTGCTGGAAGGCGAGAACGCCGTGCAGCGCAACCGCGACATCATGGGCGCGACCAACCCGGCGAACGCCGATGCCGGCACGATCCGCAAGGAGCTGGCCGAATCGATCGAGGCGAACTCGGTGCACGGTTCGGACTCGGACGAGAATGCGGCGATCGAGATCGCGTTCTTCTTCAAGCCGGAAGAAATCGTCGGCTGATTTCGGGCTTCGGCCTGAAGAACAAGGACAGGCCTCTCCCCGCGCGGGAGGGGCCTTTTCTTTTGCCGCCTAGCGCGCGCTGAGCCGAGCCGCTTCCTGCGCCCATAGCGCATCGATCCGCGCCTGATCGCCGCCGCGTTCGCGGATGCGCGCCGCCTCGATGCGGAGCTCCCGCCCGGCGAGCATGCGGCCGCTGGTGCGCCATACCAGCTCGACGATCGCGCGGTCCTGCCTGGTCGCGTCGCCTGCGCGGTAGCTGACCGTCACCAGCACCGGCAGCCGCCCCTCGCGCTCATCCGCCCCCTTGTCGGTCGCGGCCAGCACTGCGCCGCTGAACCAGCCCGATTCGATCCGCGGCAGCACTGGCGCCTGCGCGCCGACGCCCAGGGATTTGGGGAAGGCGACCGCGGTGTCGAGGATCTCGTGGACGGGATCGCTGAGCGCCGCCTGTTTGCCGCCGTCGCTTACCGCGGCACGCAGATCGAGCCGGGTCTCGGCGGCGGCAGCCTTGGACGCGGCGTTCGCCTTCTGGCTCGCCTCGTCGCGCTTGTCGGCCCAGCTCACCCAAAGCGATACGCCGGCGATGATCACGCCCGCCACCGCGACCAGCTCGCCGATCGTCAGCCAGCGGCGGCGGATCGCGCGGGCTTCGGCCTTTTCCGCAGGAGTTTCGTTCATGACCCGCTGCATATCGTCCGGTGCGGGCGGAGTCACCGCCGCGGCAGCGTGATTGTGGCGGAGAGGCCGCCGCCCTCGCGGTTGGCGAGCGCGATATCGCCGCCCGCCTCGCGCACGATCGCGCGGGCGAGGGTGAGGCCGAGGCCGACGCCGCCCGTGGTGCGGTTGCGCGAGGGGTCGAGCCGGGTGAAGGGATCGAACACCGCGGCGAGCTGCTCCGCGGGGATGCCGGGACCGCGATCGGCGACCTCGATCCGCACCTGCGCAGGATCGGAGGACAGCAGCACCTCGCCGCCACCGCCATATTTGACCGCGTTCTCGATCAGGTTGCGGACGGCGCGGCGCATCAGCGCGGGGCGCAGGCGGACGATGAGGCGCTGACCGTCCTGATAGTCGACGGCGTGGCCCAGCTCGCGGAAATCGTCGACCACCGCGTCGATCAGCGCCGAGAGATCGGTCTCGGTCGGCGGTTCGCTGGGGCGGCCGAGGCGGGCGAGGCTGAGGATATCGTCGAGCGTGCGGTTCATCTCGTCGATCGTGTCGGCCATCCGCGCGCGGTCTTCCTCGTCCTCGACCGATTCGATGCGGACGCGCAGCGCGGCGAGCGGCGTGCGCAGGTCATGGCCGATCGCGCCGAGCATCTGGTCCTTCTCGTCCAGCATCGCGGTGACGCGGCGGCTCATCAGATTATAGGCGGCGATCACCGCGCGCACGTCGCCGGGGCCGCGTTCCTCGATCGGGTCGCCGGGTGCGGCGGGGTGGAACTCGCGCGCGGCGCTGGCGAGCTTGCGCAGCGGGCGCGCGACGCGGTGGCCGACCCACAGTACGGGGATCAGCACGATCGCATAGATGATCAGCGTCTGTGCGATCAGCCGCCAGATCACGTCGCGGTCGTTGCGCGGCCAGCCGGAGGTGAGCACCAGCCAGCCCTTGCCGGGCAGCTCGACCGCGACGGTGAGTTCGCTGCCCCAGCGCTTGATCCGCTCGGCGCGCAGTGCGTTCATCCGGGCGAAGCGGGGGTCGGTGGGCGAGATCGGCTTCACGCCGGTGACGATCTGGCCGATCGCGATATTGGATTCGCGCATTGCCTGGCGAATGCCGTCCTCGACATCGATGCGGCGCGGAAGGCCTGGCGGGATCGGGTTGGCGGCCTCGAGCCGGAGTCGTCCGCGACGACCGTCGGGCGCTTCGCGGAACCGGCCGTCGCGGATCCGCTCGGCGCCGTCGACGACGCGGGTGATGGTCGGCGCGGTGATCTGTTCGAACCGGGTGGCACGCCGCTCGCGCAGGATCAGGCCGAAGTTGATCGCCTGTGCCACGAACAGTGCGAGCGCGACGAGCAGCGCGATCTGGCCGGTCAGGCTGCGCGGCATCAGGCGGTTGAGGAAGCGAGTCACAGCCAGCAGCTCATAGGCGGGTGACGTCGCTCGCCAGCGTGTAGCCGCCGCCCCATACGGTCTTGATGAGGGTGGGGGTCTTCGCGTCCGGCTCGATCTTCTTGCGCAGGCGGCTGACCTGATTGTCGATCGCGCGGTCGAAGGCGGCGGCCTCGCGGCCCTGGGTCAGGTCGAGCAGCTGGTCGCGGGTCAGCACCGCACGCGGGCGCATCACCAGCGCGAGCAGGAGATTATACTCACCGGTCGAGAGCGGCACCGACACGCCTTCGCGATCCACCAGCGCGCGCTCGCCGGTCTTGAGCACCCATCCGGAAAAGGCGAAGCTGCCGCTTTCGGGCGCGTGCTGGCGCGTGCCGCCCGCCTGCATGCGGCGCAGCACCACCTTGATCCGCGCGGCGAGCTCGCGCGGTGAGAACGGCTTCACGACATAATCGTCGGCGCCCATCTCGAGCCCGACGATCCGGTCGGTCTCCTCGCTCTTCGCCGTGAGCAGGATCACCGGCGTGTCGCCGGTCGCGCGAATATGGCGGCAGAGGCTAAGGCCGTCCTCGCCCGGCATCATAATGTCGAGCACCACCAGATCGATCGCATAGGCCGACAGCCGCGCACGCGCCGCTTCGGCATCGGCGACCTGGGTCACGCGGAAATTCTGCTTGGTCAGATACTGCGCCAGCGGCTCGCGGATCGATCGCTCGTCATCGACGAGCAGCAAATGCGGAATCTCGGCAGTCATCTCCCCCGGCGTAGCAGATTCGTCGAGCACGGGAAGTGCCGGGCGGGCGGCACGGAGGAGGTCGTAAAGCCCGCCCGGCATCGCCGTCACTCGCCCTGAGGGGTGTCAGGGGTGGCCGGCGTCATGCCGCGCTTGCGGCGCGGCTGAGGCATCTCCGATTGGTCGATCTTGCCGTCCTTGTTCGCATCCATCGCGGCGAAGCGCGCGGCATTCTGCGCGTCGAACTCGGCACGGGTGATCACGCCGTCGCCATTGGCATCGGCCTTCATCCCATGGCCGATGGAGCGCAGGCCGCCCCGGCGTGCGCCTTCCTCGCCGCCGCGGCCGCGCTTCCACTTGCCCATGCCCTTGCCGCGCTCGTCGGCGCCGATCGTGCCGTCGCCATTGGCGTCCATCCGCACGAAGCGGGCCTCGGCTGCAGCACGGTTCTCGGCCCTGCTGATCATGCCGTCGCCATTGGTGTCGATCCGGCCGAGCATCCGGCCTTCCATTCCGGCGCCCATCCGTCCGCCACGGCCGCCACCGGGCATGAAGTCGGCCATCTCGCCGCCCTTGCGGTCGGCCATGGCGGCGCGCGCGGCCTCGGCACCGGCCTTGCGCTCGGCGGCGTCGAGCTGGCCGTCCTTGTTGGTGTCCATGCGATCGAAGCGCGCATCAGCGCGCGCGAGCATCTCGGCCTTGGTGACCGGCTTCTTGGGCGCGGCGTCGGCTGGCGTCCCGGTCTGCATCGCAATCGCGACACCGGCGGCCAGCATCGCGCCGATCGCGGTTGCTGTCAGAATAGTCTTCATCGGGGCAGGCTCCTGTCGGGGCGGCAAGGGGGTGCCGCGGTGGTGCCCTTCTGAACGCCCGCTGTCGCAGCGCTATGTCAGCGCGGGGACAAAGTGTCGCAATTTGTATCGGGAGATAAGGCGCGAGCGGCGTACGCTATCGGCTGAGCGCGCTGCGCAATTTACGGAGCGCTAGGAAGTTTGCGCGAAGGTCCCGCCAAAGGCGGCGTGGGAGCGCGGAATGTCGTACCGGAAGATCGCAGAAACGATCGCCATTGCGGCGGCGATCATGGCGGCGCCCGCTTTCTGTCAGGAAGCGGATGTGCCGCGAGACGAGCCGATTCGTCCCATAGCGGCCGTGATCGGCGCGGACGCGAAAGCAGCGGTCGCGGGGATCAATGCGTTCTCGATCGACCTGTACCGGCGCACGCTGACCGCCGATGAGAATCATTTCCTGTCGCCGGCCAGCGTCTCGGTCGCCGTCGGTCTGGCCTATCGCGGTGCGCGCGGCACGACGGCGGCGGAGCTTGAGAAGACCTTCCATTTCGGAAAGCCGCCGCGCGACTATCTGCGCGTCAACGGGCAGCTGCTCGAGACGATGAGCTTCGGCGGGCCGCGCCGCGAGCTGCGCACGGCAAATGCCGTCTGGCTGCAGGACGGGATGCCGCTGCTCCCGGACTATGAGCAGGACCTGGTCGCCTTCGCCAAGGCGGGACTGCAACGCGTGAACTTTCGCGGAGACACGGATGCGGCACGGCTGAAGGTCAATGGCTGGGTCGCGGAACGCACGCGGGACAGGATCAAGGACCTGTTGCAGCCGGGCGATGTCAGTGACAGCACCCGCGCTGTCCTCGTCAACGCCATCTACTGGAAGGGGGGCTGGGCCAGCGCCTTCGACAGGAAGCAGACGAAGCCGGAACCCTTCAACCTGCTGGATGGCGGTCAGGTGACCGCGTCGCTCATGTCCCAGCGATCGGACTTTCAGGTCATCGAGCGCGGCGGCACCAAGGCGATTGCGCTGCCCTATGTGGGGAATGAGGTCGAGATGGTGGTGCTTCTGCCAAGCTCGGCGAAGGGCCTGCCGAAACTCGAAGAGAAGCTCACGGCAGGCAATCTTGCCGACTGGCTGGGTGACCTCGCCAAGGCCCCGCAGCGCGAGACTATCCTGACCATGCCCAGGATGCATCTCGAATGGCGGGCCGACCTCAAGGAACTGCTCAAGGCGATGGGAGCGCCAACCGCATTTTCGAAGAAGGCCGATTTCCTGGGGATCGCCGCATTTCCCTATCCCGGCGAGAATCCTCTCGCGGTTGGGCTGAACATCGAGCACGTCATTCACAAGACCTATCTCGATGTCGACGAGACCGGTTCGGAGGCTGCGGCGGCGACGGCGGTTGTCATGGACATCATCGTCAGCGGCCTCCGGCGGGCACCGCCGCCGCCGCCCCCGTTCGTCTTCCGGGCGGACAAACCGTTCCTGTTTCTGCTGCGCGACCGGCGGACCGGGCTGATCCTGTTCATGGGGCGCTATGTAAAGCCTCAAGCGGAAGCTGCGCCCGCCGACTAGGGGCTGAATTCCCGGTGAGCGAGGGGAACGGGCGCCCGTTGGGCGGGGGCGGTCGTGCGCCCGGGATTACATCCGTACGAACCGGTAGATGGAATAGGTGAGGAACCCTGCGATCAGGATCGCGGCTACCGCCACGACGGTCTGGCGTCCGGCGTCGCTCAACGGCGGGAAGTATTCAGACAACAGCCTGAAGATGGTCATACCCAGCATGAGGCCCGGAAAGACTGCCCACCACGGCCAGCGCCGGGCTCGTGAACTTTCCGGTCGATCGCTCATGCAACTAGGCTAGAGGCCACGCGTCAGTGTCCGCAAGAGGGGGGCTCGCGGCCGTTCAGCCGAAGATGGCCACCCCCTGCATCCCCTCCGCCACGCGCGCGCCATCGGCGTTCGACATCCGCATCGACTGGCTGGAATAGCCGTCGCGGGCGCGGTCGGTCTCCGCTTCGAGCAGCCACCAGCCATCGCGCGTCGTGGCGCGGGGCAGGAGGATGTTGACGATCCAGGTGAGCGAGGAGAGCGGGGTCATCTTCTGGAACAGCTTGAACGCCGCGGGGGGCAGGGCGTCGCCCATCGCCATCAGCTCGACCTCCGGGTCCAGTCCTTCGCGATCGATCAGCCGGCCCCAGCGCAGCCATTCGGTGGCGCCGGGCGCCTTCAGGTCGAAGAAGTTGAAGTTGCCGGTGAAGAACTCCGCCGGGCCGGTGTAGAGCGGCGCATCTGCGGGTGGCGGGCGGTGGTCCGAGGGGGCCGTCACGTCATGGTCGATCGCCGACTGGAGCTGCGCCATGAAGACGAAGGTCGTGCGCAGGCCGAGGCCCGCTTCGGACACGATGTCGGCCTGAATGAAGGCGGCGTTGCGGCCGCGGCGCAGCTTGGTCGCGCTCACCGTTACGGGGCCTGAGAGCGGACCGATAAAGGCGACCTGCGCCGAGCGGAGCGGGGGCAGGTCCGGCTCGATCTGCTTCGCCGCAGCGAGCGCGAGTGCGGTCGAGAGCCCGCCATAGGCAGTGCGCCCCTGAAGCCAGTTGGGCGGGATCTCGGTGGCGAAGCCGGTTTCGCTGCGCTGTGCCTGCGCCAGAAGGGCGGGGAGCGAGGTCATGCCGGGAGCGCTTCCAGATAGCGGTCGCGCAGTTCGCGCTTGAGCACCTTGCCGATCGCGCTGCGCGGCAGTTCGTCGATCGGGAGCAGCGCGGCGAGCCGCTGGGTTTTGCCGAGCACGGCGTTGATCGTTGCCAGCACTTCGGCGGCGGGAGTTTCGCCGGCGGGGACGTAGAAGCCGACCGGGGTCTCTCCCCATTGTTCCGACGGCACCCCGACCACCGCGCAATCGCGTACCGCGGGATGCTTGGCTAATTCGGCTTCGAGGTCGCTCGGGTAGATGTTGAACCCGCCCGAGATGATCAGGTCCTTCTTGCGGTCCATCAGGGTAAGGAAGCCCTCCGCGTCGAACCGGCCGACATCGCCATGGCGGATATAGCGATTGCCCTCGGCATCGAACCATTCGGCGTCGGCGCTGGCCTGTTTGCGGCCATGATAGCCGCTCATCATCGCCGGGCTGCGGCCGACCACTTCGCCCATCTCGCCCTGCGGGACCTCGCGCCCTTCGTCGTCGATCAGGCGGATGTCGTGGCCGGGGACGGGCATGCCGACGGTGTGGAGCTTGTTCGGGAACATGTTGCACATCAGCACGCAGGTGCCGCCGCCCTCGGTCATCCCGTAATATTCGATCAGCATGCCGGGCCAGCGCGCCAGCACATCGGCCTTGAGCGCGGGGGAGAAGGGCGCGCTGGTGCAGGTCTTGATCCGGAAGGCGGAGAGATCGAAGGCGTCGAAATCCTCGATCGCCATGATCCGCTGATACTGGACCGGGACCAGCATGGCATGGGTGCCGCGATGCTTCGCCGCCGCTTCGAGGAAGCCGCGCGCGTCGAACTTGCCGAGCAGCACCGCGGTGCCGCCCCAGCCGAGTGTCGGGATGAAGCTGACCAATGTGGTGTTCGAATAGAGCGGGGTGGCGATCATCGTCACCGCATCGCCGAACCCGGCGGCGGCATTGTGCACGATGTGCGCCCAGCGCATCGCGTGCGGTTGGACGATCCCCTTGGGCGTGCCGGTGGTGCCCGAGGAATAGATGATGTTGAACGGATCCTCGGGCGCGATCACGGCCGGGGCAGGCGTGGCCGCGTCGCCGAGCCAGGTGTCGAAGGTGACGCCCGCATCGCTCGCGTCGAGCGCGACGCGTTGTGCGGTGACCGGGCGGCTGCCGAGCGTCGCTGCGGCATCGGCGTCGAGGAAGACCAGCGTGGTGCCGCTGTCGGCGATCATCGCCGCCATCTGGTCGCCGGTGGATGAGGGGGCGACCGGAGCGGGGGCGCCGCCTGCGCGGATCGCGCCGAGGAAGAGCGCGGCATAATCGAGCCCCATCGCCCCGACGATCGCCACCGCCTGCCCGTGCTGAAGTCCATCGCGCTGGAGCGCTGCGGCGATGGCGTTCATCCGCGCGTCGAGCTGGGCATAGGTGAGGCTGGCGTCGCCCTGGATGATCGCGAGCTTGTCCCCGCGTTCGCGCGCATGGGCGGCGATCAGATCGGGCAAGGTGCCGAAGGGCTGGGACAGGATTTCGGCGGCGGTTTGCATGCTCTCTCCTCGATTCGGGTGGAGTGCTAGGCGAAACGGCCATTGGCTGCCATACGCGATCTTCGAAAATGTGACAGGGAGCGGGCGATATGGGCGTTTCGATGGACGGCATGGCCGCGATCGTGACGGGCGGCGGGACCGGGATCGGCGCGGCGGTGGTACGGCGGCTGGCGGAGCGCGGAGTGCGCAGCGTGATCAACTATGCCTCGAGCAAGGATGCGGGCGAGGCACTGGCGGCGGAGCTGGGCAACGGATCGATCGCGGTACAGGCCGACATCGCCGACGATGCGCAGTGCCGCGCGCTCGCGGCCGCCGCGGTCGATGCGTTCGGGCGGATCGACCTGCTGGTCAACAATTCGGGCAAGACCAAGTTCGCCAACCATGAGGATCTGGAGGCGCTCAGCGCCGACGATTTCCTCGACATCTACCGGCTCAACACCGTCGCGCCCTTTCAGATGATCCGCGCCTGTGCCCCGGCGATGCGCGAGGGGCCGGCGAGCGCGGTGGTCAACATCGCGTCGGTCGCGGGCGTGTTCGGCAACGGATCGTCGGTCGCCTATGCCGCGTCCAAGGGCGCACTGGCGACCATGACCAAGAGCCTGGCGCGGGTGCTGGCGCCGGCAATCCGGGTCAACGCGGTCGCGCCCGGCTATGTCGGCACAGGCTGGTTCAGCGAACGGATGACGCAGGAGGCGTTCGAGGCGTTCGAAAAGTTCATCGCCGGCCAGACGCCGATGCAGATGGCCGCGCATGCCGAGGATATCGCCGGGCCGGTGGTGAACCTGCTCGACCCCGCCAGCCGCGTCATCACCGGCGAGACAATGCTGCTCGACGCGGGTGCGCATCTCGACGTCGGGCTGTCGAGGCGGCCGGGCAAGGGCTAGCGCCGCGCCTCGGTCGCCATCCGCACCGCGAGCCCGGCGAGTACCGTCCCCATCAGCCAGCGCTGGACGAGCGCGAAGCCAGGGCGCTGCTGGAAGAAGCACGCGATGAAGGCCGCGCAGACGATGATCGCGGCGTTGACCGTGACGCTGGTGGCGATCTGGATCGAACCCAGCACCACGGCCTGGCCCAGCACGCTGCCCTTGGCCGGATCGATGAACTGGGGGAGAAGCGAAAGGTAGAGGACTGCGACCTTGGGGTTAAGCAGCACGGTCACCAACCCCATCGTGAAGAGCCGTCCTGGGCCGTCCTGGGGCAGTTCCCGCACCTCGAAGCTCGACCGGCCGCCGGGGCGCACGGCCTGCCATGCCAGCCACAGCAGATAGGCGGCACCGGCGATGCGGATCGCGTCGTAGGCGAAGGGCACGGCCATCAGCAGCGCGGTGAGGCCATAGGCGGCGCAGAGCATGTAGACGATGAAGCCCAGCGCGATCCCGCACAGCGAGATCAGTCCCGCCGCCCGCCCCTGGGAGATGGAACGCGAGATCAGATAGATCATGTTCGGTCCGGGCGTCAGGACCATGCCGAGCGCGATCGCAGCGAAGGCGAGGAGATTGTCGAGTTCGGGCATGCCATCCTCCGGTACAAAGAGTGATGCCCAGACGCGCGGCACAACCCGTTCGCGCTTCCCGATGGTGGCCCATCTTCAAGCGTCAGTCGCGCGGCGGTGAGGGGACGCTAGGCGGGGAAAGCGGGGCGGGTAAAGCGCAACGCTGCTAGGGTCGTCGCAAGTGCGACTTTACCGGCTCTCGTCCGCGAAGGTGCTTTTCAGCCTTTGCTCACCTCCCGCTCATGCCGCTCATCCCGACCCGTGCGAAGAGGGGCGGTATTTCCGAAGGAGGCAGAAGCATGAGCGGATCGAGCAAGACGGCCGAGATGGGCGGCAGCGGAGCCTATCGCGCGGGGGTGGGTGTGGCGGCACTGACATCGTTTCTGATCGTGTGGACCACGATCGTCCGCGACAGCGTCGACAGCGCCGGCTTCTTCCTGCTGGTCATGGCGCCGGTCGTGGGCGGATACGCCGCGCGGTTCCGGGCCGAGGGCATGGCGCGGACGATGATGGGCGTGGCGGTCATGCAGTCGGTGTGGACCCTCGCCGTCGCGACCGCACCGGTGACCGCTTTGGTGTCGGACGGTGTGTTCAAGACCTGGCTGTTCGGGGGCGGGTTCACGGTGCTTTGGCTGGTGTCCGCGGCGCTGTTCCGGGCGGCTGCCGGGCGCGATGGCGGTTCAGACCTTTAGCCAACGGAATGCGTGGGCGATTGCGGCGCGGCCGTCCTGCAGCACCGGAGCGCCGTGCGCCATCACCAGCTTGCCGGACGGCCAGGCGAGGATGCGCCGCAGCGCGACACGCGCAGCCTGCCGGTCGACCGTCGCCACGCGGAATTTTCGGGGCACCGACGGCATAGTCCCGACCATCGCGTCGAGCCGTGCCACCAGCGCGCGCCAGCCCGTGAACCATCCGGGCCGGAATTGCTGGACCAGATCGGTGAACAGCACCGAGCCGCTCCGGCGGTGGAAGAACACCACTTCGGTGGTGATGCTGTTGCCGCGCACCACCACCTGATCGATCTCCGCGGCCCATTCGGGTGGGGGCGCGTCGGCGAGGTCGACGTCGAAGGCGAGGTCCTGCCGCCGCTCGCGCAATCCCGGCGCCGCGTGCAGCATGGCGCCGGGATAGGCGTGCCGCCATTCGCCGAGGAAGCGATCGTGCAGGGTGTTGGGCGCGACCAGATGCCGGACCTCGCCCAGCGTCATCAACGCCGCCTTCAGCCCGTCGGACAGCGCGACCGGTGACCACAGCCAGAGTTCGCCGGTGCCAAGGCGGATGACGACCATGCGCGTGGGGTAGCGGAAGCCGAGCACCGCTACCTCCGGCCCATCGGTGATCCAGATATCTGGTCCGAATGCCTGAAGCGCTGCGATGCTCAACCCGCTGACTCCCTCATCGAGAGGGCCCAAAGGCCCCAGGGTCCAAACCCTACACCTTCGCCGTGCTCTCCGCCGTCTGGTTGAACAGGATCTTCTTGTCCGCGTCGGTCATCGGCGTATCGCTGGGGCGGATTTCTTCGCCCTTGGCATAGGCGCGGATCGTCGCGGGGCGGGCCTTCACGGCTTCGAACCAGCGTTTGAGGTTCGGGAAGTCGTCGATGTTCTGGCCCATCGCCTCATGCGGGACGATCCAGGGATAGATCGCCATGTCGGCGATCGAATAGTCCTCGCCGGTCACGAACGGCTTGCCCGCGAGCTGGCGGTCGAGCACGCCGTAGAGGCGGTTGGTCTCGTCGATATAGCGCTTCTGGGCGTAGGGGATCTTCTCGGGCGCATAGCGGTTGAAATGGCCGTTCTGCCCCGACATCGGGCCGAGCCCGCCCATCTGCCACATCAGCCATTCCATCTGCACGATCTTGTCGCGCTGCGCCGGGCCGAAGAACTTGCCGGTTTTGTTGGCGAGATAGGTCAGGATCGCGCCGCTTTCGAACACGCTGATCGGCTCGCCGCCATCGGCCGGATCGGTGTCGATGATCGCGGGCATGCGGTTGTTGGGTGCGATCTTGAGGAAGTCGGGCTTGAACTGGTCGCCCTGGCCGATGTTGACCGGGTGGATGGTATAAGGGAGGCCGGCTTCCTCGAGGAACAGCGTGATCTTGTGGCCGTTCGGAGTGGGCCAGTAATAGAGATCGATCATGTCGGGAAAACCTCCTGGGTTGGAGCCGCGAGATAGGAGGCGGCCCGCCGTGTGCAACCGCCGTTACGCTGCCGGTTCGGATTCGCCCGCTTCGCGCTTGTGGACCCTGGGCACCACGCGCAGCACGATGATGGTCAGCGCACCGAAGGCGAGCGCTGCGGCCAGGACGAAATTCCCTGCCTTGAACCCGTGCTCCGCGCCGAAGGCCAGCGACTGGGTGAGCGCCAGCGGCGCGAAGATCAGCGCGACGCTGTTGAGGCTGGCGATTCCGCCCTGGAGCGCGCCCTGACGGCTGGCATCGGTCATGCGCGAGAGCAGCGCGTTCATCGACGGGAAGGCGAGCGCCTGGAATGCGCTGACCGCGAGGATCACGTAGATCATCCAGGTTTCGCGCGCGAAGACATAGGCGGTGAAGGCAAGCCCGCCGGCCGCCATGCCGAGCACGACGGTGCGTTCCTCCCCCCATGCCTTGATCGCGCGGCCGGTGACCAGCATCTGCACCGCGGCCATGCACAGGCCGGCAGCGGCGAGCGAGAGGCCGATCATCTTTTCGTTCCAGCCGAGGGTGATCTCGCCGAAGAACGCCCAGGTCGCCGGATAGACCATGTGCGCGAACTGCCACAGGAACATGGCTGCCAGCAGCCAGCCGGCATTGCCCGCATGGAAGATCGGCTTGAACGCCGCGAAGATATGGGCGTTGCCCCAGCGGAAGGGGCGGCGTCCTTCCGGCTTGATCGTCTCGGGCAGCATGGTGAGGATCCAGACCGCGTTGAGCCCCGCCAGTACCGCTGCGGCGATGAACGGGGTGCGCGGCCCGAAACCGGCGAGCAGGCCGCCCAAGGCCGGGCCGAGGATGAAGCCGATGCCGAACGCCGCGCCCATCAGGCCGAAGGTGGCGCCGCGCTTCTCGGGCGGGGTGACGTCGGCGAGCACCGCGTTGGCGGGGCCGAACGACGCGCCCGCAATCCCGGCGATGACGCGGCCGAGGAACAGCCAGCCGATGGTCGGGGCGGCGGCCATCAGCGCATAGTCGATCGAGAAGGCGATCATCGAGAAGAGTAGCACGGGCCGCCGCCCGATCGCGTCGCCCAGCGTACCGAGGACCGGGCCCGCGAAGAACTGCGCGATCGCGAAGGCGACGAGCATATAGCCGCCGATCCGCGCCGCATCCTCGAGCCCGACATGGGCGAGCTCGACGATCAGCCGTGGTAGCACCGGCATGATGATGCCGAAGCCGATCGAGTCGACCATGACGGCGGCCAGCACGATCGGCACCGCCCGATGTTCGAAGCGCATAAGATCCCCTTTGGCTGCGGCTTTTAGCTTGCGCGTGGCAGCGTGTCTCGGGGGATTGCGCCGCTGCTGCCAAAAACGGCGCTTGACGCGCTTCGGGCCATACCGCAAACTCGAAAAATGAATTCGAGGCCGACTCCGGCAAGGGGCGGTCTTGAAGCAAATGAGAACATGCCGGTGCCGATGTTTGGACTCGCGCAAGGGCGAGTCTCTCCGGCGCGGAGGGGAAAAGGAGAGTAAGGTGGCAACCCTGGCAGAACCGGTGGCGACAAACGACCTCGACCAATTCCGTACCGAGGTGCGCGAATGGCTCGCCGTGAACTTCCCCGCGTCGCTCAAGGGCAAGGACAACACCATGTCCGCCGTCGAAGGCCCGACCGAGGAAACCCCCGACCAGGCCGCCTGGCGCAAGGCGATGGGCGAAAAGGGCTGGGGCGTGCCGACCTGGCCTGCCGAATATGGCGGCGGCGGGTTGAGCCGGGCCGAGGCCAAGGTGCTCGCCGACGAGATGGCGAGGGCCGGGGCGTGGAACCCGATCGGCGGGATGGGCGTGATGATGTTCGGCCCGACCTTGCTCGAATATGGCAACGAGGCGCAGAAGCGCGAGCATATCCCGGCGATCGCCAAAGGCGAAGTGCGCTGGTGCCAGGGCTATTCGGAACCGAACGCGGGGTCCGACCTCGCCAATCTGCAATGCTTCGCCGAGGACAAGGGCGACCATTACCTCGTCAACGGCCAGAAGACCTGGACGTCGGGCGGGCAATGGGCGGACAAATGCTTTTGCATCGTGCGCACCGACAAGAGCCAGAAACAGGGCGGCATCACCTTCGTCCTGATCGACATGGATACGCCGGGCGTCGAGGTGAAGCCGATCCAGATGATCAGCGGCATGTCGCCCTTTTGCGAGACCTTCTTCACCGATGTGAAGGTGCCCAAGGAAAACCGCGTCGGCGAGGAGGGGCAGGGCTGGACGATCGGCAAGCGCCTGCTCCAGCACGAGCGGACGAACCTGTCGGGCGGCGGATCGCGGCTGATGCCGAGCGGGCCGTCTCTGGCCGACATCGCCAAGAAATATGTCGGTGCCGATGCGGAAGGTCGTGTCGCCGATCCCGACCTGCGCGCGCGGATCGCCAAGTGGGAGATGGACTGGCGCGCCTTCCTGCTGACCGCGATGCGGGTTCAGGCGGAGAGCAAGGCCGCGGGCGGGGTGTCCGAGGTGTCGTCGATCCTCAAGACCGTCGGCACCAAGCTGGGGCAGGAGCGCGCCGAGCTGCTGATCGAGATCCAGGGGATCGAGGGTCTCGGCTGGGAAGGCGAGGGCTTCAGCGAGGCGCAGCTCAAGGGCACGCGCGCCTGGCTCTTCGGCAAGGCGACGACGATCTATGGCGGATCGACCGAGATCCAGAACAACATCATCGCCAAGCGGATTTTGGGGATGCTGGATCATCAGTGAGGGTTCGTCACCCTGGCCTTGTGCCGGGGGTCACCGTGACGCGGGCGATGTGCAGCAGGCTCAATCGCATCGCGTGAGGCGGAGTGGATCCCGGCACAAGGCCGGGATGACGATCGAGAGGTTTGGAGACGAAGAATGGCCGTTCTGACCGAAGAACAGACGATGCTGCGCGACATGGCGCGCGACTGGGCGGGGAATGAAAGCCCCGTCAGCGCGTGGCGCAAGGTGCGCGATCGCGACGGTGCGGCGGGCTATGATGCCAGCGCGTTCGCGACGATGGCCGAAATGGGCTGGACCGGGATCATCATTCCCGAGGCACAGGGCGGCAGCGATTTCGGCTGGCTGAGCCTGGGGCTGGTGATCGAGGAGCTCGGCAAGACGCTGACCGCGACCCCGCTGGCGGCCTCGGCCGTGGCGGCGTCGGCGATCCTGCTGGGCGGGAACGATGTGCAGAAGGCCAAGTGGCTGCCGCCCATCGCCAGCGGCGAGCTGGTCGCGACGCTAGCGGTGGACGAGGGGCCGCGTTTCGACCCGACGGCCATCGCGGCGAAGGTCGAAGGCGGCAAGCTCAGTGGCACCAAGGCGTTCGTCGCCGAGGGCGACAGCGCCGGGCTGTTCGTGGTGGCCGCGACCGACGGGCTTTATCTGGTCGAGGCGGGGACGGGCGTGACCGTGTCGCGGCGGCATCTGGCCGACTTCCGTAGCCATGCGCAGGTGAGCTTCGACAGCGCGGCGGCGGACAGGCTGGCGGAGGGCGGCGCCAGCGATAATGGGGGCCTGCTCGACGCGGTGGCCGATCGTGCGGCGGTGCTGGCGGGCGCGGAGATGCTGGGCATGGCGGGGGCGGCATTCGATACGACGCTGGCCTACCTCAAGCAGCGCGTGCAGTTCGGGCAGGTGCTGGCGACCTTCCAGGCGCTGCAGCATCGCATGGCCAACCTCTACAGCGAGATCGAGCTGATGCGCTCGGCGGTCGAGGCGGGGCTGGCTGCCATCGACCGCGGCGGCGACACGCGCCAGGCAGCGTCGCTCGCCAAGGGCAAGGCGAACGAGGTCGGCCAGCTGATGAGCCGCGAGCTGATCCAGCTGCACGGCGGCATCGGCATGACTGACGAATATGATGCGGGCTTCACGCTCAAGCGGATGCGCGTGCTCGAACAGATGTGGGGCAATGCGGCCTATCACCGCGATCGCTTCGCTCGGCTGAGCGGGTTCTGACGGAGAGCGCTGTGACGATTGGCGGTCAAGCCGCAGCGCTTCAAGCCGCCAGGCTTCGAGCCACGATGAAGGGGACGGCGCCCACGATCGCGGCGATGACGATGCGGACGAGCAGGTAGCTGCGGACATCGCGGCGCGAAAACATGGCGCGCAGATACCGAAGGTCCCCGGCGAGGGTCAGCAGCGCTCCGCTGAGCGCGGCGTAGGCGAGAAACGTTGCTGTCGATGCACCCGAGAGCCCCAGCTTTGCCGGCAGAATGACCATCGCGACAAAATTGACGGCGAACGGCAACAGGATGTCGGGCCGGATAAGTGGCGGGTTCATGTCCGAGCGTCACTGCGGGCGCGGCGGATCATGCGGACCAGCGCGACAATCGCAAATTCAGCGGCGACGAGCGCGATCGATGCGCGCAAGCCGACATAGAAGAGGGAATGCGAGGTGCCCTTCAGCAGGAAGCCGAGCAAGAGGAAGGGCAGGTTCCAGACAAGAATGCCGAGCGTAGCGGCGGTGAGGAATGGAATTGCCGGCAGCTTCAGAACGCCGGCGGGCAGCCCGAGATAGACACGCGCCACCGGAATCGTTTGACCCAGTGCCGTTACCCCGAAGCGATTGCGCCGATAGGACGCGGCCAGCCGCCGGTAGGTCGGCAGAGGGAAGAAGACATATTTGCCGAAGCGCGCGACCAGCCGCTCGATTCGTTGTTCACCCAGCGTACGGCCGATTGCGAACCAGCCGGCCGACCCGCAAAGCGAGCCGATCACCGTCATCGCCAGCATCGCGGTCAATTGCGGCAGATCGGGCGCACTCATCCCCAGCGCCAGGAGCATGACGTAGGACGGAACGACGGGGACGAACTTCTCCAGCGCCGTGACGAGGAAAACCCCGATCAATCCAAGCGATAGCAGGTTCGCCACCGTGTCGGACCCGACCATGCGTCAGTCCGCCTTCGCCTGGCGGGAGGCGATCCGGTAAACCGAAGCCGGCGGTATGTTCCGCCTGATCGTCGCGACGCGAAATGCGTCGAGGTCGAGGTGTTGCAGCACCGCATCCGGCACCGGGCAGTTGCGGCCATAGGTGAACAGATAGAACGGTGCGCCGCTGTGCATCCGCATGAAGGCGGCGCGCAGGATTGCCTCGACCTTCGCGGACTTCATGTTCAGCAGGCCGAGCCCGCATATCGCGGCACCGAACAGCTCCGACGGCGACCGGTGATGATCAGCCAGTTCGGCGGCATCGATGTTGAGGGTGTTGGCCTGCGGAAAGCGCTTTTTGAGCAGCCGTGCAAAGCCATCGTCATATTCGACTAGGGTCAGATCGCGTTCCGCGACACCGCGATCCAGCAGCGCCTGCGTGAAAACCCCCGTCCCCGGGCCCAATTCCAGCACCGGTCCGGTTTGCGCATCGATGTCGCGGGTGATCAACTGAGCCAGCGCCTTGCTCGACGGGGCGATCGCCGCGACGCTAAGCGGATTGCCCAGCCAGGCCGTAAGGAAGCGGATGCGGTCGAGGGATGATGTGGCAGCCGCCCCGCGGGCCCGGTTGTTCTTTCTATGGGCTTTCCAACGCATAAAGGGGCGTCCAGTTCGTCTCATGATGGTCTGCATCGATTCGATGGTGGCGACTAGCCAAGCGGAAAAAGGCGGTGCGAGGGAAAGCATAGAAACATTGGGCTATCAATAGTGATGCACTATGACAATACAGTGATACACTTAGCCGGTGAGCAGGATGCGTGGCTGCCTGTCGAAGTGCAGCGGTGGGTGGGTAGGCATCGACCGTTCTGACCCTGGCGGAATGAGGTGGAGGGCGGTTGGCTGCAAGAATGTCCGCCGTCAAGGTATCTCAGCCTTGAGCAGGCAGGCTGCAGACGTCCACCCATTGCGCGTCGAGAAGCGTCGCGAGGCGATCCGGGGCGATTTCGACTGAGGTGTTGAGCGATCCCGCCGCCGGAAAGACGGTGGCGAAGGCACGCAGGCTGACGTCGCAATAGATGGGCAGCGGGGCGGGAAGGCCGAACGGACAGACTCCGCCGACCGGGTGGCCGGTGGCGGCGAGCGTCTGTTCCGCATCGAGCATGCGGGGCTTGCCGCCAAGCGCCGCCTTGGTCTTCTGATTGTCGAGCCGCGCGTCGCCGCGCGCCACCAGCAGCACGACACGCTCGTTGACGCGCAATGCGAGCGTCTTGGCGATCTGTCCCGGCACCACGCCCAGCGCATGCGCGGCCTCGATCACCGTTGCGGTGCTCTGCTCGGCCTCGATGATCGACAGATCGGGCGCGCGTTGGGCGAGGTCGTCGCGGACGGATTCGTAGCTCATGGCGCGGGATTTAAGGGCGGTGCGTTGCAAACCGCAATGCGCGTCATGGCTGGTTTTGCCGCGTCCCGACCCCGTTCACCGTCATCCCGGCCCCGTGCCGGGATCCATGGCGCCGCGCGCGATGCGATCAAGCCACCTGCTCATCGCCCGGCCATGGCGTGGATCCCGGCACTAGGCCGAATGACGGAGTGGTGAAATCGATCCGTTTCGAACAAGCGTTCACCATACCGATTATGCTGCACTGCCGCGTGAAACAGCTGAACTACGCTAGTGTAAGTGGCAATTTGCAACGGTTTTGTTGGCTTGACCGCAAGCCGGATTATCGATCTATTCGAGTTTGCGGTATGGAGCCGGGGAAGCGCTCCAGCCACAACGGGAGTGGGATCTATGAAGCGGATTAGCCTTTTCTCGGCGGCAGCTGTTCCGGCGCTCGCCATCGCCATGGCATCGCCCGCCTTTGCGCAGGACGCGCAGCAGGCCAGCGAACCCGAGGCCGCCGCCGGCGAAATCGTGATCACTGCGCAGGGCCGCGCACAGCAGCTTGCCGACGTGCCGCTGGCCGTTTCGGCCGTTACCTCCGAGCAGCTGCAGAATTCCGGCGCGAACGACATCCGCCAGCTCAACCAGGTGGCGCCGTCGCTGCTGGTGTCCTCGACGGGCAGCGAAGCGAACGGATCGGCGCGTATCCGCGGCATCGGTACGGTGGGCGACAACCCCGGCCTTGAAAGTTCGGTCGCGGTGTTCATCGACGGCGTCTACCGCTCGCGTTCGGGCATCGGCCTCAACGAACTGGGCGAGATCGAGCGGGTCGAGGTGCTGCGCGGGCCGCAGGGCACGCTGTTCGGCCGCAACGCATCGGCGGGCATCATCAGCATCGTGTCGAAAGCGCCGTCGTTCAGCGGCTTTTCGGGCGGGGCCGAGGTAACCTATGGCAATTACGACCTGTGGCGGCTGATGGGCAACATTAACGTGCCGCTGGGCGAAACGGTCGCGGCGCGCGTGGACGGCGTCTATGTGAAGCGCGACGGTTACTATAACGACGCCACCAACAAGACCGACGTCAACAACCGCGACCGCTATTTCATCCGCGGCCAGCTGCTGTTCGAACCGTCGAGCGACCTGCGCGTCCGCCTGATCGGCGACTATACCAACCGCGACGAGCGGTGCTGCGGCGCGACCTATGTCAGCAACAGCGTCAATCCGCATATCGGCAACCTCAACAACCCGGCGATCCCGCTGCAGCAGCCGGGCGCGGTACCGGGGCGCACCAACGACACCGGCAACAACATCGTCAACGTGCTGCTTGCGCTGGGCCAGAACCCGGCAGCGCTCAACGCCGGCTGGTCGCGCGAACTCTCGGTGTCGCCGGGCCGGTCCTATGGCGGGCGGACCGAGGATTATGGCGCCTCGATGCAGCTCGACTGGAGCTTTGGCGACACGACGCTGACGTCGATCACCGGGTATCGCAACTATTTCAGCAGCCAGGCTTCGGACACCGACTACAGCTCGGTCGACATCCTCTATCGCGCCGACAATGATGGTTCGGCGCGCAAGTTCGAGACGTTCAGCCAGGAATTGCGGCTTCAGGGCCAGGCCTTCGGCGGCAAGCTCGACTGGCTGATCGGCGGCTACTACGCCAATGAAAAGCTGACCGCGACCGACAATCTGCGCTTCGGCAACCAATATGGCCGGTTCGCGAGCTGCCGCATCGTCTCGCCCGGCGGGCTTTCGGCGCTCTATTCGCCGACCTCGGCCGCATGCCTTGCCGCGCGTCCGGCGCTGTTCGGTGCGGCGTCGCCGCTGATCTATGCTGCGTTCGACAATCTCGATTCGATCAACAACCGCGGCACGACCAGCGACCGGTACCGGCAGGACAGCCGCAACTGGGCGCTGTTCACGCACAATATCGTCCACATCACCGACACGGTCGATCTGACCCTGGGCCTGCGCTACACCAACGAGCGCAAGAAGCTCAGCGCGAGCTTCGGCAACGACAACAGCGCCTGCGTCGCCAACCAGGCGCTGGTCGGCGCCTTTGCCAACCCCAACAGCCCGGCGTTCAACACCGCGCTGTTCGCGGTTTCGCAGTCGCTGCTCAACCTGTCGTGCCAGGGCAATTCGACGGCGGAACTCAACGGCGTGTCGATCAGCGACGAGCGCAAGGAGGACCAGTTCACCGGCACCGCGATCCTTTCGTGGAAGCCGATGGACGATCTGATGGTCTATGCGAGCTATTCGCGCGGCTACAAGGCGGGCGGGTTCAACCTCGACCGTTCGGCGCTCAAGGCGCCGTCGGTGTCCTTCGCCAGCCTTGGCGGCGCCCAGGCGCTGGTCAAGAACCTGCAATTCGATCCGGAGATCGTCGATGCGTTCGAGTTCGGCGCGAAATATGCCACGGGGCCGTTCAGCCTGAACGTCTCGCTGTTCCGCCAGCAGTTCAAGAACTTCCAGCTCAACACCTTCGACGGCACGGTGTTCATCGTCCAGAACGTGAACGGCTGCAAAAGCAACCTGAACGGCGCCGATCGCGACCAGAGCGCCAATCCGGGCGGGGCGAATTACATCGCGCCGGTGATCGCGGCGGGCACGGCGTTCAACCTCAATCCGGCGCTGGGCACCGGTGCGTGCGCCAAGAGCGATGTCGGCTATGGCGTCAGCTCGACCGGCGTCGAGCTGGAGGCGACGTTGGTGCCGCATCGCGACATTCGCATGAACCTCGGTCTCACCTATGCGAAGACCAAATATCGCGACAATCTGGTCGGCAACGAGAGCGGGGCGCCGCTCAATCCGGCGCTTCGGATGCTGCCGGGCGACAATCTTTCGAACGCGCCGGAGATCGTCGCGACCGGATCGTTCGCCTGGACGCCGGACATCGGGTCGACCGGCCTGTCGGGCCTCTTCTACCTCGACACGCGCCTGACCGACGATTTCAACACCGGGTCGGACCTGTTCCCGCAGAAGGAGCAGGACAGCTATGTCGTGGTCAACGGCCGCATCGGCATCCGCGGCAAGGAAGAGCGCTGGGCGCTGGAATTCTGGGCGCAGAACCTGTTCAACGAGAAATATGCCCAGGTGGCGTTCAACTCGCCCTTCCAGCAGGGCGGATCGACCACGCCGCCCTATGCGGCAGGGTTCACCGCAATGCCCTTTGCCGATCCGCAATTCCCGGGCGGGCGCCAGATGTTCTCCCAGTTCCTGGCCGAACCGCGCACCTATGGCATCACCGGACGGATCAAGTTCTGAAGGCTGACGTCTGCCCCGTCCGGGCGGATGCAGACAAACCGGGGGCGAGTCCGGGTCAAGGGCTCGCCCCCATTTCGTGAAGGGTGACGATGGCTGAACTGGCGACGGACGAGGTTGCGCTCCGGCGGCGGAATGTGACGCTGGGGCTGCTCACCGCGGCCTATTTCTTCAGCTATATGGACCGGCAGATCCTCGCGATCCTGCAGGAGGACATCAAGGCCGAGCTGCTGCTGTCGGACACGCAGCTGGGGCTGCTCGCGGGGTTCGCCTTCGCGATCTTCTATGCGACGCTGGGGCTGCCGGTGGCGCGCTGGGCGGACAAGGGCAACCGCGTCAACATCATCGGCATCGCGCTGGCGCTGTGGAGCGCGATGACCGCGGTGTGCGGCCTCGCGCAGAATTTCGTCCAGCTGCTGCTCGCGCGGATCGGCGTCGGCATCGGCGAGGCGGGGTCGAGCCCGCCGAGCCATTCGATCATCGCCGACCTCTATCCGCCCGAGAAGCGCGCGGGGGCGATGGGCATCTACTCATTGGGCGTGGTGCTCGGTGTGGCCGGCGGATCGATGATCGGCGGGACGCTCGCGCATTTCTTCGGCTGGCGCGTCGCGATGTTCGCGGTGGGTATCCCCGGCATCATCCTGGCGGTTGTCATCAAGCTGTTCGTGGTCGAGCCGCGGCGCGGGCTTTCCGACCCGGACCGCGCGCCCGCGTCGCAGGCTGCGATGCCGAGCTTCGGCGAGGGTTTCCGATCGCTGTTCGCCAACCGCGCGGCGGTGCATCTGGTGATGGGCGTCACCATCACCTCGCTGATCGGATACGGCCACACTGCGTTCGGGCCGAGTTTCCTCATTCGCACCATCGGCCTCGACAAGCTTCAGATCGCGTCGATCGTCGCGCCGGTGGGCGCGGTGTGCGGAACACTGTCGGCGGTGCTGGGCGGATGGCTCGCCAACAAGGCGGCGGAGCGCTGGGGGCTGCACAGCCAGGCGTGGCTGGTGCTGGCGATGAAGGGGGTGGGGCTGCCGCTGTCGTTCCTGTTCTACGCAGCGAGCGACCCGTGGATCGCGGTGCCGATCTACTGGGCGTCGCTGATCCTGATCAACTCCTATCTCGGCCCGACCTTCGCGCTGATCCAGGGATTGGCGCCGCTGCGGATGCGCGCGTTATGGGCCGCAGTGACCCTGCTGGTGATCAACCTGATCGGGCTGGGGCTGGGGCCGACGATGATCGGGGTGATCAGCGACGCGCTGAAGCCCTCGATTGGCGACGCGGAGGCTTTGCGCTGGGCGATGCTGACCTTTGCCGCGGCGACGCCCTGGGCGCTGTTCCATTACTGGCGCGCAGGGGTGTGGCTGAAGCGCGGGGCGGCCTGAGGCGGGTGGAGCGCGAGCCCCACCCGCCGGGCCGGTCAGTCTGCGAGCGTCAGGCGGACGTCGAGGCTGCCGCGGGTGGCGTCCGAATAGGGGCAGACGATATGCGCCGCATCGACCAGTTCGCGGCCGAGGGCGGGGTCGATGCCGGGCAGTGCGATCGTCAGCGCGACGTCGAGGCCGAAGCCCTGACCATCCTCACGCGGGCCGATGCCGACCGAAGCGGTCACCGTGCTCTCGTCGGAGAGCTTCACCTGGCGCTTGCCCGCGACGAATTTGAGCGCGCCGAGGAAACAGGCGGCATAGCCCGATGCGAAGAGCTGTTCCGGATTGGTGCCTTCGCCGCCCGCGCCGCCAAGTTCCTTGGGCGTGTCGAGCGTGACGCTGAACGATCCGTCGGTGGTGCTGGCCCGGCCGGTGCGGCCGCCGGTCGCGGTGGATTCGGTGCGATAGAGAATGCTCATGATCGTCTCCTTGGTTCGCGAAAACAGTTATCGCGATATTTGTTAGGTAAGGATGATTCGGGGACTTGTCCAGAAAATATTTATCGCAATATATGATGTGACCGGGGATCAGGCCCCGGACGACAAGGAGTCCCGATGCGCACCGATGCCAATGCGCTGATGCCGCTCGACGATCAGCTCTGCTACGCGATCTATTCCACGGGGATCGCGATCCAGCGCGCGTACAAGCCGCTGCTCGACACGCTGGGGCTGACCTATCCGCAATATCTGGTGCTCAACGTGCTGTGGCGCGAGGATGGGCAGACGGTGGGCGGGATCGCCGAGCAGCTTGCACTTGAATCGAGCACGCTGACGCCGCTGCTCAAGCGGCTGGAGGCGGGCGGGCTGGTCGTGCGGACGCGCAACCCGGAGAATGAGCGGCAGGTGATCGTCGCGCTGACCGATGCCGCGCGCGCGCTGCGGAGCAAGGTGGGGTGCCTGGGCGAGACCTTGCTGGAAGCGTCGGGGCAGGCACCCGCCGAACTCGGCCAGCTCAACCGCGAGGTGAAGCGGCTGCGCGATGCGATCTACGGCCATATCGGCGGGTGGAGCGCCGGCCCGCCCGCGGGCTGATCAGCCGCGGCTGAGGCGGCGATGAACCGCCAAATTACCATATTATATACATACATTCTTGATTGTATGTAACTGCGCGCATAGGCTCCGGCGGCCGGCGGAGATCGGCGAACGGGAGAGGATTATTCACGCATCCGCCGTGGCGGGTGCGGGTCTGCACACATGCGCAAAACTCCCGCTCGCCTGCCTTCGTGCGGCCGGACCGACCGGCGCGCCGCACATCGTCGCGCCGGGAACGAAGAACGATAAGCGCAAGGAGAGGCAGATGAAGAGACTATCTCGGGCGATCGTGTTCATTTCCGCCGCCGCATTGGCCGTGCCGGCCGCCGCCCAGTCGGTGCCGAACGGGCCAACCGGTCCCATCGAAACCAAATATTACGCCAATGGCGCTCTTGCGACGACGCAGACGCGATCGGCCGCGGCGTGCGACTCCAAGGGCAATCAGTGCGATGTCTTCTACCCGAGCAACATCACTGCATCGCAGGAGCGGTTGCCGCTGGTGATCTGGGCCAATGGCACAGGCTCGACACCGGACAACTACACCTATTGGCTGAAGCACCTCGCCAGCTGGGGCTTCGTCGTCGTCGCGACGCGGGATCAGCAGACCGGCTATGGCAACACCGCGCTCGACTCGCTCGCCTATATGCGCGCCGAGGAGGCGAACCCGGCGAGCCCCTTCTATCAGCGGATCGACTTCACCAAGGTCGGCGCGGCGGGCCATTCGCAGGGCGCGTCGGGTGCGGCGAACGCGATGTTCAACTCGAACGGCGTGATCACCACCACCGTGACCTTCCAGTTGCCCAGCCAGATGTGGTGCAACCCGGCGGACAATTGCCTGCTGACCCCGGCGCTGACCGGCGGATCGGGATCGATCTTCTATGTCAGCGGCACCGCCGACAGCCTGATCGCGCCGGACACGCAAGGCAGCGGCACGCAGCTCAATTCGCAGACGGCCTATTACAACGCCACGCCCGGGACGATGCTCAAGGCCAAGGGGCTGCTCCGCGGCGCCAACCACAATGACGTGACCGGAACGCCGGGCTGCGGCTTGCTCGGCTTCCTGCGGTCGTGCGCCAATGGCGTCTACGGCTATCTGGGCTATCCGACCGCCTGGCTCGCCTGGCGGCTGAAGGGCGACACGGCCGCGGGGGCGGCGTTCAAGACCGGGACCGGCGAGTTCTTCACCGCCGCAGCCTGGACCGGGCGGGTCAGCAACGTTCCGTGAGGAAGCCTTTCGTCATAGCGGCGATTGCCGTCGCTGCGGCGGTCGCCACCCTGTTCTGGTGGCGGCAACCGCAGGGCGATCCCGATGCCGGAGTGGTGGCGGTGACGCCGGTCGAACGGCCGGGGGCGGCACCGTCCCCGACACAAGCCGTGCCAAGCCCGTCCGCCACGCCGGAACGTCCGGCGATCGAAACCGCGATCCTCGCCTCGATCGGCGATCGGGGCGCGGAACTGCGCAACGTCGCCGCCCGCCGCGATGCGCCGCAGATCGCGTGCGGCGAGAAGCGCACGTCGAAGGACCGGGGGTTCCGGCGCTTCGTCTGGCTGGGCCATTTGAAGATGCTCGCGACCGATGACGGATCGGGCGCCTTTGACGCCGTGGCTGCGGTGTGCCGCGAGGGTCAGCCGGTGCCTTGAGGGGGGAGGGGGCGGCCGCGCGGGTCGATTGCGCCCGCGCGGACCGCTCCGTCGATCAGCAGGCGCAGGAAATCGATCGAGCGCCTGATCTCGCCGGGATCGGGCGCAAGCATCTGCGCGATCGAAAGGCCGCGCACGGCCCAGACGAGCAGGCGGATCCCCGGCAGCATCGCGGCGCCGTCCGCGCTGCCGAATTGCGCATCGATCGCTGCGAGCGACATGCGTTCGACCGCTGCCTGCATCGGCGCAACCAGTGCGGCGAGTTCGGGATCGCTGCGCGAGGCCTGGAGGATCTCGAGCACGGCGAGGCCCGACGGCTTGCTCAGCACCTCCCAGAGCATGTCCGGCCAGTCGGCGAGTTCTGCGCCGCGGCCGCTCTGTGCAGCCATGTCCTGATAGGCGTGCTGTTCGCGTTCGTAGACGGTGCGGATCACCTCAGCCATCAAATGGGCGCGCGACTTGAAATGGTGATTGAGCGCGCCGCGGGTCATCCCGGCCTCGTCGGCGATCAGCTCGGTCGTGGCGCCGCCATAGCCCTTGCGGTGGAGCAGCCGGATCGTGGCGTCGAACAGCGCCTCACGCGTTTCCGCGGTCCGCTCCGCCTGGGTCCGCCGTTTCCGGTCCGATACCGCGCCCGTCACTCTGATCCTTTCCTGCCGATGCGGTGCAGGCACCGGTTCGCCGCCAGTCTGGCGGGTCGGGCGAAGGTCCGTCAACCGGCCGCCGCCGATCCTCGCCGTCTTGCCAGTGCAGGTGCGGCGGCATAGCCTTTGCGTTGCAGGTTGTGGGGAGGCGTGGATGTTGTCGATCGCTCTGATGCTGGCCGGTCAGCAGGCTGTCGTTCCGACGCCGGCCGCGCAGGCGCCCGTATCGCAGACCCAGCAGGCCGACGTCGTCATCACCGGTAACCGGATGCGCGATGCGCTGGAAAAGTGCCTCGCGCGCGACTGCCCTCCCGAGGAGGAGGTCGATGCCGCGATGAATGCCGGGGCGGAGAGTTTCGCCGCGGGTCGTTATAAGGAGGCCAGGACAATCCTGAGCCGCGCGATTTCGCGTAACAAGAAATATGCGGCGCGCATGCCGGGGCCGATCTCGGACCTCTATGCTACTTTCGCCGATGTGACCGAGCATGAGGGCGATGTCAGGTCGTTCCGCCATGCCACGCGTGAGAGCGTCTATGTACTGCGCGAGGCACTGGGCCGCGAGAATCAGCTGGCGCTTGGTGCTTCAACCCGCCTTGCCGATATGTGGGTCAAGCTCAACGACGTGAGTGGTGCCGACAGCGCGTATCGCGGAGCCGCCGAGGATGCCGCGCGCGGCGGCAAGACGGACCTCGCCGCAGCCCTGACCTTCCGCCGCGCCTGGCTGGCACTCAGTGCCCGGAATTTTGCGCGGTCGCGCGAGCTGCTCGAACAACTTGAGCGCAGCCATGGCAAGGATGCGCGTTTCGCGGGGTGGCTGCACGTGCTGCGGTTGCGGATCGACATTGCGAAGGGAAATGAAGCGGGGACGGACGACCTGGTCACTGCGCTGCGCGGAACCGGTGGCGAGGAACCGGTGCTGCTGTATGAACCCTATTTTCCCGAGTTCGGTCATTACGCATCGTCGGGATTCTCGCCGAACGGAGGCGCGGGCATCGCGTCCGCACCGGCCGGTCCCTCACTCGGCAATGGGGATTTCAGATGGGCCGATATCGGTTTTTGGGTGCGACCCGACGGTCGGCCGGCTGAGATCGAAATCCTGCGCCCGGCCAAGGGCGGGCAATGGGCAAAGCCGCTGGTCAAACATATCGCGGCGCGGCGCTATGTCCCCGCCAGGCAGGATGCCGATGGCATTGGCGCGTATCGTGTCGAGCGGTTCACCTTGCGCTCGCCCTATGGGGTGGCGACGGGGACGCGCATGACGGTGCGTACGGGTCAGCCGACGCTGCACGTGATCGACCTGACGAAACTGGCACAGCGCGACGCCCCGCCGCCGCCGTGAGCCGCGGTCAGAAGTCGAGCACCCGGTCGTCGAACAGGCCGAACACGATGGTCGAGGCGTAGAAGGCGACCGCCTTGTCGCGCGGCATGGTGCCGGCCCATTTGCGCATGTCGAACGCCGCATTCTGGATCGCCATCATCGCCTGGCTGGCGACGAGCGGGTCGATCGCGCGGATCGATCCTTCGGCGATGCCGTCCGAGAGCATGCCGGCATAGCGGCGCGCGATGCGGTTCGACCGGTCGACCATCGCGGTGCGCACCCGCGGCGGCAGACCCGACAGCGCGGTGGTGCGCAGCAGCGGCCCGCGCTCGGAGAACTGCACGTCGAGAAGGGTCGCGATGATGCTGATCAGCTTGTGCCAATGGTCGCCCGGCCCCTCTTCGGCGAGGCGCTGGGCATCGGCGACGATGTCGAAGCTGCGCTTGTAGCATTCGATCACCAGCTCGTCCTTGGCGTCGAGATGGTGGTAGAAGCTGCCCTTGGTGACGTTGAGCTCGCTCGCGATCTTCTGCACCGACGCGCCGCGATAGCCGAGCTCGTTGATCAGCCGCGTCGCGGCGAGCAGGAACGCCTCGCGCCCCGGTTCGGCCTCGTCATGGGTGAGGTCGAGCATCTCCGGCTTCCACGCGGCGCCCTCCGCCGCAATGCCGTGGCGGAACACATCCATCAGACGCGCTTCGACGCGCGGATACTCGTCGGTCTCGTAACGGTTGAGCCAGACCGGCAGCCAGAAGGTGTTCTCGAGCAGCACGTGCGCGCGGCCGCCATACAGGTCGGTCTCGGCACGCGTGCCGCCTTCGCCCCAGAGCGCGCGCGTCCGGCGGAAGACATGCTGCCAGCGCTTGAGCAGCTCGGTCTTCAGATCGCCCTCCATCGCGCGGAGGTCGGACAGGATCGCGAACGCCTTTTCCTCGCCGCGGTCGATCCGCGCGAGCCGCTCCATATTGATCGAGAGGTAGCGCGCGACACGGGCTTCGGGCGTTGCCTCCTGGTGCGCCTCGTCGAGCATTGCGTCGAGCCGGTCGAGCGTGACCTCGAACGCCGCCGCCGCAAGGTCTTCCTTGCGCTTGAAATAATAAGTGACGCTGGTGGTGTTGAGCCCCACGCGCTGCGCCACGTCCGCAAAGGTCATGCCCTTCGCGCTCTGTTCGTTGATTACATCGGCTGCCGCCGCGAGGATCGCGTCGCGCTTTGCCCTGAACCGTTTCGTCTCGCCCCGCGCTTCGGCGGGGAGCCCCTCTTCGACTGCCATCGAACCAGATTAGCAGCTTTGATTCGAAGGAACAGTCCTAAAGCGGGTAGGGCGGGATTGGAGTGATTCCGCGGCGGAAAAATGCATGCCCGCCCACTTTACCGAAAAACGGGTATGGCGTATTCGAGTCGAAACGAGCGATGCCAAGGAGAAGGATGATGGACTTCACGCTGACCGAGCGCGAAACCTATTTCCGCGACCGTGTGAAGGGGTTCATCGACCAGCACATCATGCCGCGCAACGGCGACTATTATCGCCAGACCGCCGAGGGCGAGCGCTGGAAGGTGCTCCCGGTGATCGAGGAGTTGAAGGTCGTCGCCAAGGCGCAGGGGCTGTGGAACTTCTTCATGCCGCCCCACTCGGGCCAGACCCATGTCGATGACAGCTTCGAGTTTGAGGGGACTCAGCTCACCAACCTCGAATATGCGCTCTGCGCCGAGGAGATGGGGCGTGCGGGCTGGGCGAGCGAGGTGTTCAACTGCTCGGCACCCGACACCGGCAACATGGAAGTACTGCACCGCTACGGTACGCGCGACCACAAGGACCGCTGGCTCAAGCCGCTGATGAACGGCGAAATCCGTTCGGCCTTTCTGATGACCGAGCCCGAGGTCGCCTCGTCCGACGCGACCAATATCCAGACCTCGATGGTCCGCGACGGCGACCATTATGTCATCAACGGGCGCAAATGGTGGTCGTCGGGCGTGGGCGATCCGCGCTGCGCCGTCGCCATCGTGATGGGCAAGACCAATCCCGACGCCTCGCGCCATGCGCAGCAGAGCCAGATTTTGGTGCCGATGGATACCCCCGGCGTGAGGATCGAACGGATGCTTTCGGTTTTCGGGTATGATCACGCGCCGCACGGTCATGGCGAAGTGGTGCTCGAGAATGTCCGGGTGCCGGTCGAGAACATCCTGCTCGGCGAAGGGCGCGGGTTCGAGATTGCGCAGGGGCGCCTCGGGCCCGGGCGCATCCATCATTGCATGCGGTCAATTGGCGTGGCCGAGGCGGCGCTGGAATTGATGTGCAAGCGGCTGCTGAGCCGCGTCGCCTTCGGCAAGCGGATCGCCGACCATTCGATCTGGGAGCAGCGCGTCGCCGAGGCGCGCTCGAACCTCGAGATGATGCGCCTGCTGTGCCTGAAGGCCGCCGACATGATGGACAAGGCCGGCAACAAGTCGGCGCAGGGCGAGATCGCTATGATCAAGGCGATGGGGCCGCGCATGACGCTTCAGATCCTCGACGATGCGATCCAGGCATTCGGCGGCGCGGGCGTGTCGGGCGACACGCCGCTCGCCAGCGCCTGGGCGAGCATGCGCACGCTGCGCTTTGCCGACGGGCCGGACGAGGTGCACAATCGCGCCATCGCTCGTGCGGAGTTCGGCAAGTACGGGGACTTCAAGGCTGACCGCGTGTCGAGCGGCGACCTGGCGGTGGCGCGATAGTCTTTAAAGCCCCTCCCCTTCAGGGGAGGGGTTGGGGTGGGGACTGTTCTCTGAGCGGCGACCTCGGTGAGACTTGACTGCCCCACCCCCAACCCCTCCCCTGAAGGGGAGGGCTAAAAGGAGTAGAATGTGAAGGCAGCGGTCCTGTTCGAGGCGAAGAAACCCCTCGAAATCCACGACATCACGATCGACAAGCCCGGCCCGCGTGAGGTGCTGATCCGCACCGCGGCGTGCGGGGTGTGCCGGTCGGATCTGCATTTCGTCGATGGCGCCTATCCACATGTGATGCCGACCATTCCGGGGCATGAGGCGTCGGGCGTGGTTGAGGCGGTGGGGAGCGAGGTCACCCGGATCAAGCCGGGCGACCATGTCATTACCTTCTTCACCGTCTTCTGCGGAAGCTGCGAATTCTGCGTCTCCGGGCGACCGTCGCTGTGTGTGGATTCCTCGACCAAACGGGCCAAGGATGCCGAGCCGAAACTGCGCCTGTCCGACGGCACGCCGATCGCGCATTTCCTCAACCTTTCGGCCTTCGCCGAGCAGATGCTGGTGCACGAAAATGCCTGTGTCGCGATCAGCAAGGACATGCCGCTCGACCGTGCGGCGCTGCTCGGCTGCGCGGTGATCACCGGCGCAGGGTCGATCTTCCGCGACAGCAAGGTGACCCCGGGCGAGACCGTCGCGGTGATCGGCTGCGGCGGCATCGGCCTGTCGGCGGTCAACGCCGCCAAGATTGCCGGCGCGGGCAAGGTCATCGCGATCGACCCGGTGCCCGAGAAGCGCGAGATCGCACGGAAGATGGGCGCGACCCATGTCTTCGACGCCATGGCAGACGATCTGGTCAAGCAGGTCGCCAAGCTGACCGATGGCGGGGTCGATTATGCGATCGAGGCGGTGGGGCGGCCCAATACCGCGGAGCTGGCCTGGAACCTGCTGCGCCGCGGCGGTACTGCGACGATCCTGGGCATGATCGCGCCGGGCCAGTCGGTGAGCATTCCCGGTCCGACCTTCCTGACGGGCAAGAAGCTGCAGGGATCGCTGCTGGGGTCGATGCGCTTCCCGGTCGATCTGCCGCGGCTGGTACAGATGTACCTCGACGGGCTGCTCGACCTCGACACGATGGTCGCCGAGCGCATCCGGCTCGAGGACATCAATCATGCCTTCGACAACCTCCGCAAGGGTGATGCGGTGCGTTCGGTGATCGAGTTCACATGAGCGCCCCGGCAGGCCATCGCGGCGGCCAGCCGATGGAGGCGGTGAGCGACCTCGACACTGCGAAGCTGACCGCGTGGATGGCGGCGAACGTGAGCGGGTTCGAAGGCCCGCTGACCTATGCCAAATTCCCCGGCGGGCAGAGCAACCCGACCTACCGCATCGATGCGGCGAGCGGCACCTATGTCCTGCGTCGCAAGCCGTTCGGGCCGCTGCTTCCCTCGGCGCACGCAGTGGATCGCGAGTATCGGCTGATCGCCGGGCTTCATCCGACCGGCTTTCCGGTGCCGCGCCCCTATGGGTTGTGCGAGGACGATGCGGTGGTCGGTTCGGCCTTCTACATCATGGAGCGGGTCGAGGGGGTAACCTATTGGGACGGCGCGCTCCCCGGCATGACACCGGACCAGCGCACCGCGATCTACCACGAGATTTGCGACCGGCTCGCCCAGTTGCACAACACCGACTACGAGGCTGCGGGCCTGGGCGAGTACGGCAAGCCCGGCAGCTACTTCGAGCGGCAGGTCGGCCGCTGGACCAAGCAATACCGGCTCGCCCAGACCGACGACCTGCCCGATGTCGAGAAGCTGATCGAATGGCTGCCGCGCACGCTGCCGCCGCAGACGCGCACCAGCATCGTCCATGGCGATTATCGTATAGACAATATGATCTTTGACGCCGATGCGCCGCAGGTGAAGGCAGTGCTCGACTGGGAGTTGTCGACGCTGGGCGATCCGATGGCGGATTTCTCTTACCTGCTGATGAACTGGTTCGTGCCCGCCAATGGCGCGTCGGGGATCGCGGGGATCACGGGGGCCGAAACCGGCATCCCGACCGTCGACGCGATGGTCGACCGCTACTGCGCCGCCACCGGGCGCGACGGCATTCCCGACCTCAACTGGTATTTCGCCTTCGGCACCTTCCGGCTGATGAGCATCGTCCAGGGGATCAAGAAGCGGTTGCTCGACGGCAATGCCAGCAATGCGCATGCCGAGGAGACGGCCGCTCGCGTGCCGGGACTGGCGGCGAGCGCATGGGACTTTGCGCGGAAGGCGGGAGCATAGGATGAAGCTGTTCGACCTGACCGGTAAGGTCGCGATCGTCACCGGCAGTTCGCGCGGGATCGGCAAGGCCTCGGCCGAGGCGCTCGCCGATCATGGCGCGAAGGTGGTGATCTCGAGCCGCAAGCAGGATGCGTGCGACGAGGTTGCCGCGGCGATCAACGAGAAGCACGGCGAAGGCACCGCGATTGCGGTCGCCGCGAGCATTTCCGACAAGGCCGCGCTCCAGCATCTGGTGGATGAGACGCGGCGCGCCTTCGGCCGGATCGACATCCTCGTCTGCAACGCGGCCTCCAACCCCTATTACGGGCCGCTGGCGGGGATCGAGGACGACCAGTTCCGCAAGATCCTCGACAACAATATCGTCTCCAACCACTGGCTGATCCAGATGACCGCGCCCGAGATGCGCGAACGCAGGGACGGAGCGATCATCATCATCTCCTCGATCGGTGGCTTGCGCGGATCGCCGGTGATTGGCGCGTACAACGTCTCCAAGGCGGCGGACTTCCAGCTCGCCCGCAACTATGCGGTCGAATACGGTCCCGACAATGTCCGTGTGAACTGCATCGCGCCGGGCCTGATCAAGACCGATTTCGCCCGCGCCCTGTGGGAGGATCCGGCGGCGGAGAAGCGCGTCAATCAGGGCACGCCGCTGCGACGGCTGGGCGATCCCGAGGATATCGCGGGTGCCGTGGTCTATCTCGCTTCGCCCGCCGGCCGCTACATGACCGGCCAGGCGATGGTGGTCGATGGCGGGGTGACGATCTGATGGCCCGCTTTCAGGACAAGTCGATCATCGTCACCGGCGCGGGCAGCGGCATCGGCCGCGCCGCCGCGATCCTGTTCGCGGCCGAGGGCGGCAAGTTGATCGTCGCCGACAAGACCGATGGCGCAGACGAGACAGTGCGGCTGATCGCGGCGGCGGGCGGCACGGCCAAGGCGGTCCACATGGATGCGGGGAGCGAGGCGGACGTGATCGCGACGGTCGATCTCGCGGTCGCCGAATATGGCGGGTTGGACGTGTTCTTCGCCAATGCCGGCATCTCGGGCGGGATGGCCAACATCTTCGACACCACGCCCGAGCTGATCGCCGAGGTGCTGCGCGTCAACCTGATCGGACCGCTGCTGGCGATCAAACATGGTGCCCCGAAGATCGCCGAGCGGGGCGCAGGTGCGATCGTGCTCACAGCCAGCGTCGCGGGCATCCGCTCGGGCGCGGGCAGTCCGGCCTATTCGGCGTCCAAGGCGGGGGTGATCAACCTCGCCGCGGTCGCCGCGCAGCAGCTTTCGGGATCGAATGTGCGGGTCAACGCGCTCTGCCCCGGCCTGACCGAGACCGGGATGACCAAGCCGACCTTCGACTATGCGCGCGAGGCGGGGAAGACGGATCGGATCGGCCGGCTCAACCCGCTGCGCCGCGGTGCGCAGCCCGAGGAACTGGCACGCGCGGCGCTGTTCCTGGCGTCGGATGAGGCAAGCTATGTCAACGGACAGGCGCTGGCGGTCGATGGCGGGCTGTCGTCGAGCCACCCGGTGACCCGTCAGGAATATGGCAAGACGGCGGTTTGACAGGCTAATCGTTTCCCAGCACCTTCCCCTGCAAATGGGGGAGAGGGGAATGCGCGGGATTCTCATTGGGCTGACGGCCGCCGGCGTTCTGGCCGGCGCGATGCCCGTAATGGCGCAGGACGAGATCATCGTCACCGGGGTGCGCAAACTCAATCTCGACGGCGACTCCGTGCAGCCGGTCGATATCCGGTCCGCGATGATGGCCCCCGCGGTACCCGCGGCGGCGCAGATGCTGCGCCGGACCGCCGACTTTGCCGTGCAGCAGGTGGTCGTGGTGAGCGATACCGTGGAGGAGGCGGACGCGCACAAGGAAGTGCGGGCGATGACGCGCAAGGCGATCGACCTGTCCGCCGGATCGGGCGTCCAGCTTGCCAGCGGGGAGCTCGTCGTCGAGCCGTTGACGGCGGGCAACTATAACGACCTCAGGATCGAGGAGATCGACGAGGACGATATCGACGGTCAGGCGGTGAAGTTCCTGGTCAAGGTGCCGCTGGCGCCCGGCGTCGACGCCAAGACGGCGCTCGCAAAGATCGACAAGTTCATCAAGGCGGTTCCCGCAGTCGGCCGCGCGCAGATCAAGGCCTATAGCGAACTGACGCTCTCGGTGGTCGACCCCGAACAATATCGCGGCGCGATCATCGACCTGGTGGCGAAGGACACGGGCAGCACCAGCGGGCGCTTCGGCGCCGGCTATGGCGTCGAGGTGACCGGGCTCGACAAGCCGGTGCAGTGGAAGCGCGCGAGCCTGACCGAGGTGCAGTTGTTCCTGCCCTCGAACAGCACCGTGCGGCCGCGCAACTGAACAGGGGGAGAAGAGATATGCGGATTCTATCCAAAGCCCTGATCGCCCTGACGATCGCCGTGAGCGCTGCGCCAGCCTTTGCGCAGGAGGTGATCGTCACCGCGTCCCGCCGCCAGCAGGGCAATTATGGGGGGAGTGATTTGAGCGGGGTGATTCCCGCGCAACGCTCGATCATTACGCTGAAGCGCAGCGCGGACTATGCCGTGCAGACGGTGTGGATCACAGGCGACACGCGCGACGCGGCGAAGCGCGGGGACGAGCTGCGGTCGACGCTGACCAACGCGATCGGCAGCGCGGGCAAGGGCGGAGTCGAGCTCGCCACCGGCGACTATGTCGTCGAGCCGCTCACGCTGACCAGCATGAAGAACCTCGCTTATTCCGGTGATGGCCGGCCCGACACCTCCCGCGCCAATTTCCTGGTCAAGGTGCGGCTGACCCCCGGCGTGGACCTCGCCAAGGCCAAGGCACAGATCGCGAAGTTCGTCGCATCGGTGGCGAAGACCGGGCGCACCACGCTGACCGTGATGGGCGAGCCGACGCTGAGCGTGGTCAATCCCGACCAGTATCGCGGCGCGATCGTCGACCTGATCGCCGCCGACGCGGCGGAGCAGTCGAAGCGGTTTGGCACAGGCTATGGCGTGGCCGTTACCGGCATCGACCGGCCGGTGGAATGGGCGCGGGCGGGCGCAACCGAAGTATTCCTGTATCTGCCCGCTTCCTACACGCTGCGGCGGGACTGAGCGTCGTTTGACCCTCCCCGCCAGGGGGAGGGGCCTTACTGGCGCAGCCGCATCAGCCCTTCCTGTGCGACGCTGGCAACCAGCCGGCCGTCGCGGCTGAAGATCTGGCCGCGATTGAAGCCGCGCGCATGGCCCGCCCATGGGCTGTCGGTGGCGTAGAGCAGCCATTCGTCGGCGCGCAGCGGCTCGTGCAGCCACACCGCATGATCGAGGCTCGCCGATTGCAGGTTGCGCGTCATCCAGTTGACGCCATGCGGCAGCGACGAGGTGCCGAGCAGCATCATGTCGCTGGCATAGGCCAGCACTGCGCGGTGCAGCGCGGGATCGTCCGGCAACGTCCTGGCGGCGCGGAACCAGCTATATTGCCGCGGCTCCGACTTGACCGGGCGGAACCAGTTGCGCGGCGCGCAGGGGCGGATCTCGATCGGGCGCGCGCGCAGGAAGAAGGGGCGGAACTTCTCCGGCACCTGGTCGCGGATCTCGTCGCGCAGTTCCTGATCCGATCGCAGATCCTCGGGCGGGGGAACGTCGGGCATCATGTCCTGATGCGCCATCCCCTCCTCGGGCGTCTGGAAGGATGCGATCATGTTGAGGATCGGCTTGCCCTGCTGCATCGCGATGACGCGGCGATTGGCGAAGGTGCCGCCGTCGAAATCGCGGACAACGCGGTAGATGATCGGGAAATTCTCGTCGCCCGGCCGCATGAAATAGGCGTGGAGCGAGTGCGCGTCCTTGCCCTCGACCGAGCGCTGCGCCGCCTGCAGCGCCTGCGCGATCACCTGTCCGCCGAACACGCGCCCGACCCCTTCGGGCTGGCGCGCACCGCGATAGAGATCGATGTCGATCGTCTCGACGTCGAGCAGCGCGATGAGCTGCTCGACCTGGCCTTCTGCCGTTTCGGCCCGTTTGACCTGTTCGCTCAACCGCACGTCCCCGTTCTCTTGGCCCAGCTCAATAGCCCGCGGCGCGCGCGAGCTGGTCGGCATGGAAATTGGCGTCGCCGAACATCTCCGCCAGCACGCGGCCGCGCTTCATGTAGAAACCGATGTCGAACTCGTCGGTCATGCCGATGCCGCCATGCATCTGCACCCCTTCCTGCACCGCGAGCGTCGAGGCAAGCCCCGCCATCGCCTTGGCCACCGATACGGCTTCGTCGGCCTTCGCATCGCCCGCGTCGAGCAATTGCTGTGCCTTGAGCACCGCGGCGCGCGCCACTTCCAGCTCGGTATAGAGATGGGCGGCGCGATGCTGCAGCGCCTGGAAGCTGCCGATCAGCGTGCCGAACTGCTTGCGTTCCTTGAGATATTGGACGGTGAGGTCCATCGCCCCGCCGCCGACGCCGAGCGATTCCGCCGCCGCGCCGGTGCGCCCGGCGGCGAGCAGTGCGTTCAGTACCGAGCGCCCGCCATCGACCTCGCCGATCACCGCATCGGCATCGACCTCGACCCCGTCGAAGGTGAGGCGCGCGGCGAGGCTCGAGTCCGCCAATCGCTGCGGATCTGCGGTCAGGCCGGCCGCGTCCTTCGGCACTGCGAACAGCGTGACCCCTGCATCGTCTTCAGGCGACCCGGCGGTGCGCGCGGCGACGATCAGCAGGTCGGCGACATGGCCATGGGTCACGAACTGCTTGGTGCCGGAGAGGCGGAAGCCGTTGCCTGCGCGTTCGGCCTTCATGGCGACGGCGTTGCCGTGCTTGCCCTTCTCGTCGATCGCCAGCGCGGCGACGGTCTCGCCGGCGAGGATGCCCGGGAACCAGCGCTCGCGCTGCGCGCTGCCCTTGAGCGCTTCCACCGCAGCGACCGCAGTCGTCAGGAACGGGGAGGGAGAGAGGTTTCGCCCGATCTCTTCCAGCACCACGCCTGCCTCGACATGGCCGAGGCCGAGGCCACCGTCGCTCTCAGGGATCAGGATGCCGGTGAAGCCCATCTCGGCGAACTGCTTCCACAGATCGCGGCTGAAACCGGTGGCGTCATTGGCGTCGCGCAGCCCGCGCATATGGCTGACCGGTGCGGCTTCGCCCACGAATTGCTGCGCAGCATCGCGGAGCATCGTTTGTTCTTCGTTGAGGTAGAGAGGCATTTTCTTCTCCTGCTCCCTCTCCCTGTTGGGGAGAGGGCTGGGGAGAGGGGTGTCCCACGAGCGTCGCTCTCGGTGAGACTCCGCCCCTCTCCCAACCCTCTCCCCGGAGGGGAGAGGGCATGATTGTTACGCGCCCGGCAGTTCCAAAATCCGCTTGGCGATGATGTTGAGCTGGACCTCGCTGGTCCCGCCCTCGATCGAATTGGCCTTGGTGCGCAGCCAGGCGCGCGGCGCGGCGCCATTGTTCGAGGCGGCGCTCTCCCATTCGAGCGAGTCCGATCCGCCCGCTGCCATCTCCAGCTCGTGCCGCACCTTGTTCAGCTCGGTCCCGTAGTACTTCATCATGCTCGGCTGGGCGGGATGCGCGCGGCCGGCCTTGAGTTCGTCAAGGAAGCGTTCGGACATCGCCGCGAAGGCGCGGGCGCGGACTTCGTGCAGCGCGATCTGGCCGCGCAGCAGCGGATCGGCGAGGCGGCCGTCGTCACCCAGTCCCATCCGCGCCACCGCATTGCCGATCAGCGTCCCGCCGCTCGACAGGCCGAGCCCCATGCCCGAAATCATCTCGCGCTCATGCCCGAGCAGATATTTGGCGACATCCCAGCCCTTGTTGAGCTCGCCCACCAGATTGGCCTTGGGCACCTTCACATCGTCGAAGAAGGTCTCGCAGAAGGGCGAATAGCCGCTGATCAGCAGGATCGGCTTGGTCGACACGCCGGGCGAAGCCATGTCGAACAGCAGGAAGCTGATCCCGGCCTGTTTGACGCTCTTGTCGGTGCGGACGAGGCAGAAGATCCAGTCGGCCTTGTCGGCATAGCTGGTCCACACCTTCTGCCCGTTGACGAGATAATGATCGCCTTGGTCCTCCGCCGACGTGGCGAGCGCGGCGAGGTCGCTGCCCGCATTCGGCTCCGAATAGCCCTGGCACCAGCGGATCTCGCCGCGCGCGATCCTGGTGAGGTGCTCGAGCTTCTGTTCCTCATTGCCGTATTTGAGCAGCGCCGGGCCGAGCATCGAGATGCCGAAGCTGCTCAGCGGATTGCGGCAGCCGAGCGCGCGCATCTCCTCGCGCAATATCTTGCTCTCCGCGGGGGACAGCCCGCCGCCGCCATAGGCCTTGGGCCAGTCGGGCACGGTCCAGCCGCGCTCGGCCATCCGGTCCATCCACAGCTTCTGGTCGGGGGTCAGCGCCGACTGGTCGCGCCCGCCCCAGACGGTGTCCTTCTCGCCGCGCACCGGCTCGCGCATCGATGCGGGGCAGTTCGCCTCCAGCCAGGCGCGCGTCTCGGCGCGGAAACTCTCAAGCTCACTCATTGCAGCACTCCGTGGAGAAGGTCGGCGATCGCGATGGCGCGGTGGTCGTCGCGGTAATCGGCGATCACCTGCAGGCCGACAGGCAGGCCATCGGCGGTGGTTCCGGCAGGGAAGGCGGTGGCTGGCAGGCCGGGATAGGTGGCGATGCCCGCCCAGACGAGCTGGGCGTCGTAGGACGTGTCCTGCCCGTCCACGGTCATCCGCCGGTCGTTGTAGGGATCGTCGCGGTGCGGAAAGGCGGTGACGACATTGGCGGGCGTCACCACCGCGTCGAATTCGTCGAACAGCCGGCCCCAGGCGCGGCGGTTGCGTGCCTGTGCGTCGAGCTGATCGAACCAGTCGGACAGGCTTGCGGCCTGACCATTCGGCCCGGGCGCGCCACGCGCGAAGGTGATCGCCAGCATCTTGCAATAGGCACGATGCTGCGCGGCAAGGTCGGGCAGCAGGTCGCTCGACCGGGCCATCTGGATGCCCGCGCAGCCCGCGGCGGCATCGAGCCGGTCGAGCGCGTCGCGGATCGCGGGATCGGTCGGCGCGGCGGGGTGCTGGTCGAGCAGCAGCACCTGCTTGCTGCTGGGGTCGAGGAAGCGCCCGGCACGCGGCAGCGGCGTATCCGCCAGAATATCGAGCATCGCGGCGAGATCGGCCGCATCGCGCGCCATCGGCCCGACCACGCCGAGCGGCACCGGCGCGCCGTCGCTGCCGGGGAAGCGATGACCATAGGCGTCGACCAGCTCGTAGCTCGGCTTGTGGCCCCACACGCCACAGAAAGCGGCGGGAACGCGGATCGATCCGCCGATGTCCGATCCGATCTCGATCGGCACGAACCCGGCCGCCAGCGCCGCCGCCGATCCGCCGGAAGAGCCGCCTGCCGTCCGTGAATGATCAAGCGGATTGCTGGTGCGGCCATAGACCGGATTGTCCGACTGCCAGTCGGCAAGGCCCGGCGCGATATTGGTCTTGCCGAGCACGATCGCGCCCGCGGCCTTCATCCGCTGAACCACCACCGCGTCGCTCGTCGCGATATTGTCTGCGGCGTGCGCGAAGCCCCAGCTGGTCGGCAGCCCGGCGACGTCGAACGCTTCCTTGACGGTCATCGGCACGCCGAGGAACGGCCGCCGCTCGCCGCGTGCAACCGCCGCGTCGGCGCGATCGGCGGCCTCCAGCGCCCGTGCGAAGTCACGGACGACGACGGCGTTGATATCGCCGTCGCCCGCCTCGATCCGCGCGATCGCCAGTTCGCATTGCGCGCGCGCGCTGGTTTCGCCGGCGGCGATGGCCGCGGCGATCCCGAGCGCGCTGGTCCCGGCCCATGCATCGGTCGCCCGATGCGGTGCCGGGACAGCCAGGTCAGCCATTGAACTTCCCGCCGCTCTCGGCCTTGTCGCGGAGCAGCTTGGAGATTTCGAAGCCGTGCTTCTCCAGTCCCGCGACGATGGTCTTGAGGCCCACCTGATCGGCCCAGAACATCGGGCCGCCACGATAGGGAGGCCAGCCATAGCCGTAGATCCACACGACATCGATGTCCGACGCGCGCTGGGCCATGCCCTCTTCCAGGATCTTCGCACCCTCGTTCACCATCGTGTAGAAGGTGCGCTCCATGATCTCCTCGTCGGTCACCTCATGCTGCGGGGTACCGGTCTTGGTACGGAACTCCTCGATGATCTCGGCGACGCGCGGCGACGGCGACGGATTGCGCTTGTCGTCATAGTCGTAGAAGCCGGCCTTGGTCTTCTGGCCCCAGCGGTTCTCGGCGGCGAGCGCGTCGCGGATATTCTCGATCCGGGTCGGGTCGCGGTGCCAGCCGATGTCGACGCCGGCAAGATCGCTCATCTGGAACGGGCCCATCGGCATGCCGAACTCGACATGGACCTTGTCGACCTGCATCGGCGTCGCGCCCTCGTGGAGCAGCTTCATCGCCTCCATCTGACGCGGGATCAGCATGCGGTTGCCGATGAAGCCGTAGCAAACGCCCGCCACGACAGCGACCTTCTTGATCTTCTTGGCCAGGTCCATGACCGTCGCCAGCACGTCCTTGTCGGTCTTGGCGCCGCGCACGACCTCAAGCAGCTTCATGATGTTGGCGGGCGAGAAGAAGTGCATGCCGACCACATCGCCCGGACGGCTGGTTGCCGCCGCGATCTCGTCGATGCTCAGGTAGCTGGTGTTCGACGCCAGGATCGCGCCCGGCTTGGCGATCTTGTCGAGCTTGCCGAAGATGTCCTTCTTGACGTCCATGTTCTCGTACACGGCCTCGATGATGAGGTCGCATTCGGCGAGGTCTTCGAGGTTGAGCGTCGGCTTGAGCAGCCCCATCGCGCCCTCGACCTGCTCGGCGGTCATCCGGCCCTTGGCGGCGGTCGCCTCGTAATTCTTGCGGATCGTGCCGGTGCCGCGGTCGAGCGCTTCCTGCTGCATCTCGGCGATCGTCACCGGGATGCCTGCCGACAGGAAGTTCATCGAAATGCCGCCGCCCATCGTGCCGGCGCCGATCACGCCGACGCGCTTGATCGGGCGCAGCTTGGTGTCCTCGGGCACGTCGTCGATCTTCGCGGCCTTGCGCTCGGCGAAGAAGATGTGGCGCAGCGCTGCGCTCTGCGCGCCCATGATCAGCTTCATGAAGCCAATGCGCTCGCGCTGCACGCCCTCGGCATAGGGCTTGCCCGCCGTCTCCTCGATCACCGCGATGATTTCGGCCGGGGCGTCCATGTTGCGGAAGCGCTTGGCGTTGGTCTTGCGGAAGGCATCGAACACGCCCGCCTCGATCGTCACCGGCATCTCGCTGGTGCGGGGCAGGGGACGCACGGCGGCGACTTCATTGGCATAGGCGACGGCGTCGGCGGTCAGGCTGTCCTCACCGGCGATGCGGTCGACCAGGCCGGCGTCCTTGGCCACCTGCGCCGAAACCGGGTCGCCCTTGGTCGCCAGCTCGAGCGCGAATTCGACACCCGCGACGCGCGGCAGCCGCTGCGTGCCGCCCGCGCCGGGCAGAATGCCGAGCTTGACCTCGGGCAGGCCGAACTTCGCCGAGGGCACGGCGATGCGGTAGTGGCACGCCAGCGCGACCTCGCACCCGCCGCCCAGGGCAGTGCCGTGGACGGCCGCGACGACCGGCTTCTCGCTCGCCTCGATCAGGTCGACCAGCGTGGGCAGGCCAGGCTCCTGCATCGGCTTGCCGAATTCGGTGATGTCGGCGCCCGCGAAGAAGGTGCGCCCGTCGCAGCGGATCACCGCGGCCTTCAGGCTGTCGTCGCCTGCCAGCTCCTTGATCGCCGCGTCCAGCCCCTGCCGCACCGCCGCGCCGAGCGCGTTCACCGGCGGGTTGTTCGAGGTGATGACGAGGATCTCGCCCTGACGTTCGGTGGTGATAACGGACATCAAACTCTCCAGTGATAAGCCAGTGTGAAGGGGCGCCGGTCAGGCCAGCGCCGAGTAGATCATCGTCTTGAGCTCGCGCCGGATCGGGTAGGCGCCCGACGGCGAAAGCTGAGTCATGAACACCATCGTGATCCGTTCGACTGGATCGACGAAGAAGGCGGTCGAGAACATCCCGCCCCAATAATATTCGCCGGCCGATCCGGGGATCATCGACTTGGCCGGGCTGAGGTTGACCGCGAAGCCGAGGCCGAAGCCGGTGCCGGCGTTGCTGGTCTCGCTGAACAGCGATCGCGACAGGCTGGCGAGGTCGCCGCCGCCGGGCAGATGGTTCTGCGTCATCAATTCGAGCGTCTTGCGCCCGATGATCCGAACCCCCTCCAGCGTGCCGCCATTGAGCAGCATCGTCGCGAAGCGATGATAGTCGAGCGCGGTCGATACGAGGCCGCCGCCGCCGGAAACGAGCGTCGGCCGCCGGCTCCACGCCGACTTGGCGCCCTCGTCATACATGACGCGCGATCCCTGGATCAGGGTCCAGCAATCGGTCAGCCGGCCGATCTTGTCCTCGGGCACCCAGAAGCCGGTATCGGCCATGCCGAGCGGCGCGAAGATGCGTTCTTCGAACACCCGGTCGAGCGGCATGCCCGCGACGCGTTCGACCACCGCGCCGAGCACGTCGGTCGACACCGAATAATTCCATGCCTCGCCTGGCGAGAATTCGAGCGGCAGCTTGCCCAGCGCCGCGACGAACTCGTCGAGGGTGAGGTTGCCGTACCAGTTCTCGATCTTCCCGGCGCGATAGGCCGCGTCGATATTGCTGCGATTCTGGAAGCTGTAGGTCAGGCCCGATGTGTGCCGCAGCAGGTCGATCATCCGCATCGGTTCTGCGGTCGGCTTGGTGACGAACGGCACGCCCGCGCCACCGCCATTATAGACGCCGACGCCCTTGAGCTCGTGCAGGACATGATGGACCGGCGTGTCGAGCGCGACCTTGCCCTCCTCGACCAGCTGCATGAACGCGATCGAGGTGACCGGCTTGGTCATCGACGCGATGCGGAAGATCGAGGCTTCGTCGACCGGCGCGCCGTTTTCGCGCGCGGCGCCCTGATGGCTGAAATGGGCGATCCGCCCCTCGCGGGCGATCAGCAGCTGCGCATGAGGCAGCAGGCCGGTGTCGAGATAGCGCGCCTTGATGAACACATCGATCGCGGCAAGCCGGTCGGCGTCGAAGCCCGTCGCGGCGGGCGGTGCGAAGCTGGCGGCGTCCATACCTTCGGTTCGAATCCTTGCTTCCGGCGGTTTGCCCCGCCTGTCGCTTCCCTATTGCGTTTGGCGGCATATGAATCAAGAATAACCTGAAATTCGGGGCGGTGAAATCGCCAAACCGGAAATTCAACAAACTGGAGAGAGTGCTGTGGCTGCCGAACCGATCATCCCGCTCGACCCTAACTGGCCGAAGATGACGCTAGGGCAAGCACAGGCGCTGATGACTGCGCCCGGCCAGAAGTTCGAAATGGACGAGGTCGAGATTCGCGGCGTCCGCACCCGCGTGTGGAAGAATGCGCCGCCCAGCCTCGCCTGGCTGATCCAGGCATCGCGGATGCATGGCGACCGCATCTTCACCATCCATGAGGACGAACGCGTCAGCTTCGAGGCGAATTTCCGCGCCGTCGCCCGGCTCGCGACGCAGCTGCGCGCGATGGGGGTGGGGAAGGGCGACCGCGTCGCGCTGGCGATGCGCAACCTGCCCGAATGGCCGGTGGTGTTCTTTGCCGCGGTCAGCATCGGTGCGATCCTGGTGCCGCTCAACGCCTGGTGGACCTCGGGCGAGCTCGACTATGGTCTGCGCGATTCGGGCAGCGTGGTGCTGTTCACCGATGGCGAGCGCTATGACCGGCTCGCCGATGCGCTGCCGGGACTGCCCGATCTCAAGCACATCGTCGTCAGCCGCGCGCGTGGTCTGCTCGCAAAAGGCGTGCAGCCGCTCGAGGATCTGATCGGCAAGCCCAATGACTGGGCGGCGCTGCCCGATGCGCCGCTGCCCGCCGAACCTTCGCTGGTGCCTGACGACGACGCGACGATCTTCTACACCAGCGGTACCACCGGTCACCCCAAGGGTGCGCTCGGCACCCACCGCAACCTCATCACCAACATCCTCTCCAGCGGCTATTGCGTCGCGCGGCCCTATCTGCGCCGGGGCGAGATGCCGCCCGATCCGACGCCGCGCATCGGCCTGATGGTGATCCCGCTGTTCCACGTCACCGCCTGTTCGGCGAGCCTGATGGGCGCGGTCTTCGCCGGCCACACCACCATCTTCATGCGCAAATGGGATGTCGAGCAGGCGATGGAGATCATCCAGCGCGAGAAGGTCAACCTGACCGGCGGCGTGCCGACGATCGCCTGGCAGCTGCTCGAACACCCGGCGCGGGCGAAGTACGATCTCTCCAGCCTCGAGATGATCGCCTATGGCGGCGCGCCCTCGGCCCCCGAGCTGGTCAAGCGCATCTATACCGAATTCGGCGCGCTGCCCGGAAACGGCTGGGGCATGACCGAGACGATGGCGACGGTCACCCAGCATTCGGCGGAGGACTATCTAAATCGCCCGACCAGCGCGGGCCCGCCCGTGCCGGTGGCCGAGCTCAAGATCATGGACGCCGAGGGCGAGAACGAGCTGCCCGTGGGCGAGGTCGGCGAGCTGTGGGCCAAGGGGCCGATGATCGTGAAGGGCTATTGGAACAAGCCCGCCGAGACCGCCGAGAGCTTCCGCGACGGCTGGGTGCGCACCGGCGATCTCGCCCGGGTGGATGAGGAAGGCTTCCTGTTCATCGTCGATCGCGCCAAGGATATCATCATCCGCGGCGGCGAGAATATCTACTCGTCCGAGGTCGAGGACGTGCTCTACGCGCATCCGGCTGTGACCGACGCCGCGCTGATCGGCATCCCCCACCGTACGCTGGGCGAGGAGCCGGTGGCGGTCGTCCACCTCGCGCCGGGCAAGCAGGCGAGCGAGGCCGAGCTGCAGCAATGGGTCCGCGATCGCCTTGCCGCGTTCAAGGTGCCGGTCGCGATCCGCTTCACCAAGGACACGCTGCCGCGCAACGCCAACGGCAAGATCCTCAAGAAGGATCTGAAAGGCCTGTTCGCGGAAGAGGCCGCAGCCTAGCCGCCGAAGGCGTAGTGGAGCCGGACGCAGCCGCGATCGAGCGTCTTGGCGGAGATCAGGCGCGGTGAGGCGGCAAAGCCGGTCGGCGGGAACAGCGGTTTTCCGCCGCCGATCAGCTCGGGCATGACATAAATCTCGATCTCGTCGAGCGCGTCGCGCTCGAGGAACGCCATCTGCAGTGATCCTCCGCCAAGCATCCACACATCGCCATCGTCGAGCGCGCGAAGCTCGGCGATCAGCGCATCGACGTCGCCCCGCGTCTCCAGCGGTCCTTTCGGTGCGGGGATGGGCCGTGACGTGACGACGATCGCGCGTTGCTCGCCATAGGGCCAGGGCGCATCGTCGCGCTCGAGAAAGTCATAGGTCCCGCGGCCCATCACCACGGTGCGGATGCCCTTCAGGAAGCGGCTGTAATCATGCTCCCCAAGGTCCAGCCCGTCATATTGGAACAGCCAGTCGAGCCCGTCGTCAGGGGTGGCGATGAACCCGTCGAGGCTGGCGGCGATGTAACCCAGAATCCGTGCCATCGCGTCGCTCCTTGCCAATAACCGAACGATCATTCATAAATAATCCATGGGACGACGCAAGGCGGTTTCGGACGAAGCGGTGCTGGATGCGCTGCTTGCGGCGCTCAGGCTCAGCGGGCCGGACCGGCTGAGTTTCGCGGTAGCGTCCAGGGCGGCCGGGCTGGCGGCGGCGACCTTGGTTCAGCGCTTCGGTTCGCGCGAGGCGATGGTGGAGGCGGTGCTGCTGCATGCCTGGGATCTGCTCGATCGGGCCACCGCCGAAGCCGATATGGCGGCGCCGGCGACGACGGACGGGGCGATCGCTTTGTTGATCCGGCTGACGCCGGCCGAGACCGCCGTCGATGCCCTGACCGACGGACTGCTCCTGCTGCGCGAGGATTTCCGCAACCCGGTACTACGTGCCCGCGGGCTGGCCTGGGGCCAAGCGCTCGCACAGGCGCTCGGCCGCCGCCTGACCACCTGGCCGGAGGATGTCGAACGCCTTGGCTGGCAAATGGCGCGGCTGTGGCAAGGCGCACTGATCTGGTGGGGCTTCACGCGCGACGACGATCCGCGCACGCATATCGAGGCCGTGCTGCGGGGCGGTTATTCCTTCGGCGCCGGGCCGACATCCATGCCGTCATAGCTCGACAGGTCATGCGCCGTCGCGAAGGCGGCGAGCTCGCGGTTGCGTGCATCCAGCGCGTCGAGCGTCAGATGCTCGACACGCTCGACCTGCAGCCACCAGGTTTCCGGACCGTCGCCGTCCTCAGGCACGGTCGAGAAGATCTCGACGAAGCGATAGCCGGCCGCTTCCAGCTCATGCGCGGCGAGGTCGAGCGGCTCGGGCGCCGTGGCGGTGAAGAAGAAACCCCAGAGCAGGGGACCGTCGAGATCCCATTGCTCGCGCTCGCGGATTCCGTCGAACATCTGCTCGATCTGCGTGCGTTCGATCATGCCTGCACCACTCCTTCGACCGCGCGGCGCCATCCGGCGAGGCGGATGGCGCGCACGCTGTCCGCCATGCCCGGCTCGAATATCTCCACCTTGCCGCGCATTGCCGCCGCCTCGTCCAGCCCTGCGAACATTCCGCACCCCACGCCCGCCAGCATTGCGGCGCCCAGCGCGGTGGTTTCGGTGAAGCCGGGCCGCTCGACCGTCACGTCGAGCACATCGGCGAGGTCCTGCGCAATCCAGTCGTTGGTGATCATGCCGCCATCGATGCGCAGGCTCGACCAGTCGGCGCCATCCGCGGCGAAGGCGGCCTTGAGGTCGTGGCTCTGGTGCGCCATCGCCTCCAGCGCGGCGCGGACGACATGCGCCCGGGTGCTGGCGAGGCTCAATCCGCTGATCGCGCCGCGCGCCTCCGGTTCCCAATAGGGCGCGCCGAGCCCGGTGAGCGCGGGGACGAAATAGACGCCGCCATTGTCGGGGACCGAGCGGGTCAGCGCCTCGGTCTCGGCGGCGTTTGCGATCAGCCCGAGCGAATCGCGCAGCCATTTGACGACGCTGCCCGCGACGAACACCGATCCCTCGATCGCGTAGGTGCGCCGCCCGCCGAGCTGCCACAGCACGGTCGAGAGCAGCCGGTTCTTCGATGCCGGCTGGCGCTCCCCCGCATTGGTCAGGACGAAGGCGCCGGTGCCGAAGGTCGCCTTGGTGTCGCCGGGCGAGAGGCAGGCCTGGCCGATCGTCGCGGCCTGCTGGTCGCCGGCCATGCCGCAGATCGGGATGCTGCCGCCGAACAGGGTGGTTTCGCCGAACCGCCCGGCGCAATCGACGATCTCGGGCAGCGCCGCGCGGGGCGCGCCGAACAGATCGATCAGGCCGTCGCTCCATCCGCCGCTGCCCAGCCCCATCAGCAGGGTGCGCGAGGCGTTGGTCGCGTCGGTGATGTGGAGACCTCCTGTCAGCTTCCAGACCAGCCAGCTCTCGACCGTGCCGATCGCCAGCCGGTCGCCCGCTTCACGCAGTTGCGGCCATTCCTTCATCGCCCAGGCGATCTTGGTCCCGCTGAAATAGGGGTCGAGCAGCAGGCCGGTGCGCGCCTGCACGCCGGGTTCCTCGCCGGCCTCCTTGAGATCACGGCAGATCGTGGCGCTGCGCCGGTCCTGCCAGACGATGGCGGGCGCGAGGGGCTCGCCGGTGGTCTTGTCCCAGAAGACGATCGTCTCGCGCTGGTTGGTGATGCCGATCGCGGCGATCCTGTCGGCGCCGCCCGCCGCCGCGACCATCGCGGTCGCGCAGTTCAGCGTCTTCTCCCAGATCTCGGTCGCGTCATGCTCGACCAGCCCGGCGGCCGGATAATGTTGCGTCAGCTCGGCGGATTGGCTTGCGAGCGGCGTCCCGTCCGGCGCGAACAGCATCGCGCGGGTCGATGTGGTGCCCTCATCAATGACCAGCAGTTTCTCACCCATGCTTCCATGGTAGCCATTTTCCGCTGACGCGGAAGCCGCACCGGTCCGCTCCCCCACCCGGCCACCCAATTCAAGGTATCTTCGATGGGTGGCCGGGTGGGGGAGCGGGCCGGTGCGGTACTCAAACAGGGGCGCCGGGATTACAAGTTGCGCAAATCGCGTTAGAAAAGAGCGCTGGTCATTCTTTTCGTACCGTCACCCCGGCCTTGTGCCGGGGACCGCCGGGAGGCAAGAGCTGGACTGGAGGCGTGAGCCTCGCCGGTGCGGCGCCGTGGACCCCGGCACAAGGCCGGGGTGACGACAAGGCAGAGGCGACGGCGCGGAGAGGAGCAGGAGTTGGTCGAGCAGGCGGGCAGGGGAGACGAAGCGGAGACCGGCGCGGTGTCGTCTCCCGCGCCGCCGCTTCAGCCGATCGTCGCGCCGGGGGCGGGGACCGAGGCGGAGAATCGGCGTGACCGGCTGATCGCCGCGCTGACGCTGATGATCGGCGCGGGGCTGTTCCTGGCGCTCCCGTTCGCGCTCAAGGCCGGATCTCCCTTTTTCCTGCCGCTCACCGCCGCACTGGTGATCGCGGTCGCGCTGGTGCCGGTGCTGGAGTGGCTTGAGCGGCATCGCGTGCCGACCCCGCTCGCGGCGCTGATCTGCGTGCTGCTGTTCCTCACCGCGGCCAATGCTGCGATCGTCTCGATCGTCGTTCCGGCATGGGGCTGGCTGAGCGCGATTCCCGAGCGGATCGACAATATCCAGTCCAACGTCCGGCCGCTGATCGATTTCTACGCGAACCTCGAAACCTTCGTGAACAAGACGATTCAGGATTTCGCGCAGAGCCCGATTCGCCCGACCCAGGCCGCCGCCGAGCCACCGCGCTCGCTGCTCGAATTCGTCACCACCGCCGCGCCGGCGGCGTTCATCGAGATGTTCTTCGCGATCCTCGTGATCTTCTTCTTCCTCTCGGGCTGGACGCGGCTGCGGCGCAAGGCGATCACCAGCCGCACCAGCTTTGGCGGGGCGATGGCGACGGCGCGGGTGATCCAGGACGTGGTCGACGACACCTCGGCCTATCTCGGCACGATCACTGCGATCAACGTGGCGCTGGGACTGCTCGTCGCGGGAGCCTTGTGGCTGATCGGGATGCCCAGCCCGCTGATGTGGGGCGGCATCGCCGCCTTGCTCAACTACATCCCCTATCTGGGGCCGATCTTTGCCGCGTTGCTGCTCGCGCTGGGCGGGCTGATGACCTATCAGGACGTGTGGGCCGCGCTGCTGCCCGCGGGGATCATGATCGCCTTCCACCTGATCGAGGCGAATGTCGTGACTCCGCTGATCGTCGGGCGGCGGCTGACGATCAATCCGATCATGATCCTGATCTCGCTGTCCTTCTGGGGATGGGTGTGGGGGACGCCCGGCGCGCTGCTGGCGGTGCCGCTGCTGATCATCTTCCAGACCGTGCTCAACGCCGCAGGCAAGCCGGATATCGCCGGATTCCTGTTCGAACACGGCACGCTGGTGGCGGGCGGAACGCCTTTATCCCCAACTGCGCAAAACAATCTCGAAAGGGCTGTTGACAGCCCCGAACCCCCCGTCTAGTTGCCGCGCTCTCGCAAGGGACGGCGCTACGGCGCAGGACGCAAGCGGGTGTAGCTCAGTTGGTTAGAGCGCCGGCCTGTCACGCCGGAGGTCGCGGGTTCGAGCCCCGTCACTCGCGCCATCCTCTTCAGGGATGGCGGTCATGATCTCCCCGAAATCCGCCATTCTCCCGTACCCGGCTCAGCGCCGCTGAGGCGCGAAGAGTCCTTCGATCGAGAGGCGCCCTGCGCCGATCGTCGCGAACAGCAACCCGATCACCACCAGTGCCGCCGCCGGAAAGGCCGGGCGGATGCCGAGCGGGGCATCGACCATCACCAGCGCGACGATGAAGTTGAACGCGCAGATCAGGCCGGCCCAGCGAATCGCGAATCCGGCGATGAAGGCGACGCCGGTGAGGAACTGCGCATAGACCGACAGCGGGGCCATCAGCGCGGGCAGCGCGAATCCCTTGATCGTCAGGAATTTCTCGAACTCGGCCATGCGTTCGGCGCTGACGATATTGTCCCACACGCCGTAGATCAGGAACCCGCCAACCACCAGCCGCGCCGCCAGCAGCGCCAGATCGGCGCCGCCCGCTAGCTGCGGCATGGTCAGCCAGTTCTTCCGCTTCCGCCTCATCGTTCCTTCCCCCTATGTCTGGTCGCCGTCTCCTGCGCGCAGCGGGATTGCCGCGCTCTGCTTGTGCACTCGTTTGACGAAGCCGGTTTCGTATCTCCGTACCGCCGGGTCTTCCTGAAACAGCCGCTCGGCAAGTTCATTATAGTCGGCCATGTCGCGCGCGCTGATCAGCACGGCGAGGTCGTTGGCGCCGGCGACGTCGAGGATCATCTGCACCTCGGGCGCCGCAGCGAGTTTCGCGCGCAGTGCGGCGATGCCGCGTTCCTCGGCATGTTCATGGACCTGGACGTTCACCAGCGCGCGCAGCCGCCTGTCGGTCAGCCGTGGCGAGACGACCGCAGTATCCGCCGCAATCCAGCCCTCGGCGCGCAGCCGCCGCACGCGCCGCGTGACGGCGGAGGCGGAAAGCGGCACGTCGTGCGCCAGTGCCTCCGCGGTCGCCAGCGCGTCCGCCTGCAGCAGATTGAGCAGCTGGATGTCGAACGCGTCGAGCTTGCTCATTTCCGCTGCCTGTACCTCCGCTTATGCCGATTTTCGTCGCATAGCCGGTTCAGATCGCCCGCAAAAGGCGTGTTGGTCGAATATAACACGCTGGAAGATGGGCGGAACGAATGATGGAGAGATTGTTGATGCGTAGGCGATTTCTTGCGGCGGCGATGCTGGTGACGGCGCCGCTCGCGATGGCGCAGACCGCGGCCCCGGCGCCAGCGGCCGTATCCGCCGCCTATGACGCCGCCGAGGCGAAGGCTGCGGTGGCGAAGCTGGCCGAAGAGATCGAGAAGAATTTCGTCTTCCCCGACGTCGCGAAGCGCTACGCCGCCGCGCTGCGTACCAAGCTCGCCGCGGGCGGCTATGATGGTGCGGCCGACGCCCATGCGCTCGCGCGGGCGGTGAGCGACGATCTTCAGGCGGTGGCGCCCGACGGCCATCTCGCCATGTTTCCGCCGGGCGGTCCGCGGCGCGTGCCGCCGGCAGCCGGGCAGGCGCCAGCGCCCACGGCGCCGCCGCGGCCGATGGAGATGGCCGGCTGGATCGCCCCGGGGATCGCCTTCGTCCGCTTCAACGGCTTCTACGGCCAGCCGGTGACGCTGGATGACTTCACCACCTTCCTCGACAGCCATGCCGGCGCGAAGACACTGATCATCGATGCGCGCACCCATCGGGGCGGCGGGCTGGACGAGATGGATATCCTCTTCCCGCGCATCTTCACCAAGGCGCAGGCGGTGATGGTGATGGATACGCGCGCGTCGGTCGCCGAGGCCAGCGGGCCGCTGCCGTTCCGTTCGCTGGTCAAGGTGGATGCGCCGGCGGAGCTGGCGCGTAGCGAGCACCGTGTCACGCCCGTTGTACCCGCGACGCGCTTGGCCGGCACGAAGATCTACCTCCTCACCTCGGGCCGCACCGCCTCGGCCGCTGAACATCTCGCCTCGGTGCTCAAGAACACGCGGCGGGGCATGTTGATCGGCGATGTCACGGCGGGCGCCGGCAACTATGGGGGCGAGGTACGGTTGCCCGGTGGCTATTCGGCCTTCATCCCCTTCGGGCGAAGCTACTTCCCGGGCGGCGACGGCTGGGAAGGGACGGGGATCGCGCCCGACGTGCAGGTCGCGCCCGAACATGCGCTGGTCGAGGCACTGACCCGCTCAGGCGTCGCTCCGGCCGAGGCGGAGGCGCTGTCGGCCAAATATATGCCGACCGGCTCGATGGAGCGCCGCAAACCGCGCAAGCCCTGACACGGTTCCGCCCGGCCATCCTCACGATGACCGGGCGGAAGCAAATGCGGGTCGTCCGCCTCAGGCATAGGCGCGGGCGGCCTTGCCTTCGTTGCGGAGCGCCAGGATCTGGAGCTCAGCGAACAGCGCCACGGCAAGCGCCTGTGCGGTGATGAAGGCGTAGCCGAACGCGTTGGGGCTGACGAGGAAGGCCATCGTCGCGAAGCTCGCGATCACCCAGGCGATGTTGATCGCGATCACCGCAATCACGCCGCCGCGCGCGGGCTTCACCGCCATCGCCAGAACCAGCGCAAGAAAGGGGATGAGGGCCAGCCCTGCGCCGCGGATCAGCGGTTCGGGCAGGCCGGTCAGCCCGGCGGTGAAGCCGGCAGCGGCGATGGTGAGGACTGCGGTGGCGCCGGTGCCGGCGAAATCGACGACCATCGCCTGGCGGACATTGAGCGGAAAGCGGATCATCTTGGTTCTCCCTTACGATCGTGCGGCATCTCCGCCGCGGTGATTGCAAGTTCGCCGTTCCGCCGAATCATTCCAATTACGTCACAGGTAATGGGCATCCGGCCCTATCCACACGTTCCGCCGCAGCCCCCCTTGCACCCCGGGGCACAGGCGCTAAACGCCCGCGTTCACCTTATTGGCACCTTATTTGGAGCGGGACATGAGCGACTCGATTTCGGCCGAGCAGCTGCGCCTTCTGATCGAGCGGATCGAGCGGCTGGAAGAAGAGAAAAAGGGCATCAGCGACGACATCAAGGATGTCTATACCGAAGCCAAGTCGACCGGGTTCGACGCCAAGACGATCCGCACCATCGTGCGCCTGCGCAAGATGGAGAAGCACCAGCTCGATGAGCAGGACGCGCTTCTCGAAACCTATCGCAACGCGCTGGGCATGAGCTAAGTTCGGGCCTCCCAAGCGGAGGCCCAGTTTATGATTCTGACCACCACCAGCACCGTCGATGGCCACAGCGTCACCCGTTATCACGGCATCGTGACGGCTGAGGTCATCATCGGCGCGAACATCTTCCGCGACATCTTCGCCGGCATCCGCGACATCGTCGGCGGCCGTTCGGGCAGCTATGAGCGCCCGCTCAAGGAAGCGCGCAAGACTGCGCTCGAAGAACTCAAGGCCGAGGCGCTGGCGCTCGGCGCCAACGGCGTGATCGGCATCGATTTCGATTACGAGGTGATCGGCAAGGGCGGGTCGATGCTGATGGTCTCCGCATCCGGTACCGCGGTCACGGTCAGCGGAGTCTAATCTACCGCCGTCATCCCGGCCTTGTGCCGGCTGTCATCCCGGCCTTGTGCCGGGATCCACCGTGCCGCACGCAAAGACCTTCACCTTCTTTCGCATCGCGCCGAAAGGCGGCTCCGCAGCGTGACGAGTAGGCATTGCGCCACGCCCTGCGCCTGCCCTAGAGACGCCGCCACACATTTGCATAGAGACGACCCATGGCAGGCCATTCCAAATTCAAGAACATCATGCATCGCAAGGGCGCGCAGGATAAGAAGCGCTCAGGCATGTTCTCCAAGCTCAGCCGCGAAATCACCGTCGCGGCCAAGATGGGGCTTCCGGACCCCGACATGAACCCGCGCCTGCGCGCGGCAGTCAATGCCGCCAAGGCGCAGTCGATGCCGAAGGACAATATCCAGCGCGCGATCGACAAGGCGAGCAAGGGCGACGGCGAGAACTACGAGGAAATCCGCTATGAGGGCTTCGGCCCCGGTGGCGTCAGCCTGATCATCGAGGCGCTGTCGGACAATCGCAACCGCACCGCGACCAACGTCCGCACCGCCGTCTCGAAGAACGGCGGCAACCTTGGTGCCTCCGGCTCGGTCAGCCACGCCTTCGACCGTGTCGGCCTGATCAACTACCCCTTGAGCGCAGGCGACGCCGAAAAGGTGTTCGAAGCCGCGCTCGAAGCCGGTGCCGAGGATGTGACGTCGAGCGAGGACGGCCACGAGATCTGGACCTCCAACGCCGACCTGCACGAAGTCGCCAAGGCGCTGGAAGCCGTGCTGGGCGAGGCAGAAGGCGCCAAGCTCGCCTGGAAGCCGCAGACCATGGTCGAGGTCGACGAGAACGACGCCGCGACCCTGTTCAAGCTGATCGACGCGCTCGACGACGATGACGACGTCCAGACCGTCTGGGGCAATTATGAAGTCTCTGACGCGGTGATGGAAAAGCTCGGATAGGGGTCTAAACTCGCTCAGGACGGGGTCGTGACGGAGCCGATTTTGGTGTCAGGCAAGAAGCGAGGAGTGGAGCGATGTAATTGCATCGTGACCGACGAGCGACGCTGCCTGGCGCCAAAATCGGCCCGCCGCTGCGCGGTCGCACGCAGGAAGGCGCTGGTCGGCGTCGCTTGCTTGCGCGTAGCGCAGCTACGCGGCTGCGCGGCGCTCCTTGCCAGCGCCTTCCTGCGTGCGATCACGATCCCCGTCCTGAGCGAGTTTAGACCCCAATGTGGACGCTGATCGCCAAGGCGCTGCTCTCGGGCGCGCTGATCGTGGCGATCGCAGAGATCGGCAAGCGCCAGCCCGCGCTTGCCGCCCTCGTCGCCTCGCTGCCTCTGGTCTCGATCCTCGGCATGATCCTGCTGTGGAGCGGGCGCCCGGATGCCGAGAATATGGCGCATCATGCCGAGGCGACCTTCTGGTACGTGCTGCCCTCACTGCCGATGTTCCTGCTGATCCCGCTGCTGTTGCGCAGTGGCGTCAATTTCTGGATCGCGCTCGTCGCGGGCTGCGCGCTGACCTTCGCGCTCTATCTCGGCATGACGACGATCGGGCCGCGCTTCGGCCTCAGGCTCTGAGATGATCGCGCGCGCGCTTCTGCTCATCGGCCTGTCCACGGCGCTCGCAGCGCCGGCAGTCGCGCCCCTGACGGCAGCACCTTCATCCGCGCCCGCCAGCCAGTGTCGCGCGGGTGAGACGGTCGTCTACACCTGTGGCTTCGGCAAATCGGTGGGCAGCGTCTGCTCGGGCGGCGGCAAGCTCCATTATCGTTATGGCGCGCCCGGCAAGCCCGACATCGCGATCTCCAGCACCCCTGACTGGAGCAATGTCAGCCGCAAGGTCGTGGTCGGCGGCGGCGGCGGTTCGCAGCCCTATCTCCGCTTCACCCGCGCCGATTACAGCTACGTCGTCTTCTGGGGCACGGCAGGCAATCTGACCGTTCGGCCGGGCAGGCTGTGGTCGGGCATCCATGTCCGCCGCGGCGACAAGGACCTGGCGACGCTGTCGTGCAGGAGCGGCGCCCATCCCGTCGGCCGCATTCCCGATGCGGTGCCCGAGGATACCGATCTCAGCTTCGACAGGTGGTACTGACGCGATGATCCTGCTCGGCCTCCTGCTTGGCTTGCTGGCACCCGCCGCGGCGCCACCAGCCCCCGCGTCGGCGCCCAAGCCCGCCAGCCAGTGCCGCGCGGGCGAGCGCGTCCTCTACACCTGCAATTTCGGCAAGTCGGTGGGCAGCGTCTGCTCGGGCAGCGGCAAGCTCCATTACCGCTATGGCCCGCTCGGCAAGCCGGCGATCGATATCGCCAGTGCCGCCGACTGGAGCAATGTCCGTCGTGGCGGCGTCGTCGGCGGCGGCAGCGGCTGGCAGCGGCATCTGCGCTTCACCCGTGACGGCCATCATTATCTGGTCTTCTGGGGTGTCGCCGGGCAATATACCCAGAGCCCGGGCAAGAGCTGGTCGGGCATCCATGTGAGCGAGGGCGGCACCGATCTCGTCACGCTGAATTGCAAGAGCAACGCATGGCCGTCGGACGACTGGGAGAAGCTCGCCTACGACGTGCCTGAGAACGAAGATCCGCAGTTCGACGCATGGTACTGATTCCATGATTCTTCTTGGCCTCGATCCTGGCCTCGGCACCACCGGCTGGGGGCTGATCCGTGCGGACGGCAATCGCCTCAGCCATCTCGCCAACGGCCAGCTCAAGACCGATGCGAAGGCGCCGCTGCCGCGCCGTCTCGCGCATCTCGACGCGATGCTCGCCGCGCTGATCGCCGATCACGCGCCACAGGGCGCGGCTGTGGAGGAGGTGTTCGTCAACTCCAACCCGCAATCGACGCTCAAGCTTGCCCATGCCCGCGGCGTCGCCATCGCGGCGGCGGCCCGCGCCGGGCTCGATGTCGGCGAATATGCCCCGCGCCTGGTCAAGAAGGCGGTGGTCGGTACCGGCACCGCCGAGAAGGCTCAGGTCCATGCGATGGTCTCGCGCCTGCTCCCGGGGGTGAAGATCGCGGGCGCCGACGCCGCCGACGCGCTCGCCGTCGCGATCTGCCACGCGCACCATCTGGCGAGTGCGCGGGCATTGTCGCGCTAGGGTCAGGCGGCGCGGACCAGAAGCAATGCCGGCCCGTCGCTGTCGTTGGCAGGCGGGCTGGGCCGCCGAATCCGTTGTGCACGGCGGTTGCGCGACCTTTGTCCCGGCAGATGCAGCTTCACCCACGCCATCACTCCGCGCAGCCGCACCGAAGCGGCGGTGGCGATCGCGACCGCGACGGCATCGATTGCCGCGGTGAACTCGACGCTGGCCAGCAACCCGATCAGCTCCGGGGCATAGAGGCTGACGAACCGCAGTCCCGCCTCTCCCGCGATCCAGAAGATCAGCCCCGCGAAGAACATCAGCAAGCCGGCGAAGATCGCCTGACCGCGGCTGAAGCGGTTCAGCCACGCCGCCGGCCGCTCGACCAGCGCGCTCCGCATCGACCGTCCGGTGCGCGTGGTTCCGGCCAGCAGCAATGCCGCCCATCCCAGCAACAATCCGATCGTCAGCATCCGCTATGTCCCCTTGTCCTCGGATGAGATGGGGCGGCGGCCGTCCATGCCAAGGGGCCAGCGGCCTTTTCGCTTTCCTACTCAGCCCTGTTCCGCTTATGTACCGGCATGGTCTGTTGCTTCGCCCCCGATACTGCCAAACGCACGTCACCCGGCTGCTCGCACGCGCGTGGGAGTGGGACGTTTGAGACTTTCCGGTATCTGGGTACCGCTCGATGATCGCGCATCTCAACGGCCATCTTGCTGCGACCGGCATCGACCATGCGGTGATTGACGTGAACGGCGTCGGCTATCTCGTCGGCGCGTCGGCAAAGACGCTGGCCGCGCTGGGCAGTCTTGGCGAATTCGTCACCGTCCACACCGAAATGCTGGTCAGCGAGGATTCGATCCGACTGATGGGCTTTGCCTCGGCGGACGAGCGCAACTGGTTCCGTCTGCTCACCAGCGTTCAGGGGGTTGGGGCCAAGGTCGCGCTGGCGATCCTGTCCATCCTCTCCCCGGCCGAGGTGCAGACCGCCGTCGCCCGCGCCGACGCCGCGATGATCGCGCGTGCCAATGGGGTCGGGCCGAAGCTTGCCCAGCGCATCGTCAACGAACTCAAGGACAAGGCTGGCGCCATCGCGCTCGGCGGCGGCGGGGCGGGGGTTGCGGTTCCCGCCAGCGGCGCCGCGAACGACGCGGTTTCAGCCCTGCTCAACCTCGGCTTCAAGCCCGCCGAGGCGAGTAATGCGGTCAATGCGGCCACTGACGAATTGGGGCCGGGCGCGAGCCTCGACGCGCTGGTGCGTCTTGCGCTTCGGAAGGCAGCGAAGTGATCCCCTTCACTCCTTCTTTCTTCCGTCATGCTGAACTTGTTTCAGCATCCACCGCGCCCCAAACGGCTGCCTCGAAGCTCTCGCAAACCGCTCCAAGACCGCAATGACTGAACCCGACCGCATCCTCACCGCCTCCCGCCGTCCCGAGGACGTCGACGCTGCGCTGCGCCCCAAGTCGCTCGACGAGTTCGTCGGCCAGCGGGCCGCGCGCGACAATCTCCGCGTGTTCATCGAAGCTGCCAGACAGCGCGGCGACGCACTCGACCATGTCCTGTTCTTCGGCCCGCCCGGCCTTGGCAAGACCACGTTGGCGCAGATCATCGCCAAGGAAATGGGCGTGGGCTTCCGCGCCACCTCCGGCCCGGTCATCGCCAAGTCGGGCGATCTCGCCGCCTTGCTCACCAATCTCGAGGATGGCGACGTCCTCTTCATCGATGAGATCCACCGTCTCGCGCCCGCGGTCGAAGAAGTGCTCTATCCCGCGATGGAGGATCGCGCGCTCGACCTGATGATCGGGGAGGGGCCGTCGGCGCGCTCGGTCCGCATCGATCTGCCGCGCTTCACTCTGGTCGGCGCGACGACGCGGCAGGGCCTGCTCACCACGCCCTTGCGCGACCGCTTCGGCATCCCGGTCCGCCTGCAATTCTACACGGTGGAGGAGTTGACCCGTGTCGTCACCCGCGCCGCCGGCCTACTCGACCTCGGCATCGCGCAGGATGGCGCCGCCGAGATCGCCCGCCGTTCGCGCGGCACCCCGCGCATCGCCGGGCGCCTGCTGCGCCGCGTGCGCGACTTCGCCAATGTTGCGGGGGAGACGATCGTCCACGCCCGCGCGGCCGACGCCGCGCTCAACCGGCTCGAGGTCGACGCGCTCGGCCTCGACGCGATGGACCGCCGCTACCTCACCATGATTGCCGACATCTACCGGGGTGGACCGGTGGGGGTGGAGACGCTCGCCGCGGGCCTGAGCGAGCCGCGCGACACGGTCGAGGAAGTGATCGAGCCCTATCTGATCCAGATCGGCATGATCGCCCGGACTGCGCGCGGCCGCTGCCTCAACGCTTCGGGCTGGAAGCATCTCGGCCTCAACCCGCCTGCGGGTGCGCAGGACGGGCTGTTCGATGGAAAATAGCGGGCCCTGGATCGCCGCTATCCGGGAAACCCGTCACCACGAAGAAAGCGCCGGGATATCCCCGGCGCTTTCGTCATTCCTCAGTTCACGCGCGCTTCCTGCAGCCCATCGACGGCCTTGCTGACCATGATGTTCACCGCGACGCGGCGGTTCTGCGCCTTGCCTTCAGGCGTCGTATTGTCCGCCAGCGGATCGGATTCTGCCATCCCGGTCGGGGTCAGCACGCGATAGGGCTTCCATTTGCACGCCTGCTGCAGATAGTTGACGACGCTGCTGGCGCGCTTCTCGCTCAGCGTCTGGTTGAACTCCTGGCTTCCCGTCGAATCGGTGTAGCCGACGACCAGCAGCAGGGCGTTGTCCATCCCTTCGGCCTGCTGTGCCGCGGCGCAGAGATCGGCCTTTGCCTGGGCCGACAGGACCGCCTTGCCGGTATCGAAGTTCACGTTGGTCGTGCCCTTGATGTTATACTGGTCGATATCGCCCACGCGGCTGCGCAGCGCGTCGGTCGCCGCAGTCTGCTCGGCAAAGCGCTGGTCGGTGCCGTTGTGGATCATGTTGGCGGTCTTCAGATCCTTGTTCTGAAGGTTGATCTGGCTCGCCACGAGCGTGTCGCCCGCCTGCAGCGTCTTGATCGTCACCGGCAGGCCGTTGAGCAGCGAGGCTGCGGCAAGCTTGCTGCCGCCCAGGCCAAGGAAGCCGCCGCTGGCCTTGATCTTGGTGGCGTCGGTGACCGCGACAATGGTCCTGGAGCCGTCGGCGGTGGTGACTTGCACCTTGTCCCCGCTGCGTGCGGAAATGATGCCCTTGACCTCAGGGCCCTTGGCCATCTCGGCAGGGGCCGGCGCGGCCGGCTGCGTACCATAGATGGACACGTCGGCGGGCGGGGTTTCCTGCGTCTGGGCCAGACTGGCGGGCGCCACGCCGGCAAGCAGGGCCAGCGGCAGGATCATCTTGGGGGTTTGCGAAACGATACGCACTCTGCTCTCCTTGAAACGCTATGCTGCGTTGGCGGGCGGAACCGTCAGGCAGAATTGTGGTTCCGCAGGGTGAGCGCGGCTGCGCCTGTCGGAGCAAAACGTGCGACGGGCCGATGCTCCGCCCAAACAGAAAGGCGCCGGAGTTTCCCCCGGCGCCTTCCCAAATCTTAACCTTAAATCGAGCGCATTCAGGCTGCCTTCGCCCGGCTCGCGCGCTTGCGCTCGTGCGGGTCCAGGTGGCGCTTGCGCAGGCGGATCGTCTTGGGGGTCACCTCGACCATCTCGTCGTCGTCGATGTACGCGATGGCCTGTTCCAGCGTCATCTTCTTCGGCGGGGTCAGGCGGATCGCGTCGTCCTTGCCCGACGAGCGGACGTTGGAGAGCTGCTTCGCCTTCATCGGATTGACCTCAAGGTCCTCCGGCTTGGCGTTCTCGCCGATCACCATGCCCTCGTACAGCGCCTCGCCATGGCCGACGAACAGGATGCCGCGGTCTTCCAGCGTGTTGAGCGAATAGGCGTTCGCCTCGCCCGCGCCGTTGGAGATCAGCACGCCGTTCTTGCGGCCTTCGATGCTGCCCTTGTGCGGGCCGTACTTCTCGAACAGCCGGTTCATGATGCCGGTACCGCGCGTGTCCGACAGGAACTCGCCATGGTAGCCGATCATGCCGCGGCTGGGCGCGCTGAAGGTGATGCGGGTCTTGCCGCCGCCCGAGGGGCGCATGTCGGTCATCTCGGCCTTGCGGATGTTCATCTTGTCGACGACCGTGCCCGAATGCTCCTCGTCCACGTCGATGATGACCGTCTCGTACGGCTCCATCTTCTGGCCCTCTTCCTCACGGAACAGCACGCGCGGGCGGCTGATGCCGAGCTCGAAGCCCTCGCGGCGCATCGTCTCGATGAGGACGCCCAGCTGAAGCTCGCCGCGGCCGGCGACTTCGAAGCTGTCCTTGTCGGCGGCTTCGGTGACCTTGATCGCCACGTTCGATTCGGCTTCGCGGAGCAGGCGGTCGCGGATCATGCGCGACGTCACCTTGGTACCCTCGCGGCCTGCCATCGGGCTGTCGTTGACGGCGAAGCGCATCGACAGCGTCGGCGGATCGATCGGCTGCGCCTGGATCGCGTCGCTGACCTGGGTGTCGGCGATGGTGTTGGAGACGGTCGCGACGGTCAGGCCGGCAAGGCTGATGATGTCGCCCGCTTGTGCCTCGTCCACCGGAACGCGCTCGAGCCCGCGGAACGACATGATCTTCGACGCGCGGCCGGTCTCGATGACGTTGCCGTCCATGTCGAGCGCATGGATCGGCTGGTTGACCTTGACCTTGCCGCTGGTGACGCGGCCGGTGAGGACGCGGCCGAGGAAGTTGTCGCGGTCGAGCAGGGTGACCAGGAAGGTGAACGGCGCGTCCACGTCCAGCGCGGGCGGGGGAACGTGATCGACGATCTTCTGGAACAGCGGCTCCAGCGTGCCCTCGCGCAGCGTCGGATCCTCATTGGCATAGCCGTTGCGGCCCGAGGCGTAGAGGACCGGGAAGTCGAGCTGCTCGTCGGTCGCGTCGAGGCTGACGAACAGGTCGAACACTTCGTCCAGCACTTCCTGGATGCGCTCGTCCGGACGGTCGATCTTGTTGACCACGACGATCGGGCGCAGGCCGAGCTTCAGCGCCTTGCCGGTCACGAACTTGGTCTGCGGCATCGCGCCTTCGGAGCTGTCGACCAGCAGGATGACGCCGTCGACCATCGAGAGGATGCGTTCCACCTCGCCGCCGAAATCGGCGTGGCCGGGGGTGTCGACGATGTTGATGCGCGTGCCGTTCCACTCGACCGAGGTCGGCTTGGCGAGAATGGTGATCCCGCGCTCCTTCTCGAGGTCGTTCGAATCCATCGCGCGCTCTTCGACGCGCTGGTTGTCGCGGAAGGTGCCGGACTGGCGGAAAAGCTGGTCGACGAGCGTGGTCTTGCCATGATCGACGTGGGCGATGATCGCCACGTTACGAAGGTTCATGCGAATATCCTGGATGCCGCGGAATCGCGGGTTGCGCGCGCCCTTAGCGGAATTTGTGCGGCGCGGGAAGTACCGGTGATTCGTCGGCCGGTTCGGCCTTCAGCCGATAGGCCTTGTCCAGATCGATGACCGCAGGCGAGGGCTGGGCAGCCGTGGAGACCGGCACCCACACGGCGATTGAACCGGCGATCATCATCTTCAGCCTGCGTTCCATGCCACCCATCCTAGCGCGGATATGTTAACAGCCAGCGTCATCTGGAACCCCTGACAACATCGGTCGGTTGCACCATAGTTCAAGTGTATTATATTGGCGATACACTTGAAGCGTACGCGGTTCCCGTTCATCTTGTGAGGAACCGCTGGAGAGATGGGCAAATGGCGACCGAGACTGCGACTGTCGAGAAGACCGATGATCTGGTGCTGACCGCACCGGAACCGCTCAAGGAGCGGCCGCCCGAGAAGATGGCGGGGCTGGTGCCCGTCGAGGACGCGAAGAAGACCGAGCTGGTTGCGCGCGTCGAGAGCTTCATCGATGATCTGGTGGCGCAGGACGTGAACTCGCCCGAGTTCGGCAAGCGCGTCGATGCGATCACTGCGATGGGATCGAAGGAGATTCGCGACGCCGCGGGTCAGTCGAACCGCTTTCTCGACCGGCCGGTGCGGGCGATGGACAAGGATGTCGGTGTCGGCAAGGACCTGGCGGAGCTGCGGCGCGTGGTCGAGGATCTCGATCCCGGCAAGAAGGGCAAGCTGACCCAGCGCAAGAAGCTGTTCGGTCTAATCCCGATGGGCAACAGCCTGCGCAACTATTTCGACAGCTACAAATCGAGCCAGACCCACATCGCATCGATCCTGAAGAGCCTGCAGTCGGGCAAGGACGAGCTGCTGATGGACAATGCCGCGATCGACGTGGAGCGGCAGAATCTGTGGGCGGCGATGGGCCGGCTCGAGCAGATGATCTACATCTCCAAGGAGATGGACCAGAAGCTCGAGGACAAGGCGCTCGAGCTCGACCATAGCGATCCGGCCAAGGCCAAGGCGGTCCGCGAGACTGCGCTGTTCTACACCCGCCAGCGCACCCAGGATCTGCTGACGCAGATGGCGGTGACGGTGCAGGGCTATCTGGCGCTCGATCTGGTCAAGAAGAACAATGTCGAGCTGGTAAAGGGCGTCGATCGCGCGTCGACCACCACCGTGGGTGCGCTGCGCACTGCGGTAACGGTGGCGCAGGCGCTGACGGCGCAACGGCTGGTGCTCGACCAGATCACCGCGCTCAACACCACCACCGCCAACATCATCGATTCGACCGGAAATCTGCTCAAGCAGAACACGGCGATGGTCCACGAGCAGGCGGCGAGCAGCACGATCCCGATCGAGACGCTGCAGCGTGCGTTCCAGAACATCTACGACACGATGGACGCGATCGACACGTTCAAGCTCAAGGCGCTCGACAACATGAAGACCACGGTCAACGTGCTGTCGAACGAGGTCGAGAAGTCGAAGGGCTATATCGCCCGGGCCGAGGGTGCCGCGCAGAACCAGGTTTCGGGCGGCGCCGAGCAGTTCAAGCTGGAGGCGCTGTAAGTCTGCCATGCCAAGCGAGATCGACCGTGAGATTGCCCGTGCCGATGCCGTGCTCAACCGTTCCCGCGAGCGCTACACGGCGCTGAGCACGCGCGCGAAGAAGCGCCGCGACGCCGAAATCCTGACCCGCGTCGGCCGCATCGCGGGCGCCGTGGGCGTGATCGTCATCGGCGCGATGATCCTGGGCTGGTTCATTCCGCTGGGAATGGGCGGGGCGCTGCTCGTGATGGCGCTGCTGATCGCCGCGACGCTGTTCTTCGGACTGGCCCCGGCGAGCAAGGAAGTCGCGCCCGAGAAATTCGGCGAAGCGCCGCTCGTGACACTGCCGCTGCGTACCGAGGAATGGCTCGACCGCCAGCGGCCGACATTGCCCGGCGCGGCGATGCCGTTGCTCGATTCGATCGGGATGAAGCTCGACGTGCTGGCCGGGCAGCTCAAGACGCTCAACGAGGGCGAGCCCGCGGCGGCCGAAGTGCGCAAGCTGGTCGGCGAACAGCTGCCCGAGCTGATCAAGGGTTATCAGCGCGTGCCGCAGAATCTGCGTGGACAGGACCGGTTCGGCCAGTCCCCGGACAAGCAGCTGGTCGATGGCCTCAGCCTGATCGATCAGGAGATTTCCGATATGTCCCGGCAACTGGCGCAGGGTGATCTGGATGCACTGGCGACGCGCGGGCGGTACCTGCAGGTCAAGTATCGCGGGGACGATGAGGTCGGCGGCGCCTGATGTCGCCCTTGTTGACGGGGATCGCGGCACCGGCGTTACTTGCCGCAGCCGCGCTTTCCGGCCCGCAGAATGGCGTCTACACGCCACGTGCCGGCAGCGCGGAACGCACCGCGATCATCAGCACGCTGAAGGGCGATGATGATCCCCGGCTCCGCTACACGTTCAGGAAATTGCGCGTCTTTCACGATGGCAGCCGGGCCATTGCCTATGCCGAAGGTGAAGGCGGCGTCGGCGGCTTCCAGATGATCCTGACACGCGAAGGCAACTCGCCGTGGCGCAGGGTCTGGGGTGAGGGCGATGGCGGCAGCGACAGCTGTGCCGCCGGCGCGCGCCACTATGAATGGGCGGTACGGCTGATCAAATCATACAAGGTCGCGCCCGACACGCTGTTTCCGGGCATCAGCGCGCGGACGCGCGAACTGAAGCGGATGGCGGTGAAGGAACCCGACACGCAGTGCGTCGGCGATCTGGACGGCGGCGCGAAATAGGCGCCTATCGCGGCCGGCCGAGCGCTTCGACGGCACGGCTGCGGAGGTGATCCGCCGCAGCCTGATGGATCCCCGGCGCGGCGGTGAGCACGCCGAACGCCTCGCCCGCGGGCGTGTTGAAGCGCAGCTTCTTGCCGAGCGCGTCGGTGACCTTCGCACCCGCTTCGCGGCCGATCAGCGTGGCGGCGGCAATGTCCCACTCGTTTCCCCAGCGGAAGGTCGCGAGCAGGTCGGCCTCGCCCGAAGCGACCATCGCCATGCGCAGCGCAATCGAATTGGGCTTGTCGACCATCGTCAGGTGACGATCGACCTTGGGCAGGTCGTCCGCGGGGACGCGTGCGCCCGTGAGTTCGGTGCGGTCCGAGGCGGCGAGGGTGATCCCGTTCCGGGTCGCGCCCTTGTCCCTTTCCGCCAGCCAATGTTCGCTGCGGACCGGTGCATCGAGTACACCGATCACGGGCTGGCCATTCTCCACCAGCGCAACCGAGATCGCCCAGCCGGGACGATGGCGCAGGAAATCGCGCGTGCCGTCGATCGGATCGACCACCCAGACGCGACTGGCCGACAGGCGGGCAAGATCGTCGGCGGTTTCCTCCGATAGCCAGCCGGCGTCGGGGAGCAGTGCGGAGAGGCGCGCGCGAAGCAGTTCGTCGACCGCCAGATCGACCTCGCACACGAAATTGTTCGGGGATTTCTCCCATTTGCGGACATCCTGCCCGTAGCGGGCAAGCGCCAGCCGACCCGCCTCGGCAGCAATGGCGCTGACCGCGGAGGCGAGCGTCTCAGCCACCGGCGACTGTCATCCCGTCGACGCGAAGGGTCGGGACGTTGATGCCGTAGCGGAACTCCAGGTCGTTGGCCGGAACGAGTTCGGCGAACATGGACTGGAGCGTGCCGGCGATGGTGAATTCGGAGACGGGACCAGTGATCTCGCCATTCTCGATCAGGAATCCGGCGGCGCCGCGGCTATAGTCGCCTGTGACGATGTTGATACCCTGGCCAATCAGTTCAGTGACATAGACGCCATAGCCGATATCGGCGATGAGCGATTCGACCGGGACCTTGCCCGCGTCCATGAACAGATTGCTGGGGCCGGTGCCCGGCGCACCGCCGATGCCGCGAACGGCATGGCCGGTCGGCTCAAGCCCGAGCTGACGCGCGGCGGCGCTGTCGAGCAGCCAGGTTTCGAGCTTGCCGTCCTCGACCAGCGCGACGGGGGAGACGGGCAGGCCTTCACCGTCGAACGGACGCGAACGCATGCCGCGCGGGCGGTGTGGATCGTCCTGGATGCGGATGCCCGGCGCGAAGATGCGCGTACCCATCGCGTCGAGCAGGAAGCTGGTCTTGCGCGTGATCGCGCCGCCGTTGATCGCACCGCTCAGATGCCCGATCAGGCTCGAGCCGATACGGGGATCGAACACCACGGGCATCGTGCCGCTCTTGACCCGGCCGGGGTTGAGGCGCGCGACGGCGCGTTCGCCCGCGCGGCGGCCGATCTCCTCGGGGGATTCGAGGTGCCGGGCATGGCGGGCGCTGTGATGGGCATGGTCGCGCTCCATCGCACCCGCTTCGCCGGCTAGAACGCTGGCGGACAGGCCATGGCTGGTCACCGCATAGGCGCCTGCGAAGCCGTGGCTGGTGGCGAGTGCCCAGATGCTGCGGCTGGCCGAGGCCCCGCCGCCTTCGCTGTTGGTGACGCCGGGAATGGCGCGGGCGGCATCCTCGGCGGCAAGCGCCAGTGCCTTGAGCGCGGCGGGATCGCCAAGCTCACCATCGTCGAGGTCGAGATCGGGGATATTGCCCCGGAGCAGGCGATCGGCAGGAGCGAGGCCGGCCCATTCGTCTTCGGGCGCCTCGCGCGCCATGGCAACGGCGCGTTCGGCGAGCGTGTCGAGCGCGGCCGGCGTCAGGTCGGTCGAGGAGATGCTTGCCGATCGCGTCCCGACGAAGACGCGCAGGCCCAGTTCCTCATGCTCGGCGCGGCCGACATCCTCGAGCGCGCCGAGGCGGACGGAGACCGACAGCGATTCGCCCCCGGAAAGCATTGCATCAGCGGTGTCCGCACCAGCCTTGCGCGCGCGGGCAATGGCGTCCTGGACTCGATCTCGGGCCTGTTCGGAGGTCAGCATCGCGGCGATCTAGGAAGTCGGTGCGCCAACGTCAAAAGGCCGTCGTCCCGACGACGAAACAAGCGGCGAAGACGAGCAGCCCGGCAAAGCGGTTCGAGCGGAAGCGGTGAAGCGCGTTGGCACCATCGGCCGGGGCGAGCGTACCGACCTGCCAGAGCAGATGGATCGCCGCGGGCGCGAGGGCGGCGAGCACGAGCTTGTCGGGGCGGATCTGCCACAGCGCCGCGCCCCAGAGGGTGATCGCAACGGCATAGAAGGCGGCGACACCAAGGCGGACATTCTCGCCCAGACGGCGGGCGGAGGAGCGTACGCCGACCAGCGCATCGTCTTCGACATCCTGCAACGCGTAGATGGTGTCGTACCCGATCACCCAGAAGATGCAGCCGGTGTAGAGCATCAGGGCGGCAGGAGGGAGCTCGCTCGCCACAGTCGCCCAGCCGACCAGCGCCGCCCAGGAGAAGACCAGGCCGAGCCATGCCTGCGGCCACCAGGTGATGCGCTTCATGAAGGGATAGGCGGCGACCAGCGCGAGGCTGGCGAGCGCGATGGCTGCGGCGAACGGATTGAGCTGGACGAGGACGACGAGGCCGATCAGGCAGAGCGAGACGAGCCAGATCCACGCCGCCTTGTGGGTGACGGCGCCGCTGGCGAGCGGGCGGCTGCGGGTGCGCGCGACCTGCCGGTCGAGGTCGCGATCGACGATATCGTTGTAGACGCAGCCTGCGCCGCGCATCGCGATGCTGCCGAGCAGGAACCACAGGATAAGGTCCCAGCGATGCACCGCGCCGCCGGCCAGCGCGATTGCCCAGGCGCCCGGCCAGAACAGTAGCCACCAGCCGATCGGCCGGTCGAACCGCGCAAGCAGCGCATAAGGCCGCGCCGCGGCGGGGAGCAGGCGCATCAGGCCGCGATGCTCCGTATCGGGGACGGTCTGTGTCGCGTCGGTCATACCGGATCCTGCTGCCACAGAGAGGGGGCAGCGGGACAGCGAATTATCCGGCGAGCGCCGCTTTTTGCGACTCCCGCCGGGCGCGTGAGAGACGCGCGATCGCATAAGCCGCGGCGATGCACATGAAGGGCATCGCCGGAAAATGGTAGCGCGTCTGCCCGGTGAAGCCGAAAGCCAGCGCCGTGCAGAAGAAGGGCATCGCGCCGATGATCAGCAGCGGCGCGACGCGCATGTCGCGCTGCCACGCCGCGCGTGCGGCGATCGACAGTGCCAGCGCGCCCAGTCCCAGCAGCGCGAGATAGTAGAGCTGGTTCGCCGTCTTCACGCCGGTCCATACGGGCTTGTGATGCGCATGACTGGCGTCAAGCGACCAGAAGGCGTCGCTGTCCTTGGCCCAGAGCGTGGCGACCTTGCGAAAGCCGAGCAGAGTCCAGGCGACCGGGTTTTCCCTGATCCAGTCGAGCGCCATCGCCTTGAGCCGCCGGTCCATTTCCACCTGATCCTCGACCCGGCGGCGGAAATCGATGCCGGTTTGCGGCCAGAGCGGTGACTTCTCGACCTGGAAATAGCCGCCATTGGCGAGCGGATTGGCCCCCGCCTGAAGCGCGACGCCGCCATTGGTGGAAACGAGGGCAGGGGTACCGAGCACCATCGCATTGCGCGCGGTCCAGGGCAGAACCACCAGCATCAACGCGCCATAGGCGGCTACGCCGCTGACGATGGCGCGGCGCCAGCCATAATCGCGCAGGGTCAGCCACATGAGCGCGATAAGCAGAGGAGCGAGCAGCAGCGTCTGGGGCCGCATCAGCGTGGCCGCGCCGAACAGCAGCCCGGCGGCCAGCGACGGCCCGATCCGGCCGCGCGCTGCAAGCAGCACCGCCATCGCACCCATGGTGACGGCGGTGGCCGTCACCTCCGACGCCGCGGTGCCGGCATAGACGATATGCGCCGGATAGACGGCGTAGAGTAGCGCGGCACCGCGCCCGATCGCTTCGCCCATGCCGAGCCGGCGGGAAAACCACAGGATCAGCCAGAGCTTGAGCGTCACTGCCGCAAGATTGAGCAGGATCGGGCCGAATAGCGACGGGCCGAAGACCGCCATGCTCCCCGCGAGCAGTGCGGGATATCCGACTGGCCAGAATGCGGTCGGATGACCGGCTTCCTGATATCCCGCACCCTCGGCCATCTCGCCCGCGCGCTGCAGATACCAGAGTGCATCCGAATCCGGCTGAATTGGTATGAGAATGATGCTGAGGACGCGCAGAGCCAGCGCAAGAGCGAAAACCGCGGGAACAATATGCGGTGAGGTCGCAAAGTGGTTAATCGCCTGTCGCGATACCGTTTGCATGTCGCTGCGAATCGCTGCCCTGTCCATGCACCCAACGTTCGAGATGATTCACCGGGATTGGTAGAATAGTTGATGATTAACGTGACGCGGGTGCGGGCTATTATGAGACATCGGTCACCATATTTGACTATTCTTGGTTAATACGGCCGGGGAATCGGTGCTTCCGTGTCCATCGGTTCGGGTTACAAGGCGGCGATGCAAGTCCCTGGAGAGTCCGTGATCGCTACCCCCGCCTGGCCGCCGCAATCGACCCCGCGGCTGTTCGTGGAACCCGCGTTGACCGAGGGCGAATTGCGGCGGATCGACGGGCCGCAGGGACATTATCTGGCGAGCGTGATGCGGCTGAAGGCGGGCGATCCGGTCAAGCTCTTCGACGATGCGACCGGCGAGTGGCTGGCGGTCGCCGCCGAGGTGCGCAAGCGCGACGTGACGCTGGAAGTGCGTGAGCAGCTGCGGATGCGCGAGGCGGTGCCGGACCTTTGGCTGTGCGCCGCACCGATCAAGAAGGGACGGATCGACTGGGTCGCGGAAAAGGCCTGCGAGCTGGGCGTTGCGCGGCTGGCGCCGGTGCTGACCCGGCGTGCGGTGGTGGACAAGCTCAACCTCGACCGGCTGCGCAGCCACATGATCGAGGCGGCCGAGCAATGCGGCCGTACCGCGCTGCCCGAGTTGGTCGAGCCGGTAAAGCTGGCGGCGATGCTCAAGGACTGGCCGGCGGACCGTGCCTTGTTCTTCGCCGACGAGACCGGCGGCGTTCCTGCGCTGGAGGCGATGCGTGCGCATCGCGGTCCAGCGGCGATCCTGATCGGGCCCGAGGGCGGGTTCGACGTGGAGGAGCGCGATGCGATCCGCGCGATGCCGCTGGCAACCGGCATCTCGCTTGGCCCACGGATCCTGCGTGCGGAGACCGCGGCGGCAGCGGCGGTGAGCCTGTGGATGGGGGCCGCGGGGGACTGGTAATTTCCCACTGAAAATAGGGTGTTTCATCCCCTCTTTCGCGGATCGTTACGCGCGCCTACATGCCGCGCATGAGCACCAAGACGGCTGTAAGCAGCAACGCGCCTGTCATCGAGAGCCGTCAGCAGCTCCTCGATTATTTTGCCGGTGGCGAAAAGCCCGCCGAGCGCTGGCGAATCGGCACCGAGCACGAGAAGTTCGTCTATTCGGTCAAGGATCGTCACGCGCCGTCCTATGACGAGCCGGGCGGCATCCGCGACCTGCTCGCCGAGCTGACCCAGTTCGGCTGGAAGCCGGTGACCGAGGGCGACAACGTGATCGCGCTGTCCGGCCCCGACGGGACGGTGAGCCTCGAACCCGCCGGGCAGCTCGAACTGTCGGGCGCGCCGCTGGAGACTCTCCACCAGACCTGCGCCGAGACCGGACGTCACCTCAATCAGGTGAAGGCGGTGGGCGAGAAACTCGGCCTCGGCTTTCTCGGCCTCGGCATGTGGCCCGACAAGACTCGCGCCGAACTGCCGATCATGCCCAAGGGCCGCTACGGGATCATGCTGCGCCATATGCCGCGCGTCGGCAGCCTGGGCCTCGACATGATGCTGCGCACCTGCACGATCCAGGTGAACCTCGACTATTCGAGCGAGGCGGACATGGCGCAGAAATTCCGCGTCGGCCTTGCGCTCCAGCCGCTGGCGACCGCGTTGTTCGCCAACTCGCCCTTCACCGAGAAGAAGCCCAACGGCTATCTCTCCTATCGCAGCCATATCTGGTCGGACACCGATCCGGCGCGCACCGGCATGCTGCCCTTCGTGTTCGAGGATGGCTTCGGGTACGAGCGCTACGCCGAGTACGCGCTCGATGTGCCGATGTACTTTGTCTACCGTGACGGGAAATATATCGACGCGGCGGGCCTCAGCTTCCGCGACTTCCTCAAGGGTGAGCTTTCGGTTCTGCCGGGCGAAAAGCCGACGATCGACGACTGGGCTGATCACCTCTCTACCGCCTTCCCCGAAGTGCGGCTCAAGACCTTCCTCGAGATGCGCGGCGCCGATGGCGGGCCGTGGGACCGGATCTGTGCGCTTCCGGCCCTCTGGGTCGGCCTGCTCTACGACCAGGGCGCGCTCGATGCGGCATGGGATTTGGTCAAGGGCTGGGACATGGCCGGGCGGCAGGAGCTGCGCGACAGCGTGCCCAAGCTCGGCCTCGACGCACCGCTGCCGGGCGGTGGCAAGCTGCGCGACATTGCCGGGCAGGTGATCGACATCGCCGGTGCGGGCCTGACCGCCCGCGGCCGCCTCAACTCGGCGGGCGACAATGAGAGCGGCTTCCTCGATCCGCTGCGTGAGATCGTGCGGACGGGGAAGGTACCCGCAGAGGTGTTGCTCGAACATTATCGGGGCCAGTGGGACGGCGACGCCTGCCGGATGTACGCCGAGAACCGGTTCTAGGAACCGCGTTGACCGCCGCGATTTCGATCTACCTCCTACTCGTCAACTTCGTCACGTTCCTGAGTTTCCGGCACGACAAAAGGCGCGCAGTGGCGGGTGGGCGGCGAATCCGTGAAGCGGACCTGCTGTTGCTCGCACTGATCGGCGGATCGCCCGCAGCCCTGCTCGCGCGGCACCTGTTCCGGCACAAGACGCGCAAGCAGCCTTTCTCGGCGCTGCTGCTGCTGATCGTTGGGGTGCAGATCGGGGCGCTGATCGGCTGGCTGCTGATCTAGCGCCCCGGCTGGATTTCAGACCAGCAGCCCCATCGTCTCTTGCACCTTGCGCAGCAGCGGGGCGGCGAGGGCAGCGGCGCGGTCCGAACCGTCGCGCAGTACGGCATCGACCGCGGCGCGATCGGCGGTCAGGCGCACCATCTCGTCGCGGATCGGGCCGAGCTTCGCGACGGCGAGGTCGGCGAGCGCCGGCTTGAAGCTGCCAAAGCCCTGACCCGCATATTCCGCGACCACGTCCTGCGGCGTGCGATCCGACAGTGCGGCGAAGATCGTCACCAGATTCTTCGCCTCGGGCCGGTCCTTGAGATCCTCGAACGTCTCGCCGAGCGGTTCCGGATCGGTCTTCGCCTTGCGGAACTTCTGCGCGATGGCGTCATCGTCGTCGATCAGGTTGATCCTCGCCGCGTCCGACGGGTTTGACTTGGACATCTTCTGCGTCGCGTCGCGCAGCGACATGATCCGCGGCGCTTCCTTGCTCACCAGCGGTTCGGGCTGGACGAGCAGTTCGACGCCATAATCGAGGTTGAACTTGGCGGCGATGTCGCGCGCCAGCTCCAGATGCTGCTTCTGGTCCTCGCCCACCGGCACGTGGGTGGTCGAGTAGATCAGCACGTCCGCCGCCATCAGCACCGGATAGTCGTACAGGCCGACGCTCGCGCCCTCGCGGTTCTTGCCCGCCTTGTCCTTGAACTGGGTCATGCGGTTGAGCCAGCCGACGCGCGCGACATTGTTGAGCAGCCAGGACAGCTCGCTGTGCGCGGGGACGCGCGCCTGATTGAACAGGATGGACTTCTTCGGATCGATCCCGCTCGCGATCATCGCGGCTGCGATCTCGAAGGTATTGGCGTGGAGCGCAGCCGGCTCGATCCATTCGGTCAGGCCGTGCAGATCGGCGATGAAGTACATGCTCTCGCCGCCCGCTGCGTCGACATCGGCCTGCATCCCCACCCACTGCTTGATGGCACCCAGATAGTTGCCGAGGTGGAGGTTGCCCGTGGGCTTGATGCCGGAAACGACGCGCATTGCACTTCTCTGTGGTTGGATGGTTCCTAGGCGGCGCGACGCCGGAACAGCGCTTTCAAGTCGCCGATCCGCACCGCTCCGGTGCCGAAGCACGCGACCGCGTACACGATGCATCCGGCGCCGACCAGCACCAGCATCGCCGCGGTGCGGATCGTCCACGCGCCGTGGATGTAGGGCGTGAACAGGTCGTTGAGGAAGAACATGACCGCGCCCATCGCGACCGATGCGCCGACCAGCCGCCAGACGCGGCGCCGGAGCTGGTCGTCGGCGACGAAATGGCCGCGCTTCGCCAGCGCGCGATAGAGCAGCGCGACATTGACCCAGGCCGCGACCGCGGTGGCGAGCGGCGGCCCCATATGCTGGAGCGGCACGATCAGCGCGAGGTTGAGCGCCAGGTTCACCGCGATCGAAATGGTGGCGTAGCGTACCGGGCTCTTGGTGTCCGACCGGGCGTAGAAGCCGGGGGTCAGCACCTTGACCAGGATATAGGCAGGCAGACCGACCGAGAAGGCGGCGAGCGCCTGGGCGGTCTTGACCGTGTTCTCTGCGGTGAACGCGCCGTGCTGGAACAATGCCCCGACGATCGGGCCGCCGCAGATGACGAGCGCGGCGGTCGCAGGGAGGGTGAGGAACAGCGCCAGCTCCGCCCCGCGATTCTGCGTGTGCATCGCCGCATCGTCGTTCCCGGCGCCAAGCTGGCGTGCGATGGTGGGGAGCAGCACGGTGCCGAGCCCGATGCCGATCAGTCCGAGCGGAAGCTGGTTCAGCCGGTCGGCATAGTAGATGTACGATACCGAACCCTCGGCCAGCAGGCTGGCGGCCAGTGCCGTCGAGATGATGAGGTTGATCTGGGTGGCACCCGCGCCGGCAGCGGCGGGACCGATCAGCGACAGCAGCTTCTTCACGTCCGGCGACAGGCGCGGCGCACGGATGCGCAGCTTCACGCCGTTGGCGCGGCAGGCAAGGATCAGCCAGAGCAGCTGAAGCGCGCCCGAGACAGTCACGGCGATCGCCTGGTTGCGGGCGGTCAGCAGCGTGTCGTCGTTGTGAAAGAACAGCAGGGCCGCGATCAGCGTCAGGTTGAGCAGAATCGGCGCGGCGGCGTTGACCCAGAATTTCTGGAGCGAATTGAGGATGCCGCCCAGCAGCGAGACGAGGCTGATCAGCAGCAGATAGGGAAAGGTGATCCGCGACAGCTCGACCGCGAAGGCGAACTGGCCGGGCGTTACGTCGTTGAACCCGCCCGACATTGCCCAGACGACCGGATAGGCGGCGATCTCCATCACCGCGGTCATCAGGATCAGGACCGGCAGCAGGACCGACAGCGCCTCCTCCGCGAAGGACAGTGCCGGTTTGGTGTCGCCGCCGGCTTCGCCCACCTTCTTGCTGAACATCGGCACGAAGGCGGCGCTGAATGCTCCTTCCGCGAACAGTGCGCGGAACAAATTGGGCAGGCGGAAGGCGATCAGGAATGCGTCGGAGGCGAAACTTGCCCCGACATAGCGCGCGAACAGCGAATCGCGGACCAGTCCGAGCACGCGGCTGGCGAGCGTCAGCCCGCCGATCGACCCGAGTGCCCGGACAAGGTTCATGGGATGGCCCCGAAAGCCGGAATCAGGCCTGGCCGGCTTCCCCGGCGGCGCCCTCGGCGGTACGCGCCTCGAGCTGCTGGTAGTAGAGGCCGTTGAAATCGATCGGCTCGAGCATCAGCGGCGGGAAGCCACCGTCGCGGACGGCGTCGGCCAGCACGCGGCGCGCGAACGGGAAGAGCAGGCGCGGCGCTTCGCCGAGCAGGAAGGGCTGGAGATGCTCGGCCGGAACGTTGCGGACCGCGAACAGGCCAGCATAGGAAAGATCGACGACGAACGCGACCTGGCCTTCATTCTCGGCGCGCACGTCGATCTTGAGGACGACTTCGTGCACGTCCTGCCCGACTTCGCCCGAACCGATGTTGAACTGCACGTCGAACTGCGGCTGCCCCTGCATCTGGTAGACGGCGGGCGCATTCGGATTCTCGAACGAGAAGTCCTTCACATATTGCGAGATAACGCCCACCGAGGGAGCGGTATCGGCGCCGTTCGCGAGCGGCTCACCCTGCGGCGCTGCGTTTTCCGGCTCGTCCATCGTTCGAAAGTCCTTCTTTTCAGGGAAACATGTCGCGGCACGCCGCGTTGGAATGACGGTCGCGCCTAGCAGGGGCGATGCGGTGTTTCAACGGGCGTGCGCACTCCCTCGGCGCGGGGCGTTGTTCATGCTATATTTGAATACCGCGCGTATCCTGCCTATGTGGAGCGTGAAACGAGGTGTCCAAAGTGTATCTAGTCGTCCTGTTTGCAGCGATCGCGGCCTTTCTGGCGCTCCGGCTCTATTCGGTGCTGGGCAAGCGCACCGGGCATGAGCAGCAGCCGCTGCCGCGCGCAGCGGACGAGCGTGTCGGCGCGCCGCCAATGCCGCGCACGATCGATATTCCGGCCGAAGTCCGTGATGCGGGTCCGCGCTCGGTGGAGCCGGGCGCCGAGGGCGGGCTGCGTGCGCTGGTCGCCGCCGATCCGTCGTTCGACGTCGCGCAGTTCGTGGAAGGCGGCAAGTCGGCCTACCGCATGATCCTCGAAGCTTTCTGGAAGGGCGATCGCGACACGCTGTCCTGGCTGGTCGAGGATTCGGTGCGCGACAGCTTCGTCGCTGCGATCGACGCGCGCGAGGCTGCGGGCGAGACGCTCGACAACCGCCTGATCTCGATCGAGCGCGCGGTGATCGCCGAAATCGCGGTTGAAGGCCGTATGGCGCGCGTCACGATGCGCTTCGATGCCGATATCGCCGCGGTGACGCGCGACAAGGACGGCAATGTCATCGCCGGATCGCTCACCGATGCGGTCGATACGCATGACGTGTGGACGTTCAGCCGCGATCTGCGCAGCGACGATCCGAACTGGAAGCTCAGCGATACGGACGAAGCCTAACTGGCGAAGCCTGAGGGGTAATGATGCGGGCTTGGGGGGTAGCGGCGCTGGCCGTAGCGGTTAGCGCCTGTTCGTCGGGCGTGGTGCCCTCGCGACCGGGAGCGGTGCGACCGGCGCCTGCTGGCCCTCCCGTCCGTCAGCCTACGGCTGCGACTCCGCTTCCGCCCAAGCCTGCGCCCGCTGCCACGGCGAGCACCGCGACTGCCGCATCGGCGGGACTGGTCGCCGGACCGGACATTGCCGCGCTTCCGATCACCGCGATCGGTGCGACGCGCGCGCTGGAGGCGTTCCGGACCAGCTGCCCCAGCCTGATCAAGCGCACCGACGCCAGCGGTCTGACCCGCGCCGAGGACTGGCGTGCGGCGTGCGACGCGGCGCGGACGACGCAGCCGCGCGACGCCACCGCCTTTTTCGCGCGCTATTTCGAAGCGGTGCAGGTGGCCGACGGCAAGGCGTTCGCCACCGGTTATTACGAGCCGGAGATCTCCGGATCGCGCACGCGGCGTTCGGGCTATGAAGTGCCGATCTACGGCCGCCCCGCGGACCTGATCGACGTCGACCTCGGCACCTTCTCCGACAACCTCAAGGGCCGTTCGATCCGGGGGCGCGTTGATGGCACCAAGTTCGTGCCCTTCTACGACCGCACCGCGATCGAGCAGGGCGCGCTGCAGGGGCGCGGGCTCGAGATCGGCTGGGCGGCTGACCCGGTCGAGCTGTTCTTCCTTCAGATCCAGGGGTCGGGGCGGCTGCGGCTGCCCGATGGCGGGATCATGCGCATCGGCTATGCCAGCCAGAACGGGCGCGACTATACCGGGATCGGCAAGCTGATGATCGACCGCGGCATCCTGCCCAAGGGGCAGGGGTCGATGCAGGGGATCATGGCCTATCTGCGCAACAACCCCGAAGATGGGCGCGCGATCATGCGCGAGAACAAGAGCTACGTCTTCTTCCGCGAGTTGACCGGTGCCGGCCCGCTCGGCGCGATGGGCTATCCCGTGACCGGGCGCGGCAGCGTTGCCGCCGATCCCAAGTTCGTTCCGATGGGCGCGCCGGTCTTCCTGTCGATGGACCGTCAGGACGCGACGGGCATCTGGGTCAACCAGGATACCGGCGGCGCCATCAAGGGCAGCAACCGCTTCGACACCTTCTGGGGCGCGGGCGACGATGCGCGGGCGATCGCTGGCGGTATGTCCGCGCGCGGCACCGCATGGCTGTTGTTGCCCAAGGGAACGCTGGCGCGCCACGGCGCCGACTGAGCGATGAGCAGACCGCCGCGCATGATGACGCCCGAGGAACGGGCGCTCTGGGCGCGTGTGATCGCCACGGTGACCCCGATCGTGCGCGATCCGGTCCCGGCCAAGGCGCCGCCGCCCCAGCCGCTTGCGCCGGTCTCGCCCGATCCTGTGCCGGTTGCGCGGGTGAAGGGACGCGTGCCGCCTGCACCCGCTCCGAAGCCCAGGCCCGCACCGGCCTCTGCCGATACACTCGACGCGAGCTGGGATCGCCGTCTGAGCCGCGGGCTGGTAGCGCCCGAAAGCGCAATCGACCTCCATGGCCACACGCTCGCCAGTGCGCATGCCCGGCTCGACCGCGGACTTGAGGCTGCGATTGCGCGCGGCGACCGCGTGCTGCTGCTGATCACCGGCAAGCCGCCGCGGCCGGAATCGGAACGTCCCCATGCCCGCGGCGCGATCCGTGCTGCCGTGGGCGACTGGTTGGCGGGGTCGCGGCATGGCGACCGGATTGCGGCGGTCCGCAACGCGCATCCGCGGCACGGCGGGCAAGGTGCGCTCTATATCGTGTTGAAAAGGCAGCGGTCCGTTCCGGGACAGAATTTTTAACCCTTTCGGACCTATAGCGATCCTCCGTCCGCATCGGGCCGGGCAAGGGGGATAGCGCAGCCGCGATGAACGGATTTTCGCTCAAGAGTCGTGCGATCGTGTTTGCGATCTGCGCCGGGGCGTTCGTGTTCATTCTTGCGCTCGCAGCGACTTCGCAGGGGCATTTCGACAGCGAGAATGCCGGACGTGCGCTGATCGCCGCGATCATCTGTGCCGCGATGTGCTGGGCCTATGCGGAACGCACCATCGCTTCCACCGCCGCGGCGATCGACGCAGCGATCGAGCGCCTTTCAAGCGCCGCCAATGGGGACCTGGAGAGCGAAATCCCTCCCGAAGTCGGTGAATGCGTGCCGCCGCTGGCCGATGCGATGGGCGGATTGTTCCGTCAGCTTCATTCGAACCTGGAGAGCGTGCAGCGGCTCGCGCTGTTCGATCCGGTGACGGCACTACCAAATCGGATCCACTTCCGGCGCAGCTGCGAACGGGTGCTGACTGAGCTTCCCAATGAAGCGATGGCCGCACTGTTCTTCATCGATCTCGACCGGTTCAAGGCGGTGAACGATACGCTCGGTCATGCGATGGGCGATCAGCTGCTGGGAATGGTCGCCAACCGGCTTCGCGCCGTGGCTGACCGCTTCACGGCGGAGGGCGACCTTCGGCAGCCGCTGATCGGCCGGCTTTCGGGTGACGAGTTCACCATCTTCTTCCCCGCGCTGGCGAATGTGCGCAATGCCGACCGGATCGGCCGCGGCATCCTGTTCGCGCTGTCCGAGCCGTTCGACCTCGCCGATCAGGAAGTCAGCATCGGCGCGTCGGTGGGGATCGCGATGCGGCCGGAGCACGGCACGACGCTGACCGACCTGATGCGGGCTGCCGATGCCGCCATGTATCACGCCAAGGGCAATGGTCGTGGCCGGGCCGAGCATTTCAGCGAGGGCCTTGCCGCCGAGATCGCCGAGCGCGCTCAGCTTGAGAGCGATCTGCGCGGCGCCGTCGAGCGCGATCAGTTTGCGCTGGTCTATCAACCACAGATCAGCGCCGCGGATGGCCGGATCGTCGCGGCCGAGGCGTTGCTGCGCTGGCAGCATCCCGAACGGGGCCTTTGCCTGCCGGGCAGCTTCATCACCCGGGCCGAGGAAACCGGCCTGATCGTCGAGATCGGCGAATGGGTGGTCGAGAATGTCGCCAACACCATCGCCCGCTGGGGCAAGCTTGGCGTCGAGCAGCGGATGGCGGTCAACATCAGCCCGCGTCAGCTCGACCATGCGGCCTTCTTCCGCCGGCTGCGCGATGCGATGCAGGCCGCGGGCGCCCCGGCGCGCCTGCTGGAGCTCGAGATTACCGAAACGCTGGCGATGCATTGTTCGCGCGAAGTGATCGACGCCATCGCCGCGTTGCGCGCCGACGGAGCGAGCATCGCGATCGACGATTTCGGGACCGGCTATTCCAACCTTGCCCGGCTGCGCGACCTGCCGCTCGACCGGGTGAAGCTCGACCGCAGCCTGGTCGAGCACGTCGCGACCAATGCTGAGGCGCGCACGATCGCGCAGGCGGTGATCGGGCTGATCCACGGCATCGGCTGCGAAGTCGTGGCCGAGGGCATCGAGACGCAGGCACAGCTCGACGTGCTGCGCGTGATCGGTTGCGACGTACTGCAGGGCTTCGTCATCGCCCAGCCGATGGCGGAGCGCGATTTCATCGCGTGGGCGCAAACTGCGCCGCAATTCGAGGCGCGGATCGCAGGATAGGGCCTGTTACTGGTCGTACACGCGCCGCAGCAGAGTCTCGTAGATCGCCGTCAGCTTGTGGAGGTCGTCCAGCGCGACCGCTTCGTCCAGCTTGTGCATCGTCGCATTGAGCAGGCCGAATTCGACCACGGGGCAGATGCGCGAGAGGAAACGCGCGTCGGAGGTGCCGCCGCTGGTCGACAATTCGGGCCGGATACCGATCTCGGCCTCGATCGCATCGCCGATCAGGGTGGAGAGTGTCCCCGGCTCGGTCAGGAACGCCTCGCCATAGACACGGCCGCGAACGATCGCCGCGGGGGCATGGGTGTGAACGATGGTTTCGATCCGCTCGATCAGATCGTGGCCGCGATGCTGGTCGTTGAACCGGATCGAGATGCGTGCCGCGGCCTTGCCGGGAATGACGTTGGTCGCCGGATTGCCGACCGTGAGGTCGATGACCTCGATATTGGAGGGCTGGAACCAGTCGGTACCTTCGTCGAGTATAATCGCGTCGATCTCCGCCAGCGCACGGACGAGGCGGGGGATCGGATTGTCCGCCAGGTGCGGGTAGGCGACATGGCCCTGCCGTCCCGGCACCTCGATATCGATCACGGTTGATCCGCGGCGGCCGATCTTGATCGTGTCGCCGAGGCGGTGAGCGCTGGTCGGCTCGCCGACGAGGCAAAGGTCGGGCGTCAGGCCTGCCGCCGCCATCCGGTCCATGAGCGCCAGCGTGCCGTAGGTGGCGGGGCCTTCTTCGTCGCCGGTGATGATCAGGCTGAGCGTGCCGATGGCCGGCAAGGCGGCCACTGCGGCGGCAAAGGCGGCGATCGATCCCTTCATGTCCACCGCTCCGCGCCCGTAGAGCAGGTCGCCGCGTACTTCCGGCTCGAATGCGCCCGAGGTCCAGCCTTCGCCCGGCGGAACGACGTCGAGATGCCCGGCAAAGGCGAAATGCGGGCCCGGTCCGGCTTTGCGGACGGCCAGCAGATTCTCGACCGGCCCATCGGGTGCTTCGCCAGCGACAAAGCGATCGATGGTGAACCCGAGTGGAAGCAGCGCAGCCTCCAGCACATCGAATACCGAACCGCGTGCCGGGGTGATGCTCGGTGCGGCGATGAGGGCCTTGGTGAGTTCGACGACGTCGGGCAAAATGGCCTCCAACAAGCGCATTCCGAAAAGTGTGAGTGGTTTCGGATCAAGATGCGCGACAACAAAACAGCGTGGAGGCTCCATTGCCCAAGCTCGACCTCGACACAATCCCGCAGACCAATGCGACGGGTTATCCGCCCGAACATGCGGGGGTGGTGCAGGAACGCTGGTACCGGCGGCTCGCGCCCGCGGCAGGGCTGACGGATTTTGGCGCAAGCCATGTCGTACTCAAGCCCGGTGCCTGGTCGGCCCACCGCCACTGGCATGAGGGGGAGGACGAGATGGTGGTGATGATCGCGGGCGCGGCGGTGCTGGTGGACGACGGCGGCGAGACGCTGCTGCGCGCGGGCGACGTTGCGGTGTTCGTCAAGAATGACGGCAACGGTCATGTGCTGCAGAACCGCAGCGATGCCGATTGCGTCTATGTCGCGATCGGCAAGCCGTCGGTCACCGCCTGCCACTATCCCGATATCGACCTGCACCTGTTCCCGGGCGAGGGGTTCCGGCGCAAGGACGGATCGGAATTCTAGCCCGGGGACTTCAGCCCATCAGCGCCGCTACGGGCAGCCGTAATAATATTCCTCGCTGTAGAGCGAAGGGCCTCCGTTGCGGAAGATGTGGCCGTCGCAGAACCTGATGAACTGACCGACGATGTTGGTGTGATTCTCGTCGTCATAATAGACGATGGCATATTCCTGCTGGCCGTGGGTTGCATGCGCGGGGACGGACATGCTGCCGGCGATGACGGCGCAGAGCCCCAGAATTCGCAGAGCGGCTTTCATCGAAAGACTCCTCGATCGTGAGGCGTCGAAGATGTGGCTGGGTGGGCAGGCAATACAATCCGGAGATTAGACCGAAGCGGCGCTATCGTGTCAGTTCGGCGCCTGCTCGAACTGCTGCAACACCCATTCCTCTTCCTGCGCCGCCGCGATCCAGTCCTGCATGAAGGGATGCTGGAGCACCGCCTGCATATAGGCCGGGGCGAAGCGCGCGACCGGGAGCGAGTAGGTGACGAAGCGGGTGACGACGGGCGCGAACATGATGTCCGCTGCGCCGAACTCACCGAACAGGAATTCGCCATTGCCGCCGAACCGCGCGCGGGCCTGCGCCCACAGCTCCATGATCCGCTGGATGTCCTGCATGACATCGTCGTCGGGTTTCTTGGGTTCATAGACCTGACGGATGTTCATGCTGTGCTTGCGGCGCAGCGCGGCGAAGCCCGAATGCATTTCTGCGGCCATCGACCGAGCCATCGCGCGCGCGGCGGGATCGGCGGGCCAGAATTTCTCCCCGCCCGACTTCTCGTTGAGATACTCGATGATGGCGAGGCTGTCCCACACCACCGCGTCGCCGTCCCACAGGATCGGCACCTTGCCCGACGACGGCGCGAATTCATCTCCCTCGCGGCGCTTGTCCCAATCCTGATCGTAGAGCGGGACGACCACCTCCTCGAACGGCAGGCCCGAAAGCTTGCAGGCGAGCCAGCCGCGCATGGACCAGGAGGAATAGGCTTTGTTGCCGATGATGAGCTTGAGCATGGCCCGGGGGATAGCGGCGGGGCGGGGCGGGGGCAACGCCGTTGGACATGCCACACATGTCTTTCGACCAACCGCAACTGGGTTCGATCGATTGCGTTGCACGATCTGGTCGCATGCGAAACAATCCTGTGATGGACACGACCTCCCCTCTTTCGCGCCGCACGCTGATCGCCCTGGCGGCGATTGCCCCGGCCGCCGCTCTGGCGGCGACCCCCGCGGCACCGCACCGCCTGAACGTCGGCGACCGGTTGACACGGTTCGGCCTGCTCCGGCCCGGACGGCGAAGCTATCTCCGCTCGCAGATCCGGAACGGCGCGCATGTCGCGACCGATATCTGGCAGCGCGAGGTGCGGTTCGAGCGCATCGATGGCGTCGATCGGCTGCGGATCGTTCAGCGCTGGGACGGCACAGGCAAGGAGCCGTCACTGGTCGAGCGCGATTCGCTGTTCGAAACCGGCACGTTCCGGCCGCTGACCCATGTCCGCACGACGCGTGCCGGCGGCAAGACGGTGATCGAGGGATTCAGCTTCGGCGAGAAGGCGCTGACCGGGATGCGCGAGCTTGCCGACAACAGCCAGGCCGCGGTCGACGTGCCCTTCCCCGAGCCCATGTATAATTTCGAAACCGACATGGAGATGCTGCAGACGCTTCCGTTCGCGCGCGGCTACGCGGTGTCGATCCCCTTCTTTCATCCCGTCGGCGGCGCGCCGGCGCGGTATCTGTGGCGGGTCGCAGCCGAAGAGGCGATTGCCGGGCCGGACGGGCGCGGTATCGACTGCTGGGTGGTCGAGACCGACTATAACCGCCCGCAATCGCCGCCCGCGCGCTTCTGGTTCGCCAAAGGCACCCAACAGCTGATCCGTCAGGAATCGCGCGGACCCGACGGGACCAGCTATCTCAAGACATTGCTTCTTTAGTCTTCCGCCCCCTTGCACATGTCCCCGGTCTTACGGCACCTAAGTACCGGTTTTCGGGGCATGTGGGGGAGCGATGTCGCGTATATTCTGGGCGGGCGTGTCTGTGCTCGCGTTGATGGGCAGTGCCGGTTCGAACGCGGCGCCTCAGGCCGCTGCACCTGCTGTCTCGACGACACCAGCCGCGCCAGCCGCACGCGCAGCGACTCCGCGCACACCATTGCCGGTCGAAGCCTTTGCCGAGCTGCCGGACGTCCAGAGCCCCGACCTTTCGCCGGACGGCACTCAGGTCGCCGGCAGGGTGGCGATCAACGGAAAACAGTATTTCGCGGTCATCAAGCTTGGCGGCGAAGGACCGCCCAAACTGCTCAATCCCGGGGAGGCCGATCTCAACTGGTGGAATTGGGTCAATGACGAGTGGGTGATCGTCGGGATCGGCCAGGAAGTGCCGGTCGAAGGCGATCAGTGGTATGTGAAGCGTGCGATCGGTGTGCATGTGCCGACCGGCAAGGTGACGCAACTCGCCCCGCGCCAGGTGGGCCAGAATGGTGACGATGTGATCTGGGCGGCGCGCGACGGGTCGGCGCGCGTGCTGCTGTCGTACCAGACTTCGATCTACACGAACCAAGCAGGCTTCTGGCCTCAGGTCGATGAAGTCGATCTGGTCACCGGTAAGCGGCGCGTGGTGGTGGCGAGCAAGGCCGGCGTGTTCAACTGGTACGCCGATGGCGCGGGCCTTGTGCGCATGGGCATCGGCATGAGCGAGGATGGGCGCTCGCGCCGCCTCCTCTATCGTGACCGCGCCGATGCGTCGTTCCGGACCATCGACCGGGCAAAGACGCGCGAGGACCGATTGACCGTGCCCGCGCTGTTTCTGGGCGACAAGACCAAGGCGTTGGTAATCGACGATGACGAGGGGGGGTATTCCGCGCTCTACGAGCTGGACCTGACGACACTCGAGCGCGGCAAGCAGCTGTTTGCGAGCAAGGGATATGACATTGGCGGGATCGTGCGCGATTCCACCGGCTTCGGCTATCTGGGCGTCAGCGTCGAGGAAGATCGTCCACTGGTTCGCTGGACCGATGCCGAGATGGCGGCGATGCAGACGTCCGTGTCCGGACTGGTCAAGGGTGCGCAGGTCCAGATCGCCTCGCTCAACCGCGACCGTTCGCGCGCGCTGCTCGCCGTCGGCGGGGCGGACGCGCCGGGGGGCTATTTCGTCTATCGCCGGCCCGAGGACTCGATGGAGCTGCTCGGCTACAACAATCGCACGATCAAGATGCGCCGTATGCATCCCGTCCGCACGATCCGCTACAAGGCACGCGACGGCCTGGAGATTGCGGCGGTGCTGACCGTGCCCGCGGCACGCAAAGGCAAGCTGCCGTTGATCGTGATGCCGCATGGCGGGCCGTTCGCCCGCGACAGCGAGACCTGGGACTGGTGGACTCAGTTTCTGGCTGATCGCGGCTATGTCGTAATCCAGCCTAATTATCGCGGTTCGTCGGGCTATGGCACCGAGTTCGAGAAGAGGGGGCGGGGTCAATGGGGCCTTGCCATGCAGGACGACCTGGACGACGCGATCAAGGCGGTTGCCGACCTTGGCATCGCCGATCCGGCGCGCGTGTGCATGGTTGGTGCCTCCTATGGCGGCTATGCGGCGCTGCGTGCGGCGCAGCGCGACGGCAACAAGTATCGCTGCGCCGTTTCCTATGCCGGCGTTTCCGATCTCAACCGGATGCTCAGGCATACCAGCAGCTTCCTTGGCGGCGGTGCGCGGGGCGACTGGCTGCGCGATCAGGCGCCGGATCTCAAGAATGTGTCGCCGCTCAACTTCCCGCAGGAGTTCTCGATCCCGGTGCTGCTGGTGCATGGCGAGAAGGACCGGGTGGTGCCGCTGGTCCATTCGAAGGTGATGGCGCAGAAGCTGAAGTCCGCCGGCAAGGACGTGACCTACATCGTCCAGCCCGAGGCCGATCACCATTTCAGCCGGACCGAAGACCGGCTTGAATTCCTGAAGGCGCTCGAGGCGTTTCTGGCGAAGCATAATCCGGCCTAGGCCGGATTATGCGGATCAGACGCTGACCGCCTCAAGAACCGCAGCGCGGAGTTCGGCGATGCCGTCGGCCTTCTCGCTCGAGGTCGAGAGGATGTCCGGGTGCGCCGCGGGGCGCTTGCGGGCTTCGGCGATCGTCCGTTCGGTGACTTCGGCAAGCTCGGCCGGCTTGATCTTGTCCGCCTTGGTCAGGACGATGCGATAGCTCACCGCCGCTGCGTCGAGCATGTCGAGGATGTCGCGATCGACCTCCTTGATGCCGTGGCGGCTGTCGATCAGCACGAGCACCCGCTTGAGGACATCGCGCCCGCGCAGATAGTCGTTCACCAGGAAGCGCCATTTCTTGACGATGTCCTTGGGTGCCTTGGCGAAGCCGTAACCGGGCATGTCGACCAGCCGGAACTTCAACGGGTCGCCGATATCGAAGAAATTGAGCTCCTGCGTCCGCCCCGGCGTGTTCGACGTGCGGGCCAGGCCGTTGCGGCCGGTCAGCGCGTTGAGCAGCGAAGATTTGCCCACGTTCGACCGGCCGGCAAACGCCACTTCCGGCACCGTGGGATCGGGCAGGAAGTGGAGCGCAGGCGCAGACTTCAGGAAGGCGACGGGGCCGGCGAAGGTCTTTCGCGCGGCCTCGATCGTTTCGGGATCGAACTGCGTCACTTCTTCGCCGACTTCGCCGGAGTCGCTGCCGCGGCCGCCGGTTCCTTGAGCGCGGGGTGGCGCATGTAGAGGAACTTCTGCTGAGCAATGGTGAGCAGGTTCGAGGTGATCCAGTAGAGCTGGAGACCGGCCGCGAACGGCGCCATCACGAACATCAGCACCCAGGGCATGATCGCGAAGACCTGCTTCTGGACATCGTCCATCGGCGCCGGGTTGAGCTTGAACTGCGCCCACATCGACAGGCCGAGCAGGATCGGCAGCACGCCGATCGCCAGGAACGCCGGCGGGTTGAAGTCGAGCAGCCCGAACAGGTTGAGCACATGCAGCGGGTCGGGTGCCGAGAGATCCTTGATCCACAGGATGAAGGGCTGGTGACGCATCTCGATCGAGAGCATCAGCACCTTGTAGAGCGCGTAGAGGATCGGGATCTGGAGCAGGGTGGGGAGGCAGCCCGCGAGCGGGTTCACCTTCTCATCCTTGTACAGCTTCATGACCTCCTGCTGCTGGCGCTGCTTGTCGTCCTTGTAGCGTTCCTGCAGCGCCTTCATCTTGGGCTGGAGCGCGCGCATCGACGCCATCGAGGCGAACTGCTTCTGTGCGATCGGGAACAGCAGCAGGCGGACGGTGAGCGTCAGCAGGATGATCGCCAGGCCGAAATTGTCGACCATGCGGAACAGCCAGTGGAGATAGTGGAAGATCGGCTTCTCGAAGACCTCGAACCAGCCCCAGTCGATGGCCTTGCCGAACTGGCGGATGCCGCCCTGTTCCTCATAGTGATCGAGCAGGTTGATGTCCTTGGCGCCCGCGAAGAAGCGCGAGGTCTGGGTGACCATCTGGCCCGGGCCGACCTGGCGGGCGGTGGCGGGCTCGAACTGCGCCTGGGTGGCGGTGCCGCCTGCCGGGCGGAACTTGAGCGCGACGTTCATGCCCTGATCGGGCACCAGCGCAGTCAGCCAGTAGATGTCGGTATAGCCGACCCAGCCGCCGGTGGAATCGAAGCTCTTGGCGCCTTCGTCCTTCACCGTGCTGTAGTTGACGCCATAGTCGACCGTGCCGTTGTACGAAGCGACCGGGCCAGCGTGGATCGTCCAGGTGTCATGATCCTTGCCCGGGCCATAGCGGTAGAGATAGCCATGGCCGGCGACGCTGATCGGCTTTTCGCCGAGGTTCGCGACACGCTGACGGACGGTGAACATATAGCCGTCATCGACCGAGATCTCGATGATGAAGCGTTGCGAGCCGCTGCCCGTGGTGAGCTTGACCGGGGTGCTGGGCGTCAGCTTGTTGCCGCTTGCGGTCCACACCGCGTCGGCGGCGGGCGCGGTCAGGCCGTTGCCCGACCAGCCGAAGCCCGCGAAATAGGCGTCCTGCGTGCCCGAGGGCGAGAGCAGGCGGATCGGGGCGCTGTCCTTGGCGATCGTCTCCTTGTGCTTGACCAGCACCAGGTCGTCGATGCGCGCGCCCTTCAGGTTGATCGATCCGCGCACGGTGGGGGTCTCGATCGCGATGCGCGGGGACTCGGCAAGGACGATCTTTCGGTCGCGAACTGCCGCAGGGCTGTCGGCAGCGGGGCCGGCGCCGGGGTTGGCGACCACCTCGGTCTTGCCGCCCTTGATTTCGGTCACCGGCGGGTTGGCGGTCGGGAACAGCCAGCCTGTGACCATCGGCCACCCGAACAGCAGCAGCGCGGCGAGCACGGCGAAGAGCAGGAAATTCTTCTGGTCGTCTTTCACGTCAGTCCCCGGTTCAGGAAATCAGGGCACGGGATCATAGCCGTGCCCACCCCACGGATGGCAGCGAAGGATGCGCCGGAGCGCGAGCCATCCGCCTTTGAGCGCGCCATAGCGGGAGAGTGCCTCGATTGCATAGGCCGAACAGCTCGGCGCATAGCGGCAGGAGGGCGGAAGGATGCGCGAGGGGCCGATCTGCCAGCCGCGCGCAATCAAGATCAGGGCACGGGCGATCATCTGCGGATCTTGCCCAGCGCCTTGGTGAGGTCGGCCGTAAGCGCCGCGAAGTCGCGTTCGATGCCCGAATTGCGGCCGATCAGCACATGATCGGCGCCCGGCACGCCCTCGACGGGCAGAATCGCACGCGCAAGCTCACGAAAGCGGCGCTTCATGCGGTTGCGCACGACAGCGTTGCCGACCTTCTTGGAAACTGTAATGCCGATTCGCATGGTTGAATCATCATCGCCGCGAACGCGGACCAGCAACACGAACCCTGGCATGGGTGCGCGTTTGCCCGCGTTGGCGGCGAGATAATCCTTGCGCAGCGTCAGCCGCGCCAGAGGGCCTGTGTTCAGGCGCTCAGCTTGTTGCGGCCGCGGGCGCGGCGGGCGCGAATCACATTGCGGCCGCCGGGGGTCGCCATGCGCGCGCGGAAGCCGTGCCGGCGCGCTCGCACCAGGTTGCTCGGCTGAAAGGTCCGCTTCATCGCTCATTCCCTGAAATCTAGAAACTAAAAGGGCCGCCACCGGGGCGACCATGTGAGGAGCGCCGTTAGCCAAAGCTGATCGGGAAGTCAATTCGCAGCCAGCTCTTTCGCGCGTTTACGCCGCCTTTTGGCGCTGGCGCGGATCAGGATGCGGTCGATAAAGGCGCCGGCACGCGGCCAGCGGGCCTTCAATCGCACGAACCGGTGCCGCGCCCAAGGCGAATTGCGCAGAATCAGGATGATACCCGCCGCCGCGATCAGCGTGCCTCCGGGGCCGGGAATCGGCGAAGCAAGCGGCGCGGCGACGCAGAACAGCAGGATTCCCGCCACCAGCAGGCTGATTCGCACGATCGGATGCGGTTTGCGGCGCATGACTTGCAGGTGGGGGCGTGTGTTGCCGATGCAAGACGCGAACGCGATGAACCGTTCCCTGCCGCCCAAAAGCCGTTACAAGCAGGCGAACAAATGGGGGGTGTATGGTCGCGAGCGTATCTACGGTTGCGTATCTGGGGCTGGAGGCGCGCGCCGTGGAGGTGCAGTGCAACCTCGTCCCCGGCCTGCCCAATTTCGTCGTTGTCGGCCTCCCCGACAAGGCGGTGGCGGAGAGCCGCGAGCGCGTCCGTGCGGCGATGGCGGCGATCGGTCTTGCGCTGCCGCCCAAGCGGGTGATCCTCAACCTCTCGCCCGCGGATCTGCCCAAGGAAGGGTCGCATTTCGACCTGCCGATCGCACTGGCGTTGCTTGGTGCGATGGGCGTGGTCGACGCCGAGGCGCTGAGCGAGCATGTCTTTGTCGGCGAGCTGGGGCTCGACGGGCGGATCGCGCCGTCGCCGGGCGTGCTGCTGGCGGCGCTTCACGCGGCGGAAACGGGGAAGGGGCTGGTCTGCCCGGTCGCGCAAGGGCCAGAGGCGGCATGGGCCGGAACCACCGGCGTGATCGCCGCGCCCGACCTGATCGGGTTGATCAACCACTTCAAGGGGCAACAGCTGCTCGGTGCACCGCAGGCGGGTGAGGTGGAGGAAGTGCTGCACGGCCCGGACCTGAGACAGGTGAAGGGGCAGGAGACCGCCAAGCGCGCGCTCGAGATCGCCGCGGCGGGCGGGCACAATCTGCTGATGGTCGGGCCGCCGGGTGCGGGCAAGTCGCTGATGGCGAGCTGCCTTCCGGGCATACTGCCCCCGCTCGACGCAGGTGAAGCGCTCGAGGTATCGATGGTCGCCAGCGTCGCCGGGACGCTGCAGGGTGGGAAGCTCACCCGGATGCGGCCGTTCCGCTCGCCGCACCATTCGGCGTCAATGGCGGCGCTCACTGGCGGGGGGCTCAAGGTCAAGCCGGGCGAGGTGAGTATGGCGCATCTCGGCGTGCTGTTCCTCGACGAACTTCCCGAATTCCAGCGCGCGGTGCTCGATTCGCTGCGCCAGCCGCTGGAGAGCGGCACCGTCAGCGTCGCGCGCGCCAATGCGCATGTGACCTTCCCGGCACGCGTCCAGCTGGTCGCAGCGATGAACCCGTGCCGCTGCGGGCATCTCGGCGATCCCGCGCTGGCCTGCGCGCGGGCGCCCAAATGTGCGGCGGATTATCAGGCCAAGGTCTCCGGGCCCTTGCTCGATCGCATCGATCTGCATGTCGATGTGCAGCCGGTCACTGCCGCCGATCTGGTGCTGCCACCGCCTGCCGAAGGATCGGCCGAGGTCGCTGCGCGGGTGGCGGCGGCGCGAAAGGTTCAGGCGGCCCGCTACAACGGCTCGGGCACCCGCACCAATGCCGAGGCGGACGGGCCGGTGCTCGATGCTGCCGCGACCCCCGACGAACCCGGCCGCAAGCTGCTGGCGCAGGCGGCGGAGGCGATGCACATGTCGGCGCGCGGTTACACCCGTGTGCTGCGCGTCGCGCGGACCATCGCCGATCTGGCACAAAGCGAAACGGTCGGACGTATTCACGTTGCCGAAGCGCTGAGCTACCGTCGCCAACCGCCGCGATCCTAGGCGAGTCGTTTTGACTGAAGAAGAAGAGGTTAGAGTCGCATAACAAGGGGAACGAAGATGGAATGGATGATCCTGCCGTTTAAGCGCTATTTCGACTTCAAGGGTCGCTCGCGGCGTAAAGAATATTGGATGTACACGCTATTCGTCGTGATCGTGTCGATCGTTCTCAGTATCCTGGATACGGTGCTTGGTCTGGGTGGCAGCGCAACCGGCGACGCAGATCTGACCGGCACCTCCGCGGGGGCCTCGGGCGCAGTGTCGGGCGGGTTGCTGTCCAACATCTTCTCATTGGCGACGATCATCCCCAGCCTCGCCGTGGGCGTACGGCGGCTGCATGACACGGATCGCTCGGGTTGGTGGATCCTGCTCCCGCTCGGCCCCATCGTGATCGGCGCCATCCTGATGGGCGCAAGCTTCATGTCCGCGATGTCGGGCGGCGGCAGTGCCGGCTTCTCGGGTATCGCGCTGTTCGGCGTGATCATGCTGCTCGGCGGTCTGGCCTGCGCCATCCTGCTGCTGGTCTGGTACTGCACGACGGGCACGCCCGGGCCGAACCGCTTCGGTGAGGACCCGAAGGGGCAGGGCACCAACGCCGACGAGGTGTTCGGCTGACGAACAAGCGGCCGGGTCCGCAGGGCCCGGCCGTCTTCTTGCACCGCCGCGGGGGCGGCGGGCATGGCAAATGGGGGTGGGATGCGCTGGGCGCTGTTGCCGTATCGACGCTATTTCGAGTTTCGCGGCCGATCGCGCCGCACCGAGTTCTGGGCGTTCATGCTGGGCTGGGTGATCGTCGCGATCGCGCTTAGACTGACGGAAGAGCTGCTCGGCATCAACGATCTGGCCGGGACCGGCTTGCTCGGATCGCTGTTCGCGCTTGGCAGTTTCATTCCCATCCTGGCGGTCACGGTTCGCCGCCTGCACGATGCCAACCGCACCGGCTGGTGGGCGCTCCTGCCATTCACGGCCTTCTTCATCGCGCTCTTCGCGGTCCCATTCGGTGCCGAGACGCATGACGCAGTATCGCTGGTGATCGGGGCTTCGGCCTTGCTGTGCCCGATCGCCCTGCTCACCATGCTGGTATGGAAGGGGCCTGCCGGACCCAACCGCTTCGGCGCCGATCCCCGAAATCCCGATGCGGACCTTGAGATGGTGTTCAGCTAGGCGGCTGCCGGGCGTGGCTTGCGCACCGGCTTGGGCTTGGGCCGCTTGAACCAGAAGGTCCACACCGCCAGCGTGCCGAGCATCGCAAGGACGAGACCGGTGGCTGCGATCACGAGCTTCCACAGGATGCCACCGACCTTGGCGGCGTGGAGCGGGTAGAGTGCGTTATAGGCGCGCACGCCATTGGGCATCGTCTGGACGTTGCGGGTGTCGACCAGCTGACCATTCTCAGGCCGGAACCACAGCAAGGTGCGGCCGTTGGGCAGCCATTCGGGTTGCTGCCGCAGACGCATCAGGATCAGCCCGCCGGGCTTGCGCGGGAAGGATACGAGGCGAACTTCGGCATCCGGATATTGCGCGCGTGCCGCCGCGAGCATCGTGGCCCAGTCGAGCTTTGCAGCGAGCGGGCCGCCCTCGACCTTGGGTGCCTCGAACGGTGCGCTCAAGCCTGTGCCGGGCGCGAACAGCGCCTCGCTGATCGGGCGGAACACCATCAGCGACCCCGTCGCGAGTGCGAGGAACAGCAGGGGCGCGAAGACCACGCCGATGTCGCGGTGGTGGGTGACGATCGCCGGGCGGCTCATCCGCTTGGGGATCAGGCGGAACTTGAAGGTCTTGCGCAGCCGCCACCACAGAATCGCGCCAGTGATGACGAACAACAGGCCGATCAATGCCGCGATCCCCGCCACCGTCTCGCCCGTGTCGCCGAAGAAGAGGTGGTGGTGGAAGTCAAACAGCCAAAGCTCGACCCGGTCCCATTTGCTGCCCCATTCGGTGACGATGCGGCCCGACTGGTCGGCATAGGCGCCCGCGCCCTCGCCGCGCGACAGGCGGGTGAGGCCGAAGTCCTGCGACGCGAACAGGATCGACTGGGGCGGTCCGCCGGGCGCGGCCATCGCGGCATCGACCTGCGCTGCGAGCGACGCGACGTCCTGACGCTGCGCATCGCCCGCGCCGGGCAGATATGCCAGCCACCAGCTCTTGAAGACGAGGATGGCGCCAGTCAGGCCGAGCAGCCCGAGCACCAGCCCGATGATCCCGCCGGTCCAGCGGTGGAGGAGGTCGATCCACTTCATCGCCGCTGCCCTCAGAACCGGTAGTCCCAGCCGAGCGTGAAGGTCCGCCCGCGCCCTGCGAAGAAAGCGAGATTGTCGGTCGGCAGCCGCGTGTCGCTCGAATAGTCGATATATTGCGTGTTGAGCAGGTTCTGGACGCTCAGGCTCAGCGCGCCGATGCCGGTGTCGTAGCGGATATTGGCGTCGGTGACGTTGTAGCCGCCGAAGTTGTTGCGCTGGTCAGGCTGGGTCTTGCCCGCATCGGCATGGAAGCTGCGCGACAGGTAGAATTGCGACTGGACGCGCGCCGAGAATGGCCCCTTCGCGTAGCTCGCCGAAAGGTTGAGGCGGTCGGGCGAGATGTTCACGCCGTCCAGATCGGTATCGACCACGCCGTCGGGGTTCGTATCGGCGTCATAGCGGCCGAGCAGATGTGCATAGCCGATGCCGAGCTTCAGGCCGTCGATCGGAGTCTTCACGCCCAGCGCGATCTCGAGCCCCTGGATCTCGACGCGCAGGCGCTGCACGTCGAAGATGCGGTCCGGCCGTGCGATCAGCAACTGCCCCTTGTCGCTCGACGACCAGAAATAGGTGGCGGACGCGTCGAGCGGCCCGCGCTTCACCTCGATGCCGATCTCGCGGTTGTTGGTCACGATGGGCGAGATGTCGACATAGGTGTCGATATCGATCCCGCTGCGGTTCACGGCGCGGGTGATGCGGCCGATATCGGGAACCGTGAAACCCTCGGCATAGCTTGCATAGGCGCGGATGCCCGCGGCCGGCTCGAAGATGATGCCGCCATTGACCAGCACGTCGTCGAATTTCGGGCTGCCGCCGGCGACCGCGACGCCGCCATAGGTCGCGGGGTTGGGCGGAGTGCCCGTCGCAGTGGTCGAGGCGAGGGTGCGGTAGTCGTCGACGGTGATCTTCACATTCTCCCACCGCGCGCCGCCGGCGAGGCGGAACAGACCGTCGAACAGCTTCAGGTTCGCCTGCGCGAAGGGGGAGAGGCTCTGGAAGTCGCTCGGGGGTACCCAGACGCGGCCGGTCGCGATCAGCCGCTGCTCGGTCTTGTCCCACAACGCGTCGAAGCCGAGCGTCAGCGTCAGATCCTCGAAGCCGGGGATGCCGCGCTCGTAGCTGATCTTGCCGCCGAACTTGCGGCTGCGATTCTCCGATTGGTCGAACAGCGTGCCGATCGGTGCGATCGCCGGATCCTGGAAGGTCGCGGTCGGCGTCGGCTCGCCGCCGAACGTGTCATGCGTGCGGTTGAAGAAGACCTGAGTGATCAGGTTTCCGCCCCACAGATTGCTGTCGGTGAGCGAGAGCGCCACGCTCTCCACGCGGTTGGCGGCCGCCTTGCCCGGCGGGGTGCCGTGCACCGCGCTGGTCGGGATGCCGAGCGTGCGGTTGCCTGCCAGCGGCACATAGTCGCCTTCGCCGTCCAGCTCGAACCGGCTGGCGATCAGGTCGAGCCGCGCGCTTGGCGAAAGTTCGTAGCCCAGCCGCGCGAACAGCGATGTCGCGCGTGAATCCTGCGTCTCGCCCTGAGTCAGGTTGATGCCGATGCGGCGGCCATCGGCGTCGTAGAAGGCGCCGCGCTTCTCGTACGTCGCGCCCACGGTCGCGTCGAAGCGCCCGGCCTTGTACTGGATCAGTCCCGCGGTCTTGTAGCCGATGCCGTCGCTCTTGAAGTCGCCGTCGGCGGTGCCCTGCAGCAGCACGCGGCCCGACAGCCCCTCGGTCTTCGGCGCCCCGACCGTCACCTGGTTGACGATGCCACCGGTGCCGCCGATCCCCTGTAGCGCGTTAGAGCCATAGATCAGCTCCACCCGGTCGACGAAGAAGCCGTCGATCGTAAAGCCGTCGCGGCTGCTGTCACGCATCGGGGTCGACTGGGGGATGCCGTTGATCGCGTAGAGCGGCGAGCGGCCACGCAGCGTCTCGCCCGCACCCGACAGCTTCTGGCGGGTAGGGGAGAAGGACGGGGTCAGCGTCGCCACCGCATCGGTGACCGACCCGGAGATCGCGATCTGCTGGTCCAGCGCGTCCTTGTCGATCACGTCGATGGTCAGCGGCAGCGCATTGGGTGGCAGCACGGTGCGCGCTGCGGTGATGACGACCTGATCGTCGCCGTCGTCCCCGTCCGGTGCCGCCTGCGCATAGGCCGCTGCGGGGATGAGCCACACCAGCGCGACGAGGGGCAACGGCGAACGCAAACGACGGATCATTGGAATCTCCCTTTGCTGCGCCCGCTAACAGCGAAAGGAAGGTAATGCAAACTAGTCGCATTAACTGGAGTGGGCCGGGCCGGTTTGCGGTTCCGCTGGCCCAATGCCGCCAACGAAAAAGCCGCCGTCCGGTATCCCCGGACGGCGGCTTCTCTTTGTCAGCGTGAGCGGCTGACGAAAGCGATCACTCGCTCTCGTTCAGGTAATCGCCCGCGGCCTCGTCGCTGCCGTCGCCCGAGACTTCGACCTTCTCCAGCGCGTCGCTGGTGGCCATCGCCTCGATCGGGTCCTGCGCCAGCTCGGCTGCACGCTCCTCAGCGGCCGAGTTCGGCGCGATGAGGACTTCCTGCAGACGGCGCTGCTGCGCACGGAGCGCGGCGTCGCGGCTGGTGGCCGCGATGCGCATCCGGTTCATGCCCGCGCCGGTGCCGGCGGGGATGAGACGGCCGACGATCACGTTCTCCTTGAGACCGATCAGCGTGTCCTGCTTGCCCTGGACCGCCGCCTCGGTGAGGACGCGGGTGGTCTCCTGGAACGACGCCGCCGAGATGAAGCTGCGGGTCTGCAGCGACGCCTTGGTGATGCCGAGCAGGATCGGCTTGCCCTGTGCGGGGGCCTGGCCGGGCTCGAGCTTCTCGTTGGTCTCGTCCATCTCGTCGCGATCCACCTGCTCGCCGGGGAGCAGGGTGGTGTCGCCGGCGTCGGTGATCTCGACCTTCTGCAGCATCTGGCGAACGATCACCTCGATGTGCTTGTCGTTGATCTTCACGCCCTGGAGTCGATAGACTTCCTGGATTTCCGACACGAGATATTCCGCGAGCGGCTCGATGCCGAGCACCTCGAGAATGTCGTGCGGATCGGGCGAGCCGCCGATCAGGTTGTCGCCACGCTTGACGTAGTCGCCTTCCTGAACGTCGATCACCTTCGACTTCGGAACCAGATACTCGACGACCTCGCCGCCATCCTCGGGCTGGATGCCGATCTTGCGCTTCGCCTTGTAGTCCTTGCCGAACACGACACGGCCGGAGACCTTCGCGATGATCGCGTTTTCCTTGGGCTTGCGCGCTTCGAACAGCTCGGCGACGCGCGGCAGACCACCGGTGATGTCACGGGTCTTGGCGCTTTCGCGGCTGACACGGGCCAGCACGTCACCGCCATGGACCACCGCACCATCCTCGACCGAGATCACCGCACCCGGCGCCAGCATGTAGCGCGCGGCCTCGCCTTCGCTGTCCCCGGTCAGGGTCAGGCGCGGACGCAGGTCTTCCTTCTTGGCTGCAGCGCCGCGGTTCTCGATGACGACGCGCTGGGCGATGCCCGTCGCTTCGTCGACCTGCTCGGTCAGCGTCTTGCCGTCGATCAGGTCCTGATACTTCACGACACCGCCGGTTTCCGTGATCACCGGCATGGTGAACGGATCCCACTCGGCCATGCGGTCGCCCTTGGTCACGACATGGCCGTCATCGAACATCACATACGCACCGTACGGAATACGATGCACCGCCAGCTCGCGGCCATCCATGTCGAGGATCGCCAATTCGGCCGAACGCGAGGTGACAACGCGGCGGCCGCGCTGATCGACGATCATGCGGACGTCGCGGAACTCGACCTTGCCGTCCACCGGAGCTTCGAGGTTCGACTGCTCGTTGAGCTGCGCAGCGCCGCCGATGTGGAAGGTACGCATGGTGAGCTGCGTGCCCGGCTCGCCGATCGACTGCGCCGCGATCACGCCGACCGCTTCGCCGATGTTCACCGGCGTACCGCGGGCGAGGTCACGCCCGTAGCACTTGGCGCACACGCCGATCTTGGCTTCGCAGACCAGCGGGCTGCGGATCTTCATGCCCTGGACGCCCAGTGCCTCGATCTGCGTGATCATCGCTTCGTCGAGCAGCGTACCGGTCTCGATCGCCACTTCGCCGGTCTTGGGGTCGACTACATCCTCGGCCGTGGTGCGGCCCAGGATACGCTCGCCCAGCGACGCGATGGTCGAACCGCCCTGCACGATCGCCTTCATCTCCAGCGCGCGCTCGGTGCCGCAATCCTCCTCCATGACGACGCAGTCCTGCGACACGTCGACAAGGCGGCGGGTGAGGTAGCCCGAGTTCGCAGTCTTCAACGCGGTATCCGCGAGGCCCTTGCGGGCGCCGTGGGTCGAGTTGAAGTACTCAAGGACGGTCAGACCTTCCTTGAAGTTCGAGATGATCGGCGTTTCGATGATCTCGCCCGACGGCTTGGCCATCAGGCCGCGCATACCGGCGAGCTGCTTGATCTGTGCTGCCGAGCCACGAGCACCCGAATGGGCCATCATGTAGATCGCGTTGGCGGGCTTCTCACGGCCGGTCTCGGGGTCGGTCTTGACCGCCTTGATCTCGTCCATCATCGCGGCCGCCACCTGGTCGCCGCAACGGCTCCAGGCGTCGATCACCTTGTTGTACTTTTCCTGCTGCGTGATCAGGCCGTCCTGATACTGCTGCTCATAATCCTTCACGAGCGCGCGGGTCTCGTCGACCATCGCTTCCTTGGCGCCCGGAATGATCATGTCGTCCTTGCCGAACGAGATGCCCGCCTTGAACGCGTGACGGAAGCCCAGCGCCATGATCGCGTCGGCGAACAGCACGGTCTCCTTCTGGCCGGTGTGACGATAGACCTCGTCGATCACGTCGCCCACGTCCTTCTTGGTGAGCAGGCGGTTGACGACGTCGAACGGCACCTTGTGGCTCTTCGGAAGGCACTCGCCGAGCAGCATGCGGCCCGGGGTGGTCTCGAAGCGCTTCATATAGGTGTTGCCGTCCTCGTCCGTCTGCGGGACGCGGCTGGTGATCTTCGTGTGAAGCGTCACGGCACCGGCGAACAGGGCCTGATGCACCTCGGCCATGTCGCCCAGGATCATCCCCTGGCCCGGCTCGTTCTCCTTCTCCATCGAGATGTAGTAGAGACCGAGAACCATGTCCTGCGACGGCACGATGATCGGCTTGCCGTTCGCGGGCGACAGGATGTTGTTGGTCGACATCATCAGGACGCGCGCTTCCAGCTGGGCCTCGAGGCTCAGCGGAACGTGAACGGCCATCTGGTCACCGTCGAAGTCGGCGTTGAATGCCGAGCAGACCAGCGGGTGAAGCTGGATCGCCTTGCCTTCAATGAGAACCGGCTCGAACGCCTGGATGCCCAGACGGTGAAGCGTCGGCGCGCGGTTCAGCAGAACCGGGTGCTCGCGGATCACTTCGTCCAGGATGTCCCAGACTTCCTTGCGTTCCTTCTCGACCCACTTCTTGGCCTGCTTCAGGGTCATCGAGAGACCCTTGGCGTCCAGACGGGCGTAGATGAACGGCTTGAACAGCTCGAGCGCCATCTTCTTCGGCAGGCCGCACTGGTGCAGCTTGAGCTCCGGACCGGTCACGATGACCGAACGGCCCGAATAGTCGACGCGCTTGCCGAGCAGGTTCTGACGGAAGCGGCCCTGCTTACCCTTGAGCATGTCGCTGAGCGACTTCAGCGGACGCTTGTTCGCACCGGTGATGGTGCGGCCGCGGCGGCCATTGTCGAACAGCGCGTCGACGGCTTCCTGCAGCATGCGCTTTTCGTTGCGGACGATGATGTCCGGTGCGCGCAGTTCCATCAGGCGCTTCAGGCGGTTGTTGCGGTTGATCACGCGGCGATACAGATCGTTGAGATCCGAGGTCGCGAAGCGGCCGCCGTCCAGTGGCACCAGCGGGCGCAGCTCGGGCGGGATGACCGGAACGACGTCGAGGATCATCCACTCCGGACGGTTGCCGGAATCGATGAACGATTCGACGACCTTGAGGCGCTTGATGATCTTCTTGGGCTTCAGCTCCGACTTGGTCGTGGCCAGCTCTTCCAGAAGCTCCTTGCGCTCACCCTCGAGGTCGAGGTCCATGAGCATGATCTTGACCGCCTCGGCGCCGATGCCGGCCGAGAAGGCGTCCTCGCCATATTCGTCCTGCGCGTCGAGCAGTTCATCCTCGGTGAGGAGCTGGAACTTCTCGAGCGGGGTCAGGCCCGGCTCGGTGACGATGTAGCTCTCGAAGTACAGCACGCGCTCGAGCTGCTTGAGCTGCATGTCGAGCAGCAGGCCGATGCGCGAGGGCAGGCTCTTCAGGAACCAGATGTGCGCAACCGGCGCGGCCAGCTCGATATGGCCCATGCGCTCACGGCGGACCTTCGAGACGGTAACCTCGACGCCGCACTTTTCGCACACGATGCCCTTGTACTTCATGCGCTTGTACTTGCCGCACAGGCACTCATAGTCCTTGATCGGGCCGAAGATACGCGCGCAGAACAGGCCGTCACGCTCGGGCTTGAACGTGCGGTAGTTGATGGTTTCCGGCTTCTTGATCTCGCCGAACGACCACGAGCGGATGCGGTCAGGCGACGCAATGCCGATCTGGATCTGGTCGAAGGTTTCCGGCTTGGCCACCGGGTTCGCGAAGTTGGTCAGTTCGTTCATTCTCTGTGTCCCTCTGGAGGGTCAAATTCGTCGGGGCGGGGAAGGGGCAGCGGCGTTGAAAACCGCTGCCCTGTAATCCGTTATTCCGCCGCCTCGGCCAGGCCGTCGCCGTCCTCGACCTCGTCGAGATTCTTGAGTTCGACGTTGAGGCCCAGCGAGCGCATTTCCTTGACGAGCACGTTGAAGCTCTCGGGGATGCCGGCCTCGAACGTGTCGTCGCCCTTGACGATCGCCTCGTAGACCTTGGTGCGGCCGACCACGTCGTCCGACTTCACCGTCAGCATTTCCTGCAGCGTGTACGCCGCGCCATAGGCCTGAAGCGCCCAGACCTCCATTTCACCGAAGCGCTGGCCGCCGAACTGCGCCTTGCCGCCCAGCGGCTGCTGGGTGACGAGCGAGTACGGCCCGATCGAACGCGCGTGGATCTTGTCGTCGACCAGGTGGTGGAGCTTCAGCATGTAGATGATGCCCACCGTGACCTTGCGGTCGAAGGCGTCGCCCGTGCGGCCATCGAACAGCACCGACTGGCCCGACGTGTCGAGACCCGCCAGTTCCAGCATCGCCGTCACGTCGCTTTCGCGCGCGCCGTCGAACACGGGGGTGCCCATCGGCACGCCGGTGCGGATGTTCTGGATCAGCTCGGCAACCTGATCGGGCGTGCGCGCGTCGATCTCGCTGGCATAGTGGCCGCCATAGATCGTCTTGAGGCGATCCTTGACCGCGCCGGGCATTTCGCCTGCCTTGGCGTCCGGATTGGCTTCACGCCAGTCCTCAAGCTGCGCAGCGACCTGCATACCCAGGTTGCGCGCGGCCCAGCCGAGATGGGTCTCGAAGATCTGACCGACGTTCATGCGCGAAGGCACGCCCAGCGGGTTGAGCACGAGATCGACCGGCGTGCCATCCTCGAGGAACGGCATGTCTTCCTGCGGCAGGATGCGCGAAATGACGCCCTTGTTGCCGTGACGGCCGGCCATCTTGTCGCCCGGCTGCAGCTTGCGCTTCACCGCGACGAAGACCTTGACCATCTTGAGCACGCCCGGCGGCAGCTCGTCGCCGCGCTCCAGCTTCTCGCGGCGGTCCTCGAACTTGTCCTTGATGCGCTTCACGGCCTCGTCATACTGGCCCTTCACCGCTTCAAGATCGCCCTGGACCTTGTCGTCCTGGACCGCGAACTTCCACCACTCGTGACGATCGACGCTGTCGAGCAGATCCTCGTCGATCACCGAGCCCTTCTTGAGGCCCTTCGGGGTGCCGGTCGCGACCTGACCCAGCAGCATCTCACGCAGACGCGACCAGGTCGCGCGGTTGAGGATGTTGCGCTCGTCGTCCGAGTCCTTCTTCAGGCGCTCGATCTCCTCGCGCTCGATCGCCATCGCGCGCTCGTCCTTGTCGATGCCGTGACGATTGAAGACGCGAACGTCGACGATCGTGCCCGACACGCCCGGGGGCAGGCGGAGCGAGGTGTCGCGGACGTCCGAAGCCTTCTCGCCGAAGATGGCGCGGAGGAGCTTCTCTTCCGGCGTCATCGGGCTTTCGCCCTTCGGCGTGATCTTGCCGACCAGGATGTCGCCCGGCTCGACCTCGGCGCCGACATAGACGATGCCCGCCTCGTCGAGGTTGCGCAGCGCTTCCTCGCCGACGTTCGGGATGTCGCGGGTGATGTCTTCCGGCCCGAGCTTGGTGTCGCGGGCCATCACCTCGAACTCGTCGATATGGATCGACGTGAACACGTCGTCCTTCACGATGCGCTCGGAAATGAGGATCGAGTCCTCATAATTGTAGCCGTTCCAGGGCATGAACGCGACGAGCGCGTTGCGGCCCAGCGCCAGCTCGCCAAACTCGGTCGACGGGCCGTCGGCGATCACATCGCCCACGGTGACGACGTCGCCCACCTTCACCAGCGGGCGCTGGTTGATGCAGGTCGACTGGTTCGAACGCTCGAACTTCATCAGCGTGTAGATGTCGACGCCGCTCTCTTCCGCCGACACCTCACCGGTGGCGCGGATGACGATGCGCGACGCATCGACCTGGTCGACGATGCCCGCACGGCGAGCGGCGATCGCCGCGCCCGAGTCACGGGCGACGGTCTCTTCCATGCCGGTGCCGACGAAGGGCGCTTCCGCCTTCACCAGCGGCACGGCCTGACGCTGCATGTTCGAGCCCATGAGCGCGCGGTTGGCGTCGTCGTTTTCCAGGAACGGAATGAGCGAGGCCGCGACCGAGACGAGCTGCTTGGGCGAGACGTCCATCAGCGTGATCTGGTCGGGGAGCGCCATCAGGAACTCGCCCGCCTGACGTGCCGAGACCAGCTCCTCGGTGAAGCGCTGATCGCCATCGACCTCGGCCGAAGCCTGCGCGATGGTGTGCTTGGCCTCTTCCATCGCCGAGAGATAGACGACCTCATTGGTCACCTTGCCGTCGATCACCTTGCGGTACGGCGTCTCGATGAAGCCGTACTTGTTGACGCGCGAGAAGCTCGCCAGCGAGTTGATCAGACCGATGTTCGGGCCTTCCGGCGTCTCGATCGGGCAGATACGGCCATAATGGGTCGGGTGAACGTCGCGGACTTCGAAGCCGGCGCGCTCACGGGTGAGACCGCCCGGCCCAAGCGCCGAAACGCGGCGCTTGTGGGTGACTTCCGACAGCGGGTTGGTCTGGTCCATGAACTGCGAGAGCTGCGACGAGCCGAAGAACTCGCGAACCGCGGCAACCGCCGGCTTCGCGTTGATCAGGTCGTTCGGCATCACGGTCGACACGTCGACCGAGCTCATGCGCTCCTTCACGGCGCGCTCCATGCGGAGCAGACCGACGCGATACTGGTTCTCGAGCAGTTCGCCCACCGAACGGACGCGGCGGTTGCCGAGATTGTCGATGTCGTCGACTTCGCCCTTGCCGTCCTTGAGGTCGACCAGCGTCTTGACGACCGCCAGAATGTCCTCGGTCCGCAGCGTCGTCGTCGTATCCGGCGCGTCGAGGTCGAGGCGCATGTTGAGCTTGACGCGGCCCACGGCCGACAGGTCGTAGCGCTCCGGATCGAAGAACAGGCCGCCGAACAGCGATTCCGCGGTCTCCAGCGTCGGCGGTTCGCCAGGGCGCATGACGCGATAGATGTCGGACAGCGCCTGCTCACGCTCCTCGGCCTTGTCGGCCTTGAGCGTGTTGCGGATCCACGGACCGGTCGAGACATGGTCGATGTCGAGCAGTTCGATGCGCTCGATGCCGGCCTTGTCGAGCTTTTCGAGGTTCTCGGCCGACACTTCGTCGCCCGCTTCGATGTAGATCTCACCGGTCGACTCGTTGATCAGGTCGAACGCCGAGTAGCGGTTGAAGATCTCTTCGGTCGGGATCAGCAGCGTCTCGAGACCGTCCTTCTGCGCCTTGTTGGCAGCACGCGGGCTGATCTTCTGCGCCGCCGGGAACACGATTTCGCCGGTCTTGGCGTCGATGATGTCGAACATCGGCTTGGCGCCGCGCCAGTTCTCGGGCTGGAAGGGGATCTGCCAGCCGTTCGGACCGCGCACGAAGGTCACGGTGTTGTAGAAGTGGTTGAGGATCTCTTCGCTGTTCAGGCCCAGGGCGTAGAGCAGTGAGGTCACCGGCAGCTTGCGCTTGCGGTCGATGCGGACGTTGACGATGTCCTTGGCGTCGAACTCGAAGTCGAGCCACGAGCCGCGATACGGGATCACGCGCGCCGCGAACAGATACTTGCCCGAAGCGTGGGTCTTGCCGCGGTCATGGTCGAACAGCACGCCCGGCGAGCGGTGCATCTGGCTGACGATGACGCGCTCGGTGCCGTTGATGAAGAAGGTGCCGTTGCCCGTCATCAGGGGCATGTCGCCCATGTAGACGTCCTGCTCCTTAATATCGAGAACCGACCGGGCTTCCGTATCGGGATCGACCTCGAACACGATCAGGCGAAGGGTGACGCGCATCGGGGCGGCGTAGGTGATGCCGCGCTGACGGCATTCTTCCACGTCGAACTTGGGCGCTTCGAGTTCGTAGGTGACGAAGTCGAGTTCGGCGGTGCCGGCGAAGTCGCGGATCGGGAAGACGCTGCGCAGCGTCTTCTCAAGCCCCGAGACATAGCCGATCGAAGGATCGCTGCGGAGGAACTGTTCGTAGGATTCGCGCTGAACCTCGATCAGGTTCGGCATCTGGACCACTTCGTGGATGTCGCCGAACACCTTGCGGATGCGGCGCTTTGCGGTGCCGCCTTCGATCGCCTTGGTTGCCATGGGTGTGTTTTGCCTCGTCAGCCTGAAAATCGTCCCGGTATCCGCCGGGGCAGGCACGCGAACAGACGCCAAAAGGGCCGAGCAACTTCCTCTTCGAAAAGAAGAATAACTCAGCCTCTCAAGCGTCTATGGTCCCCGGCGGCCAATTCGTTCGATGCGCTGCGCGACGGCGCATCATTTCCCGACCGATCGGGTGAGCGGCGGATATAGGAAGCGGGGCGGGCGCTGTCAAACGCCCGCCCATTTTTTCGCGACGATCAGCACGGGCCGGGGCGGGCCAGTGCGGTCTCGGCCCGTTCGATGGAGCATGTCCGGTTGATCGCGGCACGAAGGTCGCTCACCCGGTTGTCCCAATCCTGGCGGTTCCTGATCTTCTTGAGCAGATCGTCGTCCGCCGCGGTCAGCGAAGCGGTCAGGCCGATCAGCACAAGCAGCGCGGCCGCCGCGGCGACGGTCAAGCCGATCGCCACCCCGGTCAGGACGATACCGGCGGGAATGCCGAATACGGTTGCGGTGGCGGCCGCAGCGGCGGCGAAGGTCGCGATCGCGGCGACGACGAGCGCCGCATGCACCGCAGTCGCGGCAAACACCTGAGCGCGCGTATCGTTGGCAAGGATCTGTGCGGCATCCTGTTCGCGCTTGGCATTGCATGCCTTTTGCCGGGCATCGTCCCACTCCTTGACGGCGTTCTCGCAGCCTTCCGGCTTGGAGCCGCCGGGACCGTCCTGAGCCGGTGGAAGCCGGGTCCGGCCGAACTCGCGGCCAAGAACCGCTGCCCCGACGACAGCCAGGAGGCCCGCCGCGATAAAGATGATGATCATAGCGTCTCCCGTTGTTCGCCCCGTCCGGCTTGCCGGATGCGCTTGCTTAGCCAGCGTCGCGATGGCATTTCTTCCCCCAATAGGGGGAAGGATTGGCCGCCTGCGCGGCGCCGTCCCCGGCGGTTTGATCGGTCTCGATACGGAAAACTGGTGAGGAGGCTCCCGGTGCGTCATCACGCCGCGCTTGCCCATCTTTCACAGCTGGCCCGGCTTGGCCTGCCCAGCCGCACCGTCATTCCCGAAATGCTCAAGGCATTGGCGGACCTGATTCCCAGCCACTTCTGCATGTTTGTCTGGGTCGACAGGCTCGGCAGGCCGGTCGACTTCCACCTGCCATGGGTCATTCCGGCCGCGCTCGAGGTGAATGCAGCGCTGCTCGCGTGCGACGACATGAAGGTGCCGAGCTTCGCCAGCCTGGTGCGCCGGGGCAAGCCGTTCGGCGTCGCGGCGGAAACCACACGCATGCCGGAGTTCCGCGGCTCGCTCTTCTACAATGAGTGCTGCCGTCCCTATGGCATCGGTCACGGCTTCGACGTCTTCGTTCGCGAGGGCCAGGAGGTGTGCGGCGTCGTCCTCGCTACCCGTGAGCCCGGCGGTTGCGACTATTCGCGCCGCGAGATCGAACTGCTGATTGCGGTGGTTCCGGCGTTCGCGCATGCGCTTGCGGCCGACCGTCTCGATCCGCCGGACGATTATGCCGACAGCAGTGACCGGACCGTCCTGACCCTGGACGGCGACGGCCATCTGATCGAGGCGAGCCGGGGCTATGAAACGATGCTGCGCGCGTTGCTGGGCATCCAGTTCGATCAGAAGTTCCGGCGCCGGACGCTGGAGGAGGCCTTGCCCGATTTCTTCGCGCCGCTGATCCGGCGCGCAGGCCGGGAGCCCGCGGTCGCGCGGACCACCCCCTATGGGCGCATGGTCGTGCGCCTCTATCCGGTCGAGCCGCCGGTCGGTCTGTCCGACCATGGCGGAGGGGTGGAGCCCCAGTCCTATTATGCGCTGATCGAACGGCAGATCCCGCTGGGATTGAAGGTGCTGAGCCGCCTCGCCGAACTGGACCTGTCGCCGCGCGAGCGAGAGGTTGCGCGCTACCTGGTGCTCGCGCGTGCCCCGGGTGAGATCATGCGCGAGCTGGGGATCGGCGCCCACACGCTGCACGACTATCGCCGCCGCATCTATCGCCGGGTCGGCGTGGCGTCGCGCGAGGAGCTCGAGCGATGCGTTCTCGGCGCGACCTAGGCTAGGGGGTGGCCGGGGATGGGGTCGCGCACGCGGTCATGAGGGGCCGCGAACAGCCCATGCGGCGCGTAACTGGCCGTCAGGTAAGGCACTGGAATCATCGTGGATTGCCAAGCCTGGCGAACTGCCCCAGCCTCGCGCGCGAGGCGTAGAGTGATGAGTGACAGTAGCAGACGATCCTATCGCGGCGAGAGCAACGCGTCGCTCGAAGCGCTTGATGCGCGCTTCCGCGCATCGCTCGACCGCTATTTCTCGCGCCGTCTCCGCGACCGGGGCGAAATCGAGGATCTGATCCAGGAAGTGTTCCTGCGGCTGGCCAAGCGCGGCAGCCTCGAGGATGTCGACAAGGTCGGCGGCTATGTCTTCGAAACCGCGAGCAGCGTGCTCAACGACCGGCTGCGCCGCAAACGCAGCCGCTACGAAGCGGATCACGAGGCGTTCGACGGCCAGCAGCATGGCGATGTGGATTTTTCGCCCGAGCGCGTCCTACTGGGCAAGGAGGCGCTGGTGCGTGCCACCGCCGTGCTCCTCGAACTGCCGGAACGGACGCGAATGGTCTTCGTGATGCGACGCCTGGAGGGCATGCGGTATCTGGATATCGCCGCGCGGCTGGGCATCTCGGTCAGCGCGGTCGAAAAGCATATGACGCGCGCCATGGCCCATCTCATGCAGCGGATGAGCGACCAATGATCTCGCTCGCGCGCACCAATCCGACGCTGGGCATGACCCCGGACGAGGCTGCGGTCTATTGGGTGCTGCAGCAGGACCGGGGCGATCTGACCGCGGCTGAGCAGGCCAGCTTCGATGCCTGGCTCGCGGCGAGTGAGGCGAATGCCCGCGCCTTCCGCAAGGCCAATGGCGTCTGGGACGTGTTCGATCAGGCCGATGCCGATCCGCATCTCACCGCGCTGCGCCAGGCGGCGCTTGCCACCAGGCCGGCACCGCGGCGCTGGATGATCCCGGCAGTGGGGACGGGGCTTGCTGCCTGCCTGACCGCGGCGGCGCTGATGCTCCCGGGCCAGCTCGGGTTGAGCGGCGGTCCGGTGCAGGGACCGGCAGGAGAGGTTGCGTCCACGGCTGCAGGCGCGCAGCCCGCGCCGATGCGGTTCGCGACCGCAAAGGGCGAGCGCCGCATCGTCCGCCTGCCCGATGGTACGCGGGTGACGCTCAACACCGACACCGCGGTTGCGCTGGCCTTCACGCCGAATGGCCGCCTTGTACGGCTGATGCGCGGTCAGGCACTGTTCGAAGTGGCGAAGGACGCTTCCCGGCCCTTCATGGTCGAAGCCGCGGGCCGTCGCGTCACGGCGCTGGGCACCGTCTTCGAAGTCCGCCTCGATCCCGGCCGGATGAAGGTCGTGCTGGTCGAGGGGCGCGTCGTGGTCGATCACGCCGCCGCTGCGCCTGATGCCTCCGCGCCCGCACCCACGCTCCTAAAGCCCGGCCAGGCACTGGTCGCCGAGCTCGGCGTGCCGCAGCGTGTCGCGCCGGTGGACGTCGGCGACGAGCTGTTGTGGCGCGACGGCTATGTGTCGCTCGAGGATGCGCCTCTGGCCAGCGCCGCCGCGGAGATGAGCCGCTACACCGCCGCGCCGATCCGCGTGCTCGACGACGAGACCGGGCGGATGCGGATCAGCGGCGTGTTCCGCACGGGTGACGCCGATCGCTTCACCGGGCTGGTGCGTGAGCTGCTGCCGGTGCGGATCGACAGACAGGCGGACGGGAGTCTGGTCATCGCCAACGCTTCGGCGAAAAAAACTTCGCAGGCCGGTGTGGAAAACTGATCCGCTCACGTCCTGACCTTTTGAAGACTGGCCGAAGCCAGCTTCGTGAGGGAGGGGAACCATGCGTAGCAATCGCCGCCGTATATCTGCACTTCGCCTGCTGGCTCTGGCCAGCATCGCGCCGCTGGCACTGACCGTCGTTCCGGCCGCGGCGCAGGCCGCCACACGCGCGCCGGTCCAGCTCGAAGCGCAGAGCCTGTCGTCCGCGCTGACCCAGCTCGGCCGCCAGACGCGCACCGAAATCATCTTCAACCCGGCGCTGGTGCGCGGCAAGCGCGCCATGGCGATCCGGGGCAGCTATTCGGTGGGCGAGGCGATCGACCGGCTGATCGCCGGACATGGCCTGCGCGCGCGCGCCGCTTCGGGCGGCGCCTTCGTGATCGAAGCGGTGGCGGCACCCGCTCCGCGTCCGCTTCAGACCTCCGAGGTCGCACCCGCGGCCGCTGAAGAGACTCCGGCCGACACCGTTGCGGAGGGCGAGGTTATCGTCACCGGTACGCTGCTGCGCGGCGTCGCGCCGACCGGCACCAATGTGGTGAGCGTGAAGCGCGAAGAGATCGTCGCCAGCGGCGCAACCTCGGCGAACGACCTGCTCGCCTCGATCCCGCAGGTCGGCAACTTCAACACGGTACCGAGCGGCAGCGGCGACATGTCGATCCCGATCGTGCGCCCCAACATCCGCAATCTCGGCGCCTCGGGCGGCACCACCACGCTGGTGCTGATGAACGGCCGGCGCATGGTCGGCGCGGGCGTGCTTCAGACCTCGGTCGATCCGTCGATCGTCCCGCCCGATCTGATCGATCGGGTCGAGGTCGTGCCCGATGGCGGTTCGGCCATCTATGGTTCGGACGCGATCGGCGGCGTCATCAACTTCATCACCCGCAAGCGCTTCGACGGGGTCGGCGCCAATGTGCGCTATGGCTTCGCCGACGACTACAAGACGATCGACGGCAATCTGACCGTCGGCAAGGATTGGGGCAGCGGCTCGATCTTCGCGTCCTACAGCTATGCCTGGCACGACAATATCCTGGGCATCGACCGCGACTATGTGCGCGCCGATCACACCGCGCGCGGCGGGCAGGATTTTCGCGCGACGACCTGTTCGCCGGGAAACTTCACCGTGGGCGGCGTCAGCTATGCGGCGCCCGGCCTTGCGCCCAATACGGTCAACAAGTGCGACACGACCGACTATGCCGATATCTATCCGCGTGAAGAACGCCACTCCGTCTTCGCCGGCCTGACCCAGGCGCTCAGCGACAGCGTGGACTTCCAGGCGACCGCCTATTGGTCGCGCCGCGACACAACGCGGCTGAATGCGACGCCGGGCTTCACCGGCACGATGGTCTTCACCAACCCCTATTTCCGTCCGATCGGCCTTTCGCCGGTGCAGAGCGTCGCCATCTCCTTCGCCGACGCGTTCGGCGAGAGCATGGAAAGCCGCGCCCGGTTCGACAGCTGGGGCGTCTCGCCCAGCATCTCGATCGGCTTGAGCGACCGGTGGGAGCTGCGCGCCGAGGCGAATTACGGCAGTAGCTATTCGCTGATCCGCGAACCGACCATCAACGCCACCGCAGCGACGGCGGCGCTCGCCGGCACCACGCTCGCCACCGCGCTCAATCCCTATGACCCGGGCGCGAGCAGCCCCGCGGTTCTCGCCGCGATCCGCGACTTCGAGAATTACGGCCAAGCCGATCAGGAGATGTTCCAGACGCGCGCGATCCTCGACGGACGCGTCGCGACGATCGGCGGCGGCGACATCCGGCTCGCGGTCGGCGCCGAGTATCTTTTCGAGAAGCTCGATTCGCTGGCCTCGTTCGATCGCCGCAACGTCTTCACCAACGCGATGGGGTCGGTGACCAGCCGCAATGTGAAGTCGGTGTTCGCCGAGGCACTGGTCCCGCTGGTGGGACCGGGAAACGGCATGCCGGGCCTTCGCGCCCTTCAGATCTCGGGTTCGATCCGGCACGACAGCTATGACGATGTCGGCGGCACGACGAACCCGAAGATCGGCGTCAACTACAAGCCGTTCGACGACCTGCTGATCCGCGGCAATTACGGCACCTCGTTCCACGCGCCGAGCCTGGCCGATACGACCAGCCTGGCCGACGCGCGCGCGCAGATCCTTTTGTTCAGCCCGTTCCGGGCCCCGGGCAGCTCGCCGCTCGACATCCTGCGGCCGACGATCGTCCTGGCCGGGGGCAGTCCCGACCTGAAGCCGGAAGAGGCGAAGACCTGGTCCGTGGGCTTCGACTGGACGCCCAAGGCGGTTCAGGGCCTGGTGGTGAGCGCGACCTATTATAATGTCCGCTTCACCGACGCGATCTCGGTGCCGCCGTTCCTCTCGCCGGTCTTCTTCACCGATCCGGGCTATCGCAGCTTCTACATCACCAACCCGACGCTGGCACAGGTGAAGGCGCTGGTCGGCAGCCGGCCGCTCAACGGCGCGCCGAGCCTCGACAGCCTCTATTTCGGCACGTCGCCCTATGTGATCATGGACGCGCGCCGCACCAATCTGGGCGCGATTCACGTCGACGGGATCGACTTCAACCTCGCTTACCTGCGTCAGACCGGGTTCGGATCGATCAACGCGAGTATCGCCGGCACCTATACGCTCAACCGCAAGACCCAGGCGGTTCAGGGCGCGGGTTTCGACGACAATCTCAAGAACGGGACCGGGCGCCTGACCTTCACCGCCGCGCTCGGTGCGAAGGTCGGCGATTTCGCCGCGCGCGCCTCGCTCAACCATCGCGGCGGTTATCCGATGCTGGGCGTCACGCCCCAGACCAGGGTGAACAGCTTCAACACCGTTGATCTGTTCTTCGCCTATGATCTGGGCGGCGTGCTCAAGAATTCGATGCTGACCCTCAACATCGACAATGTGTTCGATCAGGACCCGCCCTACCTCAACAGCTCGACCGGCTACACCAACGGTTTCTCGCTGGGGCGGCTGGTCTCGTTCGGCGTCCGAACCAAGTTCTAGAGGCCACTCGGCGTGTTGCGTACACTCCCCCTTTCCGGAAGCGGCCACCGCATCGGCCGCTTCCGGGTCTTTACCGGAGCGCTCCTGCTGGCCGCTTTGGCGCCCGCGCAGGCGGCGGATCCGGCGAAGGTGCCGGAGGGGCTGCGCGCCGAATATGCGGCGGGGCCGATCGGCCTCGACGAACCTGCGCCACGGCTCGCCTGGCGCTCACCGGTCGCGCGCCAGACCGCGTACCGAATCCAGGTCGCGCATTCACCCGAAGCGTTGGAAAGGGGTGAGTTCGTCTGGGACAGCGGCAAGGTCGCTTCCACGGACAATGTCCAGATCGCCTATGCCGGCCCCGCACTCGTGTCGCGGGGCCGCTATTGGTGGCGCGTCCAGGCCTGGGATGACCAGGATCAGGCCAGCGGCTGGAGCGCGCCCGGCTCGTGGGAAATGGGGCTGCTCACTCCCGCCGACTGGCAGGCACAATGGATCGCCGGGCGTGCGCCCGACGCGCATGACTGGCGCGACCTGACGCTCGACGTCGATCTGACGCTGACCGGCAAGTCGGTCGATGTGCTGTTCCGCGCCTTGCCGAGCGGCAAGACCTATGGCGACGCCTATGTCTGGACATTGAGCGACGGCACCGCGGGCGCCACGCTGACGGCGAGCGTGCGCCGCTATCCCGGCGGATCGAGCGCTACGGTCAAGACCGACATACTCAAGCGCATTCCGCTGGCGGCTCCGCTCAAGGACAAGCGCAGCCGCCTGACGATCCGCGCCGAGGGATCGCGCATCGTCACCCAGCTCGACGGCAAGACGGTCGACACGCTGGAAGATGCGACCCACACGCACGGCACGATCGGCTTCTCGGCTGCCGAGCCGAAGACTGCGACGATCCACTCCGTCGCGGTCACCGGCACCGGCAGCGCCCCGTTTCGCACCGATTTCGCGCGCAACGACAACCCGTTCACCGGCGGTTCGATCGAGAGCGACGGGCTAGCCATTCCCGCCGGCGTGCCCCGCGTCGCCTTCGTCCTGCCGATCGAGGCGCCCGCGCCGCTGCTGCGCCGCAGCTTCGCCGTCGCACGAAAGCCGGTCGCGCGTGCGCGACTCTATTATGCAGGGGCGGGGATGCCCCGCGTCCTGCTCAACGGCGCGCAGGTCGGATCGCCGCTCGGCGCGGGCTTCACCGCCTATGACAAGCGCGTGCTGAGCTACACCCAGGACGTGACGACTCAGCTTCGCGCGGGTGAGAATGTGCTGGGCGCTGAACTCGGCCGCGGCTGGTACGCGCTCACCGATCCCGACGAATGGTATTTCCATGCGGCGCCGTGGCGCGCCGCGCCCGCGATCAAGGCCCAGCTCGAGATCGATTACGCCGACGGCACCCGCCAGACGGTCGCAACCGGGGGAGATTGGCAGAGCGCCGATGGTCCGACCCGCAGCGATTCCGTCCATCGCGGTGAGCGCTATGACGCGCGGCTACTGCCTTCGGGCTGGGACCGCCCCGGCTTCCGCGCGAAGTGGCAGGCCGCAACGATCGTTGCCGGACCAGCGGGCAAGCTCGCCGCCGCCAATTCCGAGCCGATCGAGGCGGTCGAGACGATCGACGCCGTATCGGTCAGGGAAACCGCGCCCGGGGTCTGGGTCCATGACTTCGGCCGGATCGTCGCCGGCCGGCCGGTGCTCGAGGTCAGCGGCCCGCGCGGTACCACCGTTTCGATGATGTCGGGCGAGAAGCTGACGGCGGACGGCCGCGTCGTCCCGGTCTCGGGCCTGATCCACGCCCAGCTCCAGACCGACCGCTACACGCTGGCGGGCAGGGGCGTCGAGCGTTGGGAGCCGAGCTTCGGCTATCGCGGCTTCCGCTATGTCGAATTGCGCGGCGTTCCCGGCGCCAAGCTCCAGGCGCGCATCGTCCATTCCGCCGTCGCCCGCACCGGCAGCTTCGCCAGCGCGAACCCTTTGCTCGGCAAGATCGACGCGGCGGCGACCGGCACCATCCTCAACAACCTCCACGGCTTCGTCACCGACACCCCGGCGTTCGAGAAGAATGGCTGGACCGGCGACGCCCAGGCTTCGGCGGGTGCCGCCGCGCGCAGCCTCGACATCGCGCGCGTCTGGACCAAATGGCTCGCCGATTTCCGCGATGCACAGGCGCCGAACGGCGAAATTCCCGAGATCGTCCCCGCGACGCCCTATTACGGGTACGAGAATACGCCGGGCTGGAGCATCATCTGGGGCCCGACCACGCCCTGGGACGCCGCCGCGCTGATCCTGCCGTGGGAACTCTACACCACCTATGGCGACACGCGCATCCTTGCGCAGAGCCATGACATGCAGCGGCGGCTGGTCGACTATACCGCCACCTATATCAAGGCGCCGGACTATCGCCGCGCCGCAGGCCTCAGCGAGTGGATGCCGCCGGGCCCGCTCGATTTCCTCAACGCACGCGGCGGCGGGGTCGATGCGGTGACGACCGCCTATTTCTTCCATGAAGCCGATCTGCTCGCGCGCTCATCCGCAGTGATCGGCAAGGCCGAGGACGCCACCCGCTACCGCCAGCTCGCCGAGGCGATCCGAACCGCCTACAACGCGCGCTATTGGGATGATGCCAATGGCTGGTACCGCACCGTCGATGCCAAGGGCGTCGCCGGGCCGGCGGCGCAGATCCAGAACGTCCTCCCGCTCGCCTTCGGCATGACGCCCGCGGGCCGCGAGCAAAGCGTCGCCGACGCGATCGCGCGCGACGTCGACAAACAGGGTCTGCGCACCGGCGTCTATGGCACGCGCCATCTGCTCGAGATGCTGAGCGACTATGGTCATGCCGATCTCGCCTATCGCGTTGCGACCCGCACCGACGAGCCGAGCTGGGGCTGGTGGATCGCCAACGGCCATTCGACGATGTTCGAGAGCTGGAGCCTCGAAAGCCGGTCGCGTGACCATCATTATTTCGGGTCGATCGCCGACTGGATGCGCCAGCGGCTCGCTGGCCTTCGCCCTGGTGTGCCGGGCTACAAGACCGTGTTGGTCAAGCCCGCGATCCCGGCCGGTCTCGCTTCGGCCGAAGCGGTGATGGAGACGATCCATGGCCGTGCTGCATCGCGCTGGAAGGTCGAGGGCGGCCGCCTGACGCTCACCGCCGAAATCCCCGCCAACACCGCCGGCGACATCCGCGTGCCCGAACGCTTCGGTGCCATCGCGGCGCCACAGGGGGCCGAACTGTTGCGCCGCGAAGGCGGCTATGCGGTGTATCGTACCGGCCCCGGCATCTTCGAATTCCGCACGGGAGGCGGTCAATGACCCGGTTGCTCATGCTTGCCCTGCTCGCCGCGACACCCGCCGCCGCGCAACAGGTGACCATCGACAGCGGCGCGCTCACCGGCGCGACCGCGGACGGCGTCGTCTCGTTCAAGGGCATTCCCTATGCCGCGCCGCCGGTGGGCGAGGGGCGCTGGGCAGCGCCCGCTCCAGTGGCGCGCTGGACCGGTCCGCGCGATGCCACCCGCTTCGGTGCGGACTGCGTCCAGAATGCGGTGCCGGGCGATGTCAGCCTCGGCGCACCGATGGCTGAGGATTGCCTGTTCCTCAACGTGTGGACGCCCAAGGCTGCGGCGAGCGCCAAGCTTCCGGTGATGGTCTGGATCCATGGCGGCGGGTTCGTCGCCGGCTCGGGCGCGCTCGCCCCGACCGACGGCGCCCAGCTCGCCAAACGCGATATCGTGGTCGTCACCTTCAACTACCGGCTCGGCCGGTTCGGTTTCTTCGCGCATCCGGCGCTGGGGGCCGGGGCCAATTGGGGTCTGCTCGATCAGATCGCCGCGCTCGCCTGGGTCAAGCGCAACATCGCCGCGTTCGGCGGCGACCCCGCGAACGTCACGATCTTCGGCGAGAGCGCGGGCGGTGAGTCGGTCGCGCGCCTGATGGCCTCACCCGCCGCGCGCGGCCTGTTCCACAAGGCGATCGCCGCATCGGGTGGCGGGCGCGACCGCTGGCCCACGCTGGCGAATGCGCAGATCAAGGGTATCGCCTTTGCCACCAAGGCAGGCGCCGCCGATCTCGCCGCCCTCCGCGCGCTTCCCGCAGACACGGTGCGCGGCGGCATCACCATCCTCAACAAGGAGGATGCGGTTTACTCCGGCCCGGTCACCGACGAAGAACTCGTGCCCGGCCATGCCGACGCGATCTTCGCCTCGGGCCGGCAGATGCGCATCCCGTTCATCGGCGGAAGCAACGATGACGAGCTCGGCTTCGTGCCCGCGCCGTTCCTGCCAATGGTCAACGGACCGCTGCTCAAGGACCTTGGCGCGGGGGCGGAGGCGGTGAAGGCCGCCTATGGCTCGGAAGAGAAGGCCGCCCGTCATCTCGCCGGCGACGCGATCTTCGTTGAACCCGCGCTCGCCCTCGCAAGCCGTCATGCGAAAACCGGCGCACCGACCTGGCTCTATCGCTTCGGCTATGTCGCGGAGAGCAAGCGCGAGGCCGGCAAGGGAGCCGCGCATGCCAGCGACGTGCCGTTCCAGTTCGGCAATCTGCCCGCGGACGCGAGCGCGGCCGACCGTGCGGCTGCGGCGCAGCTCATGAATTACTGGACGAATTTCGCCCGTACCGGTGACCCCAACGGCAAGGGCGCACCCGCATGGCAGCGGCTCGACCCGGCCAGCCCTGCGCTGCTCGCGATCGGCATCGACCAGACCGTGATGGCGCCCGCCGCCACCCCGCCGATCGCCGCCATCGCCAAGGTGAGAGACTCGCAATGAAGAAGATCATGTTGCGCCTGCTGGCCGGGCTTGCCGCACTCGCTGCGCTTGTCACCGTCGCGCTGATGCCGGTGGCGGCGCCCGCATCCGCGCAGGAGGTGGTGCGCCTGTGGCCGAACCAGCCCGCCGCATCGGCCGGCGACCGGGAAAAGCGCGCGCCCTTCGGCATCGTCGTCACCAACGTCCAGGATGCGACGCTGACCGTCTATCGCCCCGATCCCAAGAAGGCGAACGGCACCGCCGTTATCGTCGCGCCCGGCGGCGCTTTCCACCTGCTTTCGATCGAGAATGAAGGGGAAGCGGTTGCGCAGTGGCTGAACGAGCGCGGAGTCACCGCATTCGTGCTGCGCTACCGGCTGCTCAAGACCGGCGGCGATCTGCCGTTCGCGATGCTGCGCTACATGACCAATTTGCCTGAGCTGTCCAAGGCGGTCGAGCCGCTGCGCCCACTGGCGACGGCGGATGGCGAGCAGGCGGTGCGCCATGTCCGCGCCAACGCCGCGCGCTACGGCGTCAAACCGAACCGGGTCGGGCTGATGGGCTTTTCGGCGGGTGGCGCGGTGACGGTATGGACGATGCTGGCGAACAAGCCGGACGCGCGCCCGGACTTCGCCGCCGCCATCTATCCCGGCCTGCTGCCCGATCCGATCGTCGCACCCAAGAAAGCGCCGCCGCTGTTCGTCGCGGTCGCTGACGACGACAAGCTCTCGCGCGGCGACAGCGCCCGGCTCGACGCCGCGTGGCGTGCCGCCGGTGCCCGGTCGCAGCTCGAAACCTTCGCCAGCGGTGGCCACGGCTTCGGCATGAAGCGTCAGGACAAGCCGAGCGACGTGTGGACCGATCGCATGCAGGCATGGATGAATTCGCTGGGAGTGCTCAAGAAATGACGGCGATCCGCTTCGCAACCCTGAGCGCCATCGCGCTCGCCGCCGGATCGGCCACAGGCGGAGCGCCGGTCGTCGCTGCGCCGCGCCAGCAGGCCGATAGCTGCACCGCGCTGACCGGCCGTGTACTGGCCAATGGCAAGATCGAAGCCGCGACCCCGCTGACGATCGGCACCCCGGTCGATACCGGCCCCGGCATGCCGGGCTTGCCGGCCGCCGCGGCCTTTTGTCGTGTGCAGGCGGTGATGACCCCGGTTCCCGGCTCGTCGATCAAGGTCGAGGTGTGGTTGCCCCAACAGGCGGCGTGGAATGGCAAGCTGATGGGCGCGGGTAATGGCGGCTTCGGCGCCAATCTCGGCATCCCGGCGCTGCTGATGCGCGGTGCGGTGGCGCGGGGCTATGCCTCGGTCGGCAGCGACATGGGCCATTTCGGCAAGAGCGATGTCGACGGCAGCTGGGCGCTCAATGCGCCCGAAAAGATCAAGGATTATGGCTGGCGCGCCAATCATATGGCGGCGCAGGCGGCGAAACAGGTGATCGCGGCCTATTATCCCGCGCCGCTGTCCGCGAGCTATTTCCATGGCTGTTCGGACGGCGGGCGCCAGGCGTTGATGGAGGCGCAGCGCTTTCCCGACGATTATGATGCGATCATCGCCGGCGCACCCGCGATCCCCTGGACGCGGATGGCGAGCGCCTTTGCCAGCAATGCGCAGGTGCTGCGCCAGCCCGGCGCCGGGCTCGGCCTGACCCAGCTCAAGCTGTTGCAGACCGCTTCGCTCGCCAAGTGCGACAAAATCGACGGCGTTGCCGATGGCGTGATCGAAAACCCGCGCAAGTGCAGCTTCGATCCGGCGGAATTGCAGTGCAAGCCGGGCGCAGCCGGCGAGTGCCTGACCCCGGCACAGGTCGCTTCGGCACGTCATCTCTATCGGGGACCGAAGGGACCGGACGGCAAGTCCTTCTACCCCGGTTTCGCGCCGGGCGCCGAGGGCGAGCCCGGTACCTGGGGCATGTGGCTGACCGCTGCCGACTCCCAGCACGCCAAATTCTCGGGCGAGTTCTTCCGCTACTTCGTCCACAATGACGCCGACTGGCCGGCCTCGCGCTTCAACCTCGCCAGCGACTATCCGCTGGCCAAGGCGAAGCTCGGCAAGGAGCTGGATATCGAGAGCGCCGATCTCAAGGCGTTCTTCCGCCGTGGCGGCAAGCTGCTGATGTATCATGGCTGGCAGGACGCGGCGATCCCGCCGGAAAACACGATCGGCTTTGTCGGCCGCGTGCTGGCCGCCGATCCGCAGGCCCGCGACCGCATCCGCCTGTTCATGGCGCCGGGCATGTCGCACTGCCTCGCCGGACCCGGCCCCAATGTGTTCGACGCGCTCGGTACGCTCGACAGCTGGCACAAGGGCGGTCCCGCGCCCGAGCGGATCGTTGCGACCAAGTTCGACAACGACATGTTCGGCTATCTCGGCTTCCCCGCAAGGGCGCAGCGCACGCGCCCGCTCTGCGCCTGGCCCAAGGTCGCGCGTTGGGATGGCAAGGGCTCGACCGACGATGCCGCAAGCTTCACCTGTGAGGTACCGGGCAAATGAAGTTCGTCACGCCGGGACTCAGCCACGTTCGCGGCACCGACACGCCGCCGCTGATCGAGCATACGATCGGCGAGGCGCTGGTGCGCGCGGCGGAGCAATGGGGGGAGCGCGACGCGCTCGTCTCGGTCTATCAGAATATCCGCTGGAGCTTTGCCGAGTTGCTCGCGCGAACCGATGCGCTGGCCTCGGGATTGTTGGCGCTTGGTCTCAAGCCCGGTGAGCGGATCGGCATCTGGTCGCCCAATTGTGCCGAATGGACGCTGACCCAGTTCGCGGCGGCGCGCGCGGGTCTGATCCTGGTGACGATCAACCCGGCCTATCGCCTGTCGGAGGTCGAATATACGGTCAACAAGGTCGGTCTCGCTGCGCTGGTCGCGGCCGAAAGCTTCAAGACCAGCGCCTATGCCGAGATGATCGAGACGCTCGGGGCCGATCGGCTGCCGACGCTGCGCGTGCGTATCCTGATCGGCGGGAATGAGCGGCCGGGCTGGCTGCCCTTCGTCGATGTCGCGGCGCATCAGGTGGGGGCGCTGCCCGACGATCTCGATCCGCGCGATCCGATCAATATCCAGTTCACCAGCGGCACCACCGGCCTGCCCAAGGGCGCGACGCTCAGCCACCGCAATATCCTCAACAACGGCTATTTCGTCGGTCGGGGGATGGGATTGAGCGCGGAGGACCGCATCTGCATCCCGGTGCCGCTCTACCATTGCTTCGGCATGGTGATGGGCAATCTCGCCAGCCTGACGCACGGCGCGGCGATGGTCTATCCCGCGCCCGGCTTCGATCCGGAGGCGGCGTTGCGCGCTGTCGCGGCGGAGCGCTGCACCGCGCTCTACGGGGTGCCGACGATGTTCATCGCGATGCTCGCGCATCCGGTGCTCGACAGCCTCGATGTCACCTCGCTGCGGACCGGCTGCATGGCGGGGGCGATCTGTCCCGAGCCGCTGATGCGAGAGGTGATCGACCGGCTGCATATGCGCGACGTGACGATCGGCTACGGCATGACCGAGACGAGCCCGGTGAGCTTCCAGACCGCGCTCGACGATCCGATCCACCGTCGCACCGGATCGATCGGCCGCGTGCAGCCGCATCTCGAAAGCAAGCTGATCGGCCCCGGCGGCAACATCGTCCCAGTCGGCCAGCCAGGTGAGCTGTGCACGCGCGGCTATTCGGTGATGCATGGCTATTGGGACGAGCAGGAACGCACCGCGGAATCGATCGACGCTGAGGGCTGGATGCACAGCGGCGACCTCGCGGTGGTCGATGACGAGGGCTATGCCAACATCGTCGGGCGCCTGAAGGACATGGTGATCCGCGGCGGCGAGAATATCTACCCGCGCGAGATCGAGGGCTTCCTCTACAGCCATCCGGCGATCGAGGATGTCGCCGTGGTCGGCGTACCCGACGAGCGGATGGGCGAGGAATTGTGCGCCTGGGTGCGGTTGCGCGCCGGAGCCGAAGCCGATGCCGATAGCATCCGCGACTTCTGCAAGGGCCAGATCGCGCACTTCAAGGTGCCCCGCTACGTCCGCGTCGTTGCGGAATTCCCGACCACCGTGACCGGCAAGGTCCAGAAATTCCTGATCCGGGAGGCGATGATCGCCGAGCTCGGCAGCCAATCCGGCGCACAGACCGCCGAAACCAAGGAGAACAAGTGATGAAGCTTCACCTCATGCTCGGGGCGGCTTTGCTCGTTCCCGCCGTCGCCGTGGCCCAAACCGCTCCGGCGCCCGCACCCGCAGCGCCTGCCGCCGATGCCGCCAAGCCCGCAGCCAAGTTCAACCTCGACACGCCGATCGGCGAGCTGCTCGCGAACGACGCGGCCAAGGCTGTGCTCGACAAGGAACTGCCGGGCCTGACCCAGCTGCCGCAGCTCGAGATGATCAAGGGCCTCGGCCTCAAGCAGCTCCAGCCCTATTCGGACGGCAAGCTTACCGACGAGCTGCTGGCCAAGACCGAAGCCAGCCTGGCTGCGATCAAATGAGATTGGGTGCGGCAATTGCGTTGACCCTCGCCACGACGGCGCCGGCCGAATCGCAGGAGGCCGCACCGGTCTATCGCGATGCGAAGGCGCCGCTTGAGGTGCGGGTCGCAGATCTGATGGCGCGGCTGACGCTCGACGAGAAGATCCTGCTGCTCGCGGGTGAATCCTCGATGGCGCTCAATCCGATCCCGCGCCTCGGCATCCCGGCGGTGAAGATGACCGACGGCCCGACCGGCGTGCGCTCGCCCGACGGGAAGCCGGCGACGGTCTTCCCGGTCGGCGTCGCGCTGGCGGCGAGCTGGAATCCCGATCTCGCTGCCGTGGTCGGCGCGGCGGTGGCGCGCGAGACCAAGGCGCATGGCGCCGACGTGCTGCTCGCGCCTACCGTCAACATCGTTCGCACCCCGCGCTGGGGCCGCAATTTCGAGACCTATTCGGAAGATCCGTTGCTCAGCGGTCGCATGGGCCTTGGCTATGTGCGCGGCGTGCAGGGCGAGGGGATCGGCGTCTCGCTCAAGCATTTCGCGGTGAACAACCAGGAAAGCTACCGCTTCGTCGTCGATTCGATCGTCGACCAGCGGACGCTCCGCGAAATCTACCTCCCAGCCTTCGAGATGGTGGTGCGTGAGGCCGATCCCTGGTCGGTGATGGCGTCGTACAATAAGATCAACGGCACTTACGCTGCCGAAAATCGCTGGCTGCTGACCGATCTGCTCAAGAAGGAATGGGGCTATCAGGGCTTCGTCGTGTCCGACTGGGGCGCGACGCACACGACCGCCGAAGCGGTCAATGCCGGCATGGATCTGGAGATGCCCGGCCCGCCCAAGCATTTCGGCGACAAGCTCAAGGCCGCGGTGGCCGAGGGCAAGGTCAGTCCGGCGCAGATCGACGACAATGCCCGTCGCATGGTCCGCCTGATCGTGCGCAGCGGCGTGATCGAGCGCGGCACGTCGCGTCCGGAAGCGGTGACGCCGCTGCGTCAGTCCGCGATTGCGCGCAAGGCGGCCGAGGAGGCGATGGTCCTGCTCAAGAACAATGGCGTGCTGCCGTTCGATCGCTCGATCAAGTCGCTCGCGGTGATCGGCCCCAATGCCGATGTCGTGCGGATGCAGGGCGGTGGCAGCTCCAACGTCGTGCCGTTCGAGACGCAGACGCCGTTGGATGCGCTGCGTGCGGCGCTGCCGGGCGTGCGCATCACCTATGAAAAGGGCGTCGACAATGAGGAGACGCCGCCCGCCGCCGATGCCAAGCTGTTCAGCCCGGACGGCAAGCGCGGCGAGACCGGGCTGACCGGCAGCTATTTCATGACCGCGGATGCGAGTGGCGAACCGGTCAAGAGCGAGCGCGTTACCCGCTTCGTGCGCTGGATCAGCGGCAATGTCGCCGGGCCCAAGGCGACCGGCTATGCCGCGATCCGCTGGGACGGGATGTTCTGGCCGCGCACCAGCGGCGTGCACGAGTTCAGCGTGCGCGGCACCGGTACGCCGCGCGTCACGCTCGACGGCAAGGTCATTCTGGAGAAGGCGAGCAAGGTCGTTCCCGACAATCGCGACGTGCTCGGCTTCCCGGTGCCTCGCCGGACCGTGCAGGTGACGCTGGAGGCGGGGCGCGGCTATCCGATCCGCATCGACTACGCCAATGGCGGCACGCCGTACGAGAATCTGAGCTTCGGCGTGCGCGAGCCGCAGCCCTCGTTCGACGCCGCGGTCGCGGCGGCGAAGGGGGCGGATGCGGCGATCGTGATCGTCGGCTCGTCCTCGACCACCGAGGGCGAGGGCTATGACCGCGCCAATATCGATCTGCCCGGCGAGCAGAACCGGTTGGTCGAGGCGATCGCCGCGGCCAATCCGAAGACCGCGGTGGTGGTCAATGCGGGTGCCGCGATGACGATGCCCTGGTCCGAAAAGGCACCGGCGATCGTCAGCATGTGGCTGCCCGGAGAGGGTGGCGCGGCGGCGCTGGCCGATGTGTTGACCGGCAAGGTCAACCCGTCGGGCAAGCTGCCGGTGACCTTCCCGCAGCGCAGCGGGGACGATCTGGCCGATCTCAAGACGTCGAAGAGCGCCTATTCGGAAGGGTTGCTGGTCGGTTATCGCGGCTATCAGGCACGCGGTGTGAAGCCGCTGTTCCCCTTCGGCCACGGGCTTTCCTACACCAGCTTCGCCTATTCGCCGCTCGGCGTGCCGGCGCGGGCGACGGGCGGGAAGCCGGTGACGGTGAAGCTGACGCTTCGCAACACCGGCAAGCGGGCAGGGCAGGAGGTTGTCCAGCTCTATGTCGAGCCGGCCAAGGCAATCCCGGGTGAGCCGCCGCGGGCGCTGCGTGCGTTCCAGAAGGTCGCGCTGCCCGCGGGCGGCAGGCGGGAGGTGACGCTGACGCTCGATCCGCGCGCCTTCTCCTTCTACGACGACAAGGCGGGCGGCTGGCGTGTGCGGCCGGGTGCGTATCGCGTGCTGGCGGGATCGTCCTCGGAGGATATCCGGCAGACCGGCGAAATCCGGGTCGATCCCTGATCCGCTTCAGAAAGCGGCATTCCGGTCTGGAAATCGGTGCCGGGGCTTCGTATAGGCTCCGGCACCGATCTTCGGCCCGCAGGCGCCGGTGATATGCGGGTGTGGCGGAATGGTAGACGCAGCGGATTCAAAATCCGCCGATGGCAACATCATGTCGGTTCGAGTCCGACCACCCGTACCAGCCTTCTGAACAGGGCAGGACATGCGAAAAGGGCCGGCGGTCATCCCGCCGGCCCTTTCGTGTTTCAGCCTGCGACCGGCCCGTCATAGGGCCGCCGGGCATAATAGCCGAACCCGGCGATGATCGCGTAGCAGAGCGCGGGCAGGATCAGTGCAAGGCCGAGGCTGCCGGTGGCATCGGCGAGCGCGCCGGTCGCCAGCGGCACCACGGCGCCGCCGAAGATCGCGATGTTGATGATCCCCGAACCGTCCGCCGCGCGGCCGCCCAGCTTCTCGCTGGCGAGGCTGAAGATCGTCGGGAACATGATCGAGTTCATCAGGCCGATCGCCAGCAGGCTGTAGCCCGCGACATGGCCGGTGGTGTTGGTGGAAATCAGGATCAGCGCAACCGCGCCAACCGCGACGAAGGCGAGCAGCTTGCCCGGGCTGATCACGCGCATCAGGCCCGATCCGATGAAGCGGCCGACCATCGCACCGCCCCAGTAGAAGCCGATCAGCTTGCCCGCGGCCTGCTCGTGCAGCCCCATCACGCCGGGCTGCATCAGATAGTTGACGATCAGCGAGCCGATCGAGACTTCCGCGCCGACATAGAGGAAGATGCAGAGCGCGCCGAAGCCGAAGCGCGGGCGGCCGAGCAGGTCGAGACCGGCAAGGCCGGCGCTCGCCTGGTGGCGCTCGCCCTTCAGCCGGTTGCGGAACAGCCAGACCACGCCGGCGACCACCGCCAGCGCCGCGGCGATACCGAGATAGCCGTGCATGATCGCCTTGCTCTCGGCCACGCGATAGGCTTCGAGCGCCGGGCCCGAGAGCTGGGCGGCGGTCACGGTGGCGAGGCTGCCGAGGATCAGGATCGACCCGACGATCGGGAAGATCGTCGTGCCGAGCGAGTTGAACGCCTGCGCGAAGGTGAGGCGGCTATGTGCCGTCTCGGGCTTGCCGAGCAGCGAGATGAGCGGGTTGGCGACGACCTGGACGATCACCACGCCGCTCGCCAGCACGAACAGTGCGAACAGGAACAGGCCATAGGTCGCGTTCTGCGACGCCGGGATGAAGAGCAGACAGCCGACCATCATCGTCAGCAGGCCCGCGACCGCGCCGCGCATGTATCCCAGCTTCTTGACCAGCTTCGCGCCGGGGATGCCGATCACCAGATAGGCGGTGAAGAAGCAGAACTGCACCAGCATCGCCTGGGTGTAGTTGAGCGTGAACAGTTCCTTGAGCTTCGGGATGATCACGTCGTTGAGCGAGGTGATGCCGCCGAAGATGAAGAACAGCGCGAAGACGAAGACCTGAAGATCGGGGGCGTTGATGCCCTGCGCGGTGCCGTCGCCGGACGCTGGATCGGTCGAACTCAATTGTGTGACGGGTGCGGCCAACGCCCCTCTCCCTGATAACGTTGTCAGTTGCGTGACACATACCGCGCGCCCGGCGAAAGGCGAATTGAAAATGCGTTTACAGGGGATGGTAGCGATAAAAGTGACCGGCGGCGGCCGAATCCGGGTCACCGTCTTCGGCTCTCTCGCCGGCGCCCGGAGAATATTTCTCGCGCCGATCGCGCACCGGGCGAAGGATTTTTCCGCGACAGGTCTCTATGCGGCTAGGGTAAGTTCAAATGCCCGCGAGAACAGGGAGCCGGATCAACGGCTGAGGGGATGGAAGTCGAGCGGCGGGTCCGCATCGCGACGTGGGTGGCCCGGCAGGTCATGCCCCACGAAGCGGACGTGCGCGCCTGGCTCCTGCGGTCGCGGGCGACGCCCGACGATGTCGATGAGTTGATCCAGGAGGCCTATTGCCGGCTCGCGATGCTCGACAGCGTCGAGCATATCGGCCGTCCGGACGCCTATTTCTTCTCGATCGTGCGCAACCTCTATGTGCGCCGCCTCAAACGCGCCCGGGTGGTCCCGTTCGAGACGATCGCTGCGATCGAGAGCCATCCGGCGGACGAGGCGCCGTCGCCCGAGCGTGAAGCCGGTGGCCGGCTCGAGGTGGAGCGCGTCCTCGCGCTGATCGCGCGGCTGCCTGAACGGTGCCGGCAGATCGTGCAGATGCGGCGGATCGAGGGGCTGTCGCAAAAGGAGATCGCGTCGCGCCTCGGCGTGACCGAGAAGGTGGTGGAAAAGCAGGTCTGGCAGGGCATCCGGGCGGTGCAGGCATTATGGCAGGCGGCCGATGCGGAGGCGGAAGCCCGTATCGACGCGGCCGAGAAGACGAGGGTTTCGAAGTGGCGCAAATGACGCGCGACATGGCCGATGAAGCGGCGCGCTGGACGGCGCGCATGGACGCGGGCGGCTGGTCGGAAAGCGACGAGGCCGAGCTTCAGCTATGGCTCGCTGCGCATCCGATGCACAGCGGCGCGCTGTTGCGGGCGCAGGCCGCGTGGATCTCGACCGATCCTGCGATCGCGGAGGGGGGCGAGGAGCGCGTACCCGCGAACCGTTTCTCGCGCCGCCGGGCCATTGCAGGGGGCGCGGGCCTGCTCGCCGCGTCGCTTGTCGGCGGGCTGATCTGGTCGACCCGCTCGATGCACTATGCGACGGGGGTGGGGGAGATCCGCCGCGTGCCGCTGGCCGATGGATCGGTCGCCGCGATCAACACCGCGAGCAGGATCGCGGTACGCGTCGGAGACAAGCGCCGGAGCGTCGACCTCGACGCTGGCGAGGCGTGGTTCCAGGTCGCGAAGGACGCGCAGCGGCCGTTCGTGGTGAATGCCGGGCGCGTGCGGGTGCAGGCGGTGGGAACCGCCTTTGCGGTCCGGCTGCGCGGCGACGGCGCGCAGGTGTTCGTGACCGAAGGCGTGGTCGAAGCCTGGGTCGAGGGTGCGGAGGGCCATCGCGTCCGCATCTCCGCGGGCGGAAGCGCCTTCGTCTCCAACGATGCCGCGATCGATGTCGCCGCCGCCGAACCCTCGGCGGTCGACCGCTCGCTCGCCTGGCGTGCGGGGAAGATCGATCTCGACGGCAGTCGCCTCGATGCCGCCGTCGGCGAGTTCAACCGCTACAATCAGCGCAAGCTGATCATCGTGGATCCGGCGCTCGCGGGGGAGGAGTTTGACGGCATCTTCCGCGTCGACGACCCGGCGGGTTTTGCGCTCGCAGTGCGCGACAGTCTCGATGTCCCGGTCGATACCGGGCAACCGGATGGTATCCATATCGGCAGACGGCCGAACTAAAAAATCAGGAAATGAAGCACTGGCGAAGGATTCTTCCCGGCCGGGTCTCTTGGGAGAGGTGAGCGGGTAAGAGCCCGACGCCAGGGGGAGAAAGACAGATGGGGGGAATTGCGCGCAACGCCTTTATGGCGGGAACCGCAGTCATTTGCGCGATGGCGACGCCCGCGCAGGCACAGGAAAAGCGTTTCGACGTTCCCGCGCAGGCGGCACGTTCGGCGATCGTGGCGCTTGCCCGCCAGGCCGATGTCCAGATCATCGCGTCGCGCGGCGATACCCGCGGCAAGCAGGCGAATGCCGTCAAGGGCAGCATGTCCGTCGAACAGGCGCTGGCGCGCATGCTTCAGGGAACCGGCCTCGTCGCACGCCGGTCGAGCGGGCAGACCTTCGTGGTCACCCGCGAACGCGCCCAGCCGGCGCCGGCTTCCACGCCGGCGGCTGCTCCGCGCACGGCTCCCGAGCCGGTTTCGCAGGCCACGCCCGAAGCCGCGCCGGCGGTTGAATCGGGCGAAGTGATCGTGACCGGCTCGCGCATCCGCCGCGAGTCCTTCGATACCGCCTCGCCCGTCACTGCACTTGGCGGCGACGAGATCGCCGAATCCGGCCGGACCGAACTCAGCGAAGTCATCGCCGAACTGCCTTCGGTCAGTTCGACGCTGAACGATCGCCGGAACAGCGGCGACGTCCAGAATGACGGCGTGAGCTCGGTCCAGCTGCGCAGCCTCAGCGACAATCGCACGCTGGTGCTCGTCGACGGCCGCCGCACCGTTTCGAACAGCGCCAACGCAAACCGGGTCAGCCTGAGCTCGATTCCGAGCGGGTTTGTGAGCCGCGTCGACATCATCACCGGCGGCACCTCGTCGGTCTACGGATCGGACGCCATCGCCGGCGTGGTCAACATCATCACTGAATCGAAGAAGACCGGTCTTCGCCTTGGCGCGCGCACCGAGTTCACCGATGCAGGCGGCGGCCGCGAACATGAGTTCGATGCCAGCTTCGGCACCAGATTCGCCGATGACCGCGGCTATTTCCTGATCAGTGGTTCCTACGACCGGCAGGACCCGATCCGCGCAAACCAGCGCGCGTTCGCGCTCACCCAATGGGAGTATGACTGGGATCCTGCGCTCGGCGGGATCAACGAATATGAGACGCTGTACACCGATGCGGCGGGTATCCCGACCAGCGGCGACCAGCCGATCGGCACTTTTCCGCCCAACAAGCCGGCCGATCTCTCCAGCTCGATCCCCGGCGGCGTCTTCTACGGATCGAGCAGCGCGCGCGACCGCTTCTACCGCGGCGGTACGCTGGTCCCGCTCGGCCCCGACGTTCAGACCGGCGCGGTCGTCAATGTCGGCACCAGCGATGCCGGCAACACCGGCTATTTCCTCCCCAACCGCGACGGGTTCAGTACCCGAAATGTGCGCTGGATCAGCGGCGAGCGCGAACGCTATCTCGGCGCCGCCAAGTTCGATTTTGAGGTGTCGGACAAGACCAGCATCTTCGCTCAGGTCCAGTATTCGAAGGTCAAGACGCTCAACTTTCGCGAGCCGAGCGCGATCACGGCGGACGACACCTTCCCGGTGATCGATCGCGTCACGGGCGTGGGCAGCGAAGTGACGCTCGGCCGCATCCCATGCCAGCGTGCGACGGGAACCGGCTCGGGTCCGTGCAATCCCTTCGTTCCTGCCGAAATCCGGGCCGACGTCACCACCGGATCGACCAACCGGGGTGTCTATTTCACCCGCCGTCTGGTCGAGCTCGGGCCGCAGGCGACCTATAACGACCGTGAAACCGTGCGCAGCTGGTTCGGCGCGCGCGGCGACGCCTGGGGCAATTGGAAATGGGAAGCGAGCTTCGCCTATGGCCAGTTCGTCCAGGATCAGGTGCGCGCGGGCGAGATCAACGGCCTGCGGCTCAAACAGGCGCTCGATGCGACAACGGTGAACGGCCAGATCGTCTGCCGCGACACGTCCAACGGCTGCGTCCCGATCAATATCTTCGGCGAAGGTTCGATCACGCCCGAAGCGGCTGCCTTCATCAAGGCCGATCTGCATCAGCGCGCGACGCTCAAACAGCACAGCTTCAGCGGCTTTCTGACCGGCGACCTGTTCGCCCTGCCGGCCGGCCCGGTGGGCGCCGCGTTCGGCATCGAATACCGCAAGGACAGCCAGAAGATCGAGGGCGACGATTATTCGCGCTTCGGCGGCACATCCGGCCCGCCGGTGCCCAATTTCGGCGGATCGATCTCGGTGTTCGAAGGCTATGCCGAGGTCAACGCGCCGCTGGTGAAGGACAAGCCCGGCATCGAACTGCTCAGCGTCGACGCGTCGGCGCGTGTCGGCACCTATGACATCAAGAATGTCGGGACGGTGTTCAGTTTCCGCGGCGGCATCCAGTACGCACCGGTCAAGGATATCCGGTTCCGCGCAAGCTTTGCGCGGGCGCAGCGTGCGCCCGACCTCACCGAGCTCTTCTCGCCGCCGCGCGGCGACTTCGACGACGTCAGCGACATCTGCGACGGCGTGACCCCGGCGACGGCGGGACGGATCGCGACGAACTGCCGGGCCAATCCCGGTATCCAGGCGCTGTTCGCGTCGCAGCTTGCGAACGGACAGCCGCAGCTGTTCGATCAGTCGGGCACGTCGATTTACAGCCCCAATGCCGGCAATCTGACGCTCAAGGAGGAAACCGCCGACACCTTCACTCTTGGCGGGGTGTTCACGCCCAGCTTCCTGAAGCGGTTCACGCTGTCGGTGGATTACTATGATATCCGGATCAAGGACGCGATCACCGCTTATGGCAATCAGGACATCCTGTCTCAATGCTATGACAGCGATCTGGCGACTTCGGCCAACCCGTTCTGCGGCGATGTCACCCGCAATCCGAACAACGGGCAGCTTTCCGGGATCATCCAGCGCGAGTTCAACCTTGCCGGGTTCAACACCTCCGGCATCGACGTGGCGGCCGAGTACCGGTTCGATTTCGACGGCATCGGCATCCCGGGAAAGTGGAGCGTGCGCTATGACGCGACCCACCTGCTGAAGTATGAGACCAAGTTCCAGGGGCTCACCGGTCTCGTCACGACCGACGAGCGGGGCGAGCTGGTCTCGGGGACGTTCAAATATCGTGCGCGCGGATCGCTGTCCTGGCGGCACGAGGGGCTGAGCCTGCGCTGGACTGCGATCTATTACGGCAAGATCTATGACAGCCTGACGCGTCTCAAGGAATATCAGACCTTCAAGGCGAGCAACCCCAATGCCGAATATCCGCTGTTCCTGAACATACCGGCGGTGTGGCAGCACAACGTCTATGCGAGCTATAATTTCAAGGTCCGTGATGCGAAATTCCGGCTCTACGGGGGTGTCACGAACCTGTTCGACAAGACCAGTCCGCTGTTGCCGGCGGGCGATGTGCTGAGCGGGAGCACGAACAACTACAACCCGACCTATGATGTTGCCGGACGCCGCTTCTATCTGGGCGTTTCGATGGACTTCTAGGACAGGGAGGGGGCCGCCGCCCCAGCCCCCGCGGCGGCCCCAAGAAGACGGGAAGACAGGTTGATGACCGCAAAAACTCTTTGGCTGACCTTCTGCGCCATGCTCGCGGCGGCGCCCGCAGCCGGCCAGACCCGGCCGGTGGCGCCGCAGCCGATGACCGCGACCGATCTGGTTGCGCTGGCGCGTGCGGCCAGCCCGCTCCCGTCCCCCGACGGCAGCGAGATCATCTACAAGGTTCGCGGTGCGAACTGGGCGCGAAACGCATCCACGACGCGCACCTGGCGGATCACCGCCTCCGGCATCCCCGAGCGCCTGCTCGAGCTGAAGGGAGAGATTGTCTGGTCCCCGGACGGGAAGTCGCTGGCCTTCGCGACCAAGCCCAAGGGGGGCAGATACGCCCAGATTCATCTCTACGTGCCGGGCAAGAAGGTGCGTCAGCTCACCCAGCTGCGCAGTTCGGCCTCCGATCTTGCCTGGTCGGGGGACGGGGCGCGGATCTATTTCCTGGCGGACAGGCCGGACGATCCCGCGACGGCCGCGCGGATCAAGGCGAAGGACGACATGTTCGTGTTCGAGGCGCCGCGCAGGCGCGCGACGCTGAACTATCTCGACCTCGCTTCGGGTCAGGTCGTTACCGTCGTGAGCGGCGATCTGGATGTACGCGGCTTCAGCATCGCGCGCGACGCCGGCACTATCCTGCTGAGGCTGGCGCCCTCGCGCCTGCTCGACGATCAGCCGCGATCGGAGCTCTGGCTCCTCGATCCCGCGACCGGAGTCCGGCGCCGGATCACGACCAACGACTATCGCGAAGACGATGCCCGGCTCGCGCCCGACGGCAAGTCCGCGCTGTTCATCGCCAATGCTGCCGGCGGCAAGTACGCCACGGTCAATGCACGGCTCTTCGTCATCGACATGGACAAGGGCGCGATCCGCCAGTTTGGCGAAGGGCGGCCCTGGGCGGTCAGGGATGCCTTGTGGTCGGCCGACGGGACGGAAATCTACTTCACCGCACAGGATGGCGTCCGCACCAATCTGCACGCCGTGGCCGTCGCAACCGGGGCAATCCGGCCGCTGGAGCAATGCGATTGCGTGATTTCGTCGCCCGCCTTGTCGCGCGACGGACGGAGCCTGGCCTATCTGCGCGCATCGGCCACCCAGCCGGCAGAGGTCGTACGCATCGACCCGGCGGGCTCGAATGCGCCGGTGCAGGTCACGGCGGTCAACAACGACATCGGCAGGCGCTTCCAGCTTCCGCGGCAGGAGGCGATCCGCTGGGCCGGACCGGAAGGGCAGGCGCTCGAGGGGCTGATCACCTATCCGCTCGGCTACACGCCCGGCCAGCGCTACCCGCTGATCGTCCAGAGCCATGGCGGCCCGCGCTCGGCCGATCAGTTCAACATCTTTTCCTATGGCCGCTTCCTGCCGCTGCTGGCCTCGCACGGCTTCGTCACGCTGAGCGTCAACTATCGCGGCGGCACCGGCTATGGCGACGCCTTTCTCCAGGGCATGAACGGCGACTATTTCCGGGTCGCTGATCGCGACGTCCTGTCCGGAGTCGATGAGCTGGTGAAGCGGGGGATCGCCGATCCCGCGAAGACCGGCGCGATGGGTTGGAGCGCGGGCGGGCACATGACCGCGCGCCTCATCACCGTGACCGATCGCTTCAAGGCCGCGATCGTCGGCGCGGGCGCGGTCGACTGGACGTCGATGTATCTCGGCTCCGACACGCGCTGGCAGCGCAAGGAATGGTTCCTCACCCCGCCTTATGGCAGCCAGGCGCGCCGCGACCTCTATCTGCGCAACTCGCCGCTGGCTTCGATCGACGCGGCAAAGACGCCGACGCTGATCCTGGCAGGCGCCGAGGACCGCCGCGTTCCCCCCGCGCAGTCGGTCATGCTGTTCCGTGCGCTCAAGGATCTCGGGGTTCCGACCGAACTCTATCTCGCGCCGCGCGAGCCGCACAATTTCAAGGAGCTGCGCCACCAGCTCTTCCAGGTGAACACCAGCATGCGCTGGCTCACAACCTATGTGACCGGGAGCAGCTATGTGCCGGCAATCGCTCCCGATACTGCCGCGGATCCGGCGGATGACGATGACGGCGCGGAGGATCCCGCAGAGCCCGAAGACGCACTGGAATTCGGGCCGGAGCAGGGGTGAACGGCAGAAGAGATCGAGCCGGTCCGGCGGACTAGCGCATCAACCTCAGCTCGACCAGCAAGCCGCCTTCAGGATGATTGCGCAGGGTAAGGTAGCCGCCGGTTGCGCGTGCCTGCGCCTGCGCGATCGTCAGGCCAATCCCGGTACCGGGCGTGGTATCGTGGCTTCCGCCCCGAACGAATGGCTCGAACGCGCGCGCGATCAGCTCTTCGGGCATGCCGGGACCATGATCGCGAACGCTGACGATCACGGCGCCGGCGTCGCGGCGGCAGGTCACCTCTGCGCCGCCGGCATAGCGGATCGCATTGTCGACGACATTGCCGAGGCATCGGGACAGTGCATCGGGCTTGACCCGCACGCGCGCGCCGCAGCCTCCGGTGAACCGGACCGCATGACCGAACTCGGCGGCATCCTCGACCATCGCGGCGAGCATCGAATCAAGGTCGATCACCGACCATTGCTCCGCGCTTTCGCTGCTCCGCGCGAGGTCCAGCCCGCGCCGGACCATCGCCAGCGTCGCCGACAGGTCGGTGACCAGCCGCTCGCGCAGCGCGGCATCCTCGACCTGCTCGAGCCGCAGCCGGAGCCGGGTGAGCGGCGTCTGCAGGTCATGGCTGATCGCCGCAAGCAGGCGGGTGCGCTCGCGCAGCCCCTCGCGCACCCGCTCCTGCATCGCGTTGAAGGTCGCCAGCGCCTGCCGGACGTCCTCCGGCCCGCGCTCGGGCACGGGTTCGGCGTCGATAGACCGGGCAAAGGCGCGCGACGCGGCGGCGAGGCGGCGGATCGGCGCGGTGGCGATACTGGCGACCAGGATCGACAACAGGGTACTCGCAGCGATGATCAGGACCAGGAAGAGCGGCTGGGTGATCGGGCTCGGCGGCGAGGCCAGGCGCGGCATGTCGACGCTGATGCGCACCGTCTCGCCGCCCGAGGTCACGGTCAGCAGCCAGCATTCGGGCGAGATCGGGAATTTGAACCCGGCCACGCGCGGCTGCTTCCAGAAGGGCTCGTTCGAGATGCAGACCGACGGCGCGACCTTGAACAGGGCGAGCGCCATGCCCGCCGGCGCGCGCCCCCGCGCCATGTCGGTATGGGCCTGATCCAGCGTCCCGGGAAAGTCGACCTGGGGCGGGATCAGCCTGACGCCGATAAGCCCGCGATTGCGCAGCTGATCGAGCGTGCCCTGGCGATTACGCTCCAGACGGCCGGCCACGTCGATCGCGCTCAGCACGACCTGTTCGCCGCGCCAGCGCTGATAGTCGGCCTGCCGCACCTGATCGGCGACGAACAGCGCGGCGATCGCAGCGCACGAGATGCCGACCGCCAGGATCAGCGCGATCCGTCCGGCCAGCGACAGGACGAAATGCCGCAGCCCGCGCCAGGCCGCGATCATTCGAACGCCACGTTTGCGGCGAGCAGATAGCCCTGGTTGCGCACGGTCAGGATCAGCTCGTCGCTGCCGCCCACCCGCGCGAGCTTGTGGCGCAACCGGCTGATCTGGTTGTCGATCGTGCGGTCGAACTCGGCGGTGGCGCCGCGGCTGGGGAACAGCGCGGAGCGGGACAGCGGCTGGTGCGGCGCTTCGATCAACCGGTTCAGAATGGCGAATTCGGTCGAGGACAGCATCACCAGGCTGTCGTCAGGCGCGATCAGCCGCCGCTTGACCAGATCGAGCCGCCAGGGGCCGAACCGCGCAACCTGCGCGCCGCCGGGCCTAGCCTCGACCCGGGGCCGCCGCCGCAACAGGTTGCGCACGCGGGCGCTCAGCTCGCGCGGCTCGAACGGTTTGGTAAGATAGTCGTCGGCACCGAGCTCAAGCCCCAGCACCCGGTCGATCGCACTGTCGCGCGCGGTGACCATGATGATCGCGCCTTCATGCCCTTCGGCACGAAGCTGACGGCACAGGGTCAGGCCGTCGCCATCGGGCAAATTGAGGTCGAGGACGATCAGATCGACCGGCTCGCGCGCGAGCGTGGCGCGGACCTGGGCAACGTCCCCGGCAGCGTGCAGCGCATAACCCTCGCGGGCGAGTTGCTGGATCACCAGCTCGCGGATGTCCGGATCGTCATCGACGACCAGCAGCCGCGGCACATGCCCGAAATCGTCAGCCAACCCATCCTCCAGCATCGGCTATAGCGCCTCCGCCGATGCTGCCAAAGGGTGCGTCACAGGCTGTCGTCCGAACCGATCGCCTGGTACAGCGTGATGCGGTTGGCGATGTCGGTGAGCGTCAGGCTGATCTCGCTCTGCTGCGCCGCATAGAGCGTGCGTTGCGCGACCAGCGCGGTGAGGAAGCTGTCGATGCCCTGCCGGTAGCGCGCGTCGGCGACCGTCCAGCTCTTGTTCGCCGCGGCGACGAGATCGGCCTGAGCCTCGCGCTGCCGCACGATCGTGCCGCGCCGGGCTAGCCCGTCGGAAACTTCCTTGTACGCCGTCTGCGCCGCCTTGCGGTAGGTGGCGAGCGAATATTCCGCCTGCGCCTTGGCGTAATCGAGGTTGCCGCGATTGGCGCCGCCGAAGATCGGCAGGCTGACCGACGGGTTGGCCGACCAAATGCTGGTCGGTCCGGAGAAGAGGCTGGTCAGCGCATTGCTGGCCACCCCGATCACGCTGGTGAGCGAGATGGTCGGGAAGAACGCCGCCCGCGCCGCGCCGATATTGGCGTTGGCGCCCTTCAGCTGATGCTCCGCCTCGACCACGTCGGGCCGATCGAGCAGCACGGTCGAGGACAGCCCCGCAGGGACGTTGGCAACGCCGGTATCGAGCGCGGCGAGGCCGGCGGGCAGCAGCGCATCGTCGATCTTTCCGCCCGCCAGCAACTCCAGCGCGTTGCGGTCCTGCGCGACGCGGGTGGTGTAGGCTTCGACGTCCGCCTTGCCCTGGGCGAGGATCGTCTGGGCATTGGCGACGTCGCTGCCGCTGACCAGCCCGACGTCGTGGAGCTTGCGGGTGAGCCGCACGGTCTCCTCGCCGCTCTTCACCTGCTGCTGTGCCACCGCGAGCAGATCCTGATCGGCGGCAAGCGTCGCATAGGCGGCCGCCGTCTCGGCGACGATGGCGAAGCGGGTCGATCGCGCGCCCGATTCACTCGCCAGATACTGCTCGAACGCTTGGCGCGAGAGATTCTTGAGGCGGCCGAACAGGTCGATCTCGAACCCGCTGATCCCGACATTGCCGGAGAATTGCGTCGTATCCCCGCCGCCTGCAGGCTCCGGTCCGCCGAGCGTGCGCTGGACCGACGCACTCGCGCCTGCCGCCACCGTCGGCGCCTCGCGCGAACGCTGGGAACGATATTGCGCGCGCGCCATCTGGACGTTGGCGACCGCGGCGGCGAGATCCTGGTTCCGCGACAGCGCCTGCTCGATCACCTGGCGCAGCTTCTCGTCGCCGGCCAGCGTGCGCCATGGCATCCCCGCGGCGCCTTCCTGGTTCGGAGCGTAGGCGGCGCCCTGCGGCCATTCGGGCGGCACATAGTCCGAGACTGCGCGGACATAGTTGGGCGCCATGTTGCAGGCGGTCAGCGAAGCGGCACCGGCGAGCAGCACCAGAGTACGGAGGGCATTCACGACTGGGTCTCCTGCGCCTTGGGCGCGCGGCTGTGGAACAGCTTGGCGATGACCACGAAGAACATCGGCACATAGAAGATCGCGAGCACGGTCGCGGTCAGCATGCCGCCGATCACCGCCGTGCCGATCGCGATCCGGCTGTTGGCGCCTGCACCCGTGGCGATCGCCAGCGGCAGCACGCCGAAGATGAAGGCAAGGCTGGTCATCAGGATCGGGCGCAGGCGCAGCCGGGCCGCCTCCAGCGCCGCCTCGACCAGATCCTTGCCGCGTCTGCGCGCATCCTCGGCGAACTCGACGATCAGGATCGCGTTCTTCGCCGCCAGGCCGATCGTGGTGATCAGGCCGACCTGGAAATAGATGTCGTTGTTGAGCCCGCGCATCGTCACCGCCAGCACCGCGCCGATGATCCCGAGCGGCAGCACCAGCAGCACCGCGATCGGCACCGACCAGCTTTCATAGAGCGCAGCAAGGCAGAGGAAGACGATCAGGATCGACGCGCCGTAGAGGAGAGGGGCCTGCCCGCTCGACTGGCTCTCCTGGAAGGAGAGGCCGGCCCAGGCATAGCTGGTGCCCGGCGCCAGCTCCTGCTGGAGCTCGACCATCCGCTGCATCGCCTCGCCCGAGCTGGTACCGGCTGCGGCCGAACCCTGGATCTCGTAGGAGGGGAGGCCGTTGAAGCGTGCGACGCTGTTCGGACCCTTTTCCCAGGACAGGGTGGCGAAGGCCGAGAAGGGCACCATCTCGCCCGTGGCCGGATTGCGCACCTGCCACTGGTTGATGTCCTCGGGCAGCATGCGGAACGGCGCATCACCCTGCATGTAGACGCGCTTGACCCGGCCGCGATCGACGAAGTCGTTGATATAGGTGCCGCCCCAGGCGGAGCTCAGCGCGCTGGTCACATCGTCGACGCTGAGGCCCAGCACGGCGAGCTTCGCCTCGTCGAGCTTGATGTCGAGCTGCGGCGTGTCGGGCAGAGCGGAGGCGCGTACGGCCATGAGGGCGGGATCCTTCGCCGCAGCCGCGATCAGCTTGTCGCGCAAGGCGACGAACTGCGCCTGCGACATGCCGCTCGAATTGAGCAGCTCGAAGGTGAAGCCGTTCGACTGGCCAAGGCCCGAGATCGGCGGCGGCGTCATCGCGAAGACCTGCGCGTCGCGGATCTTCGAGAAGGCGGCCATGGCCTTGCCATTGACCGCGCCCGCCGAATGCGCGGCGCCCGGCCGTTCGTCGAACGGCTTCAGGCTGGCAAAGCCCATGCCGGCATTCTGGCCCGACCCGCCGAAGCTGAAGCCGGAGACGGTGAAGGCGTTCGCGATGTCCTTCTCATTGCCGTAGAAATGCTGGATCTCGGCGCGGACCTGCTCGGTCCGCTCGGCGGTGGCGCCGGCGGGCAGCGTGTACATCACCATCGCCGTTCCCTGATCCTCTTCGGGCAGGAAGCTGGTCGGGAGGCGGGCGAACAACAGGCCGAGCACGACCGTGATCGCGAGGAACACGCCGAGGTGCATCAGCCGCCGGCGGATCACCGAATGCGCGCCATCCTGGTAGCGGCCGGTGATCCGGGCGAACCAGCGGTTGAACCGGCCGGCGAGCCCCTTGCGCTCGAGCGGGTCATGATGTCCCGGCTTGAGCAGGGTGGCGGTGAGCGCCGGGCTCAGCACCAGTGCGACGACGACCGACAGCACCATCGCCGAGACGATCGTCACCGAGAATTGCCGGTAGATCACGCCCGCCGATCCACCGAAGAACGCCATCGGCAGGAACACCGCGGACAGCACCAGCGCGATGCCGACCAGCGCCGATCCGATCTCGCTCATCGACTTGATCGTCGCGTCGCGCGGGCTGAGTCCTTCCTCCGCCATCACGCGCTCGACATTCTCGACCACGACGATCGCGTCGTCGACGAGCAGGCCGATCGCCAGCACCATGGCGAACAGGGTGAGCGTGTTGACCGAATAGCCTGCGACGGCGAGCACCCCGAAGGTACCGAGCAGCACGACCGGCACGGCGATCGCCGGGATCAGCGTGGCGCGCCAGCTCTGCAGGAAGACGAACATCACGACGACGACCAGCACGATGGCCTCGATCAGCGTCTTGATCACTTCCTTGATCGACAGCTTCACGAAGTCGGTCGTGTCGCGCGGATAGGTGATCGCGTAGCCGGCCGGCAGTTCCTTCGAAAGCTCGGTGACCCGTTCCTTGACCGCCGCCGCCGTCTTGAGTGCGTCCGCGCCCGTCGCCAGCTGGATGGCGATGCCCGATGCCGGGTGGCCGTTGAGCTTCGCCGAGGTGCCGTAGCTTTCCTGGCCGAGTTCGACCCGTGCGACATCGGCGAGGCGGACGACCGAACCGTCGCTCTCGGTCTTGACCACGATGTCGTTGAACTGGTCGACCGAGGTCAGGCGCGACTTGCCGCGCACCACGGCGTTGAGCATCTGGCCCTTCACCGCCGGCAGACCGCCGATCTGGCCTGCTGAGACATCCGCGTTCTGCGCCCGCACCGCCGCGGAGACGTCCGACGGCATCAGCTTGCGCGCGGCGAGCTTGTTCGGGTCGAGCCAGATGCGCATCGCATATTGCGCGCCGAACACCTGGGTCTGGCCGACGCCTTCGACGCGGCCGAGCGAATCCTGGAAATTGGTGACGAGATAGTCGGCGACGTCGCTCGCGGTGCTCTTGTCGCTCGCGTCGTAGAGCGCGACGATCATCAGAAAGTCGTTATTCGCCTTGGTGACGGTAACCCCCTGCGAGGTAACCGCCGACGGCAAGCGCGAAGTCGCCTGCTGAACCTTGTTCTGCACCTGCACCTGCGCGGTATCGGGATCAGTGCCCTTGGCGAAGGTCGCGGTGATCGAGGCGCTGCCGGAACTGTCCGACGACGACTGGAAATAGAGCAGCCCGTCGATGCCGGTCAGCTGCTGCTCGATGACCTGGGTGACGCTGGTTTCGAGCGTCTGTGCCGAGGCGCCGGGATAGCTGGCGCTGACCCGGATCGTCGGCGGAGCCACGTCCGGATATTGCGCGACCGGCAGGCTGGCCAGCCCGACCAGCCCTGCCAGCATGATGACGATCGAGATCACCCAGGCAAAGATCGGGCGATCGATGAAGAAGCGGCTGATACCCATGTTACTTGCTTCCCGCCGCGACAGCCTTGACCTGCGCGCCCGGGCGCGCCTTGTCGGTACCCTCGACGATCAGGCGTTCACCCGCCTTGAGGCCGCCGGTGACCAGCCATTTGTCGCCGATCGCCTGCGCGACGTTCACCGCGCGCTGCTCGACCTTGCCGTCCTTGCCGACCACCAAAGCGGTGGCATTGCCCTTGGCGTCTCGGGTAATGCCCTGCTGCGGCGCGAGGATGCCGTTCTGCACAACCGCCTGCGGCGCCTTCACGCGCACGAACATGCCGGGCAACAGCACGTTGTTAGGATTGGGGAAGCGCGCGCGCAGCGTCACCATGCCGCTGTTTGGATCGACCGTGACTTCGCCGAACTCGACCGTGCCCGTCTGGGGATAGATGCGGCCATTGCCGAGCACGAGCTGAACGGTCGTGCTCGCCGGCAGCACGTCGCCCTTTGCCAGACTCTCGCGCAGCGCGAGCAGCGCGTCGCTCGACTGCTGGATATCGACATAGATCGGGTCGAGCTGCTGGATCGTCGCCAGCGCCGTCGCCTGACCGGTCCCGACCAGCGCGCCCTGAGTCACGTTCGAGCGGCCGATTCGGCCCGAGATCGGTGCATAGACGCGGGTGAAGCCGAGATTGACCTTCGCGCTGTCCAGTGTCGCGGCATATTGGCGCACGCTCGCCTCGCCGGCGCGCGCCGTGGCAACGGCATCGTCGATTTCCTGCTTGCTGACCGCGTCCGCGCTGCCGAGCTGGCGGTAGCGCGCGACCTTGGCATTGGCGGTGATCACCGACGCCTGCGCGCTCGCCAGCTGTGCCGCCGCCTGATTGCGCGAGGCGACATAGAGTCGCGGGTCGATCTGGTAGAGCGGCTGGCCGGCGCGGACATAGGAGCCTTCCGTGAACAGCCGCGCCTTGATGATCCCGTCGACCTGAGGCCGGATTTCCGCGATCGCCGTCGCCGTGGTTCGCCCGGTGAGTTCGGACGTCATCGTCACGGGTTCGGTGCGTAACGTAACGACCCCGACTTCGGCCGGTCCTTGCGGCGGCATCTGCTTCGCACCGCCGCATCCGGCGAGGAGCAAGGCCGCGGTGACGGCGATCGGGGTTCGTAACGGCATGATCGGGACCCTTTGTCGAGGAAGCGTCCCGCCTAGCGATGCTGCACCGCGCAAAATACCGGCGCTTGGTAAGCAATTGTAACGGTACGTAACCGTCTGCGGGCGGCCGGAGGCGGCCCGCGCAGACCGTCCCGGCCTTGACCGCGGGGCCTTGGCCCGCCGCCGCTATAGCCGCCGCAGCGCCTGCGCGGGCCGTGCCGAGAGCACGGGCAGGGATCCGAGCAGTCCGATGCCGAGCGTCAACAGCGCGCCGATACCAAGTGTCGCCAGTACGACGCCCCAGTCCGGAGCCCAGCGAAACTCGAACACGCCGGTGATCACGTACCAGGCTGCAGCGCCGCCCAGGCCTAGCGCCAGCGTCGCCAGAATCAGGGCCAGCAGCGCATATTCAAGCCCCTGCGCGGTCAGGATCTGCCACCGGGTTGCACCCAGCGTCTTCAGAATGACGCTGTCATAGGTGCGCGCCTGTCGTGATGCGGCGATCGCGCCGATCAGCACCGCGATCCCGGCCAGGATCGCGACGGACGCCGACAACAGGATCGCGGTCGCCATCTGATCGAGGATCGTGCGCACCTGACCCAGCACTTCGCTCACGGCGATGATCGAGGCGGAGGGGAAGGCGGCGAGCAGTGCCTGCGACACCGCGCCCTCATGCTTCGCATCCATGTCGATCGTCGACGTCAGGCTGTGGGGCGCGCCCGCCAGCGTATTGGGCGAGAAGACCAGCACATAGTTGAACCCCATCGTGTCCCAGTTGACCTGACGGAGCGAGGCGATTCGGGCCTCGATTTCGCGGCCGAGGACGCTCACCGTCAGCGTATCGCCGACACGCAGGTTCAGGATGCGCGCGGCTTCGCGGTCGAGCGAGACGAGGGGCGGACCGGCATAGTTGCGCGGCCACCATTGGCCGGCGACCAGCTCACTGCCCTGCGGCAGCGTCTCGGCATAGGTGACGCCGCGCTCGCCGCGCAGGAACCACGCGCCCTCGGGCAAGGTCTTGAGATCGGCGACGCGCTGCTTGCCGTAGGCGGTGATCGTTCCGCGCAGCGACGGGACGATGTTGAGCTTCGCCTCCGGCGCTTGCTGCCTGACCAGCGCGGCGAAGCGGTCGCGCGATTCCGACGGGATATCGAGCACGAACTGGCTCGGTGCACGTGCGGGCACGGCGCGGTCGATCTCCGCGTCGAGGCTGGTCTGGATCGCGGCAAGGGTGACGAACAAGGTCAGCGCTAGCCCGAGCGCGATCACCAGCGCCACCGTCTGCGCGCCGGGACGGTGGAGATTGGCGAATGCGAGCCGCAGCAGCGGGCGGCGCGGGCGCGGCATGCGGGCGGACAGGCGGCGGATCGCCTCGCCGATGCCGAGCAGTACGAGCAGCACTGCCGCCACCGCACCCAGCACCGCAGCGGCGAAGAGCGGTTCGCGCGCCGTGGCGAGCGCCAGCGCGACGACCAGCGATCCTGCCACGGCGACCAGTACGACGCTGCGCCAGTTGATCCGGCGCGATTGCTCGACTCCGCTGCGCAGCTGCGCGGCGGCGGGGTGGGTGCGTGCCCGCGCAAGCGGGGGCAGCGCAAAGGCGAAGGCGATCAGCAAGCCGTAGGCGGCGCTGGTCGCGAGCGGGAGCGGATACACGCCGAAGCCGGGCGCCACGGGCAGCAGATCGCCGGCCAGCGCGACGAAAACCAGCGGCAGCAACGCGCCGACCACCAGCCCTGCACCCACTGCCAGCGCGGCGGCAGCACCGATCTGAAGCAGATAGATGCGGCTGATATCGGCGGATGTGGCACCGAGGATCTTGAATGTCGCGATGCCGCCGCGCTTCTGCGCGAGATAGGAAGCGACGCCGTTGCTGACGCCGATCCCGGCGATCACCAGCGCGGCCAGCCCGATCAGCGACAGGAATTGCCCCATCCGCTCGAAGAAGCGCACAGCGCCGGGTGCCGCGCGGTCTCGATCCTTATACTCCCAGCCCGCCGTTGGAAACTGCGCCTTGAGGCGATCGATCGCTTCGTTCGGGGCGATGCCGGGGGACAGGCGGATGCGGTATTTGGTCTCGTAGAGCGCGCCCGGCTGGAGCAGCCCGGTCCGTGCCATCCCATCAAGCGAGACGATCGCCACCGGTCCGAGCGTGAAGCCCTCTCCGACACGATCGGGCTCGTCGGCGATGATCCCCGCCACGCGGAACTCCGCTTCGCCATAGCGGACGCGATCGCCGGACTTGAGCAGCAGCCGCTCGGCGAGCGGCCGGCCGATCAGCACCGCGCCGGGCTCGAGCGGCTTGTAGCCGCCGGTAACCAGCGTGAGGCCGCCGTAGAGCGGATAGCGCGGATCGACGCCCTTGAGTTCGGTCAGCACCGCATCGGGCGCGCCCGATGCGGGTACTCCGCGCTGCGCCATCGCGCGGGTGCGGATGGTGTCGCTCACGGTTCCAAGGCTGGCCAGTGCCGCGCGTTCGGGCGCGGAGGCCTGACGCTGGGTCATCGCCACCTCGACATCGCCGCCCAGCAGGACGCGTCCGCGCGCCGACAATTCGCCCGTGATCGATGCGGTCAGGCTGCCGATCGTCGCGAGTGTGGCGACACCGAGGAACAGGCAGACCAACAACAGCCGCAGCCCGCGGAACCCCGCATGGAGGTCGCGCCGCGCGATCCGCCAGCTCGCGCGCCAGTCAAGGGCGCGCGCCGCGCCGCCGTCCGCGCTCAAGCGGCACTGTCCGCGATAATCAGACCGTCGCGCATCGTCAGCACGCGGTCGCACCGCTCGGCGAGCGCAGGGTCGTGCGTGATGATGAGCAGGGTCGCGCCCGCGGCACGCTGACGCTCGAACAGCAGATCGATGATCACGCCGCTGGTGGCGCCATCCAGATTACCGGTCGGCTCGTCGGCGAAGATGATCTCAGGCCGCCCCGCGACCGCACGCGCAATTGCGACGCGCTGCTGCTCGCCGCCCGAAAGCTGCACAGGATAGTGGGCGAGGCGGTGACCGAGCCCGACCGCCTCGAGCTCGGCGGCGGCGCGCGCGAAGGCGTCGGCTGCTCCGGCAAGCTCAAGCGGCACGGCGACATTCTCGTGCGCGGTCATCGTCGGGAGAAGATGGAATGCCTGAAGCACGATGCCGACGCGCCCGCGGCGCGCGCGTGCCAGCCCGTCTTCGTCGAGGTCGCCATAGGGGACCCCCGCGACGGTCACCTCACCGCCGCTGGCGCGTTCCAGCCCGGACAGGATGGCCATCAGCGACGACTTGCCCGAGCCCGACGGGCCGAGGATTGCCACGCTGCTGCCGCTGACGATGCCAAGGTCGATGCCCTTGAGAATTTCTGTCGGCGCTTCGCGCGTGCCGAGGGTGAGGGTGACATTGCGTGCGCGGATTGCGATATCCGCCGCCGGATCGATCGACATGCTTGGAGATGAAACCCTTGCCCAACAGACTTGCCCCATATGCGGGCGCACTGCTGCTGCTCCAAGGGCTGGCGGCATGTTCGAGCGAGAATAATTCCGCAAACCAAACGATCGCAGAGACGCCGGCGGCGCACGCGAACGCCGCGGCCTCGGCGGAAGCCGCGGACGCGCGGCTGGTCGTGGCGTTCGGCGACAGCCTCTATGCGGGCTATGGCGTGCTGCCGCAGGAGAGTTTCCCGGCCCAGCTTCAGAAGGCGCTGGCCGCACGTGGCGTCGCAGCGACGGTGCGCAATGCGGGCGTCTCGGGCGACACCAGCTCGGCCGGGTTGCGGCGACTGGCGTTCACGCTCGACGGGCTCGATCGCAAGCCGGACCTTGTGATGGTCAATCTGGGCGGCAACGACATGCTGCGCGGAATCGATCCCAAAGAGACCCGCGCGAACCTGACCGCGATCTGCGAGGAACTGAAGCGTCGCGGCATCCCGATCCTGCTCACCGGGATGGTCGCTGCGCCGAACATGGGCCGCGATTATGCGGATCGTTTCAACCCGATCTACGCCGATCTGGCGAAGCGCTACGACGCGATCCTCTATCCCTTCTTCCTCGACGGCGTGGTGACCGACCAGCGGCTGATGCTGCCCGATCGCATTCACCCCAATCCGGCGGGCCTCGAATCGATCGTGACGAAGGTCGCGCCGCTGGTAGCAGGCGCAATCGGACAAAAGTGAGGTCGGCATCGCCAGCGCCCTCAATGGTCGAGAGGGCGGTGGTGCCGGTTGCAGGAATCGAACCCGCGACCTTCGGTTTACAAAACCGCTGCTCTACCAGCTGAGCTAAACCGGCAATGGCACGAAACCCGCAGAAATCTACGGGCTAAGCGCCCTTGGCCCGATCGATTGATCCGGTCAAGGGCGTTTTGGGACGTATCGCCGGGCGCATGGTGGCGACCGGCGCTCAAGCTTGCTCGAGTGCGATCCCCTGGCCATCGACCGGCAGCAGTAGTGTGAGGACGGTTCCGCCCGGCCCCGAGCTGAGTTCGATCCTTCCGCCGATCACTTCGGCTCTGCGCGCCTGATTGCCGAGCCCGCGCCCCTTGGCAGCGATCGCGACGTCGAAGCCCCGGCCATTGTCGATGACGCCCACCCGTACGAAGCCGTTGCGGGTTTCGGTGGTGACGCGGATCTCGCTTGCGCCGGCGTGCTTGATGACGTTGGTGAAGGCTTCCTGCAGGATGCGCAGGATATGCAGCGAGTGGCGCTGGTCGAGCCAGGCAAGCGGCGGCACATCGCCGACCTCCCAGCGCAACTTGATGCCCGTCGCCTCCAGCCGCGGCTGGAGACGGAAGCGCAATGTGCCGAGCAGCAGCAGCAGGTCGGTCTCGACGGGCTCCATCGAATCGATCGTGAGCTTGAGATCGTCGATGCAGCCCTTGAGCAGATCGGCGATCTCCGACTCGTCGATGCGGCCATGCTCGACCACGCGCAATGCACTGACCAGCGACGAACCCAGGCCGTCATGCATGTCTTGCATCAGCCGCTGGCGCTCCTGAAGCAGCACCTCGCGCCGCTCGATCTCGCGGAGCTTCTCGTGGCTGGCGTTGAGCTCCGCCTCGCGTTCCGCCAGCCGTTCGGCGAGGACGGTGTTGGCGCGCTCGACCTCGCTCATTGCGCGCGTGTAGCGGCTCAGCATGATCTGGCAGAAGGCGACGATCAGGCCGATTGCAGCGTAGATGTTGAGGAACAGGCCTTCGATATCGACCAGATTGTTCTGGAGCAGGATGTCGTAGCCGCCGAGCAGAACGCTGAGCAGACCCCATCCGGCGAGGACCACGCCTTCGCGCGATTGTGCTTGCCAGCTGCGGTACAGGCCCAAGCTGAAGACGATGATGCCGAGGCTCGCCACGGCGATATAGATGACCGGAGCGATCACCGTGGCATCGAAGGTGCCGGCAAAGACGGGTAGCGTGACCAGGCTGCTCACCAGCGATAGCATCGCGAGCGCGGCGGTGAGCACCGGCTGGCGGTGATGGTGCAGCCGGAGCAGGAACAACTGAACGATCAGGATCATCCACGCGATCGAATTGACCGTGAACCAGCCGAACCAGGCATCGGAGACCGGCAGGCGGTCCATGCCCATATAGCTGTGCATGACGCGGAGAAAGACGACGACGGTCATTGCAGCGAACAGCAGATAGGGCGTCTCGCGCCGCCGCCTGAGCCAGACGAAGAAGGCGAAGACCCCCGTCGCGAGGAACATCGCGGAGCCGATATAGGGGAGCTCGGTCTGGAAGAAATTGCGGACCAGATACGCTGCACCGAGCTGCGAATAGTCGCCGATCCACAGGGTCGAGAGCGCGCCGCCCATGCCGCGGACATGGCGGATCCGGATCAGGATCTCCCGGGGCGGCGTGGTTTCGGCGGTGTCCTCGAGCGGGATCCACAGGGGGCGGTTCGAGCCGTTCCACTGGAGATTGGCGTGCGACTGATAGAAGAGCCGTCCGTCGAGATAGATCGCAATCTCGCCGTCCGTCTTCCAGCGCGGAACGTAGAGATAGGAATCGGGCGGTGCCGGCTGCGCGGGGTCGAGCTGAAAGTGGTACCAGCTCGTCCGCGTCGGCAGCAGGCCCGCATCGCCCGGCCGGGTCGGGACACCGGGGCGCGGGGCGTGCGGCATGGCGACCGTGCGCCATTGGCCGGGAATGTTCCGCCAGTCGATCTGGCGCGGTGGCGGCGCGTAACCCTCCGTATCCTGGGTCAGCAACTCCGCTTGGGTCAGGTGAATTCCGTGCGGCCGGCCGGCAAGCCAGGCACCGCCGAGGATCAGCAGCAGGATGCCGGCATAGAACAGCACGGTGCGCAGATAGCTAGAGAATCCCATGATTCCTGGCTTCGTAGATCGCTTCGGCCTTCGAGTGGACTTCGAGCTTCTGGTAGATTCGCCGGACGAAGGTCATCACCGTGTTGCGCGAGACCTGCATCAGATCGGCGATCTCGTCATAGCTGAACCCCTTGGTGATCAGCTCGAGCGCCTCGCGCTCGCGCGGGGAAAGCGGTGAGGGGAGCGTTTCAGGCTCGACCTGTTCCGGCGGCTGCGGCTCGGGTTCAGGCGCGCGAAAACGAAGTAGGATCTGGCGTGCGATGCGCGGGCTGATCGGGCTGCCGCCGGCGTGGAGCGCGCGGATTTCGTCGGCGATCTTCTTGGCGGAGCTGTCCTTGAGCAGATAGCCGGCCGCGCCCGCTTCGATCGAGGCGATGACGTGCTTCTCGTCGGCGAAGGTGGTGCTCACCATGATGCCGCAGGCGGGCCATGCGGCGTGCGCGGCCCGGATCACATCGATTCCGGATCCGTCGGGCAGGCCGAGATCGACCACCAGCACGTCGAGCGGGTCGCCGTCGAGCAGCACCCGGGCCTGCGCGACATTGTGCGCCATACCGGCAAGTTCGATGTCACCGGTTTCCGCCAGGGCGGCGGCAAAGCTGTTCTGGAAGGTGATGTCGTCCTCGACCAGCGCGACCCTCAGCAGCGGTGGAACAGAATCGGCCATCGAAACATCCTGAAGCGATCCGCGCACCTCAGCGCGGCCGGAGCGATTGCGGGGCAGGCGGTGCGCGATGCCCGGGTTACGGTCTTGTACCATCGATCCCGCCGGCTTCTGTCGCTAGTAATAGTGACATACACACGATTTCGGCCGCGTTACAATTTGTTCCGGCGCGCTGTCCGCGCTAGTCAGCGCCAGCCTGTCCGCTTTCGCTTGAGGCCGAGAATGAGACGCGCCATCCCAGGTCCGGAACCCCTCACGCCTATGCTGGTGGCAGAGCTGGTGGGCGGGATCTACGAAGCCGCGCTTGATCCGCATCTGTGGCACGACTTCGTCGACCGGATCGAGGCGATCTACCCGGATCTGACCGTCATGCTCTTCAGCCATGAGACTATGGGCGCCGGCGCGGATCTCAGTATCGTCGTCAACTATCCCGAAGCGGCGCTCCGCGACTATGCGGCCCATTATTTCTCGAACAGTCCCTATGTGGATTTCGTGCCCGGGAACGCGGTCGGGCTGCCGACGCGCTCGGAAACGATCATCAGCGAGTACGAGCTGTTCCGGACCGAACATTACAATGACTTCATGCTTCCGCACCGGCTGGGGCACCATGGCACCGGCATGGTGCTGGAGCGCGAGCCCGAAGGCTGGGCGTCCTTGTCCTTCGGCGACCGGCACGACGACCCGGTCCGGCGCGATCACCAGATGCAATTGCTGGGCCTGCTGGCGCCGCATCTGTGTCGCGCATTCAATCTGCGGCGGACATTGATGCAAGCGGGAGCGGCGGTGCTCGCGCCGCAGGCGATGTTCGAACAATGGAGCCACGCGGCCTTCGTGCTTGATCGCGACGGGCGGGTGCGGACAATGAACCGGCAGGGCGAAGCGCTGGTCGCGGCGGGCGCGGGAGTCACGCTCAATCGCCTCGGACGACTGCGCAGCTTCGATGACAGGTGCAGCCGTGCCCTCGACGACGCCGTCGTGGCGTGTCGCCTGTCGCTGGATGGTGTCTCGCAGGGAAGCGCGGCACCGCCGGGTACCATGTTGCCGCGGCCGGATGGCGGTTCGCCGCTTCAGGCGATGCTCTGGCCGATCGCCTCGGCGGCAAGCTTCGGGTTGCCGGTGGCATCGGGCCAGATGCTGCTCGTCATTTCCGATCCTGACGCGACGCCGCCCGACGCAATGGCCTGGATCGCACGCCGTTTCGGTCTGTCTCCGGCCGAGGAACGGCTGGCCAGCGCGGTGATCGCGGGCGTGCCGCTGAATGAGGCTGCGGAACGGCTGGGGATCCGGCTTTCCACCGCGCGGACACGGCTGAAGACCATCCAGACCAAGACGGGTTGTCATCGCCAGCTCGACCTTGTTCGGCTGGCGATGTCGGTACCCGGGTTCGAACCGGGCTGACCGTTTCCGGCCGGTCGCGGCAGGCCGGCACCCACTCCCATATGGGAACTGTTTCCCGCGTCTGTCCCCGCCTAGCCATCCCGCTCCATGCCGTGCGGAGGCCCCCGCGCGGCCGGGGGGATGGGGTCGATGGAAGTACAAAACACCCGGTCGAACACCGATGCACCGCCCCCGGTGACACGTGTGAAAACGGGAGAAAACCGTGCTTTCCGTAACGGAATTCCGTTTCTGTCACTATTAGTAGCGACAGACGCCCCACCTCACCTGCGGTACGAAGCGCCCCGCAGCGTCGCCGGCCCCCGTCGTGGGCCATCTGGCTTTGCCGCCTGTCTGTCCCCTTCGAACGAAAGCTGTCTGATGACGATTGCCGGTCATGTCGTACGTGGGCGTGTGTCCGCGGCCCTGGCGTTGCTCATGGCGGGAACAGCGCTGCCCGCACAGGCGCAACAGACCCTGCCTTCGAGGCAGGAGCTGAATCCGGCGCAGCAGTCGGCGCTTCCCGCGGCGCCGCGCGGCGAGCTGTTCCGCAATATCGAGGCGGGACCGTGCGCCTTCGCGGGAAGCGAGCTCAAATTCACGCTGAACGGCGTCGAGTTTCGCGGCAACAACGGCAAGCTCGCGCTCGACGGTGAGCGGCTGGCGCTCGCCTGGCGCGATCTGGCCGGGCAGGAGCTTCCGGTCAGCGCGATCTGCACGATCCGCGACCGGGTGGCTTCGCTCTATCTGCGCCGTGGCGTGCTCGCTGCGGTGAACATCCCCGAGCAGCGCATCGCCGACGGACGGATCGTCCTCGAGGTGACCGAAGCCCATGTCGCATCGGTCAATTATCGCGGCAATGTCGGCCCCGCGCAGCGGCAGGTCGCGCGCTATCTCGACAAGCTCAAGGGACTGACGCCCTTCGACCTCAACACCGCGCAGCGCTATCTGCTGCTCGCTTCGGACATTCCGGGCGTTACCGTCCAGGCCTCGCTCCGCCAGTCTGCGGGCGGGAATGGCGCTGTCGATCTCGATATCGAAGTCGCGCGTTCGGCCATCGCCGCCAGCTTCAGCCTCAATGACTACGGCTCGATGTCGATCGGGCGCGAACTCGCGACTGCGCGCCTCGATCTCAACAGCTTCACATCGCTCGGCGAGCGCACCACGCTCGTCGGCTACGGCACGTTGGGCAGTTCCGAGCAGCGCGTCCTCCAGGCCACCGAAAGCCTGAAGATCGGCGGGGAGGGGCTTTCGCTCAACCTGTCGGGGTCGTTCGCGTGGACCAAACCGGGCGGCGCGGTCTCGGCGTTGGGTCTCGAGGGCAACAGTTTCGCTGGCAATGCGCGGCTGAGCTATCCGTTGATCCGTCACCGCCGTCACAACCTCACGCTTTCGGGCGGCCTCGACTGGATCGACCAGAAGGTCGAGTTCGGCAATGGCATCGCGACGCTGACCGAGGACAAGTTGCGCATCCTTTTTGCGCGGTTCGACGGGCATTGGGCGCCGGCAGAGCTCGCCAGCCACTCGGTGGCAGTGACCGGATCGATCGAACTGCGCAAGGGGCTGAATGTGCTCGGAGCCTCGCCCTATGGCAGCCGCGTCGCGTCACGCTTCGGCGGCCAGCCCGACGCGACGGTCGTTCGCGCGGAATGGGCAGTGGGCGGGCGGCTGTTCGGGCCGATCGTCGCCACCGTTTCGGGCAGCTGGCAATATAGCAGCGTGCCGTTGCTCTCCTATGAGGAGTTCTCGGCCGGCAATCTGTCGATCGGCCGCGGTTACGATCCGTCGGCGGCGTCGGGCGATCGTGCACTCGGGGCGACGTTCGAGCTGACTACCGTGCCGATTGCGATCGGGAAGCGGGCGGCATTCCGTCCCTATGGCTTCGTCGATGCCGTGCGCCTGACCAACATCGGCCCGGGCGCCGGTGAATCGCGGTTGCGGTCGGCCGGGCTTGGCATCCGCGCGCAGTTCTCGCCCTGGATCTCGATCGACGCCGCCTGGGCGCACCCCTTCGACCGGCTTGCGCCGGGCACGCCCAAGCCGTCCGACCGCTTCCTCATCAGCCTGTCCGCGTCGATCTCGTGAAGGAAACCATCATGTCCGCCCGCCGCAGCAGCCTGTTCACCACCTCGGCTTTGGGAGCGCTCGCGCTCGCTGCGGTCTGGGCCGCGCCCGCGCACGCGCAGCTCGTCCAGGGCGGCACCCCCGCGCAGAGCAATGGCGGCGCGCCGGTGATCGACCAGTCGACGCCCAACACCACCAATGTGACGCTGGGCGGATCGCGCACGGTGATCGACTGGGACCGGTTCGACATCAACAATGGCGATACCGCAAACTTCATCTTCGCCAACCGAAGCGACATCGTGCTCAACCGGGTGAGCGGCGCGGGCAGCACGATCAACGGCAACCTTAACGGCAAGATCGGGGCGGGCGGTCCGGCCGGCGGCAATATCTGGATCTACAACGCCAATGGCGTGGTGATTGGCGCGAATGCCCGGATCAATACGGGCGGCCTGCTCGTCACCACCGCCGCGCTGGACCGCGCCGACGACAGCAGCGCGGGCGGCTTTCTCGATGGAGCATCGACCAGCTTCAACTTCTCGAACGCGATGGACGGCGCGCGGATCGACGTGCGCACCGGCGCGCAGATCAACACGCGGGGCGGCGCGCTCGCGCTGGTCTCGCCGATCGTCAATACCGAAGCCGGATCGACCATGACCGCCAGCGACGGCGGCAATGTTCTCTATGGCTCGGCATCGGGCTACAAGGTGAGCTTCCGTCCGACCTCGACCAACGACCTCGACCTGCTGAGCTTCGAGGTATCGGCAGGCGCGGGCGGCTATGGCGGCACCGCCTATCTGCAGGGTGATACCAGCGGTAACCGGGTGTTCGTGAGCGTGGTGTCGCAGACCGGGCTGATGAGCCAGCTCGTCGCCCCGGGCGCGATCACTGCGACCACCGTTGCCACCGACGAGACCGGCGCGATCGTCCTCACCACCAACCGCAACATCGTGAACGGTGCCGTCGCGGCGAGCGCCGTGGCCGGTTCGGGCACCGGCAATCTGTCGGCCGGCGACCTCACCGCCAGCGCGATCGATCTGGTCTCGAGCGGCTATGTGCTGCTCAACGGAAGCCAGAATGCGGCGGGCGGGAGCATCCGGCTCATCGCCGAGACCGGCAATATCCATCAGAATGGCCCCAAGATCACCGCCAACACACTGTCGGCTTCCGCGGCCGGCAATGTGGAGCTTGGCGCGGGGGCCAGCGGCGCGCCGAATTCGGTCGCCAAGCTCACCAGCCTGACCAGCACCAGCGGCTATATCAGCTTCGCCGGCGACACTTACGAGATCGCCGGTCCGATCACCACGCCGGGCGCCGTCGGCCTGAGCAGCACCGGCCTGATCACCGGCGCGGGCCTGATCACCGCGGGCAGCCTTTCGTTCGACGCCGCGGGCACGCTCAACGTCGCGGGCAACGCCAACATCGATTATTCGAATGCCAGCGGCGACATGACGATCAACGCGAGCGGCGGCATCTCGATGACCGGCGGCATGCGGCTCAACAATCATGTGCTCAGGCTGAACGCCGCTACGGGCAACATCCTCCAGTCGGGCGACGCGATCTACTATGGCGGCACCGTCCGCGCGACGGCTGCCGGCAATATCGATTTCGGGGGTCAGACCAACCAGATCGATGGCTTCTACGGTACCTCCGTCAGCGGCAATATCAGCGTCAAGTCGGCGGGAAGCCTGACCTTCGGCTTCGATACGCTGGGCGCTGCGACGGTCGATGCGGGCGGCGCGGCGATTGCCGGTGCCTCGATCCATGCGGGCACGCTCGGAATCCGCGCGGGGAACTATATCGATCTCAACCAGAGCGTGCTCGAGGTCGGCAGCTACAGCTACCTGACCTCGACCGGCAGCGGCGTCAGCATCAACACCGATTCCACGATCAACATCGGCGGCAATATCAGCGTGGCGAGCAGCGCCGACGTGTCGCTGCGCTCGAACGCCGGCGCGATCAACCAGACCGCGGGCACGATCGCCGGCCGGCAGCTTTATCTCCAGGCGGCGGGCTCGATCACGCAGAACAGCGCCGCCCAGCTGGTGGGGACCGGCACCGGCGCGAACTCGGTTCGGGCGGGGGACGACCTGATCCTCGCGGGTTCCAACCGGATTGCGGGTTTTGAAACCGCGGTTCTCGCCTGGGGGGCGGGCAGCGACGTTACCTATCGCTCGGCCTATAACATGTTCTTCGACGGGAGCAGCGTGGCGATCGGCGCGCTCAACCTGATCGTCGACAGCGGCTCGATCCAGCAGGGCAGCATCGCCTTCACCGCCAATTCCTTCTCCGCCAGTGCGACCGGCGACATCGATATCGGCACGTCGGTCAACAACAGCATCGCGCGGCTTGGCAATATCGGCAGCAGCGCGGGCGAGGTGCGGCTGCGCGTGGGCGCGAACAACCCGCTCGCGATCGACGGCACGATCAGCTCGGCGAGCCGCGTGCTCTTCACCGCCGGCGGCGCGGTGTCGGGCAGCGGCAAATTCTCGACGCCACAGCTCTATCTCGGCCTGATCGGCGGCGGCACGGTCAACGTCGCGGGTAGCACCAACTTGCTCGAGCTCGGGGTGAGCAACGCCGACGCGACCGTTAGAGCCGACGACAGCCTGACGCTGAGCGGCGCGCTCGCGGCGAACGGCCGCAAACTGACGCTGGTCGCCGGTACCGGAAGCATCACCCAGACCGGCGGCAACTTCATCGGCATGGGAACGCTCAGCGCGACCGCGGCTGGCGACATCAGCCTGACGGCCGCCAACAGCTTCAGCGACGTGGAGGCCATTTCCACCGGCGGCGGGCGCCTGGCGCTCAATGCGACCGGAGCAGTCTCGGTCGCGCTCAACACCACGGGGAATGCGGTTGTTACCGCGGGCGGCGACCTTTCGTCGAACGGGATCACCGTCGACAGCCTGTCGGTTGAAGCCGGTCATATCAACCTGACCAACAGCGTCGATGTGAACAGCTTTACCCGGCTGGTGGCTGCCTATGGCGACGTCCTCGTCACCAACAATGGCGGTTTCACTGTTGCGGGCGACGTCATGACGAACAAGCCGGGCCTCCGCTCGATCGACCTGCGGGCGAATGGCGGCGGCATCTCTCAGACGGCGGGCGCCATCTCGGGCCATTATGTCAGCCTGCGCGGCTCAGGCGATCTGGTTCAGAGCGGCACTGGTCGCGTCGATTCCAACGCGGCCTATTTCAGCGGCGCCAACGTGCTGCTGGGCGGCGCCAACAATCTGGTCAGCAACGACACCCGTATCGTCGCGACCGGCGACCTCACGCTGCGCAATGCAGGTGCGATCGATTTGACCGTGATCGGCGGCTACACAAATGGCGGCGTCCTTTCGCTCACCTCGGACAATGGCTCGATCACCTCGACCGATGCGATCAACGCTTCGGCACTGACCGCCTACGCCGCGAACGGCGGCGTCACGTTCAACCACGCCAACAACCTCATCTCCGAGATTCGCGGGCTGAGCGCGGGTCCCAACGCCACGGTCCGGGCGAGCGGCGGCTACACGCTGACCGGCGATATCGATGTCGGCGGAACGCTGGCGCTCTATGCCCGCACCGGGATCAACCAGACCGGCGGCCGGATCAAGGCGACCACGCTCGACGCCCAGCTCTACCAGACGATGACCACCGGATCGGTCCTGCTCGGCGGCGCGAACGATGTCGACAATCTCTACGTCCTTGCCGCGTCCGGCAGCGGCGACGTGCTGTTCCGCGACACCGACGGCTTCCGCGTCACCTATGCGGTGATCGGCAACCGCGTGACGCTGGCCAGCGATGCCGGCGCGATCACCCAGGCGAGCGGCTTCATCGACGGCGTTCAGGCGAACCAGCTCACCGTCTCGGCGGTCGACGGCATCTCGCTCAACAATGACTGGAACGGCATCCGCACGATCCTGGGGCTCAGCAACAGCGGCACGGGCGGGATCGATATCGCCAGCCGCGGCGTCAACATGGTCCTCGCCGGCAACGTCACCGCCGCCGGACAGACCGTGAACCTTGCGGTTCAGAACGCCAGCCTCAGCCAGACCGGCGGGGCGATTGTTGCGCGGCGGCTTGATGCCGCTGCCCGCACGGGCATTACGCTGACCCAGGCGGGCAACAATATCTCGCAGCTCGGAACACTCAGCAACAGCGCGTCGGGCGGCATCGCCTATACGGATTCGAACGGGTACAGCATCGTCGGCAATATCACCGCCGCTGGCCAGTCGCTGACGCTCGGCTCGCTGGACTCGACCGTCGATATCTACCAGGCGAATACCGGCAGCACCATCACGGCGGGTACGCTCAACATCAACGGCGGCCGCTACTATTCCCTGCGCGGCGTCAACGGCACCGGGAACGCGATCGACGCGATCGGCAACATCAACGTTCAGCTCGGGCTGAGCACGATCGGCGCCGTCGATTTCCGGGGCGACGTAATCACCAACTATATCGATCTGCTGGCGGGCGGGGACATCACCCAGAGCAGCGGCCGCATCGAGAACCAGGGCGGCCAGCTCGCATTCTGGGGCACCAACATCTCGCTGACCAGCGCGACCAACCGGCTGGGCAACATCCTGCAGCTGCGGACCTGGGACAATGGCCCCACCGGCTGGTTCAACGTCGGCACCGGCAACATCACGCTGGTTTCGGCCGGGGATGTCGCGGTCGGCTATGTCAGCGCCGTCAATGCCTCGCTGACGAGCGGGGGCAATATCGGCACCATCTCTTCCGGCCTCGCCGGGAACGTCAACGTCGAACGCCTCAGCATCTCGTCGGGCGGAACGATCTCGCTTGCCGGCGCCATCAGGGCGCTCGGCAATGTCACCGCCACGGGCGAGACGTTCCTCAACAGCTTTACGGACCTTGCCCTCACCGGCACCGTCAACACCGGCACGGGCGCGCTCGCCCTCCAGTCGGGCGGCGCGATCAGCCAGACCGGCGGCTCGATCACCGCGGGCGTGATCGACGTCAGCGCCGCCACCGGGATCGATCTCGGCCGAACGAACAACATCGGCACGATCACCGGCCTGTCGACGACGAACGGCGATATCAGCTTCCGCAACTTGGGCAGTATCGCGGTGCCCGCGATCAATGCGCCCGGCACGCTGACGCTGATCTCCGACAGCGGATCGGTCACCCAGAATAGCGGCACCACCCTCCGCGCGAACCGGCTGAACGCCAGCGCCGGGACCCTGATCGAGCTGACGAATGCGAACCTGCTCGCCGGCCTGGGGACGCTCATCGCGGGCACCACGGTCAGCGTCACCAATCATGGCAGCCTCTCGCTCACCGGCGATATCCTGGCGAACTCGGTTACGCTCAGGTCCACCTTCGGCGCGATCAGCCAGACGGGTGGCGTGATCAGCGCATTGGATCTGACCGCCAGCGCGCAGAATGGCCTCAACTTTGGCAGCGCCAACACCGTCGGCGCGCTGCATGGGCTGAGCACGACCTTCGGCGACATCGCCTTCCGCAATCAGGGCAATATCGTTCTTTCGGACGTCTCTGCGCTGACCGGGGCGGTGACGGTGACTTCGGACAGCGGATCGATCACGCAGAGTGCGCTCACCACGATCACGGCGGAGCGGCTCAACGCCAGCGCCGCGACCGGGATCACGCTCGACCAGAACAATAGCTTCGTCCGGACCGGTACGCTGAGTAACAGCGGCACCGGCGGGATCCGGGTCAAGACGACCGGCAACCTCGACATCGCCGATACCGTCACCGCGACAGGACAGGCGGTCCGCTTCGACGTCGGTGGGGCACTGACGCAAAGCGCGGCGCTCGGCGCCTATTCGACCCTGACGGTCAACGCTGGCACCGGCCTCTATCTCGACCAGGCGAATAATTTCGGCGCGACGACCTTCTCGTTCTCCAACGGGGCCGGCGACATCACGGTGCGCAATGTCGGGAACCTGACGCTGCCCGCGATCACGACAAGCGGCACGATCCGCCTGATTTCCGATACCGGCACGATCGGCCAGACCGGGATACTCACCGCGAACACGCTGTTCGCCGAGGCGCGCAGGGAAATCTCCCTCGGCCGGAACAATGTGATCACCAATGTCGGGGGACTCGCCAACACGTCCGGCACGATCACCTTCAGGGACATCGACGGCTTCAACATCACCGGCGACATTCGCGGGTCGATCATCACGGGTGAACGACTCATCCTCTCCGCGGGGGGCACGGGCGATATCGTTCAGACCGGCGGCAGGATCGTCGCGGACAAGCTTCGGGTGACCACGGGCGGCAACCTGACCCTCGATGGCAGTGCGAACACGTTCATCAACGTCGAGGTGCTGAGCGTGGGCGGCGACGTCAGGCTGCGCGCGCAGGATGCGTTCGTGGTCGGGCACACGCTCGAAGCGGGCGGCACGATGACGCTGACATCGACCAACGGCTCTATCGGGACTGAGCTCGGTTCGATCGGCCACGTCCGCGCGGACGCGCTCTACGTCAACGCGGCGACCGGCATCGACATCAACCTGCCCGGCAACATCACGCCCAAGGTCAGCCTGATCTCCGCGGCAGGGAACATCCGTTACACCAGTCAGGGCGCGATGGAGCTGCTCGCGCTGCGAACCCCCGACCGTGCGATCGTCAGCGCCAACGCGCTGACCCAGAGCGGAGCAATCGAGATCGGCACACTCGACGCGCTGGCGGAGAGTATCCGCTTCGACATGGCGACGAACCGGATCAGCAACCTCGGTAACCTCACCGCCACCAACGGCAACCTCACCATCCGCAACTCCGGCGGGATCAATACCGTCGGAGATCTTCTAACCGTCGGCAATATCTCGATCGTAGCGGATGGCGGGATCGACATCGGCGGCACTATTTCCACCACCGGCGGCACGCTGACCCTGACCGCGAACGGCAGCGGATCGATCACGCAGTCGGGCGGGGTCATCCACCAGACCTCTAGTACATTTCTGACCGCGGGCGGCGATATCACGCTCGACCGCACCAATTCGATCGACACCTATAACGCCCAGGCGGGGGCCGGCCGCACGATCACGCTGCGCAACTCGGGCAATCTGCTGGTTCGGGCGATCACGGCGCAGAACGGGATCGTCAACCTCACCTCGGACACCGGTTCGGTGAGCCAGACTGTTCTTCCCTCGATTTCGATCTGGACCCGCAAGCTCAACGTCAGCGCGGCGACCAACATCAATCTAGCCGCGCAGAACTACACAGATCTGCTCGGCAATCTGACCGCCGGCGGATCGATCCGCTTCAACAGCGCCCAGACCCTTGGGCTGGACGGCGATATCCGCGCGGGCACCGGCGTGACGTTCGGCATCACGGGCTATCTCGGCCAATATTCGGGTACGGTCACCGCCAGCCATCTCGACGTCACTGCGACCGGGATCGCGCTGATCGGCGCGAACGATATCGGTTCGACCACCGCCAGCCGCTTCACGGCCAATGACGACATCACCTTCCGCTCGGTCAACTCGATCCTGCTCGGCGCGACCAGCACGCCGGGCCTGCTCTCGCTCACCTCGGACACTGGCGGCATTATCCAGACCGCGGCGTTCAGCGCCGGGCGGTTCGACGCGATCGCCGCGAGCGACATCATCCTTGAGCAGCTCAACACGCTCGACACGGTCTACGACGTCACCGCGGGCGGCGTGTTCAGCCTGCGCACCGCCGGCGCGCTCGAGCTCGACGGGCGCATCGCCGCCGACGATCGGGTGACGTTCAACACCGGCGGCGGCCTGACCCAGATCGGCAACACCGTCATCGTCACCGACCTGCTGGAGGCGACCGCCGGGACCGCGACCACGGGCGGAATCCGCCTGCTCAACCACAATCGCGTCGGCGCGGTCAGCCTCGACGCCAGCGGCAACGACATCCGCTTCCGCAACACCGGTAACATCGCGATCAACGCGATCAATTCGCCCACCGGCACGGTCGAGCTGATCTCGAACATCGGCAAGATCACGCAACAGTCCAGCGGCGGCCTCGTCGCCGGTTCGCTGATCCTCAATGCGTTCAATGGCGTCGAGCTGTACAATAACGACAACCAGATCGCGCGGCTCGATGTGGTGAGCCGCGGACTGGTGTCGATCCATACCGGTGGCAGCGGCTGGGGCGGGCTGCTGACGGTCGACCGGATCGATGCGGCCGGCCAGACCGTGTCGGTCAACAACTACACCTGGGGCATCAGCGGCGGCAACATCACTGCCGAGACGCTCACCGTCTTCTCGGTCGGGGACATGGATCTCAGCGCGACCAATAACGTCGCCGGAAATGTCAGCCTGTCGGGCCGGAACATCGCGTTCACCAATCTCGGCAATCTCGTCATCGACCGGGTGCTGTCGCCCAGTGGCAACGCCGTGCTGCGCAGCGAGGAAGGCGCGATCAGCCGGACCGGGGGTGCGCTCGTCGATATGGTCGGGCTCACCGCCTATGGGCGCGACGGCGTCACCCTCGCGGGCGCGATCAAGCGGATCGACGGACTGTCGGCGGGTCCCGGAGCGGACGTCGAGATCGTGACCGATCGGGCGCTTGAGCTGGCCGGCGACATTACCGCGCGCAACGTCCTGCTGCGTTCGAACGCATCGCCGAACGTGTTCACCCCGACCGGCGGCTCGATCACCCAGACCGGCGGGATCATCACCGCGGACCTGTTCCGCGGGAGCGCCTACGGCGCGATCGACCTTGGGCGAAGCAACCAGATTGCGGCGCTGGGCGAGGTCACGTCCTTCACCGATGGGATCGGTATCGTCAGCGCCCGTGCGCTCGAACTTACCGACGCAATCACTGCAGGCGGCGAGGTGCTTCTGGATGCAGCATCGATCAATCAGAGCTCCGGTCTGATCCAGGCCACCGGCCTGCGCGCGCTCGCTTCAGGTGCGCTCTCGCTTGACGCGGTGAACCGGATTGCGGCGACCGGGACGGTTGCGCTCGACGCGGGCGGGGACATTGCCTTCCGCAATAACGACAGCTTCGTTCTCGGCATGGTCGACACGCCGGGCGCAGCGACGCTCACCTCGCTTCAGGGGTCGATCGGCCAGGCGGTATCGACGCGGATCGGTGCGAGCCGGTTGTCGGTCAGCGCGGCGAATGGCGGGATCGCGCTTAACGAGGCGAACCTAGTCGATACGCTCGGCGGCCTGACCGGGGGCGGCGCGGTCGTCTTCCGCAACACCGGCGATCTGGCGCTGGACGGCGATATCGCCGCGACGGGGCAGGAGGTCACGTTGCGGTCGAACACGGGTTCGATCAGCCAGACCTCGGGCACGATCGCTGCGTTGGGGCTCACTGTGCAGGCGAACGGCGCGATCGCGCTGGACGGCGCCAACAGCGTGGCCAACCTGCGCGACATGGCTGCGGGCGGCAATCTGCTCTACCGCAATGCCGGCGCGCTGATGCTGTGGGGCGACGTCACCGGCGATACGGTGACGCTCAGCACCGACAGCGGCTCATTGCTCCAGATGCTGTTCACCGGCGGCGTCATCACCGCCAACCGGCTCAACGCCAGTGCGGGCGGCGCGCTCAACTTCAACCATGCGAACCGCGTGATCGAGCTGGGCGACTATGCCTCGGGGTCGGGGGTTGCCGGCTTCACCAATGACGGCGGTTTCGCGCTGGCCGGCAACGTGTCGGGCGACGAAATCGTTCTCCAGTCGCTGAACGGCGGGATAACCCAGAGCGCCGGCAGCATCGATGCCGGTTCGATCAATGCCAGCGCCGCCGGGTCGATCCTGTTGAACCGCGCCAACCAGATCGCGGCGGCCGGAACGGTCCGGCTCGTTTCCAATAGCGGCGACGTAACCTTCCGTGCGCTCGGCGATTTCACGCTCGACCTCGGCTTCGCGACCGGGACGTTCGACCTCACCTCCGACAATGGCAGCATCACGCAAAGCGGCGGGGTCACCGCGAACCGGCTCAACGCGCGTGCGGGCGGCAGCATCACGCTGACCATCGGCAACGCCGTCGCAAATCTCGGCGTACTCACCGCGACGGGCGACATTGCCTTTACCGGGCTGGGCGACCTGTTGCTCACCGACGCCATCGGCGCAGGCGGCACCGTCACGCTGGTCGCCCAAACCGGCGTGATCGAGCAGAATGGCGGAGCGATCACCGCAGCCGCGCTCGACGTTTCCGCAGCTGATCGCATCCTTCTGCAGCAGGCGAACGCCGTGAGCGCCTTTGCAGGGATGAGCGGCAACGGCGACATCGGGTTCCGCAATACGGGCAGTGTCAGCCTGGGCGCGATCACGACGCCGGGACGGTTGACCGTGACTTCGGATGCCGGTGCGGTGACGCAGACCGGCGATCTGACAACCGGCGGCCTGACGGTCATGGCGCGCGACGGGATCACGCTGACGCGCAGCGGCAATGTAGCCGGGGTGCAGTTGAGCCTGACCAACCTCGGTGCGGGTGGCATCGCCTATACCGACGGCGGCGCCATCGCGATCGCTTCGATCGTGGCGGCGGGGCAGACGGTGACGCTGAACGCGGGCGGCGCCATCAGCCAGACGGGCGGGGTCGAAGCGGCGCTGCTCAACCTGACGACGACCGGCAATGTCCTGCTCGCCAATGCCGTGGGCAACCGGATCGATGCGCTCGGTACGGTGGATGTCGGTCAGCTGACCCTGGCGACCGCGGGCGATCTCGATCTCGCGGGCACGATCGCGACGAGCAATGCTCTGGGGCTGACGGTGAATGGCCGGCTGACGCAGAGCGGCGGGACGATCACCGCACCCTCGCTTGCGATTGCGGCAAGCCACGGCATCGACCTTGGCAGCGTCAATCAGGTCGATGCACTCGCCGCAACCAATAGCGGCGGCTCCGGCGACGTGCGCTTCGTCAATGGCCGCTCGCTGTCGATCAACAGCCTTCGTTCGGATCATGGCGACCTGACGCTGCGCCTGACCGCTGGCGACCTGACGCTGAACGGCGTGACGTCCAGCTTCGGCAACATGGATTTCGATGTCGCGGGGAATGTCGGCGGCACCGGCGGTATCGACTCGCAAAAGGGCGTGCGGGTGACGAGCGGCGGCTCGATCGATCTGGCAACCGTCGTCGGCCGCGACGACATCCTGATCGATGCGGCGGGCGACGCGAAGGTGGCGGAACTCCTCCACCTCGCGGGCGGTACAGACGCTGCCGGAGACGGCTATAATGTCGATATCCTGGGCAACAACGCCACGCTCGGGGTGATCAGCCGGGCGAGCCTGACCGGCGCGAACCGGCTCTATGTCGAGACGGGTGCGACCGTGCGGCTGGGCGCGCGTGCGGGCAATGCGACGCTCAATCTCGCGACGATGAACCATGGCGTCTCGATCGCGGCGACTGGCGATGTCAGCGCCCATGGCTCTGACGGCCTGAACCTCGTCAACGTTTCGGGCACGAATGTCAGCCTGAGCGCGACCACAGGCGGCATCGGCGCGGATCGCGTCGATGTGGCGGGCGACTACACGCTCGACGGCCCGGCTTTCTACCGCAGCGTCCTGCTGCCGATCGGCACGCGTGCGGGCAGCTGGACGCTGACCAGCACGGGTGATGTCGATCTTCAGGGCCAGACGGCGGAGTTCGGCGGCGGCATCGACTTCACGGCCGATGGCACGGTGCGGAACGGCAGCGTCCGTTCGCTCGACGGAGCGGTCTCGATTTCCGCAGGGGTGCTCGATCTCTATGGGATTTCGGCGGCGACCGGGATCACCGTGAATAGCGTTGCGGCGCTCAACCTCTTCACCGCCGATGCCATGGCGGGCGGTCTCAGCCTCACCGGGAGCTCGGTCTTCGTTGCCGGGATACTCGATGCCGCAGGCGACATCACCGTCGATGCCGTGAATGGCGATGCTGTGATCGGCTATGCCATCGGCGCGCGCAACATCGCGGTCTCGGCTTCAGGCAATGCGACGCTGCGCCAGGCCAACCTCAACGGCGCGACCGGCGACCTGACGATCAGTGCGGGCGGCAATGCGACGCTGGGTGAGGACGATGCGATGTCGGGCATCGGCACCGACCGCTGGTTCGAGCGCGCCGCCGGTTCGACCGGCACGGCGACCGTCACCGGTGGCGCCGGGGTCGCGATCAATCTCCAGCGCTCGGCGAAGCTCGACAGCATCAGCGGTCGCCGGGTCGAAGTGAACATCGCGACCGGCGACCTCGCGATCGGCCAGCTTACCGCGCTGACCGAGAGTGGGCGGGTCAATGTCGAGGACGGTTCGCTCGTCATCGGCAATGCCCTGGCCACCGGCAGCAGGCTCGATCTCTATGCCTATGGTGACCTGACCGTGTTGAGCAGCGCGAGCGGGTTCGGGACCTATCTGACCGCCGGTGGTCTGCTCGATACGCGCACCGCCGGCGTCAATGGCGCCGACTATGTCGAATTGGCCGGAGGTGAGGTTCGCGCGGGCGCGATCACCTCGGGCGGCGATATCGACGTGCGCAGCACGGCTGGCGCGATCGAGGCCGGCAGCGTGCATTCGACCGGCGGCGATGCGATCTTCAACGCCCATACCAACCTCGATCTGCGCAGCGTCACCGCCAATGGCGGACAGCTTCAGGCGGGCGGCAACGCCACCGTGCGTGCGATCACCGCATCCGATGGCTTCGCGCTGGTCGCATTCGGCAACGTCACGCTGGGCGCCGATACGGTAGCGCTGATCGCCAGCGACAATCTGCTGCTGACCGGTGGCAGCCTCAGCGGCTGTGCCTGCGGGTCGGGCGGGGCGACGCTGATCTCGCTGAACGGCAGCGTGAACGTCAATCTCCAGTCGGCGACAGGGGTGTTCGACACCATCGCCGCCGCGATCAGCGGTGATGCCAATGTCCATGTCGCGACCGGCGATCTCGGCATCGGCAGTCTTGCGGCCCGCAATATCGCCGTGACGCTGCCCGGAGGGACGCTCACCCTGATGAACCCGATCAGCAGTGGTGGCGACTACATACTGACGGCGCGTGACTTCGCCGGCAATGCGTTGGCGCCTGTCTTCGGCGGCGGGGCCACCAAGCTCAACAATGTGATGATTACCGACACCGCAGGCGATCTTGCCGCGGGGGGAACGCTGGTCGCTGCGGGCGACATCCGGGTCAGCTCGGCCGGTAACGTCACCGGCGCCCTCGTATTGCGCGCCGATCGCGATGTCGATGTGAGCGCCCGCGCTATCCGGCTCGGCGATGTGACCGGCCGCGACGTCATGCTCAATGCCTCCGCGGGCGGGGTCGATATCGTCGGCGCAGTGACGATCGGGCGGAACTATACGCTTACCGGGACCGGTTTCCTCGGCAATGCGCTGGCCATGACCGGTACGCGCACGGGTAATTTGCTCGCGACCGACACGGCGGGCGACTTCGTCTATTCGACGCTCGATCTCGGCTTCGGCGGCAGCGCCACGCTTCGGGCGAACGGCGGCGCGATCCGCGGCGGGGACATTGCGACACTGGGTAACCTCAGCCTTTCGGCCGCCGGAGTCGAAGCCGGCATGCTCGGTTCGGATCAGGGGGGTGTCGATATCGACAGCAATGCCGGTGTCGCTCTTGCCGGCATCCGGGCGAACAATGCGATCGATGTGCGCGCCACGGGTAGCCTTGCGCTTGGCAGCGCGGAACTGAGCGGAACGGGCGTCAATTCCTTCGCCCTCAGTGCTGGCGGCGATCTGGTGTTCGGCGCGGCCGGCGCGGCTTCGATCGGCAGCAGCAATGCATTCACCAGTGCGGGCAGCGGGCTGACCGGTGGCGGCGTGCAGGCGGATGGCGCGATCACGATCAACCTCGATCGTTCGGCCGCGTTCACCGGCATCGACGGCGGTACGCTGGAGCTCACCGTTCGCAACGGCGATCTGACGATCGGCAACATCCGGACGGTCGGGATGCTCGCGGTCAGCGGGCCGACCGGTACGCTTTCGGTCGGCGATATCGAGACCAGCGCGGGTCACATCAACATCGCGGGGCAGGGTAACGTCTCGACCGGAGCCGTCAGCGGACGCTTCGTCGTCGGCATCGGCTCGAGCGGTGGCAGCCTGACCTTCCGCAGGATCGCCGGCGGCGACGTGACGCTCGCGGCGGCGGGCGGGATCACCGCCACCGGCGCCGATGCCGGCATCTTCGCCGACACGCTCGCGCTGACCGCGGGCGGCGATGTCGATCTGGCGACCGACGGCGGCGGATCGCGGATCGGCAGTCTCGGCGCGATCAGCGTCTCCAGCGGCGATTTCGTGCTCCACAATCTGCAGGATCTCGCGCTCTACGGTGCGGTCGATGTCAGCGACGGCACGCTCGACCTGCGAGTGACGGGTGCACTGAGCCAGAATGGCGGCACCGTCAGCGCTCAGCGCCTTGTCGGCGACATTGCGGGTCTTGCGCGGCTTGACGGGGATAATCGGATCGGATCGATCGGCGACTTCAGCGCCGCCGGGTTGCTGTTCAACAACGTGGCCGCACTCGGGATCGACGGACGGGTCGATGGCGGCGTGGGCGGCGTGACGATCCGGGCGCGCGGCGGCATGACCATCGGCGCAGCCGGCTCGGTGCGATCGGCATCGGCGGGTGATGCGATCACGCTGGCGTCGGACGGCCTGTTCCGCAACCTGGCGGGCGGGGGTGCGCTCACCGCGGTGAACGGCCGCTGGCTTGTCTATACGCAAGCGGCCGGTAATCCGGGTGCCTCGGATCCGGCAAACGCGTTCGGCGGACTGGCTGGCCGGAGCTATTATGGTGCAGCCTATGACTTCGCGACCGGAGCCTTCGCGATTGCGCCGGGCGCGGGCAACCGCTTCGTCTATGGCTATCGCCCGGTATTGACGGTGCTGCCGAACGGCTTGACGGTTACCTATAACGGCCAGGTACCGGTGCTCAGCGCCGGCATCACCGGACTGGTCAACGGCGACAGCGCCGCCGATGCCTGGTCGGGCAGCGCCGACCTGTCCGGCGCGAGCCGTAATGCAGGGACCTACACGATTGCCGCGAGCCTCGGCACGCTGGCCTCGGACATGAACTACGACTTCGCGTTCGGCACCGGTACGCTCCGGATCGATCCGCGCGCGATCACGGCGACGCTGATGGCGAACGGCAAGATCTATGACGGCGCGACGGCCGCGACGGGTACGCTCTCGCTGAACGGCGTGCTGGGGGGCGACCAGGTCGGTGTCGCGGGCAACCTCGCCTTTGCCGACAAGAACGCGGCAACGGGCAAGACGGTGACCGCCAGCGGCATCACCCTGTCGGGAACTGACGCGGGGAATTACACGGTCAATGCGAGTGCGACGGCGCTCGCCGACATCCTTGCGCGCGTGATCACCGCGACGCTGACGGCGAACGGCAAGACCTATGACGGCACGGCCGCTGCGACGGGTGCGCTGTCGCTCAATGGTGTACTTGAGGGCGACCGGGTCGGCGCGAGCGGTAGCTACGCTTTCGGTGACAAGAATGCCGGCACGGGCAAGACCGTTACGGCAAGCGGGATCACGCTGTCGGGAGCTGACGCTGGCAACTACACCGTCAATGCGAGCGCGACGGCGTTCGCCGACATCCTCGCGCGTGCGATCACGGCGACGCTGGCGGCGAATGGCAAGATCTATGACGGCACGACAGCCGCTACGGGTACGCTTTCGCTGAACGGGGTGCTGGCCGGCGATCAGGTCGGCGCTGCGGGCAGCCTTGCCTTTGCCGACAAGAACGCGGCTTCTGGCAAGGCCGTGACCGCCAGCGGCATCGCCCTGTCGGGAGCGGACGCGGGGAACTATACGGTCAATGCGACCGCGACGGCGTTTGCCGACATTCTTGCGCGCGCGATTACCGCGACGCTGTCGGCGAACGGCAAGACCTATGACGGCACGACCGCCGCGACGGGCGCGCTGTCGCTGAACGGTGTGATCGCGGGCGATGAAGTCGGTGCGAACGGCGGCTATGCCTTCAGCGACAAGAATGCGGGCCGCGGCAAGACGGTGACCGCCAGCGGCATCACGCTGTCGGGAGCGGATGCGGGCAATTACACGGTCAACACCACCGCGACCGGCCTTGCGGATATCCTTGCGCGTGCGATCACGGCGACGCTGGCAGCGAACGGCAGGATCTATGACGGCACGATAGCCGCCACCGGCACGTTGTCGCTGAACGGTGTAGTCGCGGGCGACCAGGTCGGGGTAGTCGGCAACCTCGCCTTTGCGAACAAGAATGCGGGTGCCGGCAAGACCGTGACTGCCAGCGGCATTGCCCTGTCGGGCACGGATGCAGGCAACTACACGGTCAATGCGACTGCGACGGCCTTCGCCGACATCCTGGCGCGTGCGATCACGGCCACAGCCGCAGCCGATAGCCGGCTATATGACGGCACCGTCTCCACCACGGGCCGGATCATGCTCAACGGCGTGCTTGCAGGCGACAATGTTTCGGCCTCGGCAAGCTATGCCTTCGCCGATCCCAATGCAGGGACGGGCCGGGTGGTAACGGTCAACGGGCTGGCGCTCGCGGGCACCGATGCCGGCAACTACGCGGTCGCGTTGAGCCCCAGCCCGGTTCTCGCCGATATCCTCCGCCGGTCTGTGACCGTTGCCGCCGACGACTTCGCCAAGCGCTATGGGCAGCGCGATCCTGCATTTACATGGCGCATCGTCAGCGGTTCGCTGGTCGGCGGCGATACGTTCACGGGCGCGTTGGAGCGGGTGCCGGGCGAGCAGGCCGGTACCTATCTGATCGGGCGGGGAAGTCTCGCACTCTCATCCAACTACACGCTGACCCTGGTTCCCGGGAGCCTGACGATCCGCTTCACCCAATCGGGCGCGGATTCGACCGATGCGCTCAAGCGGCGGAATGGGTCTTCCGGCTTCTCGCTCTACGAAGATCCGTCCGCCGGCCTCAGAGGCGACGCGGTGGACGATGAGTAGACCCAGCCCCCGGAACTTCAACGAAACGGTTTTTCGAGAGGTAGTTATGACGAATGTACCGCCCCCGCAGCTGCCCTTGTTCTACAAGGAACTGGTGCCCCTCAACAGCCACGAGCATGGCGGCTGGCGCAGCCGGACCACGGAGAAGGCGGCCTGGCTGGCGAACCAGCACGCGATTCCGCTGACCGTGGATGAGTTCGCGCAGGCGCAGCGGCATTTTCCGATCATCTTTGCGGCCGGCCCCAACCCGGTGCCGCTGGCGCTGATGGGGCTCAACGAAGGGGTCAATGTGTTTGTCGGCGACGACGGCGCGTTCCTGGATCAGGTCTATATTCCCGCCTATGTGCGGCGCTATCCGTTCCTGCTGGCGCGGTTGCCGGGAGAGAATGGCGATCTGTCGCTCTGTCTTGATCCGACGACCGACCTGGTGGGCGAGTTTGTCGACGGCATGCCGCTGTTCGAGGACGACGGCCCGAGCGAATCCTGCAAGGCGGCGCTCGAGTTCTGCGAGCAGTTCGAGATTTCCGGCCAGAAGACCGAACACTTCGTGGCGCAGCTTGAGGAGCGCGCGCTGCTGATCGAGGGTGAGGTCACGATCCATATCCCGGGGGAGACGAAGCCCTTTGTCTATCGGGGATTCCGGATGGTGGACGAAGCGCGGTTGCGTGAGCTCGATGCGACGGTGCTGCGCGCATGGACCGAGAGCGGCATACTCCCGCTGATCTATTTCCATCTCGCGTCGCTGCCGCTGATGCGCGACATCTTTGCGCGCCAGATCCAGTCCCGCAGCGCAGCGGCTCCGGCTGCCGCCGCCGGGAAGGGGGCGTCGAAGGCGCGGAACCCGACCGGCGTCACGCACTGAGCCGCTCCGCGTCTAGGCGATGCCGAAGGTCCATCCCTCGGCTCGCGCGATCGCAGGGGTGAGCGCGGGCGGGCGCCACAGATCGGCACGCTGCGCATTGGTGCGCAGCCATGCGGCGGTGAGGATCGCGTCGGTCGAATGATCATCATATCGGGCCAGCGTCGCATGCGGCCGCGAACCCAGTGCGGCGAGAGCCGCATCGAGCGCAGCGCCGTCGCGCAGCTTGGAGCGGCCCTTGGGCAGCCCGGCGGCGCGCGCGGCGATGGCGGTGTAGATTTCGACGACCGCTGCGCCTGCGGCGGGCACGGGGTCGAACGGCCAGATCGCGAGCTTGCCATCGAGCGCGTGGAGCAGGCGCATCCCCGCAAAGCTGGCCTTGGCGACCTGCGCCGCGCCGATCGCGTCGTAGACAGTGGTCACCTTGCCGCCGCCGCTGGCGTTGAAGTGCTGCTCGCAGCGGCGGAAGTGGATGAAGTCCGCCTTCGGACCGTCGGCGGCACCAAGGTAGAAATGGCGGCCGCGGCGGGCCTCCAGGAAAGAGGCGGCACCCAGATCCTCGTCGTCACTCTGCGCATCGACCCAGGACCAGAAGGTGCGGGCGTTGGTCGCGCTGCTTTCGCCGGGGAGATAGGCGCCGCGGTCGAGGATCGGCGCGCACAAGCTCATGTCGAAGCCGATCAGCAGCGGTTCCGCGGCGCGCGCCAGGATCCAGTCGCGGATCCTTTCGCGAGACCAGTAACGGCCGGGCGGCTGGACCAGTTCGGGCGCCGCGTCGCCCGCCTCGCACATTGCCAGCGCGATGCCGGGATGGCTGCGGCCCTTCGCGCCCGACCAGTCGATCGCGGCGAAGCGGATGAAATGCGCCCCGTCCATGGTCAGGGGCGGTCGCCGAACGCCTTGCGCTGGGCGGGCTTGGCGCGGTCCCACCAGGCGCGCTGGATGTAGAGCTCGATCCGGTCGCGTGCGCCGGTGCCGTAGCGGACCAGCAGCATCGGATAGTTGCGGTAATGATCGGTCTGCCAGAAGGTCTCCGGATCGGTCTCGAACAGGATTTCCTTCTCGGGCTGGGTCACGGCGAGCGCGAAGCTGCCCGGTTCGCGGCCGGGCGACATGAAGCCCTTGCCGTTGACCTTGGGGCAGGGGGTTCCCCACCAGGACGCCATCTCCACATCGGGGAGCGAGAGGGCGCAGGCACAGGCTTCTTCCCAGTCTTTCATGGCCAGCTGCTCACTCTACCGCCTTCAGCACCTCCGCGACGAAGCGGGGCGCATCGAAGGCGTTGCCTGCCTGATCCTCGCCGCGGCGGACCACGACCAGCCGTGCCGAGGGGATGACGAAGATCGTTTGTCCGCGATTGCCCTGCGCGGCGTAGCTGCCTTCGGGCAGCCCCTGTTTCGGGCCGAACAGCCACAAGGTTGCACCATAGCCGGGGCCGGTGGCGGGCTGGGGCCCGCTCGGCGTGGTCATGTACTTGATCCAGCCTTCGGGCAGGATGCGCTTGCCCTGCCAGACGCCGTCATTGCGCCAGAACTCGCCGAGCCGCGCGAAATCGCGCGCGGTGGACCAGACCTGCGATGAGAGGACGAAATTATTCTGCCAGTCGATGCCCGCGGTCGTGTGGTTCATGCCGAGCGGGCGGAACAGCCGGTCGCCGGGGAAATGAAGATAGGCATTGTCGTCCGCCAGCGTCGCTCGCAGTGCGCGGATGGCGATCATCGTATCGTTGTTGGCATAGCGGAAACTGGTACCCGGCGGCGCCACCAACGGCCACGCCACCGCCTGTTCGGTCACGCTGGTGCCGCCGAAATAGATCGCGTCGGTGCGGTTGCCCGCGGTGTCGCTGCCCAGGCCGGAGGCCATGCGCAGCAGCTGATCGAGCGTGACCGCAGCGCGCGGATCGCCATATTGGCGCCATTCTGGGATCGTCGCGGGCTTCGCGGGATCGAGCTTGCCGTCGGCGACGGCGATGCCGATCAGCGTTCCGGCGATGCTCTTGGCGACCGACCAGGTGCGGTTGGGCACCAGCGGCCCGAAGCCGTCGGCATAGCGCTCGGCGATGACCTTGCCGTCACGTAGCACGACGACGCCCGTGGTGCGGCCTTTCGAGACCGCCGGATCGAAGGCGGCGACAACCGCCGCGTCCAGCGCTTTCGACGGCTTGGGGGCAATGCCGCCATCGCCCGCCGGCCAGGGGCGGGGATCGGCGGGGAGGGGGATCGAAGGATGGGCATGATGTGCCGGGGGCAGCACGCGCTTGCCGCCGATCGGCGCAAGCACGCATCCGAAATTCGGAACGCGATAGGCCAGCCGGGGCGGCATGTCGGGCGCGAAGGGCACGCTGACGCTGCGGGCCTGCGCGTTGCTGGTGGCGGGAAGCTCGGCAACCAGGGCTTCATATTCGGGATAGATGCCGGTCAGCTCAAGCGCTGCGACCTGTTCGGGCGTGCGGCCGCCGCCGAACTGGCCCTCGCACAGGGTCAGTGCCTTGTAGCCCGCGGCGATGGCGCGCTGATGCGGGGTGAGTTCGCGTGGCGCTTGCTGCTGGGCAACGGCGGGCATCGCCATTGCGAGCACCGCAAGCAGGCAAGCTGACAAAGTTGACTCACAAACTTGACGGAAACGGCGTGCTTTCACGCGCGACATGTCAAGCTTGGGCGAGGGAGCGAACGGGGCGGCGGGGCTGGGTCCTGTCATTCTCGGATGAGAGCAGATGAACTCCAACATTTAAAGGGTCGATGGGAAAGAGGGACGTGCTTGACAATTAATCTACCTATATAGATTTAATGGCGCATGGTTCGACAACGCGCACTTTCGTCCGCCGCTCGCGACGTCCTCGCGATCCTTGCCTCATGCGGAGATGGCTGGTCCCATGGCTATGAGCTCTGCCGGCAGGCGGGGGTCAAATCGGGGACGCTGTATCCGCTGCTGATCCGCCTGGAGGCGCAAGGCTATCTGGAGGCGGAGTGGAAGGTCGTTGCGGAGCCGGGACGCCCGCCGCGCCACATGTACCGCCTGACCGCGACCGGCCAGCGTCTGGCGCAGGACAATCCGCCCGTGGCCGCGTCGGCGCGCGGTCCCGCATTCACGGCGAAGCCCGCATGATCCCTTCGCAACACGATATTGCACGGGTGCTGGTTCGCGTGGCCGCAGTGATCCTGCCTTCGCGGATGAGCCAATGGGGGCAGGCGATGCGACACGAACTGGAGGCGATCGATACCGGTGACTCGCCGGTCCGCTACGCGCTCGGCTGCGTGTTTGGCGCACTCCACGCGGCCGCCAGCTTTCACGTCGCACAACTGAAAACCGGACAAGGAGAGATGGACATGGAGGAAGTGGGGATGGACCCCGGGGGGCGCTTTCCCCGGCGGCCACATGTTATTGGCGGTATCTGCGCCGCAATCGCGACCGGGCTGGGGATCGTCTACATGACGCTGGCGGATGCGCCCGCGCGCTACCTGATCATGAATCTGGCGGCGCTGGCGGTGGGGTTCGCCTGTGTCGGCGTATCGGCCACGCTTGCGCGCCGCTACCGGGTCCCGGATGCCGTCATCGTCCTTGTCGCCGCTGTCGCCATCCTCGCTACCGCAATGCTGGGCAAGAGCGCCGATGGCACGACGCGCTGGGTCTCGCTGGCCGGGGTCTCCATTCAGCCGTCGCTGATCCTCGTCCCCCTGCTGGCGATGTGCTTCGCCCGCACGCGCAGCATCGCGGCGACGCTGGGCATCGTCTTCGCCGCGACCGCGCTGGCACTACAGCCGGATCGCGCAATGACCGGCGCGCTGGCGCTGGCGATGGTGGCGCTGCTCGCGTTTCGCAGAGAGCGTAACGCCGTTATCGCCGCCTTTGTCGCGACGGGCGCGTTCGGCGCGGCCATGCTTCGGCCTGACCGCCAGCCGGCGGTGCCGCATGTCGATCAGATCCTCTATACGGCGTTCGACGCGCATGCACTGGCCGGGGCCGCGGTGGTCATGGGCGCCTGTGTGATGCTTGTGCCGGCGATGGCCGGCTGGGCGGGGGATCGCGCCAACCGGGCGAGCCACGCCGTTTTCGGTGCAATGTGGCTGGCGATCATCGCTGCCGCCGCGCTGGGCAACTATCCCACGCCGCTGGTCGGCTATGGTGGCAGCGCGATCATCGGCTATGTCCTGTGCATGCTCGGCTGGCCGGCGTGCGCGAGCATGGCCCTGGGTTCGGGCGATACCGCGGATCAGCCGCGTTCGCGCCGCCGTTCGTCCCACCATGCCATGCGCTCGGCGATGCGTTTCTCCACGCCGCGATCGGTGGGGGTGTAGAAGGTCTGGGGCGCCATTTCCTCGGGCCAGTAATTGTCGCCGGAGAAGCCGCCCTCGGCATCATGGTCGTAGGTATAGCCCTTGCCGTAGCCGATCTCCTTCATCAGCTTCGTCGGGGCATTGAGGATGTTCTGAGGCGGCATCAGCGAGCCGGTCTCCTTCGCCGCCCGCCAGGCCGCCTTCTGCGCGGTGTAGGCGGCATTCGATTTGGGGGCGGTGGCGACGTAGAGGCAGGCTTGGGCGATCGCGAGTTCGCCCTCCGGCGAACCGAGGAATTCGTAGGTGTCCTTGGCGGCAAGGCACTGGGTGATCGCATTGGGATCCGCGAGGCCGATATCCTCGACTGCCATGCGGATGAGGCGACGGATTACATAAAGCGGTTCCTCGCCCGCGGTCAGCATGCGGGCGAGATAATAGAGCGCGGCCTGCGGGTCGCTGCCGCGCACCGATTTGTGAAGCGCGGAGATGAGGTTGTAGTGCCCCTCGCGGTCCTTGTCGTAGACCGCGACGCGGCGCTGGAGGAAGTCGCCGAGCGCCGACGGATCGAGCGGCGCCTCGAAGCTGACCGAGAACAGGGTCTCGGCCTGGTTGAGCAGGAAGCGGCCGTCGCCGTCGGCGCTGGCGACGAGCGCGTCGCGCGCCTCGGGGGTCAAGGGGAGGGGGCGTTCCTCCATCGCCTCGGCCCGGTCGAGCAGCAGGGTAAGTGCGGCGTGGTCGAGGCGGCGCAGGATCAGCACCTGCGCGCGGCTGAGCAATGCGGCGTTGAGCTCGAAGCTGGGATTCTCGGTGGTCGCGCCCACCAGCGTGACGGTGCCGTCCTCGACGAAGGGGAGGAAGCCATCCTGCTGCGAGCGGTTGAAGCGGTGGATCTCGTCCACGAACAACAAAGTGCGTTTGCCGAGCCGGGCATGGTCCTTCGCCTCGGCGAACACCTTCTTCAAATCGGCGACACCGGAGAAGACCGCGCTGATCGAGACGAAGCGCAGGCCGACCGCATCGGCGAGCAGGCGCGCGGTGGTGGTCTTGCCGGTGCCGGGCGGGCCCCAGAGGATGATCGACGACAGCTTGCCCGCCGCGACCATGCGGCCGATCGCCCCTTCGGGGCCGGTCAGATGATCCTGCCCGACGACATCCTCCAGCCGCTGCGGGCGCAGCCGGTCGGCAAGCGGGCCGCCGGTGGCGGTATCGTCAGGGGAGGTGGCGGACTGAAGACCGCCGAACAGATCGGCCATCGGGAGTAGATAGGCGCCTGGCGCTACGGCCTCAATCCTCCCCGGTACGGGGAGGGGGACCATGCGGAGCATGGTGGAGGGGCCGCCGGGCGAAGCTCGGCGGTTGGCCGGGTGAGTAAAGCGCCACCGCCGCGTTCCGCGGCGGCCCCTCCGTCATCGCTGCGCGATGCCACCTCCCCGTGCCGGGGAGGAATTTGTTCCAGAAGAGATCTTGCGTGGATCATTCTAAGATATATCTTAATCGCATCGCGACTCGAATTTGAAAGGTTCAACAATGTTTCGAGGAAATCATCATCGCGGCTGCGGGCCGCGTGGAGAAATGCGCTTCGGCGGCGGCTTCGGTCCGCGCGGGCGGCGCCAATGGGGTCCGTTCACTGTGGAATGGGATGTCAGCGGTGAGGGCCATGGCGGCGGGCGCGGGCGGCGGCGCATGTTCCAGGGCGACGAGCTGCGGCTCGTGCTGCTCAAGCTGATCGAGGAAGCGCCGCGTCACGGCTATGATCTGATCCGCGAGATCGAGGAGCGTACCGGCGGTGCCTATGCGCCGAGCCCCGGCGTCGTCTATCCGACGCTGACCATGCTCGCCGACATGGAGCTGATCGCCGAGCAGGCGAGCGACGACGCCAAGAAGGTGTTCGCGATCACCACGGCCGGTCAGGCGTACCTGACCGAGCGCGAGGAAGAGGTCGAGGCGCTGATGGAGCGGCTCACCCAGATCGGCACGATGCGCTCACGCAGCCATGGCAGCCCGGTGCGGCGCGCGATGGGCAACCTTCGCCAGGTTCTCCAGCACCGGCTGGGCGATGGCGAGGTGAGCCAGGAGACCCTACATGCGGTCGCCGACCTGATCGACGAGGCGGCGCGCAAGATCGAGAGGCTGTAAATGAGCGTAACCGCGAACGGATTTGCGAAGACGGAGAAGGCGAGCCGCTATCTCCAGCAGCTGTGCAAGCATTGGGAGCATAATCTGAAGGTCGAATTCTCGGCCGATCACGGCACGATCGTGTTCCCGAAGGATGCGCGTGGTGCGGACTGGCCCGGCGACGGGCTGGTCACGCTCGATGCGAAGCCCGATGGCCTGGCGATCCGCGTCGATGCCAGCGCCGAAGGGCAGCTTGAGGGGCTGAAAGGCGCGGTCGAGCGGCATGTTGACCGGTTCGCGTTCCGCGAGGCGCCGCTGGGGTATGTTTGGTCATAATTCCTCCCCCGAGGGGGAGGTGGCATCGCGAAGCGATGACGGAGGGGCTGCCGCGTAGACGGCAGCGCTTGCGGTAAGGTTCCCCGCCCTCTGCGGGGCGGCCCCTCCACCGCCTTCGGCGGTCCCCCTCCCCGTGCCGGAGAGGAATTAGCGGTTTTCCATCACGTCGAGATACGCGTCCAGCACCGCCTGGTTGATGCGGTCCCAGACATAGGCCTGCATCTTGGCATGGCCAGCATCGCCGAAACTGCGCCGCATCGCCGCATCGCGGGCAAGCCGCTCGATCGCGTCGGCATAGGCGTTGACGTCGCGCGGCGGGACGAGGAAGCCGGTGACGCCCTCATCCACCAGATCCATCGCGCCGGTAGCCTTCGCGGCGACCACGGGCACGCGGCACGCCATCGCTTCGGCGGTGACGTTGCCGAAGGTCTCGGTCACCGACGGGTTGAAGAACACGTCCATCCCCGCGACCGCGCGGCCGAGATCGTCGCCCGACTGGAAGCCGGTGAAGATCGCGTCGGGCACGCGCTCGGCGAACCAGTCGCGCGCCGGGCCCTCGCCGATGACGAGGATGCGGTGCGGCACCTCGCGGCGCTTCAGCTCGCGCGCGACCTCGGCGAAGATGTCGAGCCCCTTTTCGAGCACGAGGCGGCCGAGAAAGCCGATCGCGGGCACGTCATCGGGGATGCCGAGGCCGCGGCGCCATTCGTCGTCGCGGCGCTGCGGATTGAAGCGGGCATGGTCGACTCCGCGCGACCAGATGCCGATCGGGCTGCGGACGCCCCAGCCCTTGATGAGGTCGGCGATCGAATTGCCTGGCACCAGCACGCGGTCGAACTTGTTGTAGAAGCGCGTCAGGCGGCGGATCAGCCATGGCTCGAGAAAGCCGATGCCATAGTAGCGCGGATAGGTCTCGAACCGCGTGTGGAGTGAAGCGACGTTGGCGATGCCGTTGTCGCGCGCCCAGGCGACGGCGGCGTGGCCGAGGAACTCGGGCGCCGACACATGGACGAGATTGGGCTGGAACGCTTCCAGATCGGTGCGCGGCGCCTTGGGCAGGCCGAACGCGACCTTATACTCGCCGCGCCCGCCGGGCATGGCGAAGGCCGGCACGCTGACCAGATCGCCTTGCGGCTGGAAGGCGGGCGTGTCGGTGGTGGGGGAATAAACGCGGACCTGCACGCCTGCATCAAGCAGATGGCGGACGAGCTTGTTCAGAGCCTGGTTGGCGCCGTCGCGGACATAGTTATAGTTGCCGCTGAAGAGGGCGACGCGGAGGTCGGAAGCTTTCATCGCCGCGCCCATAGCGCAGCGAATGTGGCATGACTATCTCGCCGCCTCAACGCAGGAGGCTCCTCGCATGTCCGATCTGTCGCAGTTCCCGATCACGAAGCGCTGGCCGGCGCAGCATCCCGACCGCATCCAGCTCTATTCGCTCAACACGCCGAACGGGGTGAAGATCGGGATCATGCTGGAGGAGACGGGGCTGCCCTATGAAGCGCATGTGATCAGTTTCGCGACCGACGACCAGAAGACGCCCGAATTCCTGAGTCTCAACCCCAATGGCAAGATCCCGGCGCTGATCGATCCGAACGGACCGGACGGCAAGCCGCTGCCGTTGTTCGAGAGCGGGGCGATCCTGATCTATCTCGCCGAGAAGACGGGCAAGTTCCTCGATCCGGCCCAGCGCTATGAGACGATCGCGTGGCTGATGTGGCAGATGAGTGGCCTCGGGCCGATGTTCGGGCAACTCGGCTTCTTCCACAAATTCGCCGGGCGGGAGATCGAGGACAAACGCCCGCTGGAGCGGTACGTCAACGAATCCAAGCGGCTGCTGGGCGTTCTGGACGGGCGGCTTGAAGGCCGCGACTGGATCATGGACGACTATTCGATCGCCGACATCGCCTCGCTCGGCTGGGTGCGCAACCTGATCGGCTTCTACGAGGCGCGCGATCTGGTCGGGTTCGATGATTTCGGGAATGTTGCTGCATGGCTCGAGCGCGGCCTTGCGCGCCCGACGGTGCAGCGCGGTTTGCAGGTGACCAAGGCGGGGTGAGCGAATGAGGATGACTGCATTTCACCAGGCCGGTGCCCTCACGCGGGCGCCCTTGCGGGGCAGCCCGGCGTGCATCGTGACCGCCATTTCCGCCGAGTTGAAGCTGTGACGATGCCGGACGAGACGAATGCGTTGATCCCGATCCTGACCGATGCGGCGCCGGTGCCGCAAGGGCATTACAGTCAGGCGATCGCGGTCAACGGGCTGATCTTCGTCGCCGCGCAGCTGCCGATTGCACCGGACGGATCGATTCCCGAGACGATCGAGGCGCAGTGCGACGTGGTGCTCGACAATGTCGCGGCAATCCTGGAGGCGGCGGGGAGCGGGCTCGACCGGCTGGTCAGCGTGAGCATCTATGTCACCGACATTGCCAACTGGCCGCGCGTGAATAGCGGCTATGCCGTGCGGCTGGGCGAGCACCGCCCGGCACGAGGGGTGTTCGTGTCGCCGCAATTGCACCTGGGCGCTGGGATCGCGATTCAGGCGATCGGGGCGGCAAGATAGCGTGCGGCGGCGGTTGGTTCGCCCGTCCACCCACGCCATCTCACCGCATCGCATCAATCCTCGAGGGTGGTGGCCCTATGCGGCGACGCGCTCCGCATCATTCTCGCACGCCCGCTGGTGCGCCGGGCGGTCCGCGATGCGGGCGAGCCAGGCGTCGATCGCGGCGCTCTCCGGAAAGGCGTGGCGCGCCCAGGCGATCGTCGCGCCGGCCATCACATCGACCGCGGTGAAGCGATCGCCCATCAGATAGGGGCCGTTGGCGAGCGCGGTTTCGAGGCGCTGGATCACCTGCTTGTAGTTGCGTTCGGTCCGCGGATTGCCGTCGCCACCGCCATAGAGACGGCCGAAGACCGACGGCTCCATCTCGGTTGCGAGCCACAGCAGCCAGGCGAGGAAGGGACCGCGCTCATCCGAGCCCTCGGGCGCGCCGAGGTTCGATGCGGGGGCGAGGTCGCTGACATAGATGGCGATGGCGTAGCTCTCGGAGATCACCACGCCGTCATGGACGATCGCGGGCACGCGGCCATCGGGATGGATGTTGGCGGGATCGATGGCGCCGCGGCCGTCCATATGCTCGATCGTGACATAGCGCGTCTCGAAGGGGAGACCGCTTTCCTCCATCAGCCACATGGTGCGCCCCGAGCGGGTTTCGGGCGAGTGGTAGAAGGTGATCATCGCGCTGTCCTTTCAGGTTCCGGCCGGCGGGTGTCGCCGTCGTTGAAACCCTGCTACTGCCACCCTGCTGCCAACATGCTGTCAGCAGTATGGCAGTAGGGTTGAAATTGAGGTTGCAGCGAAGCAGCCTGACTTATCCGTCACCCCGGCCTTGTGCCGGGGTCCACCGAGGCGGCACGCGAGGGGCAAGAGGCTCGATGTACATAGCGCGCGGCAAGGTGGACCCCGGCACAAGATCGGGGTGACGGCGGACCAGATGTAAGGATCGCCCCATGCGCCGCGCCGACCGTCTCTTTCAGATCATCCAGCTGCTGCGGCGCCACAGCCGTCCCGTCACCGCCGATGCGATCGCCGAGGAACTGGAGACGTCGAAGCGCACCATCTACCGCGATATCGCCACGCTGATGGCGCAGCGCGTGCCGATCCGGGGTGAGGCCGGGATCGGCTATGTCCTCGACAGCGGGTTCGATCTGCCGCCGCTGATGCTGACCACCGATGAGGTCGAGGCCGCGGTGCTGGGCGCGCAATGGGTCAAGGCGCAGGGTGATCGCGTGCTGGCGCGCGCCGCCGAGGATTTGCTCGCCAAGCTTGCCGCCACCGTGCCCGAGAATCTACGCGCGCTGATCCTGGAGCCGGTGGTCGCGACGCCGCCGCGCTGGGCAGAGGAGCAGCCCGAGCCGATCGACATGGCCCAGCTGCGCCTGTGGTGCCGACGCGGGTTCAAGCTCGACCTGGCCTATGGCGATGGCGAGGGGCGGCGGTCGCGGCGGACGATCTGGCCCTTCCTGATCGGCTATCGCGACGCGGTGCGGATGGTGTTCGCGTGGTGCGAACTGCGCAATGACTTTCGCAGCTTCCGCATCGACCGGATCGAAGGGGCGGAGTTTCGGGAGGAACGCTACCCGGACCGTCCGGGCGCGCTGAAGAGCCGATGGATCAAGATGCAGGAGGCGAATTATCGGGAGACGCGATAGGGGCGATTTCCAATCCTGCCTCTTGTGGTAAGCGTTTGCCCCGGACCACCCACAGCAAGCAGGTCGGCAGCATGTTTGAACGTTGGCTAGTTCCCGCCTTTGCCACGGTGCTGAGCTTCACCTTCTTTCTCGCGGGTCTCGCCTCGGTCGCGTGGCTGCTTCTTAGCACGGCGATTCCATGCGAACCGGTGAGCTGGTTTTACATCTTCACGCAGGTCTGCATCGTTGTCGCGTTTTTCACGAACGCAGTTTTCATGGGAAGACTGAAGCTTGCCCCGAAGACCGGAAAGTTTGTGATTGCTCTCGCCTTGCCGCTGTTATCGGTTGGGCTTCATGCAGTGGCCGCGCAATGGAATGCGGCTGAGCAGCGAAGCTGCATTGAACAGCGCGGCATCAGGTAATCACCAAGCCAGACGTCCACGACCCCCATCAGCTAATCCTGCGGATCGATACCGTTGAGTTCGGCCGGAAAGGATTCGTGCGGGAAACGAAACGCTGTTCCTAATTCGTTCCGCTGCTGCTAAGCGGGCCACATGGCCAAGCTTCAGAAGCGTTATGTCTGTCAGCAATGCGGATCGGTGTCGTCCAAATGGGCGGGGCAATGTGCCGATTGCGGGGATTGGAATACGCTGGTGGAGGATGCCGGCGCCGTCGTGACGCCGTTCCAGGCCAAGCATAATCTGCAGGGCGGCGGGCGGATGATCTCGATGTCCGGCCTCGATACCGATGTGCCGCTGCCCGACCGGATGCCGACCGGGATCGCCGAGCTGGATCGCGCGCTGGGTGGCGGTTTCGTCGAGGCGAGCGCCACGCTGATCGGCGGTGATCCCGGGATCGGTAAGTCGACCCTGTTGCTGCAAGCGGCTGCCAAGATGGCCTTGCAAGGCCTTGGTGTCGCCTATGTTTCGGGCGAGGAGGCGGCCGATCAGGTGCGGCTGCGCGCGCGGCGGCTGGGGTTGGGCAATGCGCCCGTCCAATTGGCGGCGGCGACATCGGTCCGCGATATCCTGACCACGCTGGGCGGAGCCGCGGCGCCGCGGCTGCTGATCATCGATTCGATCCAGACGATGCACAGCGACCTGATCGAGGGTGCGCCGGGAACGGTGAGCCAGGTACGCGCATCGGCGCAGGAGCTGATCCGCTTCGCCAAGGAGCGCGGGACGGCGGTGGTGCTGGTCGGCCATGTCACCAAGGACGGCAGCCTCGCCGGGCCGCGCGTGCTCGAGCATATGGTCGATACCGTGCTGGCGTTCGAGGGCGAGCGCAGCCACCAATATCGCATCCTGCGGGCGGTGAAGAACCGCTTCGGCGGCACCGACGAGATCGGCGTGTTCGCGATGCAGTCCGAAGGGCTGGCCGAGGTCGGCAACCCATCGTCGCTGTTCCTCACCAGCCGCGACGAGAGCGTAACCGGGACGGTGGTTTTCCCCGCGCTCGAAGGCACCCGGCCGGTGCTGGTCGAGATCCAAGCTTTGGTGGTGCGGCTCGCCTCAGGGGCGACCCCGCGGCGCGCGGTGGTCGGCTGGGATTCGGGGCGGCTGGCGATGATCCTGGCGGTGCTGGAGGCGCGGTGCGGGCTCAGTTTCTCGACCAGCGAAGTCTATCTCAACATCGCGGGCGGCTATCGCGTCCAGGATCCGGCGGCGGACCTTGCCGTGGCGGCGGCATTGGTGTCGGCGCTGTCCGAACGGCCGGTTGCGGCCGACGCAGTGGTGTTCGGCGAGATCGCGTTGTCGGGCGAGGTGCGCCCGGTCGCGCATGGCGCGCTGCGGCTCAAGGAAGCGGGCAAGCTCGGCTTCACCCGCGCGCTCGCCCCCGCCGCGCAAGGCAAGGAAGGGAGTGTTGCGCTGACCGGCTTCAAGAACCTGGGCGGGTTCGTCGAGCATATGCTGGGGCGGTGAACGCGCTGGCGGATTTCCCTTGCCGTTCTCAATGCTTGTCCTAGGCTCGCGTGATCGGTTCTTGGGGGGAATGGATATGCGGACTTGGGGATTATTCGCTGCCGTAGCGATCACTGCGGCGCCGGCCGTCGCGCAGACGACATGGCAGCGCTACAGCCAGCCGACGGGGCTGACTGCCGAGCTGCCCGGCACGCCCGAGCGGTTCGACGAATGGACCGATGTCGCCAAAGGCCGCGTGATCCAGCTCAACAGCACCATTCGCAAAGCCGACTTCGAAATGGAGGCCTTTTTCTTCCTGCAGGCGGTGATTGCCGACAAACCCTATGACGTCGATGCGAAGCTCAGGGAGTTCACGTCGACCGGAGGCGATGCGCTGAGCGGCGCGACGCTGATCAGCCAGCGTCCCTTGCGTCCAGAGGAGATGTTGCTGCCGGGCATGCGTGGCGTCGAGGTCGTGCGGACATATGATACCTTTGGCAACGATCGCACCCAGGTCGAAGTGTCGCGCAACATGATTGTCGGCAATAAATGGCTGTCCTATTCGGTCCGCCACTACAAGAACGACAAGAGGTGGCCGTCCGACCGCTTCTTCAAGTCGATCGGCTGGAAGTCCTGAACGCGATCATTCCCAGTCGAGCGCGCCCATCTTCCATTCGTAGATCAGCCCGCAGGTGAGCACGAAGAGGAAGATCATCATCCCGATCCAGGCTTCCCAGCCGACATCGAACACGCTGACCGCCCAAGGGAAGAGGAAGGCCGCTTCGAGGTCGAAGATGATGAACAGGATCGCGACGAGGTAGAAGCGGACGTCGAACCCCTTGCGTGGCGCCTCGAACGCGGGGAAGCCGCATTCATACTCGGTGAGCTTTTCCGGCGTCGGCTGGTGCGTGCCGGTGAAACGCGACGCGACGATCGGCGCGAGCACGAAACCCAGCGACAGCAATAGCGCGACGCCGAGGAACAACAGGATCGGCAGCCATTCGAGCAGCGCAGGGGGCATGGGCACTCCTTGGATGAAAGGGGTGCCGGGCCGTCCCGGTCTTGGACCTGCAATTGGGCAGGGGAGGGCGTGGCCTCCTTCTTTTTGGGAATCAGCTCTGCGACGAGAGCTTCATCAGCACCAGGCCGCCGACGATCAGCGCTGCGGCGACGATGCGCATCGGCGTCGCCTGTTCGCCGAGCACCGCGATGCCGACGACGAACGCGCCGACGGCGCCGATGCCGGTCCAGATGGTGTAGGCGGTGCCGAGCGGCAGCGACTTCATCGCCAGCGAGAGCAAGGCAAAGCTTGCGGCCATGGTGACCAGCGTGGCGATCGAGGGGCCGAGCTTGGTGAACCCGTCGGACTGTTTCATCAGAAACGCCCAGGCGATTTCGAGCAGGCCGGCAACGGTGAGATAAATCCAGGGCATGACAGCTTCCTTGACTAAAGCTGCCGGGCCGTCCCGGACTTGGAGCCTGCGCAATGCAGGGGAAGGACGTGGCCTTCGGGCGGTCACATAGGACCGCCCGATGCCGGGGTCAAGATTCGGGCCGGGGTCAAGATTCGGGTTCGTAGCGGAGCAGGTCACCGGGCTGGCAGTCCAGCACCCGGCACATCGCCTCCAGCGTCGTGAAGCGGATCGCCTTGGCCTTGCCGGTCTTGAGGATCGAGGCATTGGCGAGGGTCAGGTCGATCCGCTCGGCAAATTCGGTGAGGGTCATGCGGCGTTCGTGCAGCAGATCGTCGAGCATCACGTTGATCGCCATCACACCGTCCCCTCAAGATCGTCGCGCATCGCCGTGCCGTGGCGGAAGACGCGGGCGAGGACGAACAGCACGAGCGCGAGGAGCAGGCTGTCGAACGTCAGGTCGATCCCACCGCCCGGCTCGCCGATCCGGTCTGCGATCATGGCGACGAGCGGGGCGAAGACGAGCATGCAGAGCTGCAACGCGACGGTGAGCCAGCCCATCTTGGTCAGACGGTCGGCGTTTTCAGGCTGGAACGGATCGCCCGTGCCGACGGTGGCGACGATCCGGCTGAGGTTCAGCACGAAGAAGAAATAGAGGACCATCATGACCGCGCAAAGTGCGGCGCCGGCGATGACGAGGCCCAGCGTGCCGTCGGCGGAGAGCCGTGGCAGCAGCTGCTGGCCGGGAACGAAGAACAGCGCGATGATCGCGCCGGCGGCCAATACGATCCCAAGGGCGAGCACGGCCATGCCGATCCGCAGGAGCAACTGAGTAATCGTGAGCAGCGGATCGCTGCGTGAGACACCATTCATTATCGACCTCCGATATAGTCAATATCGAATATCGATATATCGCGGTCGGCTGTCAGTCAAACGAATTTATCGAAAAACGATATATACCGCCTAGACGCTTCGCTTGACGGGCGGGCGGCGGGTGCCAAGCGCGGCGAACACGCCCGACCCGGCGATCACCGCCATGCCGGTCAGACCCCATTGATCGGGGATATGACCGAACACCAGCCAGCCGAGCAGCGCGGCCCAGAGCAGCTGGGCGTAGTTGGCCGGCGCAAGCAGCGAGGCAGGCGCGTGGCGATAGGCGGCGGTGAACAGGAAATGGCCGAGCCCGCCATAGACGCCGGTGCTGATCAGCAGCAGGATCTCGAACAGTCCCGGCTGCGGGCCGCCGATGAACCAGGGCGCGGCGATGCCATAGGCGATCGTCCCCACCAGCGCGGAGTAGAAGAGCAGGGCGATCGTGCTCTCGCTCGCGGTCAGCACGCGCGAGAGCAATTGATAGACGGTGGTGGTGGTCATCGCCAGCAGGGCCCAGAACACCCCCGCCGGGTCGAGCCCGCTGCCCGGCCGGGCGATGAGCAGGATCCCGATGAAACCCGTCGCGGCGGCGAGATAGCCGCTGCGGCTCACCCGCTCGCCAAGCAGCGGGCCCGAGGCGAGGATCACCATGATCGGCGCGACGAAGATGATCGACATCGTCTCCGCGACCGGCATCCGCTGGAGCGCGAAGCCCGCGGCGAGCGTGCCGAGCGCAAGGGTGCAGGCTCGGACGACGACAAGGCCGGTCCGCCGCGTCCGGGCGATCTCGCGGCCGTGAAAGGGCGCGAGCAAGGCCGTCATCAACACGAGGTTCACGGCGTAACGCACCGCCGCGATCAGCGGTACGGGATAGGAGGCGGCGAGATATTTGATCGTCGTGTCCATGCACGCGAACAGCACCAGTCCGGCCATGAACAGCGTGAAGCCGCGGACCGTGTGATTGGTGTGCATGGCGGCAGGATCGGGCATCAAGCGGCGCGTAGCCTAAATCTGGGGTTCGACAAGTCACATCCCGGCGGTAAGAGCGGGATCGGGCAAAGGAACTGGACGTCGTTGAGCATGGGACTGACCGCGATCGATATCATCGTGCTGATCTCCGTCGGGGGGGCAGCGGTGCTGGGCGTAATGCGCGGCTTCGTCACCGAAGTGCTGTCGCTGATGGCCTGGCTGCTGGTGGTGGTCGCGCTCAAGTTCCTCCACACGCCGCTCGCCGCGATCCTTGCCGATGCGGTCGGGACGGTTCAGGGCGCGGCGGTGCTGGCCTTTGCGCTGATCGCCGGCATCACCTTCTTTGGCGGGCGGCTGGTGGCGAACGCGATCGGGTCGCGCACCCGCAGCGGGCTGCTCGGACCGGTCGATCGCGCGCTCGGCTTCGGCTTCGGCGCGGTCAAGGGACTGATCCTGGTGAGCCTCGGCTTCCTGCTCGTCACGCTCGCGGTGGACACGGTCGGCGGCGGACCGTCGGAGCGGCCCGACTGGATGACGCAATCGCGTACCTATCCGCTGCTCAACGCGACCAGCGCGAGCATCGCCGAATTCGTCGACAAGCGCCGCCGCGGCGAGCCGGTGTTCGGTGAGGAAGAGGGCAATCAGAGCCTTGCGAACCGGGCCGGGCGCGATACATCGGGCGAATGAACGCGCCGCTCTACAACACACAGATTCTGCGGCTCGCGGCGTCGATCCCCTTTCATGAGCGGCTGGCCGATCCGATGGCCAGCGTCGAGAAGCGCTCGCCTGTCTGCGGGAGCCGGGTCGCGGTCGATGTCGATCTGGACGGCGAGGGCAGGGTGGCGGCGATCGGAATGACCGTCCGCGCCTGCGCGCTGGGGCAGGCTTCGGCGTCGCTGATGGGCGCGCATGCGGTGGGGCGGACGCTGGACGAGCTCGAGGCGGCGCGCGACGACCTCACCGCCTGGCTGGCGGGCGAACGCGATGCGCCGCCGGAATGGCCAGGCCTCGACATCTTCGCCCCCGCGCTGCCGCACAGCGCCCGGCATCCCTCGATCCGCCTGGGGTTTGAAGCCGTGGCTGAGGCTGCACGCAATGCTGCCAAGGTGCGCGCCTGATGGAACACGAGGCCGCCGCCGCGCACACTTACATCGCCGAATATGCGCCGCTGTTCGGCTTTGCGCTGGTGTTTGTGCTGATCTTCCGCCGCATGGGACTGGGCGCGACGCTGGGTTATCTCGTCGCCGGCGCGCTGGTCGGCCCGCAACTGCTCAACCTGGTCGGCGAGGCCGAGACCAAGATGGGTATCGCCGAATTCGGCATCGCCCTGCTGCTGTTCCTCGTCGGTCTCGAGCTGAGCCCGGCGCGGCTGTGGCGGATGAAGCAGGATATTTTCGGCTTCGGTCTGCTTCAGGTCGTGCTGTGCGGCCTCGTCATCAGCGCGGTGGTGGCGATCGGCGCGGGCTTCTCACCCGAGGCTGCGCTGGCGCTGGGCCTGCCGCTGGCGCTGTCATCGACCGCTCAGGTGCTGCCGATGCTGCAATCGGCGGGGCGGATGCGTACCCCGTTCGGCGAGCGCGCCTTCTCGATCCTGCTGTTCCAGGACCTGTCGATCGTCCCGCTGATCACGATCATCGCGGTGATGAGCCGCAATCCCGCCGATGCGGGCGGGCCGCCGGGATGGCTGCTGGGGCTCTACACCGTGCTCGCGATCGCGGGCCTCGTGCTGGCGGGCCGCTATGTGCTGCGGCCGCTGTTCCGGCTGATCGGCAATTGGGGCGAGCGCGAGCTGTTCGTGTTCGCAGGGCTGTTCACCGTGGTGGCGAGCGCAGCGCTGATGCAGTCGCTCGGCCTTTCCACCGCGCTCGGCGCCTTTGTCGCGGGCGTGATGCTCGCCGACAGCCCGTACCGGCACGAGCTCGAGGCGGATATCGAGCCGTTCCGCTCGATCCTGCTCGGGCTGTTCTTCCTCTCGGTCGGGATGCTGCTCGACCTCAGCGCGATCGCCGAGCGGCCGCTCTTCGTGATCGCGATGGCGGTGGCGCTGATCGCAACCAAGGCGGTGGTCATCACCGGCCTGGGCCTCGCTTTCCGCATGGGCTGGCGGCAGGCGCTGGCGCTGGGTCTGCTGCTCAGCCAGGGCGGCGAATTCGCCTTCGTGCTGTTCGCGCAGGCGCAGGACGCGCAGCTGATCGCCCCGGAGGCGGTCAGCGTGTTCAGCGCGGTCGTCACCCTGTCGATGGCGACCACGCCGTTCCTGATGATGTTCACCCGCCGCTTCCGCGCCGAGGAAACCGGTCCGGAGGGCGAGCGCGAAGGCCCGGTGGCGGACGGATCGAACGCGCTGATCATCGGCTATGGCCGCTTCGGCCAAACGGTGGGCCAGATGCTCAACGCACAGGGCATCGCGGTGACGCTGATCGACACCGATATCGAGATGATCGACATCGCCGGCCAGTTCGGCGCCAAGGTCTATTATGGCGACGGCACAAGGCTCGATCTGCTGCGTCAGGCGGGGGCGGGCGATGCCGAGCTGATCCTGTTCTGCCTCGATGGTGATCAGGTCAGCGCCGAGCTGGTCGAGGCGGTGCATGAGGCATTCCCGGACGCGTCGATCTTTGTCCGCGCCTATGACCGGCGCGCGTTGCTCAAGCTCAAGGGAAGCGCAGCCACGGGCGTCGTGCGCGAAGTCCTTGAATCCGCGATCGTCATGGCGCGGCGGGCGATGGATGCGGTGGGCGTCGATGCGCAGGAGATCGACCGCACCGAAGACCTCTACCGCCGCCGCGACCGCGAACGGCTGCGCATCCAGCACGAGGCGGGCGATATCCGCGCGGCACGCGAATCGATCATCGGCAACCCCGAACTCGACTGGCGCGCCGGGCGCGAGAAGCCGGCACCGCTCGAACCCAAATCGGAGAGTGACTGCGGATGAACTGGCTGGTGATCCTCGCCGCGCTGTCGGGCGCCATTGCGGTCGGTGCGGGCGCGTTCGGCGCGCATGGCGCGTCGGGCGAGGCGCAGGAATGGCTCAAGACCGGCGGGCAATATCAGCTGATCCATGCTGTCGCGGCGCTGGTCGCGGCACAGATGGGGGCGAAGGGTCCGGGCTGGCTGTTCGTCGCGGGCGGCGCGCTCTTCGCGGTGACTCTCTATGCGATGGCGCTGGGCGGGCCGCGCTGGCTGGGCGCGATCACCCCGATCGGCGGAACCGCGCTGATTGTGGGATGGTTATGGCTCGCATGGAGCGCGACGCGCTGACAATTTAGGGGGCAGGATGCAGCGGGGGCTGACCGGGATTGCCATCGTTTTGCTCGCGCCGCTGGCCCTGACGTCACTGGCGGCGTGCACCGATCAGGCCTCCAACCCCGCGCCGCCGCGCCTCACCGAGCCTTTGGTCCTCAAGGAACAGGCATCGACCATCCGTATCCCGGTTTCGATCCCGCTCAAGGAGCTTGAGGCGACGATCAATGCCGAGGTGCCACAGGTGCTGGAGCGGATCGACGAGCCGCAACAGGCGTGCATCAAGACCAGGAGCAAGCTGTTGCCCGATATCAGCTGCCGGCTGGTCGGCACCGTCCGCCGCGGGCACATCCGCCTCACCGGATCGGGCAATGTCCTGCGGCTGTCGATGCCGGTCAGCGCCGTGGTGCGCGCCGAGAATATCGGCAAGATCATCAAGCGTGAGACTGCGACCGGCGCGATGAACGTGACGGCGCGGGTGACCTTGAGCCTCAGCCGCGACTGGCGTCCGCATGCCAAGGTCGCGGCGGACTATAACTGGACCAACAAGATCGGGATCGATTTCCTTGGCCGGCGGATCACCTTTGCGTCGAAGGTCGATCCCAAGCTGCGGCAGATCCTGTCGGGCCTTGAGCGCACCCTGCCGCGCCATCTCGACAAGGTGCAGGCGCGGTCGCAGGTCCAGCGCATCTGGGCCAAGGGCTTCACCTCGGTGCGGGTCAAGACCAATCCGCAGATCTGGGCGCGCTTCACGCCCGAGCGGGTCGGCTTCTCGGGCTATTCGGTGCAGGGCGGCAACCTGGTCGTCGGTTTTGCCGGGCAGGCCAAGACCGAGACGGTGCTGGGCGAGCGTCCCGCCGATCCGCCGGTGACGCCGCTGCCCAATCTGATGGGCAATTTGCCGGGGCGCGGGATCAACGTCCATGTTCCGGTGCTGGTGCTCTACCCGTTGCTCGAGCGCGCGGCGCTGAGGGAATTGCAGGTGCCCGAATTCCGCGCAGTGGAGCTGAAGGGCGGGCTCAAGGCGAGCGCCGACTATCATCGCGTCACCATCTACGGCACGCCGCAGGGGCAGGTGGCGGTGGGCGTGGACATGACGCTCAGAACCGGGACGGTGACGACCAAGGGGAGTGTCTGGTTCGTCGCCAAGCCCGTGGTCGATATCGACAAGCGTATCGTCGGTATCCGCGATCTGGCGGTGGCCGGGGATACCGACAGCAAGGCGTTCAATACGCTGCTTCAGGTGGTCAACCAGACCAAGCTGCGTGACCGGATGATGGCCACGATCCGCTACGACTTCACCAAGGATTATGACGACGGACTCGCCAAGGCCGATGCCTGGCTGGCGGAACAGCCGTTCGAGGGCTTTGTGTTCAAGGGCGATATGGGGCAGGCGCATATCCGCGACGTCCGCCTTGCCCCTGAAGGCTTCCTGGTCGAGGCGGACGCTACGGCAACCGCGGCGATGACGCATAACCCTCGCCGGGCGGCGGTGCTGGTTGCCGAGCGGAGAGCCAAGAAGGCGGCGAAGGAGAAGGCAAAGGCGCTGGAGGCGACGAAAGCGGCGCGATAGGCTGACCACTTCCGGAGGAACCACGCCATGTCCAGCATCCGCCCGATCGTCCAGTTCGACACGCATGAGGTGCTGAACCAGCCGCCGCCGTTCGAGGAGGTTAACCTGTTCACCGGCGATCGCGCGCTGGCCGATGCGGTCACGCGGGCAGGTGGAGCACAGCATGCCGGGCGGCTGTCGGCCCTGGGCGCGCGTTGCGGGTCGGCCGAGGTGATCGACTGGGGCGTCGAGGCCAATCGCAACATTCCAGTGCTCGACAGCTTCGACCGCTATGGCCAGCGGATCGACGAGGTGCGTTTCCATCCGGCCTATCACCAGCTGATGCGGCTGGGGCTGGAGAGCGGGCTGGCCTCGATCGCGTGGGACGGGACGCCGGCGGGGCATGTCGCACATGCCGCGATCCTGTTCCTCACCGGCCAGGCGGATTCGGGGACGAGCTGCCCGATGACGATGACCTATGCTTCGGTTCCGGCGTTGCGCGCGACGGCGGAGGTCGCGGACGATTGGGTGCCGCGCATCACTGCGGGCCGCTACGACCCTGCTTCACGTCCGGCACCCGAAAAGGCCGGGGTGACGATCGGCATGGCGATGACCGAGAAACAGGGCGGTTCGGACGTCCGCGCCAACACAACGCGGGCCGAACCCGCCGGAGAGGACGGCTGGTACAGCCTGACCGGCCATAAATGGTTCTGCTCGGCGCCGATGTGCGACGCCTTCCTGACGCTCGCTTATGCCGAGGGAGGCCTCACCTGTTTCCTCGTCCCGCGCTGGCTGCCCGACGGCACGCGCAACGCGGGCTTCCGGGTGATGCGGCTCAAGGACAAGCTCGGCGACCGCTCCAACGCGTCGTCCGAGATCGAATATCATGGCGCGCTCGCGCAACGTCTGGGCGAGGAGGGGCGCGGGGTCGCGACGATCATCCAGATGGTCCAGCACACGCGGCTCGATTGCGTGATCGGATCCGCACAGCAGATGCGCGGCGCGCTGGCGCAGGCGCTGTGGCACACCGCGCACCGCTCGGCCTTCCAGCGCCGCCTGATCGACCAGCCGGCGATGGCGGCGGTGCTCGCCGATCTTGCGGTGGAGAGCGAGGCCGCCACTGCGCTCGGCCTGCGGCTGGCCCAGGCGTTCGACGAAAGCGATCCGGTCGCGCGGCTGCTGACCCCGATCGCCAAATACTGGGTGTGCAAGCGCGCGCCCGGCCATGTCTATGAGGCGATGGAATGCCATGGCGGCGCCGGCTATATCGAGGCGGGGCCGATGCCGCGGCTGTTCCGCCAGTCGCCGCTCAACGCGATCTGGGAAGGGTCGGGCAACGTCATTGCGCTCGACCTGCTCCGCGCGATCGGCCGCGAGCCTGAGGGCGTCGAGGCGCTGCAAGGCTTCTTGGCGGCGCAGCGCGGGCGCGATGCCGCCTATGACGCGTGGATCCGCGCGATCGACCTCAAATCGGCGAATGAGGGCAATGCCCGGCTGCTGGTCGAGCGGCTCGCGCTCGCGGCGCAGGCGGCGGTGCTGCTCGGCTGGGACAGTCCGGCGGCGGAGGCGTTCTGCCGGTTGCGGCTGACTCCGCGCGGGACTGCCTATGGCGCCTTCGATACGGTCATCGACACGCGCGCCCTGATCGAGCGCGCGATGCCGTGATCAGCTTCCGCCCAGAATCCGCGTCACTGCGCCGACGGTGACCGGGTGATATCCGGGCTTTGCCTTGTCGAAGATGCGCTGGGCGATCGGCATGCCCCAATCGCCCTGTGCCTTGAGCCCGCGATAGAGCGGGGTCACCAGCAGGTTGCGGCCGACACGGGTCAGATATTCCTCGAGCGCCAGGACGATCGGGTCATAGCGGTTGGCGATGGCGAGATCGAACCAGGCCGACTGGATGTACGCGTTGGTCGATTTGGTGAGGCCAAGCGCGTCGTCCAGCTCCTGCAGCCGCGCTGCGCTCTGCTGGCGCGGCAGCCCGCCGATCAGCCGCTGCCATTGCTGCGTCTGCCAGCCATCGGTCTTGATCGCGCTGGCGGGGCCGCCCGCATTGAACGCGGCGAGCATCGCGTCGACCTGCGCCAGCGTCTCCGACTTCACATGCACGGCGTTCGACGGGATGCCCGGCTCGAACACCCAGCGATCGAGCTGGAGCTTGGCTTCGAGGGCCTTGTCGCCCTTGATCAGATGCTTGCGGATATCCGCAAGGAAGCCGGCGCTGGTCTGCGGCTGGAAGGCGTGACGGTCGAAATAGCCCTTGAGATACACGTCCCATTTGGCGCGGCCGACCGTGGTTTCGATCGTGCGCAGGAAGGTGCTGCCCTTGAGATAATCAAGCTGCCCCGCGCCGTCGCCGGGGTCGCCGTGCAGGCGGGTGCTCTTGGCCGCATCGCCGCCCGCATTCTTCACGTCGCGGACCATCCCCGCATAGTCGAGGTCGGAATAGATCGCAGCGCGCTCCTTGCCGTAGAGCGATTCCATGATGCGGTTCTCGAAATAGGTCGTGAACCCTTCGTTGAGCCAGCCGTCCGCCCAGGTGGCGTTGGTGACGAGGTTGCCCGACCAGCTATGCGCCAGCTCGTGCGCGACGACATCGGTGTTCGAGCGGTCGCCGGTGAGCAAAGTCGGGGTCAGGAAGGTGAGGTTGGGGTTCTCCATGCCTCCGTACGGGAAGGAGGGCGGCAGGACGAGCATGTCGTAGCGGCCCCAGCGATAGGGGCCGTAGAGCGCCTGCGCCGCGTCGATCATCTTCTCGACATCGCCGAATTCGGCGACGGCTGCGTCGAGCATCCCGGGCTCCGACCAAACCCCCGAACGCGGGCCGATCGCCTTGAATTTGAGGTCGCCGACCGCGATCGCGATCAGATAGGGCGGAACCGGATTGGTCATGGTGAAGCGGAAGGCGCGCTTGCCGCCCGCCACCGGGGTTCCCGCCGGCGTATCGGCACGCGCGCTCATCGCCGCGACCAGCCCGTCGGGCACGCGCACCGTCGCCGACCAGGTCTGGCGGATGCCGGGGCTGTCCTGAGTCGGGATCCAGCTGCGGTTGTTGATCGACTGCCCCTGGCTGAACAGGAACGGCTTGGCCTTGCCCAGCGTCTGTTCGGGGGTGAGCCATTGCAGGGCCTGCGCGCCGGGTTTGGAGCGATAGGCGATGCGGATCTTCTTCGCCGTGCCGAGCTGGATGGTCAGCGCGCTGCCCAGCTCCTTGTCCCTGGCGCCGACGGTGTAGGCGAGCTTGCCGCCCCTGGCGTCGGTGATCGACTGGATATCGAGGTCCAGGACATCGAGCACGATCTCCTTCGCGCCCTTCGCTGCCAGTATGTCGAGCGTTGCAGTGCCGCCGATCGTCTTGCTGTCGAAATCGACATCGAGGTCGAGGTCGACATGCGTCACCCGTGCCTCGGCGGGGCGGGCATGGGTCCATGCATCCTTCGCCTCGGGCGTGGTCAGAATCGGCGCGACCTTCTGCGCAAGAGCGGGGGAGGCGGCGGTGGCGAGCAGCAGGGCTGCGAGGGCAAGGTTACGCATGGACGGTGTTGCTAGGCCGGGTTGGTATCCGCCGCAACTGCCCAAGCGAATGGTTTTCTATTCGCGGAAGGCGGCTTAGGCTCGCGCCATGCAGCACGTCATCCAGCACGCCACCCAGCAGTCCATCCAGCCGGTGGGTGAACAGCTCCGCCACTGGCGTTCCCGGCGACGCCTCAGCCAGCTCGATCTTGCGATGGAAGCGGGAATTTCTCAGCGGCATCTGAGCTTTGTCGAGAGCGGGCGTTCGCGGCCGGGCCGCGACATGGTGCTGCTGCTGGCCGAGAGCCTCGAACTGCCGCTGCGCGAGCGCAACCGGCTGCTGCTGGGTGCGGGCCATGCCCCGCATTTCGCCGAGCATGTGCTGGAGGACGACGCGATGGCCGATGTCCGCGAGGCGATGATGCTGATCCTCAAGGGGCATGAGCCGTTTCCCGCACTGGTGGTCGACCGCGCCTGGAACCTGGTCGCGCACAATGACGCGCTGGCGCCGCTGCTGGAGGGGGTGGCGCCGTGGCTGCTGGCGCGGCCGTGCAATGTTCTCAAGCTCAGCCTGCATCGCGAGGGGCTGGGGCCGCGCATCGTCAACTATGGCGAGTGGCGCGCGCATATCCTCTCGCGCCTGCGGCACGAGGCGAGGGCCACGGGGGACGCGACGATCGAAGCGGTGCTGGCCGAACTGGAGGCGATGCCTTCGCTTGAGCAGCGCCGCCAGCCGCCGGTGATCGCCGCCAGCCCGGTGGTGCCGCTCAAGCTGCGCACCGATCAGGGCGAACTCTCCTTCATCTCGACCACCACCGTGTTCGGCACGCCGCAGAATGTGACGCTGTCCGAACTGGCGATCGAAGCCTTCTATCCTGCCGACGCCGCGACCCGGGCAGCGCTGGGACGCTGAGACTTCCACGCCGCTCATGCGTTCTTCTCCGGTGAGGAGAAGTCTGATGAACGAGATGAGCGAGACCGCACATCCGATGATCGCGTCGGACCGCGTGGAAGGAACGCTGGTGTTCAACCGTGACGGTGAGCGGCTCGGCCGGGTCGAGCGCTTCATGGTCGACAAGGTTTCGGGCCATGCCCAATATGCGGTGATGTCGTTCGGCGGCCTGTTCGGGGTCGGCAGCCGCCACTATCCGCTGCCCTGGAAGGCACTCGATTTTGATCTTGGGAAAGGCGGTTATGTCGTCGATCTGACCAAGGAGCAGATCGAGGGCGCACCCGGCTATGACGCGCAGGGCGAAGAACCGAAATACGACCGCGCCTATCAGGAGCAGGTCTATACCTATTACGGCTTCCCCTACATCTGATCGAATCTGGGCGGAGGCACGCGTTAAGAACGCCCAGATCATCGGCCCGCGTACGGCTTGCCCCGGTAGATGAGGTGCCGGGTTTTCAGGAGGCGGACATGCTGCATCTGGCCTGCGCGGATCTTCTCGCGGGCACAGATGTAGAAGCTTCCGAACAGGCCGTCCGCCTTGCCGCTATGCTCCGTCGCGTCGCGCTGGTAGCGTTCGATCTCAGATGGGATCTGCTCATCGTCATCCTTCAGGGCGACGACGCGCGTGCTTCCGACAAGCCAGATACGGCGCAGGCTCGACCCATTGTATATCGAGAACCGACCTTGCACCCATTTGCACTGGCCCGCCAGCGCAGGCGCCGGGTTGGGTGGATTCAGGCCGGTAGCAGCGACAAGGGCCAGAACAGCGAGCATAATGGGGTCGCCATGTCAGTCAAACTGGCGGCATCGATACCAAGCGCCCTGATAACGGTCTATCAGTTTGGCTAGTCCGCCTTGGGCAGCCGCCAGCGCCCGGTCTCCATCCAACGGAGCATTGGCTTCAACGGCAGAATCCAGACGATCCCCGCGAAGACGTAGAAGACGAGCTGGACCAATGCCGGCCATTGGCCGACGGTGGCGGAGAAGCTGGCGACAGCGATGCACCACACCAGGATCAGTGCAATGATCGCGAACGCGCCGACGGGTTGGCGCCAGGAAGGGCCGGGGCTCATGCCGCAGCCTCGCCGAAATTCGCCGTTTCGGTGACGACACCGTGAAGCGGCACGTCCCATGGATCGGTGGCGAGCGCTTCGACCTGCTGGATCGACCAGGCGATCCCGATCCGCCATGCATCGGGAAGCCGCTCGAACACACGGTCATAATGACCCGCGCCTTGCCCCAGCCGGTTGAGCGCGGCGTCGAAGGCGAGCAGTGGGGTCAGCACGATATCGGGATCGGCCTCGGGCGCATCGGTCGAGGGTTGGCGCAGGCCGAGCGGGCCATCGATCAGCGGCTGGTCCGGATGCCATTCGAAGAAGCGTACCGGCGATTCGCGGCTGGTGACGTGGGGCAGCACGATCGCGCAGCCGCGTTCGCGCGCAGCGAAGGCGATTGCAGTCGGATCGGCCTCGCTGCCGATGGGAACGTAGCTGGAAATGGTGACGCCCGGCGCAAAGCGGGCAAGCAGCGCCGGCGGTGGTGCGATCACCCCGCCGATCGTCATCGCGAACTCGTCGCGCAACGCGCGCATCCGGGCGCGAAGGGTGCGTTTATCATCCATCGCGGAAGTCCGAATGCGTCAAAAACTCGTGTGGCGGGACCACCATGGGCCGTTGGCTGTGATATCCACTGACGCCCAAAACGTCAGGTGGGGACCATATGCTTCAGGCCTGGACCTGGGCAGGGACAGCCCCCGTGGATGATGAATAGCCTCAGGGATGATCGTAAGCTCGTACCGGGCAGAACCCGCCACGCGCAGATGTAGGGAATCTAGCCGCGATCCTCAAGTGCTGCCGCAACCGATTCGAGTCGGGCGGCGAGCGTGTCGAGCAGCACCGGGGATACGCCGCCCGGCGGGTTGCGCTCGGCCTCGTCGAGCAGATCGGCCAGGATCAGCGCGATGAACAGCATCGTGCGCTCTCCCGACATGCCGCCGGACGCGGCGAGCGCGGTCTCGGCATGTTTGTTGAGCATCCGCTCCAGCCGCTCGAGATGCACCTCTTCGCCATCGCGGCAGGAAATGGTGTGGCTGCGGCCGGCAACGGTGAGGGTGATCTGGCCCATTACTCAGCGGCCTCTGTGGTCTGCTTTTCGATCAGCGCATCGAGCGCCTCGATCGCGTCCTCGACCTTTTCGCGCAGAATCGTGTGACGCCGCTGGAGCGCGTCTGCGTCGAACGCGCGCTTTGCCGCCGCTGCCTCGATCCGCGCGAGTGCGCGCTCGATCCTCCCGAGCGCCGGGGATACCGCCTCCACCATAATGGGTGGATAGGCACGCTTTACCCGCCTCGCAAGCCCCCGGTGTTGACCTCCGCGCCTGCTCGCCCCATTGGCACGCCACATTCGATTCGCCGGGTCAGGCGGGATGCGGGCCCGGCATCAGGGGACTCGCCGTGACCGTTTCGTTCAGTGATCGCGCCAACGCCATCCGCGCGCTCGCGATGGATGCCATCGAGGCAGCAAATTCCGGCCATCCGGGCATGCCGATGGGCATGGCCGATGTCGCGACCGTCTTGTTCAGTGACTATCTGAAGTACGATCCCACCGACCCGAAATGGGCCGATCGCGACCGGTTCGTGCTGTCGGCGGGCCATGGTTCGATGCTGATCTATGCGCTGCTCAACCTGACCGGCTATGCGCGCCCGACGATCGAGGACATCGCCTCCTTCCGTCAGGTCGGCTCGCCCTGCGCCGGTCACCCCGAGAATTTCGAGCTTCCGGGCGTCGAATGCACCACCGGGCCGCTGGGCCAGGGCCTGGCGATGGCGGTGGGCATGGCGATCGCCGAGCGCCACCTCAATGCCGGTTTCGGCGACGATCTGGTCGATCACCGCACCTGGGTGGTTGCGGGCGACGGCTGCCTGATGGAAGGCATCAACCATGAGGCGATCGGCCTTGCCGGGCATCTGAAGCTCGGCCGCCTGATCGTGCTGTGGGACGACAACAAGATCACGATCGACGGCGCCGTGGAGCTGTCGTCGAACGAGGACATTCCCGCACGCTACGCCGCGACCGGCTGGCACGTCGTCGAGTGCGACGGGCATGACCCGGCGAGCATCAAGGCGGCGTTCGATGCCGCGTTGGCGGACGAGCGTCCGACGCTGGTCCGCTGCCGGACGATCATCGGCAAGGGCGCGCCCAACAAGCAGGGCACCTCGGCCACGCACGGCGCCGCGCTCGGCGCCGATGAAGTCGCCGCCGCGCGCGTCGAACTGAACTGGAACTACCCGCCCTTCGTCGTGCCCGACGATATCCGTGCCGCCTGGCTCGATGCCGGCAAGCGCGGCGCGCAGCCCCACGCCGCGTGGAGTGATCGCCTTGCAAATCACTCGGATCGTACCGAATTCGAGCGCCGCATGGCCGGTGACCTTCCCAATGGTTTCGCGCTCGACGCCTATATCGAAGGCCTTCTTGCCGATCCCAAGAAGGTCGCGACGCGCACCGCCAGCCAGATGGCGCTCGACGTCATCAATGCCGCGCTGCCCGAAACGATCGGCGGGTCAGCCGACCTCACCCCGTCGAACAACACGCTGACCAAGGGGCTGCAGGACTTCACCGCGGCGAACCGCGCGGGCCGCTATGTCCGCTACGGTATCCGCGAATTCGGCATGGCCGCGGCGATGAACGGCATGGCGCTCCACGGCGGCGTGCTGCCCTATGGCGGCACCTTCCTGGTCTTCTCCGACTATGCCCGCCCGGCGATCCGCCTCTCGGCGCTGCAGAATGCGCGCGTCGTCTATGTGATGACGCACGATTCGATCGGCCTTGGCGAGGACGGTCCGACCCACCAGCCGGTCGAGCATGTCATGTCGCTGCGCCTGATCCCGAACCTTGAGGTGTGGCGCCCGTGCGACGTGGTCGAGACCGCCGAGGCGTGGGGCGCATCGGTTGCGCGCAAGGACGGACCGTCGCTGCTCGCCCTCTCGCGCCAGAATCTGCCGCAGCTCAGCTCGGGCGGCGCTGCGAAGGGCGGCTACCGCCTCCAGGCCGCGCAGGCCGAGCGCAAGGTCGTGCTGATCGCCACCGGATCGGAAGTCGAGATCGCGGTCGCGGTCCGTGCCGAGCTGGAAGCGCAGGGGATCGGCGCCGACGTCGTCTCGCTGCCCTGCTGGTCGCGCTTCGACGCGCAGGACGCGGCCTATCATGCCGACCTGCTGCCCGAAGGCGTGCTGCGCGTCTCGATCGAGGCGGGCACGACGATCGGCTGGGAACGCTACACCGGCATCCACGGGCTGCGCTTCGGCATCGACCGCTTCGGCGCGTCGGGCCCCGGCCCCAAGCTCTACGAACATTTCGGGCTGACCGCCGCAGCGATCACGCCCCAGATTCTTGCAAGACTCTAAGGCTTTAGGAGGACATTGATGACGAGAGTTGCGATCAACGGGTTCGGACGTATCGGCCGGCTGGTGGCGCGCGCCATCCTCGAGCGCCCCGACAGCGGCCTTGAACTGGTGACGATCAACGACCTGGCGGACGCGAAGTCGAACGCCTGGCTGTTCAGCCGCGACAGCGTCCACGGCAAGTATCCGGGCACGGTCGAGGCGGACGGCGACGACATCGTCGTCGACGGCAAGCGCATTCGCGTGACCAAGGAGCGCGATCCCGCCAACCTCCCGCATGGCGAGCAGAACATCGATCTGGTGCTGGAGTGCACCGGCTTCTTCACCGACCGTGAGAGCTGCCAGAAGCACATCGATGCCGGCGCCAAGAAGGTGCTGATCTCGGCCCCGGGCAAGAATGTCGACCTGACCGTCGTCTATGGCGTCAACCACGACAAGCTGACCGCCGACATGACGATCGTCTCGAACGCGTCGTGCACCACCAACTGCCTCGCGCCGGTGGCCAAGGTGCTCAACGACACGGTCGGCATCGAGCGTGGCCTGATGACCACTATCCATGCCTACACCAACGACCAGAAGATCCTCGACCAGATCCATCCGGACATGCGCCGCGCGCGCGCTGCGGCGATGAGCATGATCCCGACCACCACCGGCGCCGCGCGTGCCGTTGGCGAGGTTCTGCCCGAGCTCAAGGGCAAGCTCGACGGTTCGTCGGTGCGCGTGCCGGTTCCCGATGGCTCGCTGATCGACCTGACCTTCACCCCGAAGCGCGACACCAGCGTCGAGGAAGTGAACTCGATCCTGAAGGCGGCGTCGGAAGCAGGCCCGCTCAAGGGCGTGCTCTATTATTCGGACGAGCCGCTGGTCTCGATCGATATCGTCCACACCCCGGCCTCGTCGACCATCGACAGCCTCGAGACCGCGGTGATCGACGGCAAGCTCGTTCGCGTCGTCAGCTGGTACGACAATGAATGGGGCTTCTCGAACCGCATGGTCGACACCGCTTCGACGATGGCGAAGCTGGGATAATGGGCCGTATCGCCGGCATCGCCCGCCACGCGTTCGCCAAGGCGCCGATCGAGACGATCGATCGCGCCGCGGTGACGCTGGAGGGCGGCATTGCCGGCGATTTCCGCGGCGCGATGAAGGGCAAGCCCTACAAGCGCCAGGTCTCGTTGATCGAGGCCGGAGATTGGGCCGCGGCGATGGCGCAGGTGGGGGGAAACCTCCCCTGGGAACAGCGCCGCGCCAATTTGCTGGTCGAGGGGCTCGACCTGCCGCAGGTCGCGGGCACAAGGCTGCGTATCGGCGCCGATGTGGTGCTCGAGATGACGGTCGAGACCGATCCGTGCGAGCGGATGAACGCGCTGGCCGACGGGTTGCGCGACGCGCTGACGCCCGACTGGCGCGGCGGCATATGTACGATGGTGATCGCCCCCGGCGAGATCGCGGTGGGCGACGAGATCAGGATCGAAGAATGAGCGAGCGAGCTTTCAAGACGCTGGACGATATGGGCGACGTCACCGGCAAACGCGTGCTGGTCCGTGAGGATCTGAACGTGCCGATGGCCGACGGCCATGTCACCGACGACACCCGCCTGCGCGCCGCGGTGCCGACGGTCAGCGAGCTCGCCGACAAGGGCGCGATCGTCCTGGTCCTCGCGCATTTCGGCCGTCCCAAGGCGCCGACGCCGGAGCTTTCGACCGCACAGCTCGTCCGCCCGTTCAGCCAGGTGCTCGGCCGTCCGGTCCGCTATATCGACTGGGAAGGCGACATCGAGTCGACCGCGACGCTTCAGCCCGGCGACATCGCGGTGCTCGAGAATACCCGCTTCTTCGGCGGCGAAGAGAAGAACGATCCCAAGGTGATCGACCGCTTCGCCGCGCTGGGCGACTTCTACGTCAACGATGCCTTTTCCGCTGCGCACCGTGCGCACGCGTCGACCGAGGGGCTGGCGCACCGGCTCCCGGCGTTCGCAGGCCGTCAGATGGAGGCCGAACTCGACGCGCTCGACAAGGCGCTGGGCAAGCCCGAGCATCCGGTCGCCGCGGTCGTCGGCGGCGCCAAGGTCTCGACCAAGCTCGACGTGCTCAAGCATCTGGTCGGCCAGGTCGATCACCTGATCATCGGCGGCGGCATGGCCAACACCTTCCTCGCCGCGCGCGGCGTCAATGTCGGCAAGTCGCTGTGCGAGCATGACCTGACCGGTACCGCCGAGGAGATCTTCGACGCGGCCGAGAAGGCGAACTGCACGATCCATCTGCCCTATGACGTGGTGGTGTCGAAGGAATTCGCCGCCAACCCGCCGAGCCTGCGCACCGTCAACGTGCACGAGGTCGCCGAGGACGAGATGATCCTCGACGTCGGCCCGGCGGCGAGCGAGGCGCTGGCGGACGTGCTCAAGAACTGCCGCACGCTCGTCTGGAACGGCCCGCTCGGCGCGTTCGAAACCAAGCCATTCGACACCGCGACCATGGCGCTCGCCCACACCGTCGCGGCGCTGACCAAGGAAGGGTCGCTGGTTTCGGTCGCGGGCGGCGGCGACACCGTTGCGGCGCTCAATCAGGCCGGCGTGGCGGACGACATGACCTTCGTCTCGACCGCGGGCGGCGCGTTCCTCGAATGGATGGAAGGCAAGGAGCTGCCGGGAGTCGCCGCGCTCGCGCGGTGATCTTCAGACCCGCTGCCTCAGACCCGTTGGTTGAGCAGCGGGGGCAACAGCTGGTTGAGATCGTCAAGGTCGAACGCGGCGGCCTTCGCATAGCGAAGCACCCCGTCGCGGCCGATCACGAAATTGGTCGGAACCGCGCCGTCGATCGGTCCGTAGGGCCCCTTCATCGACCGCGCCGACGGCATGTCGAGCTTCTCGAGAAACTTCTTGAGGCGGAAGAGCGGGATCGACCCCTCGGTGGTGATTGCGTAGATGCTGAGGCCCACGTCCTTGCGCAGGGCGTGATAGGTGTTGAGCAGCGGCAATTCCTTGCGGCACGGCACGCACCAGGTTGCCCAGAAGTTGAGCATGACGACGCGGCCGCGCAGCTCGGACAGCGTGACGACGCTGTCGTCGAGCAGCTTCAGCGAGAAATCGGGCGCCATTTCACCCACCGCAGGACGCTTGGGCGCGGCCATGCCCGTCGTCAGCAGTCCCGCCACAGGCAGAGCGGCCAGTTGCGTGACCATATTGCGTCGGTCGATCATGTTGCTTTCCCCCTTTGGAGAGGGTGGCGGCGGTCCATCCGTGCGTCAAGCGCGGCATTTGCCGCCCGCTGGCTACCGTTGTCAGGCTTTTCACCTGCGTGCCGCACTGCAATAGGCGCGGTTGCTACAAACGACTCAACATGAAGTCGCGGCATCCAAAAGCCGAAAGCTGGAGACTAGCCACAATGAATTTCACCGGGATGACCGCGAAGATTGCGGAAGGAAACGGTTTTATCGCCGCGCTCGACCAGAGCGGCGGTTCGACGCCCAAGGCGCTCAAGGGCTATGGCGTCGAGGAGGACGCCTATTCGGGCGACGAGGCGATGTTCGGCCTGATCCACGCGATGCGCAGCCGCATCATCACCGCGCCCAGCTTCACCGGCGACAAGGTGATCGGCGCGATCCTGTTCGAGCGCACGATGGACGGCCAGGTCGACGGCAAGCCGACCCCGCAGGCGCTGATCGAGCGCGGCGTCGTTCCCTTCATCAAGATCGACAAAGGGCTTGAGGCCGAGGAAAACGGCGTTCAGCTGATGAAGCCGATGCCCGAGCTCGATACGCTGCTCGCCCGCGCCAAGGGGCTGGGCGTGTTCGGCACCAAGGAGCGTTCGGTCGTCAACCTCGCCAACCGCGAGGGCATCGCCGCGATCGTCGCGCAGCAGTTCGAGGTGGGCCGCCAGGTGCTCGCCGCCGGCCTGATGCCGATCCTCGAGCCCGAGGTGAACATCAAGTCGCCCGAGCGTGCCCAGGCCGACGCGATCCTGCGCGACGAGATCCTCAAGCACCTCGACGCCATGACCGGCGACGACAAGGTGATGCTCAAGCTGTCGATCCCGGCGCAGCCCGGCTTGTTCGACGCGCTGGTCGATCATCCGCGCGTGCTGCGCGTCGTCGCGCTGTCGGGCGGGTTCAAGCGCCCCGAGGCGTGCGCCGAACTGGCGAAGAACCGCGGCATGATCGCAAGCTTCAGCCGCGCGCTGCTCGAGGATCTGCGCCACGGCATGACCGATGCCGAGTTCGACGCATCGCTCGGTGCTGCGATCGACGAGATCCACGCCGCGTCGACCGCCAAGACGGCGGTGGCGGCCTGACGCTCTCGCCCCGGCTGCGCGCCGCGGTCGCGGCACTGCCGCTCGCGCCGGGGATCCGCGTGCTCGAAATCGGCTGCGGCCCGGGCGCCGCGGCGCGCGCGGTCGCGGAACGGATCGGCGACGGTCCGGTGCTGGGCATCGACCGGTCCGCCCGTGCGATCGCGCAGGCGCGCGCCGGGACGGACGACCCCCGCGTGACTTTTCGCGAGGCTGCGGTCGAGGATTTCGAACTGGAGCCGGGGGAGGCGCCGTTCGATCTCGCCTTCGCGTTCCGGGTCGGCGCGCTCGACGGGCGCCATCCCGAGCTGGAGGCGCGCGCCAAAGCGCGGATCGCCGCGGCGTTACGGCCCGGCGGGCGCTTGTGGATCGACGGTGGCGACCCGCTCCGCGAGATCGGTTTGCGCTAGTAGCCGCCCTGAAAGGTGAAGGCGAAGCGATAGTCGCGCGGCTTGATCGCCACGTCGGTGCGCTTGTCGGGCGTCACTGAAACCAGCGTCAAGCCGCCGTCCGCCACCTGCACCGGCTCGCCCATCGTCAGGTCGAGCGTGCGCTGCCACGCGCCGCCCGTCACCTTGACGCGCAGCACCACCCGGCCCGCCCAGACGCAGCGTGCGTTCATCGGGCAGCGGCTGTCCTCGATCACCTTGATCGGCGTGACGCGCGGGCCGTCGACATAGACGGTCTGGCCGAGCCGCGCCGGGCCTGCCGGGGGCTGGCTGGGGGAATTGGCGGCGGTTGCGGCGCAGCCGGCCAATGCCATGGATGCGATCGCTGCTGGAATCAGAGCCTTTGTCATGGGGCAGGGCTAGCCAGTCCCGGCTGACGCGCGCATGAATGCGGTGCCCGGAACCAACGGGCGGGGGACGGGGAGGCATATGGCAGGCATCGCACTGGCGGACCGGCGGCTCTGGGCGTTCGCGATCGGCGTGATTGCGGTGACCATCGGTGTCGTCCTGCATCTGCCGATGTTCTGGATGGGCCGCGACATGGGCTTCCAGATGGCCGGGATGCCGATGGACGACGGCATGATCGCGGGGATGTGGATCATCATCGCCGGGATCGGCGTCGCTGCCTATGGCCTGCTCCCCCGCAACCTCGCCGCCCAGCGCGCCGCATCGGAGGGGCTGGTGGTCGCCGCGCCGGAGGATGCGCCGCTGTCGCGCGCGCATTGGCGGTTGATGCTGGTGCTGGTGATCGCGCTGGTCATCGACATCATGAAGCCGGCCAGCCTCGGCTTCACCATTCCCGGCATGATCCGCGAATATGGCGTGCCGCGCCAGACCGTGTCGCTGGTGCCCTTTTTCGCATTGTGCGGCACGGTGGTCGGATCCTTCCTCTGGGGCTGGGTCGCCGATCTCTACGGCCGCAAGGCGTCGATCCTGTTGTCCGCGGTGATGTTCGTCGGCACGTCGATCTGCGGGGCGATGCCCTCGCTCGCCTGGAATATCGGCATGTGTTTCATGATGGGTGCGGCGGCGGGAGGGATGCTCCCGGTCACCTATGCCCTGCTCGCCGAGATGATGCCGAGCCGTCATCGCGGCTGGAGCCTCGTTCTCGTTGGCGGGCTCGGCGCCGTCGGCGGCTATGCCGCGGCCAGCCTGATCGCGACCTGGCTGGAGCCGATCTTCAGCTGGCGCATCCTCTGGCTCGCCAATCTGCCGAGCGGGCTGCTGCTCGTGCTGCTCGGCGGCCTGATCCCCGAATCGGCCAAGTTCCTGATGGCGCGCGGCCGCACGGCGGAGGCGCAGCGGGTGATGGCGGCATTCGGGTCGGCGGTGCAGAAGGTCGCGCCCGCGCAGGTGGCGGCAACCGCGCGCGGCACCGCCACGCCGCTCACCGGCCGCGCCTTTGCCGGCAAGCTTGCGGCGCTGAGCCTGCTCGCCATCTGCTGGGGGCTGGTCAATTTCGGCCTGCTGCTGTGGCTGCCGGTCGAGCTGGTCGCGCGCGGTTACAGCATGAAGGTGTCGAGCGGGCTGCTCGCCGCATCCTCGCTGATCGCGCTGCCGACCGTGTTCCTCGTCGCCTGGATCTACCACGCGTGGAGTACCAAATATTCGCTGATGGTCGCGATCGGCGTGACGCTGGCGGGCCTCGCCGGGGTCTTGTGGCTCGACCGGTCGGGCGGGGGCAGTCCGGTGCTGCCGGTCGCACTGCTGATCGTCGGGAGCAACGGCATCATCGCGATGCTGCTGCCCTATGCCGCGGAAAGCTTCCCGCTGCGCATCCGGGGCCGCGCGACCGGCTGGATTGCCGCGTGCAGCAAGCTGGGCGGGGTGCTGGCGCAGATCCTCAGCATCGCCGCGATGATCCCGGCGCTCGGCACCTCGGCCTGGGTGATCGCGCTCCCCACTGCGCTCGCGCTGCTGCTGGTCTGGCGCTACGGCAAGGAGACGCGCGGCCGCGACCTGCGCGACCTCGATCCCGGCGGTCACACTTTCGATAAATCAGGTTATTAGCGGGATTTCTTTGCTTCCAGTTTCAGCATCGGCAGCACCTTGTCGAGCGGCATCGCTTCGGCGGTGCCACGATGCCCGACGACTGTTTGCGCCTTGAACAGCGAATTGAGCACGGCTTCCTCGGTCGCCTCGATCGTCGCCTGGAAGAGCGGCGACATGCGGTCGTTGGGCAGGTCCGCAACGCTGGCGGTCGCGCCGCGCCGCGCCGGGGTGCGCCGCACCGCCTCATGCGTCGAGAAGGCGATGGCATAGTCGCCCGATCCGTTGGAGAAGCTCGACCCGGTTCGGGCGATGCCGGCAAAGGCGCGTTCGGCGACGCGGCGCAAATTGCGGTCGGACAGCGGCGCGTCGGTCGCGATCACGATCACCACCGACCCGTCGGCCTTCTTCGCCTCGACCTGCTGGCGATAGTCATAGTGGCCCAGCGCGGTACCGACCGGCGTGCCGGCGATCGTCAGCACCCCGCCATAATTGGCCTGGACCAGCACGCCCACGGTCCACCCGCCCAGCGATGCCGGCAGCTTGCGCGACGAGGTGCCGATCCCGGCCTTGTATGCGAAGGCGGTCGTTCCGGTCCCGGCGCCGACATTGCCTTCTTCGACCGGACCGCCCTTTGCGGTCTCGATCGCGCGGCGGGCGTCCGCGATCGTCACGCGGCGCGCGCGGATATCGTTGAGCTCGCCGTCATTGGTCTCGCCCACCACGGCGTTGACCGACCGGACATTCTCGTTCCCCGGCTGCGCCAGCGTCCATTCGACCGCCCCGGCCGCGGCCTCGGCGACATTGAGCGTGTTGGTCAGCAGGATCGGCGTCTCGACCTCGCCCAGCTCGGCCACCTGGGTCGATCCCATGAACTTGCCGAAGGCGTTATAGGCGACGAAGCCCGCGGGCACCTTGTCCTGGAACAGGTTGCCGCCATGCGCCAGCACCGCGGTGACGCCGGTATTGACCTCCCGGCTGCGCGGCAGCGTCACCTGACCTACCTTGACGCCAGCGACATCGGTGATCGCGTTGAGCGGCCCCGGCTGGAGGATGCCGACGCTCACCCCAGCCTCGCGCGCCCGCGGCCGTGCATTCTCCTGCGCCATCGCCGAGGTTTCGGACAGCAGCAACAGGATGGCAAGGGCAGCGCGCATGGGTCGGGTCTCCGGGGAAGATTCGCGCCGCATCCTGCCGTTCCGCGCCTATCGCGCAAGTGCCCTCGCGTCCTGCGCGCGAGTGGGTATAAGGCGCGGATGACCGATTTCACCGATGACGAACTGGCGCTCGACCCCCAATTTGCGGAACGCTTTCAGCGCGACGGCAATCGCCCGCCCTGTCAGCTCTATCTGATCTCCCCGCTCGACGTATCGGGCGGGTTCGCGGATCGCCTTGCCCGCGCGCTCGATGCCGGGCCGGTCGCGGCGTTCCAGTTCCGCGTGAAGGGCGTCGATCAGCACGAAGCGGCACGCCTCGCCGAGCCGCTGCTGCGCGTCTGCGCGGGCCGCGAGGTCGCGTTCATCGTCAACGACAGCGTCAGCCTCGCCAAGCGCCTGGGCGCCGACGGCGTGCATCTGGGGCAGGGGGATGGCGACCCGCGCGAGGCGCGCGCGATCCTTGGCCCGTCTGCGCAGATCGGCGTCACCTGTCACGACAGCCGCCACCTTGCGATGGAAGCGGGCGAGGCGGGGGCCGACTATGTCGCGTTCGGCGCCTTCCACCCGACCACGACCAAGGAAACCGCGCACCGTCCGGATCCGTCGATCCTGTCCTGGTGGACGACGGTGTTCGAGATTCCTTGTGTTGCGATCGGCGGGATCACCCCGGACAACGCCGCCCCGCTGGTGGCCGCCGGTGCCGATTTCCTCGCGGTGTCGGGCGCGGTTTGGAATGGCGACGAAGCCGAAGCCGTCCGGCGCTTCGCTGGGGTTCTTGCGGCGGGGAACTAGTCAGGAGGTCCGATGCTCGACCGTATCTTCACCGTCGCCGCCGGCCGCATTGCGGCGGTTGCGGGCCAGCCCATCGCCTTCATTGTCGCGGTCGCGCTGATCATCCTGTGGGGCGCGACAGGGCCGTTGTTCGATTATTCGGACACCTGGCAGCTGATCGTGAACACATCGACCACGATCGTCACCTTCCTGATGGTGTTCCTGATCCAGAATTCGCAGAACCGCGATGCGGCCGCGCTGCAGGCCAAGCTCGACGAGCTGATTCGTGCGGTCGAAGGTGCGCGCACCCAGTTCATCGGGATCGAGCATCGCAGCGATACCGAGATCGAACTGATCCGCGCCGAGATCGAGGCCGAGTGCCGAGAAGGCGAGGACGGCCACCCCATCGCAGTGATCGAACGGCTGCAAGGCCGCTATTGACGGGAAACCCGGCGCGCGCTTCGTCGTTATCCCATTGAAAACCATGTGGAGAGCGAGCGTGAGTCGGGTGTTTGCAGGCGTAATCGGGTTGGCGGTTCTTGGGGGCGGTATCGCGCTCGCGCAGAACCAGGTTCAGCCTGCTGCCCCCGCAAAGGCCCCGGCACGGACCGAAGCGGCGGGGCTCAGCCGCGATATCCTGCATGTCCAGGTGATCCTCGATCAGCTCGGTTTCTCGCCCGGCATCCTCGACGGGCGGGAAGGTCAGTCGCTCACCGCCGCGCTCACCGGTTTCCAGATCTCGCGCCAGCTTCCCGTCACCGGCAAGATGGACCCGCGCACGCTTCAGGCGCTGCACCCGCACCGCGCGATCCGCCCGACCCGCACGCTCCGCCTCACCGCTGATGCGCTCGCAGGCCCCTATGTCCGCCCTTGGCCGAAGGACCCGCAGGCACAGGCGAAGCTCCAGGCGATGGGCTATCGCTCGGCGATCGAGAAGCTGGCGGAGATGTTCCACACCACGCCCCAGGTGCTGATCGAACTCAACAGCCCCGACACCCAGCTGGCGCCCGGCGTTCCGGTTCAGGTCCCCAATGCGGTTCCCGCCTCACGGGATTACCCCGCGGATCTGAAACCCGAATGGCGAAAGACGCTGAACGACCTCAACGTCAGCGCGGTCCAGCCCCGGGCGGGACGGATCGTGGTCGACAAGTCGGACAAGGTCCTGCGTGTGTTCGACAAGGGGGGTAAGCTCGCCGCGCAGTTCAGCGTCAGTACGGGGAGCACCCGCGACCCGCTGCCGATCGGCAGCTGGAAGATTGTCGGAATCGCGACCAATCCGGAATTTCACTATAATCCCAAATTGTTCTGGGACGTTTCCGACAAGAAACCTCAAGTCCTGCTGCCGCCTGGCCCCAACAGTCCGGTCGGCGTGGTGTGGATCGACCTGTCCAAACCGCATTATGGCATCCATGGTACGCCCGAGCCGCATCTGATCGGCCGGACCCAGAGCCATGGCTGTGTCCGCCTGACCAACTGGGATGCCGCCCGGCTCGCGCTGATGGTCGAGCCGGGGACGGTGGTGATCTTCCAGGAATGAATATCCCGCGGATCATCGGCTGGAGCCTGTTCGCCTGTCTTGCCGGCGCCCTTGCCTTCCTTGCCGCCACGATCCGCGTGATCGAACCGCAGCCTGAGCGATCGCCTCCGCCCGTCGCGGACGAGGATGTCCCGGAGCTGATCGTCCCGGTCGAGGGCGTGGATCCGGCCCGGCTCCGCAGCAGCTGGGGCGACACGCGCGGCGGCGGCAGGCGCGGGCATCAGGGGCTCGACATCATGGCGCCATCCGGCACGCCGGTGATCGCCGCGGCCGACGGCGTGGTCGAGAAGCGCTATTTCTCGAAGGGCGGGGGCGGGGTCACCCTCTATCAGCGCACCGCGGACGGCCACTGGATGCTCTACTATGCCCATCTGCGCGGCTATGCGCCCGGCATCACGGAGGGGCAGGCGGTGCGCGCGGGCGAAACGCTTGCCTATGTCGGCGATACCGGCAACGCCGGGACGGGCAATCATCACCTCCATTTCGCGGTCGCGCGGATGGCACCGGGGGAGGGGTGGTGGCAGGGCGTTCCGGTGGATCCCTATCCGCTGCTTGCGGGCGGGGCCCGGGACCGCTAAGGCGCGCGCCTGTTCTTTCTCAGCACTGTAGGTTCGATCCCATGAAGATCAGCGGCGTGGACATCCGTCCCGGCAACATCATCGAATATGAAGGCGGCATCTGGCGCGCGGTCAAGATCCAGCACACCCAGCCCGGCAAGGGCGGGGCGTATATGCAGGTCGAGATGAAGAACCTGCGTGACGGCCGCAAGAACAATGTCCGCTTCCGTTCGGCCGAGACGGTCGAGCGTATCCGGCTCGACACCAAGGACTTCCAGTTCCTGTTCGCCGAGGGCGATGGCCTGGTCTTCATGGACAAGCTCACCTACGACCAGACCACGCTCCCGCGCGACCTGCTGGGCGACGCCGCGGCGTTCCTTCAGGACGGCATGGACGTCGTCATGGAACTCTATGACGACGAAGCGATCAGCGTTCAGCTGCCCGACACGATCGAGGCACTGATCGTCGAGGCCGACGCCGTGGTGAAGGGCCAGACCGCCTCGTCGAGCTACAAGCCCGCGATCCTCGAGAATGGCGTGCGCGTCATGGTCCCGCCGCACATCGGCGCGGGTACCCGCATCGTCGTCGACGTGTACGAACAGACCTACGTCCGCCGGGCGGACTGACGATGCTCGCGCGCCTGCTCCTTGTGCCGGCGTTGCTCGCCGCCGCACCGGCGGGCGCGCAGACGGCTCCGGCTGATCCGCTGGCCGCAGTCGGCAGCTGGGTCGGCGAGTTTGCAGCGATCTCCGCCGAGCCGACGATGGTGGCCGCCGCCTGCGGACCTCAGCTGGGCAACGGTGTCGGTGCGGCACGCGATGCGGCGACCGCTCGTGCGGCGGCGGCGCAGATCCGGCCCTGTCTCGATCGGATTCGCGGGGCCTATCGCCGTTCCGCGGAATCGCTTGCCCGGTTCGGCCCCGCTCCGGCGGAGGTGCAGGCGGTCGCATCGTTCGATATGAACGGGCTGGTCGAGCAGCAGCGCAAGCAGTTCGTCGCCGCGCTGGCCTATATGGACCATGTCGAGGCATTCCTCGGCACGATGGCAGCGAACGATCGTGCAGGTGCGGCGCGACTGCTCCCCAAGGTGCGATCGGGTGGTGCCGCGCTCGTTGACGGCACCATTTTGCAGCTCCGTGCCTATCAGGGTGTCGCGCACTTCGGCTTCACGCGTAGCGCGATCGAGCTGCGGATCGTCGTGGCCGAAGCGACGAAGCTGCCGATGACCGGCGCGGCGAGCCAGGCCGGTTTCGCGATCGGCGGCGGGCTGAACGCGCTGGCTCCCCGGGCCCGGACCGCGGCCGCGGCGGTGCGGACGGGCTGGGAGCAGGACAGGGCGTCGCTTCGCACGCTGGTCGGCGACGATGCGGCGTTGGCAAGGCTGGTCGGCGCGGTGACGCCGATGGTCGAGAGCATCGCCGGTTCGGGGGATCAGATCGGCGAGGTGTTGCAGCGCGGCGGCGCGAAGCCGATCGTACCCGTTGCGGACATGATCGCGCTGATGAACGAGCTAAACCGACACGAAATCACTGTTGCGAAATCAATCCAGAGTTTCGCTCAAACCCTTCAGACGATTGGCAAGTAATGGTTTCTCACTCCGGCCTCATCACCGTCATGGAACGCGCAGCGCGCAAGGCGGGGCCGCGGCTGCGGCGCGACTTCAACGAGGTTCAGCACCTCCAGGTCAGCCGCAAGGGCCCGGCCGACTTCGTGTCGATCGCCGACAAGCGCGCCGAGGACACGCTGATCGAGGAGCTGCAGAAGGCGCGGCCCGACTGGGGTTTCCTGGTCGAGGAACGCGGCGTGATCGAGGGCGATCCGAACAAGCCGCGCTGGATCATCGATCCGCTCGACGGCACCAGCAACTTCCTGCACGGCATCCCGCATTTCTGCATGTCGATCGCGGTCGAGGACCCGTTCGGCGCGCAGGGCAAGCCGGAGATCACGCACGGCTATATCTACCAGCCGATCACCGATGAGAGCTTCTGGGCCGAGAAGGGGCGCGGCGCCTGGCTTCAGGACCAGCGGCTGCGCGTCTCGTCACGCAAGGATCTGGCGGATTCGCTGATCGGCACCGGCATTCCGTTCATGGGCCATGGCAATTTCGCCGAATGGAGCCGCATCTTCGGTGCGATCGCACCCGAAGTCGCCGGCATCCGCCGCTTCGGCTCGGCCGCGCTCGACCTCGCCTGGGTTGCTGCGGGGCGCTTCGACGGCTTCTGGGAAAGCGAGCTCAAGCCGTGGGACATCGCGGCGGGCCTGCTGATCGTCAAGGAAGCGGGCGGCTTCGTCACCGACTATCGCGGCCAGGATAACGCCTTCGCCAAGGGGCAGGTGCTCGCCGCCAACGACGGACTCCATTCCAAGCTGCACAAGCTGCTGGCGAGCTCGCTGCGGTGATCCGCGCGGGCGCGGCGCTGCTGCTGGCTCTGGCCGGCGCTGCGGATGCGCCCTCGACCGTCATCTCGGTTCCCGCGCAGCATCGGCTGGTCGAGGGAATCGCCACTGACGGCAGGACGATCTGGCTGTCGAGCGTCCTCGATCGGATCATTCTCGTCAGGACCGGTGACAAGACCGTGAGCCTCGCCATGCCGTCCGGCACGCTCCATCCCATGGGGCTTGCCTGGGACGCCAAGCGGAACTGGCTATGGGTCGCCACCGATTGCCCCGATCTTCCCGGTGTCACGGGATGCGAGTCCGGCGCGCTGGTCGCGCTCGACCGCAAGGGACGGTTGAAGGCGAAGCTCTCGCCCGGAACCGGCTTCCATCCCGGCGACGTCTCCGCGGCGAATGGCGAGGTGTTCGCTTCGGACAGCCTCAACGGCATGGTCTACCGGCTGTCGGGCAAGGCGCTCGATCCGCTGATCGCACCCGGCGTCGGCCGTTCGGCGCAGGGTACGGCGCTGATGTCGAACGGCAAATATCTTGTGGTCGCCGACTATGGCCGTGGCATCGCGGCGATCGATCTTGCGAGCAAGGCGCGGTTGCCGCTGCCGATGGCCGACGGCAAGCCGCTGCGCGGGGTCGACGGCCTCGTTCGGGTGGGTGAGGATTATTACACCGTCCACAACGGCAGCAGCCCCGGTTCGCTGATCCGATTCCGCATTGACGGTATCAAGATCGGCGTCACGGTCGTCCATCGCGGCGCGCCGCTCGCCGATCCGACTCAGCTCGCGGTCGACGGCAAGCGCCTGCTGGTCGTTGCCGATGCCGGCTGGCCCGCCGCGAGCAAGCCTGACGCTCCCGCTCGCGGTGCCGGTACGGTGGTCGCCTTCGATCTGCCCTGACGCCCGTCAGGGCTTGAGCGCATCCTGCAGGAACGCCATCGCCCTGGGCCAGGCATCGGCGCGCGCCGCGGCATTGGCCTCGGGCGTGCCGCCGCCGCGCGGGTCCACGCGCGGCGTGGCGGAGCCGCCGCCCAGATCGTGCCCGGCTTCGGGGTAGAGCAGGGCTTCGGTCTTGAGGCCCGCCTTGCTCCGCGATGCGGCGATGTTGCGCGCCATGCGGCCTGAATTCCAGAGCTTGTCCTGATCGCCGGCGACCAGCATCAGCCTGCCGCGATAGCGCTCGACCGGGATTCGCGCGGCGGCCTCGCGTTCGGGATGATCGGCGCGGCCATTTTCGTGGATCGCGCGCAGATCCGCCTTCGCAGGGTTAAGCAGTCCTTCGGTGAACCCCCGATAGGGCATGAAGGGCAGGGCCTTGCCGTCCGCGGCGAATGAGGAACGGGTGCCCTCAGCCTTGATCGTCTCCAGTCCCCAGCCTTCCCACACCAGATCCGACGGTGCATAGGCCACCACCGCGTCGATCCACGGGTAGCGGCTCGCAGCGATCAGCGCGAACTCCGCCCCCTTCGATCCCGCGAACAGTCCGAACCGCTCGACATCGACGCCCGGCATCTTCGCCAGCGCGGTTCGAAGCGTCGCGAGCTGATCGACGCGAATATCGACGAAGCTCCCGGGCAGGTCGGGAAATTCCGGCGGCGGCATCGTCGGGCCCCAGGCGGGCGAGTAATAGGGCAGGCTGACCGCGGCATAGCCGTGCCGCGCGAGGACCGGTCCGAACCGTTTGCCCGCGCCGTCGCCGCCCTCCGCGCCGGGCAGGATGACGACCACAGGGCGCGCCGTCGCGCCGGGCAGGCTGTAGAGCCGCGCTCGGGGGAAGCCTGCAATTGCGGTCTCGGTGACGGTTGCCGGGGCGGCGGTTTGTGCGGCGGAAGGCGGCGCGTCCTGCGCAGAAGCCGGTACGGATAGCGCAGCCGCAGCCGCGATCATCACGAACATCGATTTCTCCCCCGTCAACGGTTCGCTGCGAACTGTCATATCGGACTAATACACGCCTGCTCGGCGTGCGTCCAGTTGCGAATGATTCTCAAGGGTTTCCGCCCTTGAAGCCCCCAGACCATCGGCCTAAAGCGGCCCGAAGATTCCGCAACCGCGAGAGCCGTCTTGGTCGATCTGACGCAATATCTGCCGATCCTCCTGTTTCTGGGGGTCGCCCTGGTGCTTTCGAGCGCCTTCGTGTTCCTGCCGATGATCGCGGCGCGCTTCACGGGGGCGCACCAGCCGACCCCTGAGAAGCTCACCGAATATGAATGCGGCTTCCCCGCGTTCGAGGATTCGCGCAGCCAGTTCGACGTGCGCTTCTATCTGGTCGCGATCCTCTTCATCATCTTCGATCTCGAAGCGGCGTTCCTCTACCCCTGGGCGGTCAGCGTGTTCGACCTCGGCTGGGCGGCGTGGATCTCCATGATGATCTTCATCGGCGAACTGGCACTCGGCCTCGCTTATGCGTGGAAGGTCGGGGCGCTGGATTGGGAATGACGCAAGTGAACCAGCCTTCTTCGATTCTGATGCCCCCTGCGGGCGGTTCCGTGGTCCAGCCGGATCAGGGCTTCTTCAACGACCTCAATGGCGAGCTCAACGACAAGGGCTTCCTCGTCACCTCGACCGAGGAGCTGTTCCAGTGGGCGCGCACCGGCTCGCTGTGGTGGATGACCTTCGGCCTTGCCTGCTGCGCGGTCGAGATGATCCATGTGAACATGCCGCGCTACGACATGGAGCGCTTCGGCGCTGCGCCGCGCGCCTCGCCGCGCCAGTCGGACGTGATGATCGTCGCGGGCACGCTCTGCAACAAGATGGCCCCGGCGCTCCGCCGCGTCTACGACCAGATGTCGGAGCCGAAATACGTCATCTCGATGGGCAGCTGCGCCAATGGCGGCGGCTATTACCACTATAGCTACAGCGTCGTGCGCGGGTGCGACCGCATCGTGCCGGTCGACATCTACGTCCCGGGCTGCCCGCCGACCGCCGAGGCGTTGCTCTATGGCGTCATGCAGCTCCAGCGGAAGATCCGCCGTTCGGGTACGGTGACGCGGTGAGGGCCCCGGCACCGAAATACGCCGCCAATGACGGCGTGATCGCGGCTGCGCAGGCCGCGCTCGGCGGCAAGCTGATCGAGGCGACCGATCTGGTCGGCGAGATCAACCTGACCGTGAAGCGCGACTCGCTGGTCGATGCGATGATCGCGCTGCGTGACACCGCTGGCCTTGAGTATCAGGCGCTGATGGAGATCGCGGGCGTGGACTATCCCGCCCGGCCCGAGCGTTTCGACGTCTGCTACATGCTGCTCAGCTACACGCGGAACCACCGCGTCCGCGTCCGCGTGACGACGGACGAGGTTCAGGCGGTGCCGTCGGTGACCTCGATCTGGCCGGTCGCCGGCTGGCTCGAGCGCGAAGTCTACGACATGTACGGCGTGCTGTTCGAGGGGAATGAGGACCTGCGCCGCATCCTCACCGACTATGGTTTCCGCGGCCATCCGCAGCGCAAGGACTTCCCGCTCTCGGGCTTTGTCGAGCTGCGCTACTCGGAAGAGGCCAAGCGCGTCGTGTACGAGCCGGTCCAGCTCGCCCAGGACTTCCGCAATTTCGACTTCATGAGCCCATGGGAAGGCGCGCAATACGTGCTTCCGGGCGACGAGAAGGCGCCGCCTGCGCCGCCCGCCGCTCCGCCGCCGCCGCCTGCGCCCGCCAAGGCGCCCGAGGCCAAGCCCGCTGCTGCGGTGCCCGAGGCAAAGGGTGCGCCAACGCCGCTCACCGCCGACCAGATCGTCAAGGCCGACGACGCCGCCAAGCCGGTCAAGGCACGCGTGCGCAAGCCCAAGACCAGCGACGGTCCCAAGGATACCGGCATCGGCAAGGCGTCGCCCAAGGCCGGCCCCAAGCCCGCCGATCCGGATGTTGTGAAAAAGCCCCGCAAGGCACCGGCCAAGCCGCGTGCGAAGAAGGGGGAGGGTGAAGCGTAATGGCCCAGTATCTCGACGAAATCGCAGGGATCACCGACGACGCCGACCCCAGTGTCGGCGACACCCAGATCGCCAACTACACGATCAACTTCGGCCCGCAGCACCCCGCGGCGCACGGCGTGCTCCGTCTCGTCACCGAGCTGGACGGCGAGATCATCGAGCGGATCGATCCGCATGTCGGCCTGCTCCACCGCGGCACCGAGAAGCTGATCGAGTACAAGACCTATACCCAGGCGCTCCCGTACATGGACCGCCTCGATTATTGCTCGCCGCTGGCGATGGAGCACAGCTTCGTCCTCGCGGTCGAGAAGCTGCTCGACCTCGAAGTGCCGGTCCGCGCCCAGTATCTGCGCGTGTTCTTCGCCGAGCTGACCCGCATCTGCAATCACATGCTGAACTTGGGTTCGCACGTGATGGACGTCGGCGCGATGACGCCGAACCTGTGGATGTTCGAGATCCGCGAGGACTGCCTCAACTTCTTCGAGCGCATGTCCGGCGCGCGCATGCACCATAATTACCTGCGCCCGGGCGGCGTCCATCAGGACGTTCCGCTCAAGCTGCTCACCGACATCGCCGACTGGCTCGACAACCGCCTGCCGCGGCTGTTCGGCGACGCGATCTCGCTGGTGGCCGAGAACCGCATCTTCAAGCAGCGCAATGTCGATATCGCCATCGTCAGCCGCGAAGACGCGATCAAATGGGGCTTTTCCGGCCCGATGATCCGCGGCGCCGGCCTGCCCTGGGATCTGCGCAAGTCGCAGCCCTATGACGTGTACGACCGCATGGAGTTCGACATCCCCGTCGGCACGCGCGGCGACTGCTACGACCGCTTCATGGTCCGCGTCGAGGAAGTCTATCAGTCCGCGCGCATCATGCGTCAGTGCCTGAACGAGATGCCGTCCGGCCCGATCGCGTCGCTCGACCGCAAGGTCGTGCCGCCCAAGCGCGCCGAGATGAAGCAGTCGATGGAAGCGCTGATCCATCACTTCAAACTCTATACCGAGGGCTTCCACGTCCCCGCCGGCGAAGTCTATGTCGCGACCGAAAGCCCCAAGGGCGAGTTCGGCATCTACATGGTCTCGGACGGCAGCAACAAGCCGTACCGCTGCAAGATCCGCCCGACCGCGTTCAGCCATCTCCAGGCGATGGACTTCATGTCGCGCGGCCACATGCTGGCGGACATTACGGCTATTCTGGGCGCGATGGATATCGTGTTCGGGGAGTGCGACCGGTGAGCACCCGCATCGCCACCGCGCACGAGATGATCGCGCGCTACAATGCGCAGGATGCCGACGCCTATGTGGAGCTGATGACCGACGATGCCTGCGAGGCGGGCTATCGCGGCGCCGTGCTGCGTGAAGGCAAGGAAGGCGTCCGCTCGGGGCTCAAGGCGATGTTCGCCCAGTTCCCGCAGAACCGCGCCGACATTCTCGCCAGCTATGAGCTGGGCGAGACGGTGCTGCTCCACGAAACGGTCTCGCGCGCGCCCGATGGCGAGCAGTTCGAGGTCATGTCCATCTACACCTTCAGCGGCGACAGAGTGAGCCGCGTGGAGTTCATCCGCTAATGGCCGACGCAAACGCAATCGAAGACACGCCGGAAATCCGCGCACGCTGGGGTAATTTCGCGTGGACCGCGGAAAACGCCGCCAAGGCCGCGACCATCCGCGCGCGCTATCCCGAAGGACGGCAGCAGAGCTGCACCATCCCCTATCTCGACCTCGCCCAGCGTCAGGTCGGTGCGGACACCGATACCCAGGGCTGGCTCCCGATCCCGGTGATCGAGTTCGTCGCGAAGGAACTCGACCTCGCGGTCATCCGCGTGCTCGAGGTCGCGACCTTCTACACCATGTTCAACCTGCACCCGGTGGGTAAGTACCATGTCCAGGTGTGCGGGACGACGCCGTGCTGGCTGCGCGGGTCGGACGATGTCTTCGCCGCGTGCAAGAACCGCGGCATGGCCAAGGGCAAGACCACGCCTGACGGCCTGTTCACGCTGACCGAGGTCGAGTGCATGGGCAATTGCTCGTCCGCGCCGATGGTCCAGATCAACGACGACAATTACGAGGATCTGGATTACGACCGCACCGTCGCGATCCTCGACGCGCTGGCCAGCGGACAGCGGCCCAAGACGGGCACGCAGGAGCCGGGCCGCCACACCGTCGAGCCCGTCGGCGGGCCGACCACGCTCAAGGAAATGGTCAAGGTCAACCATGACTATCGGGGGGAATGGTGATGCCTGAACCCGTCAAGAAGAGCCTGCCCATCATCGGCCTCATCTTCATGATGCTGGCCGTCCTCAAGTTCCTGCAAGGCGGCAATTGGGTCGTCTGGCTGATCCTCGCTATTCTGTTTGGCGCCCTTCGCTTCCTTCCGTCGAGCGAACGCGGCGCGTCTGGTCCGGAGCACAAGGCATGAACCAGAAGACGCTCATCACGATCCTCGCCGTCATCGGCGGCATCGTCGTTCTCGGCTGGGTGCTTAAGCTCGCCGTCAAGCTGTTCGTGCCGCTGCTGCTGATCGGCGTCGGCGTGGCCGTGTATCTCGCGGTCCAGGACAACAAGCGTATCGGGGGCCCGAAGTAAGTGCTCGCTGACAAGGATCGCATCTTCACCAATCTCTACGGCTATCAGCCGTGGAACCTCGACGCCGCCATCAAGCGCGGCGCGTGGGACAATACGAAGAAGCTGCTCGAACTCGGTCCCGATACGATCATCGAGAAGATCAAGGCGTCGGGCCTGCGCGGCCGTGGCGGCGCGGGCTTCCCGACCGGCATGAAGTGGTCCTTCATGCCCAAGAACCCGACGCCTGAGCGTCCCAGCTTCCTCGTCATCAACGCCGACGAGTCCGAGCCGGGTTCGTGCAAGGATCGCGAGATCATCCGCCACGATCCGCACCTTCTGCTCGAAGGCGCGCTGGTCGCGGGTTTCGCGATGCGCGCGCGTGCGGCGTATATCTACATTCGCGGCGAATATATCCGCGAGGCCGAAACGCTGTTCGCAGCGATCGAGGAGGCCTATGCCGCCGGCCTGCTGGGCAAGAATGCCTGCGGCTCGGGCTATGACTTCGACGTCTTCTGCCATCGCGGCGCCGGCGCCTACATCTGCGGCGAAGAGACCGCGATGATCGAAAGCCTGGAGGGCAAGAAGGGCCAGCCGCGCCTCAAGCCCCCGTTCCCGGCGGGCGCAGGCCTCTATGGCTGCCCGACCACGGTCAACAACGTCGAGAGCATCGCGGTCGCCCCGACGATCCTGCGCCGTTCGCCCGAGTGGTTCGCCAGCTTCGGCAACGAGAACAACCGTGGGACGAAGCTGTTCCAGATCAGCGGCCATGTCGAAAAGCCGTGCGTGGTCGAGGAAGCGATGAGCATTCCGTTCCGCGAGCTGATCGAGAAGCATTGCGGCGGCATCCGCGGCGGCTGGGACAATCTCCTCGCGGTGATCCCCGGCGGCTCGTCGGTCCCGCTGGTTCCGGCGGCGCAGATCATGGACGCGCCGATGGATTTCGACGGCCTCAAGGCGGTCGGTTCGGGCCTCGGCACCGCGGCGGTGATCGTTATGGACAAGTCCACCGACATCGTGAAGGCGATCAGCCGGATCAGCTATTTCTACAAGCATGAGAGCTGCGGCCAGTGCACCCCGTGCCGTGAGGGCACCGGCTGGATGTGGCGCGTGATGGAGCGGCTGCGCACCGGCGACGCCGACATCAGCGAGATCGACACGCTGTTCAACGTCACCAAGCAGGTCGAAGGCCACACCATCTGCGCGCTCGGCGACGCCGCGGCGTGGCCGATCCAGGGCCTGATCAAGCACTTCCGTCCGGAAATGGAGCGGCGGATTTTGGAGAAGCAGGGCGGCGGTATCGCCCCAATGCAGGAGGCAGCAGAATGATTGGCATCGCGCTTTCGCTTATGCTCGCATTTCAGCAGACCCAGGCGCAGCCGCCCTTGTCCGACCCGCCCGGCACCGTGCCGCAGCGGTCGGATCGCCCGGACGATCTCAAGCCGCGCGAATCCAGGCAGGCGCCTTCGACGCCCGAAGGCCTGCGTGCGATCCAGCAGTTCGGCGGTTGTGTTGCCGACACCAGCACGGCGAAGGCACGTACGACGCTGGCGAGCGACTTTCGTTCGCCCGGTTATCGCCGCGCGATCGACCAGCTGGTCGAGGCGAACCGCACTTGCCCCAGCTTCCGCGGCTATAACCGCCTGCGCTTCAGCCGCCTGCTGTTCGCGGGCGCGATCGCCGAGCGGCTTGTCGAGCGCGATGGCCTGGCCGTGAACCGTGAGTTGGCCAAGGCTGCTGCAAAGCCCGCGGCGTCGACCTATTCGCCCACCGATGTCGGCGCGATGTGCGTCGTGCGCTCGGTGCCCGACGATGTCGCCAGGCTGTTCGAGACCGATGTCGCGACCGATGCCGAAAAGGCGGCGGCGGACGCGCTTCAGCCGACCTTCGCCGCGTGCCTGAAGACCCAGCGCGTCGAAGTCACCACCGATGGCCTTCGCGCCATGCTCGCCACTGCGGCTTTCCGCAGCATCCATGCCGCAACCGCGGTGGCCACGAGAAGCTGATAGCCGATATGCTTAAGGTAATCGCAGACGGGATCGGGCGCCGCATCCTCGAACAGCAGGGCAGCGGGCTGAGCAGCATGCAAGAGGCAGCGGCATGAAGGCGCTCCCGATCGCCTTGACTGGTCTTGCGGTATTTGCCGCCAGCCCGGCCTTGGCCGCGTCTGGTGAGGAAGCGCTTGCCCAGTGCGCATGGTCGAACGCGTCCGTGACGTCGGCAAACCTCGTCAAACTCGTGAAGTTCGACAAACAATATGAATATGACGCGGATGGCAGTCCGACCGTCGGCTTGCTGATGCGCCTCTGGGCCGCGTGCAACGACGAGAAGGCCGCGCTCGAGAAGTCGTTCGGGCGTCCGGTCGACCAGCGCAAGTTTCTCAAGGCGCTCCGTGCGGTCAAGCCAGTTGCGAGCTCGGGCGATGCGTTCTCGGCGAAGGTTTTCCGCTGCGAAACCCGTTTTGCGGATGAACCCGCGGCGGACGAGCCGGCGGCCGTTGGCTGGGGCTTTGGCGATGACCTCAAGCTGCACCAGTTACGTTACACCTCCCGTTTGTTCGGCGTGACGGCGACCGCCGCTGAAGTGAATGGAGCGGTTGGCGACAATGTCGATGTGATTCGAGCGTTTCTTCTGAGGGCCCAGGCCGAAGGCGAAAAGGCCGCCTCTGTTGATACGCGTGCCGAGGGCGTCGCCTTGAAGGCTGCCTATGCTGTTAAGGACGGGGGCGGCAAGCGGAGCTGCCAGCTCGTCAATCCTGATGGAAGCTATTCCGATGCCTAAAGTAACCGTAGACGGGATCGAAGTCGAAGTCCCCGCAGGCGCCACCGTGCTGCAGGCGTGTGAGGCTGCCGGCAAGGAAATCCCGCGTTTCTGCTATCATGAGCGGCTGAGCATCGCGGGCAATTGCCGCATGTGCCTGGTCGAGGTGAAGCCGGGGCCGCCCAAGCCCCAGGCGTCGTGCGCGCTGCCCGCCGCCGACAATCAGGAAATCCGCACCGACAGCGCGATGGTCAAGGCCGCGCGCGAGGGCGTGATGGAGTTCCTGCTGATCAACCACCCGCTCGATTGCCCGATCTGCGATCAGGGCGGCGAATGCGACCTGCAGGACCAGTCGATCGCCTACGGGCGTGGCCATAGCCGCTACACCGAGAACAAGCGCGCGGTGACCGAGAAGTATATGGGTCCCATCGTCAAGACGGTGATGACCCGCTGCATCCAGTGCACCCGCTGCGTGCGCTTCGCCGAGGAAGTCGCCGGGGTCGAGGAAATCGGCGCGATCTATCGCGGCGAGAACATGCAGATCACCTCCTATCTGGAGAAGGCGGTCACGTCGGAGCTGTCGGGCAATGTCGTCGACCTCTGCCCGGTGGGTGCGCTGACCTCGAAGCCTTATGCCTTCGAAGCCCGCCCGTGGGAGCTCAAGAAGACCCTCGCGATCGACGTGATGGATGCCGTCGGCACCAACATCCGCATCGACAGCCGCGGCCGCGGCGTGCTCCGCGCGCTGCCGCGGATCAACGAGGACGTGAACGAGGAATGGGCGCACGACAAGACGCGCCACCATGTCGACGGCCTCGGCTTCCGCCGCCTCGACAAGCCCTATGTCCGCCGCGACGGCAAGCTCGTCGAAGCGACCTGGGACGAAGCCTTTTCGGCGATCGCGGTTGCCGCAGCCGGGGCAGGGGACAAGGTCGCCGCGATCCATGGCGACCTGCTCGATTGCGAGACGATCTTCGCCGCCAAGGCGCTGGTCAAGTCGTTCGGCTCGGACCTGCTCGAAGGCCGCCAGACCGGCATGGCCTATGACGCCAGCAATATGGCCGCGGTCAACTTCAACACCAGTATCGCGGGTGTCGAAGAGGCCGATGTCGTCCTGCTCGTCGGCACCAATCTGCGCTGGGAAGCGCCGCTGGTGAACACCCGCGTGCGCAAGGCGATCAAGAAGGGCGCCAAGGTTTTCGCGATCGGCCCCGAGGTGGACCTGACCTACAAGGTCGAATGGCTCGGCAACGATCTCGGCCTGCTCGGCAAGCTGCCCAAGGCTGCGGCTGACGCGTTCAAGGACGCGCAGCGCCCGATGGTCATCGTCGGCGGCGCGGCGCTCAAGAACGGCCATGGCGCCAGCCTTGCGCTTGCCAAGAAGCTCAACCTCGTCCGTGAGGGCTGGAACGGCTTCAACGTCCTCCACATGGCGGCGAGCCGCATGGGCGGGCTGATGCTCGGCTTTGCGATGAAGGGCGGCATTGCCGACATCGTCGCGGCGGAGCCCAAGCTGACCTTCTTCCTCGGCGCCGACGAGGTGGACTTCTCGAAGTTCGCCAACAGCTTCAACGTCTATATCGGCCATCACGGCGACAAGGGCGCGCACGCGGCGGACGTGATCCTGCCCGGCGCCACCTATGCCGAAAAGGCCGGGACCTATGTGAACATCGAAGGGCGCGTGCAGCGCGGCGACAAGGCCGTGTTCGCGCCGGGCGATGCGCGTGAGGACTGGACGATCCTGCGCGCGCTGTCGGAGAAGCTCGGCAAGACGCTGCCGTTCGACAGTTTCGAGCAGCTCCGCGCCGCCATGGCCGCCGATACCCCGGCGCTTGGCGCGGAAGGCCTTGCCAGCTTCGACTGGAACCCGCCGGCGCTCGACGCCAAGGGCGAAGGCGAGGTGGCTTACCCGATCGCCGACTTCTACCTCACCAACGCCATCTGCCGCGCCTCGCCGACGATGCAGCGTTGCTCGGCCGAACTGATCCACGGCCAGGATTTTGCGGAGGCCGCGGAATGAAGTTCTTCTCGTCTCCCACCGCCGCAATGGTCGATTGGGGCCTGTCATATGAGTGGGCGTGGTTCCTCTCGACCATCATCGGCATCCTGATCATCGCGCTGCCGCTGATGCTGGCAGTCGCCATGATCATCTATGCCGATCGCAAGATCTGGGCGGCGATGGCGCTGCGCCGCGGCCCCAACGTCGTCGGCCCGCTCGGCCTGCTCCAGTCCTTCGCCGACGGCCTCAAGGTCTTCCTTCAGGAAACCATCATCCCGTCGAGCGCGAACAAGGGCCTGTTCCTGCTCGGGCCGATCATCACCTTCACCGTCGCGCTGATCGTGTGGGCGGTGATCCCGTTCCAGGCGGGCGTGGTGCTGTCGAACATCAACCTCGGGCTGCTCTACATCCTCGCGGCCTCGTCGCTCGGCGTGTACGGCATCATCCTCGCGGGCTGGTCGTCCAACTCGAAATACCCGTTCTACTCGGCGATCCGCGCCGCGGCGCAGATGGTCAGCTACGAAGTCGCGATCGGCTTCGTGCTGGTCTCGGTCGTGCTGTGGGCCGGCACCTTCAACCTCTCCGGCATCGTCGAGGGGCAGAAGGGCCATGTCCTCGGCCTCCTCAACGGCTACGGCTTCAACCCGCTGCTGTTCCCGATGGCGGTGGTGTTCCTGATCTCGGCGCTGGCCGAGACCGCGCGCGCGCCGTTCGACCTGACCGAAGCGGAATCGGAGCTCGTCGCGGGCTATCAGACCGAATATTCGTCGATGGCCTTCGCGCTGTTCTGGCTGGGCGAATACGCCAACGTCATCCTGATGTGCACGCTCAACGCGCTGCTGTTCTGGGGCGGCTATCTGCCCCCGCTGGACATCCCGATCCTCTACGCGGTGCCGGGCATCATCTGGCTGTTCATCAAGATCGGCTTCTTCTTCTTCGTCTTCAGCTGGGTGAAGGCCACCGTCCCGCGCTACCGCTATGACCAGCTGATGCGGCTGGGCTGGAAGGTCTTCCTGCCGATGTCGCTGATCTTCGTGTTCCTCGTCTCGGGATACCTGATGATCGATCGGGTGGGGCTATGACCGTATTCCTTCTCGCCGCTGCCGCACCGGGATTGATACTGTCCTGCGGATTGACCGCTACGCCGGACGGGGAGCCGGCGCCCAAAGGGCAGGTCGCCATGTTGAAGGCGCCGATTCCGGACGATCTCGCCCAGAGCCTGCGCACCGGATCGCCGCCCCCGCCGCGCATGACGTTTGACGGCGACCGTGCCGTCGAGCCGGAATGGATCGTCGGGATAAGGTCGGATCCGGCAAAGGGAACGCTTTTGTCGCGACTGTCGCGGGATGTCCTGGGCGGCTACAAAATCCGGATCGGATGGGCATCGCCCAAGCCGGACAGCGCATATACGTTCACATCGACCTCGAACGGCACATGCCAGATCAAAGATGGAGCGAATGCTCCGGCAGGAAATTCACCATGAGCGTCGCCCAACTCGTCCGTTCGTTCACCCTGTGGGAGTTCGTGAAGGCGCATGCCCTCACCTTGAAGTATTTCTTCAAGCCCAAGGCGACGATCAACTACCCCTACGAGAAGAATCCGATCTCGCCCCGCTTCCGCGGCGAGCATGCGCTGCGTCGCTATCCCAATGGCGAAGAGCGCTGCATCGCGTGCAAGCTGTGCGAGGCGATCTGCCCCGCGCTCGCCATCACGATCGAGGCCGAGCCGCGTGAGGACGGCAGCCGCCGCACCACGCGCTACGACATCGACATGACCAAGTGCATCTATTGCGGCCTGTGCCAGGAAGCCTGCCCGGTCGATGCCATTGTCGAGGGACCGAATTTCGAGTTCGCGACCGAAACGCGTGAGGAGCTGATCTACCACAAGGACAAGCTGCTCGCGAACGGCGACCGCTGGGAGCGCGCGATCGCCGCGAACCTTGCCGCCGATGCACCGTACCGGTAAGCGCGCGGCACCAAAGGGGAACTTGATTCCGTGATCCAGGCAATCGCCTTCTACATGTTCGCCGCGGTGGTGATTATCGCCGCCGGGATGACCATTTCCGCGCGCAACCCGGTCCATTCGGTGCTGTGGCTGATCCTCGCCTTCTTCAACGCCGCGGGCCTCATGGTCATCGCCGGCGCCGAGTTCATCGCGATGCTGCTCGTCATCGTCTATGTCGGCGCGGTCGCGGTGCTGTTCTTGTTCGTCGTGATGATGCTCGACATCGACTTCGCCGAGCTGCGTGCGGGCTTCGTCCGCTACGCGATGTTCGGCCTCGCGCTCGCGGTCGTGCTGCTGACTGAGGTCATCATCGGCGTCGGCGCATGGAGCGCGGGCGGCGTCGATCTCGCCAACCGCGTCGCCCCGGTCGATGCGGGCACCGCGCTGAGCCAGGTGCCGAACATCAAGGCGATGGGGATGGTCCTCTACACCCGCTATCTCTACATTTTCGAGGCCGCCGGCTTCGTCCTGCTCGTCGCGATGATCGGTGCGATCGTCCTGACCCACCGCCAGCGCGGCGGGGTGATGAAGCAGAACGTCTGGAAGCAGGTCAGCCGCCGTTCGGAGGATGCCATCCGCAAGGTCAATCAGCCCGTCGGGCAGGGGGTGGAGCTGTGATCGGCCTTACCCACTATCTGGTCGTCAGCGCGATCCTGTTCACCATGGGGGTGCTCGGCATCTTCATGAACCGCAAGAACCTCATCGTCATCCTGATGGCGATCGAGCTGATCCTGCTGTCGGTGAACCTCAACCTGGTGGCCTTCTCGTCCTATCTCGGCGACCTGGTCGGCCAGATCTTCGCGATGTTCGTGCTGACCGTCGCTGCGGGTGAGGCCGCGATCGGCCTCGCCATCCTCGTCATCTACTTCCGCGGCCGCGGCACGATCTCGGTCGACGACGTCAATCGGATGAAGGGCTGATGTCTTCGATCCATTTCATCGTTTTCCTGCCGCTGCTGGCAGCGATCGTCGCGGGCTTCAGCAACCGCGCGTTCGGCACGCTCTTCCCTAAGGTCGTGACCACCGGCGCGCTGTTCATCGCCTGCGCGCTGAGCTGGCCGATCTTCATCAGCTACATGTCCGGCACCGCCGAGCCCCATGTCGCTCAGGTTCTCACCTGGATGCGCTCGGGCAATCTCGACGTCAGCTGGGGCCTGCGCGTCGACAGCCTGACGGCGGTGATGCTGGTGGTGGTGACGAGCGTCTCGGCGCTGGTCCACCTCTACTCGTGGTCGTACATGGAAGAGGACCCGGATCAGCCGCGCTTCTTCGCCTACCTCTCGCTCTTCACCTTCGCGATGCTGATGCTCGTGACCGCGGACAATCTGCTCCAGATGTTCTTCGGCTGGGAAGGCGTCGGTCTGGCGAGCTATCTGCTGATCGGCTTCTGGTTCAAGAAGCCGTCGGCCAATGCCGCCGCGATCAAGGCGTTCGTGGTCAACCGCGTCGGTGACCTCGGTTTCATGCTCGGCATCTTCGGCGTGTTCCTGGTGTTCGGCACCATCTCGATCCCCGAGATCCTGGCCGCCGCACCGAACCATGCCGGCAGCACCATCGGTTTCCTCGGCTATCGCTTCGACACGCTGACACTGCTCTGCCTGCTGCTGTTCGTCGGCGCGATGGGCAAGTCTGCGCAGCTCGGCCTGCACACCTGGTTGCCCGACGCGATGGAAGGCCCGACCCCGGTGTCGGCGCTGATCCACGCGGCGACGATGGTCACCGCGGGCGTGTTCATGGTCTGCCGCCTGTCGCCTTTGTTCGAACAGTCGCCGGTGGCTTTGGGCTTCATCACCTTCATCGGTGCAGCGACCTGTCTGTTCGCCGCGACGGTGGGCACGACCCAGACCGACATCAAGCGCGTCATCGCCTATTCGACCTGTTCGCAGCTCGGCTACATGTTCTTCGCTGCAGGCGTCGGCATGTACGGCGCGGCGATGTTCCACCTGTTCACCCACGCCTTCTTCAAGGCGCTGCTGTTCCTCGGTGCTGGCTCGGTGATCCATGCGATGCACCATGAGCAGGACATGCGCTATTATGGCGGCCTGCGTAAGCATATCCCGGTCACCTTCTGGACGATGATGGCGGGCACGCTCGCGATCACCGGCGTCGGCATCTACTGGCTCCATGCGGGCTTTGCCGGCTTCCACTCGAAGGACGCGATCCTCGAGGCGGCCTATGCCGCCGGCGGGGGCGGGCAGGGTGCCTTCTGGGTCGGCGTGTTCGCGGCTTTGCTCACCAGCTTCTACAGCTGGCGCCTGATGTTCCTGACCTTCTGGGGCAAGCCGCGCTGGACTCAGTCGGAGCATATTCAGCACGCGATCCACGATGCGCACGGCCATGACGACCATGCGCACGCCGACCATGCACATGGTCACGACGATCATCACGCGCACGATGCCCATGGCGACGGCACCGGCGGCTACAAGCCGCACGAAAGCCCGCTGCCGATGCTGGTCCCGCTGCTGGTCCTGTCGGTCGGTGCGGTGTTCGCAGGCTTCGTCTTCAACAAGTTCTTCATCCAGCCCGAGGCTGGCGAGATCTTCTGGAAGGGCGCCGTCGCGTTCGACGAGCATCTTGCGCATGCGATGCACGAAGTGCCGCTGTGGGTGAAATTGTCGGCGACGATCGTGATGCTGCTCGGTCTGTTCGGCGCGTTCGTCGCGTACATCTGGAAGCCGAGCATCCCGGCCCGCTTCACCGCGACCTTCGGGCTGCTCTACAAGTTCCTGCTCAACAAATGGTATTTCGACGAGCTCTACAACGTGCTCTTCGTGAAGCCCGCTTTCTGGTTCGGCCGCATCTTCTGGAAGAAGGGCGACGAGGGGACGATCGACCGCTTCGGGCCGAACGGCTCGGCGGCTGTCGTGAAGTTCGGCAGCATCCTCACCGGCAAGCTCCAGTCGGGCTACGTCTATAGCTATGCGTTCGTCATGCTGATCGGCCTGACGCTCGCCGTTTCCTGGGTGTTCACGCGATGAGCGGCATTCTCTCCCTCATGCTCATCGTGCCGCTCGCCGCGGCGCTGATCTGCCTGTTCGTCAATGCGAACCAGGCGCGCTGGATCGCGCTCGGCGCGACGCTGGTCGATCTTGCGCTGGGCGGCGTGCTCTGGGCCAATTTCGAGATTGGCGGGCCGCAGTGGCAGTTCGTCGAATACACGCCAGTCTTCGGGCGCTTCGCCTGGGCGCTGGGCATCGACGGCTTCGCGCTGCTGCTGATCCTGCTCTCGGTGTTCCTGATGCCGATCTGCATCGGCGCCAGCTGGGAAGCGATCACCGATCGTGTCCAGGAATATATGGCGGCGTTCCTGATCACCGAAGTGCTGATGATCGGCACCTTCGCGGCACAGGACATCTTCCTGTTCTACGTGTTCTTCGAAGCCGGCCTGATCCCGATGTTCCTGATCATCGGCATCTGGGGCGGGGCGAACCGCATCTACGCGTCGTATAAATTCTTCCTCTACACGCTGCTCGGCTCGGTGCTGATGCTGATCGCGATGATGTACATGACCATCACCGCGGGCACGACCTACATCCCCGATCTGATGGCGTATGACTTCCCGGCGCACGTCCAGACATGGCTGTGGCTCGCCTTCTTCGCCTCGTTCGCGGTCAAGATGCCGATGTGGCCGGTCCACACCTGGCTTCCCGACGCGCACGTTCAGGCGCCGACGGCGGGTTCGGTGATCCTGGCGGGCGTGCTGTTGAAGCTCGGCGGCTATGGCTTCCTGCGCTTCAGCCTGCCGATGTTCCCGGAAGCGTCGGCGCAGCTGATCTGGCTGGTCTTCGGCCTGTCGTGCGTCGCGGTCGTGGTCACCTCGCTGATCGCGCTCGTCCAGAACGACATGAAGAAGCTGATCGCCTATTCGTCGGTGGCGCACATGGCGATCGTCACGATCGGCCTGTTCACCTTCAACCGTCAGGGCATCGAGGGCGCGATGATGGTGATGCTGGGCCACGGCCTGGTGTCGGGCGCGCTCTTCCTGTGCGTCGGCATCATCTATGACCGCCTGCATACGCGTGAGATCGACCGTTACGGCGGCCTCGCGATCAACATGCCGAAATACGCCGTGCTGTTCATGCTGTTCACCATGGCCTCGGTCGGCCTGCCGGGCACCAGCAACTTCGTCGGCGAACTGCTGGCGCTGATGGGTGCCTATCAGGTCTCGACCCTCGTCACGCTGATCGCCACCACCGGCATCATCCTCGGCGCCGCGTACATGCTCTACCTCTACCGGCGCGTCGTGTTCGGCGATCTGGTCAAGGACGACGTCAAGGCGATGCCCGACCTCAACAAGCGTGAGATGGCATTGCTCGCCCCGCTCGCCGCGGTGGTGCTGTGGATGGGCGTCTATCCCGAAAGCTTCCTGGCACCGATGCGCAACGACGTCGCGACGTTGCTCGCGCGTATCGACCGCGCCAAGCCGGCGGGCGACAGCCTGCCGACGCCGGGCAATCCGGCCGCTGCGCACGCCGCTGAACACAAATCCGCCGGACACGGCGAAGCTGCCAAGGGGGCGGCCCACTGATGGATTACGCCGCACAACTCTCGATGGTCCTGCCCGAGATCGTTCTCTCGGTCGGAGGCCTCGCGCTGCTGATGATCGCCGCATGGGGCGGTCAGGCGGTGTCGCGCCTGGTCAGCTGGGTCGCGGTCCTGGTGCTGATCGGTGCCGGCATCGCGCTTTGCGGTCCGGCTTCGTCGGGCGGCCTCGCCTTCGACAAGCTCTACAGTGCCGACCTGTTCGGCGCCTATGCCAAGGTGCTGATCTTCTTCGCCGCGGCGATCTCGATCATCATCGCCCCGCGCTTCTTCGCGCGCACCTCGGGTGAGGATCTGCGTCCCGAATATCCCATCCTGATCCTGTTCGCGACCGCGGGCATGGGCATGATGGTCTCGGCCAACGATCTGCTGACGCTCTATGTCGGCCTCGAGCTCAACAGCCTCGCCTCCTACGTCCTCGCCAGCTTCGTGCGCCGCGACGTGCGTTCGGCCGAAGCGGGCCTGAAATACTTCATCCTCGGCTCGCTCGCCTCGGGCATCCTGCTCTACGGCATCAGCCTGGTGTATGGCTTCAGCGGCACCACGATCTTCGGTGACATCGCGACGGCCTATGCGGGCGCAGAGGGCACCGCCAAGCTCGGCCTGTTGTTCGGCCTCGTCTTCATGTTCGCGGGCTTCGCGTTCAAGATGTCGGCGGTCCCGTTCCACATGTGGACCCCCGACGTGTACGAAGGCGCGCCGACCCCGGTGACGACCTTCTTCGCCTCGGCGCCCAAGGTTGCCGCCGTCGCGCTCGCCGTCCGCGTCGCGATCGAGGCGATGGGCCCGGTGACCAGCGACTGGCGCCAGATCGTCGTCGTCGCCGCGCTCGCCTCGATCGTGCTCGGCGCAGTCGCCGCGATCGGCCAGACCAACATCAAGCGCCTGCTCGCTTACTCGTCGATCAACAATATCGGCTTTGCGCTGGTCGGCCTCGCCGCCGGCACGGTCGAGGGCGTGGCGGGCGTGCTGACCTATCTCAGCATCTACGTCGTGATGACGCTGGGCAGCTTCCTCGTCGTGCTCCAGATGCGTGACGCGAATGGCCAGCCGGTCGAGACCATCGCCAGCCTGTCGGGCCTGTCGCGTACGCGTCCGGCGCTGGCGGCCGCACTCGCGATCTTCATGTTCAGCCTCGCGGGCATCCCGCCGCTGTTCGGCTTCTGGGCCAAGTTCGCGGTGTTCGAAGCCGCGACGCGCGCCGGCATGTTCCCGCTCGCGGTATTCGGTATCGCGGCCTCGGTGATCGGTGCCTATTACTATCTCAAGATCGTCAAGACGATGTACTTCGACGTGCCCGGACCGGAGTTCGGCCGTGAGACCAACCCGGTCGAGGGCGGTCTGATCGCCGCCGCGGCGCTGTTCGTCTCGCCGCTCGGCTATCTGCTGATCCCGGTGCTGGGCGCCTGGTCGCTCGCTGCGGCACGGACGCTGTTCTGACGGGCTTGATCCGCACGGTCGCGCAGACCGGTTCGACCAATGCCGACATGCTCGCGCTCGCCTCGGCGGGCGCGGGTGAGGGCAGCTGGCTCCGGGCCGAGCGTCAGACCGGCGGCAAGGGGCGTCAGGGCCGGCCGTGGGACTCGCCCGCCGGCAATCTCTACGCCAGCACGCTCATCCGCCTGCGCCCCGCCGACCCGCCTGCGGCCACACTGGCGCTGGTCGCCGCGGTCGCGCTGGAAGAGGCCGTCCGCGTCTTTCTGCCCGCCGGGGCGACGATCAAATGGCCCAACGACCTGCTGATCGCCGGCGCCAAGCTCTCCGGCATCCTGCTCGAACGCACCGGTGACGCGATCGTCATCGGCATCGGCGTCAACCTCGCCCACCATCCCGACCTGCCCGATCGCCCGACCACCAACCTGGCCGCGCAGGGCGCCCCGGCCGATCCCGCCATTTTCCTCGACGTCCTCGCCGAGAGTTTCGGCCGCTGGCTGTCCCGTTGGCGACAGGAAGGTCTCGATCCCGTCCGCCTGCGCTGGCTCGACCGCGCCCATGCTCCCGGCACCGCGCTCACCGCGCGTTTACCCGATGGCGAGGCGATTGACGGCCTGTTCGACGGTCTCACCGGCGACGGTGCGCTCATCCTGCGCTTGGCTGCGGGCGAACGGCGTGTCATTCACGCCGGCGACGTGTTCCTGATTTAGAGGGGGTTCCCGGATGCTGCTCGCCATCGACGCCGGCAACACCAATGTCGTCTTCGCGCTGCTTGAAGGCCGCGAGATCAAGGCGCGGTGGCGTATCGCCACCGATCCGCGCCGCACCGCCGACGAATATGCCGTATGGCTTAGCCAGCTGCTGGCGCTCGAGGGGTTCGAACGCAGCGACGTCACCGGGGTGATCCTCGGCACGGTCGTCCCGCGCGCGCTCCACAACCTCCAGGTGCTGGCGAGCAAATATTTCAAGACCGATGCGGTGATCGCGGGCAAGGATGGCTGGCCGATCCGCCTCGATGTCGAGGAGCCGCAGAGCATGGGCGCCGACCGCGCGCTCAACATCATCGCCGCGCACGACAAGCATCCCGGCGACTTGATCGTCATCGATTTCGGCACCGCGACGACGTTCGAGGTCGCGGACTATGAGGGCGCGTACAAGGGCGGGATCATCGCCCCGGGCATCAACCTCTCGCTCGACGCGCTGGTCAGCGCCGCGGCGAAGCTCCCCCGCGTCGCGATCGAGGCGCCCAAGACCACCAGCGTCATCGGCCTCAACACTGCGGACCAGATGCATATCGGCATCTACTGGGGCTATATCGCGATGATCGAGGGGCTGCTGGCCCGCGTGAAGGCGCAGATCGGCCGCCCGGTAAAGGTCATCGCCACCGGCGGCCTCGCGGTGCTGTTCGAGAAGCACACCGACGCGTTCGACGTGATCGAGCCCGATCTGACCATTCAGGGGCTCGCGATCCTGTGGGAACGCCAGCGCGCCTAGTCCCTATACATCCCCCACAATCGTCACCCCGGCCTTGTGCCGGGGTCCACTTGTCCTTACGCGCTGACCTATAGCCTCTCGCGCATCGCTGGCCTCCCGGTGGACCCCGGCTCAAGGCCGGGGTGACGGACAAGGAACGGATGGCGGTGCCCATGCGGCATGCGCCGGCAGTTTGAGATAACGAAAGACCAGATGACCCCCGGCAACGAACTTCTCTTCCTCGCGCTCGGCGGCTCCGGCGAGATCGGCATGAACGTCAATCTCTATGGCTGCCGCGGCAAGTGGATCATGGTCGATTGCGGGGTGATCTTCGGCAATCCCGACTATCCGGGCATCGACCTGATCCTGCCCGACCTCCAGTTCATCGAGGAACGGCTCGACGACCTGCTCGGCATTGTGCTGACCCACGGGCATGAAGATCATATCGGCGCCTTGCCCTATCTCGCCGGGGATCTCGGCGTGCCGCTCTATGCGACGCCGTTCACCGCGGGCCTGATCCACGGCAAGCTCGACGAGGAGGGCATCGCCGACCGCGTCGAGCTCAACGTCGTCCGCGAAGACGAGAATTTCGAGCTCGGCCCGTTCGGCATCCGCTACGTCCCGCTGGCGCACTCGATCCCTGAGGGCAATGCGGTCCTGATCGACACGCCCTATGGCCGCGTCTTCCACACCGGCGACTGGAAGATCGACGACACGCCCGTGATGGGCTCGCCCTCGACCGCCGAGGAACTCACCCAGATCGGCGACGACGGCATCCTCGCGCTCGTCTGCGATTCGACCAATGTCTTCAATCCCGAAGCCTCGGGTTCTGAGCAGGAGGTTCGCGAGGGCCTCGACAAGGTCATCGCGGGCGCCAAGGGCCGCGTCCTCGTCACCACCTTTGCCTCCAACGCCGCGCGCCTCCAGACGCTGGGCGAGGCCGCGCGCGACACCGGTCGTGCGATGTGTGTCGCCGGCCGCTCGCTCGACCGCATCCTGCGCGTGGCAAAGGCTACCGGCTATCTGCGTGATTTCCCCGAGACGGTCGATTTCGACACCGCGATGACGCTGCCGCGCGACAAGGTGATGATCGTCGCGACCGGCGGGCAGGGCGAACCGCGCGCTGCGCTCGCCCGCATCGCCGAGGATACGCACGCGCTCAAGCTCGACCGGGGCGATCGCGTCATCTTCTCGTCCAAGCAGATCCCGGGCAACGAGCTTGCGATCGGCCGGATCATGAACGCGCTGGCGGACAAGGGCGTGGAGATGGTCACTGACCGTCAGGCCTTCGTCCATGTCTCGGGCCATCCCGGCCGGCCCGAGCTCGCCGAGATGTACCGCTGGATCCGCCCCGAAATCCTCGTCCCCGTCCATGGCGAGATGCGCCACATGGCCGAACAGGCGCGGTTCGGGCTGGGGCAGGGTGTTCCGCGCGCCGTGGTCCAGCGCAATGGCGAGATCGTTCGTCTGGCCCCGGACGGTCCGGAGAAGCTCGGGCATGTCCCGGCGGGCCGCCTCGTCCTCGACGGCGACGTGATCCTGCCTGCGGACGGCGGAACGATCAACGAGCGCCGCAAGCTCGGCCTCTATGGCCAGATGTCGGTCGCGGTCGCGATCAAGACGAGCGGAAAGCTCGCCGCCACCCCTGAGGTGCGGATCCAGGGCGTCCCGGTCGAGGAGGATCGCGAACCCTTCCTCGAGGAAGCCGCGGACGCGGCCGCGAAGGCGGTGTCTGGCTTCAAGGGCGGCGACCGCGACAGGCTGCGCGAGGCGGTCCGCCTCGCCACCCGCCGCGTGGCGGTCAAATGGACCGGCAAGAAGCCGGTCGTCGATGTCCTGCTGATCGAGGTCTAAGGCAATGAGTTGGCCCAGCGCGCTGGCGATCTATTTCCTGTTCTGGTTCCTGGCGCTGTTCCTGGTGCTGCCCTTCCATACGCGCACCAGCGTGGAGGCGGGGGAACCGCTGGTGAGGGGCCAGGCCGAAAGCGCGCCGCAGCATTTCCCGGGCGTGAAGATCGCCTTGCGCACCACCGCGGTTGCGACGGTGCTCTTCGTGCTCTTCTACCTCAACTATGTCAGCGGCTGGATCACCGCCGACATGCTCGATTACTGGAATTGAGGCGCCAGCCCTCCGCCAGCCTGTTCCCGATCCGTCATCCCGGCCTTGTGCCGGGATCCACCGCGCGGCAGGCGGTGCGGCATGGGGCTCTAGGCCATTGCGCGCGGACAAGTGGACCCCGGCACAAGGCCGGGGTGACGGGCTGCGGTGAAAGGGGGCTCACCCCTCAGCGCGTCATCGGTTCGCCCGGTGTGTATTTGCGGTTCTCGGCCTGCGCGCGCTGATAGTCCCGCTGGGCGTCCATCTTCTTGAAGTTCTCGGCCGCCTCATCCATCGATTTCAGCGCCTCGCCCTGGATCTTGCCCATGTTGGTGAGGACATAGGCGGACATCGCCTCCGACACCTTCGAATAGTCGAACGGACGCTTGTCGAGGCGCGAGTCGATCTGTTCGTTCATCGATACACGGCCGATCACCTTGTACTGATCAGCGCCCGAGATCGCGACGCCCTTGCCCAGCGCCGCTTCGGCGTCGGGGCTCATCTCGAAACTGGTGAGCACGCGTGACTTGCTCTCGCCCGCCGGGGAGATGTTGACCGTGTATTTCGCGACCTGCTTTCCGTTGGCGTGGAAATACCAGATCATCGACTTTTCGGGTTCGCCGCCGCGGGTCACGGTGCCGCCGCGCTGGTTGTACACCATCTTGCTGAACAGCGAGGGGAGTGGGCTCGATTCGACCGCGCGATACACCTCGAACGGCGTCTTGTCGTAGGTTTCGCCCGACTTCAGCGGGCCATGGAAATAGGCGCCCGTCGCCAGCGCGATCGCGGCCCCGCCGAACATGATTTCCTTCATCGCTACCCCCGATGGTTCACCGGGCAGATAGCGCGCGGGCGTCAATCGCCCCCCAACATCTATCCCTAATGCGCGATTAGGAGGCGGTTCAGTGCTTGGTCTGGGTCATCCGGTCGACCCAGGCGATGCCGATCGCGGATGCAATGAAGGCCATGTGGATGATCGTCTGCCACATCACACCGGTCTCGGTGACGCGGCCGGTCGGGGTGCCGATCGCGCCCGCCTCGATAAAGGTGCGCAGCAGGTGGATCGACGAGATGCCGATGATCGCCATCGCCAGCTTGACCTTCAGGACGCCCGCGTTGACGTGGCTCAGCCATTCGGGCTGGTCGGGATGATTGTGCAGACCCAGCCGCGACACGAAGGTCTCGTACCCGCCGACGATCACCATGACGAGCAGGTTGGAGATCATCACCACGTCGATCAGGCCCAGCACCACGAGCATGATCTGCTGCTCGGTGAACTCCCAGGCGTGCATCACCAGATGCACCAGTTCCTTGAGGAACAGGAACACGTACACACACTGCGCGACGATCAGGCCGACATAGAGCGGCAGCTGAAGCCAGCGCGAACTGAAGATCAGCATCGGCAGGGGTTTCAGGCGGGCAGGGGTATCGCCCGAGGGCGGAATCAGCGGATTGGCCATGGTGCGGTGCAATAGGGGAAGCCGCCCGCTGCGATCAAGCCGGTTGCAGGTCCAGCGCGAAGAAGCGGTTGAAGTCGGTCGCTTCGTAGTCGGCGAAGGGCGGGCAGGGGATGAAGCCGTGCCGCGCATAGAGCGCATGCGCCGCATCGAACGCTTCCCCGGTACCGGTCTCGAGCTTGAGCGCTGTGTAGTTCCGCTGCCCGGCCAGCCCGATGATGTGCCGCAGGATCGCCGTTCCCACGCCGCGTCCCAGCGCCATCTCCGCGGTCCGCATCGACTTGATCTCGCCGCTCTCGCCGTCGAGCTGCTTGACCGCGCCGATCCCCAGCAATGTCTCGCCCTCCCAGGCCGACAGGAAGGTGATGTCGGGCGTCTTCAGCTTCGACAGGTCGAGGAAGTGCGTCGTCCCCGGCGGCGAGTTGGCGAGCATCCCACCGGCATGAACCTCCAACAGCGCGATCACCTGCGGATCGTCGAGGCGGCCTTCGTGGATGATCATGGGCGCTCCACGCTGAATTGATACTCTCCGACGATCGGGTTGCGCCGGTGATCCTTCGCAGGTGCGAACTGCCAGGCGCTCAGCCGTTCGCAAACCGCCACGTCGAACCGGTCGTCCTGTGTCGGGTTGGTGAGTGTGCAGGCGCTCACCGATCCGTCTGGTTGTACGAGCAGCTTTCCGCCCACGCCGCCCACATAACGCGGCAGAGCGTCACTGCGCGAAAAGCCGACCGCTGCCGCGTCGATCGGCTTGAGCGGCGTTGCGATGGGCAATCCACGCTCGGGTATGACCGCGATGGGCGCGGCGCTGCCGATCCGGCCGGCCGTATATTTGACCCAGACTCTGACCGTGCCTCCCACATGGCTGCCGGCGCGGGTCAATGCCGGATGGAATCGCAGATACTTCAGCAGAAACGGGCAGCTATGGTCGCGATAGGCGGTTTCTCTGATTGCCGGATCGATCCGGCAATCACGCGGCACGCCGACATCATCGATGTCGAGTATGGCAGGGATGTCCCAGCGTGCATCGGCCTCGCCGAGCGGGACGGGAAAGGGGCCCTTCTGATAGGGGAAGGCGCGCCAGTCGATCTCCAGCCTGCGGATCAGTTCGGGTTCGGCCGCGTCCTTCCGGTCGATCCAGACCCCGGCCGACGCGATCCGCCGGTTGCCGTCCGCGCCGACCCATTCCTCGCCCAGCATCCGCGTGCGCGCGTCCTGCGCCGATGTCGTAGCAGGCAGAATGGCCGCCATGGCGAACAAGATTGTTCCCCCTCGCATTGTCATATCCTCGCCTCCGAGTTGGACTTTCAAGGCGCTTGTGTTGGGATCGGTACCGTGATCGTCACTTCGCGCTGGCGCCCGAAAACATCGACCGCCGGATGATAGCGGATGGTTTCCAGATGCAGGCAAGCCGCCAAGTCGAAGCTGTCGATTCCCGTGCTCTCCTCGACCCTGCACCGGACTCGGGATCCGTCGGCCGCGAAGGTGAGGCGCGCCTTCCCTGGCACCAGCCCGGGCGGGAACGTCAGATTCGGCCGCGGTACACTGCCATCGATGGACAGATCGGTCCCCGCCGCACGCGAAGGCCGGATCACCTCGGCCTTGCCTTGCGTCCAGCGGACCATCAGCGTCGCCGTTCCGGAGTAGCCGCTGCTCTCCCGCTCGTAGCTCGCTTGCTCCAAGCCCCGGCAGCTGGCGTCATCCAGGGCTTTGTCTCCGCTGGATATGATGACGCTACAGGGATATTTCTTGCCCGCGAACGGCTTCTCGAACGCATAGACGACGGCAACCATCTCGGTGTCCCGCTTCGACGCATCGCGCGGGAACTCCGGCCAGACCGGCTCGCTGACAAGCCGTAAGCGCTTCCCAGGATTCAGGAGTTTTTCGTCCAGCGCGTACCGCGGGGCGTTCGGAAAGGGGGGCGGGGCATAGAGTACCGGAAACGGGTCGGGCCTATAGGTAAGGTCTGTCCGGACCGTCGCGGCGACGGCCCGTCCATTGCGATCCAGCGCTGGCTGAAACTTTCCGCGGTCACGCAATTGTTTGCAGGCCGCCAGAACCAGTGGTGTTTCGGCTTCCGGCGTGCATGTCGCGATCCGGCCGTCTACCGCCACCGCAATGTTCAGGCGGTGGGTGATCTGCTCGGGAACGCCCGGGAGGTCGTCCGGGCGCACCCAGTCGCGCATCGGGGTCGCCGGGATCGGAGCGCGGACAAGCCCGTCATTCCCGTCAGGCGCGACCGTGTCGAACACGACGGCGGGACCCTTGGGCTCCGTCGTCTCGCCACCCGCCAGCATCGCGGCCCATAGTAAAGCATACCCCCCGGTCATCGCCTAAACCTCGTCGATGAAGCCCGCCAGCGTATCCAGGCACGCATGTGCCAGCGCCTTGCAGCGCTCGGGCGACCAGCCGAACTCGGCGTCGGGGCTGGGGTCATGGTCCTTGAACGGCATCTCCAGCGTCATCGACACCGCGCCGAAGCGCTCGGCGAGCTGGTTGGTCGACATCGACAGGTTCGCCTGCCCCGGTGCGGACTTCTCATAGCCCTTTTCGAGCTGGAACAGCGGGGTCGCCGCGGCCAGCCGCTTGCCAAACTCGTCATACTTCGCGCCGAGCGCGTCGGTCCAACTCGGGATGCCGTCGAACCCGGCGATGAAATTGGCCGGGATCGCCTCGTCGCCATGCACGTCCATCGCGAAGTCCACCCCCGTCGCGTCCATCGCGTTGCGGACGTGCAGGACCTCGGGGCTCTTCTCCGGCGTCGGCGAATGCCATTCGCGGTTGAGGTTCACCCCCGCCGCATTGGTGCGCAGATGCCCGCGGAAGCTGCCGTCCGGGTTCATGTTGGGGACGATGTGGAAGGTCGCCTTGGCCCGCAGCGCCTGGGCCGACGCGTCGTTCGCGTCGGTCAGCTTCTCCAGCGCGCCTTCCATCCACCATTCGGCCATCGATTCGCCGGGATGCTGGCGGGCATAGAGCCACACCTGCTTCGGGCCTTCGCCCAAGGTCAGCAGGTCGAGCGCACGGCCGTCGAGCGTCTGGCCGATCTCGCGATGGGTCACGCCCGGCTGCGCGGCCATGCGCGCGATCAGGTCGGCGTGGCGCTCCATCGAATAGGGCGCGAAATAGGCGAACCACGCCACGTCGCTTTCGAACTGGTAGGAGAAGCTGAACACCCCGTCGGCATAGGCGCCGTCGGTCATCCGCCATGCCTCGCGATCGGTGCTCACCCGCGCCTTGTAGCCCGGCCAGCCGAACGCATAGGCCGATCCGCCCGCATTGACGATGCGGAAGGTCAGCCGCCGCCCGCGCGCGCCCGCGACGCGGAAGTGGAACCACTGGTAGAATTCCGAAAGATGGTCCGGAACGATCTCGAGGTTGACGGTATCCCCGTCGATGTCGAGCAGGCGGATGTTGCCGCTGTCGAACGCGGCGTTGATCTGGATGGTCATGTCACCGTTACAGGCTGGAGGAGGGGGTCACTTCACCGTGATAGTGATGCCCGACTGGCCGGGGAACCCCTTGAACAAGGCTGCGGCCAGACGCGCGGCGCCGTCGCCCGGCTGCGCGTCGGGCGCGCCGCTCAGCGTCTCGGTGACCGCCTTGCCTTCCCACACCACGGTATTGTCGCCATGGCGGCGCAGCTGGACCGAGAGCTCGACGCCATAGACGGTACGCGTCTTGCCGCCGATGCCGGTGCTCACGCCGCCGCCCACGCCGACATTGCCGCCGAAGCTGCCGCCGCCAATCCCGATCGTCACCGGCGGGCGCGTACGCACCTGACCGCGATCGGTGCGGGTGAAGTCCACCGTGGCGACATAGTCCGCGCGTGCACCGCTCGCGGCAGGCTCGAAGCCCATCCGTCCCATCTCCGCGGCGACCGCGCCGGCATAGAGCTGGAATTCGGGGCCCGCGACGCTGTCCTTGGGCTGAACGGCGAACGTGCCTGCGGGAATCGGCTGCGACAGATGATAGCGCGTCACATCGACCGGTCCGGGGCGTCCGCCGCCGGTGGTGGAGCAACCCGCCGCCAGTGCGGCCATGGCGGTGACGGCGATCAGGACGCGGGTCTTCATCGGATATACTCCTCCTGCCGTCCGCAACGAACGGCCTAACGCGGTCAACATCGTTACGCCCGCGCGGGTTCCTCTGCCAAGCCCTTTGACCCGCTGATTATCGCGGGATTCTGCCCTGCTTGCCTTGACTTCCCGGGCATCGGCCTCTAGGCGAGCCCCTCTTTCCGGCACCAGCCACACAATTCGAGATAGTAGAGACCGGTCATGAAGATCGTGAACAGCCTGAAGTCGCTCAAGGGACGCCACCGTGACAACCGCGTGATCCGCCGTCGCGGCCGCGTCTATGTCATCAACAAGACGCAGCGTCGCTTCAAGGCCCGCCAGGGCTGAAGCCGGCCATGGGAGAGGCCCGCGCCGTTATCTTCGATATCGGCAACGTCCTTTTCACCTGGCATCCGCGTTTTCTCTACGAGCGCTTGATCGGCGACGATCAGGCGCTCGCGGCGTTTCTGGACGATGTTCTCACGCTGGAATGGCATTTCCAGCACGATGAGGGCCGCGACTTTGCCGACACCTCGGCGGAGCTGACCGCGCTGCATCCGCAGCACGCGGAGCTGATCGGCGCCTGGGGGCCGCGCTTCAACGAAAGCATCGGCGGGCCTGTGCCGGGCATGCACGACCTGGTCGCAGATCTCGATTCGGCGGGTGTGCCGCTGTTCGCGATCACCAATTTCAGCCACGAATTCTTCCCGCCCTTCCGCGCCGAATGGACCGGGCTGTTCGACCGTTTCCGCGACATCGTCGTCTCGGGCGACGAGAAGCTGGTGAAGCCCGATCCCGCGATCTACCACCTCTCGCTCGCCCGCTTCGGGCTCGAGCCGCACGAGGCGGTGTTCATCGACGACAATGAGGCGAACGTGCTGGCCGCGCGTGCGCTCGGCATCCGCTCGGTGCATTTCAAGGACGTGGAGTCCACCCGCCGCGAACTGGCGGACGCCGGCCTGCCGGCCGCCTGAATCCATCCATTACGCTTTAGTCCACCCGTCATCCCGGCCTTGTGCCGGGATCCACGGGGAGGCGAGTCATGGACAATAGGTCGTAAGATCGAACGATGAGGCACCGTGGCCCCCGGCGCAAGGCCGGGGTGACGGATTTCCGCAGAGCCTGAACCGGCCTCAGCGCCCCTTCAGCTCGTCGCCAAGGATGCGCACGACGTGCAGCACGTTCGTCGAACCCGGCGTGCCGAACGGAACGCCCGCGCATACGATCACGCGGTCGCCGGCCTTGGCGATGCCCTGGCGCAGCGCCATGCGCTTGGCCTTGGCGACCATGTCCTCAAACGAATCGACGTCCTTGGTGTGGACGGCATGCGTGCCCCAGAGCAGGCCCATGCGCCGCGCGGTCTCAAGCTTGGGGGTCAGCACCAGGATCGGCACCGACGGCCGCTCGCGCGCGATGCGGCGCGCGGTCGAACCGGACATGGTGAAGCAGATGATCGCGCTCGCCGACACCGTCGCCGCGATCGACTTGGCCGCTTCGGCCAGCGCATCGGCGGTGGTCGGGTCGGGGCGGGTAACGGTGAAGTGGACGCGGTCGCCATGCGCCGGGTCGCGCTCCACCGAATCGGCGATCGCGTCCATCATCGTCACCGATTCGACCGGCCACTGGCCCGCGGCGCTCTCGGCGGAGAGCATGATCGCGTCGGCGCCGTCATACACCGCGGTCGCGACGTCGGAGACTTCGGCGCGGGTCGGGGAGGGCGAGGTGATCATCGATTCGAGCATCTGGGTCGCGACGATCACCGGGCGGCCCAGGCGCCGCGCGGTCTCGACGATGCGCTTCTGCATCGGCGGCACATTCTGCGGCGGCAGTTCGACGCCCAGGTCGCCGCGGGCGACCATCACGCCGTCGCACGCCTCGACAATCTCTTCCAGCCGGGTCACCGCGCTCGGCTTCTCGATCTTGGCGAGCAGCGCCGCGCCGCCGCCGATCAGGCGCCGCGCCTCGGCCAGATCCTCGGGCCGCTGGACGAAGGAAAGGGCGATCCAGTCGACCTTCTGCTCGACCGCGAACGCCAGGTCGCTGCGATCCTTCTCGGTCAGCGCCGCCAGCGGCAGGATCATGTCGGGGACATTGAGGCCCTTGGAGTTGGACAGGACGCCGCCGACCTCGACCCGCGTGTCGATCCAGCCGGCGCCATAGCCGGTGACGCGCAGCACCATCTTGCCGTCGTCGAGCAACAAACGCGCGCCTTCGGTCACCGCTTCGAAGATCTCGCGGTGGGGCAGCTCGACCCGGGTCGCATCGCCCAGCGCGGCGTCGCGGTCGAGGCGGAAGGTGGCACCGGTTTCCAGCAGCACCTTGCCCTCGGCGAACTTGCCGACGCGCAGCTTCGGCCCTTGAAGGTCGGCCAGGATCGTCGACGGGCGCCCGGTGGTCTTCTCCAGTTCGCGGATCGCCGCGATCACCGGTACCTTCGATGCCTGGTCGCCATGGCTCATGTTGATGCGGAAGGCGTCGGCGCCCGCGGCGTGAAGCGCGGCGATCATCTCGGGCGAATTGCTCGCAGGGCCGAGCGTCGCCAGGATGCGCACCTTGCGCGAACGCGGATGGATCGCCTTCGACATCGTTCTTGTCTCCTCACTCGATTTCGGGGGCGGAGGGGGTTCCGCCGGCTGCTGGATCGAAATCGTTCGCCTTCCCGGGCTCGCGATCCCGTGATCGGATCGTCGCAACACGGGCTTGTGCGGGCCGTTCCCTAACGGCAAATGCGGACGATACAACCGTGGAGGCGAAACAATGACAACGTTGGACCGTATCGACGATCGAATCGCCGCTGAAGCCTTTCGCCGCCTCGTCCGCCACCTCCGTCACCGCACCGACGCCGAGAATATCGAACTGATGGGCCTTGCGGGCTTTTGCCGCAACTGCCTTGCCGACTGGCTGGAGGAAGAAAGCCGCGGCCAGCTCAACAAGGACAGTGCGCGTCAGGCGATCTACGGCATGCCCTATGCCGACTGGAAAGCGCTGCATCAGAAGGACGCCACGCCCGAGCAGATCGCGCGGATGGAGGCGAGCATCGCCCGAAACCGGCGCGAGGCGGAGCTGGACGATGCGCTGGACGACAGCTTCCCGGCCAGCGATCCGCCCTCGATGACCGATCCGGGGCGCTGACCCGGCGCTGACATGGGACGCTAAGTCCCTGCTTCCCCGGCCGCAAATGGCTTGATAGACATGCGCCGCCGCGGCCGTTGCCGCGCGACGGGGAGGGGGAACATGTTCCAGTATTTCATCGCTACGGTACCGCATTTCCTGGCCTATTTCGCCGCCGCGGTGGTGCTCGCCGTCGCGTTTCTGCTGATCTATGTGACGGTCACGCCGCACCGCGAATTCAAGCTGATCCGTGAAGGGAACAGCGCCGCGGCGACCCAGCTCACCGGCACCTTCCTCGGTTTCGCGATCCCCGTGGCGGTGGTGATCGGCAATTCGGTCAGCATCCCGGACATGCTGCTCTGGGGTGCGGTCGCCGCGATCGTCCAGCTCGCGGTCTTCTTCGTCATCTCGCGCCTCCTGTTCAAATCGATCTCCGACAAGATTGCCGAGGACTGCGTCTCCTCGGGCATCTTCGTCGGCGGCATGGGGCTCGGCATCGGTATCCTCCAGGCAGCGTGCATGGTCCCCTGAACGGCCGGCGAGGAGAGAGGATATGAAGAAGCAACTCACCGTGACGACCGCGATGGCCGCGACGCTGCTGGCGCTGCCGGGCTGTTCGGGCGGGGACGACTGGAACGAGGATGTCTATGCCTCGGGCGACACCGCGATCTGCGTCGATCAGGAGGGCAAGCGCGTCGATGACGATCGCTGCGGCCAGCGTAATTACTATTCGGGCGGTGGCGGCGGCGGTTCGAACGCCTTCCTCTGGTATTATCTCGGGCGCAGCTCGGCGGTTCCCTATTATGGCGATTCGATCCGCGATCCGCGTTACGCGGGTTACGGCTCCTATCAGCCGCGTCCCGGCGCCAACTATGCGCCGGCACCCGCCAGCACGCGCATGACCCGGTCGGCGGCGGTATCGCGCGGCGGGCTCGGGTCGAGCGGGCGGAGCTTCGGCGGCGGGCGGTCCTGACCGGATGCAGCGACATACGATTGCCCCGCGCGACAACTGGCAGGGCGCCGTCGAGGAACAGGGGCTGATCTGGCACAGCGATGCCGACGGCCCCTATTGGGACGAAAGTGCCTATTATTCCTTCACGCTGGACGAGATCGAGCGGTTCGAGGAAGCGAGCGAGGCGGTCTATCAGCTCTTTCTCGAGGCCGGCGACTGGATCGTCGGCCATTCGGACGTGCTCGAGCAGTTCGGTATCCCCGACTATTGCCACAAGGCGATCCGCGCCGCGTGGAAGGACGAGCCGCCCGCGCTCAACTATGGCCGGTTCGACTTCGGCTATCATGGCGACGGTGATCCCAAGCTGTTCGAGTTCAACTGCGACACGCCGACCTCGATGCTCGAAGCGGCGGTGGTGCAATGGGACTGGAAGGAAGCCTGCTTCCCCGATCTCGACCAGTATAACAGCCTGCACGAGAAGCTGATCGGCCGCTGGGCCGCGATCCGCTCGCGCCTGCCCGACCAGCGCATCTGGTTCACCCATGTCGCTGACGCGGCGCATGAGGATACGATCACCACCACCTATATGCGCGACCTTGCCTCGCAGGCGGGGCTCGAGACGCATGCGGTGCTGATCGACGATATCGGCGTCGATGCGAAGGGCCGGATCGTCGACCGCGACGATCAGCTGATCACCGCGATCTTCAAGCTCTATCCCTGGGAATGGATCGTCCGCGAGAGCTATGCGCAGGACGTCATTCGCCACCTGCCGACCACCGTCTGGATCGAGCCGGTGTGGAAGATGCTGTGGAGCAACAAGGCGATCCTGCAGGTGCTATGGGCGATGTTCCCCGGCCACCCGAACCTGCTCGCCGCCTCGGTGGTGCGCGAGCGGATCGGGGACAGCTATGTCGCCAAGCCGTTCCTGGCGCGCGAAGGCGCGAATATCGAGGTGGTCCGCCACGGCGAGACCCTCGCGCGCTCGCAGGGCGAGTATCGCGACGGGCTCACCATGTATCAGGAGCTCTATCCGATGCGCGATTTCGGTGCGGGCTATCCGGTGCTGGGCTGCTGGGTGGTGGACGGCGCCGCGGCCGGGATGGGGATCCGCGAGGACGGGCTGATCACCGGCAACCGCGCCCGCTTCGTTCCGCATGTCATCAGGGGGTAGGGGAATGCGCAACCTCAAGGCCGCGACCGACACGCTGCGCGAGCTGGCGGCCGCGTATCTGGTGCTGATCCTCGCCGCGGCGACGCTGTTCATGTACCTCGAAAGCGCGCCGTTCCTCGACAGCCTCTATTGGGCGGGCACCACCGCGACCTCGACCGGCTATGGCGACATCTCGCCCAAGACCGGGGGCGGCCGCATCCTCGCGCTCGCGCTGATGCACCTCTCGATCTTCGGCGTCGCGCCGATGATCGTCGTCCGGCTGATCGACCGCCTCAACGAGAATCGCGACGCCTTCACCCATGAGGAGCAGGAACTTATCCTCGCCCGGCTCGACCGGATCGAGGCGCTGCTGGCGGCGCAGGCCGCCGCGCAGCCTCGTCCCGACGCGCCGCGCGAATGATGCGTCACCTATAACTCTGGTCTATTGGCCTCCAACGCTTGAGCCATGGACACCCCTCCGGCGCAGCGCCAGTTTTCGCCCTCATGCCGACACTTGGGGGAACTTGCCGATGCTCAGCCGACGTTGCTTTCTGTTGGGCTCGACCGCCGTGCTGGCAGCGCTTCCCGCCGCCGGTGCACCGCTTCGGCTCGCCCCGGTGCTGACCGGCGGCACCCGGAGCCTCGCGGGGCCGTCCGCGCCCATCGACATCGTCGACGACAGGTTCGGCATCCCGCACGTCCGCGCCGCCACCATCCCCGACGCCTATTTCGGCCAGGGCTATGTCGTCGCGCGCGATCGGCTGTTCCAGATCGACCTGTCCTATCGCCGCGATCTCGGCCGGCTCGCCGAGGCGTTCGGCCCTAAATTCGCAAAGCATGACGGCGTCGCGCGCCTGTTTCGCTATCGCGGCGACCTCGATGCCGAACTGGCGCATGTCCCCGCCGACGTCCTCGCCTGCGCCCGCGCCTATGTTGCCGGGATCAACGCGCGCATCGACGAGGTGACCACGGACCCGAGCCAGCTCCCGCTCGAATATGGCATCCTTGGCATCGCCCCGCTCAAATGGGATTTCGAGGATCTGGTGCGCCAGCGCGAGGCGTCGGAAGGCAATACCGACGACAGCGTCCGCCGCGCCCAGCTCGCCGCGCTCGGCTTGCTCGATCTCGACGCCGTCGTCGCGCCGCTGCGCCCGGCCTGGACCATGTCTGTCCCCAAGGGGCTCGATGCCGCCGCCGTCACCGATGCCGATCTCGGCGTGCTGCGCATCGGCCGGCTGCCCTTTGGCGGACCGCCGCCTGCCGCCGATCCCGCGGCACCCGCCGCGCGCGTCTCCTCGCTCGACCATGCCGTCTCGGCCGAGCGCAACAATGCCGGCAGCAACGCCTGGACCGTCGCGCCCTCGCGCACCACCACCGGCCGCCCGATCCTCGCCAACGATCCGCATCTCGGCATCGGCGGGTTCAGCCCGCGCCATGTCGCGCATCTGACGGCGCCCGGCCTCGACGTGATCGGCGGCGGCTCGCCCGGCCAGCCCGGCATCATGCAGGGCCATACCGACCGTTTCGCCTTCGGCCGCACCAATTTCCATATCGACCAGAGCGACCTGTTCATTCTCGAACTCAACCCCGAGGATCCCGAGCAATATCGCCATAACGGCGGCTGGAAGCGCTTCGAGATCGTCACCGAGACCATCCCGGTCAAGGACGGCCCGGCCGAGACGGTCACCCACCGCTATGCCGTGCAGGGCCCGGTGATCGCCCACGATCCCGCCCGCCGCCGCGCCAGCGTCCTCACCACCGTCGCGATGCAGCCCGGCTCGGCCGATTGCTTCGCGATGATCGCGATCAACCTTGCGAAGGACTGGACCAGCCTGCGCAAGGCGTTCGCGCTGCACCCGTCGCCGACCAACTTCCACTATGCCGATGTGCAGGGAAATACCGGCTGGCAGGTGATCGGCTTCGTGCCGCAGCGCAAGGCAGGCGACGGCCTGCTGCCGGTACCGGGCGACGGCAGCCATGACTGGACGGGCTTGCGGAACTTCAGCGCGCTGCCCAGCGAGTATAACCCCAAAAAGGGCTGGTTCGCCTCGGCGAACCAGAACAACCTGCCCGCCGACTGGCCGCGCGACCGCATCCCGGCCTTCTCGTTCCGCGAGCCCTATCGCTACGATCGCTGCGCCGAGGTGCTTGCCTCGCAGCCCAAGCACAGCATCGCCGACAGCGTCGCGCTCCAGCACGACACGCTGTCCAAGCCAGCGCAGCAATTCCTCGCCCAGCTGCCCGCCAACCCTTCGGCCGCGGTGAAGCCCGCCGTCGACCTGCTCCGCGGCTGGAACGCCCGTCTCGACGCAAACAGTGCCCCCGCCGCGCTGTTCGAGATCGTCTGGCGCGACCTCTCCAAGCGCATGCTCGCCGCGATCGTGCCCGAGCGCGCGAAGAATCTCGTCACCGAGATCTCGCCCTCGATCCTGCTCGGCCTGCTGGCGAAGCCCGACGCGCGCCTCGGCGCCGACCCTCAGGGGACGCGTGACGCGATCCTCGATGCCGCGCTCGCCACCGGCTGGGCCTCGGCACAGCAACTGCTCGGCGCCGATCCTGCCGCGTGGCGCTGGGGCACGCTGCATCAGGTCAAGCTGCGCCACCCGCTCTCCGCCATCCCGGCCATCGCCAGGGCGTTCCCGGCGATCGAAGGGCAGGGGTCGGGCGGCGACGGCTTCACCGTCATGGCGCGCTGGCTCGGCTCGGGGCCCGGCTGGAACGTCGGCGGCGGATCGAGCTATCAGCAGGTGATCGACGTCGGCGCTTGGGACAATTCGCAGATCCTGATCATCCCCGGTCAGTCGATCGACCCGCGCTCGCCGCATTATCGCGACCAGTACGGCTCGTGGATCGCGGGCGACACGCTTCCCTTGCTCTACAGCCGCGCCGCGGTGGATAAGGCGGCGGCCTCGCGCACCACGCTCAAACCGTCCTGAGGGGGACCATGCTCCGCCACATCGCCGCCTGCCTCGTCCTCGCCGCGCCCGCCGCGGCGCAGGACGCTCCGCTGGACAAGGCCTTGTCGGACTTCCGCAAGCTCTACCGGGCGGAGGTCCAGCGCGCGAATATCGCGGGCAGCAGCTTCTATCTGATCCTCAATGGCCGCACGCTCGCCGCCGATCATCTCGGCGAGCAGGATGCCGACGCCCATGTCCCGGTCGATGCGAACACCATCTACCACTGGGCCTCGGTCACCAAGACGATGACCGGTATCGCGATTCTGCAGCTGCGCGACCGCGGCCTGCTCGGGCTCGACGACCCGATCGTGAAGTACGTCCCCGAGCTGGCCAAGGTCCACAACCCGTTCGGCGACACCGGTGCGATCACCATCCGCCAGCTGCTCAGCCACAGCGCCGGCTTCCGCAACGGCACCTGGCCGTGGCGCGACAAGGAGTGGCAGCCGTTCGAACCGCCCGGCTGGAAACAGCTCGAAGCGATGCTCCCCTATACCGAGGTCCAGTTCAAACCCGGCAGCCGCTACAGCTATTCCAACCCCGGCATCGTCTATCTGGGGCAGGTGATCGAGCGCCTCTCGGGCGAGGATTACGAAGTCTATATCGACAAGAACATCCTCAAGCCGCTCGGCATGCACGCCAGCTATTTCGACCGCACCCCGCCGTATCTGCTGCGCCACCGCTCGCACAGCTACTATATCCGCGACGGCAAGCGCAGCGCTGCGCCGTTCGATGCCGATACCGGCGTCACCGTCTCCAATGGCGGCCTCAACGCCCCGATGCCCGACATGGCGAAATACGCGGCCTTCCTGCTCGGCGATCCGGCACGAACGGCAGACTACGACCTGATCCTCAAGCGCGCCTCGCTTGAAGAGATGTGGCAGCCCCAGCTCTCCGCCGGTGAAGACTTCTCGCAGGGCCGCATGGCCGCGACCACCCAGGTCGGCCTCAGCTTCTTCATCGACCGGGTCGAGGGTGTCCGCGTCATCGGCCATAATGGCGACCAGAACGGCTTCCGCGCCTATCTCAGCCTATGCCCCGACAAGGGGATCGCGACCCTGATCGCCTTCAACACCGAAACGCGCGGGGTGCGGAACGACCCCGGCAATCGCGAAACCGCGGAATCGCGCGTGGCGCTGGGGACGGACGCATTGTGCCGGGCGGCGGGGTAGGGGCGTCTACAGCAACGTTCCTTGCTTGCTGCTGTCTTCGGCCCTTGCCCGCCTGTAACCTGCCTGCCGATCGAGCAGTGGTACGCTCGGCTGCCGTCCCTGGAACAGGTCCGTCAGCGTGAACAGTTGCACACGCGGATAGTCGGCTCCAGTCACCGGGTCGGTCCACACGCCCGCCGCTGCTGCCTCCCGCGCCATCTCCCGGCTGGGCTGGGCGACGCAGACGAAGATGCCGAGGTCCGATTTCTCGCGCGCCAGCACACCTTTCAGGTCGCGCACCATCGATACGCCGATATGGCGGCCGGCCTTGACCGAGACGATCGAGGCCGCGGTCGCTGACCGTCCGGACGCCGGTTCGTTGCGTGTGTAGTAGATATAGCCGTCCACGCCGCGGTCCGGCCCCTTGCGCCCGCCGCGATAGGGCTGTCCGCCGATCTTCTGGGTCACCCAATATTGGAACTGATAGGGCGACGTGGCGGCCAGATGCTCGGCATCGTTCAGGTCCTGCGGTTCCCCGAATACCTGCAGTTTGACGCCTGGAAAGGCCTCCTTCAGCCGCCGCTCGATCAGTCCGATGGCCAGATAGGTCACATCGATGCCGATCCAGCGACGCTCCAGCTTCTCCGCGGCATGGACCGCCGTGCCGCAACCGCAGAACGGATCGAGCACCACATCGCCCGGATTGGACGATGCCGCAATGATCCGCTCCAGCAACGCGATTGGCTTCTGCGTCGGATAGCCCAGCCGCTCGGCGGCGGTGTTGCCGATGCGCGGGATGTCGGTCCACACTGACTGAAGCTTCTGTCCCTCAAGCCCTTCCAGATAAACCTTCAGGCCGTCCATGCGCGGCGTTCCGTCGCGCCGGGTCAGGATACGCCCCTCGGCCCACCATTGTTCGAGCTGTTCGATCGAATAGGCCCAGCCGCGGGTGGCGGGCGGCATCGTGCCGCGCCACTCGAACTTGCCCGACGCCGAATTGCGACGGTCCGCCGTCAGATTCTCGGCACGGAACAGGCGTCCGTCGCGATCCTCCTGATAGCGGCCCAGCTGGGCCTCGCTGTATCCGATACGGATGTCGTTCCAGACATACTGGTCTGATTTCGTGTAGAACAGGATCGTGTCGGCGATCTTGCCATAGCGGCGCGCCGAATTGTGACTGGTGGTGCGCCGCCAGATGATTTCGTTGCGGTACTGGCCCGTCCCGAACACTCCGTCCAGCAGCAGCTTGAGGTAGTGGCTCGCCGTCGGGTCGCAATGCAGATAGAGGCTGCCCGTCGGCTTGAGGGCCCGATGCAGCTCGATCAGCCGAACCGCCATCATCGCGAGATACGCCATCATGTCGTTCTCGCCCAGGAGCGCCTGCATCGCGCGCAGCAGGTTGGCGACATCCGTCCGCCCGGATTCCATGACCTCATGAAGCGCCTGGGCAGCCTCCGGACCATAGCGCCACGTGTCTTCGAATGCCTCGATCTGGCTGGTCGCCGCGTGCCCATCCGGCGCCTGGAACAGCAGATTGTAGTTGGCGTTCGAATTGAACGGCGGATCAAGGTAGATCAGATCGACGCTTTCGTCCGCGACGTAGCGCCGCAGCACGTCCAGATTATCGCCGAAATAGAGATGACTCACGTCACGCTGCCTCCCGCCGTTGTTGGCGGTGTCGACATTTAGCCGATCAAATCGGGAACGGTACGGGAACATGGACCGGAATGGAGCCATTTGGCGCCTCCACTATGACGGTCTCATGCTCGGGCGCTCTCACGCCGCGGCGCAACTCGATATGCATCCGAAACGGGTAAGACGAAGAATCTTGCCGTGCTTATTCGCAGCCCTCGCATCGCGGGCGTACCCACCCTATCTCCCCTCTAGCTTCCCCTCCAGAACAAAGCTAGAACTCCCGGCATGTCACTGACTCACATTTCCGTCCGCGGCGCGCGCGAGCACAATCTCAAAGGCGTGGATATCGACATCCCGCGCGATACGCTCACGGTCATCACCGGCCTGTCGGGCAGCGGCAAATCCTCGCTCGCCTTCGACACCATCTATGCCGAGGGTCAGCGCCGCTACGTGGAATCGCTCAGCGCCTATGCGCGCCAGTTCCTTGAGATGATGCAGAAGCCCAATGTCGAGCACATTGAAGGCCTCAGCCCCGCCATCTCGATCGAGCAGAAGACCACCAGCCGCAACCCGCGCTCCACGGTCGCGACCGTCACCGAGATCTACGATTATATGCGCCTGCTGTGGGCGCGCGTCGGCATCCCGTATTCGCCCGCGACGGGCCTGCCGATCGCCGCGCAGACGGTCAGCCAGATGGTCGACCGCGTCCTCGCGCTGCCCGAGGGCACCCGCATGCTGCTGCTCGCCCCGGTCGTGCGCGGCCGCAAGGGCGAGTACCGCAAGGAACTGCTCGAGTGGCAGAAGGCGGGCTTCCAGCGCGTCCGCATCGACGGCGAGACCTATCTGATCGAGGACGCCCCGGCGCTCGACAAGAAGTACAAGCACGACATCGAGGTGGTGGTCGACCGCCTCGTCGTCCGCGACGACATCGCCACCCGCCTCGCCGAGAGCTTCGAGACTGCGCTCAAGCTCGCCGACGGCCTCGCCTATATCGACCTGGTCGACACCACCGTCGACGAACTCGCCGGCAACCGCGTCCAGGAAGCTCCGCAGAAGTTCGTCGCGGAAACGAACGTCACCGGCGGCGCGATGAAGGGCACCGGCATCCCCGACAACCGCATCGTCTTCTCCGAAAAGTTCGCCTGCCCGGTCAGCGGCTTCACCATCGCCGAGATCGAGCCGCGCCTCTTCTCGTTCAACGCGCCGCAGGGCGCCTGCCCGGCGTGCGACGGTCTCGGCGAGCGGCTGGTGTTCGACGAGGACCTCGTCGTCCCCAACCACGATCTCACGATCAAGAAGGGCGCGGTCGTCCCCTGGGCCAAGTCCAACCCGCCGTCGCCCTATTACATGCAGGTCCTCGGCAGCCTCGCGCGCGAGTTCGGCTTCAGCCTCGACACGCCGTGGAAGGACCTTCCGGGCGAGGTCCAGCTGATCATCCTCCACGGCACCGGCGGCAAGCCCGTCACGCTCACCTTCGTCGACGGCAAGAAGTCCTACGACGTGAAGAAGCCGTTCGAGGGCGTCATCGGCAACCTCAACCGCCGCATGCTCCAGACCGAGAGCGCGTGGATGCGCGAGGAGCTCGCCAAATACCAGGCCAGCCACGCCTGCGAGACCTGTGAAGGCGCCCGCCTCAAGCCCGAGGCGCTGGCGGTCAAGATCGCCGGCCGCGACATCTCCAGCGTCACCCGCCTGTCGGTCACCGACGCGCTGCCCTTCTTCGCTAATCTGCCACGGGACCTCACCCCCCAGCAGCAGGAAATCGCCAAGGCCATCCTCAAGGAGATCGACGAGCGGCTCGGCTTCCTCAACAATGTCGGCCTCGACTATCTCAACCTCAACCGCACCAGCGGCACGCTCTCGGGCGGCGAGAGCCAGCGCATCCGCCTCGCGTCGCAGATCGGCTCGGGCCTCTCGGGCGTGCTCTACGTCCTCGACGAGCCCTCGATCGGCCTCCACCAGCGCGACAACGACATGCTGCTCGCCACGCTCCGCCGCCTGCGCGATCTCGGCAACACCGTGCTCGTCGTCGAGCATGACGAGGACGCGATCCGCACTGCCGACTATGTCATCGACATGGGCCCCGGCGCGGGCGTCCATGGCGGCCAGATCGTCGCGCATGGCAGCTTCGAACAGGTGCTCGCGACCGAGGGCAGCATCACCGCCGATTATCTCAACGGCACCCGCGCGATCCCCGTGCCGACGAAGCGCCGCAAGGGCACCGGCAAGAAGCTCACCGTCCACAACGCCACGGCCAACAACCTGACCGGCGTCACCGCGAGCATCCCGCTCGGCACCTTCACCTGCATCACCGGCGTGTCCGGCTCGGGCAAGTCGAGCTTCACCATCGACACGCTCTACGCCGCCGCCGCGCGCCAGCTCAACGGCGCGCGCCTGCTCGCGGGCAAGCATGACAAGGTCACCGGGCTCGAGCATCTCGACAAGGTGATCGACATCGATCAGTCGCCGATCGGCCGCACCCCGCGCTCCAACCCGGCGACCTATACCGGCGCCTTCACCAACATCCGCGACTGGTTCGCGGGGCTGCCGGAGGCGCAGGCGCGCGGCTACAAGCCCGGCCGCTTCAGCTTCAACGTCAAGGGCGGCCGGTGCGAGGCGTGCACCGGCGACGGCCTGCTCAAGATCGAGATGCACTTCCTCCCCGACGTCTACGTCACCTGCGACGTCTGCCACGGCCAGCGCTACAACCGCGAAACGCTGGAGGTGAAGTTCAAGGGGATGAGCATCGCCGACGTGCTCGACATGACGGTCGAGGACGCGGTCGAATTCTTCAAGGCCGTCCCCCCGATCCGCGACAAGATGGCGATGCTGGCGGAGGTCGGCCTGGGCTATGTCAAGGTCGGCCAGCAGGCGACGACCCTGTCGGGCGGTGAGGCCCAGCGCGTCAAGCTCGCCAAGGAACTCGCCCGCCGCGCCACCGGCCAGACCCTCTACATCCTCGACGAGCCCACCACCGGCCTCCATTTCGAGGACGTGCGCAAGCTCCTCGAAGTCCTCCACGCGCTGGTCGAGCAGGGCAATACGGTCGTGGTGATCGAGCACAATCTGGATGTCATCAAGACCGCCGACTGGATCCTCGACCTCGGTCCCGAAGGCGGCGTCAAGGGCGGCGAGATTGTGGCGGAGGGTACGCCGGAGACGGTCGTGAAGGCGCCGCGCAGCTATACCGGCAAGTATCTTGCGCCATTGCTGGAGCGGGGCAGGGTTGGGGAGAGCGTGGCGGCGGAGTGAGGGTTAGAAATCGAACGACCTTTGCCGGCGGCTATCTACGCCCGCCACATAATCGTTACTACGGGCTAATACTTTTCGCCTAAACTCAAGTCCTGTATGGAATTGATGAAGATAGCATATATGAAAGGAATTTTTCTCCGCCAAGACAACGGCATTCCAATCTGCTTTGTCTAAATAGTGAGAGAGAAATATATTTAGCTTACGCCCGGGCTTGGCGTCCCACATTACTAGGCGCCGTAGAGCTCTTACAAGATTTCCATGAATGCTTGGGGTGTCTTCTAGGTTTATATCTAGAACCCTTCTATTCAATCTATCGATGTATCCCGGGATGGCGTATATTTCCCGGGTGCTTACACCGTACACAATTGCGTCCCAATCAAAAAAGGTCGTTTTCACTAGATCTTTGGGGCTGTTGACTCGTGCATGGTGGTGCACTTTCGCCCACGTGTTGTGAAGCGACCAGAAATCGACATTATAGCCTCCCCGTTTAAGGCCGTAGCCACCAAACCGGTTTTTATTGGCTCCCAATCGCGATGCGAGCAGGTCAAGTTGCCTAACTCTTCCTGTCACAACGAAGTCAATATCGGATATTGGCCGTTCATTGGCTCCGTAAAATGCCAGATCCCGTACAACGCCTCCTACGACGTAAACGTCTCCAACTTCGAATAGGGCTTTTAAAATGTCCTCTCGGAGCTCGTGCATGCGGAGGGCGTCTGGTGAAAAGAAGCGATTCGTCCGATCCAAAACAGCGGATAGGGAGGGAGCAATATTAACCATGGCTTATGAAGTCGTTTTCCAAAAGGTATTCGTATTCTGACTTGGCAAAGCCGTCGGTCATCCCGGCGACCATATCCGTAAGCAGTCTTAGTTCTCGATAGCGCATAGGCAGAGTTGAACCATCGTGAGATTCCCACTTACCCTTGGCAGCGCATTGTAGGTAATTGTCGCTCATTTTGGATATGCCGTATGCAGCCTTTGCATCGGTGCGGCGTGAAAGTAAGTCTTCTGCACTTTTTCGCTGAATTATGGCGTGCCAGTAAAAATCCATCAATTTGCCGATAATTTTAAAGCCATCGGCTTCGATCTTCCTGACGTCCTGGACTACAAAGACGTATTCTTGCGCAATCCGCTTTAGGCTAAATAGCAAGGCGGAGTTATGCATTAGTGGATGGGATCTATTTTTCTGTTCGATGGATTTGTTGTCTGATTTGAAATCTTCAATAGTCTCATCGATTAGTTTTTGAATGAATGCAGTGCGAAGATACGAGCTCATTATCTCTCGTGTGGCAGAGATAGAAAATCCTCCTTCTCGAGTTTCTCTAAATTTATCTCGGAGGAAGTCTTTAGTTGCGGAATAGTCTCCGTTTAGGTCGTGATTTATAAGGGCGCATACGTCGTCTGGTGAGATGATGCCCTTTCGGATCGCGTCTTCGATGTCCAAAACAGAATATGCGATGTCATCTGCGGCTTCCATGATCCATGTGAGAGGGTGCCGCTCCCCTTCTTCGAGACCGGTTTCTGCCCGTACCCAGCGTACGGTATCAATCTCAGATTCGAAGAATCCGTACTTCTTTGTACTCGCTCTAGATTTGTCCCTCTTGTCACAGGGAGTTGGATACTTGAGTAGCGCGGCTAAGGTTCCAGCTGTCAGATCTAGCCCGAAGCCGCCGATAGCAACTTGCAATCGCGTCAGGATGCGGAAAGTTTGCGCGTTGCCCTCGAACTCAAGAAATTCTGGACGAAGTCGATCAGGAACGCTCAGACCATCTGGAGCTGAGGACGGGTCAAATATTCCCTCCTGATTCTTGAACCAGTGGCCGATAGCCGCCTCGCCTTGGTGACCGAATGGTGGGTTTCCGAGGTCGTGAGCTAGGCCGATAGTGGCTAGGATTGACTGCACAGAGCGCGCCTCTGGCATGCCAGCAAATTCGATGCCTTCTGAGAGAAGGCGGGTTCCCATCGATTTTGCGAGGTTTGCCACCTCGTGAGAATGAGTGAGCCTCGTCCTCACGGCGTCGTTTCGATCTAGAGGGAAGACTTGCGTTTTGTCTGCTAGCCGACGAACCGGAGGCGAGAATAGGAGTCGATCATAATCGTGCTCGAAAGGAACCCGATGATCGTTCGACGCTCGCGAACTCTTGGCTGAGCGCCGTGTTGTCGACCAAATGCTCACCATTTTGCGCTGCCCCCCTTGCGCTTTCGGTCTCACTGTCACGTAAGTCGGCTCCAAACGTCAATGGGCGGCAGGTAGCATAGCATATCGGGTATGGAACAAAAATAGAACTTTCCTACAGCCCCCATTCCGGCATACCTAGACGGTCCTCTGCACGACACGATGAGGACCTTGGCCATGAACGCGATCACCCAGACCGATCCCGAAGCCGATTTCACCTTCGATCACGCCGCTTTCCACGAGCTTGAACCCGGCGTCCCCGATTCCGAGCGCTACAATGGCTGGACCGCGGAGAAGCAGAAGCGCTTCCTCACCGCGCTGTCGCTCGGCCACCCGATCAACCGCGCCTGCGCCATCGTCGATATGTCGCGCCAGTCGGCCTATGTGCTGCGCAACGCCGCGCGCGGCGCCGCCTTTCGGCACGCCACCCGCGCCGCGCCTAGGGTATCCCCCGCAGCACATGCCCGCCGCCCGGCGGGTTCCCTCCCATCGGCGGCGCCGCGGCGCACACCAGCTTCTGCAGCCGCCCGCTGACGTCCCACGGCGACGGGATCTTGGGCTGATATTCCCATGTCGCGGTCGTCTCGACCGTGCCGGTCATCGCCGGGCCGCTATAGAAGCGCGCGCCGGTCAGGCGCCGGGTGTTCTGCACGCAGTCGAACTCGGCCAGCGTCACCACCGACCGGAACGGGATCACCGGCAGCCGGTCCTTGAGCTCGAAGCGGACCCACGCCTCGACCAGCCCGGTCGGCCTGCGCGTGACCTCGCGATAGAACAGGGTCGCCTGCTCGGTGCTGGCCTCGGTCGGCGCCGGGGAGGGGGCGGGCGTCGCCCCCCGCCGGGCCCGCGGCATCGGCAGCCGCTCGGTGCGCGTCTCAGTGCCGGCATAGATCCAGCCCTGCCGCGGCAGGCTGCTCACCCAGCCCGGCATCGCGCCGCCATCGTCCGATGCCGGCGGAAAGGATTGCCCGCCGATCGCCAGCGCGCCCGCCGCCAGCCCGATTGCCGCGATCTTCATCCGCCATACTTCGTGTGGCACAGCCCTACGCACTGCACGTACCAGGCGTCGCACGTGCCCTCGGCCCATTTCCGGGGGTCGCAGCGGTCATATTGCTTCTCGCACACCCGCACGCACGCGCCGAGCGGGGTCTGCTGCACCACCGCCGCGCTCACCAGCGACTTGTTGAATCCGCCGCGCGTCTCCAGCGCCGCCTTCGCCGCGGCGATCTCGGCCGGGCTGTAGGTCGGAAACGGCTTGGCTGCGCAGCCGCCCATCGCGATCGCTACCGCGATCATGCCCCATCGCAAATGCTTCATGCCATCCCCCATCTTGCCCCGTGTGAGGCTGCCGCACCCGGGGGGATGGCGTCAATGACCCACGCCGCGGATTGGGTGACGTGTCGGATCGGAACATAGATGGAACAAATGACTTTCCTACAGCCCCCATTCCGGCATACCTAGAGGGTCCTCCAGAACGCACGAGAGGACCAGGGCTATGAACGCGATCACCCACACCAATCCCGATCCCGATTTCACCTTCAACCACGCCGCCTTCCACGACCTCGAACCCGGCGTCCCCGACGCACAGCGCTATGACGGCTGGACCGCGGAGAAGCAGAAACGCTTCCTCACCGCGCTGTCGCTCGGCCACCCCATCACCCGCGCCTGCGCCATCGTCGATATGTCGCGCCAGTCGGCCTATGCGCTGCGCAACGCCGCGCGCGGCGCCGCCTTCCGCCTCGCCTGGGACGCCGCCTTGCTCCGCTCGCGCGACGTCCTTGCCGACGAGTTGATGGAGCGCGCGCTCAACGGCGTGCGCACCACGGTCACCGCCGATGACGGCCGCACCGTCACCCGTCACCGCCACGATAATATGCTGGCCTGGCGCATGCTGACCCGGCTCGACCGGCGCGCAGATGCCGCCTGCACCGATGCCAATACCGCCGCGGTTCGCCTCGCCGCCGCCGATTTCGAGCAACTGCTCGATCTCGTCGCGCGCGATGCCGCCCCGGCGCGCGCCGGCCTGTTCCTCGCCGCGCGGATCGGCGCGTGCGGCACCCGGGCGAGCGAGGACGATCTCGCCCCGATCCGCACGCTCGCCCGCGCCGATCGCTGGCTGCGCACGCACACCGATCTCGCCGAGCCGCTCGACACTGCGGACCTCGACCCCGCCGACCGCGCGCACTGGACCGCCGAACAATGGGTCCGCGCCGAGGCCGCCGGGCTGGTCCAGCTCGCCCCACCCGAACCCGAAACCGATCCCGAAGCCGGGGCGGAAGATGACGGGGACGAAATTTCCCGCGAGCTCCGTCAGCTTCGTCAACTGGACGCGGAGAAGCGCGCCCAGCGCGTCTGGTGGTGCGACTATGTGGAGGCATGGCGCACCAACTTCCCGCCGCCCGAGGATTATGACGGCGAGGCGGAGGGCGACCCCGATGACGAGGACTATGCGCGCGAGCTGACCGGCGAGGAGGAAGAGGCGCGCGAGGCGCTGCGCGACCGTGAGATCGCGCCCTTCATCGCCGCCGGCCTCGCCGAACGCGACGCCTGGCTCGCTCTGTGCCGCGGGGAGGAAGGGCTTGCCGGACAGGATGGGGAGGAGAGGGCGTCGGTCATGGCCTAGGGCCGCTCCCTTCACGCCGCCGCACGCCGCGCGAACCCGCCGTCTTCCGGGCATCGTCATACGCTTTGCGGTTGCGCCGCCCGCGCACATTCGCTTGGATGGCGCGTCAGGGGGTACGCATATGGCCGATTTCCTGCACGCGATCGTCATCCTCGCCTGCGTGTTGCTGCCGTTCGTCGCGATGCCCTTGCTGTGGCGGCGGATGAAGCGCGTCCGCGACCGGGCGTATCAGGACAGTCGCGCGCGCGCCGGAACCCGCGCCGCCGCGTGGGAGGAGACGGCGGAGGCCGGGGAGGGCTTCGGCGTTACCCGCAGGAACGATCCCAATGACGATCTGATCGACCTGGGCGACCGCGGCCGCCACAGCCGCTGGCCGCTCGACAACAACTGATTTCGGGGACTGACCGATGCCCTCAAGCTACGCCCCGCTCGCCGCCACGCTCGACCGTGAGGCCGATTGGTTCACCCGCGTCCTCGAGGAGCGCCTGCGCCGCATCGCGGAGCGTGACGCTGCCGGGCCGATGGTCAGCTTGCCGCCGCCCGCGTTCCGCGACCCATGCGCCTATGGTGCCGTGGTGACGGCGCACGAACTCGGCTGGCGCGAGCGATTGAGCCTGGTCCTCGCGCTGCTGCCCTGGGTGCGGCCCGAGGCGCTCGATCCGCTGCTGTTGCAGAATCAGGCGACCGGCCGGCCCTTTACCGAATTCGGCGGCGGCTTCGTTCCGGGCCGCGGCTTCGCACCGGCGCGGCAGACGGCTTTGTTCCTGTTCGCGGGCGACAATCTGGTCCGCCGTGCACGCTCGATGGCGATGTTCGCGGTCGATGGCAGGCTGGTCGCGGCGCGGCTGATCGCCCAGCAGGCCGACGATTACGCGCCGTGGATGCCGCTCGAGCCGCATCCGCAGCTGATCGAGCGGCTGTTCCGCGCACCCGAATGAATCGTGGCAGAAGGAGTCCGGAGCCGGTCCGAAATCTGTGAATCCCGCGCATCGGGGCATGGCGGTTTGCCGATCGGATCGCTAGGTTGCGTTCCGCATGTCTGACTCCCTTGGCCTCGACGAACCGCCCCAGCCGCGTGATGCCGCCTATCGCGTCCTCGCGCGCAAATACCGGCCGCAGACCTTCGCCCAGCTCATCGGGCAGGATGCGATGGTCCAGACGCTGGGCAACGCGATCAAGCGCGACCGGCTGGCGCACGCCTTTCTGCTGACCGGCGTGCGCGGGGTGGGTAAGACCTCGACCGCGCGGCTGATCGCCAAGGCGCTCAACTGCATTGGCCCGGACGGGCAGGGCGGGCCGACGATCGATCCGTGCGGGGTGTGCGAGCCGTGCCGCGCGATCGCCGAGGGGCGGCACATCGACGTGATCGAGATGGACGCGGCGAGCCATACCGGCGTCGACGACGTCCGCGAGATCATCGATGCCTCGCGCTACGCGGCGGTGTCGGCGCGGTACAAGATCTATATCATCGACGAAGTCCACATGCTGTCGAAGAACGCGTTCAACGCGTTGCTCAAGACGCTCGAAGAGCCGCCGGGCCACGTGAAGTTCCTGTTCGCGACGACCGAGGTGCAGAAGGTGCCGGTGACGGTCCTGTCGCGCTGCCAGCGCTTCGATCTGCGTCGCATTCCCGCCGAGAAGCTTGCGGCGCATTTCGCCGAGGTGGTCGCGGCCGAAGGCGCCGAGGCGGAGCCCGAGGCGCTGGCGATGATCGCCCGTGCGGCCGAGGGTTCGGCCCGCGACGGCCTGTCGATCCTCGATCAGGCGATCGCCCATGCGGGGATCGAGGGCGGGGCGGTGAGTGCGGATGCGGTCCGCACCATGCTCGGCCTGTCGGACCGCAATGCCATCCGCGCGCTGTTCGGCCGGGTGATCGAGGGTGATGCGCCGGGCGCATTGGGCGCGCTCCGCGACCAGTATGACCTCGGCGTCGATCCGCAGGCGGTGCTCAAGTCGCTGCTCGAAACGGTCCACCGCGTCACCCTGTCGAAGCTCGGCAACGAGGCGGTACCGGGGCAGGCGGCGGAGGAAACCGCGGCGCTGGCGGAGTGGGCAGGCAAGCTCGGCTTCCCGGCGCTCCACCGGCTGTGGCAGTTGCTGCTGCGCGGCCATGACGAGGTGATCCGCGCCGCGCTGCCGATCGAGGCTTGCGAAATGGCGTTGCTCCGCGTGATCCATGCCTCGACCCTGCCCGATCCGGGCGATCTGGCGCGGAAGATCGCGGAGGGCCTGCCCGTCGGTGCCGCGCCGGTGGCGGCACCGTCCGGGCCGACCGAACCGGCTGCGCCGCGCGATTTCGTCGAGGCGCTGGAGCGGCTGGAAGCGGCGCATGAGCATCACGTGTCCGCGCGCGCGCGCAACCTCATGCGCGTGATCGCGTTCAATGAACCGGTGATCGAAGTGAGCAGCCAGGGCCTGCCTGCCGATCTGGTGAGTGATTTCGAGCAGACGATCCGCCGCGTGCTTGGCAAGCGCTGGTCGCTCCGCGTGATCGACGCGCCGGGCGGGCAGACGCTGACGGAGATCAAGGCCGCTGACGCCATTGCGGAACGTGAGGCTGTACTGGCGACACCGATTGTGGCTGCCGCGATGCAAGCCTTTCCGGACGCTGAACTGAAAAGCTGGACACGAGATAGGAAGTACGGATGAAGAGTATCGAAGACATCATGGCCATGGCGCAGAACGTCCAGGACGAGCTGACCAAGGCTCAGGCCAATCTCGACGGGATCGAGGTTGAGGGCGCTTCCGGCGGCGGCCTGGTCAAGGTCAAGGCGAGCGCCAAGGGCCGCATCATCGGCGTCGATATCGATGAATCGCTGCTCGCGCCCAGCGAGAAGCAGATGCTGGAAGACCTGATCGCCGCCGCGCTCAACGATGCACGCGCAAAGGCGGACGCTGCGGCGCAGACCGAGATGTCGAAGCTTTCCAGCGGCATTCCGCTGCCGCCGGGCTTCAAACTGCCCTTCTGAGGATTTCGTAGCGGGAACAATCGCTTCACTGCGGCCGTTGGGGTCGCCTGTCTGTCAATCCATCGGGAGATACGACATGAGCGACGATGACCGCAGCGAAGCGACCCGCGTCGAAACGCCGACGCATACCACGACGATCATCGAACGCCGCAGCGGCGGCGGCGGGCTGATCCTGGGCCTGATCGCCCTGGTGATCGTGGTGGTCGGCGCGTTTTTCTTCCTCAGCGACAAGGGCAGCGAGACCAAGAAGGACGCTGCCATCACCGAAGCCGCCAGGAAAGTGGGCGCGGGCGCGGAAAAGGTCGGTGACGCCGCCGAGAAGGCGGGGCAACGGATCGAGAATTCGGTCCAGTAGCCGGTCAATTTGCCTGACGATGTCAAAGAGCGTCAGGCAAATGTTTCAAATCGGCGGCGTGTAGGAAAATGATTTCTGTAGCCGCTCAGCGCAGGCAGGCATCGAGCCCGTCGTTCTGGACGACACCGATTCGTGCCGCGATCGAATTGCCGTAGCGGCGGGTGAAACCCTTGGGTGCGACGCCCGCCCGCTTCTTGGGCAGCGGGAGCACGGCGGCAATCCGTGCCGCCTCGGCTCGGGTCATCTTCGCTGCGCTGTGCCCGAAATAGCGCAGCGAGCCGGCCTCGACGCCATAGGTGCCGATCCCGGTCTCGGCGACGTTCAGATAGACTTCCATGATCCGCTTCTTGGGCCAGATCAGCTCGATCAGGATGGTGAACCACGCCTCCAGTCCCTTGCGGAAGAAGCCGCCGCTCTGCCACAGGAAGACGTTCTTGGCGGTCTGCTGGCTGATCGTCGATCCGCCGCGCAGCACCTTGCCGCCCTTGGCGTTGCGGTACATCGCCGCGGCGATCGCATCATAGTCGAAGCCGCTGTGCGTGCAGAAGGATGAATCCTCGGCCGCGATCGCCGCGCGCGCCATGTCGGGGTCAATCCGGCTCAGCGGCACCCATTGCTTGCTGATGCCATGGCCCGAGATAAGGTCGCCCGCCATCGTCAGGGTGAAGGGCGGGGGAACGAAGCGGAAGAGCAGCACCAGCAGCAGCGAGCCCGCGATGAACACAAGCAGACCCTTGCCGGCCCAGACGATGAGCCGGCGGCCCCATCGCCGCATGCCAGTTGCTGCCGCCAATTCCGCCCCCGGACGCGCCGTCAGCCGACGGCGAGCAAGCGCCGGTCGCCGGCCAGCCGCATCATCGCCTTTTGCAGCTTCTCGAACGCGCGCACCTCAATCTGGCGCACGCGCTCGCGGCTGACGCCATAGACCTGCGACAGCTCCTCAAGCGTCTTGGGATCGTCGGTCAGGCGGCGTTCGGTCAGGATGTGCTGCTCACGCTCGTTGAGCTCGTCCATCGCTTCGGTCAGCATGGTGTGGCGGACATCCGCCTCCTGTGCCTCGGCCACGACCTCGTCCTGCAGCGCACTGTCGTCGGCGAGCCAGTCCTGCCACTGGCCCTCGCCATCTTCGCGCATCGGCACGTTGAGCGACGTGTCGCCACCCATCGCCATGCGGCGGTTCATCGAGGTGACTTCTTCCTCGGTGACGCCCAGATCCTTGGCGATCTTGGCAAGGTGTTCGGGGGACAGGTCGCCATCCTCGAACGCGTCGAGCTTGGCCTTCATCCGGCGCAGGTTGAAGAACAGCTTCTTCTGCGCAGCGGTGGTGCCCATCTTCACGAGGCTCCACGACCGCAGGATGAATTCCTGGATCGAGGCGCGGATCCACCACATCGCATAGGTAGCGAGGCGGAAGCCCCGATCGGGCTCGAACTTCTTCACGCCCTGCATCAGGCCGATATTGCCCTCGGAGATCAGCTCGGACACCGGCAGGCCATAGCCGCGGTAGCCCATCGCGATCTTCGCAACGAGGCGCAAATGGCTGGTCACGAGCTGCGCCGCAGCTTCGGGATCGCCATGTTCCTGGAAGCGCTTGGCGAGCATATATTCCTGCTCGGGCGCCAGGATCGGAAACTTCTTGATCTCGGCCAGATAGCGGTTGAGGCTCTGCTCACCGCCGAGTGCGGGGATCGTCGCCGGGACGTTGCTTCCGCTTGCCATGATCTGCTTACTCCCTTTTTGAGCGTCCCCCCTGAAGCGGCGAGGACAATGTGCGACCCTCCGAAGACGGGTCTGTGAAAGTCTATACGACGAGCCGGTCGAACAGTTCCTGCATGTCGGGCGGCATTCGACTTTCAAAAGCCAAAGCCTGGCTATTGATGGGGTGGATAAACCCCAAATGCGCCGCATGTAAGGCCTGACGATGGAAACCCAGGGTTTCCAACAGCTCACGATGTTCTTTTTTCGTTCTGCCATAGACCGGATCCCCGATCAAGGGGTGGCCGATCGACGCCATGTGCACGCGTACCTGATGCGTGCGCCCGGTTTCCAGCCGGCATTCGACCAACGCCGCTTGGTCGAGTTGTCGAAGCTGACACAATTGCCAATGTGTCACCGCGCGCTTGCCGCCGGCGACGATCGCCATCTTCTTGCGGTTCAGCGGCGAGCGGGCGAGCGGCGCGTCGACCGTGCCGCTGCCGGTCTTGGGCCGGCCCGAGACGATCGCCTTGTAGCGTCGGTCGATCGAGTGCGCCTTGAACTGGCGGGCGAGCCCGACATGCGCGCGATCGGTCTTGGCCGCGACCATGAGCCCCGACGTATCCTTGTCGATCCGGTGGACGATCCCCGGCCGCGCCACGCCGCCGATGCCCGACAGGCTGCCCTGGCAATGGTGGAGCAGGGCGTTGACCAGGGTCCCGTCGAAATTGCCCGCCGCCGGATGGACGACGAGGCCCGCCTGCTTGTCGATGACGATCAGATGCTCGTCCTCGAACACGATGTTGAGCGCGATATCCTGCGGCTCGTTGTGCGCGGCCGCGGGCTCGGGAACGTCGATACGGAACAGCGCGCCACCCGGCGCCTTCTTCTTGGGATCGCGTACCTGCCCGTCGGGGCCGGTGACGTTGCCGGTCGAGATCAGCGCCTTGATCCGCTCGCGCGAAAGCGTGGGCAGGGCGTCCGCCAAAGCCCGGTCGAGACGCCAGCCATTGGCCGCGTCTGCAATCCGCGCTTCTAGTGTGGAAACCCCCGGACTCATTGTCGTAGGGAGATGGGAATGAGGGTCCGGATTTCAAGGTGTGTTGTCGAACTAGTTCAGCGTGCTGCCGCGGAAGCTGCGCCGAGCGAGGCATGCGGGCTGTTGTTCGGTGAAGACGGTGCCGTGGACGCCGCCAGCATCGACGCGAATGTCGCCGGAAACCCGCTCATCCATTTCGAGATCGACCCCGCCGCGCTGTTCTCGGCGATCCGCGCCGAGCGGGCGGGCGGGCCGGTGCTTGCGGGCTATTGGCATTCGCATCCGTCGGGGGACGCTCGCCCTTCTGCGACCGATGCGGCCATGGCGGCTCCGGACGGGCGGCTGTGGCTGATTGTCGCGGGTGGAGACGTCACAGGCTGGCAGGCCGTGGCAAACGGCAGCCACCATGGGCGCTTTGCACCGGCCGTCCTGGAGATCGGCTGAGCGGCGTCAGCTGTGACTCGGGTCGGTGTCATGGAAATCGACCCGCATCTTCATCGCGCCGATCGGCTCGACGCTATGCATCTGCCGGGGCAGGCACAGCCCGGCATCACCCGGCCCGAGAACGCGTTCGGCGGGCGGCTCGGCATAGAGCAGCCGCACGCGCCCTTCCAGAACGCGGATCATGGCCCAGACGCCCGCCTTGGTCGAATGGTCCGAGCGAAGCGCCGCGGGGAGCGTCGCTTCGTCGAACACCGGTGTCGAGCGATAGGGCCCGGTCATTTCAGGCGGCCTGCCGGATGTCGTCGGCGTGCACGGGATAGGGTGCGATCCTGGCGTGATCGACAGGCAGGCCGGCCAGTTCGCTGGCAAAGCCATGGTTGACGTCACGGTGATGCGCCTCGTCGGCGCGGACCACCAGCACCACGTCCCGCAGCGTCGCATCGTCGGGAAGCTGCCAATAATGTTTCGCGATGTCCGGGGCCGGGACGTTGGGGGAGCGGCCCTCGTCGATCTCGGCGAGATAGTGGGTGTAGCTGATCACCGCCTCTTCCTCGAAATAGCCGACGACGCGATGCGCGGTCTTCGGGCTGATCAGGTAGAGCGCGAAGAAGGCCAGATAGAACACCCATTGCACGCCGACGATCACTGCGCGCTCGAACCAGGTCGGTCGGGCGACATGGATGAAGGTCATCAGGTGCATCCGTTCATTCTCCGCCTCCTCCATCAGGGTGCGGATCCATCCCTGATCGTCGCACATGCGGCGCAGGCATTTGAGATGGGTGATCGTCGCGCCGACCATGCCGGGCACCGCCGCCACGGTTTCGAGCACGATCGCGCGATGGCCGTAGCGCTTGGCGAAAAACGTGTCGGCGCAGAAGCGCAGCAGCTTGGTGAAGCCAAGCGCAACGCGGTCCGAGAAATCGACCGGCTCGTGATGGATGCTGAGGTCGATCAGCGGCGTGTGGGTATTCGGCATGGTTATGCTCCTTCCTGAATTGATGCTCAGGCCGCGGTTCCGCGGTCGGGCAGTTTGAAGAACAGTGCGAGTTGGAGGCTCTCCGCGATCCGCGCGGCCTTGAGCTGGAGCGCCATGGCGGCGTCCGGGGTCATCAGCTCGTTGGTGGTTTCCGCCCATAAAGCGAGCCAGCGGTCGAACAGGGCAGGGGTGATGCGATCGCCATGCTTCTTGTGCATGGGGACCGGCTGGCCCTTGTAGCGGCCGCTGGTGAGCATCACCGACGACCAGAAATCGGTCAGCTGGTTGAGATGTTCGGGCCAGTCGTGGATCGCATCGTCGAACACCGGGCCGAGCGCCGCATCGGCGCGAACCCGCGCGTAGAATGCGTCGACCAGCGCGCGAAGGCTGTCTTCGTCGATCCCGTGCCGTTCGCTTGCTCTGTCTCCGCTCATGCGGCGCATCTAGGAACCCGCCTGGCCGGCTCCCATTGGACAAATCGCCTCAGGTCTGTGCCGGCGGACCAGCGTGCGCTCCGGCTCCGAGGCGCCCGCCGCTTCGTCGGGCGGGCGCCTCGGATCGACAGGCGACGATCCCGGGCGGGGAACATTCGGCGGCCGGTCAGGTTATCTCTTTGGAATAAGGGAGTTTACCATGCTCTGGACCATTGCCGTCGTCATTCTGTTGCTATGGCTGCTGGGCTTCTCGCTCGACGTTGCGGGTGGACTGATCCACCTGCTGCTGGTCGTCGCGTTGATCGTGATCGTGGTGCAGTTTCTGCGCGGACGCAGCGGCGTCTGAACAGAGGCGGCGGGTCAGTGCCCGCCGCCCTTCACCAGCGCGGTGATCGCCGCCAGCGCCGCGTCGAAGCGCCCCTCGGCCTCGGCGTAGCGAAGCAGCTTGACGCGCTCGACGATGATTTCCTTCGGCGTCGGGGACTGGTTGAACAACACCATGACCTCGTCCGCGAATTCGCCGAGCGGCTGATAGCCCTCGCGGGTGCGCTGACCCGGCGTCAGGTCGGTTTGCGTTGCGGGTGGCGCGAGCTCGATCACCTCGACCTGCCCGGCCAAGGTCTCGCGCAGCGCCACGGTGTAGCTGTGGATCGCCGCCTTGGTCGCGCTGTAGGTCGCCGCCACGACCAGCGGCACGAAAGCGAGGCCGGACGTCACGTTGACGATCGCCGCGTCCGCCTGTGCCTTCAGGTGATCGACCAGCGCGTTGGTCAGCCGGATCGGGCCGAGCAGGTTGGTGGTGATCGTCGCTTCGGCACCGGTCAGGTCGTGGCGGGTGCCGACATCCTCATGCTGCATGACGCCGGCATTGTTGATCAGGACGTTGAGCGAGGGATGCGCCGCGAGGAGGTCGCGGGCGAACGCCTCGATCGCCTCGGGGCTTTCGATGTCGAGCGTCATCGCGTGCATGTTGGGCCGGCCGGCGATCGCCGCCTCGAGCGCCGCGCGGCGGCGGCCGGCGATGATGACGGTGTTGCCCGCGTCGTGGAACCGCTGCGCCAGCGCTTCGCCGATGCCCGAGCCGCCGCCGGTGATGAGGATGGTGTTGCCATTGGTCTTCATGGGGTGCCTCCTGAATGGGTGGGGGCGATGTAGCGCGACACTTTCAGCTGGAAAGAAGGCACCCGAAAGATTTATACCCACCTAATGGAGAGTAATGTGAAATCCTGCGAGTGGCACGCGGCGGATCCGCGTGTCGATGCCCTGGTCAACGAGCTGATCGGCAATGTTGCCGACAAATGGACGATGATCCTGCTCGAGACGCTGGAGCAGCATGGCGAGCTGCGCTTCACCCAGCTCTCGAAGCTGGTGCCGGAGATCAGCCAGAAGATGCTCACCCAGACGCTGCGGCGGATGGAGCGCGACGGCATGGTCACCCGCACCGTGCATGCGGTCGTGCCGCCGCGCGTCGATTATCGGCTGACCCCGGTGGGCGAGAGCCTGGGCGAGGCGTTCTGCGGCGTCTGGCTCTGGGCAGAAGCCAATCTGGAGACGGTCCTTGCCGCGCGTGCCGGCTTCGACACGCGCGGCAGCTGACGGCTCAATTTCCCGGCGGCCCCAGATAGTCCGCGCCGTACACGGCCTTGCGGATATCGGTGTGGAGCGTGCCGTCGAACGGGATGGTCTGGACGAAGAACACCGTCGCCATGCGGTTCGCCGGATCGACCCAGAACAGGGTCGAGGCCATGCCATCCCAGAAGAATTCGCCGACCGCACCGCGATTACGCTCCGGCTTGTCGGGGCGCGCGGTGCGCACCGCGAAGTCGAAGCCGAACCCGCCGTCGATCTTGCCCATCAGCCATTCGCGCTCCTTGACCGCGGGATCGAGCTGGTCGGTTGCCATCAGCCGGATCGTCGCGGGCTTGAGGATGCGCGCGCCGTCAAGCTCGCCGCCGTTGAGCAGCATCCGGGCGAAACGCATATAATCATCGATCGGCGCGACGATGCCCGCACCGCCCATCGTCAGCTTTGCGCCGGGGAAGTTCATCCGCTGCGTCTGCACATCGGGCTGGCGGACGAGCTTGCCGTCCTGCTTCACATAGGTCGCGGCAAGGCGGGGGAGGCGGTCCATCGGCTGGTGCCATGCGGCCTCGCGCATCTTGAGCGGCTCGAAGATATGCGTGCGGACATAGTCGGCGAACTTCATGCCTGAGAGGCGCTCGACCAGCAGCGCCTGGACATCCACCGCAGCGCTGTAATGCCATTCGGTGCCCGGCTCCGACAGTAAGGGCACCTTGGCCAGCCTGCGGCCGAATTCGGCAAGGTCATTGTCGAGGTTGAGCGGGTCGGCGGCGGCGAAGGCCTTGTGCGCCGCGGTCGGTCCGTCGCCATAGGCAAAGCCCGCAGTGTGGCGCAGCACATCGCGGATCGTGATCGCGCGGCTGGCGGCGCGCCACAGCGGCTTGCCGTCCTTGTCGGTGCCGTCCTGCACCAGCGGACTGGCGAATTCGGGCAGGTAGCGCGCGAGCGGATCGTCGAGCCGGAACTTCCCCTGCTCCCAAAGCTGCATCAGCGCGACCCCGGTAACGGGCTTGGTCATCGACCAGATCTGGACCAGGGTGTCGCGGTGGAAGGGCTTGTTGCCCTCTCGATCGGCAGAGCCGCGCTCACCATAATAGGCCTCGCGGCCGTCCTTCCACACCAGTGCCGAAACCCCGGCGGCGCGGCCGTCCGCGACCATTGTCGCAAGCATGGCATCGATCCGCTTCTTGTCGATGCGCAGCGTCTCGCTGACCGCCGGGCGCTCCTGCGCCAGCGCCGGCAACGGCACCGCGGCGGCCAGCATTACCCCGGTCAACGCTGTCATCATCGTTCGCCGCATCTATCCTCTCCGCTCGTTTCGGACGAGGCTATCGGGCTTCACGCCGGGATGAAAGATCGTTTGCTTGCGGCATTGCCCTCGCTGCGCCAAAGAGTTGCGCGAATTGCCGGAGCATCATGTGACCATCTCGCCCACCGACTTCGCCAGCCTGCTTTGCTCGCGCCTCTGCCACGACCTGCTGAGTCCCGTGGGCGCGCTCAACAACGGGCTGGAGCTGCTGGCGGACGAGAACGACCCGGAGATGCGCGCACGCTGCCTCGAGCTGCTCGCCGAAAGCGCGCGGGCAAGCGCGAACAAGCTCAAATTCTTCCGCTTGGCCTTCGGCGCCGCGGGCGGGTTCGGCGACACGGTGGATACGCGCGAGGCACAGGCGGCGATCGAGGGACTGTTCGGCGACAATCATCGCGTCTCGATCGGCTGGATGGTCGAGGATCCGCAGCTTCCCAAGCAGGTGATCAAGGTGCTGCTCAACCTCGCGCTGATCGGCGGCGACGCGCTGGTCCGCGGCGGCCAGCTCGATATCGGCGCGGAGGCGCGCGACGGCATGGTCGAGATCGTGGTCCGCGCGGACGGGCCGCGCATCGTGCTCGACCAGGAGCTGCGCGGCGCGCTGACCGGCGACACGGGCGACGCGCCCGTCACCCCGCGCGCGGCGGCGGCCTATCTGGTGCATCAGCTCGTTGCGCAGGGCGGCGGCGACCTTCAGGTCTCGCCCTCCGATGCGCCGGTGCTGTTGTTCGGGGCGGCGTTCAAGCTCGCCTGATTGGCGGAGGCAGGGCGATGGATGAGATCGGTGTCGGTCTGATCGGCTATGGCCTGGGCGGCCGGGCCTTTCATGCGCCCTATGTGCAGATCACCCCGGGGATGCGCCTGCGCGCCGTGGTCTCTCGCGATCCGGCCAAGGTCCATGCCGATCTGCCCGGCATGCGCGTGGTGCCCGATGTCGCGGCGCTGCTCGCCGAGCCGGGGATCGATCTCGTTGTCGTTTCGAGCCCCGACGAACTCCACGCCGAACATGCGCTGGCTGCGATCCGGGCGGGCAAGCATGTGCTGATCGACAAGCCCTTCGCCACCACGCTCGCCGATGCGCGCGCGATCGCGGCGGAGGGGGAGGCGAAGGGCGTGATCGTCACCGCCTTCCAGAACCGCCGCTGGGATGCCGATTTCCGGACGCTGCAGGATCTGATCACCGACCGGGCACTTGGCGAGATCGTCGAGCTCGAAAGCCGGTTCGATCGCTGGCGCCCGGTTCCGGCGGCGGTATGGAAGGAAGCGCGGCCCGGCGGCGTATGGCTCGATCTGGGGCCGCATCTCGTCGATCAGGCGCTTCAGCTGTTCGGGCGGCCGATCGGTATCACCGCCGATATTGCCACGCTCCGCGCAGACGCGCCTGCGCCGGACTATTTCCAGGCCGTGCTGCGCTATCCCGCGCTTCGCGTGACCCTCCACGCCAGCAAGCTGGCCGCCGCCAACACGCTCCGCTTCAAGGTGCACGGCACGGGCGGCAGCTGGGTCAAGCACGGCATCGATCCGCAGGAAGCGGCGACCGTCGCCGGGAAGGTGCCGGGTGAGGGGAGTTGGGGCGTCGATCCGGTCGACGGCATCCTTACCCGCGCCGACGGATCGAGCATGCCCGTCCCCAATGTCGCCGGGAACTACCGCCTGTTCTGGCAGGCGCTCGCCGCGGCGGTGCGGGGCGAGGGTGCGAACCCGGTTCCGGCCGCGGACGCGATCGCGGTGATGGAAGTCCTCGACGCAGGGCTGCGCAGCGCGGAATCGCACACCGAAGTCAAAATCCCGCAAGCTGGCTAACCCAGTCTTAACGCCTGCACGGCCATGACCGGCCGGACCGTGTGGGGGCATTGTGGACGACCTGCTGCAAGAATTCATCGCGGAGACGCGAGAGACGCTGGAAGCGCTGTCGGGCGAGATCGTCGCCTGGGAGGCGAATCCGGACGATCGCGCGCGTCTGGATGCCATCTTCCGCTTCGTCCACACGGTGAAGGGAAGCTGCGGTTTCCTCGACCTCCCGCGCCTTGCGCGCCTTAGCCATGCTGCAGAGGATGTTCTGGCCGCGGTGCGCGCCGGAGAACGGACGCCCGACCGCGCGCTGGTCAACGCCGTGCTGGCGGTGGTCGACCGGATCGGCGAGCTGGTCGAGGCGATCGACGCCGGTGCCGGGCTTGATGACAGCGGCGAGGATCTGCTGATCGCGGCGCTGGCCGAGGGGTCGGCGGAAGTGATTCAGGCCGCCGTTCCGGCGGCGCAGCGCGCGGCGGCGCGCAGCGTGCGCCTCAATGTCGACCTGCTCGACCGGATGATGAGCGGCATGTCGGACATGGTACTCGCCCGTAACGAGCTGTCGCGGCGGTTGCGCAATGCCGAGGTCGACCCGCAGGTCGAGGCTGCGCTGGAGCGCATGTCGGCGACTGTTGCGGACCTGCGCGATACCGTCACCCGCACCCGCATGCAGAAGATCGACGCGCTCTTCTCGGCGCTGCCGCGGATGGTCCGCGACACCGCGGCGAGCCTGGGCAAGTCGGTCAACCTCCAGATCGACGGCGCCGAGGTCGAACTCGACCGCGAGATGATCGAGGTGCTGCGCGATCCGCTGGTCCACATCATCCGCAATTCGATCGATCATGGCATCGAATCGCCCGAGGGCCGCCGCGCCGCGGGCAAGCGCGAGCATGGCCGCCTCAGCGTCGCCGCGCGCCAGTCGGGCAACCAGATCGTCGTCGAGATCGCCGATGACGGCCGCGGTATCGACACCGAGCGGCTAATCCGCAAGCTCGCCGATACCGGCCGCGACGAGCGTGCGCTGCGTGCGCTCAGCGATCGGGCCAAGCAGGAACTGGTGTTCGAGCCGGGACTGTCCAGCAAGGACGAGGTTTCGGAGATTTCCGGCCGCGGCGTCGGCATGGATGTGGTCCGCGCCGCGATCGAGCAGATCGGCGGCCGCGTCGATCTCGACAGCCAGCCCGGCAAGGGCCTGCGCATCCTGATCCGCGTCCCGCTCACGCTTTCGATCATCCCGACGATCGTCGTCGCTGCGGCAGGCCAGCGTTTTGCCGTGCCGCGCCAGGCGATCGAGGAGATCGTCAGCGAATCGAGCGACTCGATCCGTGTCGATCGCATCGGCAGCGCCGAGGTGGTGACGGTGCGCGACCGGCGGCTTCCGCTGGTCGAGCTGGCCAGCGTCCTCGAAATCGGCGGCAATGTCTGCCCGATGCACACGATGCTGGCGATCGTGAGCGTGGGCGAGGGCAGCTATGCGCTGCGCGTCGACGACGTGCTCGACAATGAGGAACTGGTCATCAAGCCCGCCGCGCCCGCGATCATGGCGACGGGCGTCTATGCCGGCCAGACGCTACCCGACAGCGGCCGCCCGATGCTGCTGCTCGATTGCGGCGGGATCGCGCGCGATGCCGGGCTCCAGTTCATCCACGACGTGCTGGCCGAGGACGCCGAGGAAGCCGTCGAGGCGGAGGCCGAAGGCGTCCAGGCGCTGGTCTTCGTCGATCTCGACGGTGCGCGGCGCGCAGTGCCGCTCGGCGTGGTCGATCGCATCGAGCAGGTCGAGGCCGATGCGATCCGTCATGCGGCCGGGCGGATGCGCCTGACCATCGATGGGCGGATCATCCCGCTTGCCGCACAATGCGAGCTGGGCAACGCGCCGATATGGTCGGTCCTTCGCTTGCAAGACGGTGTAAGCGAGATTGGCTATGTCATTGCAGAAGCCGCAGATATCGTGACGCTTCCGGTGGACGTCGTTGCGGCGGGCGTCCCCGGCCCGATTGCCGGTGCGGTGCTGCTCGACGGCGAACCGGTCGAATTGCTCGACCCGCACTGGCTGTTTGCCGAACATGGCGAGGCGGGTGCGGATCAGGATGCGGCACCGCTCTGCCTGCTCACGGGCGGTGAGGACGGGTGGATGCGCACCTTCGTCCAGCCGATGCTCGAAACCGCGGGCTATCGCGTGACGCTCGATCCCGGCGCGCACGCGGATGTCGTGCTGGCGCTCGACAGCCCGGCCGAAGCGCATGCCGTCAAGGCACCGGTCGTCCGGCTGCGCAGCAAGCGTGGCTGCGAGGGCGACGGAAGCATCTGGCGCTATGATCGCGACGCGCTGCTCGGCGCGCTCGCCAGTGTTGCACGGGGGAAGTGATGGAACGGCTGTTTCTCATCGCGCACGTCGCGGGGCAGGCGGTGGCGATCGGCGCCGACCAGGTCGAATCGGTGGTGGATATCGGCACGATCGTCGCGGTTCCCCGCGCAGGCGGCCATGTCCGCGGGCTCGCCGCGCTGCGCAGCCGGGTCGTGACGGTGATCGATACCGTCGCGGCGCTGGGCATGACGGGCGGACAGGATGCCAGCCGCGCGGTCATCACCCGTGTCGACGGCCATCACTACGCGCTGCTGGTCGATGCGCTTGACGATGTCGCGCCGTTCGTCCTGCATCCGCTCGCCTCGGGCGTGCCGCTGTCCGAAGCCTGGCAGCGCGCAGGAATCGGATTGGTCGAGCGCGACGGAGAGCCGATCCTGGCGATCGACCTGACCGCGCTGGTGCCCGCGACGCCTGCTCAGGCCGCGTGAATTGGCATTAACGTGGTGATTACATCTTTCAGGCACAACTGCCGGTGAACGCGCCAAAATCCGGGAATGGCCCAACATGAAGACCTGCCTCGTCGTCGATGATTCCAAGGTGATCCGCAAAGTGGCGCGTCACATCCTCGAAACCCTCAATTTCGAGGTGCGCGAGGCCGGCGACGGACGCGAGGCACTCGACGCGTGCCTGGACTCGGTGCCCGATGTCGTCCTGCTCGACTGGAACATGCCGGTGATGAGTGGGATGGACTTCCTGCGCGCGCTCAAGGACAGCGGCATCAGCCAGAAGCCCAAGGTGGTGTTCTGCACCACCGAGAACGGCATGGCCTATATCCGCGCCGCGATCGAGGCGGGCGCCGACGAATATGTCATGAAGCCGTTCGACCGCGAGACGCTTGAAAGCAAGCTCCAGATCGTCGGCGTCGCCTGAGGGCCGCGGCGATGGCTAGAAACATAGCCGCGGCCGGCCCTCCGCCGGACCGCGATGGCGGAAGCGTCCGCGTCCTGATCGTCGATGATTCGGTCGTTGCCCGTGCCGTGCTCGGCCGGATGATCGAGGGGATGGGCCGGTTCCGGATCGCCGGATCGGTCAGCGACGTGACCGGCGCGCTCGCCTTTCTTGCCGCCAATCGTGCCGATGTGATCCTGCTCGATCTTGAGATGCCGGGCATCCACGGCCTGACTGCGCTGCCCGATCTGATCGCGGCAGGGCAGGGGGCCAAGGTGCTGGTGGTCTCCTCCGCTGCCGATGATGGCGCCGCGGCGGCGGTGCAGGCGCTCGCGCTCGGTGCCGCCGACACGCTGGTAAAGCCCGGCGTCGGCAATTTTGCCGGCCGGTTCGCCACGGTGCTCGAGGACCGGCTGACGCGCTTGTTCGACATCGACGACGCCCGAACCTCGGTCTCTGCCCATGCCGATCGTGCGCCGGGCGAGTTCGACATCGTCGCGGTCGGTGCCTCCACCGGGGGCATCCACGCGCTCAGCCAGATGCTGCGTGCGATCCCGCCCTCCTTCCAGGCGCCGATCCTGGTCACCCAGCACCTTCCGGCCTCGTTCATGAGCTATTTCGCGGCGCAGCTCGCAGTGCTTGCGGGCCGGCCGTGCGAGGTTGCGGCCGATCATGTCAGGGTCCGGCCAGGCCGGATGCTTGTGGCGCCGGGGGACGCGCATCTGCGCATCGTGCGTGCGGGTGAGGGCTATTATGCCGTCCGGCTGTCGCACGAGTCGGTGGCGAGCGGTTGCATGCCGTCGGTCGATCCGATGCTCGACTCGATCGCCGATCTGTTCGGTGCACGCGGACTCGGCGTCGTCCTGTCGGGGATGGGCCGCGACGGGGCGGTGGGCGCGAAACGGCTGATCGATGCCGGGGGAAGCGTGATCGTGCAGGACAAGGCCAGCTCGGTGGTGTGGGGCATGCCCGGCGCGATCGCCGAGAGCGCCGCCGCGGTACTCCCGCCCGACGAGATCGGCCGGATCATCGCCAGCCAGCGGAGGCCCGGCTGATGACGGCGGTCCCGCAGAACTTCGCATCCACCGGTGCGATGCATGTGATCGGAAACCTGCTCGAACAGCGGACCGGCCAGCAGATCGCCGCCAACCGTGCCTGGCGGGTCGAGACGGTGTTGAAGCCTGTGCTGCGCGCCAACGATCTCGACACGCTCGATCAGCTGATCGGCCGGCTTGCCGCGGAGCGCAACGGGCCGCTCGCCGAGTCGGTGGTCGATGCGCTGCTCAATCACGAAACCTCCTTCTTTCGCGACGCGGCGGTGCTCGACCTGGTGGTCGAGGCGGCGCAGGCGCTTCAGGCCGAGACGCCCGGCCGCCGCTTGCGCATCTGGTCGGCGGGCTGCTCGATGGGGCAGGAGCCCTATTCGCTGGCAATGCTGTTCGAGGAAGCCGCGATCACCCGCGGCATGGTGATGCCAGAGATCATCGCGACCGATGTCTCCGCTGCCGCGCTCACGCGGGCGCGCTCGGGGCGGTTCTCGCAGTTCGAGATCCAGCGCGGCCTTCCGGTGCGCCGGATGGTCAGCTGGTTCGACAGCGTCGATGGCGATTGGGTGATCCGTCCCGAGCTTTCCCGGCGAGTCCAGTTCCGCCAGCACAATCTGGCCAAGGAGCCGGCCCCCGCGGGCAAGTTCGACATCGTGCTTTGCCGCAACGTGCTGCTCTATTTCGCCGCCGATGTGCGCACCCGCGTGTTCCGCACCCTGCGCACGGCGACGCGCGACGGCGGGCTGCTGGTGCTGGGCGCCGGAGAGACGGTGATCGGCCAGACCGACGCGTTCCGCCCCAGCGATCAGTTCCGCGGTCTCTATCTGGCGGATGACGCCCGCGTCGCGCCGTTCCGCGCCGCCTGAGGCACCGGCGGGAGGTGTTTCAGCGCATCGTTGCGCCGTGCGGCTTGCCTTTCGGCGCGCGCCGCCGCATCCCTCACAGCGATGATGGACGGGACTGAACTCGAGTGGATCGACGCGCCGTCGCCCAATTTCGATGCGCGGGCGCTGCCGGTCAGCATCATCGTGCTCCACTATACCGGGATGCAGAGCGCCGAGGAGGCGATCATGCGGCTGCGCGATCCCGAGGCGAAGGTATCGAGCCACTGGCTCGTCGCCGAAGACGGGCAGATTGTTCGCCTGGTCGATGAGGCCAACCGCGCCTGGCACGCGGGCAAGTCGCGCTGGCGCGGGGTCACCGACATCAACTCCGCATCGGTCGGGATCGAGATCGTCAATCCCGGGCACGAATTCGGCTATCGCCCCTTCCCGGACGAGCAGATCGATTCGGTGATCCGGCTGACTGCAGAGATCAAGAACCGCTACGGCATCACCCGCGGCAACGTGGTCGGCCATTCGGACATTGCCCCCGCGCGCAAGCAGGATCCGGGCGAGCTCTTCCCCTGGGGCAAGCTCGCGCGCCTGCGCCTCGCGCTTCCGCGCCCGACCAAGAATTTGATGGACCCGGGCTGGACCGATGCCGGCTTCCTGCTCGCGCTCGAACGCTTCGGCTATGAGGTGACCGACGGGCTCGCCGCGACCGTCGCCTTCCAGCGCCGCTTCCGCCCGGAACTGGTCGACGGCACGATCGATGCCGAGTGCCGGATGATCCTCCTCGCGCTGCTCCTGCCCAAGCCGCAAGGCGACGAGTGATGTTGCATCGCGCCGTCACGGGCGCGCCGGTCCTGACCGCGGCGCAGATGCGCGCGGCCGAGGACCGGGCGATTGCGAATGGCTCCAGCGTCTCTGCGCTGATGGAGCGTGCCGGTACCGGCGTGGCCGAATGGGTGCACCGCCTTGCTGCCGGGGCGCCCGTGCTGATCCTGTGCGGCCCCGGCAATAATGGCGGCGACGGTTATGTCGCGGCTCGTGTTCTGGCGAGCCGCGGGATGGACGTTCGGGTAGCGGCTCTCGGCGATCCGCGCACCGAGGCTGCGGCGGAAGCGCGCAAGGGCTGGACTGGCGCTGTCGAAGCTCTGTCCGGCGAAGCGGCGGGCGATGCGCCGGTGATGGTCGATGCATTGTTCGGCACGGGCCTGTCGCGTCCGCTCGAAGCTTCGGCAGTGCATGCGATCACGGCGCTGACTGCTCGCGCGCGCCTGTCGATCGCAGTTGACCTGCCAAGCGGTCTGGAAACCGACACCGGTGAAGCCTTTGGCCAGGAACTGGCGGCAGTCGATGTGACGCTGGCGCTGGGTTCGCTCAAACCCGCACATCTCCTGCAGCCGGCATCTGCGCTTTGCGGGGCCGTACGCACGGTCGATATCGGGCTGGCACGGGGCGACCTTCTGTCGGACGCAACCGTGCGAATACTCGCCTTGCCGCAGATCGCCAAGCCCGGAGCGGCTTCGCACAAGTACAACCGCGGCATGGTCGCGGTGATCTCCGGCCCGATGCACGGCGCGTCCGAGCTGGCCGCGCTTGCCGCCTATCGCGCGGGGGCTGGCTATGTCTTGCTCCTGACCGGCGGGCTGCCGCATCCGCCGCACGCCATTGTCCGGCAGCGCTGGAGCGCGGACGCGCTTGACGACAAGCGCATCGGCGCGGTTGTCATCGGCCCCGGTCTTGGCCGCGACGACCGGGCGCGCGAAAAGCTCGACGCCGCGCTTGCCAGCCCGCATCCGCTGGTGATCGACGGCGACGCGCTTCACTTGCTCGACCTCGATCGGTTGCAGGGGCGCGAGGCAACTATCGTGCTCACCCCGCACGCCGGCGAGTTCACGGCGCTGTTCGGGGAGGGCGAGGGCGGCAAGATCGCCCGCACGCAGGACGCTGCACGCCGGAGCAATGCGGTGGTCGTGTTCAAGGGCGCCGATACGGTGATCGCGCAGCCCAATGGATGGGCCAATGTGGCGCTGCCCGCCAGTCCGTGGCTGTCGGTTGCAGGAACGGGCGATGTTCTGGCAGGGGCCATCGCCACGATGATCGCACAACATAACTGGATGCCCTTGGAGGCCGCTTCCGCCGGTGTATGGCTCCACGCCGAGGCTGCGCGCCTGCTCAACCGCTGCTTCCTCGCCGACGAACTGGCCGACGCACTTCCCCTCGCGCTGGAGCGCACACTGTGAGCGACGATACCACCATCGTCCGCATCGCCGCGCGTGGGGATGGGGTGACCGCGGACGGCCGCCACGCCCCGCTCGCTGCGCCGGGCGACACCCTGCGCGCCGACGGCACCCTCCAACCCGGCCCACGCCATCAGACGCCACCATGCCGCCATTTCCCCGAGTGCGGCGGCTGCCAGCTCCAGCATCTCGACGACCGCGCCTATGCCGAATTCCTCACCGCACGCATCGCCGGCGCGCTGATGCAGCAGGGGGTGGAGGCTGAGATCCGCGCGCCCATGCTGTCCCCGCCGCGCACCCGCCGCCGCGCTGCGCTCCATGCCGAACGGCGGGGGCGGCAAGTCCATCTGGGCTTCACCGAACAGTCGAGCCACCGGCTGATCGATCTCCAGCAGTGCGAGATCCTCGATCCGCGCCTGTTCGCGCTGCTTCAGCCGTTGCGCGGGCTGCTGGCATCGCATCTGCCCGCCAATCGCCGAGTCAACGTCCATTTCGCGCTCACCGATCAAGGGCCGGACGTGCTGGTCGATGGCCTCGTCACCGACAGTTTGAGCGCGGTCGAGGCGATCACCGCCTTTGCCCAGCGCCATGGCCTTGCGCGCCTCTCGGTCGATGACGGCCTGGGGCCCGAGCCACGCTGGGAGCCTGAGCCGGTCACGGTCAGCTTCAGCGGTGTCCCTGTCGCGTTCCCGGCCGCCAGCTTTCTGCAGGCGACGCCCGAGGGGGAGGCGGCTCTGGTCGCTGCCGCGCGCGAGGCGATTGGTGGTGCGAAGGCGATCGCCGACCTGTTTGCCGGACTCGGCACCTTCGCGCTGGCAATGGACCCGAATGTGAAGGTCTATGCGGGCGAGGGCGCGCGTGAAGCGATCCTGTCGCTCAAGGCCGCCGCGGGCCGCGCCCAGCGCCCGGTCTTCGCCGAGCATCGCGACCTGTTCCGCCGCCCGCTGGTGCCCAAGGAACTCGACCTGTTCGACGCCGTGATCCTCGATCCCCCGCGCGCCGGGGCGAAGGAACAGGCCGAGCAGATCGCCGCGTCCAAGGCGCCGGTGATCGCCTATATATCGTGCAATCCCAATACGTTCGCACGCGATACGAAGACTTTGATTGAAGGTGGCTACCGCCTCGACTGGGTGCTTCCGGTCGGCCAGTTCCGCTGGTCCACCCATGCCGAGCTGGCGGCGCGGTTCAGCCGTTAGGGCCAGAGCTTACGGGTAATCCGCCCGCACGAAGTACAGGCCGTCCGGCGGCGCATTCAGCCCCAGCGCCGCGCGGTCCTTCGCTTCCAGTGCGTCGCGCAGGTCGTCGGCGGTCCATTGCCCGCGTCCGACCATCGACAGGCACCCGACCATCGACCGCACCTGATGATGGAGGAACGAGCGCGCGGACGCGTACACGCTGATTTCGTCGCCCTCGCGTACGACGTCGAGCCGGTCGAGCGTCTTGAGCGCGCTCGCCGACTGGCAATGGGCGGAGCGGAAGGTGGTGAAGTCATGCAGCCCCACCAGAATCTGTGCCGCCTCGTGCATCGCCGCCGCGTCGAGCTCGGCCGGTACCCGCCACTTCAGTCCCTTGTCGAAGGTCAGCGGCGCGCGGCGGTTGACGATGCGGTACACATAATGCCGCGCGGTGCACGAGAAACGTGCATGCCAGTCGTCCGCCACCGTCTCGCACGCCAGGATCGCCACCGGCACGGTGCGCAGATGTGCGTTGAGCGCTTCCATCAGCCGGAACGGCGCGATGTCCTTCTCGATCTCGGTATGCGCGCGCATCCCCAGCGCATGCACCCCCGCATCGGTGCGCCCGGCGGCGTGGACCAGCGTATCCTCGCCGGTGATGCCATGCAGCGCATCCTCGATCGCCTGCTGAACGCTCGGGCCATGGTCCTGATATTGCCAGCCCATGAACGGCCGGCCGTCATATTCCACCGTGAGCGCGAAGCGGGTCAAAGCTGCGTTCCCGCTGGGATGGGGAAGCCGTTGAGCAACTCCATGGTGGTCATGACGCCACGCCCAGCGCGCTGGACGAGCGTGGGCCGGATCGCGCCAGCTCCGCAGGTGATCGTTAGCTTGTCATCTTCGACGATGCCGCGCTTCGCCCCACGGTTTGGACCGTAGCCCCCCACCACGGGACCGCGCCCTTCGCCCGCAATCAGCTCAGCGGCATGGATGCGGACACGCTCTCCGCCAATCTCGAAAAACGCACCAGGGGCAGGGTTGAAAGCACGAATTTTTCGTTCAACTTCCACCGCGCTTTGCGTGAAGTTGAGCCGTGCCTCCGCCTTGTCGATCTTGGCGGCATAGGTCACGCCATCCTCGGCCTGCGCCACCGCCGGGTACGCATCCGCATCGGCCAGCACCTGAACCATCAGCCGAGCGCCCATGGCCGCCAGCTCGTCGGTCAGTTCGCCCGCGGTCTTGCCCGCGACCGGCGTCCGCCCCTCAAGCCGCACCGGCCCGGTATCCAGCCCGGCTTCCATCTGCATGATCCCGACCCCGGTCTCCGCGTCGCCTGCCAGGATCGCGCGCTGGATCGGCGCCGCGCCGCGCCAGCGCGGGAGCAGCGAGGCATGGACGTTCATGCACCCCAGTCGCGGCGCTTCCAGCACGCTTACCGGCAGGATCAGGCCATAGGCGGCGACCACTGCGACATCCGCCTCCAGCGCCGCGAACGCCGCGACTGCTTCCGGGTCCTTCTTGAACGACAGCGGCGTGCGCACCTCGATCCCCAGCGCCTCGGCGCGCGCATGGACGGGGGAGGGGGTCAGCGCCTTGCCGCGCCGCCCGCCCGCGCGCGGCGGCTGGCTGTATGCCGCCACGACCTCGTGCCCCGCCTCGACCAGTGCGTCGAGCGTCGGCACCGCAAATTCCGGGGTTCCCATGAAGATGATCCGCATCGGGCGCCTCTAGCCGCAATCGATGCCGCTGCGCCATCCTTCCATTCCGCAACGCGAACGGTTAGGGAACATCGCATGGCCTCGCCCGAGATCGAAACCCTGACTCAAGCCCTGTCGCGCCTGCCCGGCCTTGGCCCGCGTTCGGCGCGGCGCGCGGTGCTGCATCTGCTCAAGAAGCGCGAGACCGCGCTCGATCCGCTGCTCGCCGCGCTCACCGCGGTCAGCCAGCGCCTCGCGACCTGCTCGACCTGCGGCAATGTCGATACCTCGGACCCCTGCGCGATCTGCGCCGATCCGCGCCGAGACACGCGCCAGCTCTGCGTGGTCGAGGAAGTGGCCGACCTCTGGGCGCTCGAACGTTCGCGCCTCTTTCCCGGCCGTTTCCATGTGCTTGGCGGCAAGCTCTCCGCGCTCGACGGTGTCCGGCCCGAGGATCTGGCGATCGACAGCCTCATCACCCGCGTCGCCGCGGGCGGCATCGACGAGGTGGTGCTGGCGATGAATGCCACGCTCGAAGGCCAGACCACCGCCCATTACATCGCCGAGCGGCTGGAAGGGCGCCCGGTGCGCCTGACCCAGCTCGCCCATGGCCTCCCCGTCGGCGGCGAACTCGACTATCTCGACGAGGGCACGTTGGCCCAGGCGCTGCGCGCACGGCGGCCCGTCGCCTGATCCTTTCCTTGAAGCCTGACCCAGGCGGAGCTAAATTACCCCGATGGCTATTCTTCCGATCCTCGAAGTCCCCGATCCGCGCCTCAAGCTGGTGTCCACCCCTGTCGACACGGTCGACGACGAACTGCGCGTGCTGATCGCCAACATGTTCGAGACGATGTACGACGCTCCGGGCATCGGCCTTGCCGCGATCCAGGTCGGCGTACCCAAGCGGCTGATCGTCATGGACCTTCAGGAGGAAGAGGACGAGGAGGGCAAGCCGATCCGCGAGCCGCGCGTCTTCGTGAACCCCGAGATTCTCGAGCCGTCCGACGCGCAGAACACCTATACCGAGGGCTGTCTGTCGGTTCCCGACCAGTATGCCGATGTCGATCGCCCCGCGACGTGCCGCGTCAAGTGGCTGGACGAGCATGGCAAGGCGCATGACGAGGTGTTCACCGGCTTGCTCGCAACCTGCATCCAGCATGAGATGGACCATCTCGAGGGCATCGTCTTCCTCGATCACCTCTCGCGCCTCAAGCGCCAGATGATCATGAAGAAGCTCGACAAGGCGCGCAAAGCGGCGGCCTGACCTCCCGGCGCGGCGCGTGGTTGCACGCGCCGCAATTAACCCTGTCCTACCGTAACCGTTCGGTCTATGTTCCTGCTCCCGGTGTGGGGAGCGGGCGGTTGTCACGTGCGCAAAAACATGCCGATTCCGTCAACTTGCCGAGAGAAACGTGTCAACCGAGTTCGCCCTTGCCCTGATCTTCGCCCTGCTGCTCGGCGGCGCCGTCGGCTGGTTCGTCGCCAATCGCCGTCTCGCGGAGATCCGCGCCGAGCGTGACAAGCGCGAAGCCGACTTCAAGGCCGCGATCATCGACCTTGCCGGCGCCGAGGAACGGCTGCGCGAACTGCCCGAGCTTCGCGACCAGCTCGACGGCATCCGGGACGAGCGCGACATTGCGCGGCTCGAACTGACCGAGCTGCGCACCAAGGCGAGTGCGTTCGAGGAACGGCTCGAGGAGTTCAAGGGCGCGCGCGAGTTGATGGCGGGGCAATTCCGCGAGCTTGCCGGGCAGATGCTCAATCAGACGCAGGAAGCCTTTCTCAAGCGCGCCGAGGACCGGTTCAGGCAATCCGAGGTGACCGCCGGCCAGAATCTCAAGGCGCTGCTCCAGCCGGTCAATGAACGCCTCCAGCGTTATGAGGAGGGCGTGGCGAAGGTAGAGGCCGAGCGCCGCGACGCGTTCGGCGAGCTCAAGGGCCAGATCGAACAGATGCGGATCGGTCAGGAGCGGGTGAGCAGCGAGGCGGCCAAGCTCGTCAATTCGCTCCGCAACGCGCCCAAGTCGCGCGGCCGCTGGGGCGAGCAACAGCTCAAGAACGTGCTCGAGGCCTGCGGCCTCTCCGAACACACCGATTTCGAGACCGAAGTCAGCGTCGCGCAGGAGGAGGGCGGGCGGCTCCGTCCCGACGCGATCGTTCGCGTGCCCGGCGGCAAGGCGCTGGTGATCGACGCCAAGGTGTCATTGAACGCCTATCAGGACGCATTCGGTGCGGTCGAGGAAGGGGAGCGCCAGGCTGGTCTTGCCCAGCATGCGGCGTCGATGAAGAATCACATCAATGCCCTCGGCAACAAGGCCTATTGGACCCAGTTCGACGAGGCGCCCGATTACGTCATCATGTTCGTCCCGGGTGAGCATTTCCTCTCCGCTGCGCTCGAGCACGACCATGGCCTGTGGGACTTCGCGTTCGAGAAGCGCGTGCTGCTCGCGACGCCCACCAACCTGATCGCGATCGCGCGCACCGTCGCGGCGGTATGGCGGCAGGAGAAGATGGCCAAAGAGGCGCGCCAGATCGGCGAGCTCGGCAAGGAACTGTACGACCGGCTGGCCAAGGCGATGCAGGATCTGCGCGTCGTCGGCACCGGTCTCAACAGCGCGGTCAAGAATTTCAATACTTTCGCCAGCAGCCTTGAGACGCGTGCTCTGGTTTCGGCGCGAAAGCTCAAGGATCTCAACGTCGAGACCGGCGCGCGCGAGATCGAGAGCATTGCCCCGGTCGAGCTGCTCGCCAGCCACGCCGACAGCCCGGATGCCGAACCGCCGGCGCAGGCCGCGGAATAGCGCGCAAGCTTCTCTTTACGTTGATTTTTGGTGCGGGACCGGGACGTTCGATCTATACTGGCGACGTAACGACTTGAATGACCGCGTTCCAGAAAACAGGGGAGTCCGCGCATGAAAGGCACGTTGAAGCTGGTGGTCTTGTCCACGGCGATCGTCACCCAGAGCATCACGCCGCTTATGGCGCAGACTAGGCCGGCGCCGCAGCAGCGACCGGTTCCGCTGCCCCAGCCGGTTCCGGATCGTCCGGTGCCGCTCCCGCAGCCCGTGCCGGATCGCCCCGTGCCGCTGCCTGGGCCGATCGTCGATCGCCCGGTACCGCTGCCGCAACCCGTTCCCGGCCGTCCGCGCCCGCCGCGGCCCGAGCCTGGCTATCCCGGCAATCCGGGGTGGGGAAATGACCGCGGCTATGCCGGCCGCATCAGTTGCGAATCGCGCAACAGCCGGACGCGCTACTGCAACGTCAACACCCAGAACCGCGTCGTGCTGCTCCGCGCCGATGGCGGCGTCTGCAACCAGGGGCGCGGCTGGGGCTATGACCGGCGCTCGATCTGGGTGCGCAACTGCCGCGCGACCTTCGCCTATGGCTATGGCAACAACTGGGGCGGCGGCTGGCAGCCTGAGCGTCCGGACCGCGACAAGGGGCCAAGCACCGGCCTGATCATCGGCGGCGTCGCGGTTGCGGCGGGTCTGATCGCGCTGCTGGCGAGCAAGAACAAGAAGCCGGCCGATTCGACGGCGCCGGAAGCGCCGCCGACCAGCTATCCGCCCGGCCCGCCGGCGGCGCTCTCGGCCGATCTCACGCTGGTGCGGTCGGAGGCCCGGCCGTCGCTGCAGACCTGTCTGTTCGAAGCGTCGCGCCAGATCGGCGTGACCGGCGGCACGCGGCTTCGGCTCGACCGGATCACCAGCATCGAGCCGGGCAATGGCGGCTGGCGGTTCGCGGCGGATCTCACCGCAAGCTATCCGGACGGCGACCGCACGACGCCTTTCTATTGCCGTGCCACGCCGACCAAGGTGGTTCAGCTCGACTTCACGAACTGAACCGCTAGGGGCGGCGCATGGATTTCGATGATCAGTTGCGCCGCTATTTCGGGTCCGCCGACCTCGCCTCGATCCCGCCTGCCGCGGTCGAGGCGGGGGTCGAGCGGATGCGGGTCGATCTCGGGCTTGAGCAGGATCGTTCGCGCCGCTTTGCGCTGTGGGCGGTGCTCCACATGCTGGGCGCCGCGCCCGATCTCGACGTCGCGTTCAAGGATGAGGCGGATCGTGAGGCTGCCCGCAACTTCATGGACCTGACCGCGCCGCCGCGCGAGGACTGAAGAAGGGAAGTGGAGGCCCGAGCCGGAATCGAACCGGCGTGCAAGGATTTGCAGTCCTCTGCGTAACCACTCCGCCATCGGGCCCCGAAAGCGAGGGGGCGCTGTGCGCGGGGCGGTGCGACATGTCAACCATGGGTTGCGAAAATTCGCTTTCCTTGCTTGGCACAGTTGCTTGGCTATGCCACCGCCACAGGATACAAGCGCGCCAATCGAACAAGTGTATTGCACGACTATAACAGTTGTGCGATCAGGGCTGGAGTGATGATGACCGTGACCGCCGAACTTCCCGGTTCCGAAACCGCACGTGCCGCGATGGTGGTGAGCCAGCTGCGCACCAGCGGCGTCAGTGACGCGCGCGTGGTCGCGGCGATGGCGCAGGTCGAGCGTGAGAAGTTCCTGCCCGAATCGCAGCGCGCGCTCGCCTATCGCGATCGCTCGCTGCCGCTGGGCAATGGCCGTGCACAGAGCCCGCCGCTCGCGACGGGTCTGCTGCTTACCGAAGCGCGGTTGCGGCCGGAGGACAAGGTGCTGATCGTCGGTGCCGCGGGCGGCTATGCAGCCGCGGTCGCGGCAAAGCTCGCGGCGAGCGTTGTCGCGGTCGAATCCGACCCGGCGCTTGCCGATGCCGCGCGTACCGCGCTGGCGGGGCAGGCGGAACTGGTCGAGGGGCCGCTGGCGGATGGCTATGCGGCGCGCGCGCCCTATGACGTGCTGATCGTGGACGGCGCGGTGGAGGAGCTTCCGGCGACGCTGGCCGCGCAGGTGGCGCCCGGCGGTCGAATCGTCACGGGGCTTGTCGATCGCGGCGTGACCCGTCTGGCATCGGGTGTGCGCAGCGAAGGCGGCTTCGGCCTCAAGCCGTTCGCGGATATCGAATGTGCGGTGCTGCCGGGGTTCGAAAAGCCGCGCGGCTTCAAATTCTGAGAAAGAAACACGGATGCGATTGAGCCATTTCCTCGCCGGGGTCAGTGTTGCCGGAATTGGGGCCGCCGGTTTGGCGTTGCCTGCCATGGCGCAGACCGCTGCGCCCGCCGCGCAGGCACCGGCGGCAGCGCCGACCGAGACGCTGCGTGAGGCGATGGTCAAGGCGTACAACACCAATCCCGGCCTGTTCGCGGAGCGCGCCAGCCTGCGCGCAACCGATGAGGATGTGCCGATCGCGCGGTCGCGCGGTCTGCCGGGTGTGAACTCCACCGGGCGCTACAGCGAGAATCTTCACGACAGCGACAGCAGCGGGCTGTCTTCGCCGCGTCAGGGCAGTGCGGGCCTCAGCCTCTCGGTGCCGGTGTTTTCGGGCGGATCGGTGCGCAATTCGGTGCGCGCGGCGGAAACGCGGGTCGAGGCGGGCCGCGCGGGATTGCGCAGCGTCGAGAGCCAGCTCTTCACCGACGTGGTGACCGCCTATCTCGACGTGATCCGCGACGAGGCGACGGTGCGGCTCAACCAGCAGAATGTCCGCGCGCTCGAGGTCAATCTTCAGGCGACGCGCGACCGGTTCGAGGTGGGCGACCTCACCCGCACCGACGTCGCCCAGTCCGAAGCGCGGCTGGCGTCTGCGCAGAGCCAGCTTCGTGGTGCCGAGGCCGGCCTGATCGGCAGCCGGGAGAATTACATCCGCGTCGTCGGCACGCCGCCGGGCGTTCTCGCTCCGCCGCCGGCGCTGCCGAACCTGCCAACCGGGCCGGATCAGGCAGTCAGCGTGGCGCTGGAGGATAATCCCGCGCTCGATGCGGCAAAGAAGACTCGCGACGCATCCGCCTATGACGTCAATGTCGCGCGGGCCGGGCGCCTGCCGCAGGTCAGCGTCGGCGTGAACGGCGACTATTACAACCGCTTCGGCGCGATCCCGGGGCCGGGTCGTACGGCGGGTCTGGCCAATGACGGCTTTGCGACCAGCGCGGGCGTCAATCTGACGCTTCCGCTGTTCCAGGGCGGCCGCCCGGCGGCGCAGGTCCGTCAGGCGCAGGCACGCCAGTCGGCGGCGATGGAGCAGGTCACCTCCGCCGAGCGTGGCGTGATCGCGCAGACCCGCTCGGCCTATGCGGTGTGGCAGTCGGCGATGCGCGTGATCGAGAGCAGCCGGCTTGCGGTCCAGGCCAACCAGCTGAGCCTCGAGGGCGTCCGCGCCGAGAACAGCGTCGGCACCCGCACGATCCTCGACATCCTCAACGCCGAGCAGGAACTGCTCAATTCGCAGGTCCAGCTCGTCACTGCCGAGCGCGACGCCTATGTCGCCGGCTTTGCGGTGCTGGCGGCGATGGGCCGCGCCGAAGCGCAGGATCTGGGGCTCGACGGCGGACCGCTCTACGATCCGGTCGCCAGCTATAACCGCTCGCGCCGCAGCATCTCCGACTGGCGCGATGGCCCGGCGCCGCAGCCGCAGGCGACCCGCACCACCGACACCCCCGCGCAGACCCCGGTGGTCTCCGGTCCCGTCGATCCAGCACGGCCATACTAAATCTTAAGGCCTGATGGTTGACAGCTGTGTAGGAATTCCGACACTTGGCGTGTCTGTTTATCCCTAACGCGGGAACAACGAATGGGGGACGTCAGTAACGAACCGTCGATGGAGGACATCCTGTCCTCGATCAAACGGATCATCGCCGAAGAGGGCGAGAGCGCGGTCACGGCTCGCACCCGCCGTCCTGCGCGCGCTGCCCCGCCTGCACCCGTCGTGGACGAGGACGAGATTCTCGAACTGAGCGAACCGGTCCCCGCCGAATCGCGCCAGGCCGAGGAAGCGGCGCCGGAGCCCGCTCAGGCTGCTGCGCCGGCCGAACCGATTCTCTCCGCCACCACGGCACAGGCGAGCCGCGGACCGCTCGAGGCGCTGTCGCGGCTGATCGTGAAGCCCGATGTCGTGGGCACCGACACGCTTGAGGGGCTGGTGCGCGAGATGCTCCGCCCGATGCTGCGCGAATGGCTCGACGCCAACCTCCCGCGCATGGTCGAGGAAATGGTGCAGCGTGAGATCGCCCGGATTACCGCCGGCCGCGATTGAGCCCGGCAACTGGCTTTCCCCGGTACTTGCCTTGCCCGACACGCCCGTTAAGGGCGGGGCATGAGCGAGCTTCCCAAGACCTTCGACCCGGCTGAAATCGAATCGCGCTGGTATGCGCATTGGGAGGAGGGCGGCCTGTTCCGTCCCGACCGCCCCGGCGCCGAGCCGTGGACGATCGTCAACCCGCCGCCCAACGTCACCGGCTCGCTCCATATCGGGCACGCGCTCGACAACACGCTTCAGGACATCCTCGTCCGCCACGCCCGCCTCAAGGGCAAGGACGCGCGCTGGGTGGTCGGCACCGACCATGCCGGCATCGCCACCCAGATGGTGGTCGAGCGCCAGCTGAACGAGCGCCAGGACAAGCGCACCAACTATTCGCGCGAGGACTTCATCGACCTCGTCTGGAAGTGGAAGGAAGAAAGCGGCGGCACGATCACCCGCCAGCTCCGCCGCCTCGGCTGCTCGATGGACTGGGCGAACGAGCGCTTCACCATGGACGAGGGCTTTTCGAAGGCCGTGCTCAAGGTGTTCGTCGACCTGCACAAGCAGGGGCTGATCTACCGCGACAAGCGGCTGGTGAACTGGGACCCCAAGCTCAAGACCGCGATCTCCGACCTCGAGGTCGAATCGCGCGCGGTGCAGGGCCATATGTGGCACTTCAAATACCCGCTCGCGGGCGGTGAGACCTATACCTATGTCGAGCGCGACGAGGATGGGAACGTCGTGCTGGAGGAAGAGCGCGACTACATCTCGATCGCCACCACCCGGCCCGAGACGATGCTGGGCGACGGCGCGGTTGCGGTGCACCCCGATGACGAGCGCTACCGCCCGATCGTCGGCAAGCTCTGCGAGATCCCGGTCGGCCCCAAGGCGCTGCGCCGCCTGATCCCGATCATCACCGACGACTATCCCGATCCCCATTTCGGATCGGGCGCGGTCAAGATCACCGGCGCACACGACGAGAACGACTATGGCGTCGCGCAGCGCAACAACATCCCGATGTACCGGCTGATGGACGAGGTCGCGGCGATGCGCGCCGACGGCGAGCCCTATGCCGTGGCAGCGGCGCGCGCGCAGGAGATTGCCGGCGGCGCCGCATGGACGGCGGCCGAGGTTGATACGCTCAACCTGGTGCCGGACGCCTATCGCGGGCTCGACCGTTACGAGGCGCGCAAGCGCGTCGTCGCCGACATCGATGCCGATGGCCTGATGATCCAGGTCGAGGACAAGCAGATCATGCAGCCGTTCGGCGACCGCGGCGGCGTGGTGATCGAGCCGATGCTGACCGACCAATGGTATGTCGACGCCGCGACGCTCGCCAAGCCCGCGATCGAGGCGGTCCGCTCGGGCGCGACCAAGGTCGTGCCGAAGAGCTGGGAAAAGACCTATTTCAACTGGATGGAGAACATCCAGCCCTGGTGCGTCAGCCGCCAGCTCTGGTGGGGCCACCGCATCCCGGCATGGTATGCCGAGGATGGCCGCATCTTCGTCGCCGAGAGCGAGGAAGACGCGCAGGCGCAGGCCGGGCAGGGCGTTGCGCTCACGCGTGACGAGGACGTGCTCGACACCTGGTTCTCCTCCGCGCTGTGGCCGTTCGCGACGATGGGCTGGCCCGACGCCGATGTGAAGGCGATGGGCCGCTACCCGAACGACGTGCTGATCTCCGGCTTCGACATCCTGTTCTTCTGGGATGCGCGGATGATGATGCAGGGCTTGCATTTCATGAAGGAAGTGCCGTTCAAGACCTTGTATCTCCACGGACTTGTCCGCGCCGCGGACGGACAGAAAATGTCCAAGTCCAAGGGCAATGTCGTCGATCCGCTGATCCTGATCGACAAATATGGCGCCGACGCGCTGCGCTTCTTCATGGCCGCCATGGAGAGCCAGGGCCGCGACGTGAAGATGGATGAGAAGCGGGTCGAGGGGTATCGCAACTTCGCGACCAAGCTGTGGAACGCTGCGCGCTTCGCCCAGTCAAACGGGATCAAGGCCAGCGAGCACATCGAGCCGCCCGCCGCGACCCTCGCGGTCAACAAGTGGATCGTTGCCGAAACGGTGGCGACGGTGCAGGCGATGGACCTGGCCTTTGCCGACCATCGCTTCGACGAAGCCGCCAACGCGATCTACCAGTTCACCTGGAGCCGCTTCTGCGACTGGTATCTCGAGCTGATCAAGCCGGTCCTCCAGACCGAAGGCGCCGAGGGTGCCGAAGAGACGCGTCTGGTGGCGGGCTGGGTGCTCGATCAGATCCTGGTGCTGCTTCACCCCTTCATGCCCTTCATCACCGAAGAGCTGTGGTCGAAGCTGGGCGACCGTCCGGACTATCCGCTGATCACCGCGAAATGGCCGATGGCCGACGCCCGCGCGCTGGATTCGCATGCGGCGAAGGAGATCGACTGGCTGATCCGGCTGGTGAGCGAGCTGCGCGCTGCGCGTAACGAGCTCAACGTGCCTCCCGGCGCGCGTCTGCCGCTGTTCGTGCGCGATGCCCATGCCGACACGGCAGAGCAGCTTGTCCGGCAGGAGCCCGCGCTCGCCCGTCTCGCCCGCGTCGATCGCGCAGAAGGTGACGTCCCCGCAGGCGGCGCGCTGCAGATCGTGGTGGACGAGGCGACCTTCGTCCTCCCGCTCGAAGGCGTGATCGACCTCGATGCCGAACGCGCGCGCCTGACCAAGGCGATCGCCGCGGCGGAGAAGGAGCGCGACAGCCTCAACGCCCGCCTGTCTAATCCGGCCTTCGCCGAGAAGGCCAAGCCAGAGGCGGTCGAGAAAGCCCGTGCCGATCATGCCGAGAAATCGGCCGAAGCGGCGCGGCTGAGCGCGGCGCTGGGCCGGCTGGGATAGGGTGCCGCCGCCGGGCAACCGCCGCGATCTGACGCAGGGGCCGATCGGCCGCACCCTGCTGCTGTTCGCGTTGCCGACGCTCGGCTCGAACATCCTTCAGTCGCTCAACGGCTCGATCAACTCGATCTGGGTCGGGCGCTTCCTCGGCGAACAGGCGCTGGCTGCGACCAGCAACGCCAACATCATCATGTTCCTGATGTTCTCGGCGGTGTTCGGGTTCGGCATGGCGGCGACCATCCTGATCGGCCAGTCGATCGGGCGGCACGATATCGAGGCGGCACGCCGTGCGTTCGGATCGGCGATCGGGCTTGTCACCGGCGGGGCGGTGCTGATCGCCATCCTGGGCTGGCTGTTCACCCCGCAGATTCTCGACCTGCTCGCCACCCCGGGCGAGGCAAAGGGCATGGCGCAAGCCTATCTGCGCGTCATCTTCCTCGGTCTGCCCTTCTCGATGTTCGGCGTTCTCATCCAGATGAGCCTGCGCGGCGCGGGCGATTCACTCACGCCCTTGTGGTTCATGGTGCTCAGCGTCGTCATCGATTCGGCTTTCAACCCGCTGCTGATCGCGGGGATCGGGCCGTTTCCCCGCATGGGCATCGCCGGGTCCGCCACCGCGACGTTGCTCGCCGGAATCGTGTCGTCGCTGGGCCTGCTGATCTATGTCTATGCTCGCGATCTGCCGATCCGCTTGCGCGGACGCGAGCTACGCTATTTGCTGCCCGAACGCGCCCTGGTCGGCACCATCGTCGCCAAGGGGCTGCCGATGGGCGCGCAGATGCTGGTCATGTCCACCGCCGGCCTGTCGATGGTCGGGCTGGTCAACCGGCTCGGCGTCGATACCGCTGCGGCCTATGCCGTCTCGCAGCAGCTCTGGACCTATATCCAGATGCCGGCGATGGCGATCGGCGTCGCGGTGTCGAGCATGGCGGCGCAGAATATCGGTGCCGGCCGCTGGGACCGCGTCGGCGCGATCACCCGCGCCGGCTTGATGTACAACACCGCGATCACGCTGTCGGTGATCGTCCTGATCATCCTGTTCGACCGTCCGGTGATGGCGCTGTTCGTCGGCGCGGACAGCGCCGCGATCCCGATTGCGCGTCATATCCAGCTGCTCGCCAGCTGGACCTTCGTCATGTTCGGCGCGACGATGGTGCTCTTTTCCACCGTCCGCGCCAATGGCGCGACCGTCCCACCGCTGGTCATCCTGGCGATCACCCTGTTCCCGATCCGCCTCGGTTTTGCGGTGTTCGGGCAGCGCTGGCTGGGCAGCGACGCGCTGTGGCTCGCCTTTCCGCTCGGTTCGGCCTTCTCGCTCGGCTTCGCGGCGCTCTATTATCGCTATGGCCGCTGGCGCGCCGCCGTTCTTCAGGTGCCGCCCGAGCCCGATGAAGCCGCCGAACAGGCGCATTCCGACAGCGAACCCGCGGGGCGCCTGCACCCGACGGGTTGAAGGGCATCGAAGCGCAGCGGGGACGGCGCCGCTGCGCGTCAACCTCCGTGCGCGGGGCGATGCGGTGGATTCAAGCGATGGATGCCGGGAAATCGGGCCTTCATGGATCGTTCTCCTGCCTTGCGGCGTTATGGCCCGTCTTATGCGTATTCGTACTTTGCTTCCCCTCGGCATCGCACTCGTGATGGCCGCGCCTGCCTCTGCTCAAGTCGCTGGCATCGATGCGATGAAGGAATGGAACCTGATCGTGCTCGGCGACCTGCAATCCGCCGGTCAGGTGGAAGGCCGCACCTTTGTCGGCGGCAACCTCAGCGGCAGTTCTTCCGACTATCAGGTCCGTACCCCAGCCCCCTCGGCGCGCGGCACCCCCGGCCTGACCGTGGTCGGCGACGTCAATGGCGGGCACAAGAATTTGAACAACGCGTCGGGCGCGGCGATCGGCGGCAACGTCAACAGCGGCTTCAACCTCAACGGGTCGTCGCAGACGGTGCAGGTCGGCGGCACGATTTCTAACACCAACGTCAACCAGAACACGGTCAATTCGGGCCTCAACACCACCAACCCGGCCTTCCGCGTGGGGCTGGAGCAGCAGAAGAGCCTGCTCGGGTCGAGCCTGACCAACCTGTCTTCGGACATGAAGGGAATGACCGGGAACAGCAGCTTCACCATCAGCGGCAGCCGCGGCACGTTCGACGCCAAGCCCGATGCCAAGGGCGTCGCGGTGTTCAACATCACCAGCGCGGACCTGAACAAGATCAGCGAGATCAAGTTCAACCTCAACGGCGCCGAAACCGCGATCATCAACGTCAGCGGATCGGCGATCGCGCTCAACCAGAATTTCCTGGGCGGGACCAAGGGGCTGGGCGAGAACGTCATCTGGAACTTCGGGGACGCCACCAGCGTCGCCATCTCGACCGCATGGGGTGGGTCGGTGCTGGCGCCCAAGGCGGTCGGCCAGGTCTCCAACAGCATCGATGGTTCGGGCGTGTTCGGCAGCCTGCAGCAGAATGGCAGGCTCTCGGGCGGCTATGACGGCAGCTATGTGCCACCGGCGACCAATCCGGGTGGCGGCAGCAGCGGCGGGGGCAACCCGACGCCGGTGCCGGAGGAAACGATCGGGCTGTTCGCGCTGGGCGCGGCCGGACTGGGGCTGCTGCACTGGCGCCGCCGGCGCAAGGCGAAGGCCGCGCGGGAAACCGCCGCCTGACGCTTGCTTCGCCGGGCGGGCTGTCCCACAAGCCCGCCATGTCCCATTACCCCGCGCTTCGCCTCCGCCGCACCCGTGCCTCCGCATGGAGCCGCCGGATGCACGCCGAAACCGTGCTGACCCCGGCCGACCTGATCTGGCCGCTGTTCGTGACCGAGGGTGAGGGCGTCGAGGACCCGATCAGCTCGCTGCCCGGCGTATCGCGCTGGTCGGTCGATCAGGTCGTGATCCGGGCGAAGGAGGCTGCGGCGCTCGGCATCCCTTGCCTGGCGCTGTTCCCCAACACCCCGCGCGATCTGCGCACCGATGACGGGCGCGAGGCCCTCAACCCCGACAACCTCATGTGCCGCGCGATCCGGGCGATCCGCGATGCGGTGCCCGACATCGGCCTGCTCACCGACGTCGCGCTCGATCCCTATACCGCGCACGGCCATGACGGGCTGGTGGACGAGGCGGGCTATGTCCTGAACGACCAGACCGCCGAATTGCTGGTCGGCCAGTCGCTCAACCAGGCGCGTGCGGGGGCCGATATCATCGCGCCCAGCGACATGATGGACGGCCGCGTCGGCCTGATCCGCGAGGCGCTGGAGGGCGAGGGCCATGTCAACGTCCAGATCATGGCCTATGCCGCCAAGTACGCTTCGGCCTTTTACGGCCCGTTTCGCGACGCGGTGGGCTCGCGCGGCCTGCTCAAGGGCGACAAGAAGACCTATCAGATGGACCCGGCCAATGCCGAGGAGGCGCTGCGCGAGGTCGAGCTGGACCTGGACGAGGGCGCGGACAGCGTGATGGTCAAGCCAGGCTTGCCCTATCTCGACATCGTCCGCCGCGTGAAGGAGCGGTTCGAGGTGCCGGTGTTCGCCTATCAGGTGAGCGGCGAATATGCGATGATCGAAGCAGCGGCGGCGGCCGGGGCGGGGGACCGCGACGGGCTGGTGCTGGAGACGCTGATGGCGTTCAAGCGTGCCGGATGCACCGGCGTCCTCACCTATCATGCGGCGCATGCGGCCCGGCTGCTCGGCGGCTGACTTGATCGAAACGGAGCGCCTGATCCTGCGCAAGCCGCGCCCGTCGGATCACCCCGCATTGTTCGCGATGTGGGCCGATCCTGCGGTGATGGCGGATCTGGGGCCGGTCAAGGACGATGCGATGAGCGCGGCAACGCTCGCGCGGCACGACGCCTACCGGCACGAGGGGCTGGGCTTCTTCACCGTCGAGCGCAAGGCCGACTGGACGGTGGTCGGCTTTTGCGGTCTCAAGCGAGGTGACGCGCTGCATCCGATCGCGGGGGAGATCGAAGCCGGCTGGATGATCGCAAGGCCCTATTGGCGACAGGGCTATGCGCTGGAGGCGATGACGGCGGTCATGGCCTGGGGCTGGGAAAGCTTCGATACACCGCGCATCGTCGCGATCACGGCCGAGCAGAATCTGGCGAGCCAGGCGATGATGACCCGGCTCGGCATGGCGCGGCTGGCCGACGGCGATTTCGAGCATCACGCCTTTGCGGTGGGTGATCCCTTGCGCCGGATCGTTACGTACAGCATCAATCGGCCATAGAGTTGGTTCCTGAGTAACGCGTAGAGAAGGGGAGGCGATGAGCGCCGAAGCAATCGCCGATCCGGCGCAAGTCGAGCCTGCAACCACTCCGCGTATTGTCGGGCTGGTGTTCGTTGCAGCAATCCTGCTCGGAAGCTTCCTGCTGTTCCTCGTCCAGCCGATGATCGCACGGATGGCCCTGCCGCGGCTCGGCGGCGCGCCGGCGGTGTGGAACAGCGCGATGCTGGTCTATCAGGCGCTCCTGCTGGGCGGCTACGCCTATGCACACTGGCTGGGGCGCGTGCCGGTGCGGCGACAGGCGATGATCCATCTCGCGGTGCTGGCGGCCGCAGCGCTGTGGCTGCCCATCGGGCTGATGGCGATGCAGATGCCCGCGGACGCCGAGCCGGCGATCTGGGTACCCTGGCTGCTCGGCGCATCGATCGGCCCGCTCTTTTTCGCGATCTCGGCGCAGGCGCCGTTGCTCCAGCGCTGGTTCGCTGTCGCCTCGGGCGGGCGCGACCCCTATGCGCTCTATGCGGCGTCGAATGTCGGCAGCTTCGGCGGCCTGCTCGCCTATCCGCTGCTGGTCGAGCCCGGCCTGGCGCTCAGGGGACAGAGCTGGTTGTGGACCGGCGGCTATGCGCTGGTGTTCGTCGCGGTCGCAGCCTGCGCGCTGCTGCTGCCGCGCAAGGCGGCGGATCAGCCCCATGTCCATGCGGCAAGCCCGGCGCCTTCGCGCAAACGCATCGCGCACTGGATCGCGCTGGCCTTCGTTCCATCTGGGCTGATGCTCGCCACATCAAGCTTCCTCACCACCGACATCGTCGCGGTGCCGATGTTGTGGGTGCTTCCGCTCGGCCTCTATCTGTTGAGCTTCACGATCGCATTCGCTGCGCGACGCTGGCCTGCGGAGATCCTGACCCGGTTCGCGCCGGTGACGATCCTGATGTTCGGCGGGCTGATGATCGCCGGGCACAATGCCAATCCCGAACTCAACGCGTTGATGGCGCTCGGCCTGCTGTTCATGGTCGCGGTGGCGCTGCACACGCATATGTACGATCTGCGGCCGGAGCCGGACCGGCTGACTGGCTTCTACCTCGCCATGTCGGTAGGCGGTGCGCTGGGCGGTGTCTTTGCGGCATTGATCGCACCTTTGGTGTTCGACTGGACCTACGAATACCCCATCCTGATCCTCGCTGCGGGGCTGCTGGTGCCGCAGGCGTTCCTGCTTCCGCTGTTCGCCAGGCTCTGGAACGCCGAAGGGCAGGGCATGCGCATCCGGGTGCTGCTGGTGGCGGTGCTCGTCGCGGTGCTTGTCTGGGTCGGCCTGTTCGGTCCGGCTGCGCAGCTTGGCGAGAAAGCGCTGGGGATGCTCTACCTTGCGGTCGCGCTGATCGGTCTGTTCACGATCGGCGTTCGGCTGCCCTATATGATCGTGCTCGCCGCTGCGCTGTTCCTGTTCGGCGGCTATCGCTCGCTGGCGATCAGCTGGGAAGGCGACGCGCGCACCCGCAGCTATTTCGGTGTCTATACGATCACCGATCTGTCGACCCAGAAACGGCTGGCGCATGGCACCACGCTGCACGGCGTGCAGCTCGAAGGGCATGACCTGCTGCTGCGCATGCCGACGACCTATTATGTGCCGGGGTCGGGTGTGGGCCGGGCAATGATGGCGGCGAACGCGCTCTATGGTCCGGCGGCCCGGATCGGCGTCGTCGGTCTCGGCACCGGGACACTCGCCTGCTACGCGCGGCCGGGGCAGGACTGGCGCTTCTACGAGATCGATCCGGCGGTGGTCGAACTGGCGCGCGGGCCGTTCCGCTTCCTCGAGCTTTGCGCGCCCAAGGCGCAGGTGATCCTGGGTGACGCGCGGCTGCGACTGAACGAGGCGCCCGCCGGAAGCCTTGACCTGCTCGCACTCGACGCCTTCTCGTCCGATGCCGTGCCGATGCATCTGATGACGCGCGAGGCGTTCGCCACCTATGACCGCGTCCTCGCCAAAGACGGGCTGCTGCTGGTCCATATCTCGAACCGCTTCCTGTCGCTCGAACCCGTAGTCGAGGCTGCGGCGAAGGCGGGAGGATGGAGTGCCGCGGGGCTGACCTATGTGCCGACGCCCGACGAGGAGATGCAGGAGGCGGCGACGTCGGACTGGATCGCACTGTCGCGCTCGCCCGAGGTGATCGCGAAGCTGAAGGCGCGCGGCGGCTCGTGGCGTGACCTTGAGGCGACCCCGGGCTTCACGCCCTGGACCGACGACTATGCGACGATCCTGCCGGTGCTGCGCAGCCTGAACAAGGAATAGCGCCGAGCGTCGCTATTTGAGCCGGAGCGGCAGGCCGGCGGCGACGAACATGACCTCATCGACTGCCGCAGCGATCCGTTGATTGACGCGGCCGGCTTCGTCGCGGAACCGGCGTGCCAGGGCATTGTCGGGCACGATGCCAAGGCCGACTTCATTGGCGACCAGGATCACCGGGCAGCCGGCCTCGCCGATTGCGGCGGCAAGGTCGCCGGTGGCCGCCGCGATATCGCGATCGGCGAGCAGCAGGTTGGTGGTCCAGAGCGTGAGGCAGTCGATCAGCAGCACGCGTTCGGCATGATCCCCGGCGCGGATCGCCGCCGCGAGCTCGACCGGCGCTTCGACCGTCGTCCATGCCGGACCCCGATCGGCGCGGTGGCGCTCGATCCGCTCGCCCATCTCGGCGTCGAGCGCCTGCGCCGTCGCGATATAGACCGGTTCGCCGCCAAGCGCTTCGGCGCGGGCCTGCGCGTAGCGGCTCTTGCCCGAACGTGCGCCGCCAAGGACGAGAAGGCTCATGCGGATATCCTTTCGGCTGCCAGCGCGATCAGCGCGTCGATGTCGAGATGGGTTTCGAGCGCTGCAGCGATCTCGTCGAGCGCCGCATCGACGGACGCGCGATAGTCGGCGCCACTCGCGCGGACACCCAGCCTTGCCAGCAGCGCCGCGCGCTGCGCCGGGTCGGCGAGAAGGCCGTGGACATAGCTTCCCATCACGCGTCCGTCCGCACTGATCGCGCCGTCGCTGCGGCCATCGTCAAAGGTGGCGAAGGGGTGCGATGCACCCGGTCCACCTGTCTCGCCCATATGCATTTCATATCCGTCGAAGCGCGCGCCCAGCGCCTGTCCGCGCACGGGGCGAAGCGCCTTGGCCGGGGTCAGCACGGTCTCGACCTCCAGCAGGCCAAGTCCCGCCGCTTCGCCCGGCGCGCCTTCCAGCCCGAGCGGATCGGCGATCCGGGTACCGAGCATCTGATAGCCGCCGCACAGCCCCAGGATCGTCCCGCCGCGGCGATGATGGGCGAGGATGTCGATATCCCAGCCTTGCGTTCGCACCGCCTCCAGGTCGGCCAGCGTCGCCTTCGATCCGGGCAGGACGATCAGCGCGGCTTCGGCGGGGATTGGCTGGCCGGGCGGGACCATCACCAGCTCGACCTCCGGCTCGAGCATCAGCGGATCGAGGTCGTCGAAATTGGAGATCCGCGGGAGGATGGGGCAGGCGATGACGATTCGCCCGGCCTGCCGCGTCGAGGACCGTTCAAGCCGGACCGCATCTTCGCTGGGCAGGCGCGCCGCCGCTGGCAGCCAGTGAACCAGCCCATAGCCGCGCCAGCCGCTGCGTTCCTCGATCGCGCGATAGCCGTCCGCGAACAGCGCGGGATCGCCGCGGAACTTGTTGATGATGAAGCCGCGGATCATCGCGGCGTCTTCGGGATCGATCACCGCGCGGGTGCCGACGACCGATGCGATCACGCCGCCGCGGTCGATATCGCCGACCAGCACCACAGGCACGCCGGCAGCGCGGGCGAAGCCCATATTGGCGATGTCGCCCGCGCGCAGGTTGATCTCGGCCGGTGACCCGGCGCCCTCGACCACGACGATGTCGCACGCCTGATCGAGCCGTGCGAAGCTCGCCATCACCTCTTCGAGCAAGGCGCCGCGCGCCGCACGGAAATTGCCGCTGCCCAGCGTTCCGCGGACCCGGCCCTGCACGACCAACTGCGAGGTGTGATCCGCCTGCGGTTTGAGCAGCACCGGGTTCATGTCGGTGTGCGGCTCCACCCGGCAGGCGATCGCCTGAAGCGCCTGCGCCCGGCCGATCTCGCCGCCGTCGATCGTCACCGCGGCATTGTTCGACATGTTCTGGGGCTTGAACGGCAGTACGCGCAGTCCGCGATTGGCGAGCGCCCGGCACAGTCCCGCGACCAGCACCGACTTGCCGACATCCGACCCGGTTCCCTGCAGCATCAGCGCGCCCATGCCGCGCCTCCTGCAATCAGCCACAGCAGCGCACAAGCGCGCAGATAGAGGGTAAGCGCGCGGGCGATGTCGGTTGCTCCCGCATCTGCTCGGCCGTCGCCGATCCATAGCTTGGCATGCACTTCGCCGTCATAGCTGACCGGCCCGGCAAGGCGCAGGCCGAGCGCCCCTGCCATCGCGGCTTCGGTCCAGCCGGCATTGGGGGAGGCGTGGTTGCGCGCGTCGCGCCACATCACGCGCCAGCCGCGCCCGGCGGCGAGGCAGATGACCGGCCCGGCGATCCGCGCAGGGAGCAGATTAAGCAGATCGTCGGTTCGTGCTGCCGCCCAGCCGAACTCGCGCCACGGCGCCTCGCGATGCCCGATCAGGCTGTCGGCCGTGTTGATCGCCTTGTAGATCCAGATGCCAGGCAGGCCGAGCAGCAGCAGCCAGAAGAGCGGCGCCGCGACCCCGTCGCAGAAGCTTTCCGCCAGGCTCTCGATCGCAGCGCGCGATATGCCTGCCTCATCGAGCGTTGCTGTATCGCGGCCGACGATCATGGCGACCGCGGATCGTGTGGCTTCAAGGTCGCCAGCCGATAGCGCATCGCGGACCGCGCGCACATGCTCGAACAGGCTCCGCTGCGCGAGGCCCGGTGCCGCGAACAGCGCGACCGCGATCCAGCTCCACCCGCCGAAGAGCCTGTCGAACAGCAGGGTCAGACCCCAGCCGATGCCGCCTGTGACGGCAATCAGGAGGAGCACCGTCGCGACACCCGCGACCCGGCGCGTGCCCGCGCTGCCGCGATTCCACCGCTCGGCGCAGTAGCGGATGATCGCCGCGAACGCGTTCACCGGGTGGCCGATCCAACGATAGAGCCGCGCGGGCCAGCCGATCGCGGCATCGATCGCAAGCGCCATGAGCGCGACCGGCTCAGCCATTGGCGAGAGCGGAGTCGAGCCGGGCAAGCGCCTCGGCCTCGGCGGGCAGCCCGATGCGCAGCCAGCGCGGGTCATAGTCGAACGGCCGGGTAAGGATCGATCGCCGGGCGAGCCGTTCGAACAACGCCTGCGCATCCGCTGTCTCGACGAGGCGGAACAGCGGACAGGCGCCCGCGGTCACATAGCCATGCGCCTGGAGCAGCTGGTCCAGCACAGCCGCATCGGCCGCCAGCCGGCTGCGCTCCGCCTCGATCCATCCACTGTCGGCATAGGCGGCGGTGCCGATCGCGATCGCTGCGGCCGACACCGGCCATGCGCCGAGATGGCGGCGGAGGCCGGCGATGAGCCCCGGCGGCGCGATCACAAAGCCCAGCCGCACGCCGGCCAGCCCGAAGAACTTGCCGAACGATCGCAGCAGGATCAGCGGCGCATCCTCGCCAACCTCGCTTGCAAGGCTGTAGCGCGGATCGGCATCGGCAAAGGCTTCGTCCACCACCAGCCAGCCGGCCGCCATTTGCGCCCGGAGCACAGCGGCGGGCGTGATCCTGCCATCGGGATTGTTGGGGTTGGCGAGGATCAGCGTGCCGGCGCCGGGATCCGGCCTGTCGACGGCAAGGCCCTCAGGGTCGATCTCGGCATGCGTTCCGTAGCTCGGCCAGCAATAGCGCACCGGCCGGGGCAGATGTCCGCCAAGCAACCTCAGCCCGATCTCGGTGCCGGGGACCGCAAGCACGCAGGCCGGATCGGCGCCGAAATAGCGGGCGGCCGTAATTTCGAGCGCGGTCAGCGCGCTTGTGTCGGGCAGCCGCGACCAGTCGATCGCGAGCTGCGCGACGCCGGGCCATTGGCGCGGGTTGATCCCGGTCGACAGGTCGATCCACGGCGCGTCGCCGTCGCCGAACAGCGCGCGGGCCGTGGCGAGCTGTCCGCCATGATGCGTCCATGGACTCACGCGAGCCCGGCCCACAGCACCACGGCAATCAGCAAGCCGGTTTCGACCAGCTCGATCCCCGCGCCAAGGCAATCGCCCGAAACCCCGCCAAGCTTGTCCCTGAGCCAGAGGCCCCACCACAGGACCAGCAGGGGCGCGACGAGCAAGGCGGGAACGAACCAGCAGGCCGCTGCCCAGCCGATCGCCCACACCGCCAGCACCGGCAGGCTGGCGACGCCGATGAACCGCTCGGCAAGTCCGGCGTGGAGCGAGGGCAGCCAGCGCGTCCACGCCAGCGGGCCGATCCGCGCGACGGCCGGGATCAGCAGCAGAGCCGGCCATTGTGCCGGGGGGAGCAGATGCAGCAGCACCAGCTTGGCAATGAGCTGGACGATCAGCGTAACGACACCGAAGCTGCCGACATGCGGATCGGCCATCACCGCAAGCAACCGTTCGGGATCGCAATGCGCGGCGCCGCGTGCATCGGCCAGGTCGGAGAGGCCGTCGAGATGGAGTGCCCCGGTGACCCAGACCCAGGCGACCAGCCCGGCGAGCGCGGCCAGCCATGGGTCGATATGACCGCCCAGCCAGAAGGCACCCGCGGTCACGCCGCCCACTGCAAGCCCTGCGACCGGGAACCAGCGCATGCTTGCGGCGAAGCTTGCCGAATCCACCGGCACGCTCGGCATTGGCAGCCGGGTCAGGAATTGCAGCGCGATGATCAAACCCTTCATGGCCACAACCCCATGATCTGCCCGCTGCGCCGATCCCAGAGTCGCAGCGCGAGCACGCTGGCATAGGGCAGGTCGAACGCCCAGAGCTGAGCAAGCGGGAAACCACACAGCACATGCAATGCCGCGCGTATCGCCCCGCCATGGGTGACGACCAGCACGGGTTCGGAAGGGAGCTCATCGATCGCGGCACCGATCCGCGCGACCAGCGCCGACCAGCGCTCGCCGCCGGGTGGCGGGTTGGCGTCGGGATCGCTCCAGAAGCGGCCGAGCGCGTCCGGGTCGATCACACTGCTCTCCAGCCCGTCCCACGCGCCGAAATCGAGTTCGCGCCAGCGGGCGTCGATGCGCGGGGACAGGCCACGGTCGGCGGCAATCGCCTCCGCGCAGCGCGATGCGCGTTGCAGATCGGATGCGATCACATGCGCGACGGCCAGGTCCTCGGCCTGTGCCCGGCAGGCCGCGATCCCCTCGGGCGTCACCTCGCAATCGGTGCGGCCCAGCATCCGCCCGGTCAGGACCGGCGCGCCGTGGCGCATCAGATAGAGGGTTCGCGCGCTCACAGCTTTCCGGAGACGCTGGCCTCGGCAAAGGTCGCCATGCCGTTATGCGTCGCCAGTGCCGCGCGCACGATCGACACGGCCACCGCCGCGCCGCTGCCTTCGCCCAGCCGCATGCCAAGCTGCAGCAACGGCGTCAGGCTGAACTGGTGGAGCAGGCGGCGATGTCCCGGTTCGGCCGAGCAATGGCCGGCCAGGCAATGTTCGGCCAGGCCAGGCTGATCGGCGACCAGCGGGGCGAGCGCGGCGCAGGCGATGAACCCGTCGAGCATCACCGGCACCCGGGCATGGCGCGCAGCCAGTACGGCACCGGCGATCGCGGCAATCTCGCGCCCGCCCAGCCGACGCAGGGTTTCGAAGCCGGTGCGGGGCGCGTCGGCATGTGTTGCCAGCGCCCGTTCGATCACCGCGGCCTTGCGTGCGATCCCGGCGGAATCGAGGCCCGTACCCGGCCCCACCCAGTCCCGCACATCGCCGCCCAGGCTCCGCGCGCAAAGCGCCGCGGCCGCGGTGCTGTTGCCGATCCCCATTTCGCCGACCGTGAGCAGGTCGAGACCGGGCTCGACCATCTCAGCGCCGCGATTGAGCGCGTCGAGGCATTCGTCCGCGCTCATCGCCGGTGCTTCGGTGAAATCCGCGGTCGGCCGGTCGAGGTCGAGCGCGATCACGCGCAGTTCCAGCCCGGCCTCGCGCGCCAGCTGATTGATCGCCGCGCCGCCGGCTTCGAAGTTGGCGACCATCTGCACGGTCACGTCCGAAGGAAAGGCGCTGATCCCGTGCCGCGTGACGCCATGATTGCCCGCGAAGATCGCCGTGCGCGCCCGGTTGAGCACGGGGCGTTCCTTGCCCTGCCAGCCCGCCATGAACAGCGCGATCTCCTCGAGCCGGCCGAGCGATCCAGCGGGTTTGGTGAGCTGAGCCTGCCGCGCGGCCGCGGCTTCGCGCGCGGCTCCATCCGGCCCGGGAAGACCGGCGAGGAGGGCGGCCAAGGCTTCGGGGGACTCAAAACGCATCAGTGACTCGTTTCCTGCGCGATCCGTCCGGTCGGCACGACCAGCGGCGCGGTTTCACTTCCTTCGATCCGCGCCTGCACGCCATAGACGCTGCGCAGATTGGCCTCGTTCAGGACCTCCAGCGGCGCGCCTTGCGCGACCAGCCTTCCGCGATCCATCAGCAGCAGCCGGTCGCAATAGCGCGCGGCCATGGTGAGGTCGTGGAGGACCGCAACGACGAGGGCGCCTGCTGCGGCTTCGCTGCGCAGCAATTCCATCACGTCGATCTGGTGCCCGGGGTCGAGCGAGGCGAGCGGTTCGTCCGCGATCAGCCCGCGCGCCTCGACCGCAAGTGCACGTGCGAGCAGGACGCGCGCACGCTCGCCGCCCGACAGCTCGGTGGCGATACGATCGCGCAGATGCTCGATATCGGCGCGCGCCATTGCCCGGTCGATGATCGCCTGGTCCGCCGCCGAAATCCGCGACATCGGCGCAAGGTGGGGCAGGCGGCCGAGGCCCACCAGCCGCTCGACCGACAACGGCCAGTGCAGGATCTGTCCCTGCGGCAGATAGGCGAGCTCGCGGGCGATCCGGGCGCGGGTCAGGCTGGTGATCTCGGCGCCGTCGAGGGCGATGTTGCCGCGATAGGGGACCAGCCCCAGCAGCGCACGCACCAGCGTCGACTTGCCCGCACCGTTCGGACCGATGATCCCGATCAGCCGCCCGGGTTCGAGCGACAAGGTGATGTCGTCCACCACCGTGCGCGTGCCGAGCGATACGCTCAGCGCCTGCGTCGTCAGCGTCACCATAGCCGGCGCTCCCGCAAGAGATGGACAAGGAAGACCGGAATTCCGAGAAAGGCGGTGACCACGCCGAGCTTGAGCTCATTGGTCGCCGGGATCATCCGCACGCCTAGGTCGGAGAGGGTGAGCAGCAATGCTCCGCCGATCGCCGAGGGCCACAGGATTGCCGAAGGGCTTCGGTCGGTGAACGGACGGATGATGTGCGGCACGATCAGGCCGATAAAGCCGATCGATCCGGAGACGGCGACCGCCCCGCCCACACCGATCGCGACGCCGACCAGCAGCCGCCAGCGCACCGCGCGCAGATTGATCCCCAGCGCCCGTGCGCCGTCCTCGCCCAGGGTCAGCGCGTCGAGCGCGCGCGCATCCCACAGCAACAGCGCGCCGCCGATGACGATGCAGGGCAGGGCGATCCACACATGCTGCGACGACCGGTTCTCGATGCTGCCGAGCAGCCAGTTCATGATCTCCATCGCCGCAAAGGGGTTGGGCGACAGGTTGAGCGCGAGGCTGATCCCGGCACCGGCCAGCGTCGCGATGGCGATACCCGCGAGGATCAGGGTCAGTGCGCTCTCCGACTGGCCGGAAAGGCTGAACAGCAGGACCAGCGCGATCATCGCCGCGGCGATGGCGAGCAGCGGCAGCAGCGCGGGATGGAGCTCGGCGATGCCGAAATAGAGCGCGATCACTGCTCCGAACGCCGCGGCGTTGGACGCCCCCAGCACCGAGGGTTCGGCCAGCGGGTTGCGCAGAAACCCCTGCAGCGCCGCGCCGGCAAGACCCAGCATCGCGCCGACCAGCAGGCCGAGCAGCATCCGCGGCATGCGCAGGTCGAGCACGATCGTCGATGCGATTTGATCACCGTTGCCGAGCAGTGCGGCGATCACCCGGTCGGGCGCCAGCGAGACGGTACCGAAGGCGAGCGAGGCCAGTGCGGCAAGCGCGGTCAGCACCAGCAACAGGCCGTTGAGGCGGAAGGATGCGCCGCGGGTCATCGCGTCACGAACCGCTTGCCCGGTTCGCGAACCGGGTTAGGAGCAACATCATGCGGCGTCTTCTCCATCTTGCAGCCATTTCCCTGTTCTCGCTCGGAGCGTCCGCGGCGCCCGCCGTGCCGCAGCCGGCCGGCGCGCCCGTTCGACCACAGCGGATCGTTTCGCTCAACCTCTGCACGGATCAGCTGCTGCTCGCGCTGGCGGACCGGTCGCAGATCGCCGCGCTCACCAGGAATGCGCGCGATACCGAAATGTCGGCGGCGGCGGCGCATGCGCAGGGCATCACCTTGCTCAAGGAATCGTCCGAACAGCTGTTCGCGCTGCGCCCCGACCTGATCATCGGCATGCCCGCCAGCCGCCATGCGATGCTGCGCCCGCTGGGCCCGGAGAAATATCATACGCTCGATCTGGGCTATGCCGAGAGCTACCCCACGATCATCGAGCAGATCCGCACCGTCGCCGCCGCCGTCGGCCATCCCGCGCGCGGCGAGGCGCTGATCCGCCGCATGGAGGCTGATCTCGCCAGGCTCGGCAAGCTCAAGGGCGGCAAGGTCGCGGCCTATTACCAGCGCCGCGGTTTCATGACCGGCACCGAGACGCTGATCGACGACCTGATGACGCGGGTGGGCCTGGTCAATCTCGCCGCCAAGCTCGGCAAGCCGCCGCTCTCGCAGATCAGCCTCGAGGAAATGGTCGCCGCGCGTCCTGATTTCCTGATCGTGGAAAGCGCGACCGACCGGGTCACCGATCAGGGGACGGAGATGCTCCACCACCCGGCGCTGCGCAGCATCCCGCGCATCTCGATCCCCCAGGCATGGACGGTGTGCGGCAGCCCCGCCTATGTGCTGGCTGCGCGCGGCATCGTTCAGCAGGCGGCGGCCCGTAAACACTAAAATTCGATGCCCTTCTGCGCGCGTACATTCTGCGTGCGGAAGGGGTGCTTCACCTCGGTCATCTCGGTGACGAGGTCGGCGGCGTCGATCAGCGCCTGGGGGGCGTTGCGGCCGGTGATGACGACATGCTTCATCTCGGCGCGGGCGGTGACCGCCTCCAGCACTTCCTCGACCGGCAGATAGTCGTAGCGCAGCACGATGTTGAGTTCGTCGGCGATCACCAGCGCATAGGCGGGATCGGCGATCATCCGCTTGACCTCTTCCCACCCGGCGCGCGCCGCGGCGATATCGCGCGCGCGATCCTGCGTGTCCCAGGTGAAGCCTTCGCCCATTCGCTTGAACTCGATCTCGTCGGGGAAACGGTCGAAGAAGCGCTTCTCGCCGGTGTCGATCGTGCCCTTCACGAACTGGACGATGCCGACCTTCATCCCGTGGCCGATCGATCGCGCGGCCATGCCGAAGGCGGAGGAGGATTTGCCCTTGCCGTTGCCGGTATGGACGATCAGCAGGCCCTTCTCGACCGTCTTGGTCGCGATCTTCTTGGCCTGCGCCGCCTGGATCTTCTTCATCCGCTCATTGTGCTCGGCGTCGGTCCGGGGCTTCATCGCATCTCTCCGTGAATGAGTAAGGGGAGGCGGATCGCGCCGCCTCCCCGAACGGGTCAGAACTTCAGGCGGATGCCGCCATAGGCGCTGCGGCCCAGGGCGTTCTTGCCATAGCTCATCTGATACTGCCGATCGAACAGGTTCACGACGCGGCCATAGACCTCGACATTGTCGGTGATCCCATAGGAAGCGAGCAGGTCGACGACTTCGTAGCCCTTGGTCGCGGGCGAAAAGCTGCTCGACGCGTTGCGGTCGCGGTGACGCAGGCGCGCGGTGACCGAGAACCGCTCGACCGGGGTGAGCGTGAGCGACGTGCTGCCCGAGAATTCGGGGCGGCGCAGGTCGCTCCACACGCCATTCGCGCGCTGCTCGGCGTTGAGATAGGTCAGGCTCTGGCGGAACGCGATCCAGTCCGCCGGACGCAGGTCGAATGCGACCTCGACGCCGGACTTGCGCGTCCGCCCGAAGTTCACATAGCAGCCAGGGGTGGGGGCGGTGCAATCGAACGCGATCTCGTTGCGGGTCTTCGCAAAGAAGTACGAGACCTGCGCGCTGAACGCGGAACCGAAGTCGAAATCGACACCGACATCGCCACCCTCGCTGGTCTCGACCTTGAGGCCGGCATAGCCATAGGTCGGGTCGAACAGCTGGTAGAGCCCCGGTGCCTTGGCGCCCGAGCCATAGCTCGCACGCAGCTTGACGTTGCCGCTGCCGATCAGGTTCTCGAGGACATAAGCGCCGGTGACGCGATAGGTGTCGAAGCTGCCGAAGCGGCTATTGTCGTCGATGCGCGCCGCGCCGGTGATGGTCAGCCCGCGCGCCGGACGCAGCGCCAGTTCGGCATAGGCCGACTTGGTCGTGATCTTGGCGTCGAACACCCCCGAGAAGGCGGTCACCTGATCGGTATATTCCTCCTCGTAATTACCGCCGACCGCGATGCCGAACACGCCGCCCTTGTCGTAGCTAGCGTTGACCGCGAGCACGTCCTTGGTGCCCTCGAAGAAGTCGCCGTCGGGACGGTACCAGGTGCCGAAGTAACGGCGCTGGGCGACGTAGCGGCTCGCCGTCGCGCTCGCGCGAAGCGCGCTGTCATCGCTGCGGTAGCTCGCCTGGCCCGCATAGGCCCATTCCTTCTTGCGCACTGTGTCGGTGCTGTCGGCATTGGTACCGTCCAGATCGGAGTGCGAATCCTGCCAGAAGCCGATCAGCTGCAGCTCGATATTCGACGTCGCCGCCACGCCGACGCGGCCGCTGAAGCCGTAGCGCCAATATTCGTCTTCCTCGACCGAAGTGCCGGTCGCCGGGTCGGCGAGCGAGGGGCCTTCATGCTTGTAGCCGCTGGCGGTCAGGCGGAAATCGACCACGCCCTTCTTGCCGATGATCGACGCCGCGCCGTTGAGCGTGTCGTGCGACCCGTATTCGCCCTGCGCATTGAACAGCAAGCCGTCGTCCTTGGCGCGCTTGGTGATGATGTTGACCACGCCGCCGATCGCGTCGGAACCGTAGAGCGAGCTCTGGTTGCCGCGCAGCACCTCGATCCGCGCGATATCCGCGGTGGTGAGGTGATCCGACTGATACTGGGTGCTGGTCGAGCTGGGGTCGCCCAGTTCGATGCCGTCGATCAGGAACAGCACCTGATCATTGTCCGATCCGCGGATGCTGACGCTCGTGGTGTCGCCGGGGCGGTCGGAGCTGATCTGAACGCCGGCCAGATCCTGGAAGACGTCCTTCACGAAGGTGATCTGGTCGCGCTGCAGGTCCTCGGCGGTGATGACGGTGACGGCGCTGCCGATTTCGCGCGCATTGAGCGGCACGCGGCTGGCGCTGACGATGACTTCGTCGTCGCCGGCGGGCGCCTGGTCCTGCGCGAACGCCGGGGTAGCGGCGCTGGCAAGCAGAAGGGTGAGATAGCGGTAATTCACTTTATAGTCCCCCCGCGTCGAGCAACTGAAAAGGCGGGGCCTGCCGTGTCAACGAACGGCCGGCACGCGCGTGCGGGCGGACGCTGGAGGCACCCGCACAAGCGTGACCGTGCGGCCCCGGCCGCATGGTTCGTCGCTCAGACGGAGAGAAACCGTGCCCTGGTCATTCCCTGGACCATGGCAAGAGCGACCCACACCGGCAGGTCTCCTGGCTCGCGGGTCATCGCTCGATGCACGGCCTTCCCGGACCTCAAGTCCAGTGGCTGCCCCCTCGAATGGGGAGCCAGCGCATCTCGCTCACCGCTTACAGTTGCAGGGACAGCCGCGGATTTGGATGGTCGCCCATCCGCACCGCATTCCCATTGAAGCCCCTCGCGGGGCACCGGCGCGATCAATCGGACGACCGGATTTCTCCCGGCGTCCGCGGGCGCCCCTACGCGCAATCGCAGCGAAAGCCAACGGGGAGTTTCAACGGCCGCGTTTGGGCAGCCGGAAGTCGGCAGGGGTGATCCCTGCGCGCTTCATCTTGTCGTACAGCGTCTTGCGCGGGAGCTGGAGCAGCTGGAGTGCGCGGTCGACCCGTCCGTTCGCGGCCTGCAGCGCCTCGCGCAACAGCATCTCCTCATAGCTGCGGACACGCTGGACCAGCCCTTCCTGTGCGTCGCTCTCCCACACGCTCTGCTCGGTCAGGCCAAGCACCGCGCTGAACGCGAAATTGCGCAATTCGCGGACATTGCCCGGCCAGTCATGGCCGATCAGATGGCGGCGGATCGTGTCGGTGATCCGGAAATCGCTGCGCCCCGCCTGCGCGGTCGCCTCCTGCACGAAGGCGGCGAACAGCAACGGGATGTCCGCGCGGCGCTCGCGCAGCGGCGGCAGCGACAGCCGCACGACGTTGAGGCGGAAATAGAGGTCGCGGCGGAATTCGCCTCGCTCGATCAGCACCTCCAGTCCTGGCTTGACCGATGCGATCACGCGCAGGTCGAGCGGGATGGGGCGCTCCTCGCCGAGTGGAAGCACCTCGCGTTCCTCGATCACGCGGAGCAGGCGCGATTGCACGGCAAGCGGCATGCCGTCGATATCGTCCAGGAACAGCGTTCCTTTGTCCGACGCTTCGATCCGCCCGGTGCGCGCGAAGCGGGCGCCCGGCACCGCATCGGCGGCGTGACCGAGCAGCTCGACCTCGGCATGCGCCTCGGGCAGCGCGGCGCAGTTGACCGCGACGAACGGGCGGGCGCTGCGCGGCGAGCCGCGGTGGAGCATCGCCGCGACCAGTTCCTTGCCGGTCCCGGTCTCGCCCTCGATCAGCACATCGATATCGGCGCGCGCGACCTGAGCGATCGTTTCGCGCAGCCGGACCATCGCCGGGCTGTCGCCGATCAGCGGGCTTTCGGTCCGCGCTGCCGTGTCCGCGCGCAGCCGGCGATTGTCGAGCACCAGCGCGCGCGCCGTCAGCGCCTTGCTTGCGGAGGCGGCGAGGTGCCCGGCGGCAAAAGGCTTGGCGAGGAAATCGAACGCGCCGTCCTGCAACGCGCGCACCGCCATCGGCACGTCCCCATGCCCCGTGATCAGGATCACCGGTATCTCCGGATCGATCGCGCGGATACGCTCGAAGAATTGCAGGCCGTCCATGCCGGGCATGCGGATGTCAGTGATCACGGCGCCTGCGAAGTCCGGGTTGATCGCGCCGAGTGCGGCCTGCGCGCTGGCGAAGGGCTGGACGGCGAGTCCGGCCAGCTCCAGCGTCTGCACATTCGCCTCACGCAGGGCCGCGTCGTCATCGACGAAGAGAATGAGCGGCTCAGCCATGCGCGCCCTCCGGCAGTTCGAGACGGAAGGCCGCGCCACCCAGCGAAGAGCCGGTCAGACTCAGCTCGCCGCCGAACTCGCGTGCGATATTGCGCGCGATCGGCAGGCCAAGACCGAGACCTTCGGCGCGGCCGGTGACGAAGGGCATGAACAGCTGATCGGCAAGCTCCGGCGCGACGCCGGAACCATTGTCGGCGACCTCGATCGCGATCCGCATATCCTCACGCGCCGTGGTGATGCGGATGACCGGCCTTTCTTGCCCCGCGAGCGCGTCGAGCGCGTTCTGGATCAGGTTGATGAGGATCTGTTCGAGCCGCACCCGATCGGCGGTGACGCGCAACGCTGCGGGGCCGGTGCGTTCAAGGACGACGCCCTGTGCACGCACCCGGTCGCCGATCAGCAACAGGGTCGATTCGATCACCGTGTCGACATCGACGGCACCGGTTTCGGGCGTGCGCCGCCGCGCGAAGTTGCGCAGTTCGGCGGTGATCGTGCCGATGCGTTGGGTCAGGTCGACGATCCGCCCCAGATTCTCGTCTGCCCGGCCCCCATCGCCGCGGGCGAGGAAGCCCTGCGCATTCTCGGCGAAACTGCGGATCGCGGCGACAGGCTGATTGATCTCATGCGCGACGCCTGCGGTAATCTGGCCCAGCGACCCGAGCCGGTTCGCCTGCGCCAGCTCTTCGCGCGCAGCGCGGTAGCGCTGGTCGGCCAGCGCCCGCTCGCCGCTCTCGGCGACCAGCTGTGCATTGGTCTCGCGCAGTTCGGCGGTGCGTTCGGCAACCTGCCCCTCCAAAGCACGCTGTGCGGCGATCTGGAGCAGACGGCGTTCACGCGCGCGCCACAGCAGCAACAGCGCGCCCGCGATCACGATCAGTGCGCCGAGCGAAACCAGCCGTGCATTGGCATTGGCGCTGCGCATCGCCGGATCGAGCGGATAGAGGACGCGCATCTGCGCCCCGGCGAGCGGCAGCCCGGTTGCCGCCAACCGGCTCCCCGGCGTTTCCCCGCCCATCTGCGCCGCCGCGCCGTCGATCGTCAGCGGCAGCGGGGCGAGCGGCAGACTGCCATATTGACGCGTCGCGCGGATCGCAGCGCGATCATCCGCGCTGATCTGCCCGATCGTGCCGAAGCGCCAGCGCGGCTCGCTGGTCACGATCACCACGCCATGCGGATCGGTGACCAGGGTCTTGCCCTGCTGGCGCGCCCAGGCGGCCTGCATCGCTTCGAACTCGATCTTGACGACGATCACCCCGAGCGGGCGCGCGGCATCGCCGATGCGTCGCGCCAGATAGAGGCCGGGACGCCCGCTCACCGTGCCGAGCGCGAACAGCTCCGCACCGCCGTCGCGGATCGCTCCCTGAAAATAGGGGCGGAAGCCGTAATCCTGTCCGACGAAGCTCGCCGGCAGCCGGTAGTTGCTTGCGGCGATTGCGCGGCCTTGTGCCGTCAGCACATAGATCGCCGCGGCGTCGGTGCGCTGCGCGAGAAGCTCGAGCCGTGCGTTGATCCGATCGACCACCGCGGTGTCGCGTGTCTCCAGCATTCCACGGACATCGGGATATTCGGCGAGCACCAGCGGCAGCAGCCGGAATTTCTGCAACTCGCTCGCGAACAGGCCGGCATTGTCGCGCACCAGCTGAGCGGCGGCGCGATCGGTTGCGGACACCGCCTGCTGCTGCGCGACACGGAATGCGGCGATTGAGACCAGCGCGAGCAGCACCGCGCCGGCGGCGGCCAGCAGCGCAAGACTCCGGGTAGATCGAGTCAGGCTCCTCATTTGTGCGGAATATCACACATTATGTGATTTCCATGTGCGTATTCTTGCACGGATTCATCTGCCTCGACGGGTAATAGGTTCATATAAATCAATACTTTAAGTTCAGTTTTTGGTTTTGCGAGGTTGCCGGATGATAACGATGCCGCTGCTGGACGCAGCCCAGAATCGACGCCGGAAAGGCGCGATGGGAGGATCTGAATGGCGATTGCACTAGAGTATTCGAGCGAGCCTGCGCGGCGTGTGGCCTGGTACGGGCAGCTGTACGTGCAGGTGTTGGTGGCGATCGCTGCGGGTGTGACGGTGGGCTATGTGTGGCCGGACGCGGGCGCGTCGCTGAAGCCGCT